>CANMOV010000003.1 GCA_947499565.1 uncultured Croceitalea sp.
AGACAGGGTGGGTTGAAGGAAAAATAATAGCTAAAAAAGTTCATATTTTATTTGGTAAGTCCATAGAATACTTACCAAACTTCATCCTATCTTTTTGCGAAGTGCCATCATAGTTCTTCTTTCAATGCTTGTTTTAGACTTTCCAATTCAGATTCTTCAATTTCCAGTTTATAGTAAGGTTTTCCAAATCGAGGTTTCTCCTTTTTGATTTGTTCCAAGAGTTTAAGAAATTTTTTTCGTTCGCTTTTCCATTTCTCTTTAAGGATATAATAATCATATTGGGTAACCCTATCCTTTTTTACCGATTGCTCGAACATTCTTTCCTGAAGCTCCAAACGCTTTTCTTTTCTCCTCATTTCATTCTCACCATAATCGAATATCTTTTTGAGCATATCATGAATTTTTGGAATGGAGCTGTTTTTTCCCAATTGCGAAGTAGTTCCTCTATATAATCAAATCTTTTGGTTATGTAATAGACATATCCCATATAGTTCATCAGGTACTTGTTCTTTGGTGGGATCTTTGCCCCTTCAAAGAAGTCCATCATCAGTTCCAATGTAAATGTATGCGACTTGGAAATCTTCTTTGAAAACTCCCGATTCAAATAACATTGTTGAAAGGATTTTGCTATATTTCCGAAGAAATCACCGAACTGCGATTAGCAGGTCGTTGTAACACATTGAAATCCTAATTTGTTTAAAAGCATGAATTTGAGAGAGTTTACATTAAGAGATAAAATGGGAGAAAGTAATTTTAAACATGCCCAAAAAGAATTTAAAAATTCAATTCCAAAACTTGTCAAACGCTATTTAGTAAAATATGGTAAATCATCCATAGAAGAAGATATATTTATTGATCAAGAGAACACTCATTGGATTCTAAATTCTTTTATGAGTTCAATTGAAATTATGAAACTACCTAAGGAATATAAAGATTCAGATTGGGGAGAATGGTTCCCTTTCGCATTTGATATGGGAGGATGGCATTTTTGTATAGATATGTCTGATAATGATTATGGAGGTGTATATGTTAACAGATGGAATGACTACTCTCCCGAAGAGCAATTCTTAAAAATTGCTGATAATTTTGAAATATTTATCAACGGATTGAAAAAAGAAAAAGAATTATAAAAAATTAAAATACTGACGAGTTGAAAGTTATAAAGCTAACCAGAGAGAGTGTAGCTGCGGGAGATGACATTAATGCACCTCATTTTAAAGAAATACAAATAGAAGAAGATTGGAAGATAGAACAAATACTAAACAAAGTTCTTAACTCTAAATATTTGCCAAGAATATTAGGGGGTTCAACATGGAGCGTTGCTATTAATAAACCTATAGCTGTTATTAGTTCAAATTATCCTGATTTCAGAATAAAAATAATAGCTGGGGCTGGCTCTGATTTTCCTCATCAAGGAACTAAAGGATTTGTAGATATACGAACAATTCATTTCAATTACCATGCACAACAAGGCTCTGATATTGTTTTGAAAGTGCTAGAAAGATTCAACTTAAATCAATAGTAACGTGTTACAACAATGGTTATAAGTAATTGCTTGACTGGTTAAGAAGATGAAGCTTCTTACAAGTAAATACAACTAAGTACAGCGAAAAAAATATAACTTTAAAAACGCAACTACTTATAACCATTGTTCGAGTCAATTCACCTTCGGTGAACTTTAATCTGCGCAACTACGTTGCAATGCATCTTAAAGCAATCGACTCGAACTACAGCGCTAAACCAAATTACCCCAACCACTATACCCTAAAATCACCGCTAGGTGGGCTTCGAGCCAAAACAAACAAGAACGGCCGGCTAAAAGTAATTTGGTACTGTAATTTATACTCCCAATAACGCAAAATCCAGCAAGGAAACGTCCGCTATCGCGGACTCCTTGGTGAACAATGCAGCGTGATTATACGGAAGTCCGTTTCACACTGCATTGTTAAACGAATTTTGCTATATTTCCGTAGAAATCACAGCACTACGTTTAGCGCTGTAGTTGTAGGTAATCTTGACAGAACACTAATGAGTAGATTTAAAATTAAATTAGAATATGAATACCGAATCTACACGCGAGAAGCTTCAGGTTTTGTCGATTGGAATAACTTTAGAGCTATTATTAATGAATTAGGAATCAGTCTATATTTAACTTATGACCTTTCTAAAAAAGAAAAAACAGAATTATTTAGTTCAATTGTGGATAATATGAATCTGCAAGAAAAAAATATAAAATCTAATCTTCCTGTTTATTATCCTCATTGGAATCTAATACCTGCCTCATTACAAAGAAAAGTTGTTGATTTAACGGAAGAACTACATTTGGGTGCTCGTCAATTAAACCAATTATTGAGAAAAAATAAAAAATCAATTAGACTACCGAATTACCAGTTAAGGAGAGTTCCACCGAATCAATGGCCGAACTGGAATATAGCATATTGGAGTTTAATGGACGATGAAAAGGAATTATTCAAAGATATCATTGATTCCGCATTGCCTATTACCAAATCAAGGATAAAAAATGGAATTTTTATTCCTCTTCCTGATTCATTCAGAGGTAGGAATGTACAATTTGACCAAGACGATATTGAAAATCTTCAGAAAATTGTCGGAAAAACGGACTTCAATCAAGAACCACCATTCTCAACACTATTTGCCTATGCAGTTCAAAATTATGAGAATCGTTCTTTTTCTTCTTTTATTATAACATTGACTGCTGCACTTGAAACAGGGCTAAAATGGTACTTGAGTAACAAAGGAGATTCAATTTCTAAATATTTATTAGATAATATACCTAGTCCACCTCTTCCAAAATTATTATCAGTAGCTATCTCTGAATGTGGATTAGAAATACCAGATATTTATAAAAAATGGATTGGGAAATTAATAGAATTTAGGAATCACGCTGTTCATAAAACTGGAACAATTGACTTTAAAATTATGCAGGTAACAAGGTGGTTAGCAATAGGTGAAGCTATAATTTCAGCTATACAAGATATAAAGCCTTATGAATTTACAGGTTATAAAATCACGATTCCTGAACACCATAAAACCTTACCAAAAGGAACTAAAGCAATAATAATGAGAGAAGAAAAAGATTATGGAGAAATAAACTTACATATTGCTTTAGATTCTGGTGTTTCAGCCAGAACTAAAGAAGGTTCTTTTGACATAGATGAAAACCAAAAAATTGAATAAAAAGACTACCTACAACAACGTGTATAAAACATAGCTAGTAAGTGCAAAACCGAGAGGTTTGTGCTTATTTACAAAGACCGCCAAATTTTTAATTTGGCTTTTAGAATAGAAAAATTAAAAACAAAACATAAAAATTCGGGGCTGTGTTTATCCGAAAAGTTAGCGTCTTTTTACACGCTACGTTTCATACACAAGACCGTTCGAGTCAATTCACCTTCGGTGAACTTTAATCTGCGCAACTACGTTGCAATGCATCTTAAAGCAATCGACTCGAACTACAGCGCTAAACCAAATTACCCCAACCACTATACCCTAAAATCACCGCTAGGTGGGCTTCGAGCCAAAACAAACAAGAACGGCCGGCTAAAAGTAATTTGGTACTGTAATTTATACTCCCAATAACGCAAAATCCAGCAAGGAAACGTCCGCTATCGCGGACTCCTTGGTGAACAATGCAGCGTGATTATACGGAAGTCCGTTTCACACTGCATTGTTAAACGAATTTTGCTATATTTCCGTAGAAATCACAGCACTACGTTTAGCGCTGTAGTTGTGTTTAATACCGAAAAACCTCATACGAAAACAAAAATGACAAAAAACCGAATCGATACTAGTTCGCAATATCTTACATATATAGTCTCTCGAATCATTCTTATCGGTGGAATTGGATTTCTAATTTATAGTATTTGGACTCAAAATATTGGAGCGATTATTATCTGCTCCTTATTTGTGATTTATTCACTAATTACGATAATAAGGGTTTTTGACAAACCTACAGAGATTGAATTTGACGAAAATTATATTTATCTAGAAAACGGAAATAAACGGATAGCATTAAATGAAGTTGTTAGTATCAAAAAGAATCGAATATTATACAAATCAAACGGAATTGAGTCGAATTTGAAACTGCCGTATTTCCATTTTACGGATAAAAAGTGGATTGAATTAAAGGAACTGATTAATAATAAAAAGCACTAAAATACAACAACGTGTATAATTAATTACTACGGAATTCCATCGCAGGAAATTCACTCGAATTAATTAACTTGCCAATACGTCTGAAAATCCTAACTGATTTTCCGTAACTAACCATATACCAACCGTTCTAGTCAATTCAGCTGAAGCTGGTTAGAGTCCAATATCCGTTACCAGTAAATAAAAGTCTTTTCAATTTCTTGAAAGGCTTTTTATTGTTCTATATCTATAGCTTCAAAACCGATTAACTCATTTTCTTCAAATTGCGGGTGTATTTCTATAGGATTGCAACATACCTCACAATCTTCTACATAAGTTTGATTTGAAACTGAGGTATCTAAAAGCATGGATATTTCTTCCCAACAATAAGGGCATTGAAAAAAGTGCTCAAGCATGTTACAAATCTACATTAAGTAATTGTCCTGTTAACTGCAATAGCTGTAACTCCGCAAGCTTAGCATTATATTTTGCTAGGCTTCTACTTGTTTTTGCATTTAAGAGATTAATTTGCGCTTGCCGTACTTCAACAGAGGTAATTTGGCCTAATTTGTAGCGTTCATTGGAACGTTCATAATTATTAGTCGCGGTAGCTACATTTTGTTCTTGAAGTTGGTACACTTGAAGTCTATTTTCATAATTGCCTTTAGCGTTGGCAATATCGCGACGGATTTCCTGTTTAATCTGTTGCTCCAAAGTTTCCTGAGAATCTAATAGAATTTTTGCATTCTTAATTTGAGTGATACCATTCCCTCCATTAAAGAGGTTCCAAGATAAGTTTACACCAGCTGAGAAACCCGTGGATGTGTTTGAAGCAAGAAAGTTTGTTGCCGGAAAATTACCCTCATTCCAACCATATGAACCTGTTAAACCAATGGTTGGTAGAAAAACAGATTTACCCGCCTTTAAATTATAATCATTTATCATAATATTCTTTTCTGCCTGTAGCATTCTAATATTATTGACCTCTCCATCAATTAAAAACTCTTCCAAAGCTATTGCGTTGGTAAAAACAACAGTAGTATCTACCACAAAATCTGTGCTTAATTCTCTATTAAGCAAAACATTTAAATCTCGTTGTGTGTTTTTTAAAGTTTGCCTTTCATTCATTAAGTTAATACTATCATTAACCAAATCTACTTGGGCATTTAAAATAGCTAACTTGTTACTTTGACCATACTCAAAGCTATATTCCGCCCTAGTTAAACGGTTTTGCGTATTCTCAAAAGTTTCTTCCAGAACTACTATATTTTCTGAAATTCTGGCCACCTCAAAATACACTGTAAACAATTGCAACATTGTTGTTTCAATTGTTTCCCGTGCTTGCAGTTCGCTTAAATTATATTCCTCTTTTAAGCGCTTATAATCATACCATCTTCCTAGACCATCAAATAGGGTATAGTTTAAATTTAACGAAGCATTATATCGCGTTGTTTCTGCTCCATTTACTGTTCTTTGTGTACCATCTTGAAAAGTTGCTTCTTGGTCATTGTTATCATAGGAAGCACCCCCATTGGCAGAAAGTGATGGTAAAAATCCAGAATTTAAGACACTTTTATTATTCTCAGCAACTTTAATATTATTATTGGCTATGACAATCCCAAAATTATTCTCTAAAGTTAACTTTACAGCTTCTTCTTTGGACAACTTAGTCTCTTGACCATGTATAGAATTTAGTAGAAAAATGCCCAGCGCCGCGAATAGATAATATGGTTTACGCATTATAAATCTTCTTCTAGTTTATTTTGAGGTTTAGCATCAAACTCTTCATGTGAATGATATCCATTTAAGGATTGATTCTCTTCTAACTTCATATGCTCCTCTTCCTTTTTCTCTTTAATAGCGCGTTCCACCTCTTCTTTACTAATCTTATTGCCAGTTAACAGCCATTTAAATCCAACTTTAGCACTATTACTAAAAGAAAGAAATAAAGGAAGCATTAATAATGTTAATACGGTTGCAAAACCAATTCCATAGGCAATAGATATTGCCATAGGTTTTAAGAATTGTGCCTGTCTACTCTTTTCGAGTAGTAAGGGTGCCAATCCTGCAATAGTTGTAATTGAAGTAAGAAAAATTGCTCTAAAGCGCGAGCGGCCTGCTTCAAAAATAGCTTTGTTAAAATGCATTCCTTCTCTAAGGTTACTGTTGAATTTACCAATAAGCACTAAGCCGTCATTTACCATAATACCTATCAAAGCAATTATCCCCAACATAGATAGAATATTAATTGGGAAGCCATGAATCCAGTGTCCCCAAGAAACTGCCGTTAAACTAAAAGGAACTAATAATAATAAAAGTAATGGCTGGCTAAAGCTTCTAAATGTAAAAGCTATTGTGATATAGATTAAAAAAAGTACCGTAAGACCTACAAAGTTTAAAGAATCCATCAACTTTAATCTTTCTCTATTTTGCCCTTCATAAGATGCTGTTACCGTTGGATACTTTGATTGTATATCCGGCATTATTTCACCTTGAATCCAGCTCATTATATCTGGTGCACTCGTTGTCTCTGCATCTTTTAAATCTGCATTAATCTGAATTTCTCGTTGCCCTGCTAAATGATTTATAGCAACATCTCCTCTATCAATTTTGTATGTTGCAATTTCTTTTAAGGGAATCCGCGAGCCAGTTGGGGTAACTATTCGCATTTCATCCAAATCTGATATGGAAGACCTATTTTCTCGGTCATAACGTACCCAAACTCGAATCTCATCTTGTCCTCTTTGAAAACGCTGGGCTTGTACCCCAAAGAACCCAGACCTTACTTGGTTCATTACAGCACGTAAATCCAAGCCTAATAAATAGGCATTCTCTTTTAATTCTAATTGTATTTCTTTTATCCCAGCTGGGTCATTATCCGCTACATCTTTTAAAAGGGAATTATTAAGTAATGCGGTTTTTAATTCTGCCTTTGCTGCTTTTAACTCTTGAATATTATTCCCTAAAAGTGACACTGATACAGGTGAACCTCCAAAATTTCCACCAGAGCCATAAACTAAGCTTTCAACCCCAATTACAGGTCCCACCAATTCTTGTAATCTTGTAGTAATTAAATCTGCCCTAATTGCATCTGGTCTTTCTTCACCTGGCAGTAAATTAATTACCAGCCGGGCTGCAGAAGAACCTGGACCTACATTTTTAATCATGTTTTCAAAAAGCACTTTATTTGTCCCTTTCAAATACTTTTGGGTAAGCTCTTCATTTACTATTTCTGCTTTATCCTGAATTAGACTTATAATGGAATCTGTTACCTTTTCATTAGTACCATTTGGCATTAGTAATTCAATAGCAACCCGATCACTAGCTATTCTAGGGAAAAATGCAGTTCTAATAATTCCTCCACCTATTGAACCAAAAGTTAGCACCAAAGCCATTATAAAAAATGCAAATGTTAGCAGCTTATACTTTAACGCAAATTTTAATGCAGGGCTATACATTCTATCGCGCATCCATACCATAAACTTATCTCCAACTTTGTTGATAATACGGAGTTTCGCAAAAAGCTTGGCAATACCTTTTTTTGGAGTGTCGGATTGTTTCTTTAAGGCTTTAGAATGTGCTAAATGTGCAGGTAGGATAATAAGTGCTTCTATTAAAGATACTACCAAAGTGAGAATTACAATGACTGATACTTCCCCAAAGAAATTCCCAATTCTACCATCAAGAAAGAGAAATATGGAGAAGGCCAGAATAGTAGTTATTATCGCCGATACAATTGGAGGAATCACTTCCATAGTGCCATCTACAGCAGCTCTAATTGGGCTCTTTCCTTTTTCATAATGTTGGTAGATATTCTCAGCGATTACAATACCGTCATCAACTAGAATACCAATTACTATTATCATTCCAAATAGCGAAAGCACATTTATAGTAACATTAAAGAATCCCGCAAAAACAAACATCCCTAAAAAAGCTACTGGAAGACCAAATGCAACCCAGAATGCCAATCTTGTATTTAAGAATAGTGAAAGAAAAATGAGGACCAAAATCATCCCCACAATTGCATTTTCTGTTAATAATTCCGTACGCTGTGTTAAGGTAATAGAACGATCATCAACTACGCTGAGTTTAACATTATTATATTTTTGGTTAAAATCTTCTATATACCCCTTAACCTTCTCTGCGGAACCTATTAAATCCTCTGTGTTAGTGCTTGTTATAGCTATATCTACCGCTAAGTTTCCATTAAAATATGAGGAGTTTGGCGTTTCGGAGAAACGGTCCCGAATTTCAGCAACATCTTTGAGCCTAATTGTTCGCCCGGAAGCATCTCCCCTTACTACTATATTCGAAAGCTCGTCCCCATAATACGAGCGATTATTGGCTCTAATTAAATATTCTTCTGCACTTGTTTTAATATTACCCCCGGTAACCAAAATATTAGCATTGGTGACGGCTTGAGCCACTTCATTAAAGGATAGATTATATGCTAATAGATTATTCTCGTTAACTGCTATTTCTATCTCTTCTTGTGGGTAACCTGTAATGTTTATTTGAGAAATTCCATCTATGGCTCTTAAATCGTTCTCTACCTGTCTTCCAATTTGTTTTAAGGTAGCTAAGGAAATAGCATCTCCACTAACAGCAAAACTTATGGTTTGCCTTACAGCTTCCAATTTGGAAACTACTAAAGGCTCCATACCGGTGGGAAAAGTAGGTACTCTATCTACTGCATTCTTAACCTCCAATAGCATAAAATCAATATCCTGACCTTTTTCTATCTCAACATTAATGGAGCCGGAATTTTCACGAGAAGTAGAAGTAACTCTATCCACTCCCTGCAATCCTTTAAGGTTGTCTTCTATCTTAAGAACAATACCTTCCTCAATTTCTTGAGGTGAAGCTCCAGGGTAGGTAATGCTTATTAATACATTCTGAGATTCCGTAAGCGGAAAAAACGAGGATTTTAAGGAATAAGCGCCAACAATACCAAAAACAAAAAATGCAATAATAATAACATTGACTGCAACATGATACTTAATAAAATATTCAATTATTTTTCTCATTCAGCACTCTTTTCGGCATTGCTTGCCCCATATACTTTAACCAACATACCAGCAT
This sequence comes from uncultured Croceitalea sp., assembly GCA_947499565.1. Lineage (GTDB taxonomy): Bacteria > Bacteroidota > Bacteroidia > Flavobacteriales > Flavobacteriaceae > Croceitalea. The sequence continues at coordinate 9,235 of CANMOV010000003.1, forward strand.
AAGCACCTGCAACAGGTTTTGAAACAATGGTTTCTCCATCTGGCACATCTTTTAAAACCACTTTTTTATCTGTAAAGTAGACTGGAGAAACACTAATTAAGTCTAAAATAGAATCTCTAACTACATAAATCTGGCTGTTGTCTATTAATAAAGAACGATTAATCTGTATGGCATTCTTCTCACTTTTAGCAGTAAGATTCGCTTCCAAATACTGACCTGCTTTTAAATTATCTCCTTGTACTTCTATATAAGCAGTAATAGTTTGCGAAGCTTGTTCTACCCTACCATTTACTCTAACTACCCTTCCAAGATACGCTTGTGTTTTATTAAGATTTGTAAGTGATACCTCTTTTCCTACTTCTAAAAAATCTGCATATGTTTTGCTGATTGCAACTTCTAGCTCATAAACGTCCGTTTTTATAAACTCTCCCAACTTTTGTCCGGCTCTAACCAAAGTACCCTCTGTTACTAATGCTTCTGTAAGTATACCTGAAAAAGGTGCCTTTATCGTGTACTTAGCAAGACGTTGTTCTAGATTTTTTACATTGTAGTAACTACTAAAAATCCCCCTACCTGTTATAAAATACTTTTCTTTATCAGAACTAATTTCAGGTAGTCTTGGCGTAGTCTTTTCTAAATCAAAATTTGCTAGATATTCCTGCCATTTGGAAAAATACTCAGGATAATCCAATTGCAAATCTGGCATTATAGAAGTTATCAAATTATAAAGATTACTTTTTGCAGATTGCACATTCGCATAATACTCAGAAGCATCTATACTTATAAGCCTTTGGCCCGCTTTATATTCTTGACCCGTTTTAAAAAGTTTACTTCCTCGTCTAAAAACGCCTTGTACTTCTGAATATAACTCAACCCTGTTTTTTGCGACTAGATTACCATTTGCGGAAACAATAATTGGTACTAGACCATTTTTTACAGTATCAATAAAAACGGTTTTGACTACCTTTTTAGGTTTAGGTCTACGATTTTCTTTGCTGTTGATAATATATTTGGCGGCAAAAATAGACCCTCCAATAATCAGGACTCCTGCCAAGACAGAGATAAGTATTTTACGCATTAAAGCTGTTGATTAGTATTTGCAAAACTAGTGTCAAGATTCAAGGTTATTGGTTAAAGATTTCATAAATGTTTAATGTTTGAAATCAAATGCAAAACAAAAAAAAGGGGATGCACCTCTGCATCCCCGAACCAAACAAACTAAAGTATAACTAACTACTCATTGTCATCAACATCTTCAAATTTTGTGTCTGCCATTCTAGAATTACGAATAGCTGAATCATCATATTTTAAATTATATTTTGTTTCATCCGTATCAAAAACCAACAGTGATCTTGTCTTCATCTTTTGTAGCGCTTTAAAAGATCTAATTCTGTTATTCTGAATCTGTAAAACTTTTAAACTTGCTAACTGGTCTAATTCTGCAGGAACTTCTCCAACAAGTTGATTGTTGGCTAATACTAATTCTTTTAAATCTTTTAGATTCCCTATTTCTTTTGGAATTTCACCCTCTAAAGCATTTTCAAATAGTCCTAATGTTTCAAGTTTTTCTAAATTACCTATGCTCCCGGGAATTAATCCTTTTAAGTTATTACTAGATAAGTTTAAAACTCTTAAAGTTGAAATATTACCAAAAGTCTCTGGTATTGGTCCGTTTAGAAAATTATTAAACATTGAAAATTCTTCTAAATTTTGAAGATTACCAATCCCGAGAGGAATTGCTCCCTTAATTCTATTCATTTCTAATTTTAGAATTCTTAGTGATTTAAGCTTCACTACATTTTTAGGTAATACACCTGTTATAGTATTAAATGCAAGATTTAAAACTTCCAGATTTTCTAAATCCCCTATACTCTCTGGCAAATAGCCATTTAAATTATTATGAAATAAGTTTAATTCAACTACATGATTATTCTTAACCGTAACTCCTTTCCAAACAGCTACAGGTTCATCTAAATTCCAGGAGGTATCCCATTCTTCACCATTTGTGGTATTGTATAAATCAATTAACACATTTTTTTCTGCAGTAGAAATTTCTTCTGTTGAAGCAAAGGCAATCGCAGACACTAAAAGAAAAAGAAAGCTTAAATAAGAGAAATTTTTCATAGGTTGGATTTACGACAATAAGAATTACCCTACAAATTAAGGAAGTCTCTTGTCTTTTGCCAACTAATTGAAGTGAATTATTAAAATAATGTTGTGAAAGTGCTCAAAAGTGTGGTGTAGGTAAAATTAATTGTAAGAATTTACTTTCATTTATTATCAATCTCCATAGATATTTGCTCCCATTCCGCCATTAACTTTTCAAGACTTTCTTTTTTACCATGATAGTCATCAAAGAAATTAGGCTTTGCAGCAGTTTCATCATAGTTTATCAAAAGCTCATGGTCCAGTTCAGCAATAGTCTTTTCTAATTGACCAATTTTACTTTCTACATTACTAAGCTTATTCTTTAAAGATTTTATCTTTTTCTGAAGCTTATAGTCATTTTCTTTATTGCCTTTATTTTCTGGTGCCTTAGCTTTTTTCTCCCCTTTTTCAATCTTTCTAAAATCTTCAGCTTTTCGTTGCTCAAGATAAAAATCGATATCTCCCAGATATTCTTTTATGCCCCCATTCTTAAACTCATAAACCCTATCGGTAAGTCCTTGTAGAAAATCACGATCATGGGAAACCAGCACTAAAGTACCTTCAAAATTTTGTAGTGCTTGTTTTAAAACATTTTTTGATTTTATGTCCAAATGGTTGGTAGGCTCATCCATAATAAGAACATTAAAAGGTTGCAACAACATTTTGGCCAAAGCCAACCTATTGCGTTCCCCTCCGGAAAGCACTCGAACATATTTGTCTACTTCATCTCCTTGAAATAAGAAGGAGCCCAAAATATCGCGCACCTTACTACGGTTTTTCTCATTCGCAGAATCTATCATCGTATCTAAAATGGTTTTACTTCCATCTAAATATTCCGCTTGGTTTTGGGCAAAATATCCAATTTGGACATTGTGTCCCAACTTTAAGTAACCGCCATATTCAAGTTCTCCAACCACGATTTTAGCAAGCGTGGTTTTCCCTTGGCCATTTTGCCCTACAAAGGCTGTTTTACTGCCTCGCTCTACTAATAGGTTAATTCCTTTTAAAACTTCCTTATCCCCATAGTTTTTTGAAAGTTCCTCAATCTCTGCGACCACTTTACCTGGAGTTACAGAAATGGGAAAACGAACGTTCATTACACTATTATCATCAGCATCAACCTCTATCCTATCAATCTTATCTAATTTTTTGATAAGCGATTGTGCCATGGAAGCCTTACTTGCTTTAGCCCTAAACTTCTCGATTAGTTTTTCTGTCTGTTGTATTTGTTTTTCCTGGTTTTTCTGCGCGTTTAGTTGCTGTTCTTTAATCTCAGCACGTTGAACAAGATATTTAGAGTATGGTTTATTATAGTCATATATTCTACCTAAGGAAATCTCAATAGTCCTGTTAGTCACATTATCCAAAAACATCTTATCGTGAGATACAATAACAACTGCTCCTGAATAATTTCTAAGGAACTGTTCCAACCAAATAATGGATTCTATATCTAAGTGGTTTGTTGGCTCATCTAATAATAAGACATCATTACTTTGCAATAATAGTTTTGCAAGTTCAATACGCATACGCCATCCCCCTGAAAAGGTATCAGTAGCCTTATCAAAATCTTTACGTAAAAATCCTAGTCCTTGTAATACTTTTTCGGTCTCCCCTTGATAATTGTACCCGCCTAAAATTTCGTAATGCTCTGTAACATCATTTAAATCAATCATTAATTGATTATACCCCTCACTTTCATAATCCGAGCGTTCCGCTAATTGAGTGTTTATCTCTTCAAGCTTGGCCTCTAATTTTTTAAGCTCTTCAAATGCTTGATAAGCTTCATCTAGAACGGTCCTGCCCTGTACAAAATCTATATCTTGTTTTAAAAAACCAATCCTAACTTCTTTATCGGATGCAATAGTACCCGAATCTGGAGCCATATCTTTGCTCAAGAGTTTTAGTAAAGTAGACTTGCCAGCACCATTTTTTCCAATTAGTCCAACCCTGTCACCTGCATTCAATCGAAAAGCGATTTCTTCAAATAAATATTCTCCCCCAAAAGCAACAGAGAGATTATGAATGTTAAGCATAGTTACAATACAATTTCATTATTATTAAATCAACTTTTAATATCGCTTTAAAACACTAGAACAAGGGTAATACCTATTTTTGTTAAAAGTTTTGCAAATGTTAAAAAAAGGAAACAAAATCTACAGTATTTTAACAGGAAGTTGCCCAAAATGCCACAGTGAAAGCATGTATGTAAATAAAAACCCATTTATGGTAACACAGCTTTTTAAAATGCACGAACGGTGTTCTAACTGTAAAACAAAATACAAAATTGAACCCTCCTTCTTTTATGGCGCCATGTATGTAAGTTATGGCGTTGGGCTAATTTTTGCTGGAATAGCATTTGCGATAGCATTTCTATTGATAGGAACCTCTTTAAAAAACACATACATCACTATCGTAATAACTTCCGTTTTCTTATTACCAGTTATTATTAGACTTTCTAGAAATATTTGGATCAATATATTTATGAAGTATGACAAGGATTTGGTTGATTAATCTCTAAAGTACTTCTTTGTAAAGCGAGAAATATCCATTTCCTTATCTAAGCTTTTCCCATCCTCTATAAATTGAAACAGTTGTTTTGAAGCGTATGGTCCAATCATAACCCCCCGCGAACCAAAACCATTGAGTACAAATATATTTTCATACTTAGGGTGAACACCAACCAAAGGTCTTCTATCTGCCACTGTAGGTCGTACTCCTGCAACATGTTTTACAATTTCAAAATCACACTTTAAAAAGGTTCTCAGCTTTTCCAACAACTCAATTTTGGATGCTTCTGTAGGAGTATTTGTTTTATCTTTCCATTTATAGGTAGCACCTATACGGTATAAATCTTCTCCTAAAGGGATTATAAAAACAGAAGATTTAATTACACTCTCTTCTTTTAGCAAAGGTGCTTTAATAGTTAGTAGCTCTCCTTTTGTACCGTTTAAGGGTAGATACTTAAAATAAGGATTGTTTTTAAGTCCAAAACCTTCTGAAAACACGATCTGTTTTGCAGTAAATTCTTTATAAACAACCTTGTCATCAAAAGTTTGTAGCGAATCAAAATCAAAGGTTTCATGCACCAACTGTTCGCTATCCTTATTGAGATATAAAGCGTAGGTTTTTAAAAGCGTTTTTGTATCTATTCTACCGGTATATTTTACTTGTCCATAACCAAAAGATGCATCTAAATTGGGGTTTTTATTTTGAATGATTTCTGGAGTCAAAAAGTAATTTAACCCTGGCTTATCAGTAGCTTCAAACCAACTGTTTTGCTCCACTATGGAAGCAAATCGTCGCAATACTGGTATTTTAAAATCTAATTGTACTTTTAATTTCTCTTCTAAAGCTTGATAAAAGGGAATAGCAAGGTCTAGTTGTTCTTTAGCGTTCCAAGCCATTGTAAAGCGTTTTAAGATAACTGGGTTGTATAATCCTCCCGCTACTAAAGAAGCTTGTTGCGAGCTATCTGTAATCACTTTAAAGGATTTATGACTTGCTTCTAATTGCTCGCAGAAAGAAATCCCAGCCAAGCCTAATCCAACAACTAAATAGTCTAGCATAGGGTACAAATTTACACTAGATTGTGTAAAAGGGTTCGAATATAATAGAAAACGCCGCACTTAAGTGCGGCGTTTGTATCTATTTGAATTGGAAAATTCTATTTATTAAGGCCTAGTAAGCCCACATATCTTGCTCTTTATCTCTGATAGTTTCTTTTATACGCTTAGCTTCCAATAACTGGAACAAAGCATTGTCAAAAACATAATCATCAATATTACGGTCACCATGCACATTATCCTCTTTATAGATAACAGCATTGAATCTTCTTGCGTTCAACAACATATCAAAAGAAATGGGTTGCGCAGAGTTTCTTTGGTTAAAAACCTTTGCTTCATGCATGATGTCTCTTATACTTGGATAATAAACCCAAAAGAGTTCAACTTTATTTGCATTTGGATCCGTTGAATCATCATCAATAAAGTTAACATCTGGAGCAACAGGAGCAATACCTTGCAGGCGATACTTTAATTCACCTTGACGCTTATCAAAATACCAGATACCTTTAATTCTGTACTCCTCAATATCTGCAGCTCCTAAATCTCTAATATTAATAAATTCTTGAGAAATTTGCTCGCCTGCATTTATTTGTTCGTACCCTAAATCTGTGGTATCTACCTTTTGTAAGGTTGCGGATAAATCTTCTAGATTTCGCTTTTCGGAAAAATAGGAATCAGCATATACATGCTCTATTTTTCCGTTTCTGATATTCTTCATCAGAACATGATATAAAGACCTTCTATCTGCACCAATACCAATAGTATCTGTAGGATAGTACAAAGGAAAATTCACACGCTCATCTAAATCTATAGTCTCCCAAATGGTTTTTGACCATAGAATATCTCTATCATCAACATAACCATAAGCTAAGGGAGCATCATTATCTGCAGCCTTTTGAGCTTCTGTTTTTTTGCCTATTTCTTCTGGTGTCTTGGCATTTAAAATATTTGCCTGAGCCACCATTGATATGGGCAAGAAGCTAAACGCTCCAATTACTAATACATTTTTCCAATTCATCATTACTATACTTTACTTTATTAGTTTGTAAGCTCAATAAATACAGGAGATACTTTCTTAAGTTTATAACTCTTGTTATTTGATATGTAAGCTTGTACATCAAATACTTGTACTGAACTTCCTCTTTTTGCTCTCTTAAGAGCAGATTTAGCCGCAGCATTTAATTTATTTCCTCTTACAACTATAGTTGGTTGTCCTGGAACCTTAAATTTAAATCCACTAACACCTAAGTTTAAATCAAAGTCAAAGTCTTCTAACATAGCTGAAATTGTAGATACTTCAAGGTTTCTCCTTGGCATTTTAATACTACCTGCTTCACCTCTTACAGCACCTGATGGTCTTGGTATATCCTTAATACGAAACTCCGATGTTGTAGAGATTCCTTGACCGTCTGGTAATGTGCCAGAAGCTGTAATCTTTACAGTTCTACCTTTACCAGGGTTCATGATATACTTACTACCACTAACAGGTCTAAGTCCAGTAGCTCTAGCAGTTACTTTATTATTAGGAATACCAGGTATAGAGATAGACATTGGATTTGCTACTCCACGGTATACTACATTCATCTTATCTGCAGCAATTAAAGCAGCATTAGGCTTAGATATTGTTGCGAAAGAATTGTTAACTTCTACAGGTATCTCTTCACCGTCTTGCATAAAGAACATTGTACCCTTAATTTCATGGTCACCAGGATTACCAGCACCAATTAACATTTGAATACCACCAGCTTCTAAACGATAATCTTTATCAGCAGTCAATTTACGACCATCTAAAGTCAACTCCGCTCTAACTGGAGTCGAAGAAGCATCGGTCTTACTAATGATTATTTTACCATCGTATTTATCACCATTATAGAAAGCAGATTTTGAAGCTGCTAATGATGTTGCAAAGTTTTTCAATGAAACCTGATTGGTTAACTCACCTTCTAACATTGACTTTAAAGCATCTTCTTCTGTTGATTTAACATCTGCTTGAAGCGCAGTTAATTTAGCCAAAGAAGCTACTAAAGGGTAACCCTCATAATGATAGTTAATCCAATCCTGCTTTGTACCATCTCTTTTTTCAACTTTACCATTCTCATCTCCTACTTGAAAACGAGAGGTCACAGCTTCTTTAAGAGCTTTTGGTGCAATTGCAGCAACTTGGGTTCTATAGTCATTTATTCTTTGCAAGAACTCTTTACCATCTTTGGTAAGATTGTCTCCTTGAAAGAATTTACCATCTAAGAAATCAGAATTATCCATTCTTGCATAATCCTTAGGATCTTCAAGTTTTTCGGTCATTCCTTTTTTCAAAGACTCTAAATAATCGTAATACTCTTGAGATAAACTCTTAATCTTTTGAGCATTTTGATATAACTCTCCGTATTTCTTAGCATCTTCAGACGCCTTAGTCTCAAGACTAGCCAAGAATTCGTTATTACTTTCTGTTGTTTTGATATTAGAAGTCTCTAACTTTTCGTTCATAATACCGAACGCTGCAAGTACTTCTTTACTCATATTTAAGGCCAACATCGCTATGAAGATCAAGTACATTAAGTTGATCATCTTTTGACGTGGGGTTGCTTTTCCTCCTGCCATGTTTTCTAATTAGATTTTAATTAATAATTCGGTTTGGATTTTACTAAAATCACTAATTAGTTCTTAGCCATTGCAGACAACATACCTCCATAAACACCATTCAATGAAGAAAGGTTAGAAGATAACGAAGCCATTTGTTCTTTAAGCGCACTTGCATTCTGCACTACTTCTTCATTAACAGAAGCTTGCTTACTTGCACTCTCTAACTGTACTTTATAAAGACTGTTTAAAGATTCCATTTGAGCAGCAGCATGTACCATCTCCTCAGAATACTTTTTAGTAGATTCCATTGCATCAGTTGTTGGAGCAATACCTTTAGCAGCACCTTCAAAATTTCTGATACTTTCTCCTAAGCTTTCCATAAGACTAGCATCTACACCAGCTTCTTTTAATAAGTTATCCAGCTTTGCAGATAAAGAAGACTCTGCTTCTTTCATCTCAGCTTTTTCATTCTTTTTACCTGAAGTAGCAGCACCTGCTAATTCTGGGTAAACTAAAGACCAATCGTACTCGTCGTCAACTGGTTCAAATGCACTAATTGCAAAAATTAATGCTTCAGTAATTAGACCCACTGCAAGTAATAATCCACCAGTAAGTGGTCCAAATTCCCAGTGAAGAATTTTAAACAATGCTCCGATAATTACTACCGATGCTCCAAGCCCGTAGGCCATATTAAACAGCTTTTTTGTTGATTTTGACTGTGCCATAATTTTAATTTTAAATTAAGTTATATAAATAAGTATTTGGTTACTAGGTTTATATAATGTTCTCTCTTAATTGTGTTTATAATCCGTTATTTCCTTTTGTTGAATCTTCTTCGCCCATATAATCTTGTACGGTTCTAAAGCCGATATAACTTCTTGCTGAATCTTGATATTCATAGTCTCTCGTACTTACCTGTAAAAAGTAAGCGACATCTTTCCATGAACCACCGCGAATCACTTTTCTTTTATTCTGACCAGAACCTGCATTGGGGTTCATAGTTGAAACATACTCATAAGCCCCTGGATCATAGCTGGAGTTTGTCCACTCAGATACGTTTCCTGCCATATTGTACAAGTTGTAGTCGTTTGGCTCATAAGACTTAGCCTCTACAGTATACAATGCAGCATCCGCAGCATAATCTCCACGTTGTGGTTTAAAGTTTGCCATAAAGCAACCCGTATCACTAATTACATAAGGACCACCCCAAGGGTACGTACCTCCTTTTATACCACCTCTTGCGGCATACTCCCACTCTGCTTCTGTTGGCAATCTAAACTGATTTACAAATTGTCTACCACGACTTTTTTGGTCGTCATTTTTAAATTTGGTTCTCCAATTACAGAATGCTTTAGCTTGTTGCCAGCTTATCCCAACAACCGGATAATCACTGTACGCATCATGCCAAAAGTAATCGTTATGCATAGGTTCATTATACGAATAAGAAAAATCACGAATCCAAACTGTTGTATCTGGATAGATTTCTAATTCTTCTTGTCGGATAAAGTCCTTTCTACTACCAGTTTTTGCTCTAGCAGCAGCCTCTATATCCATCCAATTGTACTTGTATTTTAATTTGGTAACATCAACACTGCGCTGACCGTTATACGTTTCTTCCTCAGGCAAGTAGATAGAATCTATCATTACTTCTGCATAATACTCATCTGGATAATCTTCTCTATCCCAGACTAAGTCAACATCTTTGTTCAACGCATAGCCTTCATACCCTGTATCTCCCAATCCAGCATAATTATCTAACATATATTTATCATATGCAGATAATTTGGTGGTATCTGCACTTTTAAATGCATACTCACCAATACCTTCATCTTCTGGACCAAGACCTAACTGATCGGCGAGAACTGCCAATTTTGTTCTTGTAATAGAATCTTTTACCCATTCTACAAACTGACGGTATTCACTATTTGTGATTTCTGTATCATCCATATAAAATGAACGAACAGTTACAGTTCGTGTTGGGGCATTTAAAACTTTGGCTTGATCCTCTTCCGCTTTACCCATTATAAATGAGCCGCGAGGGATCAGTTCCATTCCATATGGTTTCTCAGGATACCATTTCTTACCCTGGACACCAACCAATTCACCTTTTGATCTTGATTTTGAACCACAACTGGTTAATAGAAAAACAAGTGCTATAGATGACAACAATAGCTTTCTCATACTTTAGGTTAAATTATTTCGATTTAAGATTACAAACTGTAAACACAAATTCACTACTCACTAAAACTATTTTTTGAATAAATTATTGTGTAAATACAATTTATACCTAAAAAAATATTTTGTTTAGTTGAAGCCCTTTTTATAGGCTTTGAACCAACGCTCAGGAATGTTTTGATTGCAAGCATCCAAATAGTCCTGCTCAGCGCAAGGTAATAACGCAGGTGAATTCGTTTTAGTATGTTCTGGTAAAATAGAAGGTACTTCTACCCACCATCTCTCTGTAACATGGCTCTTGTAGAAAACGAGCTCGTCAGAATCTGTAGGCACAGTAAATTTTGTGAAGTCATCACTTTTGGAACTTGGCACTTCTTTTATACGATAACTTAATCCTTCAATAAAATACCAAATAATCTGGGCTACTAATTGAAAGGACAAATTTGAATTGTCTATTTCATAGATGCCAAACAATGATACATTATCACTTATTCCAGCATATCTAGCTATAGCGCATATCTCACGACCATTAAAACCGTTAGGTGAAAAGCCTGAAGATAAACCCATTTCACTTGCTCGTATAGAACGGGCATCTAAACTTACAAGGTGAGCATTACGCAATACTGGTTCCGCTAACTGAATATTAGAAGCTATATCACCTAACCGATATGCATCAAAAAACAGACGCTCCATTAAGTCTATTTCTTCTTGGGCATTAAAATAACTTTGATACCCTATATTTGAAAAGTTATATAAGTTGTTAGGTTTATCTGTAATAATTCTGCTCATATAGGAATGTGAGGATATCAACTCATCATCCTCGCCAAAATCAAATCGGCTGTCAATAGCAACCAAGTTAATCATGTCTTTAATTTTATCAAAAGCCCTATACGTTGGAAAAGTAATATCCTGGGTAGCACCTAAAATAATAGGTATTATTTTTTCTTCTAAAAGACCAGCAACAATCTCTTTGACTACAAAATAAGTATCTTCAACAGTTGCACCTTCCTCAACATCCCCAATATCAATGATTGTTGAATTCCAGTTTCCACTCATTAATCTGTACAATTGAATACGAATGGAATCTAAATCTAATTTCTCTGGCTTTTTTTCAAAAGCGTTTCTTGACTCTAAAACACCAAAAATTGCCACTGTTGCATTTGCAAAAACTGGTAATCCTTTTTTCTTAGTATGCTTATGAATACTATTTCCTAAGGCTTGCGGGGGTAAAAATTCGGAAAACGCCAAGACCTTATCTCTGACGGGAACCAAAAAATCAAATGCCATAATAGATTACTTGGGGTGTTAAACTTACTTTTTAGTTTTAGCTTTTGCTCTAGTCTTTTTCTTTGGGGTTTTCTTTTCAATTAAGGCCTGTGCTTCTTCTAAAGAAATTTTTGTTGCATCAATATCTTTAGAAAGCTCCACTTTTATTTTACCCTTTAATATGTTATGTCTTCCCCATCTTGCCTTTTCAATTCGAATACCTTCTTCCGGCCATTCTTGAATTAGCTTTTCTATTTCCTTTTGTTTTTTTGCTTCAATTAATTCAACAATATCATCTTTTGTTAAATTATCGTAATCGTATTTTTTATTTACATTGATAAACATTCCGTTCCATTTAATAAATGGTCCAAATCTACCTACACCTTTAGTTACTTCTTTATCCTCATAGAGTGCAATAGGAGCATCTGCTAATTGTTTAGCTTTAATAAGCTCAATAGCTCTATCCATATCCACCTCAAAAGCGCTTTCTCCTTTATCTAATGAAATAAATTTTTTGCCAAATTTCACATAAGGTCCAAAACGACCAACATTAGCCGCTACTTCCTCTCCTTCATAAACTCCAAGTTTTCTTGGAAGTTCAAATAAGGTCATTGCCTCCTCAAATGTTATGGTAGTTATTGATTGTTCTGGTAATAAACTTGCAAATCTTTTTTCCTCATCCTCTGCACTACCAATCTGAGCCATTGGACCAAACCTACCTAAACGAACCAATACAGGTTTGCCTGTTTTTGGATCTTCACCTAAAATACGTTCTCCACTTGCTCTATCTGCATTTTCTTCTACATCCAATACCGTAGGGTGAAAATCTTTGTAAAAAGCGCTCATTACTTTTTGCCAATCTTCATCTCCCGTAGCAATTTCATCAAAATCTTCTTCAACCTTAGCAGTGAAATTATAGTCTAATATATTGGTGAAATGACTTACTAAAAAGTCATTCACAATCATTCCTATATCAGTAGGCACCATTTTACCTTTATCCGAACCTATAGTTTCAGTAAGTTTCTTTTCATTTACTCCTCCTTCTTCCAAAATCAATTGGGTGTACTTACGATCAACACCTTCTATAGTTCCTTTTTCAACGTAACCACGATTTAAAATAGTAGAAATTGTTGGAGCATATGTAGACGGTCTACCAATACCTAATTCTTCTAGTTTCTTTACTAAAGAAGCTTCGGTATATCTATAAGGTGGTCTTGTAAAACGTTCTGTTGCAGATATATAATTATTTAAAACGGTCTCACCCACACTCATAGCTGGTAACATTCCTTCTTGCTCTTCTGCATCTTCTTCATCGCTTCCTTCTAAGTACACTTTTAGGAAACCATCAAACTTTACAACTTCACCATTAGCTGTAAATTCTTCCCCATGTTTATTTGCCTTGATTCTAACATTAGTTCTTTCTAACTGAGCATCGCTCATTTGAGAAGCCAAAGTCCTTTTCCAGATAAGCTCATACAATTTTTGTTGGTCACGCTCCAAAGACGGACCTTGCAATTTCATATCTGTAGGGCGTATCGCCTCATGCGCTTCTTGAGCTCCTTTAGACTTCCCTGTATAACTTCTTACCTCACTATATGCTTCTCCGTAATTATTTGTAATAGCTTCTTTTGCTGCATCCAATGCTTCCTTAGAAAGGTTAACACTATCGGTACGCATGTAAGTGATTAAACCAGCTTCATACAAACGTTGCGCAACTTGCATAGTACGGCCTACAGAAAAGTATAGTTTTCTGGAAGCTTCTTGCTGTAATGTAGAAGTTGTAAATGGAGCTGCAGGAGATTTTTTTGCGGGCTTTTTGTCTAGCTTAGCAACTGAAAAATCTGCCCCTATATTTTCTTTTAAAAATGCCTCTGCCTTTTCCTTGGATAAAAATGTCTTACTAAGCTTGGCTTCAAAAACTTTTCCTTTTTCTGTTTTAAATGATGCTTTTATTCTGTAAGAAGCCTCGGGAGTAAAACCTTCAATATCTCGTTCGCGTTCAACAATTAAACGTACTGCTACAGATTGTACACGCCCAGCTGAAAGCCCCGGTTTAATTTTTTTCCAAAGTACAGGGGATAATTGATATCCTACCAATCTATCTAGAACCCTTCTTGCTTGTTGTGCATTAACTAAGTTGTAGTTAATCTCTCTAGGGTTATTAATTGCCTTTTGTATTGCAGACTTGGTTATAGAGTTAAAAACAATTCTTCTTGTCTTATGTTTTTCCAATCCAAGCTCTTCTGCCAAATGCCAAGAAATTGCCTCCCCCTCTCGATCCTCATCACTAGCCAACCAGATGGTATCTGCTTTTTTGGCTAAGTCTTTCAACTTTTTCACAAGAGGTTTCTTATCCTTATCTACTATATATTTAGGTTCGAAATTATTATCGACATCTACTCCAAGTTCTTTGGATGGCAAATCGGCAATATGTCCGAAACTAGACTCTACTTGAAAGTCTTTTCCTAAAAATTTTTCAATGGTTTTTGCCTTTGCAGGTGACTCAACTATAACTAAGTTCTTTGGCATTCAATGGATTTTGAGCTAACAAAAGTATATCAATTTTTTGATTTCAGATTTTTATTGAAACATCTCTATAAAAAAATATCCCGCAAAACGCAGGATATTTACTTTACTTTTTGTGATATTTTAATTGAGCTGTAGTTGACTAATAAGCTGAATCTCATTATTCAAATACTCGTATTGATATAGTATTCCGTCGCCAATCATTAAAAGTTGTTCTTCCATCGGAATAACATCAAACGTAACAATATTTTCAAAATGATTTAACTGTGGTAAATCTGGAACATTTGATTTATCATATACTTTAAGGCCGGATGCTCCGTCGCAGATAAATAGTTTATCATCTTTTATTCCTAATCCGTATGGGTCATCCATCGGATAAATTACTTTTAATTCTGGGTTTTGAATGTCAGATATATCTACAATAAAAAGACCACTCTCAGTAGCACCGCAAAAATTACCTCCACGCAGCGTAACATAAGCGTAGTTGCCATCTACCACTACTGGGTCACAGGCTGTGCCATGCTCAAAGTCAGAAACAAATGTTGGTGTGGCTGGTTCCGATATATCATAGATATACATGCCTCTGGTTCCACCTAAAAACAACAAATCACCTTGATTAAAAATAGTTTCTATCCCTCCACTTGTGTAAACCTCTTCCAAAACTTCTGGTGCATCCAAGTCTGAAATATCAAAAACATTAATGCTAGACCATTCAACAGCGTATAAATAATCTCCAACAATTCTAAAACGTGCTAAAGAACCTCCTTGACCAGAATCCGAACTTGGAGAGGCATCGGAATTAGCCAATGCACCATCTTCTGCAAAAGTGTAACCGTATTTCTCATTGAACTCACTTTCGCGCATGCGTACTTTTTTAGTCTCCCAACCTACAATAGCTTCACGATTAGCATCTAAATCTCCGTAATCATAAGCATCTGCTGTAGGCCATTCAACATCAAAACCAACGGTACACCAAAACTGTTGATAAATAGCATTCTCTATTCGTTTTACATTGCCAATATTATTAATATCAGAAATGTCCATAACAACTAAATCGCCATAACTATCTGCATATAAACGGTCATTCTTTATAGATATGTCCTGGTTTCCTTCTAACTTAATAAAAATAGTTTTTTGTGGGGACTCAGGATTAGTATTGTCCAAAACATGAACTCCACGTCCTAAATCATTAACAAAAATATAATCCTTGTAAGCATAAATTTTTCCAGACTGGACAATATCCACTGGATCTGTTACCTCAACAGCTTCCTCTTTAAAAGTAATTAAGTCTGTAGTTAAAGGAGTAGCGATAACATACTCATTATACCCTAAAAGGGAATCGTCTGAATCATTGCAAGCAATGAAACTCAATAAAAAAAGTGAGAGGATTAGAAAATGATTCTTTTTCATGATTGTTTAATTTTTTGGGTGATAATCTGTCCATAGGATGTAAAAAATTAAACAAAGTTGCTTTGTAGTATTAAATTTTAATGTTAAAACTCATAAAGTGTTGTAACAATAGTGCCTTTATTATACTTTATGTTCAATAATTCCTGCCTGTTTCTTGCAACCATATTAAAAGGCGGTTCGTGAAGTACAACTCCGCTATTCCTGGAAAGACGAATATTTGCCCCAGTAATTTTATCTAGATTGGGCTTAAAAGCTCTCTTAGGCAAATGCTCCGTTACAATTACATACTTATAGACCTTAAATTTTTCAACAACCTTCTTAATATCATTATTAGATAAATGTTGTAAAACCTGCCTTACGAGTATACAATCTGCTTTTGGCAATTCTTCTTCTACAATATTTAGGCATTTAAAACTCAGCTTATCATTTATAAACAACTTTTTGTTTCTTTCAACAAGTTCTTCAACTACATCAACACCTATATAACTTTTGGAAAATGGCACTAATTGACCTCCAACGTTAAAATCACCACATCCTAAATCACATACAAGAAGTGAATTTAAATGGGACTCCAAAAAATTAGAAATAGTTTTTACATAGGGTTTAACCACTTTTTTTGAGTGTGAACCAAAACCAGAATAAAAATCATATTTAGCCCCGCCCCATTTCTTTTTCGCATAAATCTCAGACATCACTTTTTTGACAGGCATTTTTGGAGTCTTGGGCAGGGTATCACCTTCTTTTTTAAGTAGTTTGTTGCTTTCAGTTTTTGTTATTTTTTTAAATAACTTTTTTAAGAAATTCAATGCTTCATATTTTTAATTACAATTTAACTGTCATATTGTCACGAATATGCATTAAGCACTATCTTTGCAAACGCTAATGACTTATAATGGACTTCGACGAAAATACCGAAAAGATAATTGATGAGAATATTCAAGGTAAAGCACTGGATATTGTCAATGATAGTACAAACACCCGCAAACTTTATATAGAAAGTTACGGGTGCGCAATGAATTTCTCAGATAGTGAAATTGTTGCATCAATCTTAGCAAAAGAAGGTTTTAATACCACCCAAGAATTAAGTGAAGCCGATTTGGTTTTAGTGAACACTTGTTCTATTCGTGAAAAAGCGGAGCTTACAGTTCGTAAACGTCTAGAAAAATTTAATAAGGTTAAAAGAACAAACCCAAAAATGAAAGTTGGGGTTTTAGGCTGTATGGCAGAGCGCCTAAAAGAAAAGTTTTTAGAAGAAGAAAAAATTGTTGATATGGTTGTTGGACCAGATGCCTACAAGGACCTCCCCAACCTTATTCAAGAAGTGGATGCTGGCAGAGATGCTGTAAACGTTATACTTTCTAAAGATGAAACCTATGGCGACATAGCTCCGGTAAGATTACAAACCAACGGCGTAACTGCTTTTGTATCAATTACCCGTGGTTGCGATAATATGTGTACTTTCTGTGTAGTGCCTTTTACCCGCGGTAGAGAGCGTAGTAGAAATCCACAATCAATTATTGACGAGGTAAACGATTTATGGAATAAAGGTTTTAAAGAAATTACGCTTCTCGGACAAAATGTTGATAGCTACTTATGGTATGGTGGAGGATTAAAAAAAGACTACGACAAGGCTTCTGATATTCAAAAAGCTAGCGCTGTTGATTTTGCAAAGTTATTAGAGCTTACCGCATTGGCGCAACCCAAAATGCGCATTCGTTTTTCTACTTCTAATCCTCAAGATATGACTTTGGACGTAGTGAAAGTGGTTGCAAAATTTGAAAATATTTGCAATTACATTCACCTCCCTGTGCAAAGTGGTAGTAACCGTATTTTAAAGGCGATGAATAGATTACACACTCGCGAGGAATATTTTGAACTTATAGATAATATTAGGAAAATAATACCGGATTGTGCTATTAGCCAAGATATGATAACTGGTTTTCCAACCGAGACAGAAGATGATCATAAAGACACGCTCTCTTTAATGGAATATGTTAAGTATGACTACGGTTTTATGTTTGCATACTCCGAGAGACCGGGAACTTTAGCTGCAAGAAAATTAGAAGATGATGTCCCTATTGATGTCAAAAAAAGAAGATTAGCCGAAGTTATTGAAGTGCAGCGAAAATCTTCCTTGTATAGAACGCAACAGCATGTTGGTAAAACACAAGAAATATTAATTGAAGGTACTTCTAAAAAATCCGATGCGCATTGGATGGGAAGAAACTCTCAGAATACGGTGGCTGTGTTTCCAAAAGAAAACTATAAGGTAGGGGATTTTGTAAATGTAAAAATTAACGACTGTACTTCTGCAACTTTGCTAGGAGAAGCAGTAGGTTACTCAAAGAACAATTAATATGGAAGGTGTACAATCCATAAAACAACGTTTTGAAATCATTGGCAATGATGTCAAATTAAACAGAGCAATCGAAAAATCGATTCAAGTAGCGCCGACAGATATCTCTGTTTTAGTTACTGGTGAGAGTGGGGTTGGTAAAGAAGCTATCCCAAAAATTATTCACTCACTATCGCACAGAAAACATGCAAAATATATTGCTGTAAACTGCGGTGCAATACCAGAGGGCACTATTGATAGCGAACTTTTTGGTCACGAAAAAGGTGCATTTACTGGTGCTACCCAAACGCGAAGTGGCTATTTTGAAGTTGCAAACGGTGGAACCATATTTTTAGATGAAGTTGGAGAATTACCTTTAACTACTCAGGTTCGTTTGCTTCGTGTTTTAGAGAATGGAGAATTTCTTAAAGTGGGTTCTTCACAAACACAAAAAACAGATGTTCGCATTGTAGCTGCTACAAACGTTAATATGTTTGAAGCGATAAAGAAAGAGAAATTTCGGGAGGATCTTTATTACCGTTTAAGCACCGTAGAAATTAATATTCCACCATTACGAGAGCGGCAAGAAGACATTCATTTATTATTTAGAAAATTCGCTTCAGATTTTGGTCAGAAATATAAAATGCCAACCATTCGTTTAGATGATAACGCTATAGATTTACTCCTTAAGTATAGATGGCCTGGCAACATTCGTCAATTAAGGAATATTGCCGAGCAGGTTTCCGTATTAGAAGAAAAAAGAGTGGTGGCGGCAAGTACACTGCATGGTTATTTACCTAACTCTAATGCATCTAATTTACCAGCGGTAGTAGGCTCCCAAAAAAAAGAAAGTGATTTTAGTAACGAAAGGGAGATTTTATATAAGGTTCTTTTTGATATGAAAGGGGACCTTACTGATCTTAAAAAACTAACCTTAGAGCTTTTAAAAAATAACGATTCTGAAAAAGTACAAGAGGAGAATGAAACTCTTATTCGCAAAATCTATGGTAGTAAAGATGAGCATGTAAATGATGATGAAGATACTATGACAGAAGTATTGCATTTACCGGAACCTGTTATCGAAAATACTACTCAGACTACTGCTATCCAAGAAGACCGTTATCATTTTGCGGAGGAAATTCAGGAAGAAGAAACCTTATCTTTACAAGAAAAGGAAATAGAACTCATTAAAAAATCGCTGGAGCGCAATAGAGGAAAAAGAAAAGCTGCAGCTGCAGAACTTGGAATTTCGGAACGAACTTTGTACCGAAAAATTAAGCAATATGATTTGTAAATGAATCGAGAATATAAAAAATGAAAAAAAGCATTTCAGGTATCATAACGGTTTTAGTTATCTTCCTTTTTAATGGATGTGGTTTCTATAATTTTTCAGGAGCAAGTACAGGAACCGCAGAGAGTTTTCAAGTAAGTTTTTTTCAAAATTTTGCAGATCAGAGTCCTGGTTCCACTATTGAACCTGGTTTAGATAGAGATTTTACCAATGCTCTACAAGATGTTATTACCAACTTAACTAGTCTTAATTTAACTAATAACGGTGGTGACCTTGTATACGAGGGAGAAATCGTTGAATATCGTGTGTCGCCAATGACAGCTACTGCAAATCAGACTGCAGCGCAAAACAGGTTAACAATGACGGTAAATGTCCGTTTTTACAATAAAACCAAAGAAGATTCTGATTTTGAACAACGTTTCTCTTTCTTCTTTGATTTTCCGGGTACGTCCTTGTTGGAATCTGTAAAAAGTGAAGCTCACGAAGAACTTTTTGAACGGATTACTCAGGATATTTTTAATAAGTCATTAGCAGATTGGTAATTGTAATATGAACGTTTCAGATTTTATACATATTCTTCAAAAATCAGATACCATTCTATCTCCAAAACAGACTAGGGAGTTAGAAGGTATTTTAGAAGAATATCCCTATTTTCAGGCGGCGCGAGCATTGCATTTAAAGGGACTCAAAAATCTAGATAGTTATAAATACAACAATGCGCTAAAAGTAACTGCAGCCTATACTGCTGACAGAGAAGTCCTTTTCGATTATATTACCTCAAAAGAGTTTACTCAAAATGATATTGCAGATAGTATTTTGGGAAGAACATCAAGCTTAGCTGAAAAGGAGATTATTTCTGAAGAGATTACTCCAAATCCAGAAACTGAAGTTTTTCTTGGTGAATCTGAAGAAAAAAGTCCTTTACCACAAAACATAAAAGATGCCGAGCAGATTTTAAACCCTGCACTATTTGAATCAAAAGAAGAAGAGCCAATTCTTGAAGAACAAGTTGAGGATGTAAAAGAAGATTTACAATTAGGTAAACCATTGCCTTTTACTAAAAGTGAGAAACATTCTTTTGGCGAATGGCTACAGTTAGCTTCACCTAAACCAATTAAAAGAGAAGAAAAGGTTGAAGAAAATGAACTTCAAAAAAAGAAGAAGTTTGAATTACTAGATAAGTTTATTGAAAATAAACCCAAAATTGTCCCAACCAAAGAATTTGAGGAAAACGTTGATCTTACAGAGTCTATTAAACTTGACAAAAGTCAGTTGATGACGCAGACCTTGGCAAAGGTATATTTAGAACAAAAAAAGTATAAAAAAGCCATTCAGGCATATAAGATATTGAGTTTGAAATATCCGGAAAAAAGTGGTTTCTTTGCAGACCAAATTCGGAGAATCAAGAATTTGAAGAAAAATAAAGATTGATATAATGAGTACGTTTACCATATTTTTAATTTTAATAATCGCTGTTTGTCTACTATTGATATTGGTGATTATGGTACAGAACCCTAAAGGTGGCGGATTATCATCTTCTTTCGGTGGAGGTGGAACCCAAATAGCTGGTGGTGTAAAAAAGACAGGAGACTTTTTAGATAGAAGTACTTGGACCCTATCCGCGTTATTAATCGTTTTGATTTTATTATCAAACGTAGCTTTAAAAGGAAATTATACTCAAGCAGATTCTAAACTGCTTCAAGGTGATGATATTGAAACAACGGTGCCTGAGACGGTACCAGAAGAAGTTCCAGAAGCTGTTCCAACATCAAATGGAACAAACCCTTCGGATACGCTTCAGTAAAATACAAGGATTGACAGCAAACAAAAATGCCAGCTTGAATGACAAGCTGGCATTTTTGTTTTAACATATTGTCAGTTTTTATGCGTTGGCATAATTTCTGTCATTCAAGCAGCAAAGGATAATAAACTAATACCTAAAATTTAATAGAAATGGCTAAAGTTAACATTAAACCATTAGCAGATAGAGTTCTTATAGAACCTATGCAAGCTGAAACTAAAACTGCATCTGGCATCATTATTCCAGATACTGCAAAAGAAAAACCACAAAAAGGTAAAGTTGTTGCCGTTGGTCCTGGAACTAAAGATGAAAAGATAACTGTAAAGATTGGTGATTCTGTCCTTTATGGTAAATATGCTGGTACTGAACTTAAGTTAGAAGGCAATGATTACCTAATGATGCGCGAAAGCGACATTTTAGCAATCGTATAATTCATCTTAGTATTACATCTTTAAGAATACAAGACAACAATTAAAAGTATAATCATATAGTTTTCCATAACGTGAAAACAACAAAACACTAAAAAATGGCAAAAGATATTAAGTTTGATATAGATGCACGTGACGGTCTAAAAAGAGGCGTTGATGCATTGGCAAATGCTGTAAAAGTAACCTTAGGCCCTAAAGGTAGAAACGTAATTATCAGTAAATCCTTCGGAGCTCCTCAAGTAACTAAAGATGGGGTTACTGTAGCTAAAGAAATTGAATTAGAAAACGCCCTTGAAAATATGGGTGCGCAAATGGTTAAAGAAGTTGCTTCTAAAACCAATGATTTAGCTGGTGATGGTACAACTACTGCTACAGTACTAGCTCAAGCTATCGTAAAAGAAGGATTAAAAAACGTTGCGGCTGGTGCAAATCCAATGGATTTAAAGAGAGGGATTGATAAAGCTGTTGAAACAATTGTTGCTAACCTTGCAAAACAATCTAAAAAAGTAGGTGATTCTATAGATAAGATTAAGCAAGTGGCATCTATCTCTGCTAATAACGATGATACCATCGGTGATTTAATTGCACAAGCTTTTGAAAAAGTTGGTAAAGAAGGTGTTATTACCGTTGAAGAAGCCAAAGGAACAGATACTTATGTAGATGTTGTGGAAGGTATGCAATTTGATAGAGGTTATCTTTCACCATACTTTGTGACTGATTCTGAAAAGATGATTGCTGATTTAGAAAGTCCGTACATTCTTCTTTTTGATAAGAAAATCTCCTCAATGAAGGATTTACTTCCTGTATTAGAACCCGTAGCGCAATCAGGTAAGCCACTTTTAATCATCGCTGAAGATGTTGATGGTGAAGCACTAGCAACATTAGTAGTAAACAAATTAAGAGGTTCTTTAAAAATTGCTGCTGTTAAAGCTCCAGGATTTGGAGATAGAAGAAAAGCAATGTTAGAGGATATTGCCATCTTAACTAATGGTACTGTAATTTCCGAAGAAAGAGGATTTTCTTTAGAAACTGCAACAATTGATATGTTAGGTACTACGGAGAGAGTTACTATTGACAAAGACAACACTACTATAGTAAATGGTGCAGGTGCTGCTAAAAACATCAAGACACGTGTAAATCAGATTAAATCTCAAATAGAGACTACAACTTCTGATTACGACAAAGAAAAGCTTCAAGAACGTTTAGCAAAACTAGCTGGCGGTGTAGCTGTTCTTTATGTTGGTGCTGCTTCTGAAGTAGAAATGAAAGAGAAAAAAGATAGAGTTGATGATGCACTTCATGCTACTAGAGCAGCAGTTGAAGAAGGTATCGTTGCTGGTGGTGGAGTTGCTTTAGTAAGAGCAAAATCACTTCTTGCAAAAGTTGAGACCGAAAATGAAGATGAGGCTACTGGTTTACAAATTGTAGCTAGAGCCATTGAAGCTCCTTTAAGAACTATCGTAGAGAATGCAGGTGGTGAAGGTTCAGTTGTAATCGCTAAAATATTGGATGGTAAAGCTGATTATGGTTATGATGCAAAATCTGACAAGTATGTTGAAATGATGAAAGCTGGTATTATTGACCCTAAGAAAGTAACTAGAGTTGCATTAGAAAATGCTGCTTCTGTTTCTGGAATGATTTTGACTACGGAATGTGCATTAACTGATATTAAAGAAGATGCTCCTGCTATGCCTCCTATGGGTGGCGGTGGCGGTATGCCAGGCATGATGTAAACCGCAACGCGGTTAAGTATTTATGAGCTAGTTTGCGGATAATACTTATCATCAAATAAACTAAAAACCGTCCTTGGGAAACTAAGGACGGTTTTGTTTTTAAGTATTCATATAGGTCTTACAAAGTCAACATGGTTATGGCCATAAGCAACATAATCGAATTTTCAATAAAGGTAGCTTCCGTCATTGGCAATTGTAACGCTGTGCCCAAACAAGCACAACGAATAGACTTCTTATCCAAAAGCGTTTTTACCACGCCAAATGTGGTTATTCCTAAAATTACAATTGTAACTACT
Organism: uncultured Croceitalea sp.; assembly: GCA_947499565.1. Taxonomy (GTDB): domain Bacteria; phylum Bacteroidota; class Bacteroidia; order Flavobacteriales; family Flavobacteriaceae; genus Croceitalea. Next base: position 32,787 of record CANMOV010000003.1, read on the forward strand.
AGCGCAAGTACAATTTCAAATCGCATTAGGAACAGTAGTCCTAGTGCAAGTTCTATAAAAGGATAAATCCAGCCATAAAAAGGCACTGTTTTCGCCAAGGGGTCATACATTCTAAAACTCTGCGGAAAGCCTTTTAAATCCAAAAACTTAAAAAAGCTAAATACAATATAGAAAAGACCCATAAAATCTAACATTGCCTCCCTAGTACTCCAATCACTATAATTCAAAAGAAAAGCTGCTGAAAAGAGATATGCAAAAATCAACAACAAAGGTTTTAATTGTTGAAGCTTAGTCTTTTTGCCAACCATCTTTTTATTCTCCTTTGTCGCACTGAGCTTGTCAAAGGATAAGTTGGAATCCACCTTACTTTCCTCTTTAACCTCAATAGCATATTTTTCAGGCAGTGCATTTTTGAAAGTTGAAACAGAAATGGTATCCTTCATTTCTATTTCAGCTTCTCCCTTTTCCAAACTAATAACAACCTCTTTTACTCCATCAACAGTCAATAGTTTTTCCTTGACCGAGGCTACACAGCCTTGGCAAGTCATTCCTTTTATCTTATAAGAATTTCTCATGACTCTTTATGATCGACTGCATTTAAAGTATAAGAGGATAATTTGCCATTCCTGTAGTTGATAATATACAGCGTATTATTCATAATGATCATATCCGTTGGCTTTTCAATCTCATCTTTTAATGTTTGTTTGAGATTTCCATTTTTATCAAAAATTAAAACACGGTCGTTTTCAAAATCTGTTATGAACACCTCCTTATCCGAAACATATATCCCCGTAGCGGCGTTCATTTTTTGGTCCTGTCCCATCATTTTTACAAAATTCCCTTGCTTATCAAAAACCTGAATACGGTTATTATAAGCATCAGCTACCCAAATCAGACTATCGGTAATTTGAACATCGGTCGGGTAATAGAATTCTCCTTGTTTCTTACCTTCTTTTCCAAAGGAAATCCAATTTTTACCATTGTTAAAAAGAATCCGATTATTATAAAAATCGGCAATTGCTTTTTCTCTTTCATACACATCTACTCCTGCAGGAGCATCCAAACTATCGCCTACAACAAGTTCCTCCATGTTCCCATTTTTATAAACGGCAACATTGTCTCTCCCGTATTGCGGGATAAAGAGTGACGCCCCATCCGTTGCTATGTGCATTGGCCTGTCCAAAGAGTCTATTGTTTTTAAGATTTTGCCTTGGTTATTTATTTGAACCAAACGATTGTGGTCACCGTCCGAAAGCCATATGCTTCCATCAACTTCAGCAATTCCAATAGGGTTCACACCCTCCAATTGAACAATATTCGACAATTTCCATTCTTTTGGCACTTCTTCTTTTTGCTTGCAAGCGCTAAAAAGAATCGTTGCTACAACTAATAAATATAAGTGCTTCATGACGTTATTTAGTTATCCGTTCGTAATGGCAACAAGCGGGTAACCCATCATAGGTTTCTTTTTGCGCTTTATGGTTTTTAGTGTCATGGCCTGCCTTAGCAATTGCTTTTTCAATTTTCGATAAGTCAGTTATTCCTGCATCAAAAGAGACTTCCATCATCTTGGTATCCTTATTCCAAGAAATTTCTGAAACACCGTTCACACTTTTTGCCGCTTTGGAAATACGTGCCTCGCACATACCGCAATTACCGGCAACAAACACTTTCTTAGCAATAGTTCCTTCACTATTATCTGACAGCTTTACTCCCTTAGATTCTTCAACTTTACCATTTGCACGCTCTATTTTGGAAGTTACGGGAGTATAGCCCGCTTTTTCAACTTGTTTTTCTACAGCTTCCATGGTCAAAGCTTTTTCTGCCGGGTAGTTAAAACTAAAATCCCCAGTTTCAATATCAATCTTTACGTTCTTAATTCCTTTAAATTCCTTGAATTTTTTCTCTAATCCGTAAGCACAGAAAGGACAGCCCAAGCCGTCTACCTGTACCATAAATTTATCCATCGCTTTTTGTGCATTTGCACCAAACATTGTCATCATCCCAACGACCAATGTCATTATTATAGTTTTTTTCATTGTTGTATTTTTTATTTGATTAAAATGTAAATCGTGTACCTAAAAAGATACTTTGTCTTAATTTTCTTCCTGCGTCAACATCGTTGACCAAAGGAACTTGAACTGCTAAATCAAAGGTTATATTTTTTCTAGCATATTGGATTCCTTGAGCATATAGCAATTGATACCAATCCCGCTCTACCAACCAAGAATTGGTATATTCAAAATATAGATTTATTTGCTTGTTAGGATATTGCGGTTTTAATAGCGGAAGGCCAAAACCCAACTTATACCTAAATTCATCCAAAGTGCCATCTGGCATCCAATTATAGCCTACTTCATTAGAAATTCCATATTTAAGGGTTTCATAACCTGCTACAATTCCGTAATATCCAGAATATTTTCCCGTGCTCAATTCCATAACATCCAACGCCTCTCCGGTAGGTAAGTTTTGTAATGTTTTTGCCACCACGCGAAAAGTCTTCCCAGTAGCATCCTTTCTAAAGAATTGATATTTTCCCAAAATCTTAATATCAGCCAAAGAGCTTCCAGAAGCACCATTTTCAATATCATAATTTATATAGGGCAAATGCACCGCGACCAGGGAATTTGAGGATGGTAAAAAGTGCAACATTAAAGGGACGTAAACAAATGTTCCACGTTCCGTTTTACGTATTTCAGTAAGGGTTTTTGTCGTAAAACTTCCTCCACCCAACATAATGGGTTTGTCTGCTGTTATTGGTGGACCTTGTGCCACCATTTTAGTTGTTGTTACCAACAATAAGGCTAAAAGCCAATAATATGTTTTCATTTATTTTTTGATTTAAAATTAATACTACACAGTACACTTTTGGACTTTGCCAAAAGCACTATATTAATTTAAAATCAAATTAAGAATACCTCGTAAAGAATAATCCTATCTTCCGTGAGAAGGGGCGGGGGGTAATATTCATTGCTAACAATACTACTAGCAGAAGCTTTAAAAACGGCAGTAATTGATGTAGTCAAAGCAACTAAGAATAGCTGCTGGTCAAAATCGAAATCGTTGAAACTTAATTTTAAATCATCTTGACCTTCAATAACAAAGGTTTCATCATCACAACAATGATTTTCAACAGTATTATCTTCCAAAACTGCCATTGCAGCATCCATGCCACAATCCTCTGCTTTGGTAAAAAAGGCAACATCCATGACCCTACCCATGCATAGATGTTTATCAACTGTCCAAGAGACTGTTGAAAGCAACAGCATAAGTGCCATTGAACTAGATACTATTTTTTGAAAAGCCTTTTTCATCTGTGCAAATTTACAAAATATTCGTCTAAGGGTTTCAAAACACCATTTTTGTTAACCAAATTTTAGGAAAAATACATTGTATTTTTCAAGGATTTTGTTCGACTTTTACCACCTTAAATAAAGCAGAAAAATGTTCGATAATCTTAAAGAAGAGGTAACCCAAATTATCATTGATGAATTAAAGAATACCAACGATAAAATGCAACAAATCTGTGATTTGCTTCAAGAAAAAGTAACCCATTATGACTGGGTAGGTTTTTATTTTAAGAATGGGGATAAACGCGAATTAAAACTAGGGCCCTTTGCAGGAGATCCAACGGACCATACCATAATCCCATTTGGAAAAGGAATTTGTGGTCAAGTTGCTGAGAGTAACGAAAATTTTGTTGTTCCCGATGTTCAAGCGCAAGACAACTACATTGCATGTAGCATCAATGTTAAATCTGAAATTGTAGTACCGTTGTTTAAAGATGGCGAAAATATAGGCCAAATAGATATTGATTCTAATACTCCAGACCCATTTACTAGTCAAGATGAACGCTTTTTAGAGTTTGTGAATAGAGAAGTGGCAAAAATTCTTTAAAACTTAAGGGGTTTTGTTGATAACCCAATTAAATTCTTGCTCTTAAAAAAAGTATTTTTGAGGCTTAATTTTTCGCATCAAAATATTCATGAGCACTACCAAAAAAGCAACTTCAGCACTTATTTCAGTTTTTCATAAGGACGGACTTGAGCCAATTGTTAAAAAATTCGATGAGTTAGGTATTACCATTTATTCTACCGGGGGTACCGAAAAGTTCATTGCAGATTTAGGCATCAATGTGGTGCCTGTAGAGGATGTAACTAGTTACCCCTCTATTCTAGGGGGTAGGGTAAAGACCCTTCACCCAAAAGTTTTTGGAGGAATCTTAAATAGACAAGACCATGATGGTGATATTGCCCAAATGGAAGAGTTTGAAATTCCACAGTTGGATATCGTTATTGTAGATTTATATCCTTTCGAAAAAACTGTTGCAAGTGGCGCTTCTGAACAAGATATTATCGAAAAAATTGATATCGGTGGTATTTCGCTAATCCGTGCAGCAGCGAAAAATTATAAAGATGTGCTTTGTGTTTCTTCAATGGAAGATTACGAAGATTTCTTAAATGTTATTTCTTCAGAAAATGGAATCACCACCATTGAGGATCGTAAACGCTTTGCTTCAAAAGCTTTTAATATTTCTTCCCACTATGATACTGCAATTTTTAATTACTTTAATAAAAACCATGATCTGGCAGCTCTAAAAGTGAGCGAGACCAATGGAAAGGTATTAAGGTATGGAGAAAATCCACATCAAAAAGGCTTCTTTTTTGGAGATTTTGACGCAATGTTTGACAAACTACATGGAAAAGCACTTTCCTATAACAACCTACTAGATGTTGATGCTGCCGTTTTACTAATGAACGAGTTTAAAGGAGAAGCACCAACTTTTGCTATTCTAAAACACAATAATGCTTGTGGGTTGGCACAAAGAGATACAATACATAGGGCCTATGTGGATGCTTTAGCAGGTGATCCAGTTTCTGCTTTTGGTGGAATCTTAATTAGCAATACTGAAATTGATGTAGCAACTGCTACCGAAATTCACAAGCTATTTTGTGAAGTGGTAATTGCTCCTAGCTATACCGATGATGCATTAGAAATACTTAAAGGCAAGAAAAACAGAATTATTTTAATTCAGAATGAGGTAGAAATGCCCAAAATGATAGTGCGGACTTGCTTAAATGGAATGCTACTTCAAGAAAAAGATCATAAAACCGATACTGCCGAAAATTTAACTCATGCAACCAAAACAAAACCATCTGCACAAGAACTAGAGGACCTCTTGTTTGCTTCTAAACTATGTAAGCATACAAAGAGCAATACCATAGTTCTCGCTAAGAACAAACAACTTTGCGCGAGTGGTACCGGGCAGACTTCACGTGTTGATGCATTAAACCAAGCTATACATAAAGCAGGCACCTTCAATTTTAATTTAGATGGTGCTGTCATGGCGAGTGATGCTTTCTTTCCTTTTCCGGATTGTGTAGAAATAGCACATAAAGCTGGAATTAAAAGTGTTATCCAACCTGGAGGGTCTATTAAAGACCAATTGAGTATTGATTATTGCAACGAAAATAACTTGGCGATGGTAATGACAGGTACACGTCATTTTAAGCATTAATTTTACTACTTTTGCCGATAAATTTTACCGTTAATCCGATAAACTCAAACTTTTATGGGCTTTTTTGACTTTATGACCGAAGAGATTGCCATTGACCTTGGCACGGCGAACACCTTAATTATTCATTTAGATAAGGTAGTAGTTGATAGTCCTTCTATTGTAGCTCGTGATAGAGTTTCTGGAAAAATCATTGCAGTTGGTAAAGAAGCCAACATGATGCAAGGTAAAACCCATGAAAATATAAAAACAATTCGACCACTTAAGGATGGGGTAATTGCTGACTTTGATGCATCTGAAAAGATGATTAATATGTTCATCAAAAATATTCCAGCGCTAAAGAAAAAGTGGTTCCCACCTGCATTGCGCATGGTTATTTGTATTCCTTCTGGGATTACAGAAGTAGAGATGCGTGCTGTACGTGAGTCTGCAGAGCGAGTAAATGGTAAAGAAGTCTACCTAATTCATGAACCTATGGCAGCTGCAATAGGGATTGGTTTGGACATTATGCAACCAAAAGGAAATATGATTGTAGACATAGGTGGTGGTACTACTGAAATCGCGGTTATTGCCTTAGGAGGTATTGTATGTGATAAATCGGTTAAGATTGCAGGTGATGTTTTCACTAATGACATTATTTATTACATGCGCACACAGCATAACCTTTATGTAGGTGAAAGTACGGCTGAAGCTATAAAAATTGAAATTGGTTCTGCAACCGAAGATTTACAATCCCCCCCAGATGATAAATCAATTCAAGGTCGTGATTTACTTACAGGGAAACCCAAGCAGGTACATGTCTCCTATAGAGAAATCGCAAAAGCATTAGATAAAAGTATCTTACGTGTTGAAGATGCTGTTATGGAGACCTTATCACAGACTCCACCGGAACTAGCGGCAGATATTTATAACACTGGTATTTACCTTGCTGGTGGTGGTTCTATGCTACGCGGACTGGATAGAAGGTTATCACAAAAAACCGACCTTCCTGTTTATATTGCTGAGGATCCTTTAAGAGCTGTAGTTCGTGGTACTGGTATTGCTTTAAAAAATTTAGAGCGCTATAAGAATATCTTGATTAAATAAAAAGAAAGGCTTTAAAGCTTATTTTTTTAACCAAACAATTGAATTGAATGCAACGGATTATCAATTTTATCCTAAGCAACAGAAATGCATTTCTCTATGCTTTTCTACTTTTGATATCTTTAATACTCACCTTTCGCTCGCATTCTTACCATCAATCAAAAGCATTTAACTCCTCTAAATGGTTAACTGGAACTGTTTATCAGACATCAGATAATATTACTTCATATTTTAATTTAAGAAAAGAGAATAGCAGTTTAGTCGAAGAAAACAGAAGATTAAGAGAGCAAATCTTTAATCTAAAAATTGAGAATCTAACAGTTTTAGACAGTTCAACCACCAATTATGAAGTTGTTGCTGCCAAAATCACAAAAAACAGTTTTGCGTCACCCAGAAATTACCTCACAATAGATAAGGGCGGAAAACACGGTATTGAACAAGACATGGGTGTGATAACCACCAAAGGAATATTAGGCATTGTAGAGAATACTTCTACTAATTTTTCCACGGTACAGAGTATTCTTAATACAAATTCCAACATAAATGCTAAAATAAAGAACACTGATTATTTTGGTTCTTTAGTTTGGAACGCAAACGATTATAATACTGTGCAGTTGGTAGACATCCCAAGATTAGTTCCCGTAAAAATTGGAGATACAATTGTAACTGGGGCAATGTCAAGTATATTTCCTGAAAATATCCCAATTGGATTTATTAAGGACTTTAATTTAAATGACGCACAAAGCTTTTATAATATAAATATTCATCTTTTTAACGATATGGCTAACCTTAAGAATATCTATGTTATTAGCAATAAGAACAGGGAAGAAATCATTGAACTAGAAGCAAAAACCAACAATGTTCAATAACAGTATTGTTTTAAATAGCACCCGTTTTATTCTGCTAATTCTAGCACAAGTGTTAATTTTTAATCATTTGAATTTCATGGGAATCATAAACCCTATGATTTATATCCTTTTTGTGTATTGGTACCCTTTGCGCGAGAATACTGCGATTTTTTTACTAGTTAGTTTTCTATTAGGTTTCAGCATAGATTTATTTTCAGACACTATGGCTATTCATTCAGCTGCTATTTTAACTATAGCTTTTGCTAGACCTGTTTTAATGCGATTTTGTTTCGGGGCTAATTTTGAGTTTCAAGGATTTACATTTAAAAATACGACACAAGTACAGCGAATGACATTCTTAGGGTTATTAATTGGGTTTCATCATTTAATATTCTTTTCATTAGAACTATTAAGTTTCTCACATTTACTATTAATTTTGAAGAAAGTACTTTTCACAGGAATCGCTACTTTTTTGATTTGCTTATTGTTAAGTTCACTTTTTGCGAAAGAAACCGAATAAAAGAGCGTAATTTTCGTTATTGAATTAATTGCTACACATGAAAAAATTATTACTATCCTCTATAATTATTATCATAGGCATTACCTTCTTAGGTAGATTATCCTACTTGCAATTATTCAGTTTTTCTCCAAATCAAATTTTAGAAGACCCAGCAATTAAGACCGTATATGACTATCCAGAGAGAGGATATATTTATGATAGAAATGGGGAACTCCTAGTTGGAAACCAACCTGCATATGATGTCATGGTTATTCCAAGAGAAACCAAAACACTGGACACCTTAGAATTCTGTGGTTTACTTGGTTTGGAAAAAGAGGACTTCATTTTGAAAATGAAGAAAGCAAGAAGATATTCTCCCCGTTTACCTTCTGTTTTAGTGGCGCAATTATCTAAAGAGGATTATGCTAGCCTACAAGAAAAAATGCGAAAATATATAGGCTTTTACATTCAGAAAAGGTCTCTTCGCGATTATGTCACCAATAGCGCTGCCAATGTTCTTGGCTACATTAGTGAAGTAAATGAAACCGATTTAAGAACAAATCCCTATTACACTGCAGGTGAATTAAAAGGTAGAACCGGTATTGAAAAACAATATGAAGATGCCTTAAGAGGTCGAAAAGGCGTAAAGTATATTCAAAAAGATCGCTTTAATCGTGATATTGGTAAATTCAAAAATGGGAAGCTTGATACGCTTCCTGAGTTGGGTAAAGAAATACACATTACTATAGACAAGACACTCCAAGAATATGGAGAGTTATTAATGCATGGCAAAAGAGGAGGTATTGTAGCTATTGAGCCTAACTCTGGTGAAATTTTGGCAATGATTTCTGGGCCAACTTACAATCCCGACCTTTTAGTAGGTAGAGAACGTTCGAAAAACTATACCAAGCTTCATTATGATAGTATTGCAAGACCCACTTGGGACCGCTCAATTTTAGCAGAACCTTCACCTGGCTCACCCTTTAAAACGCTAAATGCTCTTGCTGCGCTTCAAGAAGGTGTAATTCAACCCAAGACTAAGTTTAGATGTTACAATGGTTTTTATGTTGGCAAGAATAAAAAAGGATGTCATTGCGGTGGCGGTGTCCGTGATTTAAATTCGGGTATTTTTAATTCGTGTAACGCTTATTTCGCGGGTACTTTTCGAAAAATTTATGGAAAATATAAGACCACTGATGAAGGAATGGACGTATGGGAAAAGCATATGAAAAGTTTTGGTCTGGGTAATTATTTGGGTACAGATTTGCCAACTGGTCGTCCTGGTAGAATCCCAAATAAGGCCTATTATGACAAGGCTTATGGTGATGGCAGATGGGCGTCATCTTTTATAATTTCAAATGCCATCGGGCAAGGAGAAGTAGCGGCCACGCCTATTCAATTGGCAAATATGACTGCTGCAATAGCTAATAGAGGATTCTTCTACACACCTCATATTATCAAACAAATCGGCAATAATAGCAGTCTTGACCCCATTTATACCCAACGTAGGTATACAACTATTGACAAAGAGCACTTTGAGCCTGTAATAGATGCCATGCATAATGTGTACAAATATGGAACTGCAAAGTGGTTACGCATACCTGGAATAGAAATTGCTGGAAAAACGGGTACCGTAGAAAACTTCACTAGAATTGATGGTGAACGCGTACAACTTACGGATCACTCTATTTTTGTGGCGTTCGCACCAGTTGATAATCCAAAAATAGCATTGGCTGTATATATTGAGCACGGATATTATGGAGGCAGATATGCTGGACATATAGCTTCTTTGCTTATTGAAAAATTTATAAAAGGAGAAATTACCCGTACTGATCTAGAAAAAAAGATGTTAGAAAAGACACTGGAGCACGAGTATGCTAAACCTTTAAGTGGTGAGCCTTTTAAAATAAATGAATATTACTGGTAAGGCATGCTAAGACGTATTGATTGGTTAACTGTCTTCCTATATGGCCTATTAGTTTTTTTCGGCTGGATAAATATTTATAGTACCACCTTATCAGACACCTCACTTTCACTCTTTGATACTTCAACATTATATGGAAAACAATTGTTTTTCATTTGTATTAGCCTAGTTAGTATTCTAATCATCATGTTTGTAGATACTAACTTTTTTGAACGTTTTTCTGGGGTATTTTATGTTCTAGGATTGATATTACTTCTTGGATTATTTCCTTTTGGAAAAGTAATTGGTGGCGCTAAATCTTGGTATGACCTGGGTTTTATGAACCTACAACCTTCAGAATTCGTTAAAGTTGCGGCAGCATTAGCCTTAGCTAAATACCTAAGTGATATACAAACAGATATTAAAAACAAAAAACATCAGTTTTATGCTATTCTGGTAATTCTAATTCCCCTTTTATTAGTATTACCGCAACCAGATCCTGGAAGTGCTTTAGTATTTTTTGCACTTTTCTTTGTGTTGTTTAGAGAAGGTCTCCCTATTTATTACCTGGGTCTTGCATTATTATTTATTGCGCTTTTTTTATTTACATTAATGTTTGGAACAATATGGGTCGCCATTGGTTTGGGCATGTTGGTTTCTCTTTTCTTTTTCTTTAAAAGACCCGATTTAAAAATTCCAACGCTGCCTCTTATTATTTTTATTGTAGGGTGCCTTGTTGTTTCGCTATCTGTGAATTTCGTATTTGAAAATGTTTTTGAGCAACGTCACAGAGATAGATTTGGTCTTTGGTTAAATCTAGAAAAGGATGCCACTAAACTGGAACAAATAAAAAAGACTATCGGTTACAATACCTATCAAGCAGAGAAAGCCATAGAATCCGGTGGTTTTTTTGGAAAAGGATTCTTAGAGGGTACTAGAACAAAAGGAGATTTTGTTCCAGCACAACACACCGACTATATTTTTAGCTCTGTAGGTGAAGAATGGGGATTTATAGGTACTGCTTTGGTAATCGTGATTTTTACGCTGTTCTTTCTACGATTGGTGCAAATTGCAGAAAGGCAAAAAAGAGAGTTCAGTAGAATGTACGGCTATGGAGTCATAGCCATCTTGCTCATCCACTATTTTATTAATATTGGAATGGTAATTGGGCTTTTGCCAACTATTGGAATTCCATTGCCATTTTTTAGCTACGGGGGTTCTGGGTTGTTATTTTTTACAGCTATGTTATTTATCTTTCTAAAGTTTGATGCGTCTAGATTGAATGAGGGTATTTAAAAACTCCATCCTTTCTTAGAAACAGCACTTTCAAACTTTTCTTGTAATTCTTTCTTTTGATTTTGAAAAAAATCTATTCCTGTCTTTTCTTCCAAATCATTAATAGAGACTAAAAAATTGGTTAATGGTTTTGTACTTTCTTTATGAGGGAATAAAAATGCTAGCGCCTTAATTTTATTATTTTCCTTTCTAAAAACAATTTTATAAAATGAATTGGGAACATCCACATCCTCCTCGCCTATTTCTTCCAAATCATCTTCCAATACACCTCCTGTTATTACATATAAATCACCATACTTTTTACACCATTGACGAATTTGTTGTTCTAACCGATTCCAAACCCCTGCATTAAAATCTTTACGTTGCGGAGTGATATTACTCGTATAAAAAGTCTCATTGTACGCGTATTCCGAAAACCTACGGTCTCCTGCAGGGCATAAATGACCCCTATCATACCCAGATCTTTTATAGTTACGCCAATCTGCTGATTTTGATTTCACTTTTGGGTCTTCAATAAAATATGGTCTTTTTCTATCATCATACGTCAAGTGACTCTTTTTTAGTTCATACATCACCCATTCTGCTTGCTCAAAAGGCTCATTATAAGAAAGCGTATAATAATCGTGAAAAACAACGGTATTGGTTGTAGAACTCGGCAATAAGTTTGAGTAAACTTCAGAAACATCCTTATTATTTTTTGGGTTAGAATACGGGCTAGGCGTATAAAAATTCTCAAACAGCCAAAATCCAATAATACAAACAATTAAAAGGATTGTGTAGATAGTCTTGTTCTTCATGCCCTAAAAATAACTCCCCAAATATCGGAAACAAAAAAGTCCGGTTAAAACCGGACTTTTTAATTATACCATCTATTAATCCTAGCCCTTTATTGCAAGCTTAGAATTGTTGTGCTTAAGTGCATTTAGTTTTAAATCCTGTAGCACATTAATTGCTTCTTCTACATAAACATCTTTAGCTAAAGATGTATGCCATCTATCTCTTTTTTCTCTTAAAATAGGGTCTTGAGTAAATAACTCTTGCTCATATCTTAAAGATTCAAAAGTTAATTTTGAATCATAATCAGATAGCGATTTAAAATAATTAGATCTTTGTCTATTTTTTTCTTGAATACTTTTATAGCTCTCATAGTTAAGTGAAACGGTAGTTTCATCTTGTTGCGCACGTAACCATTTGGCATTTTCTTCAATTAATTTTATTTGAGGATTTCCGGCCATTCTAGCTGTACTTCTAGCAATGGTCTCTTCATAATCAATGTACCCATCCCAAACTTCATAATCTGCAGGAGATATTTTATCCCATCCTAGAGGGTTTTCCTGATCACGCTCACCTAAATCTATATAGCTATATCTATCTGGAACAACAATATCACTCTTTACACCTTCTAATTGTGTTGAGCCACCATTAATCCGGTAAAACTTCTGTGTGGTAAGTTTAATAGCACCTAAATCACCATGCTCGTTACTTCTAACAATATTATCTAGAGGAATTACATTTTGAACAGTACCCTTGCCAAATGTTTGTTTACTACCAATAACAACTGCTCTTTTATAGTCTTGCATAGCTGCCGCAAGAATTTCTGAAGCCGATGCTGAAAGTTCATTAACCAATATTACTAATGGTCCATCCCATTGAATTCGCTCATCTTTATCTTCATGCACTTCTTTTCCCTGTCCAGAAGAACGCACTTGCACTATGGGACCATCTTTAATAAAAAGTCCAGCCATTTCAACTACTGTTTTTAAAGACCCACCGCCATTATCTCTTAAATCCAAGATTAAACCTTCTGCTCCTGCTTGTTTTAAACGATCTACCTCTTTAGCAACGTCTGAAGCTGCATTACGGTTGGTATAATCATCAAAGTCAACATAAAACTTAGGTAAGTTTATTAATCCAAACTTGCGGTCGTCTTTAATAACTGTTGCAGATTTAGCATAAGACTCTTCTAATTCCACAACGTCTCTAGTTATAGACACCACATCAACAGTACCATCAACTTTTCTAACTGTTAAATCAACCACAGTACCTTCAGGGCCTTTAATTAATTTAATAGCATCATCAATACGCATACCTGCAATATCGATAGGCTCTTCTCCAGCTTGACCTACTTTTATTATTTCATCGCCAACTTCAAGGCTTTTTTCTCTCCATACTGGTCCACCAGAAATAATCTCTACAACTTTAGCTCCTTCAGGCTTTTTTTGAAGACGCGCTCCAATACCCTCGAACTTACCGGACATGCTAATGTCAAACTTATCCTTCTCATCTGGTGCAAAATAGAATGTATGTGGGTCAAACTCATCAACAATTGTATTGATGTATTGTACGAACCAATCTTTACGGTCCAAATCGTCAACAAAGTCAAAAAACTCATCTAAAGTATTTTGTGTAGTTTCTCTAGACTTCTCTTCAACTTCAGCAATAGTAAGGTTTTTTAATTCGCTTTGCTCTTTTGGTAACTCAACGGAAGTATCTACACTAACTAAATCCTCATTTTTTCCGGTACCAGCTGCAATTGCTTTATCTCTAATCTTTATTTTATTATCATAAACACCAAGCGAGTTATATTTTAACTGCTTTCTCCAACGTTCTTTAAGCTCTCTTTTGTTTTTTGCAAAGGGTTGGTCCTTATAATCTATTGTAATTTCTTCTTTAGCATTAAAATTAAAAGGCTTTTCTAATACTTCTTTATAAATACCTCTAGCTTCATCCATCCTTTTCATTAATCTCTGATATACCAGATTAAAGAATGTAATGTCTGTATTTTTTATTTGATCATCAATCTGATACTTATATTGTTCAAATTCTTTGATGTCACTTTCTAAAAAATAACGCTTTGTAGGATCAATAACATCTATGAAATCCTCATAAATATTAGCCGAAAAATTATCGTTTATATCTTTAGGCTCATAATGACCCCTTTCAAGAACATACGTTATTAAGTCAAGCAGTAACTTATCTTTATCGTTGTTTTCGAATGATTTATTAGTAAAGCTGCAAGATGCAACGGCGATTAAGATTATAAGAAAGCCTAAGGCAAAATTCTTCTTCATAATATAGTTTTTGGGACTGTAGTTAACAAGCATTCAACAAAAGCAGTATGCTTCAGCCTTTTTTTAATTGATATGAATTCCCTAAGATACTGAAAAAATCATGCCAGTTTTTTAACTAGCTTTTAATTTTTTGTTAAACACCTAGATTACCATATCCTTTTTAAAAACGTATTTTTACGCTATTAATTATATACCATGAAAAAACCTTTGATTCTGGTCACCAATGATGATGGAATCACTGCTCCTGGCTTACGTGCACTTGTAAAATTCATGAGTGCCATTGGAGAAGTTGTTGTGGTTGCCCCAGACAGCCCACAATCTGGTATGGGCCATGCAATTACAATAGATAACACCTTGTATTCTAAAAAAGTAAAAATTAATACCGAAGAAGGTGCCCCGTTAGAATATAGTTGCAGCGGAACACCTGCCGATTGTGTTAAATTGGGTTTGCAAGAAATTCTAGATAGAAGACCAGATATTGTAGTAAGTGGTATTAATCATGGGTCAAATTCATCGATAAATGTAATTTATTCCGGTACCATGAGTGCCGCTATTGAGGCTGGAATTGAAGGAATTCCCGCCATTGGCTTCTCGCTTTGTGATTATTCTTGGAACGCTGATTTTTCTGGCGTTGGTACTATTGCTAAAAAAATTGTCCAAGAAGCATTAAAGAACGGTATGCCTAAGGGAACTGTCTTAAATGTAAATATTCCAAAAACAGATGGTAATCAACCAAAAGGAATTAAAATTTGTAGGCAGGCGAAAGCAAATTGGAAAGAAAAGTTTGATAAGCGTTCAAGCCCTTCTGGCAAAGAATATTACTGGCTCACTGGGGAATTTGTACTATTGGACAAAGGTGAAGATACCGATGTATATGCCTTAAATAATGGTTTTGTATCTGTTGTGCCCACACAGTTTGATTTAACAGCGCATCATGCAATTCAACATATAAATAATTGGGATTTAAATGAATAAAAAAGAAGTTTTAATAGGTTTTGCTGTAGGTATTATTGCCAATACTATTGGCACATTGCTATACATTCTTTTGTTTTCCGATATGGGAATATCAGATACTTTTAAGGCTGCAATTACCCAAGACCATATTGGAAGTCTATTAGCTTTAGGAGCTATTTTAAATTTGGTAGCTTTTTTTGGATTTTTAAGATTAAAACGAGATTATAGAGCACGAGGAGTTATGATTGCTACTATCCTAACTGCTATGATAATCTTATACTTCAAGGTTTTCTAAAATGAAATACTATATCATCGCTGGTGAGGCATCTGGTGATTTGCACGGCTCAAACCTCATCAAAGCATTAATAAAAAAAGATTCAGCGGCTATAATTAGGTGCTGGGGTGGTGATTTAATGCAGGAAGCTGGCGGTGATTTAGCAAAACATTATAAAGAAATGGCTTTTATGGGTTTCCTTGAGGTTATTAAGAACATCCCAACCATTTTTAAAAATATAACCTACTGTAAAGAAGATATTTTAAAGTTTCAACCAGATGTACTCATTTTTATAGATTTTTCTGGATTTAATCTTCGTATTGCCAAATGGGCTAAGCAACAAAAAATTAAGACTAGCTATTACATTTCTCCCCAAATATGGGCATCAAGAGAAGGCAGAATTCAAAAGATTAAAAGAGATATTGATCAAATGTATGTTATCCTTCCTTTTGAAAAGGCCTTTTATGCCAAACACAATTATAAAGTTACGTTTGTTGGCCATCCGTTATTAGATGCTATAAACAATAGTCCCTTACTAAGCGAAGAGGAATTTAGGGCTAACAATGGGTTGGATACAGAGAAACCAATTATAGCTTTATTACCTGGCAGTAGAAAGCAAGAAGTTCAGAAAATGCTATTGATAATGCTTTCTGTGGTTGATAAATTTAAGGATTATCAATTCGTAATTGCTGGTGCTCCAAGCTTAGACAATACATTTTATCAATCCTTTTTAAAACAGGCAACTATTCGTTTTGTTACAAACCAAACCTACTCCCTATTAAAACATTCACATGCTGCTTTGGTAACTAGTGGCACAGCAACATTGGAAACTTCTCTTTTTAAAGTACCTCAGGTAGTTTGCTATAAAGGCAATTGGATTTCTTATCAAATTGCTAAGCGGATTATTACTTTAGATTACATCTCCTTAGTAAACCTTATTATGGATAGAGAGGTTGTTAAAGAATTAATTCAATCAGCATTAACAACTAAAAACCTTGAGTTGGAACTTACCAAAATCATCGCTGGCGAACACCGAAACAAAATGCTTGAGGATTATGATATACTAGAACAAAAATTAGGTGGTAAAGGAGCTAGTGATAAGGCTGCCGCCTTAATAGTAGAAAATGTTTAATTTTATACACCAAGAAGAAACTTCAGTCTTGGATGAATAAAAAAATCTTCATTTTAGTTTTAGCCATTTTGCTTTCGGGTTGTTTTGCAAAGAAAAAAACCACCTATAGTAAAACTAGAACGGTTACTATTGAATCTTCGGATACCACCGCCGTGGTAAAGAAAAAGACTAGAAAAAAAGCGAAAACGAATCCTAAAGCTGAAAAACTAATTGCCTCTGCTATGAATTTTAGTGGCGTGCGTTACAAGTATGGAGGCACAACTAAAAAAGGAATGGACTGTTCTGGTCTTATTTATGTTGCCATGCAAGAAAATGACATCGTTTTTCCCAGGGTATCCTATCAAATGGCTAATGAAGGAAAGCGTATTCGCATTAGTGAAGTTAAAAAGGGAGATTTACTTTTCTTTAAAACTAGAAAAAATAGCAAACGAATTAATCATGTTGGTTTGGTTGTAGAGACCATAGATGACGAAATCAAGTTTATTCATTCCTCATCATCACGAGGGGTTATTGTATCTTCATTACGCGAGGGTTATTGGAACTCCGCTTTTATAAAAGCTACTCGCATATTGTAAATGCAGCAATTCAATTTTATTTCTATTAAGCTTTCTTTTTTTTTGATAGTTGGGATAATAGTGGGTTTTTATATTGAGTTTAAACTTTCCATTATCTTCCCTCTGCTTATAATTTTATTGGCACTATTAGGAATTGCTTACAAAAGAAAATCCAAAAGTGGATTTCCATTCTTTGGAATAATAGCAGCCTTAACTACCGTTTCGATAGGTGTATTAGTAATATCCTTTTCTAATCCAAAAAATAATACGGCACATTATTCCAATCATTTAAAAGAAAATAAGAGCGAATGGATTGTAAAGGTTGATGAAGTGCTAAAATCTTCCACTTTTTCAAAACGCTACATTGTTAATGCAAAAAATTGCGATGGAAATAAAGTACTTGGCAAACTAGTTTTGAATGTTTCCAATGATTCTATTAGCCCTTCATTTAAAGTTGATGATGAATTAATTCTTATAGCAGAAGCAAAAAGGACTGGCAAGCCTTTAAATCCTTATCAATTTGATTACCAAGAATTTTTGCAAAAAAAGCGAATTTACCACCAACTAAATATTTCTAACCATCAATACATTATAACTAAAACTCCATCAAGAACGCTATTTGGATATGCCTCCAGTTTTAGAGGAAATTTAATAGAAAAACTTCAAAAAGAAAACTTTGGTAAAGAAGAACTGGCTATAATTGAAGCTTTAATACTAGGGCAACGTAATGCTATTTCTGCAGCCACTTATGATGATTATAAGAACGCTGGTGCAGTTCATATCTTGGCGGTTTCTGGCTTACATATTGGAATTCTACTGTTGTTACTACAATTTGTTTTAAAACCATTAGAATTGCTTCCAAAAGGCAAAATAATAAAACTTATTGTATTAGTTAGTCTTCTTTGGGCATTTGCATTTATTGCTGGTTTATCTGCTTCTATTGTAAGAGCGGTAACTATGTTTACATTCATAGCTTATGCAATGTATTTAAACAGACCTACCAATACATTTAACATTATCGCTTTATCTATGTTCTTTATACTAATGATTGAGCCATTATTTCTTTTTCAGGTAGGTTTTCAAATGAGCTATGCCGCGGTAATCGCAATTGTATGGATTTACCCAAAGTTGCAACGTTTTTGGTATCCAGAAAATATAGTTTTACGCAAAGGCTGGCAGATGTTTTCTGTTAGTATTGCGGCGCAACTAGGAGTTTTACCAATTAGTTTATTCTACTTTCATCAATTTCCAGCATTATTCTTTATATCAAATTTGGTCGTTATTCCTTTCTTAGGAATTATACTAGGACTGGGGGCACTAGTTTTACTCCTAACCATTTTAAACGCTTTGCCTGAAGTAGTGCTGTCTTTTTATAATTTTTTGATAAAAAGCATGAATTCTATAATTTCTTTTATTGCCCAACAAGAAGGTTTTGTATTTCGTAATATCCCATTTGATAGTCTTCAATTGATTTTGGGTTATCTAATCATAATTAGCTTGGTAATCACACTAGCAAAACCCAAATTTAAAAGACTAGCTATTCTGTTGCTGGGTATTATTGTATTTCAGTCTTGGGTATTGTACAAACAATCTGAAACCATATCAAAAGAGCGAATTGTTCTTATCCATGAAACTGCAAATACGTTAATATTAAGGCAAAAAGCTACAATTCTTGAAGTTTTTGGAAGCCCCACAAATTTTTCAAGTAGAATATTACAAGATTATAAAACAGGAGAGCGAATTGATTCCATATTGATTTCTCCGTTGAAAAATAGTTTCTCCATAAACAAACAGACACTTTATCTAATGGATAGTCTTAGTATCTATCCACATCAAAAACAACTAGATTATTTAGTATTAACGCAATCCCCAAGAATAAATTTAGAGCGTTTGTTAGATTGCACTAACGTCAAAAGGGTCATTGTGGACGGAAGTAATTATAAAAGTTATGTTGCCAGATGGAAGACCACTTGTTTAAAAAGAAAACTCCCTTTCCACGATACCAGTGAAAAGGGAGCTTATTATTTTATTAAAGACTAATTAATGGATATTCCCCATTAGACGCTTCATTAGAGGTCCAAATAAAAGAACAATAAGACCTGCCACAACAGAATATTTGGCTATTAATAAAAAACCATCTAAATACACATCTAAGGTTTCTAGACCACCAACATTACTATCTGTACTTTCAATAGCTAATTGTTTTGAGATAAAACCAACTATTTGAAAAGCAAAAGCAGAGGATAAAAACCAAACCCCCATCATAAACGCAACAATACGTTTTGGAGATAAGTCTGTAATTTTTGATAGACCAACTGGAGACATAAATAATTCCCCTATTGATAATATAAAATATAACCACAGCAAGTACGAGAATGGTACCATTCCATTTTCATCGGCAGCTCCTCCACTTAAAGAAACAACATAGAAACTTAATCCTGCTAAAACCAGTCCCATACCAAATTTATAAGGTGTTCTAGGGTTCATTTTCTTCTTTGACAAATAAGTCCACATTAATGACACAGGGATGGCCATTACAAATATCACTAAGGAATTCAAGGCATTGGTCTGACTTGCATTGATTACAGATAAGTTTACGTTACGGGCTGCAAATAAAGTAATCACACTACCATGTAGCTCATGAAAACCCCAAAATATGGTCATAAAAAAGGTGATGAGCAATGCCATGAATAGCTTTTTTCGTTCATCTCCAGTAGCACTAATCATAATTTTAGCCATATATGCTAGTACTGCAACCCCAACAAAATAAAATAACAAGTTTACAATATTGGTATCTTCAAAAAATGTTCCTTCTCCACCTAATGATTTATATGAGTATAGAAGGAAAGCAATTAAAGGTGCTGACAAAAAAGCCAAAATAGGTATTAACTGTTTTTGAGGGACACCTAATGTTTTCTTTTCATAAACTTCCACACTTGGCGGTTTACCACCATCACCAAAAACATTTTTCTTAATTCCACTCCAAAAGCACAATAATCCAGTTAGCATTCCAATCCCTGCCAAACCAAAACCATAATGCCATCCATAGGTTTCTCCAAGCCATCCACACAGAAGCGGGGCCGCAAAACCTCCAATATTAATTCCCATATAAAAAATGGTAAATCCTACATCTTTTTTAGGATCTCCATTCTCATAAAGCGTACCAACAAAAGTTGAAATATTTGGTTTAAAAAACCCGTTCCCCACAACAATAAAAGCGAGTGCTAAGAAAAACGCGATATCATTTTCAATAGCCAAAACAAAATGACCTAACGCCATTAAAATTCCACCTAAAAAGATAGAACTCCTCATTCCCAAAATCTTATCAGAAATACGTCCTCCAATTACTGTTGAGGCATACACTAAAGAACCATAAGATGCATACACCGCTGCTGCTGCATAATCCCTCGTAGAAAGAGCTTCGAATATAACATTGACCATATAGAGGGTCAATAATGCGCGCATTCCATAGAAACTAAATCGTTCCCATAATTCTGCAAAAAACAGATAAAATAATCCCTGAGGATGACCGAACAGTTCTTTCTCGCTGGCCGGTTTTACTACTTCTGACATATATATTTGGTTTGGTTAATAGCTCTTTTGATTACCCTTTAATTTCTTCTGGCTTCATTCCAGATTTTTCCTTTTTAGGCCTATCACGTAGTTTTTCATGGGCAAACTTGGTCATCTTCTTAAAAAGATGATTTCTGGTGTTACCACCATAAATTCCATGGTTCTTATCCGGATATATAGACCATTCAAAATCTTTATCAGCCTGTATTAAAGCTTCAATCATTCGCATAGAATTCTGCACATGAACATTATCATCACCCGAACCATGAACCAACAAATAATCTCCTTCTAAAAGTTCTGGATAGTTAAAAGGAGAATTATCATCATAACCACTTGGGTTTTCCTGTGGTGTCTGCATATACCTTTCTGTGTAGATAGTATCATAAAAACGCCAGCTAGTTACAGGCGCTACAGCCATAGCCATTTCAAAGGTGTTGTTACCTTTTAATAAGGCATTTGTAGACATAAAGCCGCCATAGCTCCAACCCCAAATCCCTGTACGTTCTTCATCTATATAGGGTAATTCGCTTAATTTATCAGCCGCTGCAATCTGGTCTTCAACTTCAAATTTGCCAAGTTCTAACTGCGTTACTTTCTTAAAATCACGTCCTTTTAGTCCAGTACCTCTGCCATCTACACAAGCAATAATATATCCTTCAGAAGCTAGCATTTGATACCAATAATCATTAGCTCCATTCCACCGGTTAGCTACAGATTGCGAACCTGGTCCACTATATTGATACATTAAAAGTGGATATTCTTTATTAGGGTCAAAATTTGCAGGTTTTATCATCCACATATTTAAGTCGTTTCCATTAATCATAATAGTGGAAAACTCCTTAGCACTCATTTCATATCCCTCAAGCTTGGTTGACAAAGACTCATTGTTCTTAATTTCTTTAAGCTCTTTTCCATCGGATGCTCTTTGCAACGAATATTTATATGGTGTATTCGCATTTGAAAAAGTATTTATAAAGTAGGTATAATCTGCGCTAAAAGCCGCGGAATTAGTTCCCTCGCCTTTGGTTAATCGTTTCTTGTTCTTTCCAGAACTAGAAATACTATACACATCTCTGTTTATTGACCCATTTTCTACTGATTGGTAATAAACTCTATCTTCACCTTGGTCATAGCCATAATAATTTGTCACTTCCCAAGAACCTTTTGTAATCTGATTCATTAATTTTCCTTCCTCGTTATGAAGGTAAATATGATTATAACCGTCTTTTTCGCTTGTCCAAATAAAGCTATCATCAGCTAAGAAAGTAAGATTGTCATGAATATCCACATATGCATCATCTGTTTCTTCCAATAAAATAGAAACCGAATTATCCTTTGCATTTACTTGATGTAATTTTAGGTGATTCTGATGACGATTTATAGTCTGAACGCTCAAGTGATTGGGATTATTCATCCACTTAATTCTAGGAATATAGTACGCTTCTCCAAGATTTATACCAGCAATTTCTTCTTTGGTAACATCATACATATAAAGACCTACTAGTGCATTGTCTTCTCCAGCTTTAGGATATTTAAACTGATTTTGAGTTTGGTATAAGTCTCTACCATAAACATCCATAGAAAAATTAGGGACGTTGGTTTCATCAAATCTTAAGAAAGCTATTTTAGTTCCATTACTATTCCACTCATATGCTTGTACAAATGCAAATTCTTCTTCATAAACCCAATCCGTAACTCCATTTATGATACTTCCTTTTTTACCATCCGTTGTTACTTGCTTTGTGCTATTAGATTTTAAGTTACGTACATAAATGTTGTTATCATAAACATATGCTACTTTAGAACCGTCTGGTGATAATTCTGGCTCTTGAATTTTTTGCTCTGCTATTTTAGTCAAAGATTTGCTGGCAATATCATACACATAATAAACACCTAGTCTAGAACGTCTAAAAACTGGCTCTAACTCAGTAGCTAAAATCAACTTAGATTCATCATCGCTAAATTCATAGGAACTAAAAGGTGGGATTTCATCTGAAGATGATACGATGGTACTTACTTTTTGTTGGGTTTTATAATCATATTTATCAATACTTCTTGCCCCGCTACTTCTATCAAAGTTTAGCACGGTGTATTGCGTTCCATTTTTCATGGAACGAAGCACATCTAAACCTTCGGTTCTAAAACCACCTCCCCAAATTTCCTCAAGAGTAATT
This sequence comes from uncultured Croceitalea sp., assembly GCA_947499565.1. Taxonomy (GTDB): domain Bacteria; phylum Bacteroidota; class Bacteroidia; order Flavobacteriales; family Flavobacteriaceae; genus Croceitalea. The sequence continues at coordinate 55,663 of CANMOV010000003.1, forward strand.
GTCTTTTTTTGTGCAAAAGAAACTGTTGTAATAAGTATAGAAATTAAGAGTAGGTAATTGAATTTTCTCATGTTCTTGAAAAATTGATTAAAAACTATCAAGTTTACTAATAATTTATCGAAAAAGTAAACTTTGAATCACAATTATGCAACAAGAATCAGACCACAATACCTAATCCACTATCTTTGAAATTTAACTTTTACTATGCAAACTCCAGTAGAGGGATTTTCACGATTTACCAAAGAAGAAAAAATTGATTGGGTCGCCAAGAATTATACAGGAAATTCTCAAGAAACAAAAGACCTATTAGCCACTTATTGGAATGATGATTCTAAGGTGCAACAACTTCATGATGAATTTATAGAAAATACACTTTCTAATTATTATCTGCCTTTTGCAATCGCGCCAAACTTTTTAATTAATAAGAAGCTTTATGCCATCCCAATGGTGATAGAAGAAAGTTCAGTTGTGGCGGCAGCGAGTAAAGCGGCAAAATTTTGGCTTGGTAGAGGTGGTTTTAAAACTACCATCCTTGGCACAGAAAAAGTGGGTCAAGTCCATTTTATGTATTACGGAGAACCTTTAAAATTAAACTCATTTTTTGAGGCGATTAAACCTCAGTTTTTTAAAGACGCTAAATCTATTACCCAAAGCATGGAAAAGCGTGGAGGAGGTATTAAAGATATAACCTTGCATGATTTAAGTGATAAGCTCAAGGGATACTATCAATTACATTGCACTTTTGAAACTCTTGATGCAATGGGAGCTAACTTCATTAATTCTTGTTTGGAACAGTTTGCTAAAACACTACAAGAACAAGCAAGTAATGCTAATGTCTTTTCTGATGAGGAGGAGTTAGAGGTTATAATGAGTATTTTAAGCAACTATGTTCCTAATTGTGTTGTAAGAGCTGAAGTTAATTGCCCAATAACTAATAAGGCAACTAACGCTTCCGTTTCTAGAGAATTTGCAGAAAAATTAAAACAAGCGGTTGCAATTGCAAAAGTAGAACCCTACAGAGCTGTTACCCACAACAAGGGTATAATGAATGGTATTGACTCGGTTATTTTAGCCACTGGTAATGATTTTAGAGCTGTAGAAGCTGGGGTTCATGCATATGCTTCTAAAGATGGCAACTATTCTAGTTTAACGCATGCCGAAATAACGAATGATATTTTTAAGTTTTGGATTGATGTTCCCCTTGCTTTAGGCACTGTGGGTGGTTTAACTTCGTTACATCCTATGGTAAAAACTGCTTTAGAAATACTCCAAAAACCAACCGCAAAAGAACTAATGCAGATAGTGGCAGTAGCAGGTTTAGCACAAAACTTTGCAGCACTTCGCTCGCTAGTAACCACTGGTATTCAAAAAGGACATATGAAAATGCACCTCATGAATATTTTAAATCAGTTAGGTGCTGATAAAAATGAAAAAACGCAACTTATAGGCTATTTTAAAGATAAGATGGTAAGTAACGCTTCTGTTAAAGAAGCTCTGGAAGGAATTAGAAGCTAATGCAACAAGAATTTTACAGCAATGGTAAATTACTAATCTCCGGCGAGTATGCAATTTTAGATGGTGCTAAAGGCTTGGCAGTGCCTACAAAGTTTGGACAATCCTTACATAGTAATCCTGCCAAAGAGCCTATTATTTCTTGGACAAGTATTGATTCTAATGGCACATCTTGGTTCACTGCTGATTTTGACCTTAAGAATCTAGTAATAGAAAAGAGTTCCTCCAATGATATTGCCATAATCTTACAGCAAATATTGCTCGAAGCCATAAAACTAAATCCAAGTTTCTTAAACACCAAATCAGGTTTTGAAGTAAAAACCCAACTAACTTTCCCTAGAGAATGGGGTCTAGGAACATCATCGACATTAATAAACAATATTGCCCAGTGGGCAGCTATTGATGCACACGAATTGCTTTGGAATTCTTTTGGTGGCAGTGGTTATGACATTTCTTGCGCACAGCACAACTCGCCTATTCTATATCATATAGAAAATAAACTTCCCAAAGTGAAGCCTATAAATTTTAATCCTTCATTCAAAGATGCTATTTTCTTTGTTTATCTCAACCAAAAGCAAAGCAGTAAAAAAGCGATAACCAACTATAGAAACAAGGAGTTTAGCCGCAAAGACTTAATTTCTAGTATTAATAGTCTTACTTTAAAAATGACCGCTGCTAAAACACTTACAGAATTTGAAACTTTGATTATAACACACGAAGAACTATTGTCAAAAATATTAGAACTAGCTCCAGTAAAAGAACGATTATTTTCAGATTATTTTGGCAGCATAAAAAGCTTAGGAGGCTGGGGAGGAGACTTTGTAATGGCTACTGGAAATGAAAAAACCCCTGAATATTTTAAATCCAAGGGTTTTGAAACTATTTTAAGTTTTAAAGAAATGGTTCTTTAAAATTCTAATAAAAAGTCGCTCTTTTATCTTCTATTTCCGCACCTTCTTTTAATGCATTATATACTGCACTATTAACACGATTTGCATTTGAAGTACTTAAGGTTTTAGCATAAGTACTAAAGTTTTGTAACTCTGCTGCCGGAATTTTCTTAGTTGCCTTAACCATAAAAACTCCTGTTTCACCTTTTAATAAATTGGATGTAGCTCCTTCTTCTAAGGTAAATGCATTACCGACTACAAATGGCTCTCTACCTGCACCTGGAATAGTTGGTGATTTCATAGTTAATGCTGAAGCCGTGGAAACAGTTACATTATTTGATGATGCCAAATCTTCTAATGATTTTCCTTTATTAGCATCAATAATCTGTGCTGCTTTACGCTCTTTTCTAATTTTAGGCAATGCAGTAGCAGAAGCATCTTCTGAACTCATTAATCCTTCTTTGTATTTTTTAGTAAGCTGAACAACGGCATAACCATTAGCTAAATCAAATCTTTTAATAGCACCTACCTTGGTATCATCATTAAAAGCCCATTGTACTACTGCTCTTTGAGAACCTAAACCTGGAAGGTTTTCATCCATTTCTTTGATTTTATTTACCGGTCTTACCGTAAACTCACTTTCTTTAGCAATGTCTGAAAATTGATTAGCCTCTGCATCTATAGAAGCCATTTCGAACTTGGTTGCCTCTGTAAACAAGGTGTTTATAGTTTCCTCAGAAGATTCCACCTCTCTAGATAAGGTTGCAATTTTTACAATATCTTCTTTGTCATCCACTCTAATAATATGAAAACCAAATTCTGTTTCTACCAATCCAACTTCCCCAACAGCATTGCCGAAGCAGAAATCGTTAAATTCATCGGCCATTATGCCTTCTTGAAAATAACCTAAATCTCCTCCTCTTGGAGCCGAAGGTCCATCAGAATTGTCTCTTGCAAGATTGGCAAAAACAGCGTCTTCTTTCTTAGCTTCAACTAAAATCTTTTTTGCTTCTTCTTCTGCTTCCTCTTTAGTTCTCTTAATCTCTGGATTTGCTCTTGTTGCCCCTTCATAAGTAAAAAGAATATGACTTGCTTTTACAGAACCGTTAGGCTTTCTTGAAACCATTTTAGACAATTTAAAGAAATTACCATCTCTATAAGGGCCATAAATTCCATCCACATTAAGGCTCATTAAAGAATCTGCTGCAACTGCAGGAAGCTCTTTTTTAGCTCTAAATATAGTATCATATTTGGAATCTGAATTACGGTCTAAGAACGCTGCCATATCATCAGTATTCTTAAAGCGTTTTTCAATATATGTCGTGTCAGTTCCTTTATCAATTTTATCCTCTACAAGTTCTAAAATAGAATTTCGAACAGCAGTCTCATCCTCAAAAGAAGGCTTTTCTTCAAAAAACACAAAACGTACATCTCTAGATTTATCTTGTTTAAAATCTTCTTTATGTTCTTTTACATAAGCTTCTATTTCTTGTTTAGAAACCTGTATGGTACTATCTGCAATAGAAGTATAAGGAACTCTTACGTATTGTACATCTACTTTGTTATTGGTTAAGTTATAATCAAACTCTCCCTCATTGAGTGTAGCGCCAGCGCCAGCTTTTACTAAATTAAAATACAACTGCTCTTTCGCAGCTTGCATAATGTTTTTCTCATCTTCCAGCCAGGCATCATAGCGCAATGGGTCATTTACTTTCCAGTCTGCAATCGAACTTTTGAATATCTCCGCATTGAAAATTCCATTTTCATCTTGAAAATCTGGAATTTGTGCATATCCAGAAGTTTTAACAAACTCAACGATTTGATCACTTTCAATAGCAATCCCTAAGTCCTCAAATTGCTGATTCAACAAAGCGCTGCGAACTTCTTGGTCATATACAGTATTCACTAACTGTGTAGAAGAGAAATTAGCTCCGTAACGTCTAGAAGCTTGTTCTACCTTTTGGCGAAATTCATCAATAGACAAATCTTCACCGTTTATTTCAGCTACAGCGGAACCTATTTTTGCTCCACCACCATCAGCTGTAAAAATTCCTGATATTACAAATGCGAACAATGCAAGACCAATAATTAAAATCAGTACAGTAGTTCGTTTTCTTATATTCCCTAAAATTGCCATCTTACGTCTTCTTTTCTTTCAAATTAGTGGGCGAAAATACCATTTTCTTTTCAAAAAAGAAAGCAAAAAACAGTACATAAAAGCTTGGGTATCACCCTATGAAAATTATTGCTCCTGTTCTGAAACATGAACACTTACCAAATCAATTTTAGTATTGGATACTTCTAGGATACGAAAAAGGAAGTTTTCTACCTTTATTTCCGAATCTTGTTCTGGTATTTCGCCTGTTTCATTCATAATAAGCCCACCCAAAGTTTCATACTCATCGCTTTCTGGTAATTCTAGCTTATAATTTTCATTAATGAAATCGACTTCCATTCGTGCAGAAAACTTATAACTATTTCCATCTAGCTGTTCTTCAATTAAATCTGTAGTATCGTGCTCATCTTCAATTTCACCAAAAAGCTCTTCTACGATATCTTCAACAGTCATAATGCCAGAGGTACCTCCATATTCATCTAAAACCACAGCGATGCTTTTTCTTCGTTTGGTAAGCACATCTAGTATCTCATGAATAAGCATCGTTTCTGGCACAAACTCAACGGGCAACAAAATGCTTTTTATTGTTTTAGGCTTTTTAAATAACTCGTAGGAATGCACATAACCTATTATTTCATCTATAGAATCTTTGTAAACTATAATTTTAGAGTATCCCGTTTCTGTGAATAATTTTTTTAGATTTTTAGGGGTTTCATGCAATTCTACCGCAGTTATCTCGGTTCTAGGAACCATAACCTCTCTGGCCTTAACCTCTGAAAATTCCAAAGCATTCTGAAACAGTTGTATTTCCGAATCTATATCATCTTCTTCCTCTACAGACTCCATTTGCTCTGTTATATAGTCTCCAAGCTCTAATTTGGTGAAAGCTAATTGCACTTCATCACCATCCGTTCTAAAAAATGTCTTTAAAATAAAATCGGACACTTTTATGACAAACCATGATATGACATAAAAAACTAAGTAAAATATATAGGCAGGAACCGCCAAAACCTTTAACAAGGTATTTGAATATATCTGGAACAAAACTTTGGGTAAAAATTCTGCAGTCAATAAAATAACTAGCGTAGATATTACTGTTTGCGTTAGGAGGTTAAAATCTATAAATAATAGATTTATTATGTTAGATGATGATGGCAAAAAGGTTTGAAACCAGGCCATTAGCATATCTCCCATAAAAAATCCATATACAACTAGCGCTATATTATTACCAATAAGCATAGTTGCAATAAACTTAGAAGGCTTTTCAGTTAACCAGGTTAGCATCTTTGCAAGAAAACCTTCTTGTTTTTTTTCAATTTCTATATGGATTCTATTGGCAGAGATAAACGCAATTTCCATCCCAGAAAAAAAGGCTGAGAACAACAAAGAAATAATGATGATAAGAATAGAAGTACTCAAATCTACTTTTGATTTTCACGCTTACGCGCTTCAAATTTCTTTCTATAATTTCTTCTAAAGAAAAACATAGCTAATGAAACAACAGCAAAGAAGATAAAAAAATAGGCCATGTTTCTATCTACATTCCAATCTGTAAAAATCCTATAAACGGAAAAAGCTGCAACAATTACATAAAGGTATTCGGTATATCTTAAAATTTTGATCATCTTATTCTTCTTCTGAAATGGTCATAAGACCATATGTTTTATGTGCGTTAAAAAAAGTGAAATCACGATTAAAATCCATTCCTTCACCATCCATTATTGTTCCGTCTTCTGGATTGGTATATTTAAAAGTTGCTTCTGTAAAAATCCAATTATCACTTCTATCCCAATATAGCTGGGGTGCTTCCAATTTTTTACCATCATGACTTTCCAGCACTACATTTCCTTGTAAATCTATTAAATTAGTATCTGAATAGACAATTCCATAATCAGCTTTTATAATACTTTTTTTGTTGTCATCATCATAGAAATCTACTAACAATCCTTCTGGAAATATTTGATGTTTGAAGCTTAGGTTTTCATAATTTTCATATAATGGACCTTTTAAAACAGCTATTACCCTTGAAGCAGAAGAATCTTGATTATTTAGTTCTTTAATAGTTTCCGTATAGGTTAAGGTAAAGTTTTTGGCAATTCCTTCGGGATAAATATTAGTGGCAGCTTCTTCACCAACCCTTTTATAGTTGTCTTGGCATGCCATAAAAAGGATTGCCACGGTAAAAACCGTGGCAATTGATCCTATTCTATTTTTTATAGTGTTTGGCACTTCTTATAGGTTAGGCACTTTAACACTACCGCCAACCCAACAACTGAAAGTAACTGTTTTACCTCCCATACCAGAGTTAAATATCATCGTTTTATCTGGCGCTTTAGCTCTATACGAAGCCGCAGCTTGTCTAGCTCTTCCACTAATTGAAGGATCTACCCTCGCTGCTTTATCAGCCATCCCTGCAGCCTTCCAATAAATCGCTCTTTTTTCAAAAGCAGTTGATCCACAAGCATTTGCGCTAGTTGCATACAAACTTGCTATCAATAAATATGCTTTACCATTAGACGGATTAGTATTAATTGCTTTTTGAGCATAATTTCTCGATTGCGATTTACTTCCCCTTTTCTTCATCATGCCAGCAATTTTGTACAAGATATCAGACTTACGATTACTATCAGATTCCAACTCAACTGCTTTATTGAAATCAGCAACAGCACCATTAGAGTCACCTGATTTAGATTTTAGAACTCCTGAATAGAAATAAGCATCTGCAGATGGATCCATTGCCAACTGCTGCTCAAATAACTTTTGGAACATTGGGTCATCTGTACACTCTTTTGCATACATTCTACCCACTGCTCTTTTTACCCATTTAATATCACTTTTCTTAGCATCGAAGCTTTTTTGGTATAAAGGAATTAAGTTTTCGCAATCAGCTAAATCTCCCAACTTGCTATCAATACTGCCTGAAACTTTACCTAAAACTTCAGAATTACGAGAATAGATTCTTAATCTATTACCTTCTTTTTTTGTTAAAGGCGTACCAGCTTCTTCTTTTTGAAGGTACCCATTTATTTTATCCGTATAACCTTTATTAATGACCTCATTTTGTCCATTTACATCATCATAGACATCAAAAACTTCTTGCAAGTCTTTAGAACCTGCTTTATGTAAATCTACTAGGCTAGAAAAATAGATATAAAGGACCTTAGCATTTTTAAAACTTTTTAAATCAGCATCAAAAGACGGCTTAATCATATCATAAAACTGCTGATCTGAAGCCATATCATTATCACTCATAAAGACTACTTTATCTTCTAAGACGTCGACTTTAGAATATTTGGCAGGAAAATACTTATTGCTGTCATCATATAATGCCAATATATCCTGAATATATCCATCTTTATCAGCACCTGTAGAATTCTTAATTTTATATTTAAGAATTTTTTCTCCTAAAGAGAAGTTTGCTTTGTTTATATCTGGACAAGCTTCATAGGTCTTTTTCCATGGTTCATAAGCTGCATCGTAATTTTTAACTTTTGCATGCTCTGCATAAATTGAAAGATTAGTCATGCACTCAGGATTCTGTGCTTGAGCCATACTTAATCCTATCGACATAAGTATCGCTATCATCGTTAAGTAGAGTTTCGTCTTCATTTTTATATTTTTAAAGTGGTTAATGTACAAATTTTTATAAAATGTTTCTCTTAACTCGTTGTTTATCAAACAATATTTATTGATTTAAGAAAAAATATCCTGTTAGTTTATCTTTCTTTTAACGAACCATTTATCATTTAATGAAAGTCCTACATTTACTTTGAAGTAACTTTCTTCTATTAAACCGGCATCCGTGGTACCCCTTCTGCCAAGTTCAAAACCTAGGTTCAAATTAGAGAAATTGTTTCCTAACGGTAGACCAAATCCAAAAGTTATGCCAAAGTTGTTTATCTCTTTGTTATTAACTATCATTCCTGTTTGGTCGTAACGCAATCCAGCTCTATACGTTATTCTGCTAAAATAACTAGTAAAAGAGTTATAATCAGGTACAAAATAACCTCCAAAAGCTACGGTACTGGCGTCATCATATTGGATGTTTTCAATCCTCAAAAATGCATTTTCAAAAGAACTTAGTTGCTGAAAACTATATTCTGCGCCCAAAAACCATTTTCTTTCCTCACCAAAACCTAGACCCAATGTGGAGATAGTTGGGATTTTTAATTCCGTATTCCTAAGATTTTGTTCATCTAAATTCACATCAACAATTTCAATCTCTTGACCATTAGATAAAGAGAAAGATCCTATTCTTTCTGTATTCTTAGAAACCAAATTCACTTGTGTATTTACACCTGCATGTGCAAAAAATGTATGTTTTTCTCCCACTTTTTTGGTGTAGTTGGCCGCATAATTGAAATCAAATCCGTTTACCCGAGATTCTCTATTATCAATTGTCCCAAATTGCACATTTTCCACACTTTGAAGACGGCTATATTCTAAGGTTCCAAAATTATAATTAATGGTTGCTCCTAAACTTAAGTTTTTTATGGGTTCAAATCCTATAGAAAGATAAACCCTGTTTAATCCTCCCTCTCCTGAAAAAACGTTTGTTGTTTCTCCACTTACTGAAGTTAAATTATACCCTACAGAAGAATAAGGCATTAATCCAAATCCTAAACCTACTTTGTTAGCTATTGGAAAACCTATAGCTAGGTAATCCAAATTGGTAACTGAAGTATTTTGCTGCTCCTCAAAATCCTTTAGGCGTAAAGAAGTATTTGAAATACCCGCAGTATATGTTGTTAAGGCAAGTTTAGAATATGCAGCAGGGTTACGTAAATTAACATGAATACTGTCTGCATACATTTGTAAACCACCCATCATTTGATTCTCTACTGTCCCATTGGACCGAGCATCTCCAATACCAAAATAAGAATAAGGGGAAACAGTTCCGTTCTGTGCATAAATACTAAAAGAAATTAGGCATACACATGAAATCAAAAAATTCTTAATCATCTAGCTTTTATTGTATTCCAGCAGGTAATTTAACCCCTCCAACAGAAATTTAGAATTCGCAAATATGGAATTTTTTAGCCGTTTAGCAAAAAAATGAGCGTCACCGCCTGTTAAAATAACTGTTAAATCTTTAAAGCGCTCTTTATATTGTTCTATTACGCCATCCACTTCTTGTATTGTTCCGTTAATAACGCCACTATGCATACTGCTTTCCGTAGTATTGCCAATAAAATCTATTAGCTCCTCCGGAAGCAACATGGGAAGACCATCTGTTTGATTATACAGTGCTTTGTAACGCATTAACAAACCTGGTGAAATAGCCCCACCTAAGTACTCATCATAATCATTAATAATATCATAGGTGATGCAAGTTCCCGCATCTATGATTAAAGTGTTTTTATGAGGGTTAGTATAAAAAGCCGCAGTTACCAAAGCCACCCTGTCAACTCCTAAAGTTTGAGGTGTTGCGTAACTATTCTTAAATGGTGTTCTTGAATTATTAGACAGCACATGAACTTTACAAAATAAAGAAAGTACATCCGCCTCCTTATCCAATTTTTTAACGGAAGAAATAATCGCATTGTCAATTTTAGGAAAAGCTTCAAAGACTTCTTTTACTTTTGAAAGAAAGATTCCAGATTCTATTTTTTCATCAATAATTAGTTTTTGATTTTCAAAAACTGCGAATTTTATACGCGTATTTCCTATGTCTACGACAAGATTCATATTACAAAGATGCCTATTTGAAAAAAAAGGTACGTCTTTTTTATAGTTTTTGTTTGGATATCATAAATTTGAAATTATATTTGCAGCCCCTAATTAAGGGCATAAAGGTACCTTAGCTCAGTTGGTAGAGCAACGGACTGAAAATCCGTGTGTCCCTGGTTCGATTCCTGGAGGTACCACAAAAAACCCCGAAAATTTCGGGGTTTTTTGCATAATAGAACTTGGTTTTGATAGCGTTAAAAACTCTTAAAGTTTTTATAAATATTAAATACTGATGATTCTATCAACACAAAATATGGTAACCTTACTTTTTTTTTATAGATTACCACATAATTTTACACAAAAATGACCAAAGAATTACTTGAGAAGGCAGATGAGTTTATAGGCAGAACATTAAGTCACATGTCTACCAGTGACCGTGTTGCTGCATCTAGAGAAGCTAAAGCACTTATACTTTCTATAAACGAAATATATAAAGAGACTAAAGACTCTAACCTAATGGATGTTATGAAACGTATCACAGAGAAAAAGAAAAAAATTGAAAAACGATTAAAAGGTAATCCTCTTTCTTAATTTCCAGTATTTATTCCTTGTTTTTATAAAATCTTCCGCCCACCATTAATGCGGCAGAAATTATCATTACATTTTTTATAATGTATTGCCCTTCTAGTGTAGGCAACAAATAATTTCCATTTTGAAATGTTATTTCTGGAAGAAATAGTAAAGGCATAAAAGTCCCTACCATTTGAAGAAATAGGAGCCCTATTGCGACTCTAGTAGTTTTCTCAAATAAAAAAGTAATCCCTATTACTACTTCCCACCAGCCAATTATCGTTAACCACCTGTCTGGGTTTCCAAAAGGAAGCCAAGCAACGGTAGCTTTTAGTAATTGTTCTGCAGAAGAAAGCCCTAAGGGTTTTAGTATACCAAACCAGAAGAATATAATTGCAAAAGATATACGTACAGCTGGTACACCCAATTGCCGCATGTATTTAGAAATAGTATAATCTAATCTTTTTAAATCCATGTATTACGTTTATTATAATCTAAAGTAAAACCATTTACAGCACATTTACTACCAGTTATAAAATACTAACTACAGCCTATATACTTATCCTTTTTTTAGGAGCATTTTTCCATAATTTAGCTTCACCATCAACCTAGAGTAAACACAAAACTTCAACCAAATGAACACTGTAGAAGAAAAATTGGGTTATGCTTTTTGGTATTTAGTATTAGCTAGTTCTCTAGTTTTACTTGCCAATAGTTTGTACCTATATATCGGTTAGTATCATTCCCAAATGGATGAAACTTTAGCCACACTAAAGTCTTTTAAGCTAAGTATTGCTGAGTTATTAGTATTATTTATAAACATTTCTGTATAGTTTTTATTCGGAAAAAGCTGCTCGGTCATAACGTATTGCCCTTCGTTTATAAATAACTCCATTGAGGATTGGTCCATTAGAATTCGAACTTCAAATATCGAATTAGGCAATTCATCTATTGACATATAATGAAGTTTATTACCAAATTCTGGCTGAAAGTCTTTTTTACCGGAGCTTGTCCTATCAATAATTACCAATTTAGAAATAGGGTCAAACTTTATAGAAACAAACCCTCCTTCTTTATTTGCCAACTTAAGGTTAAAGTCTTTAGAGTCCGTTTTAAAAGCTATTTCTGCTTGGTTAAGATTATTAAAATTCAGTATTTTTTCCTGATTAGGTTCAATATTTATTGATTCTGAAATTGATTTTTCAATTAATGTGTTAAGGGTTTCCAATGGGTAATTATGCAATAAATAAGAGTCTTCATACTTTTTTAGCCTTAATTTTCTAGGAACAGTCATAGCACTTCGCCATGTTGTAGTAGGTGTGGATAAAGCATATTGCCAATTACTCATCCACCCTATAAAAATTCGATCTTCACTAGGAACATTATTGTAGGTAACTCCCGCATAGTTATCTGTTCCCCAATCGAGCCATTTAAATTCGGTTTGATTGGTAGTAAAAGTTTTTCCATCAAAATCTCCTACAAAATATTGAGTACCACTTCCTCCATTAGGACCGCCAGAACCAATACTAATTATAAGTACCCATTTTTCCTCTTCTGTTCCTTCTACTTTTAACTTAAATAAATCTGGGCACTCCCAAACGCCTCCATGCGCCCCTACATTTCTTCCAAACTCACTAATATACTCCCATGCTTTTAAATCTTTAGACCTGTAAAATTTTGCATGATTCCCGGCTACCAAGGCCATAATCCAACTTTCTGTCTCATTATGCCAAAAAACTTTTGGGTCTCTAAAATCTTTTAAAGCAGTATTATCAATAACTGGATTGCCTGCATATTTTGTCCATGTATTTCCATTGTCCAAACTATAAGCTATGCCCTGTGTTTGAGTATTTACACCGCCTTTTTTCTCAATATCTAATCTAAAATAAGTGTAAATTGCCACTAATGGGACTTTTCCGTCAATCCCAAAACCAGATGTATTTTTATTATCAACAACCGCACTTCCGGAAAAAATAAATCCCTTTTTATCTGGGAATAGTGCAATTGGCTTATGTTCCCATTTTACCAAGTCTCTGCTAGTAGCATGTCCCCAATGCATTGGCCCCCATACTGTGGCACCTGGATAGTATTGATAAAAAAGGTGGTACACACCATCATTATAAACCAAACCATTAGGGTCGTTCATCCATTTTTCTTGTGGGGAAAAATGAAATTGTGGTCTATATTGTTCTACATAACTAGCTTCAATTTGATTTAGAATATCTTCTTTATTTTCTTTCCCCTTCCTACAACTTAAAAAAAGTAGAACTGACAAAATTATATAAGCTAGTTTCTTCATTTGTTTCGAACGATTTAATTCAAACAAGATAAACATAAAAACATTCAAACCTTTTAAATCTATATCTTTGAAGCTTAATTTTAGTACATGCGATTAGTAATTACATTACTTCTAATTTGTTTGTTTTGGAATGGTGTTTTTTCCCAAAAATCTATTGATAGTACACTTGAAAAATTTAACCAAAATACGGTGTCTTACGTTTATCCGAACGAATTAAAATCTTCTAAAAACTTAATTCTATTAGACACAAGAAAGAAAGAAGAATATGAGGTTAGTAAGATTGAAGATGCAATTTGGGTGGGGTATAAGAAATTTAAAATAGATGCGCTAATCGAGAAATTTCCTAACAAAAACACTCCAATTGTAGTTTACTGCTCTATTGGTGTACGCTCGGAAGATATTGGAGAAAAACTATTAAAAGCAGGTTATTCAAATGTAAGAAACCTTTATGGTGGAATCTTTCAATGGAAGAATAATGGAAATCCTGTTTTTGATAACCAAAATAATAAAACAGAAAAAGTACACGCTTTTAGTAAGCATTGGGGAAAGTTATTGACCAATGCAGAAAAAATCTACACAACCAAATCAAAACCAGTTGAAGAAAACATCAAATAACCTACTCTTAATTTTTACAAGAAACCCGGAGTTAGGAAAATGCAAAACTAGACTAGCAGCTACAGTTGGTGATAAAGCCGCACTTGATATTTATAAGTTCTTATTAAGGCATACCGTATCCATTACAGAAAATCTTGATTTTGACAAACGAGTATATTACTCCGAAGAAGTATGGGAAGATGATGTATGGAACTCTAAAATCTTTGAAAAAAGATTACAAAAGGGAATAGACTTAGGAGAACGCATGCAAGATGCTTTTAAAGATGGATTTATAGCTGGCTATAAAAACATTTGTATTATTGGATCCGATATGTTCGACCTTACTCAAAATGATCTTGAAAATGCTTTTAAACAATTAGACAATCATAACTTTGTAGTTGGTCCTGCAGAAGATGGTGGTTATTATTTGTTAGGAATGAATGCATTAAACGAAAAATTATTTCGAGATAAAGCTTGGGGAACGGGAAATGTTTTAAAACATACTTTAGTAGACTTAAAGGAAGAGAATTATAGCTCCTTAGCTCTTAGAAATGATGTAGATTTATATGAGGACATTTCAGCGATAGATGCCTTTCAACCATTTTTAAAACACTTAAAAAAATGACTCAAAAACAACTAGATGAATCCGTAGCACATTTAAAAACAAAAGGGTTTGATGCACCAGAAATTGGTATTGTTCTAGGCACCGGACTAGGTCAACTTGTTGATGAGATACAAGACCCTTTAGTTGCGCATTATAACCATATACCATATTTCCCCTTAGCTACGGTTGAATTTCATACTGGAAAATTGATTTATGGAACTATAGGTGACAAGAAAGTTGTTGTCATGCAAGGTCGTTTTCATTTGTATGAAGGCTATGATTTCTCTGATGTTACTTACCCAATAAGAGTTATGCATCAATTAGGGATTAAAAAATTGTTTGTTTCCAATGCTGCTGGCGCCATTAATTTAGACTATAAAAAGGGCGATATAATGTTAATTGAAGATCATATAAACCTACAAGGCGGTTCTCCTTTAGCATTTAAAAATGTAGCTGATTTTGGTGACCGTTTTGTTGATATGATGGAACCTTATGATTTGGAAATGCGTAAAAAGATTGAGGAAATTGCCCAAAGAGAAGCTATCTCATTACAAAAAGGAGTTTATGCCTCTGTTTTTGGTCCACAACTTGAAACAAAAGCTGAGTACCGAATGTTAAAAATTATTGGGGCAGATGCTGTAGGTATGAGTACCGTTCCAGAAATTATTGTCGCCAACCACTTACGTTTACCAGCGGTTGCAGTTTCAGTTTTAACGGATGAATGTGATCCCAATAATTTACAACCTGTTAATATTCAAGAAATTATCGAAATTGCTGGCAAAACTGAACCAAAAATGATTCAGCTCTTTAAGGGATTGTTAAAAGAAATTTAAGCGCTCTAAAGTTATTGTAAGCGAACTATCTAGTAATTTATCTTTTCCTGATTTAATATCAGATTCTGCAAATAAGTAAAAATTGTGTTCTGCTCTTGTAATAGAATTGTTTTTTTTTCGTCAAAAGGCAATAGTTGAACATTAAGTTACATTCCATGAATCTTTTAATGGTATTTGCTACAGTTGGGTTATTCTTCTCTTGCGAAGATTCTCCTAAAACAGAAAAAGAAACATCCACGCTAAAAGCAATAGAAACTTCAAAAGAGCAGCCGGTTGATATTGATTCAACACTAAGTGAAATTGTTGAAAAAGATACAATCTCATCTAATTTAGAAAAGATTGTACCCACTCCTGAGAAAAGTAAGCAGCCAAGCATAATTATCGCTAAAAAAGATGAAAATATTGCTGTTGAATTATCAAATGCTTTAAGCCATAAATCTTGGAACGCATTATTAAAGAAATATGTTGATAATGACGGGAACGTTAATTATCACGGATTTAAAGGCGATGATGCAAAACTTCAAACTTATCTGGATTTCTTAGCAAAGAATAAACCTACAACAGATTGGTCTAAAAATGAAAAGTTAGCATACTATATAAATCTTTACAATGCAGCTACGGTTAAGCTCATTTTAGACAATTATCCTACTAAAAGTATTAAGGACATTAGGAGCCCCTGGGGTAAAAAATGGGTTAAAATAGGCGATAAATTGCATTCCTTAGGAGGTATAGAACACAAGATATTACGAAAGATGAATGAGCCTCGTATTCACTTTGCTATTAATTGTGCATCATATTCGTGTCCAAAATTAATTAACGCTGCATTCACCGCAAATGAAATGGAAGCGCAACTAGCACAAGCTACTAAGGACTTTATTAATGATACTACACGTAATAAATTTAATGATAACAGTGCTAAGCTTTCAGAAATTTTTAAATGGTACAAAGGTGATTTTACGGAGAATGGAACAGTACTTGAATACATTAAAAAGCATACAGATAAGTCCATAAACACTAAAAGTAAAATAAGTTACCTAAACTACGATTGGAGTTTAAATGAAGCAAAATAAAATAAGTATAATCATTCCTGTTTTAAATGAAGCAGCTATCATTCAAGATTTACTAGCATATCTACAAAAATATAGTTCCAAAAAAAATATTGCAGAGATTATTGTAGTAGATGGTGGCAGCTTAGACGATACAGTTTTAATAGCTAAATCAAAAAAAGCAAAAGTTGTATTAAGTAAAAAGGGACGAGCTAAGCAAATGAATTTTGGCGCAAAGTATGCCACTGGCAATATATTATACTTTTTACATGCAGATACCCTACCACCTGCCAGTTTTGATAAGCTAATTCTCAATGCCCATGCTAATGATGCCGAAACTGGTTGCTTTAGAATGCAGTTTGATTCCCGAAACCCTATTCTGCGGTTTTTTGGGTGGCTTTCTAGAATAAATCATACTTTATGTCGCGGGGGAGATCAATCATTATTTATTACCAAGACCCTATTTGAAAAAAGTGATGGGTTTAATGAAAAGTACCTAATTTATGAGGATAGTGAATTCATATCAAGGCTTTATAAACAAACAAAATTTAAGATATTACCCGAAAAAGTTATCACATCTGCCAGAAAGTATCGCCAGAAAGGATGGTATCGTGTACAATTCCATTTTGGAATAATTCACTTAAAAAATTATTTAGGTGCTAGTCCAGATGAACTGTACAGTTATTATTCAAAAAAACTACTAACCTAAAAACTGTTTGCTACTTTACAATAACTTATCTCCTGTTATTCGAATGATTTGGATGACTCATAGTCTAATATAGCACCTTCCGAAATCCATTTGGCAAGTGCTTGCCTATTATCTGGATCCAGAATACGTCTTTGATCTTTCTTATTTCGAATATTACCAACTTCTATATAAGCCATAGCCGGTAAGGTTTCTTTAACCATGTAAAGACCGCTACGGTCTTCAAAAGTACCTTGATACCCTCTATTAGGTTGAAATTTTATATATTTTTTTAGAAATGTTTGGTGAATACTTTCCGCTAAACGCTTACCATTTTTACTCTTCTCGTGATGATAAAAAAACACATCTATATTTGTTCCCTTACTACGACTATCTACATGAGTTACTATTAACCGCTGATACTTTCCTAAGTTTTTTTTGTACAACTCATTAACTGCCTCAACGCGTTGCTTTAACCTAGCCAACTGATTTAATGGAATTTCTTTGTTCGGATAAGTAACTTCATCAGTATCTAATTCTAACACTCTATCATCTCTAATACCATCATTCTCATCTTTAATAATTAGAAAGACCTCAGCCCCATGCGAGATTAATTCTCTCGCTAAACGCAATGTTATATCATAAGCATACTCATCTTCAGCAATTAATTCTCCATTATAATTCTCCACAGCACCAGGATCAGGTCCACCATGGCCAGATACTAAATAATAAATAGTACCACTAAGCTTATTACTTAAAGAATCTACTTGGGCAAATTCCTTACCAAAAATTGGATACTTCCTAACAGCCTCCAAGTTTACTTTTGCTGCCTTATTAGATTCGGTAGTATCTGGAATAAAGTAAGATTGTCCAATTTTTAAAAACTCTTCTTCCAATAGCGAGTTCTTATTTACGTCAATAAAGGCATTATAAAACTTAGTAGGGTTGACTCCGTTTTTTCGTAGAAGAGAATAAATGCCATCTCCCCGTTCTGCAATCACTGTCTGTAGCGAATCTTGGGCGGTAGCAAAAAAACAACTAGCTAAAAGAAAAAATAAGAAAAGTGTTTTGCTCAATCTTTTTTATGCAAATCTAGCAGCTATTTTTCAATTTCTAAATCTGCGTAATCATTTAAGACGCCACTTGTAATAATACTAGATAACAATTCTTGATTTGAGTTTACCAAAATAACGTCTTCTATTGATGGCTTTTCTCCACTGCCAATTTCGATTAAAGTAATTGCAGGTAATGCATTTTTTGCTAAGTATAGATTATTTCTCTCTGTAAAAATCTCCGTATACTCTTTAAAAGGTTTGCTTTCAATACTATTCTCATTAAAAATGCGCTGTATGTTAGCAGCAATTCGTCTGCCATCTTCACTAGAATTATGGTGATAAACAGAAACTTCGCAGTGCTCATTTGTGATATTATCATTCACCCTTGTAATAAGCAATCGCTGGTATTTACCATGATGTTTTAAATACTTTTTATTAATAATCTCTACATATTCCTGCATTTGGCTTAAATCTGCCATTGCCCCCTCTGTTTTTGTATATTTTGTTTCTTGAACAGGTGCATTGTTATTTTCAGCTTCACTCTGTATTAGATATACTTGTGCGCCATGCACCATTAATTCTTGTGCCAAATTCATTGTAATTTCATCAGTAATTTTATTAACGGATGACGATGTTTTCATTTGACTATTACCAGAAATTAGATAAATTACTGCATTCTTTAGTTTTGTGCTTTTAGGTGATATTGCTGCCAGTTCAGATTTAAAAATAGATTCTTCAATATTCTTATCTGCCTGTACTTGAACCGCTGTTCTCTTAAAAGAATCTTCAGCATATGGTATAACGTATGCTCTTCCTAAATGCAATTCACTACCATTCCGCAAGTTCTTTTTATTAAGCTCTACAAACTCCGCGTAGTATTTTGCTGGGTTTAAACCTTGTTTTCTAAGTATTGAAAAAATACCATCACCGCTTTCTGCAACTACAAGATGTGGATTAGCTTGTCCAAGTAATATTATGGGATATAATACACAAAGAATGGAGAATATTTTTTTCATCGTTAAGAATAATTATGCGTGGGATGCCCTGCAAATATGCACAATTATCGACGAAATGCAAAAAAATCCGATGAAATGTATAAAAATATAGATTAAGTAAGGAAAAAACTTACGAAATAATGAGCGTTAAAAATACTGTCCTATCCCAAAAACGATTCCTCGACTAGCGTCTTTAGTAATGCCATGACCATAATCTATTCTAAATATTGCATTAAAAATACGTTTATGAATAAAACGAACTCCTACCCCTGGGTATATCCTTAAATTCTGACTGTCCGCAAAGTCTCCAAAGTCACCTCCTGGATTACGCCAACTACCACCATCAACAAAAATATTACTCTGTAGCACAAACCAATCTTTATCCATTAGTGTGTGTCTATATTCTGTATTTAAAACGATTGCTCCAGTACCCCGATCAATTGTATTACCTACCCCTCTAATATTTAGGTTATTATCTACTGCAAAAGGCGCAAATGGAGTATCTAGATTACTTGCAAGCCCTAATCTAAGTCTATTTGCCCAATTCCCGCGTTTACCAATTCTAGCATAATATGCAAAATCATTAAATCCAATTGCAAATTCTGGAAGCGTTGTATTAGCACTATTTACATATTGAAAATTTAGTGTACTCTTAAAACCAGATAGGTATTGATAGTAATACTCAATTCCATCATAGTTATAAATAAGCTTATATAAGTATTTATCTACATTAAGATTTTGGGGCACATTTGGGTCAGTAGTACCCGATATATATTGGTAATCTTCGGTAAAGAAATTAACTCCAAACTCTATCCTGTGTTTATAGTTGAACTCGTATAATGCTAATACCTCAATAGATTCATTATTATACTTATAGTCTGCAGTACCATTATCCAAAAAAACAGGTTCTTGCGTAGTTAAATCTTGGTAATTAATAGTTAATCCTAAATGTTTAGAAAATAAATAAGGTGCTCTAACATTAATACCATAAGAGCTGAAAATATCATACTGATAAAATCCTCCTAGAGTTATATTTTGTCCTAAAAAATTAAACTCTTGTAATCCAACTCTAAAGGCAAATTCATCATTGTTTGAAGTGAAAATATTTGCAAAAGGGATTAACGTAAAATTCTCTTCAACACCATAATAAACATTAAAGTTATTTTCTCCTTCCGCAGGAAATACCTGATAATAGGCATGAGCAATAGAGGGTAGTCGTTTTAGGCGTTCTATATCATTTTCAAGAATTGTAGAATCTAATGCCATACCAGCATTTAATCTTACAACTTTTTTTATAAAACTTGTTTTAGTTCTTTTATTACCTTGAATTTTTAAATCCAAGACAGTTCCCTGAGCAGAGACACCTATTGAAAGTAGTACTACTAAAATGCCTAAATATCTTAAAATCAGTCTCAATTTTTTTATTTAA
Source organism: uncultured Croceitalea sp. (assembly GCA_947499565.1). GTDB lineage: Bacteria > Bacteroidota > Bacteroidia > Flavobacteriales > Flavobacteriaceae > Croceitalea. The sequence goes on from CANMOV010000003.1 coordinate 75,961, forward strand.
ATATACTCCAAAAACATGCTATTGGACATTGAACTGTATTTCGGAAAACATATTTACCCAATTATCCTCGCTTACAGCTAAAAGTGTAAAATTATAGTCCTGATTAATTTCTAGTGCTGGGGGCTCTTGTTCTGTAATATTTAGCACAACATTATCTAATTTGTAATACTGAAACATCTTTTCAAAAGTATACGTGCCAGAAAGTAAATCGTTATTATTATTTGAGACTACATGAAAATAAATTTTGGAGTCATCAAAAGTGCCATCTTCCCAAGAAAATATTGGCATATTCGAAGGTTGAATCATTATATTTTGCGGTAAATATTCCGTAGGTTTTGAAATCTGCTTTAATCTAATGGGATTAGAAAGGTGAATCTTTCCTTCCTCTTCAAAAGATACAATTACCCATTTTTCTATTTCAGGAACTATTTCATACTTTAAGAGGTACCCATTAAAAACAGCTACTAAACCTGCATCATTTCTGGTGTATTCAGAATAATCATTCTTATCAACATCTATACTTTCAGTTTCATAAAAATTAATATCAGAAGCTCCATCGCGGGGAAATAAAAAAACACTAACTGCATTAGAATTCTGATTACTAGCTGCACATGCAATTACATTATCAATAACAACTTCCCTATCAACCAAAGTTGCATCTAGTGAAGAAAAAAGCGCTATAGGCTCATCATCTGAGTTGCATGATAAAAACAGCAGTAGTAACAAGGGGAGAAAAAGACAAATTATTTTCTTTTTCATAACAACTTTTATCTAATAGTCGCCATAATAATTTCTAATTACATTTTCTGCAGGTTTATTTTGAGGTGTAAAGCGATTATCCTCTATCCCACCTGATTTGTCATGGTGAATAAACCATTTCCAAACAAAACCTCCTGCAAACCAATCTTCTTTCCAAAACTCTTCAAAAATAGCTTTTGTAGCATCAGCTTGTGCCTTAAGATTAACATCCATTTCATTCCTATCCACCAACCATGGTTTCTTTGCGGTAAAGTCCATACTGCGATAACCAAACTCAGTAAACAGAATATTCTTGTTTTCTTTGTCCGCAGCTGCTTCCAATTTCGCTTTCCACTTTTGCCAACCTTGCTGCATTTGCAACTGTGTTGGGAATTTTTCTTCGTTTAATGGAAAATATGCATCTACACCTATAAAATCCAGCTGTTTCCAAAAAGGGGTTCTCGTATATTCATCCCAATTTGCTGCATAGGTTAATTTACCTTTGTAAATGCTTCTTACCTTTTGGATTAGTTCTTGCCAGTATTCGGGTCTATTTTTTACAAACTCTTCCAATTCGGTACCTATACAATAAATTTCAGCATTGGTATCTTCTGCCAGTCTAGCATAGGTTAAAATAAAGTCTGAATAGGTCTTTTCCAATGTGTTCCAATCTTCTTCAGATTGCATAGCCATATCCCCGGTAAACTCGCCTCGCCAAACCCAAATTTGAGGCTTTAGCATTATTTTTACTTTATTTTTTTTAAGTAATTCTATATACTGCTTTGCACCAGCTCTAGTTTCACCAAACCATTGCCTATCTGTATTAAAGACAACATTTGGAGAGCTTAGACTTCTAATAAAACCAAAAGGCATAATTGCTGCGTAATTTGCATTTACCTTTACTACTGGGTCCACATGAGTCTGCGAAATTTTATCTCTTGAGGCAACAAAACTGACCCCATTAATTTTTTCCTCAATCTGACTCTTACAAGAAAACTGAAGTAGGCATAAAAAAAGAAGCCCTAATCTTTTCATAGTTAAAAAATTAAGACTTCTAAAATACTTGTTTTGTAGGCTAATGACTAAAAAACTGCTCGCAAACCTATGTTAAAAGTTTCCCCTAGGCCGGTGTTTTCTCCTCTTACAAAGTTTGTATAAAGTACTTCTACGTTAAGTTCATTAGTTAATTGATACTTAGCACCACCGCCTAAAGCTGTAAAGTTTTGAGTAAAATCATTACCCAGGTCAAGTCGTTGAGAATGTTGCGCCAATGCTAAAACAGTGAACTTAGAACTTGGAAAATAGCTTAAAAATACTCCTGGAGTTAGGTTTAAACTATTATTAGCAAAACTTTTTTCCTTATCTCCAAAATTTAATTCTGAATTTAGCTCAGTAAACAATTGCCATTTCTTCCCTGGAAAAGTATAGTCATAAAAGAACCTATTCTGCCAGGTAAAACCATCTTGGTCCAAGAACACCCCATTATCATCATTCTCGCTGCTCACTAAAGGAATGGAAAATGCACTTAAAATTGAAAAGTTTCCAACATTTTTAAAAGGAACAAATTTTATAGCTGGTGCTATTGATGTAATCCCTGAAGTAGTCCTGCGCTCCGTTGAACCATCTCCTAAAATAAAATCTCTTCCATTGGCTCTATATTCTACAATAGCACCTATGTTTACTCTTTTGCTTGGAGAGACCCCGGTAAATGCCTCTAAGGTTGATGTGAAAAAATTTTGTCTAATCCCATCATCAGAAGGGAAAGTACTTTCCGTTTGGGTATACAAATTATTGAATAATTTAAGATCCCATTGCCCTTGTCCAATAAGTTTGGATGGGGTTAGATTCTGTATTACACTACCGCCATCATCAGAATCATCTTGAGCAATTAAGCTAAGCGTGGACAGTAAAAGTCCAGCCATGAGAATATGGTTTTTAAAAATTTTCATTTTCGTTGTTTTTAAAAAGATTGTTGTTTTAATTATTTGATTTCGTTCAAAGTCCAATCGTAAGCGTAGTAACTTACTTTAGCTCCTGAATCAATTTTTTCATTTCGGTATTGGTTAACATAGTCGATTTCGCTTTTCCCGTCTTGAGTAAAATCTCCTTTATACCATTCAAAAAGTTGAGAAAGTTGCACTTTCTTTCCTTTAATTTTAATAAAGCTTGGATTATTTAAAGCAATCTTAGTTTGCTTTTGTAATTGACTTTCTAGGGTGTTAGGCAAGTATGCATTATTTATAATTGGTGGGCAACCTAATCCTGCACAGACTAATACAAAGTGGAATCGCGCTTCTTTAGGAAAATTACCTCTAAGCAACTTATTCTCAATATCATTTAAGGTTATACTCTTTCCACCAATGTCATACTTAGTTTTATCAAAAAAGCCTGCCTTATCCAAAGGCGATTTAATAGGATAATTAGCTACAATTCCTTTAATAACTGATAAGTTATATCCATTAATCCAAAAGGCTTGATAAGTAGCCTTATCACTTTCAGAGACTGCTATTCCATTAGCTAAATCAACTAGTTCATTTAGCGAAGTGGGATTTTCCTTAAGGGATTTATAGTCTACTCTTCCATTCTTAACATAAGTATTAAAGAAGGTATCTGCTTTTGAAAAGAAATCTGCAACATTTTGAGCCATGCTAAACTGAAACAGTAGCATAAGGATTAAAGAGGTTAGCGTTGTTCTATTTTTCATTTTAAATTATTTAGCCGATTAAAATCTGGTGCATCAGTCGTGGCTATTTCAAACTACCTACACAAATTTTCAATTTTTATGAATTATTTAAGATTTTACAAATCAGAGCTTTACCTGTACGCTTTCTATATAATAACCTTACAATAACCATATAAATTTAAATTCTTTCTAAATTAACGGTTTGTGTTAAGTTCCTACCTTTAAGAACGACATTTAGTAATAACCAATTAAAAGTCAATGGAGAACATTGTTATTATCGGTAATGGTATTGCTGGCGTTTCTGCCGCAAGACATATTCGAAAACTTTCAGATAAAAGAATTATAATCGTTTCTGCCGAGACCGATTACTTTTTTTCTAGAACTGCTCTTATGTATGTATACATGGGACATATGAAATTTGATCATATACAACCCTATGAGAATTGGTTCTGGGAGAAAAATAGAATTGAGCTTGTTAGAGCTTATGTAAATAAGGTTGATACCAATAATAAGCAACTTCTATTGGACGGCTCAAGAGCATTAAACTACGACAAGTTGATTATTGCGACAGGTTCTAAACCAAATAAATTTGGTTGGCCAGGTCAAGATTTACATGGCGTACAAGGTTTATATTCCAAACAAGATTTAGATTTATTAGAAGTTAATGCTCCCAACAAAGATGTATGTAAAAGAGCTGTTATTGTGGGTGGTGGTTTAATTGGTATTGAGTTAGCTGAAATGCTAAGAAGTAGAGCTATTCCCGTAACATTTCTAGTGAGGGAAAGTAGTTTTTGGAATGGCGTTTTGCCCGAAGGCGAGTCGCAACTTATTAATGAACATATTAAAGAGCATCATATAGATCTTAGGTTATCTACAAATCTTAAGGAAATTGTTGCTGATGAAAATGGAAAAGTAAAATCTATAATTATAGAAGAAACAGGAGAAGAATTAGCCTGCGATATGGTTGGGTTAACTGCTGGGGTGACACCAAATATTGATTTTCTAAAGGATTCGGAGATTGAATTGGGCAGAGGGGTTAAAGTAAATCGATTTTTAGAAACCAACGTAAAAGATATATATGCCATTGGAGATTGTGCAGAACAGCATGAAGCTATTGGAAACAGAAGACCAATAGAAGCTGTTTGGTATACTGGTCGTATGATGGGTGAAACTGTTGCTCAGACCATTTGCGGAAATAAGCTAGAATACAAACCTGGGCATTGGTTTAATTCTGCAAAATTCCTAGACGTTGAATACCAAACCTACGGTTGGGTTTTTGGTGAAAGAGGTCAAAAAGAGTATGAAGAACAATTCCATTGGAGACACGCAACAGAAAAAATATGCATTACAGTTTCTTTCCATAAAGAAAGTAATGCGTTTTTAGGTATTAATACTTTTGGTATTCGAATGCGGCATGAAATTTTTGATAGATGGCTTACAGAAGAACGAGATGTTGATTATGTGATATCGCATCTTGCAGATGCCAATTTTGACCCTGAATTCTATAAAAATTACGAGAAAGAAATTACACATAAATTCAATACTGACTTCAATAAGTCATTAAGTACAAAAAAGAAAAGTTTAAAAAGAATATTTCAATTCAACTAGACCAATATGAGCACTTACGATAGAAGCATGGCCTTAACTGGGCAACCACCTACAGCACTTAGCAGAAACCAAAAATTGGCAACATTGATTGGACTTTTTGGATTGGCTATAGTTTTACTCTCAGCATTCAATGTAAATTTCCCCAATAAAGGACTTTGGCTTAGTGTCTCTTTATCTGCTATAGCAACAGGTATAATTTGGTTTGCATGGGATGCTTATTCTAAAAAGGAACCTGGAATTAAAAATGATGGCGTTTGGTTTAAATCCATTTCGAGTAAAGGTTTTTGGGGCTGGGTAGCTGGTATAGCTTTAACTAGTTTTTACATTATCCTTTATTTCTATCCAGAATATTTAGGCCTTGTTGCTAAAGGAAGTAATAAAGGAGTTATTGGATTATTTGACCCCTTAAGTAGAGCTCTAAGTGGTAATCCAGCCAGTCAATGGTTTGTTTATGGAACACTATATACCGTTGCTATTTTAGCTTTTGGTATTAAGTTTATGTGGAAATACCGCCACAATAGATACGAACGTATTAGAACAATAAGCGTAATGTTCTTTCAAACAGGGTTTGCTTTCATCATTCCAGAATTGATGGCTCGTTTAAATGGAAGTTCGGTGTTAAATGGAGGAAGCCTACCATATTATGACCTCAAAAACATGTGGCCATTAAACTATTATAACTTTGAAGGTTATCGTATTAAAGGGTTTTTAAGTTCTGGTGATATTGGTTTTGGATTATTAATATTTGGAGTACTTACAATTTTTGTAATATCTCCAATACTCACTTATAAATACGGCAAACGCTGGTACTGCTCTTGGGTTTGCGGATGCGGAGGATTGGCAGAAACTGCTGGAGATTCTTTCCGCCAGCTTAGTGATAAAACTGTAAAAGCATGGAAAGTAGAACGTTGGGTAGTTCATAGCGTAGTAGTTTTTGTTACCCTTATGACTACTGCCGTAGTTTACTCTTACCTAGGAACAGATACTAGTAAATATTGGTTAACAAAAAGTACATTTTTACTTGGAGTTGCTTTTTTATTGACCTTAGTTTTTGGATTGGTAATGTTATTCAAAAGAAAACAATTACAAAAAGATGCTCAATATGGCGCGATTGGTTATTTGGTTATTATTTTAGCTTTAATTGGAATACATTTCTTCAGTGGTGACGGTAATGTGTTTTTATTCAAATCGGAAACACTACGTAAATCATACTCTTTCCTAATTGGAAGTATTTTTTCCGGCGTAATAGGAACTGGTTTTTATCCCATATTTGGGAATCGTGTTTGGTGTCGTTTTGGATGCCCAATGGCAGCTATCTTAGGTTTTCAGCAACGCTTATTTTCTAAATTTAGAATAACCACTAACGGAGGGCAATGCATCTCTTGTGGCAACTGTTCTACATACTGTGAAATGGGGATAGATGTCCGCGCATATGCCCAAAAAGGGGAGAATATTGTTCGCTCTAGTTGTGTAGGCTGTGGTATCTGCTCTGCGGTATGTCCAAGAGGGGTTTTAAAGTTAGAAAATGGCCCATTACAAGGCCGTATAGATAGCAATCAAGTTTTATTGGGTAATGACGTTGATTTAATGTCTTTGGTAAACAAAAAATAAACATGCTTCGTTTTAGTCTTACTTTTCTTTTATTAGTTATTTCTGCTAATAAATTGTATCATCGAGATTACTATGAAAATGGAAACTTAAAGGCTCAGGGGTGGAAAATTGAGAATTCCAAAGAAGATTTCTGGAAGTTTTACCATGACAACGGAATGCTAATGTCTCAAGGGCATTTCAAGAAAAATGCTAAAATTGGATATTGGTATTTCTACAATACAGACGGAACATTAGAAATGGAAGGGCATTTTAAAAATGACCAAAAAGTAAAATGGTGGCTTTTTTACGACAAAAAGGGAAAAGTTAATCATAAATGCCAATTGAAAGATGGTATTAAAAATGGATACTGCTTAAAATATATGGATGAGGAGTTAACTTCAGCAGAGAAATATAGAAACGGAAAAAAAATAAAGGAGTGGTTTAGCTTCAGTAGTTTTAAAAAAGAAAATAAACTTTCTGACCTCAAGTAATGGTAGACATTAAAGTGATTATCCCCGCTTACAATGAAGGTGATTCAATTGGTCATGTTGTTTCTGAGATTCCCAAGTCCGTTTCTGAAGTTATTGTTGTTAACAACAATTCTACAGACAATACTATCCTAAATGCCCAACAGGCAGGAGCTACAGTACTGACCGAGAATAGAAAAGGTTATGGTTATGCCTGTCTAAAAGGAATGGATTACATAGCCGAACAGTCCAAACAACCGGATATTATCGTATTTATTGATGGAGACTATTCTGACTATCCAGAAGAACTGGATAAAATAGTTGCTCCAATTTTAAATGAAAACATGGACTTTGTAATAGGAGCACGTAATAAAGAGCTTAGAGAACCTGGTTCAATGACTTTCCCACAAATTTTTGGAAACGAATTGGCAACTTTTTTAATGAAATTATTCTTTGGTGCAAAATTTACGGATTTAGGACCTTTTCGTGCTATTAAGTACGAAAAGCTCAAAGAATTGCAGATGGAGGATAAAACTTATGGGTGGACCGTAGAAATGCAACTAAAAGCTTTACGTAAAAAACTAGCATATACCGAAGTACCAGTACGTTACAAAAAAAGAATTGGCGTCTCAAAAGTATCAGGAACCGTAAAAGGTGCTATATTTGCAGGCGTAAAAATTTTAGGTTGGATATTTAAATACAGCATTAAATAATTATGGGACTTACAATCGCTTATATCATTATTGGAGTTTACAGTTTGGCCTTGATTCTAATTTTCTGCTATAGCTTGGCTCAATTGAATTTATTAGTCAATTACTTGAGTAATAAAAAGGAAAATGATGAAGCTCCAAAATTCAACTTACTCGACCCCAAAGAAATTCCACACGTAACAATACAATTGCCTATTTACAATGAGGAATATGTAATGGAGCGTTTATTAGATAATATTGCTAAGATAGAATATCCAAGTAGCAAACTTGAGATTCAGGTTTTAGATGATTCTACAGATGATACTGTAATAGAAACAGCTACTCGCATTAAAGAATTGCAAAAAACTGGACTCGATATTCAGCATATATGCAGAACAAACCGCCAAGGCTTTAAGGCCGGTGCACTTAAAGAAGGTCTAGAAATTGCGAAAGGAGAGTTTGTAGCCATTTTTGACGCAGATTTTCTACCGGAGAGCGATTGGTTAAAGAAAACTGTACCATACTTTAAGGACAGTGAAATTGGTGTTGTTCAAACCCGTTGGGGTCATATCAATAGAGATTATTCCACCCTAACAAGAATACAGGCATTTGCTTTGGATGCACATTTTACTTTAGAGCAGGTAGGAAGAAATTCCAAAGGGCACTTTATTAATTTTAATGGTACTGCCGGAATTTGGAGAAAAGAATGTATTCTAGATGCAGGAAATTGGGAAGGTGATACCCTAACTGAAGATTTGGATTTAAGTTATCGCGCTCAGCTAAAAAACTGGAAGTTTAAATATTTGGAAGATGTTGAAACACCAGCAGAATTACCAGTGGTTATGAGTGCTGCACGTTCGCAGCAATTCCGTTGGAATAAAGGTGGAGCCGAGAACTTCAGAAAAACGGTGTTAAGCGTTGTAAAATCTAAGAACATTGATTTTAAGACTAAGTTTCATGGTGTAATGCACTTATTAAATAGTTCTATGTTCTTATGTGTATTCATAGTAGCATTATTAAGTATCCCTATGCTTTATATAAAAAACACCTATGGCCATTTAGGTTGGGTATTTGAGGTAACCAGCTTTTTCATTGTAAGTACAATTATCTTATTCTTCTGTTATTGGTATACGTACAAAAGCATACAAGGCAGTGGTTTTGATAACTTTATTGATTATATAAAGCTATTCTTCACCTTCTTCTCTGTTGCTCTAGGGCTTTCTTTACACAACTCAATTGCTGTTATGGAAGGACATTTAGGGAAGCGCAGTGAATTTGTTCGTACTCCTAAATTTAATATCAACAACTTAACGGATAGTTGGAAGGGCAATCGGTATTTAGCAACAAAGCTTTCTCCAAATATGATTATTGAGTTTGCTTTAATGCTATACTTTTTGTTTGGAATGTACAGTGCTGTTCCTTTAAATGATTTTGGACTTTTCCCATTTCATTTAATGTTGTTCTTAGGTTTTGGTTTTGTTTTCTTTAAGTCTTTAACCGCAAAGGCATAGTCATTTTCGACTAGATATTTTAGATTTAGTTATCGCTTTCGTATTTTTTCATGAGATTAATTTCCCGTAAAAATCACTATGGAAGAAAAACCAAGGCTTGCTAGGCTAACTGCAATCTTAATACAACTTCAAGCTTCAAAAATTATTACCGCCAGAGTTTTAGCTCATAAGCACGATGTAAGTATTAGAACTATTTACAGAGATATCAGAACCCTAGAAAAATCTGGTGTTCCAATAGTAACCGAAGAAGGTAGAGGATATACTGTCATGGAAGGGTACAAACTTCCTCCAGTAATGTTTACAGAAGAAGAGGCCAATGCCCTTATAACCGCAGAACAATTAGTGTTAAAAAATAAAGACACTTCTTTTGTGCAAAACTATACGGATGCTATTCAAAAAATAAGAACACTTCTAAAGGGTCCTCAAAAAGAAAGAACTAACTTATTAACTAATAGAATTTACTTCACAACTAACTATCGCAACCAAAAAACAAGTAACCATTTGATGCGGATTCAATTGGCTATTACAAACTTTGAGGTTTTGCACATTGACTACCATTCATCTAAAAACAAAAAAACAAAAAGAGACATTGAGCCATTTGCGTTGTACAGTACACAAGAGAATTGGCTGCTGATAGCTTTTTGCAGATTAAGAAAAGAGTTTAGGGTCTTTAGAATCGATTATATCCAAAAAATAACATCCAATTCAGAGTTTTTTGAGTCGCACAATATGACATTGGAAGAATATTTTAAAAAAACATACGGCACCGAAACAACCCCTGACACACCCTTGTCATAAGGCTATTTTAATTTTACTCAAAATTTAAAATCATGACAAACATCAAAAAAGAATCTTTAGACATTGTTGGAATTTCAGCAAGAACCTCAAACCAAAATGGAAAAGCCGCAAAAGATATCCCGGCATTGTGGCAAAAATTTATAACCGAAAACATTGCTAGTAAAGTACACAACAAAATTAATGATACCATCTATGCGCTCTATACTGATTACGAAGGAGACCATACCAAGCCTTATACTATAATTATCGGGTATAATGTTAGCAGTCTTGATAACATTCCTGAAGACTTAACCGTTAAAATAGTACCAAAAGCAAATTACATAAGATTCATTGCAAAAGGTGACCTAACAAAAAATGCCATAATCGATAAATGGATGGAAATTTGGAATATGGATTTGCAAAGGTTATATACAACTGATATGGAAGTTTATGATGATAAGGCAATAAATCCAACCAATGGAGAGGCAGAGATTCTTATTGCTGTAAAGTAATCTACATTATTCTACTTAAGTCTCTGACAACCAAATTATAGTGACTAATTATATTAAAAGAATGGCTAAAACCATTCTTTTTTAATTTTAGCACTATTAAATACAGCTTTATTGTTTCCTATCTTAGTTCCCAACAACAACTAACTTTTTGGAGAAATGATAAAATTTTTCAGAAGAATCAGAAAAAAGCTGCTCAAAGAGAACAAATTCAAAACTTATATTTTCTATGCAGTTGGAGAAATTGCCCTTGTTGTTATTGGAATCTTAATTGCATTATATCTAGACAATGTAAATGAACAAAATGCCATAGAAAAAAAGCAGGAAAATCACCTAAGGTTAATAATGGGAGAAATGACCAACAATCTTGATTCTCTGCAAACCGAAAGAGAGGCATTAGGTAAAATATTAATGAGTAACCGCTTAATTATATCCTTATTCAATAACCAGGAAAAAATAGATACTTTAAGCGAGAGTTATCTTTCAGACATATTGTTTATGCCACTTACCAGACAAATAAAGTTTGATAATGAAAACGGAGCGCTTACAGAGTTGTTGGCATCTGGGGGATTAAAAGACATAAAAAATGATACTATTAGGAGTGTTTTAGCATCTTGGGATGCTAAACTATCGGTATTTCAGTCACAAGAAGCGGGGTTATATAAAAGCTTTAATGTGGCTCATAACTTGGTAAGGAAAAAAGGAAGTTTTAGAGTAATATTTGACCAATTAGGGCTTTCCGAATATCTAGAAATATCAGTAGCATCTAATACGGAAAGCAACAAGCACTTTTTAACCTCTAAAGAATTCGAAAATATCATGTTAAATTATCTTGCTATAGGCGACCAATTATATCGAAAATACTACCCTAGCTATCAAAAAGATTTGGAACAACTTATAAAAGTAATTAACCAAGAACTCTCTTCAAAAAAGTAAAGCAAAAAGCCTTGGTAAAAACCTTACGACCATATATTAAATTACATAAATACTCCATTTTAATAGTTCTGGGGTGCATTCTTTTTTATCTAAGTTTCGCATATGATTTAGATAGGGAAGATTTTACAAAATTGATGTTGTTATATGGGGCCTTGGTTTTCTTCCACTACAAATTAATCCAGTTCGAAAAATGGAATTTTAAATTTCTGTTGATTGCTGGAATCCTTTTTAGATTGGTCTTTGTAATTGCAGAGCCTAATTTATCACAGGACTTCTATCGTTTTATTTGGGATGGGGAGTTAATCAAAAATGGAATAAATCCATACCTACACACTCCAAATACTTTAATTGAAAGACCAGATTTTGCGATTACCAATTCTCAAGAATTATATAATGGAATGGGCGCTCTTAGCGCTAGGCACTACAGTAATTACCCCCCGCTTAACCAGTTAATTTTTACCGTTTCTACTTATCTTGGAGGAGGAAGTGTTTTAGGTTCTTTAATAATCATGCGCCTAAGTATAATTCTAGCAGATATAGGCATTTTATATTTTGGTAGAAAGCTTTTGAAGATTATTGGGAGTTCAACACATTTAGCTTTTTGGTATTTTCTAAATCCCTTGGTAGTTATTGAATTAACTGGGAACTTACATTTTGAAGGTGTAATGCTCTTTTTCTTTGTTTGTTCCATTTACCTTATTTCCATAAACAAATGGAAACTTGCCGCGCCTGTTTATGCGATGTCTATATTATTAAAACTAGTTCCGTTGCTTTTCTTACCATTATTATTAAAATATTTTGGGTTTAAAAAGAGTGCCATTTTTTATACTTTAATAGGAGTTACTTCCCTAATATTTCTTCTTCCTTTCATTTCTCCAGAATTCCTAGCTAATTATTCAAAAACTGTTGGACTCTGGTTTTCTAATTTTGAATTCAATGCTTCTATCTACAATATTGTCAAAAAAGTTGGAGTTCATTATTTTGAAGCTAAACCCTGGGAGTTGGTAAAATCTTATGGCAATCTTGTACCTAAACTTGTGATTTTAATCGCCTTGTTACTAACTTTTCTGAGGAAAAATAAAAATATTAAAACATTGCTTGGTTCCATGCTGATATTACTAACAAGCTATTATTTTCTTTCCAGCACGGTACATCCTTGGTACATTATTTTTCTACTAACACTGACTATTTTTACCAATTATCGCTTCCCAATAGTCTGGTCAGTTCTGGTAATTTTAAGCTATTATGCCTATTCCAACCCAGAATTTAAAGAGAATCTTTGGCTGTTAGCTATTGAATATAGTTTGGTTTTAGGGTATATCATTTATGAAATTTTTAAAAATCATAACACATTATCACTGTTTCGTAAAAAATTCACTCAAAAATAGCGGCGTTCAGATTAATTTGTACATTTACCACATAATGAACGAGCAAAACAACATATTTACTTCAGGAAGTCATTTGGCTCCAGTGCGTCTGTTCGCTCCCCGCCGCCGCCCGTAAGGGTGCACATATATCTATGGAAATAGGTGAGTCCATTTCCGCAAGTTCCAAAAACATTTTTTCAAATTATTTATTCAAAAACATTTAGCAATGGAAATCATTGTTGCTAACGAATCACATTTTAAGTACGCTCAAATCATAAGCGACACCATTACCGATTCTGCAAAAGTACGGGGGACAGGAATTGCCCAACGCACTCCTGAGTATATTATTAAAAGATTAGAAAACGGAAACGCAGTAATTGCTCTTGATGGTGATACATTTGCCGGCTTCTGTTATATAGAGGTATGGGGAAATAAAGGATATGTTGCTAATTCTGGCTTAATTGTGCATCCTGATTTTAGAAATCAAGGACTGGCCAAAAGAATAAAAAAGCGAATTTTTGAGCTATCAAAAGAAAAATTTCCAGATGCCAAAATCTTTGGAATTACTACAGGTTTGCCAGTTATGAAAATGAACTATGAATTGGGCTACAAACCAGTTACATTTTCGGAGCTAACGGATGACCCAGATTTTTGGAAAGGCTGTCAGACATGCAAAAATTTTGATATTCTAACACGTACAGAACGTAAAATGTGTTTATGCACTGGGATGCTATATGATCCCGTTACTAAATCAAAGAAAAAAGAAAAATTAAACAGTAAAGCTTTTAAAAGATTAAAAGGCATTAAAGAAAATCTGTTTCTAAAGAAAAAATCAAAATGAAAAAACTAGTACTCGCATATAGTGGCGGATTGGATACTTCCTATTGCGCAAAATACCTTTCAAAAGAAAAAGGGTATGAGGTACATGCCGTAAGTGTAAATACTGGAGGTTTTTCGGCAAAAGAAATCAATACAATAAAAGAAAAAGCAATTGCTCTTGGTGCAACAAGCTATACTTCTATAGATTCCGTGCAGCGCTTTTATGACAAAGTAGTTAAATACTTAATTTTTGGTAATGTTTTACGGAATAATACCTATCCACTTTCGGTAAGTGCAGAACGAATTGTCCAAGCGGTAGAAATTGTAAATCATGCTAAACAGGTGGGCGCAAAATATATAGCTCACGGTAGTACTGGAGCCGGTAATGATCAGGTAAGGTTTGATATGATTTTTCAAACCTTAGCGCCAGATATTGAAATTATCACCCCAATAAGAGATAATAAATTAGCTAGGGAAGAAGAGATTGCCTATTTAAAAGCAAACGGTGTTGATTACTCTTGGGAAAAGGCAAAATATTCTATTAATAAAGGATTGTGGGGAACTTCTGTTGGTGGCGATGAGACCTTAACTTCTAACCTGCCGTTACCAGATTCTGCATACCCAAGTCAGCTTCAACAAAAAGAACCATCTGAAGTTAAATTGACTTTTAATAAAGGTGAATTAGTAGCTATAAATGATGAGAAGAATACTCCTATTGCTAATATTGAAAAATTAGAAGTACTCGCATCTAAATATGCCATAGGCAGAGATATACATGTAGGAGATACTATTATAGGTATTAAGGGAAGAGTAGGGTTTGAAGCTGCTGCTCCATTACTAATAATCAAAGCCCATCATTTACTAGAAAAACATACGCTAAGTAAGTGGCAACAATACCAAAAAGAACAGTTGGGTAATTTTTACGGAATGTTACTACATGAAGGTAATTATTTGGATGAAGTCATGAGAAACACCGAAGCTTTTTTAACAGACACTCAAAAGAATGTTTCCGGTGATGTTTTTGTAGGACTTTATCCTTTCCAGTTTAGATTACTTGGCATTGATTCCCGACACGACTTAATGAATGCTTCTTTTGGTAGTTATGGTGAAATGAACAAAGGCTGGACAGCAGATGAAGCCAAAGGTTTTATAAAAATATTATCCAATCCTGGAAAAATTGCAAACCATGTAAACTCCAATTGAGAGTGGATTATTATTAGTAAAATAAAACAAGATATGATCAAAGCAGGAATTATTGGAGGTTCTGGATACACTGGAGGTGAATTAATCAGATTATTACTAAACCATCCTAAGGCAGAAATCGACTTTGTATATAGTACCACTAGAGCTGGCAAAAAAATAGCGCATACACATCAGGACCTTTTAGGGCAGACTGACCTGAAGTTTTCAGACTCGATAAATGAAACTGTTGCTATTGTCTTCTTATGTTTGGGGCATGGGAATTCTTCTAAATTTTTAGAAGAAAATACTTTTTCTGATCAAACCAAAATCATTGATTTAAGCAATGATTTTAGACTGCAACAGGATTCCGTTTTTCAAGGAAAAACATTTGTATATGGACTGCCAGAATTGTTCAAAAAAGAAATTAAAGAAGCAAATTTTATTGCCAATCCAGGTTGTTTTGCAACAGCAATTCAGTTAGCATTGCTGCCATTAGCAAAAGAAGGGTTTCTTAAAAATGAAGTTCATATTAATGCGATAACCGGCAGCACAGGAGCAGGAATAAAACCCTCAGAAACTACACATTTTAGCTGGCGAAATAACAATGCTAGTTGGTATAAACCTTTTACACATCAACATTTAGGAGAAATAGGAGAAAGTTTAAGTTCTTTTGGGAATAAAGTTGGAAAGTTACAATTCCTACCAAATAGAGGAAACTTCCCAAGGGGGATTTTAGCGACAGCTTATAACAAGTTTGATGGACGTCTTGAAGACGCTCAAAACTTATTTCAAGACTATTATCAAGAAGCCCTTTTTACAAACATTTCAGAAGAACCAATCCACCTAAAACAGGTAGTGAACACCAATAACTGTCATATTCATTTACACAAACATGAAGATGTATTATTGATTACATCTGTAATAGACAATTTATTAAAAGGAGCCTCTGGACAAGCAATTGAAAATATGAATTTAATGTTCGGATTGGAAGAAGGTTTGGGCTTACAATTGAAAGCAGGGGTCTTTTAGTTATGAAACAAAAAATAGCACATATAGCATTGGTAGTTAGAGAGTATGATGAAGCCATTGATTTTTATACTAAAAAATTAAATTTCAATCTAGTTGAGGACACTAAGCTAGATGATAATAAAAGATGGGTAGTTGTTTCCCCTCCTGGAGCGGCAGAATGTTTTCTTTTATTGGCCAAAGCTGCAAATGAAAAACAACTTCAAAGTGTAGGTAATCAATCTGGCGGAAGAGTATTTCTTTTTTTATTCACTGACGATTTTTGGAGAGATTATAATCTAATGTGTGAAAAAGAAATAAAATTCATTAGAAAACCTAAAGAAGAAATATACGGCACAGTAGCTGTTTTTGAAGATTTATATGGAAATCTATGGGATTTACTCGAACCAAGTGATAAAAATAAAGGGATTCTAAAAAAGAGTATATGAAACTAGCAATAATAGGAGCAGGTAATTTAGGATTGGCCATTGCAAAAGGCATATTACATAGCAATGGAGCTACTACTATGTATCTAACCAAAAGAAATACAGCTGAAATCGCGGCCTTTGAAAAGTACGGAAATGTGACTGTTACTTCAGATAATTCTGAAGCGGTTAAAAATTCAGATATTTTAATTTTTGCAGTTCAGCCAGGTCACTTTGAAGCCATCTTACATGACATCAAAGACCTCTTAAGTGACAATCATGTAATCATGAGCACAATTACTGGGTTTGGTATTAATAAGATAGAATCTATTATTGGTTCCGATAAATATATTATTAGAAGTATGCCAAATACTGCAATATCTGTAGGTAAATCCATGACTTGTATTTGCAGCAATGGACTAGGTAAAAAACGAATAGATTTAGCTAAAGCCATATTCAATAGAATGGGTAACTCTTTAGAAATTCCTGAAGAGCAAATGCAAGCCGCGACGGTCATTTGTGCCAGTGGAATTGCTTTTTGGATGCGATTAATAAGAGCAACTACCCAAGGTGCTATACAGTTGGGGTTTGATGCTAAAGAAGCGCAAGAATTGGCAATGCATACTTGCAATGGCGCTGCAAGCTTATTGATTGAATCTGGAAGTCATCCAGAGGAGGAAATTGATAAAGTTACTACGCCTAAAGGCTGTACTATTTCTGGGCTAAATGAGATGGAGCATCAAGGCTTAAGCTCATCACTAATTAGAGGAATAGTGACTTCATTTGAAAAAATAAGTGACATAAGAAAAGACTAATTATGAAACTATTTGATGTTTATCCGCTTTATGACGTTACTCCAGTTTCCGCCAAAGGAATTGAAGTGATTGATAATAAAGGTCAAAAATATTTAGATTTTTACGGTGGTCACGCCGTAATTTCCATTGGTCATTCACATCCATACTATGTAAAACGAATGACCGAACAGCTAGAGCATATTGCTTTTTATAGTAACTCTATAAAAAATCCGTTGCAAATTGAACTTGGCGAAAAATTAGGTATAGCTTCCAATTGTGATGACTATCAACTATTTATGTGCAGTTCTGGAGCCGAAGCCAATGAAAATGCACTAAAAATGGCATCATTTCATACAGGTAAGTCTGGTGTTATCGCATTTAAAAATAGTTTTCATGGAAGAACTTCAGCCGCTGTAGCAACAACAGATAATCCAAAAATAAATGCGCCTATAAATCAACAACAAAAAGTAGACTTTGTTCCTTTAAATGATTACGAAGCTTTTGAGAAAACCATCGCCACAAACAAGCATTGCGCAGTGATTCTAGAAGCTATTCAAGGTGTTGGTGGTTTGGATGAGCCCACAACTGAGTTTTACCAATTTATAGCTCAAAAATGTGAAGAACATCAGGTGGTTTTAATTGCAGATGAAGTACAATCAGGTTTTGGACGAAGTGGCAAATTCTTCGCTTTTCAGCACCATGGAGTAAAACCAGGAATAATTTCTATAGCCAAAGGAATGGGCAATGGCTTCCCTGTTGGTGGAGTACTTATTCATAATTCCTTTGCTCCCTCTTACGGGCTTCTAGGCACTACATTTGGTGGAAATCATTTGGCCTGTGTAGCTACACTTGCTGTTTTACAAGTCTTAGAAAAAGAAAATCTTGAAGAAAACGCAGCTAAATTAGAAAATCATTTTAGAGCGATTGCAAAGACAATTCCTCAAGTTAAAAGGGTAAAAGGCAGAGGTCTTATGCTAGGTCTTGAATTTGATTTTGAAGTCGCTGATTTAAGAAAAAAATTAATCTATAATCAGCATGTTTTTACAGGTGGTTCAGCCAACAAAAAATTATTGCGTTTTTTACCTGCGCTAAATATTACCAAAGAACAAATTAATATGTTCTTTGCAGCCATAAAAGCAGAATTACCATGAAACATTATATTTCCATAAACGATTTAGGGAATCTGCAAAGTGCAGTTAAAGAAGCCATTTCTTTAAAAAAAGACCCTTATGCTTTTGAAGCATTAGGAAAGCAAAAAACTATTTGCTTATTGTTCTTTAACAACAGTCTTCGAACACGGTTAAGCACTCAAAAAGCAGCGATAAATTTGGGTATGAAAGCTATGATCATGAATTTTGGCAGTGAAGGCTGGCAGTTAGCTTTCGAGGATGGTACGGTAATGAATGAAGGTAAATCTGAACACATAAAAGAAGCAGCACAAGTAGTATCACAATTTGCAGATATTATAGCTATTAGAGCATTTGCAGGCCTAGTTGACAAAGAAAAAGATGAAGCAGAAGTAGTTTTAAATGGCTTTATAAAATATGCTACTATCCCAGTAGTAAATATGGAAAGCTCCGTAGCACACCCTTTGCAAGCTTTAGCAGACGCTATAACTCTAAAAGAAAGCCAAACAGTTCCTAAACCAAAAATAGTTTTATCATGGGCACCTCATCCAAAAGCTTTACCACATGCGGTTGCAAATTCTTTTGTAAAAATGATGAAACTCCAAGATGCAGACTTTGTAATTACATATCCTAAAGGATACGAATTGAATCCTGATATCACAAAGGGTTGTAAAATTGTGCATAATCAGGAGGAAGCATTAGAAAATGCGAACTTTGTCTATGTAAAAAACTGGAGTAGTTATGCAGATTATGGAAAAGTACTTTCTCAAGATAAGAATTGGATGATGACAAAAAGAAAGCTCGGGAATGCCAAATTCATGCATTGCCTTCCAGTAAGGAGAAACGTAGTAGTGGAAGATGCCGTTTTAGATAGCAACCAAAGTTTAGTTATTGAACAAGCAAACAATAGAACCTATTCAGCGCAATTGGTTATAAAACGCTTATTGGAAGATTTAAAATAAAATATCATTTTGACAAAGCTTAGTGCCGAGAAATCTAGATTTCTCACCTAAAGACAAGATGTAAGTTAAAAGAACAGTTATGGACACAAAAAATAAATTACGCTATGGCCTCGCAATAGTAGCTGGCATTCTATTAGTGCTCTATTTTATCAGAATGGATTTTCAAAATTTTGATTGGGGAGATTTATTAGGCCCAATTTCGATGCTACTTGTAATAATTGCAATGATACTTGAAATAAGAAATTCTAAAAAAAGTGAAGCATAACCTTTCCATAGTAAAAATTGGTGGTAACATCATTGAAAATGAGACCGAGCTTTCAAAATTCTTGACTTTATTCTCAAAAATTGATGGTCCTAAAATTTTGGTTCATGGAGGTGGGAAAAAAGCTAATCAAGTATTGCAAAAAATGGGGATTGAACCCAAAATGGTAAACGGCCGAAGAATTACAGATATAGCAAGTTTAGATGTTGCTATTATGGTATACGGAGGGCTTACCAATAAGAAAATCGTTGCGGAACTTCAATCTATGAATTGTAATGCTATAGGAATGAGTGGTGCGGATGCTAATGCAATTATAGCTCATAAAAGACCTATAAAAGAAATTGATTATGGATTTGCTGGGGACGTAGACAGCGTCTCAAATAAAACATTGAGTTCAATTTTGGAATTAGGGCTTACACCAATATTTTGCGCCTTAACACACAATCAAAAAGGACAATTATTAAATACAAATGCAGACACTATTGCCTCCGAATTAGCTATTGGAATGAGTGCGGATTTTGAAACAACCCTTTATTACTGCTTTGAGTTAAATGGAGTATTAAAGAATTTTGATGATAAAAACTCTGTCATTAAAAATATAGATTCAGATGCCTATAAAACTCTAATTACAGAAGGGGTAATTGCAGATGGAATGCTTCCAAAAATGCACAATTGTTTTCATGCCCTTAAAAAAGGCGTGAAAGAAGTTAGAATAGGTAATTTAGCCTTGTTCGACAATTCAAATACAAATTATACAACACTAGTCTTATGACGATTGATAAAGACACCTTGGCTCAGGAGGCCATAGCACTATTAAAGCAACTAATTTCTATTCCCTCATTTTCAGAGGAAGAAGATGAAACTGCAGCAGCTATTGATACATGGCTTAAAAAGTTTAGTGTAAAGACTAAACGCCAGTACAATAATATTTATGCTTTTAATAAGTATTATGATGAAAGCAAACCAAACTTATTATTGAACTCTCATCATGATACCGTAAAACCAAATTCCGCTTATACGAAAGACCCATTTCATCCTCATGTGGAAGATGGCAAATTATATGGATTAGGTAGCAATGATGCTGGTGGTTGTTTATGTTCTTTGTTAGCGACTTTTATCCACTTCTATGAGCGAGATGATTTAAAATATAACATTATTATGTCCGCTACAGCAGAAGAGGAAGATGCTGGAGATTTAAGT
The DNA here is from genome assembly GCA_947499565.1 of uncultured Croceitalea sp. Lineage (GTDB taxonomy): Bacteria > Bacteroidota > Bacteroidia > Flavobacteriales > Flavobacteriaceae > Croceitalea. Next base: position 96,612 of record CANMOV010000003.1, read on the forward strand.
ATTTCTGCCCTACTACCAATTCTTCCGAAGATTGACCTTGCTATAGTTGGCGAGCCAACTTTAATGCAATTGGCAATTGCTGAAAAGGGGTTGATCGTTTTTGACGGAAAAATAGAAGGAACTCCCTCACATGCGGCGCACCCTAATGATAACAATTCAATTTATAATACCATTGAAGTTTTAGAATGGTTTAAAAACTATAACTTTCCTAAAATTTCAGAAGTTCTCGGGCCAGTGAAAATGACAGTCACTCAAATAAATGCTGGTTCCCAACACAATGTGGTCCCAGCACATGTAGATTTGGTAATAGATACTCGTGTAAATGATTGCTATACAAACGAGGAAATAAATACTATCCTTCAAAAAGAAGCCCCTTGTGAGTTAACACCAAGATCTTTAGATAAAAGTAGTTCTGCAATTGCTATTGATCACCCTTTGGTACAATCGGGTATTGCTATTGGAAGGGAAACTTATGGTTCTCCTACCCTTTCTGACCAAACGGAATTGAGCTGCCAATCTTTAAAATTAGGCCCTGGCGATAGTACTCGTTCACATTCCGCCAATGAATACATTTATGTTCATGAAATTGAAGAAGGCGTTGATTTATATATTAAAATTTTAGAAGGATTTTTACAATAAACAGTAATCATTTAACAATGTCCAATTGATAATTGTTCATTGATAATTGCAAATTGAACATCATGAAACTCTGGGACAAAGGCTTTAGTACAGATAAAAAAATAGACAATTTTACAGTTGGTAACGACCGTGAACTGGATTTGGTTCTAGCAAAATATGATGTTATCGCTTCAAAAGCTCATGCAAAAATGTTAAGTAAAGTTGAGCTTATTTCAGAGAGTGAAGCCAATGCGCTGGTAAAGGAACTGGAAATAATTAATCAATCCATTGAAAAAGGAGAGTTTACTATAGAAGATTCTTTTGAGGACATGCACTCCAAAATAGAGTTTTTACTAACAGAAAAACTTGGGGATACTGGAAAGAAAATACATACTGCACGTTCTAGAAATGATCAGGTTCTAGTGGCAATGCATTTGTACTTAAAAGATGAATTAACAGAAATTAAAGGAATGGTGAAAAGTCTTTTTGACTTACTCTTGAAGTTGGCCGAAAAGCACGAAAAAGTATTATTGCCGGGCTATACTCACCTTCAAATTGCAATGCCTTCATCTTTTGGATTATGGTTTTCCGCCTATGCAGAAAGTTTGATTGATGATTTATATTTTATTAAAGCAGCATATAAAATAGCTGACCAAAATCCTTTAGGCAGTGCTGCGGGTTATGGGAGTTCTTTTCCTATAGACCGAAGTTTTACTACACAAGAAATGGGTTTTGAAACTTTAAAATACAATGTAGTAGCAGCACAAATGGGACGGGGAAAAGTAGAAAAAGCTACCGCTTTTGGAATCTCATCTATCGCTTCCACACTTTCTAAATTAGCAATGGATATAACTGTCTACATGAGTCAAAATTTTGATTTTATCTCCTTTCCAGATAAACTCACCACGGGTAGTAGTATTATGCCACATAAAAAGAATCCAGATGTTTTTGAATTGGTCCGTGCTAAGTGCAACAAAATTCAGGCAATCCCAAATCAATTAATATTAATCACCAATAACTTACCAAGTGGCTACCATCGAGATTTACAATTGGTTAAAGAAGTAATTGTACCGGCTTTGCAGGATATGAAAGCTTGCCTTGAAATTCTCACTTTTAGTTTAAAGGAAATCAAGATTAACAAGGACGTTTTAAAAGACCCCAAATACGATTACTTATTCAGTGTAGATACCCTAAATGAAATGGTCAAAAACGGAATGCCTTTCCGAGATGCCTATAAAACAATGGGGAAGGCCATTGAGAATGGTAATTTTAAACCAAAAAAGGACATTTCGCACAGCCATGAGGGTAGTTTAGGCAATTTGTGTTTAGAGGACATCAAGGAGAAAATGAATAATTTCCTTAGTTAAAAATACTTCGTTTTATCATCATAATTTATTCCAACGCTTAAATATCCTGCGTTTCAGGGTTTAGTTTTTTTTACCCTTAAGTACATATGCTATTTCCTTTATTGTAAACCCAATGATACTGAATTCACGGTTTACAGGGTATCATTTCACCACTACTTAATCCTAGTTTTACAACAAAAAACTGCCTTGTAGGGCTTTTAAAAAATAATTTCAGCCCTAAATCGTTGAGGTAGAACCCCAAACATTTATACATGTTTAAAAAGCTACTCTTTTTATATACATTTTTAGTCACTACAATTATTTATTCTCAAGGCTTTTCTAGTATTTGGGATACAGAACAAATTGGCTCTCCCAATAATGAGATAAGAATTCCTACCAACCCAGCATTTACATATAATTATGATATTGATTGGGGTGATGGCGCAACGGATACCAATATAACCGGAGATATTACACACACTTATGGTTCACCAGGAATATATACTATAGAAATTACAGGAGCTTTCCCTGCAATTTATTTCAATAACAATGGTGATAGAAGAAAGATTATAGAGATTTTAAGCTGGGGTAATATACAATGGCAATCTATGGAATCTGCTTTTTACGGTTGCCAAAACCTCAATTTTGATGCAATAGATGCTCCTGATTTATCTAACGTAAGCACCTTACAAGATATGTTTAGGAGATGTTCCGCTTTTAATGGCATTCTAAATAACTGGGATGTTAGTGGAGTAACTAATATATCTGGAATATTTGCCGATGCCATTGTTTTCAATAGACCCTTGGATAACTGGGTTACCAACTCAATTACGGATATGTCATCCGTTTTTGAAAATGCCTCTTTATTTAACGAACCATTGGATAATTGGAATACTGCTGCTGTAGAAAATATGGAAAATATGTTCTCCGGAGCTAGCCTGTTTAACCAAGATATTAATAATTGGATAGTTACCCAAGTTACCAATATGGCTGGAACCTTTAGGGCTACTGTAAGCTTTAATAGACCCTTAAACAATTGGGTGGTTAACAATGTAACTGACATGTCTAGAATGTTTAGTTCTTCCGCTTTTAATCAAAATATTGCCGGATGGAATGTAAGTGCAGTTACTAATATGTCTGAAATGTTCAGCAATACGCAATTCAATCAACCAATAGAAAGTTGGAATGTAGGTTTGGTTACCAACATGAGCTTTATGTTCAGTAGTAACAGGTCCTTTAATCAACCTTTAAATCTATGGGATGTTAGCAATGTTGAAAATATGAGCAGTATGTTTAGAGGTTCTGGAGCTTTTCCTACTGTTTTTAATCAACCTTTAAATCTATGGGATGTCAGTAGTGTACAAAACATGAGTAGCATGTTTGAAGTAGCCGAATTTAATCAGCCTATTAATGATTGGGAAGTTGGTAATGTAACGGATATGAGTAACATGTTTTCTGGATTTAGCACATTCATATACAACTTTAACCAACCCTTAGATCAATGGGATGTTAGCAGCGTTACTAATATGAGTGGTATGTTTCAATCTTCACCATTTAACCAAGCTATTGGCAATTGGGATGTTACTAATGTAGAAAACATGAGCAACATGTTTAACAGGGCTTTAGATTTCAACCAACCTTTGAATGGCTGGGTAACTACTTCACTTAGTAATACCTCTGGGATGTTCTCAAATGCTTCAGCATTCAATCAACCACTGAATAGCTGGAATACCAATTTAATTGTTAACATGCCAAATATGTTTGCCAATGCATTAGTATTTAATCAACCTCTAAATAATTGGAATACAAGCTTGGTTAGTAGTATGCAAAATATGTTTACTGATGCTTTAGCATTTGACCAAAGCTTAGCGGATTGGAATATTAGTCAAGTAACCGATATGACTAGTATGTTGAACAATACCGCATTATCACTAGAAAATTATGACGCCACCTTAATTGGGTGGGCGGCACAAACGGTGAATAACAATGTTAGTCTTGGCGCTGATGGACTTACCTATTGTGATGGAAGAGAAGAGAGACAAGAACTTATTGATACAAATGGATGGAGCATAACTGGAGATACTGTTGACTGTAGTTTTGTGTTATGTACCTCTTTTAGCTCCCCAACAAATGGTGACACTAATGTACCTGCCAACTTTGATTTAAGATGGAATCCGGCTCCCAATGCCACGGGGTATAATGTAAGTGTGAGCTATGTTCGTGGAGGAGTTACCACTGTTGTATTAGATAATTCAGATGAAGGTAATGTAGTTGGCATTGATTTTACAACCGACTTTCAACCTGGAGATATAGTTACGGCTCAAGTAGTTCCCTATAATGGTGATGGCCCAGCAACGGGTTGTGAAGAAATTACTTTTACGGTAGTTCCAAACTGGAGAGATGGCACTGATGCTTTTAAACTTACCATAGATACTAGAAATGTTACTTTTCCAGGTAATTATTCAAATGCCAATCAATTTAGAATAACTGCCAGATCAGGTGTAACTTATAATTATTCTATTGATTGGGGAGATAATCAATTTGACAATAACGTTGACAATACGATTACGCATACTTATTTGACCCCTGGTATATATACTATTGCAATTATTGGTGATTACCCAGCACACTTCTATCCAAGTCCATTTGCAGATAATGATAAACTACTAACTATTGATCAGTGGGGAACTATTGAATGGGAAATATTAGAATCCGCCTTTTATTCCTGTGGTGCGTTTACAGGTTATAATGCCACTGATACTCCAGATTTATCAAGGGTTACAGACATTTCTAGAATGTTTGAGTCTTCCAACTTTAATGGTAACATTAATAACTGGGATGTAAGTAACATAGAAAACATGTCTCGAACTTTTATTGGAATGAGTCTTTTTAATCAACCATTAAATGACTGGGATGTCGGCAATGTGACCGATATGAGTGATATGTTTTTAAGCACCCGTAATTTCAATCAACCATTAAATCAATGGGATGTAAGCAAGGTAGTCTCTATGCGCAGAATGTTTGATGGATTTAGTAGTAATATGGCCTTTAATCAAAATTTAAATGATTGGGATGTAAGCAGTGTTAGAGACATGACCTCTATGTTTAGCTTCTGTGTTGATTTTAATCAACCATTAAATAATTGGGTTCCATCATCTGTCACAACAATGGAAGAGATGTTTGATAGCACTACTTCTTTTAATCAAGATATTTCTAGTTGGGACGTATCGGCCGTTCAGAGTATGAACGGGATGTTCAGAAATGCCACTAGTTTTAATCAGTCTCTGGATAATTGGACAGTTTCAGCAGTACAGAATATGGCATCTATGTTTCAAAATGCCACAAATTTTAATCAGTCTTTAAACCAATGGGATGTTATTAATGCAACAACTATGGCATTTATGTTCCAAGAAGCCACGAGCTTTAATCAGTCTATAGGAAATTGGGATGTTGCTAATGTAATAAATATGGAGGCCATGTTTAGAAATGCATCTGTATTTAATCAAAATATAGACCCTTGGAATGTTACAAGTGTGATAAATATGAGTTCTATGTTCGAAGGAGCTAGCGCTTTTAATTCTCCATTGAACAATTGGGATGTAAATTCAGTGGTGAATATGACATCAATGTTTAAAGATGCTATTGCTTTTGACCAGCCTTTAGGTTCATGGGATGTTAGTGCCGTTGCAAACATGTCCTCAATGTTTCAAAATGCTCAGCTTTTTAATCAAGATATTCAAAATTGGAATGTGAGTTCGGTTACGCTTATGAACGCTATGTTCGAAGATGCTGGTGCATTCGCAAGTCCAATGCAAAATTGGCAAGTAGGCTCGGTAACCAGAATGGACAATATGTTCAAAAATGCGCTAGTATTTAATAGTCCTATAAATAATTGGGATACTGGAGAAGTACTAACTATGCAGGAAATGTTCAGTGGTGCAACCACCTTTAATCAAAATATAGACAGTTGGGATGTTTCTTTTGTTACTACAATGCAAGAAATGTTTAAAGATGCCACATCTTACAATCAGCCTATGGATTCGTGGAATGTAGCATCGGTAAACACAATGTTTGGAATGTTTCAAAATACTACTGCCTTTAATGGCACCATAGATAGTTGGAACGTTAGAGGAGTTACTACCATGGAAAGCATGTTTGATAATGCTACTTCATTTAATCAAACTATAAACAGTTGGAGAGTATCTGGAGTTGAAAATATGAACGCTATGTTCAGAAACGCATTAGCTTACAACCAAAGTATGGATCGCTGGGATTTGGGCAATGTTACCATGAACGCTATGTTTCTAGATGCTTCAGCCTTAAATCAAACTCTTGAGGATTGGAATATTAGCGGTGTAAGTAATATGGCAAATATGCTAGATAATACTGCTTTGACTAGGGAAAACTATGATAATACACTTATTGGATGGTCAGAACAAACTTTAACCAATGGAATAACATTTGGTGCTCTAGGTTTGCCCTATTGCGATGCTTTAGAAGAAAGACAATTCATCATAGATTCCTTTGGGTGGACTATTATAGGTGATGTTCTAGATTGCCCTATTCCAGAATGCACCCAATTAGTCTCTCCTTTGAATGGAGCAACAGCTGTACCTGTAAATACAAATTTAACTTGGGAACCTTCACTTTTTGCAAGAGGATATCGTTTAACCGTGGGGACAATAGCTGGAGGAAATGATATTGTAAACAACGAAACAATAAATAATGCTACTTCGTATGAATTTGCAGCAGATTTTGCCGGTGGTGAAACCGTTTATGTAACTATTATTCCTTTTAATGATGAAGGTGATGCCGTAGGTCCTTGTGCCGAGGAGAGTTTTACAATATCTAATGATGCAGCTACCATACCAGATTGCACTTCACTTATTAACCCTTTAAATACTGCTACCGATGTCGTTATCGATACAGATTTAAGCTGGAATCCAATAGCTAATGCAGACGGATATCGTCTTACTGTAGGAACATCTTCCGGAGCTAGCGATATTGTTAATGATGAAGATGTAAATAGTGTTACCACTTATGATTTTACTTCAGATTTACCAGAGGATACCCAAATCTTTGTTACGATAACTCCGTATAATGAAGAAGGAGATGCCCTTACATGTGCTGAGGAAAGTTTTACTACTGAAATCATTCCTGTAGCACCAGCATGTACAAATATTAGTGATCCATTAAACAATGCTACTGACGTTCCTGTTGGCACCAATCTTAGTTGGGATGCTGTAGATGGAGCTACTGGCTATTTAGTAGTTGTAGGAACAACTCCCGGTGGTATCGAAATTGCAAATAATATAGATGTAAACAATACAACTACCTATGATTTTCCAGTCGATTTACAAGAAAATAGAACCTTTTATGTGACAATTATACCATATAACGAAGTTGGTGATGCTACAGGCTGTTCTGAGCAGAATTTTAGAACAGCTACCATACCAACAGCACCTGTCTGTACAACACTTAATAGTCCTGCTGATGGTGCTATTGATGTAGCCATAAATCTTGCTAGTATTTCTTGGGGAGCTGTAACAAATGTCGATGGGTATCGATTGACCGTTGTAGGAAGTAGTAGTACTGCTAATAATGAAACGAATCTTGATATCACATCAGGGACTACGCATAACTTTGCAAATAACTTTGATAATGGGGAAACCATTACAGTTACAATTGTACCTTACAATGCTGTTGGTGATGCTACCGGATGCACTTCGGAAAGTTTTACCATTGTTGCCACTACACCTACCGTACCATCATGCTCAAGATTAATGGGTCCGGATAACGGGGCTATAGATGTACCTATTGATACGGATATTACTTGGGATCCTATCGCAAACGCTGATGGATACAGATTAACTGTAACAGGAAGCAGTAGCACGGCAAACAACTTGGTAAATGAAGACGTTACAACAGGAGCCTTTTATGATTTACCAGGCAATTTTGACAATGGAGAAACAGTCACAGTAACCATTGTTCCATACAACGCTGCAGGGGATGCAGTTGGATGCGTTTCGGAGAGCTTTACCATAATTGGGAGTGCACCTTCTGAACCAGCTTGTACAACACTAATAAATCCAACCGATGGGGATACTAATATAGCTTTAGATCTTGCTAGTATTTCTTGGAATGCCGTAGCCAATGCAGATGGGTATCGATTGACCGTAACGGGAAGTAGCAGTACTGCTAATAATGAAACCAATCTTAATATCACTTCAGGAACTACACATAACTTTGCTAATGACTTTGACAATGGGGAAATCGTAACGTTAACCATTGTTCCATACAATGCCGTAGGCGATGCGGTTGGTTGCAGTTCGGAAAGTTTTACGATTGTAAATTCTACTACTGATTTGCCTACATGTACAAGTTTAATAAGTCCGCTTAATGGTGCTATTGCTGTTTCTCCTGATACTGATATTTCTTGGGAAGCAGTTGCTAATGCCGATGGATACCGATTAACTGTAGGAACGTCCCCCGGAGCAAATGATGTTATTGATAATTTTGATGCTGGCAATACCTTAACTTTTGATTTTTCCGGCCCATTTGCGGATGGTACTGTAGTTTATGTAAACATTACTCCTTACAATGCCGATGGAGACGCAATAAATTGTGCTGAAGAAAGCTTTACCATAGCAACTCCAATGCCGGAAGTACCTTCTTGTACTGTATTGAGCACTCCAGTAAATGATGCTACTAATGTACCTGTAGATACGGAAATTGTTTGGAATGAAGTTCTTGGAGCTGATGGTTATCGTATAAGTGTTGGAACTACTCCGGGGGGAACAGATATTCTAAACGATGAAGATGTAAGTATATTAACCACATATCAACTGTCTGAAGAACTACCTTTTAATCAACAAATATTTGTCAGTATTGTTCCTTACAATGCGATAGGCGATGCCGAAAATTGTGAGATTGAATCTTTTACAACGATAGTTGAGCCCGAAGTAGCATCGCAAAACGGACTTTCCCCAGATGGTGATGGCATCAACGAGTTTTGGGAAATCAACGGTATTGAAAACTACCCTAATAACACCGTTGTTATTTACAACCGTTGGGGAGATATGGTATTTAAAGTAGAAGGTTATGATAATTCAGGAAACGTTTTTAATGGGGAGGCTAATCAGCTAACAGGTTTTGGTGCCAGTCAACTGCCCGAAGGAACTTACTTCTTCCAAATCATAATTCCAGAACCAAACAACTTAAAACAGACCAAAGGCTATTTGGTGCTAAAAAGATAAGTATGAAAAAGCATCAACTCATTTTTTCCTTAAGCATTATGGTTTTAGGAAGCATAATAAAGACTGCGGCACAACAAACTCCTGTTTTTACGGAGTATAATTATAATCCGTTTCTTATAAATTCTGCATACGCTGGCACTTATAACGAAGCTGAAGCCACCTTAAGTAATTCAGGCTTTAACAGCCAATTTCCCGGTACTCCTAAAAACTTTGCATTTACATTTAATACCGCTTTAGATAATGGTAAAATGGGGCTTGGAGCTGGTGTCATAAATGATGAAATTGGAGTAACCTCAGCTACCCAAGTTTTTGCTACGTATTCCTATAAACTGTTCTTTGATTTTAAAAAGAATAGACCATACTGGCAGTTGTACGACCGTACAGTGCTTTCTTTTGGTATTACAGCTGGTGCATTGCTTTATAATGAAGACTTATTGCAACTGGGCATACAAGATGATCCTAATTTTGCAGAAAATATAGATGCTACCTTACCTGCTGCAGGAGTTGGAATTTTATTTGGGCATTCTAATTTCTTTATTGGTGCTTCCATGCCCAATGTTATTGGAGATGCATTTTCCAACCAAGACAATTTAGAACTCTCTAGACCTATTTATGGCTATACAGGGTACTATTTTTCGACTAGCAGATTTAATGATGATTTTATTTTAAAACCAAGCATGCTTTTTAAATATGAAAGTGGTGCACCTTTTCAAGTAGACTTGAATATGGGAATTAGCTATAAGAACAGTTTTGAAGTTGGTTTAGGCTACCGTACCAGCAGTTCTATAAATTTTGCCGCAGGGTTTTATATCTTTAAAAACTTTAGAGCACTTTATAACTATACACAAACTGGCGGCGATGCTCCTATAGGGAATACGCATGGGATTGTATTGAGTTACCGTGGCGGGTTGGGGTATGGAAATAAGTAATCTCACCTGTTAAGTTAATAACTCTTTAAAAGTTTAGTTTTTCCAAAAAGACTTCAAGACTAATTTTAACTCACGTTAAAACAGCAAAATGAGGTGTCTTGGAAGAACAAAACATTTTAAACAATGTAAAAATAATTGCAAATTCATTTTTTGTACACTCCATAGAAAGCAGTGGTTTGCAATTGTATTCTTTTTATCTGCACTAGTTACTTTTTTATGGAATTCCATAAATCTTATAGAATATTTTAAAAATGACGACAAAAGTTCAAAAATAACTGTTTCTAGTTTCAATCATCTTTTTAATTCCAACGACAGTACGTCCTTCAAAGTACTGATTACACGTTTCGAAGATTATATTACTGACAACGATACTAAATGTATAGGACGTTCAATAGAAGATCGCATCGAAACAATTAACCTAAAAAATAATGACTCAATTAACATATTAGTTAAATATGCTGATAGCATTTCTAATCCTAAAACTATTTATCAAGCGCGTGAAATTAGAAAAAACCATAATGCTGACTTAATTATATATGGCCTAGTAACAATTATAGATGATTCATGTAGTTTTAAAGATTTAAGGTTTCGAGCAAACTTTGATGAGACATTCATTTCTAATGTAAATCCAGCAGTTCAAATTTCTTCAACAAAACATGATGCGGAAAAAAGTTCTGTTTCAAGCCCAAATCAAATATTAGATGGTGTTTTAGAAATAAATGACGTATTAATAGATAATTGGATTAAAGCTGTTACAGATTTAAAATATGGTAATCTAATCAATGCCTTATTAGTATTAGACGATAGGATATCAAGAATAACTGATTTAAACCTAAATAAAATAGAAAAGTCCAGACTTTATCGAGAAATAGGTAAATCTTATTTACAACTAAGGCATAACGAAATATCTGTGGGTTTTTTTAATGAGGCATTAAAATTGAATCCTAATGATACTATTTCTTATTACAAAAAGGGATTAGGTTTAAAAAGAGTAAAAAAATATATAGAAGCAATAGAAGCATGTAACAAAGCAATTTATCTAGATTCTATATGTGCACCAGCCCATTATGTGCGAGGCATGGCGTATGAGCATTTAGATAATTACACAATTGCAATAAGAGACATACAAAAAGCTATAGAAATAGACTCAATAACTGCCAAATATCCAATATATCTAGGTTACACTTATTCCAGAATTAACAACTATCCAAAAGCCCTGAAATACTTTAACAGGGCAGTAAAAATAGACTCAACTAATTTTGAAGCACATTTTTATAGAGGTATTACTTACAGAAAAAGCAAAAATACTGAAAAGGCCATGGCAGATTTTAACAAGGCTATTTCAATAGATTCTATGGATGCATCAGTTTATAATAGTCGTGGTATCCTTTTCAAAAATTTAAAAAAATATGATGAATCTCTTAATGATTACAATAAAGCAATTTTATATTCTAAAAAGAAGTCCAAGTTTTGCTCTCAAGCATATTTCAATCGAGGATATTTATACATTTTATTAAAAAAGTACGGATATGCTATTGAGGACCTAAAGAATTATAATAATTCATATCCTGAGGATATTGATGGGCTATATTATTATGGACTTGCATTATACAGACAAAAAAGATACGCCGAAGCAAAAAATAAATTTAAAAAAGCTTCCGAAATAAATCACTCTGAATATGAAAGCTTTTTTTATACTAAGGCTCAATCATATTATTATCTGAATGAATATGAAAAAGCCATTAAATATTACGATTCTGCTATTTCAAAAGATTCAACCAGTGCAGTCCTTTATAGATTAAGAGCTGATACAAATAAAAAAAATGGAAGAACAGATTTAGCCCTAAAAGACTTTAACACATCAATAAAGATTGACTCCACAAATGCAAATGCATACAATAGCAGAGGTTCTATTTATTTAAAATCATTGGAATTAAACATGTCCATTAGTGATTTTAAAAATGCAATAAAAATTGATTCCTCTTTTAGTTATGGGTATCTAAATTTGTTTTTTGCTTACAGTATAAAATATTCGTATATAATCGTAATTATTGGAATGGTGGTTTTGGCGTATTATAGAAAGAAAATTCTTAAAATAACTTTTCGCAAATAATTTTACTTTATCATCCCCAAGTTAATGATTTCCTGAGAAGTTAGATTACGCCAGTGCCCTCGTGGCAAATCCTTTTTGGTAAGACCAGCAAAAACAACGCGGTCCAATTTGGTTACTTTATATTCTAAATGCTCAAAAATTCGCCGTACAATTCTATTACGTCCAGAATGGATTTCTATTCCCACTTCTTTTTTTGTACTCCCTTGAATGTAGGCCGCTTCATCTACTTGTACTGGACCATCCTCTAATTCTAGTCCTCCTTGTATTTTCTTAAGATCGGCTGCTGTCACATTTTTGTCCAGAACTACATGGTAGATTTTACGTACACCAAACTTAGGGTGCGTTAACTTCTTCGTCATGTCTCCATCATTGGTAAACAACAATAGTCCCGTTGTATTTCGGTCCAAACGCCCTACTGGAAATAAGCGATTATTGGTAGAGTTAGAGATAAGTTCCATTACGGTTCTTCTCCCTTTTTCATCATTGGTTGTAGTAATAAAACCTTTAGGCTTATTTAGGAGTATGTACTCTTTCTTTTCAGGGTTTAAACGTCTACCATCATAACGTACATCATCAGTAGATTTTACTTTGTAACCCATCTCAGATACTACCTTACCATTAACAGTTACACTTCCTGCGGCTATATAAGTATCTGCTTCTCTACGGGAACAAACTCCAGCGTTAGCAATATACTTATTTAACCGAATCTCATCTGGATTGGTATTTGTTTTTGGAGGTGCTTTCCTTTTATTAGGCGGAGTATTTTTAGAAAAGTTTTTCTTTTTTCTGAACCCTCCAGTTGGTCGGTTCTTATTGCTATCGGAATTGGCTTTGCGATTACCCTTATAGTCTGATTTCGCCATCAGTCATTTAGTTTTTGCAAATGTAGGTTTTTAGTTTTGTCATTCCAGTCTTAAAATGAAATCAGTTGTTATCGTAGATTATTGATTTCCCTTCGATTGCACTCAGAATGACAATAATTAATCGTCAAAAATCAATCCATTCTCATAATCAAAAGCTTCTTTTTCTTTATCAGATAAGGATTCTCTAATTACTCTTATGGTGTACCCTCCTCTTACAACTCCATCATCAAAATACATCCAATCACTTATTCTTTCTTTATTGATTTTAATAGTATCACCTAATTTTACTTTAGTAGTATATACAGGCACATTATTCACAACACCTGAGAGCTCTTCATTTTCAATAATAATATTTCCAACCCAAATATGTTCATCGTTTTCCAAAGCACTAAATTTTTGCTTTACTGCAAAATATTCATGTTTAGGATTATCACGCTCTAAAGCTTCAATAAATAAGTGTAAATTACTTCTGGCCATTTTCATTGCCTCATTCATATCATTATTAGATTCAGATACACTGAATACATCTGGTTCCCCGTCTCTTTCAGTTTTTGATTCAACTAGCTGTTTGCAAGAACAAGCAACCATAAAAAGTAACAGGACACTTATTTTTAATTTCATATACTTAATCCTCAAACGCAACAGTAGATTGTCTTTCGCGATTCACTATCAGCTTGGTAACGTCTGGTCTTGAGTAATGACCAACAGCATCAAAATTTTGTCGTTCTTCGTAAACCCTATTAAAATCTAGTGTATGGTAAATTAGCCCTTCTTTGTTTACTACTGGTTCTACCAACCATTCCCCATCTGGACCCGCAATACAAGAACCCCCATTGCCTAAAACCTCAGGTGCTTTTTCTAGAATTTTATCTAAATGTGGTGTGGTGTCTGGAAAATCATTTTTGGACATCATGGAAGAAACAGAAATCACATAGCTACGAGATTCCCTAGCTATAAATCTTGTAATATCTTTTGTATTATTTAGATTTCCAGGCCAAACTGCTACGTGAAGATTTTCTCCCTGTCCATAAAGCGCTGTTCTTGGCAAAGGCATCCAGTTTTCCCAACAGTTGAGACCACCAACCGTAAACTGTTTTAATGGATGAACTTTAAGTCCATTTCCATCTCCAGGTGCCCAGGTTAATCGCTCATCATAGGTTGGTTGTAGTTTCCGGTGAACTGATTTTATTTCTCCCAACTGATTTATATAGACCAAAGAGCAGTATAAACTATGGCCTCCCCTATCTTTGGCCCTTTCCATAATACCCAAGTAAACCGCAATGGAATAGTTTTTTGCCAGCTTGCAAATTGTATCTAATTCATTTTCTTCTATCTGGATAGAATTTCGCACGTAATGCGCATGGAGCTCCTTATTCACTTTTAAATCCCATGCTGCACCTTCCGTATATGCTAACCAAAAAGGATAACCGGGTAGTAAGGCTTCACCAAATACAACCAGTTCACTTCCATTTTCAGCAGCTTCAATTAGTGTAGTTTCAATTTTTGCTATAGTTGCTTTTTTATCCAACCAAACTGGAGCGATTTGAGCAAGGGCAACATTGAGTAAGTTTTCCATTATAAAATTCGATTTAAAACCAAATTCACATCAATCAAAAGAATACTAAAAACTCCTGAAATGATAATCAATTTTAAAATATTGTGAAGCCAAACATAGTCCTTTTTAGTTTCAGCTTTCCATAACAAAAACATAAAAAGTACAAGTAAAATGATACTAACTACAAAATAAATAAACATATATCCCACATCAAACTCGTTAATTAGTAACCAAGCCGGAATTAGGGTAAGTACTATTAATAAGCCAATTACTATTTTAGAAAGCTTAGCTCCATATACAATAGGCGTAGTTTTATAATTCTGTGCCAAATCGCCAGCCATATTTTCTAAGTCTTTTATGATTTCGCGAGCTAAAATGAGTAAAAACAAGAAAAGAGCGTGTACAAAAATTACTGTTTCAAAATTCCTATAGTACACAAAAACCACAAAGAAAGGAGCTATCGCCAGTGTGGCTGAAATAATATTTCCCAAAAATGGGATTCGTTTTAATTTGTGCGAATACAACCATATTCCAAATATATAGGCTGAAAAGAATAGTACCGCTCTAAAGGAAATGTAGCTTGCTAAGAAAACAGCTAAAAAGTTTAATATAAAATAAGTGGTTAGTTTAAAGCGCTGGCTCACCAAACGGTCTAACATACTTTTGGTTGGCTTGTTAATTAAATCTTTCTCTGCATCATAAAAGTTATTTATAATGTACCCAGCGGCTATAACTAAAGCAGAAGCAGTAACAATTAAAAAAAGATTGATGTCAAAAACTACTTCTCTTAATGGAAGATTAGGCGAAAGAATATAAATAGAAGCTAAATACTGTGCTAAGGTTATCATTAGAATATTATAACCACGAACTACAGAGAATAGACTCAACAACTTATAAAGCAGGAGTCTGTTTCTTCTACTAAGCATTAGAAATTTTCTAGAAATTGTAAACGACCTCTAATTTATGGCCTTGTAGCGATTTTTTAGCTTTATCAATATCTTCTGTAAAGCCTAAAATATAACCACCACCACCTGAACCACAAAGTTTTAAGTAGTAGTCGTTAGTTTCGATACCTTTCTTCCAAAGGGTATGAAATTGCTTCGGAATCATTGGTTTAAAGTTATCTAAGACTACATGAGATAACTGCTTAACATGACCAAATAGCGATTTAATATCACCATTCAAGAAATGTTCAACACAAGCATCGGTATGCTTAATAAATTTGTCTTTTAGCATATTACGAAACCCTTCTTGCTTCATTTGCTCCATAAAAATCTGAACCATTGGCGCAGTTTCCCCTGTCATACCACTATCTAATAAGAAAACTGCTCCTTTACCTTCTTTATTCTGGCTTGGAAGACTCGTTGACTCTATATTATCGTGGGAATTAATAAGGATAGGTAAGCTTAAATAACTATTTAATGGATCCAAACCTGAGCTTTTTCCATGGAAAAAAGATTCCATCTTTCCAAAAATAGTCTTCAGTTTTAATAGCTTCTCACGAGTTAAGTTCTCAAGAACTGTAATTTTATCAGAAGCATATTTGTCATAAATAGCAGCAACCAAAGCTCCGCTACTTCCAATACCGTAACCTTGAGGAATGGAACTATCAAAATACATTCCTTCTTCTATATCTTTTTGAAGCGCAACAATATCAAACTGTACCAAGTCTTCACTTTGTATTTCTGCTAAATGGTTCGCAAAATTCTTCAAACTACTGTTAGAATCCTTTGCCTCCCTAGAAAGTTGAGAATCGGTTTTTAATGCACCTTTAAAAAAGTTATAAGGAATAGAAAGTCCCTTAGAATCTTTAATGATACCATACTCTCCAAAAAGAAGAATTTTAGAATAAAAAAGAGGTCCTTTCATTTGTATTGTTGAAACTTTATAATTTAAAGATAAACATTATTGGTAGTGAATTCAAAATACCTTCGTTCTAATTCCATTTTTCACTCCTGAATAACGCTATTTTCTACAACTAATTGTTGTTTTTAATTCGCATTTCTTTAGCGCCATTGCCAATTCGGTCGCAAATATAATGTCCATTTTCGCAGAACACAACTAATTCATCTTGAATAAATTGAAAGACTTCTTGCTTTTCTGACTCTGGATACAAAACATGAACATTAGCCCCTGCATCCAAGGTAAAACAAACATGAGTTTTAGATTTTTGACGAAACTCCCATATTCTATTAATAATTTCCAAAGTATTGGGCTTCATTAACATAAAATATGGCAAACTAGTCATCATCATTGCATGCAGCGTTAATGCTTCACTTTCAACAACTTCTACGAAATTATCTAGATTTCCTTCCTCAAAAATAGTTTTTAATCTATCTAAGTTTAGGTGGGCTTGTGCAAAACGTTGTTCGGCAAAAGGATGGTTGTGCATTAAATCGTGTCCAACAGTACTACTAACCGTTTTTTGACCTTTGTGAACTAATAAAATAGTATCATGATAGTTCTTAAATACAGGATGAACCTTAAAGGGATATTTAACTCCGAATAAGTTAGAACTTTCCGAAATGGCATCATAATTCCCCCATTGTATTAAATCCCCTTGAATACTCCTACAAGCGCTACCAGAGCCTAAACGCGACAAAAACGAAGCTTTCTTTTTAAAATAACTGTCTTCCAAAGAAGGATTTATCCTTTTTTCTATGGTCATTAGACAAAGCGCTAAGGCAGCCATACCACTAGCCGAAGAGGCAATTCCACTACTATGCGGGAAGGAATTTGATGTTTTAATCGTAAAATGATATTCTTTTAGAAAAGGAACATATTTTTCAATTCGCTCAAAAAAGGTGTTTATTTTAGGTTTAAAATCTTCCTTAGGTTTTCCTTCAAAAAAAAGGTCAAAAGAAAACGTATTTGACTTCTCGCTTAGCTTAGAAAAATCTAATGAAGTTGTTGTAGCACAAGCATCCAAAGTAAAACTAATTGAAGGATTGGCAGGTATCTGATTTGGTTTTTTACCCCAATATTTTACTAATGCAATATTGCTAGGAGCTTTCCATGCCACCACACCTGATTCAGGATATTCAAAATCACCATTTAGAACAAAATCACGCTCGGTCATTCCAACAAATTTTTGGCAAAGATAACAATGCGTTTTTGACTACTTCATTTGCTAAAAATAAATTGTTATTTTAGTATGAATAGCACTGCCCATGCAAAGAAAGCTTCTTAAAATAATAATAACCGTTGCTATCTGCCTGCTTATTGGTTTTCTATCAAGTTTTGCCACGCAAAGCTCGGTGAACGATTGGTATCTAACGCTTAATAAACCCAGTTTTAACCCTCCTAATTCGATTTTTGCCCCCGTTTGGGGTATTCTTTATCTGATGATGGGTATTGCTGCAGGTGTTGTATGGGGAAAAGGATTTCACCATATATGGGTTAAAACTGCTTTATATCATTTTGGCTTTCAATTGCTTTTAAACGCATTATGGAGCATGGTTTTCTTTGGTTTAAAAAATATTCTTGCTGCACTTTTTATAATTCTTGCCTTAATCGTTGCAATAGTGTTAACCATAAAATGGTTTAAAGTGGTGAGTAAAAAAGCAGCAATACTAATGATACCATATTTGCTTTGGGTTTGCTTTGCTGCAGTACTTAACTACAAAATTTGGGAATTAAACTAGCTAGCTAGTTCAATCATTTTTTTCATTGTTCTTAAATTTCTTGTGGTTGCCGTTACTTTTAATTTGCGCTCAATAAGGTTATTGTTTAATTTGGCATTACCAGCTCCTTTTCTACAATTTAAATAGACACATTTTCCAATAAGTTCAAAGTCTTCATTTTGAAATTCAAGAGCATTAAACTCCCTTGCCAATTCTTCATCTGGAAACTCATGCAACATTGCAAAATATAGGTTTTTTTCCTCCGCTTCTTTAAAAGGAATGGCTTCTAAAACTTCAGAAAGCACTCTTGCACTTAAAATTAGTATGGGTACTTCATAACCGAAATCCTTTAAAATCACATTATAAATGTTCTTTTGAAGAAGAGCTAAATCAGTACTTTCAGATAGGATAACAAGATTTCCGCTTTGTATATAGGTCTGCACATTTTTAAAGCCGGCTTTTTCTAAACTAGTCCTTAAATCTGCCATCTTTATTTTTTTCTGTCCACCAACGTTAATACCTCTCAAAAAAGCGATATAAATATTCATTTTACGTTTAAATTTTTACTTCAAATTAGTTAAATCTACTACAATTATTTTTAGTAATTTCCGTGAATTAAATCCTTACAATGAGTCAATATATTTTAGCCTTAGACCAAGGCACTACAAGTTCACGAGCAGTTGTTTTTGATAAAAAAGGCAGTATAGTATCTGTGGCGCAAAAAGAGTTTACTCAAATTTTTCCAAAACCAGGATGGGTGGAACATGATGCTACGGAAATATGGTCTACTCAGGCAGGCATGGCCGCGGAAGCCGTTGCCAAAAAAGGATTGGAAGGCTCACAAATAGCCGCTATTGGAATTACCAACCAGCGGGAAACTGCCGTTGTGTGGGATAGAAAGTCTGGAGAACCTGTATACAATGCTATAGTCTGGCAAGATAAACGAACGGCTGATTTTTGTGATGAACTTAAAAAAGCTGGAAAATCCGACCTTATTAGAAAAAAAACCGGATTAGTAATTGACTCTTATTTTTCCGCCACTAAAGTAAAATGGATCTTAGATAATGTTGAGGGAGCGAGGGAGCGTGCCGAAGCTGGAGAATTAGCTTGGGGTACCATAGATTCTTGGTTAATTTGGAAAATGACGCAAGGAAATCTTCATGTTACTGACGTAACCAATGCTTGCCGTTCTTTGATATTTAATATTAACACCATGGCTTGGGATGATGAACTTCTTGACTTGTTTACCATCCCTAAAAGTATGCTTCCTGAAGTAAAACAATCCAGTGAAGTTTATGGGCATACCACTCCTAACTTTTTTGCCAGTCAAATTCCAATCGCGGGGATTGCAGGTGATCAACAAGCTGCTCTTTTTGGCCAAATGTGTACACAAAAGGGAATGGTAAAGAATACCTATGGAACAGGCTGTTTTATGCTAATGAATGTTGGAGAAAAACCTGTTCCTTCAAAAAACAACCTATTAACTACTGTTGCATGGAAGATTAATGGAAAGACAACTTATGCACTTGAGGGAAGTATTTTTATAGCAGGAGCAGTGGTTCAATGGCTGCGAGACAGTCTAAAAATTATAAAAAAATCATCTGATGTAGAACAACTGGCGAGTTCTGTAGAAGGTTCTGAAGGGGTTTATTTTGTTCCTGCTTTTGCAGGTTTGGGAGCTCCTCATTGGAATCAGCAAGCCCAAGGTACCATTTTTGGGTTAACACGAGGTAGTACAGATGCCCATATTGCAAGGGCTTCTTTAGAGTCTATCGCTTATCAAACTATGGACATTCTTAAAGCAATGGAGGCAGATTCTGGAATTGCGATTAAGGAACTTCGTGTTGACGGAGGAGCAACTGTAAATAATATGTTGATGCAATTTCAAGCTGATGTTTTAAACACAACTACAGTTCGTCCTAAAATTATCGAAACCACTGTTATGGGAGCTGCTTATCTAGCTGGTCTAGCTGTTGGTTTCTGGAAAAGCCCAGAAGAAATTCAAAATATCTGGCAAACCGATGTTCACTTTAAACCAACCGAAGAGCGCGAAGCAATTGATGATGGAATTAAAGGTTGGTATAGCGCAATTGATGCTTTAGAACACTGGACAAAACATTAATTAGAAGACAATAATAACCTTAACCATATTTAAATGACACCATTTATAGCAGAAATCATAGGTACGTTCCTACTCATTTTATTAGGGTGTGGTGTAAACGCTAATGTATCTTTAGCGAAAACTTATGGGAGTAGTTCTGGTTGGATTGTGATAGCCACTGGTTGGGCAATTGCAGTTTATGTGGGTGTTGTAGTTTCGGCACCTTACAGTGGTGCACATTTAAATCCCGCTGTTAGCGTAGGCTTAGCGGCGGCTGGAAAATTTTCTTGGGGTGATGTGCCATTATATATTTTCGCACAATTTATTGGTGCTATGCTAGGGGCATTTTTTGTTTGGTTAACCCATAAAGACCATTTTAATGCCACTGAAGACGGAAGTGCTAAAAGGGGTGTGTTTTGCAATGCCCCTGCTATACCAAACACACCGCTAAATCTTTTAAACGAAATTGTTGGCACTTTTGTTTTAGTATTTACTGTACTCTATTTTTCAGATGCCGTTATAACAAATACCGACACTGTAATTGGTTTAGGTTCTTTAGGCGCTTTACCTGTAGCATTTTTAGTTTGGGGTATAGGTTTATCACTAGGAGGAACAACAGGTTATGCAATAAATCCAGCTAGGGATTTAGGCCCGCGTATTATACATGCAATAGTTCCTATAAAAGAAAAAGGTTCAAATGGATGGGGGTATTCTTGGATTCCTGTAATAGGGCCTATTTTAGGTGGATTAGCAGCAGCAGGTTTATTTTTAGCACTGCAATAGATTAGTCTTTTGCTATAGCATTTGCTGCTATATAGGCTCCGGTCCAAGCATTTTGAAAATTAAAGCCTCCTGTTATTGCGTCTACATTTATAACTTCGCCTGCAAAGTAAAGGTTTGGTAATTTTTTACTTTCAAAGGTTTTAAAGTCTATTTCTTTTAAATCGACCCCACCAGCAGTTACAAATTCTTCTTTAAAGGTGCTCTTACCTTCTACTTTAAAAGAACATTTGGTGAGCTGTAAGGCCAATTTTTTAAGCGCCTCCTTAGTGACATCTGCCCATTTTAAATCTTTGCTAATTTCAGCAGCTTCCACCAGATTTATCCATAAGCGTTTTGGTATGTCAACCGAATTAGTGCGGACAATGGTTTTTTTAGCCTCAACACCTTTTATTCGGAATAATACTTCTTCCATCATCTCAGTTGTATATTCTGGAACCCAGTTAACAATAATCCTAAAGTTATAGTTGTATTCATTTAAAATATTAGCACCCCATGCGGAAAGCTTTAGAATGGCAGGACCACTCATACCCCAATGTGTTATTAAAAGTGGTCCATTGCTTTCTAAAACCGGTCGTTCATTAACTTTGCTTCGCAGCTGTACTACTATTTTAGAATTGTAGTGTTTTTTTGCTGGCACAACAACCTGAACATAAGTGCTTAATCCTTGTATTCCCTTTATTCTTTTGTCTTTTATATTGAAAGTAAATAATGAGGGGACAGCTGGAACAATTGTGTGCCCCATACCTTCTAATTGCTTCCATATTTTAGGGTTGCTCCCAGAAGCGATTAAAAGATTTTTGCATTTATAATGCTTATTCATTGTGGTTATTTGCCAACCTTCATTGCCATTGTCTATTGGCAGAAAAGATTTTACAGAACTATTCTTCAAAACGTTTATACCTAAACGTTCAATCTCCTTTAAAAAGCAATCTATGATACTTTGCGAAGTATTACTTTCAGGAAAGATACGCCCATCTTCTTCTATCTTTAAAGGAACTCCCCTTTCTTCAAAAAATGCCATAACATCACCGGTACTATGACTATGAAAAGGTCCTAGAAGTTCTTTTTTACCACGAGGATAATTATTTACAAGTTCTACGGGATTAAATTCTGCGTGGGTTACATTACAGCGACCACCGCCAGACACTTTTACTTTTCCCAAAACCGTTTTCCCACGTTCAAAAATTGCAATTTTTAACTTAGGGTTCACTGTTGCCATTTGAATAGCGGCATAAAAGCCAGCGGCACCACCACCTACAACAATAACATCAAACATTAATTTGCTCTGTCTGGATAATTTGTAAATATCCCATCAACTCCGAACTCCTTCATTTTAGCAATGTCTTCAGGCTCGTTTACCGTATATGTAAATACTTTAAAGCCCTCTTTTTGTATTTGCTTCGTATTTTCAGCAGTTAACGTTTTATACCAGGGATTCACAGCAATAGCATTCAATTCCTTGGCTACAGGAATAGCATCTAAAGGATTTTCTTCGGTCAGCACGGCAATCGCAATATCTGGATTGCTATTGCGCATTTCACGCAGCTCGTCCCAATTAAAACTTGAAATAACAAAATTATCGAGTGTCCAGCCTTTTTTTGATATGTAGTAGTTTGTAATAAAGTTTACTCTCTCTGAAGTATTAGCTCCTTTCAATTCTATATTTAAAGCAACTTTATTGTCAATTAACTTTAGCACATCTTGTAGCGTGGGGATTTGATGATTCCCATCAAGAATTACTTTTTTTAAATCAAAAATATTATACTCTTCAATATTTCCTACAGCATTAGAAAGCCTTTCCAAACGTTCATCATGAAAAACGACAGTTTCACCACTCTTAATGTTAAATACGTCAATTTCAATCATATCAACTCCTAAATCAAGGGCTTTTTGAATTGATGCTAAAGTATTTTCAGTTTCATAACCCATAGCTCCTCTATGGCCAATTACTAAAAAATTATCTTCTTCCATTTTACAGCCATTTAAAAAAAATACTAAGACTAGTCCAAGTATGGAAAGTTTGTTCATATGCCTCAATTTTAATGTTTAAAAATACAATTTGAAAATGAAATATGAACTACGCTCTTCATCTCTAAAACAACTAATTTGAAAATGACCTAATATAGCTTCTACGAGATAATTTTATATATTGTGCTGATTATTAACCAACTAAATAAATTATTATGTTTTCAAAATCAAATTTACTTGCAACACTTGTAGGTGGTATTGCCATGTTTGTATTGGGTTATGTTTTATGGGGTATGTTGGGTGAGAGCCTAAACGGAGATAATGTACTGACTAATGTAATGAAGGCTGAGCCAGATTTCATTCATTTATTTTTAGGGTGCCTTATTAGTGCTTTTGCTATGAGTACGTTATATGGAAAATGGGCTCGCGGTCATCATAGTGCCAAAGAAGGTGCTGAGTTCGGTATTTGGATTGGAATCTTTGTCGGATTAGGAATGGGATTAATTTGGTTTGCTACATCTACAATGATGAATTTTACAGGACATCTAATTGATGCTGTATTAAATATTATTTACTACATTCTTATTGGTGTTATTATTGCACTTATTTACAAGGCAACCAGCAAAAAATCCGCTTCTTAAAGAATTTTAAGAAGTGAAAAACTAAGCGGACTATAATAGTCCGCTTTTTTATTCTTTAATTTTAAATATAAAAGATTCTAGAGGTTCCATTTCTAGATTAATTATGCCTAATTCACTGTTAATATTTAACTCACAATTGACTTCTCCGTAAAGTTGTTCTACCAATTTATAGTGCTTTCCATTCAACTTCCATTTTTTAATGATTTCAGGTGGAAGCTTAAATTCAATATCATATTGTTTTTCAGTATCAAAATTGGAAATTACTATCAATTTTTCATCATCGACCCAGCGAACATAAGAAAGAAGCCTATGGTCATAGTTTTCTGTATGCTCCTTGTTGTAAAAATGAATTTCCTGATAGTCACCCATTAAAGCATCACTAGTAATGGTAAAATTTAAAAGTCGTTTGTAAAAATCTCTAAGACTTTTCTCTTTATTTGAAAGCTGACCTCCATCATACTTATGGTTATTTACCCATCTTTGGTGATTCGGAACTCCTATATAATCGAAGATTGATGTTCTTGTAGGGTTTCCAAAACCTGCTTCCTCAGCTCCAGGTTCACCTACTTCTTGTCCAAAATATAGCATCGTAGGTGAAGTGCTTAAGGTTGCAGATACTACCATCGCAGGTTTCGCTACCTCAGCCCTTCCCACAAAGTCTGGACTTGCAATACGTTGCTCATCATGATTTTCTAAAAAATGTAGCATGTTATGCTCTATATCTTGCAATCCTTTCTGAACAACAGGAATATGGTCTGTCCACCCATGCCCTTGCATAATATGTTTTATGCTATCATACAGCTCTACTTTGTCATACAGATAATCCATTTTTCCTTTACGGATATAAGCTCTATATAATTGAGGATTGTAAACCTCTGCTAAAAGAAAAGCTTCAGGGTTTTTCATTTTGATAGACGAATTCATAAAACTCCAGAACTCTACAGGGACCATTTCAGCCATATCAAAACGAAAACCATCTACTCCAAAATCTAACCAGTACAGGGCTATATCTCTAAACTTAATCCATGAATCTGGCACTTCTTTGGTTTTCCAAAATTCAAAATGAGCTTTGTAATCCATTTGCCCATAAGAATCCGGCAGCTCATCAAAATCTTTAGAGCCATCTGGACGAACTCCGTAATTAATTTTAACTGTTTCATACCAATCGTTAAAATGTGGTTGAGGCAATCGAGACCCATTACCTGTCCATTTTGCCGGAACTTCAGTAAACTTATTATCTTCAAGAGGGTTATTATTATTTCCTAAAGGGGAATAACTATTTTCCCAATCTGGAACCTTAAATTTCGAATCAGGGATATAGTAGAAATTATTACTTTGGTGATATTCTACAGAAGTATCATCCTGCGCTCCAAAATCTACAACACCTTCTGGATTGGTAAGTCCTTCATAATTTCTAGCAACATGATTGGGAACAATATCTATTAGAACCTTCATTTGATGCAGATGTGTTCTATTGATAAGTGCCTTAAATTCCCCTAGTCTTTTTGCTGGGTTAGTAGCCAAATCTGGGTTTACATTGTAGTAATCTTTAACTGCATAGGGTGAACCAGCCCTTCCCTTAACAACATCTGGGTCATCATTAGATATTCCAAATGCTGTATAATCGTTAATTACTGCATGATGCGGAACACCTGTATACCAGATATGAGTAATCCCTAAATCTCTAATCTCTGAAAGCGCTTTATCATTAAAATCCGCAAATTTACCAACACCGTTTTCTTCAATAGTACCCCATGGCTTATTTGAAGTATTTGTGTTTCCAAAAAGTCTTGTAAAAACTTGATAAACAACCGCTTTTTTCTTCTTCATTACTTTAACTTCACTTTCATTTGAATCTTTATCATTACAACCCAGAAGCAAACCAATAGTAGCTACTAACAAAGTCCAAATAAGCTTTTTCATCCTTGCGTTTTCTCTCCAGGAATTAGTACAACTCGTTCCCCGTTCACTCTAATCGACATTTCTTCACTACCAGTCAATTCAAAACTTGATCCTTTTGTAGATACCGTTACTTTAATAATTCTATTTCTAAAGTTTATTTTAAAAGAATACGATTCCCACTCTTTTGGTATTTGTGGTGTAAAATGTAACTTATCATCAAGAACTCTCATACCTCCAAAACCTTCTACTACACTCATCCAGGTGCCGGCCATTGAAGTAATATGCAGCCCTTCTTCAACTTCTTTGTTATAATCATCTAGATCTAAGCGAGAGGTTCTTAAGTAGAACTTATAAGCTTGATCCATTCTGCCTAATTTGGCTGCCTGAATGCTATGCACACAAGGTGATAAAGAAGATTCATGAACAGTAAAGGGTTCGTAAAAGTCAAAATGTTTTTCTAATTCTTCAGTTGAAAAATGGTCTTCAAAAAGGTAAAAGCCTTGTAAAACATCCGCTTGTTTTATGTAAGGGGAACGAAGAATACGGTCCCAACTCCATTTTTGATTTATTGGTCTTTCGGATTTTTCCAACTCATCAACCTTAATAAGTTCTTTATCTAGAAAACCATCTTGCTGTAAATAAACGCCTTGTTTTTTTGAATACGGAAAATACATTTCTTTAGCAACCTCAGCCCACAAATCTGTCTCTGCTGTAGTAAGCTTCGTTTGTGCTAGTATCCTATCATAGTCTACGGAATAACCATCTTTTACTTTCTCTAGCTGTTCTATTGTATACTGAATACACCACTTTGCCAAATAGTTTGTATACCAGTTATTATTGATATTATTCTCATACTCATTGGGACCAGTAACTCCTAATATGACATATTTCTTTTTCTTTTTTGAATAATTGGCACGCTGATGCCAGAATCTTGAAATACCTATAAGCACTTCTAATCCCATTTCAGGGATGTAACTATAATCTCCAGTAAAGCGGTAGTAATTATAAATAGCAAATGCTATAGCTCCATTTCTATGAATTTCTTCAAAAGTGATTTCCCACTCATTATGACATTCTTCACCATTCATGGTTACCATAGGGTACAAAGCTGCACCATTAGAAAAACCTAATTTTTGCGCATTTTCAATAGCTTTTTCTAGATGATTATATCGATATTCTAATAAATTCCAAGCTACTTTTTGGTTTTTTGTTGCCATATAAAAAGGAAGGCAATACGCTTCTGTATCCCAATAGGTACTACCACCATATTTTTCACCAGTAAAACCTTTTGGCCCGATATTGAGCCTGGAATCTTTCCCTAAATACGTTTGATTTAACTGAAAAATATTAAACCGTATCCCTTGTTGTGCTTTTACATCACCCGAGATAGTAATATCGCTCATCTCCCAGATAGAAGCCCATGCTTCTTTTTGTTTTTCAAGTAAAGCATCAAACCCTAAATCCGAAGCTTTGTCCAAAACCAAATTGGCTGCCTTAGCTAAATCATCAACTTTATGGTTTCTTGAAACGGTATATCCGCCATACTTTATCAAGCTTATTTTCTGATTTTTTTTTAAATCATTCTCAAACTCAAGTGAAACAGCAGTGTCCGTTTTTTTAGATTTTGCTTCTTGGATTTTTACTCCATCTAAAAGTATTTCCGACTGCATATAGGTACAGGTACCAAAGTTGGTTTTCATGGTATGTGCCTCAATGAAACCTCTATTGCCTTTACACGATACATTTGCAGTATTCCAAAATTTATCGTCCCAATTACTGTCTTCATTGGTGATTCCGGAATCTAGATATGGGGCAAATTTCACTTTAGCATTAGAATTTAATAATTCCAATTCATAACTTATTGCTCCAAGTTCATCAAAGTGAAGGCTTAAAAACCGAGTTGCCGTCACAGAAATTTCTATGTCATTTTTTAATAATGCTTTAAAAGAACGTCTATACCAACCTTCTTTCATATTTAGCTCTCTGGTAAAGTCTTTTACTTTTTTACACGTTTTTAAATCCAACCGTATGTCATCGATAAATACCTCTATTCCAATCCAATTTGGAGCATTTAATACTTTAGCAAAATATTCTGGATATCCATTTTTCCACCAACCTACTCTAGTCTTGTCCGGATAATATACTCCAGCAATATAACTACCTTGAAATGTTTCTCCAGAGTAATATTCTTCAAAATTGGCACGTTGACCCATGGCGCCATTACCAATACTAAATAGGCTTTCAGACGATTTTACACGATTTTGGTCAAAACCTTCTTCTATAATTGACCATGCATTAGGTTTTATATAATCTTGATTCATTTAAATTTTGGCTAATTTTTTTAAAAACTCTAATTCGATTTGAGTGAAATCTGTAAATACATAATCGGCTTCATGTAATACCTCTTTATCACCAATTCCAATACTTAACATATTCGCTGCATTGGCTGCTTGTATTCCGGCAACCGCATCTTCAAAAACAACGCAGTTTTCGGGAGAAACCCCTAGTTCTTTAGCTGCAATTAAAAATACTTCAGGGTTGGGCTTTGCTTTAGAAACTGAATTGCCATCAACAATGGCATCAAAATAGGTAAACAAGTTTACTTTCTCTAGAATTGGCCTAGCATTCTTACTGGCAGAACCCAAAGAAATTGGAATAGTATTTGATTTTAAAAATTGTAACACTTTTGGAACATCGGGTAAAATTTCCGATTCGTCCATTTTCTCTATGTATGCTAGATAGTCTACATTTTTTTCAACCATCCATCCATCAAATTGTTCCTGGGTTGCTTTCACCTTTCCTAAATCCAAAAGAATCTCTAAACTCTTTTTCCTGCTTACGCCCTTAAAAAGCTCATTTTGTTGTTTAGTGAACTCAAAACCCAATTCATTAGCCAAATTCTTCCATGCTAAATAATGGTATTTTGCAGTATCAACAATAACACCGTCAAGGTCAAAAATAAATCCAACTTCGCGCATTTTGTAAATGTTTGGACAAACTTAATTAATTGTAGAATCTCGCTCAATTAAAGTAGGCTCTAAAATTTTAGTTTTATAGCTCTCCTCCTCATTCTCGCTTTCAATTTTCTGAATTAACATTTCTGCAGAAATTTCACCCATGCGCTCTCCATGCTGCGCTATAGAAGTGAGACTAGGATTGGCATATTTTGATAATAGCCCATCTGTAAAGCCTATAAAAGAAATATCTTCCGGGATTTTTAGTCCTAAATCTTGTGCAACCTGCATACCATAAATAGAAAAGATTTCATTTACCGTTAAAATTGCATCAACCTGAGAGTTTTTGATAAACTCTTTAATTAGTTTTTCATTCATTTCCATGGAAGGCATTTTTAAGATAAGCTCATCTTCTTCACTTATACCGAATTCTTTTAATGCTTTTTGATATCCGGTAGTCCTTGCCTTACTAACGCTCAAATAGTCAGATGTAGTAATGATTCCTATACGCTTTCTATTCTGTTCTATTAATTTTTTCGTAGCCAAATAAGCTCCTAGAGCATCATCAATAATGACTTTATCACATTCAACCTCATTTGTTATTCTATCAAATAAAACCAGAGGAATACCTTGTTCTGTAACCTCTTTTAAATGATTATAGTCATTCTCTTTTTGAGTACCTGAAGATAGTGACATTATAAAGCCATCAATACTACCATTAGCAAGTAATTCCATGTTAATTACTTCCTTATCAAAAGACTCATCGGAGAGACAAACAATAACGTTATAACCTTTAGTATTTGCATATTTTTCAATTCCACGAACAACCGTTGTAAAAAAATGATGAACGATATCAGGTATTACAACTCCAATGTTCTTTGTGCGCTTATTCTTTAAACTTATGGCAATGTTATTAGGTTTGTAATTATACAGTTTAGCAAAAGCCTGTATTTTTTCCTTGGTTTCTCTACTAATTTCTTCACTGTTTTTAAGCGCTTTTGATACTGTAGATATAGAAACTTCAAGCTCCCGAGCGATATGTTTAAGTGTTATTTTTTTCTTGAGCATTTCCTAATTTTAATGACTTTACGAAATTATCCTTCAATCTTGTTTTAAGGTAATCATCAAAGTTGACTTTTTAAGTTTTACTTAACCTTTAGGTAATATGAATACTGGCAGATAAAGTAACTACTTTTAAAAACAAAAAAAACATATTTCAAGGTATTTCCATCGAATTTGCATATATTTCGCACAATATTTATGAATTATGTATTTTCTTCCACACAGAATTATCTAGCTAGCAATTTCAAGAAGTTATTAACACGAAATCGTTTTCGAAGGCTGTAGTTCTTAAATAACGAAGATTTAACATAATTTTTATATATGTTTAACTCTTGAATTTAAATTAACTAAACTTAAAATTAATTATTTATGAAGATTACGCTACTTAAAAGCTTGTTTTTGTTAGGAGCATTTATCTGCTTTGGAGCAACCCAAGCACAGACAGTATCGGGTACAGTTTCTGATGCTACAGGCCCATTGCCAGGTGCAAGTGTCTTGGTAAAAGGAACTACTAATGGTACCCAAACTGATTTTGATGGTAACTATACCTTAAATAACGTACCTAACGATGCTACTATAGTTTTTAGTTACATCGGATTTAAGACTTTTGAAGCAGCAGTAAATGGTAGATCTACCATTAATGTTACTTTAGAGGAAGATGCTCAGGCATTAGATGAGGTGGTAATTATTGGTTATGGTACTACTACAGTTAAGGATGCAACAGGGTCTGTGGCCTCTGTTAACTCTGAAGACTTTAATGGTGGTGTTATAGCTTCACCTGAACAACTAATCCAAGGTAAGACTGCTGGTGTTAATATTCAACAAACAAGTGGTGAGCCTGGAGCTGGTATCCAAATAAACATTAGAGGTGCAAATTCAGTTCGTGCGAATAACAATCCACTATTTGTTGTTGACGGAGTTCCATTATTTGGGCAAAATACTGATGCCCAAGGTTCTTCAACAGCGGACAATGGCGGTAGCCAAGCAGATGTTGGTAATCCTCTAAACTTCTTGAATCCTAATGATATTGAGAACATAAGTATCCTAAAAGATGCTTCTGCTACTGCAATCTACGGTTCTAGAGGTGCTAACGGTGTTGTTATTATTACTACTAAAAGTGGTAAAGGATCTTCTGGTGGGCTTTGGGAGTTCTCATCTAGCTTAAGTGTGTCCTCTCCAGTTCGTCAATTCGATTTATTAAATCGTGATGAATATTTAAGTGCTGTTACTCAATTTGGAGGAAATGCGGCTGCAAACGATTTTGGAGCAAGTACAGATTGGCAAGAAGTTGTCCTTAGGTCAACAGCTTCAACTAATCAAAATTTATCGTATTCCCAAAACTACGGTTCTGGAAATGTTAGAGCTACATTTGGATATCAAAAGCAATTTGGTGTAGTAGAAAAATCTGAATTTGAAAGAATTACTGGTAGATTAAACCTTAATCATCGTTTTCTTGATGATAAATTACGTTTAGGTCTTCAGGCTTCTATATCTAGAGTTAATAGAGATCAACCACCTATTGATGCTACTGCTGGATTTAGAGGTGATATTTTAGGAGCGGCGTACTCTGCAAACCCAACTTGGCCAAGTAGCCCAAGTTTTGATGATGGCGGTGGTCAAGTGCAACCTGCTAACTATCTAGCTGAATCACAAAACGTCACCAATACAAACAGATTCTTAATCAATGGTTCGGCTGAATATCAATTCACTCCTGAATTTTCTGGTAAGATTAATGTTGGTTATGATCAATCTAGAAGTGAAAATGTTTCTGTGCTTTCTGCAGACATAATTAATTTCAATGGTATTGAAGGTTTAGGTTTTGGTACATTCAACACTTTAGATAGAGATAACAAAACTTTAGAAGCTACCGTTAACTACAAGAAAGAATTTGAAAATTCTAATCTTGATGTTGTTGCTGGTTACGCATTCCAAGATTTCCAAACATCTGGGCGTAACGCGCAGGGTAGAGGATTTGGAACCACTGACTTAAACGGAATGAGCGCAGATTTAGTGAGCGTAGTAAATGCTGCTGGTTCTAGCATCTCAGGTGGATTTCAGCAATTCGCGTATGGAACAAATAGTACTGGATTAGTTGTGAATCGATTATTTCCAGATGTTATTACAGAGACTATTCCATTTGACTTTTTACAAGAAGTACAATCGATAACTGCAGATCAATTCAACAATACTGATGAATTGCAGTCTTTCTTTGGTCGTGTTAATTATTCTATAAATGGCAAATATGCTTTCACTGGTACAGTAAGAGCTGATGGTTCTTCTCGTTTTGGTCCGGAAAATCAATATGGTATTTTTCCTTCTGGTGCATTTGCATGGCAGATTGGAGAAGAAGATTTTATTGGAGACAATATTTCAACACTTAAATTACGTTTAAGTGCTGGTGTCACTGGTAATCAAGATGGTTTAGGTTTTGGAAACTTTGTTTCTAGACAACGTTTTGGTGGTATTGGTACAAATAATAATCTTGAAATTAATGAAGGTAACTTTGGTACTACTATTGTTGCAATTGACAATCCAGATTTAAAATGGGAATCAACACTGAATTATAATGCAGGTCTAGATTTTGGATTTAATTCTGATAGACTTAGCGGTAGTATTGATTTTTACCGAAATGAAACTAAGGATTTATTGATTCAAACGCCTCCTGCAGCTCCTTCTACTAATCCATTCCAATTTGGTAATGTTGATGCTGTTATTCTAAATACAGGTATTGAATTTGCATTGGCTTACGATTTCATCCAAACTGAAGATGTTAATTTTTCTGCAGCCTTTAATATCGCATACAATAAGAATGAAATACAAGATTTTGCTGGAGCTATTAATGCTGGACCAATAAACGGTCCTGGTTTATCTGGTGCATTCGCACAAAGATTTGAAGCTGGGCAATCTTTATTTTCTTATTATATGGCTACTTTTGAAGGTTTTGATGGCAGTGGACAGCCAATCTATACTGATATTGATGGTAATGGTGTTGGTGATCCAGATGTAGATAAATCATTTGTAGGAGAAGACGGTTTACCAGATATTACTTCTGGACTTTCTTTAAACCTTAAGGTTAAGAACTGGGATTTTAGTACATTCTTCAATGGCCAATTTGGCTTCTCTGTATACAACAATACTGCTAACTCATTCTTTAATGCAGGTCAAATTGGTACAGCTAGAAATGTTACACAGAGCGTTGTTACAAGTGGTGAAGATCCAGGAGCATCTACTGCTGTTTCTACTAGATTTTTAGAAAAAGGTGATTTTGTTCGTCTTCAGAACGCAACTATTGCCTATAATGTGCCTCTATCTGGTGAGGGTACATTCAAGAGTTTAAGATTAGGCTTAACGGGGCAAAATTTATTCCTAATTACAGACTATAGTGGAATAGACCCAGAAGTTAGTGTTAATACAGGTAGTTTAAACAATTCTGGTTTACCTACAAGAAGTATCGATTGGTCTGCTTTTCCAAATCCAAGAACAGTCACCTTCTCTATTAACGCATCATTTTAATTAAAAAATTGTTATAATCATGAAAAGAAATCATTTTAAAATTTATGCTTCTGCCTTCCTTCTAGTATTAGGACTAAGTTCTTGTACTGATTTGGAAATAGAAGAAACAGATTCATTTATTAGTTCAGGTTTTCAAGGTCTGCAAGACCCTGCATCTTCACTAAATGCTTTATATGGCTCAATTTACGGGCAATTAGGAGATCAGGCTAACACCTATGCACTAAGAGAGGTTACCACAGATGCAGCATTAATTCCTACACGTGGAGCTGACTGGGGAGATAATGGTCGTTGGAGAAAATTACACCAACATGAGTGGGGTTTAGAAGAAACTGATATTCTTACTCCTTTTAATCAGTGGAACTCAAATCAACTTTTAGCCTCTCAAATACTTGATTCTAGAAGTAATGCATCTGCTGATGTTGCTGCTGGTGCAAGTTTCCTAAGAGCTATGGCTATGTGGACAATCCTAGATTTATATGGTCAAGTTCCTTTTAGAGATACTTCATTACCTTCAACTGAAGTTCCTACGGTTCTAACCGGACAAGCTGCTGTTGATTTTATCTTAGCAGATTTAGACAATGCTATCTCTGGGCTACCAACTGTTGCAGCTGGTGCTGGAGACGATTTAAACAGAGGAAGCAAAGCTGCTGCTAGGTTTTTAAAGGCTAGATTCTTATTAAATAAGCACATCTATGTAAATCAGTTGAATGGAGGCGGTGGTACCCCTGACTCCTCTGATATGGCTGAGGTAATAAGTTTAGTTGACGCTATTGCTGCTGATGGCTTTGCCTTACAAGCAGGTTATTTTGAGCTTTTTAGAAATACTGCAGATAATGAGACTATCTGGTGGGCACAAACTGGTATAGGAAACAGAATCTTTAATGGTCTTCACTACAATTCTACTGGAATTGGTGGTGGTGGCTGGAATGGTTTTAGTACGCTAGCTGAGTATTATGATTTATTTGAAGGTGATGCCAATAGCAACCGTGTAGAATTGGATGAAACTGCTTTAGACGGTCAAGAAGAGCGTAGAGGTGGTGTTCCTCCATCTGGTCTTACATTTACTGGTAGAGATGGTACTGAAGATGAAGGAGGTTTTGAAAACGGATCCAACGTTGGTAATGGCTTCTTAATTAATCAACAATATGCTTTAGATGGTACTCCTTTGCAAGATAGACAAGGAGCTCCTCTTCAATTTTCAAGAGGATTCGTTGATGGTACAGGTGCTCCTAATTTAATTAACAATAACGAGCAAACTGGTATTCGTGTTATGAAGTATAATCCAAGGTTTGGTGGGTTTACTGAGCATAGTATTCAATTTAGATATGCCGATGCCCACTTGATGAAAGCTGAAGCTATGATGAGAAGTGGTGGTGATCCAACTGCTATGGTTAACGAGCTTCGCGCTATTCGTGGTGCTGCCCCTCTTGGTACTGTTACCGAGTCTGACTTATTGGATGAAAGAGGTAGAGAATTATATGCTGAAGGTGTTAGAAGAACGGATATGATTCGTTTTGGTCAATACCTAAGACAATGGGAATTTAAAAGTGCTGCAGAATCAACAAATACTGCAAGACTATTATTTCCAATTCCACTTCCTCAATTATTAGCTAATCCTAATTTAGTTCAGAATCCTGGTTACTAGGATTTTGCATAAATAGATAATAAGACCCGCTCTTAAAAGAGCGGGTTTTTATTTTCTTTACAAATACCTTAGCACTAATTTTCTACAAAGTTTAATATCTTGCTTTAGGCTTTTTTAATTGGTATATGAAAAAGTACTTATTTCTTATTTATATATTTTTCCTCGTAATCCTTTCCTGTTCCGAAAATTTCAAGAAAGAGAATGAGCAATTCAAAAAATTAAGTGCTACCAAAACTAAAGTTGATTTTTCTAACCAACTAGCTAGTTCTCCAGAATTAAATATTCTCAATTACCTCTATTACTATAACGGAGCTGGTGTAACAGCAGCAGATTTCAATAATGACGGATTAATAGATTTATATTTTACAGGAAATCAAGTTTCAGATGAACTTTATATTAATAAGAGTAATCTATCATTTGAGAAAGCGACAACTAAGGCAGGCATACAAAATAAGGATGGGTGGACTACTGGCGTTACTCATGTTGATATAAATAACGATGGGTTATTAGATATTTATGTTTGCAAAGCGGCTAATTATAGGAGTTTAAAGGGCCGAAATCTATTATTTGTAAATCAAGGAATAAACAGCGATGGTGTTCCTTCCTTTAAAGAAGAAGCAGAAAAATATGGAATTGATTTTTCTGGTCTAAGCACTCAATCTGCATTTTTTGACTATGATTTAGATGGGGATTTAGATATGTATCTAATGAATCATTCAGTGCATCCTAATAGAAATTATGGAAAAGGATCTCAAAGAACTAAAATCAGTCCTATCTCTGGTGATATTTTATTTGAAAATCAAGATGGTTATTTTAAGGATGTTAGCCAATCAGCAGGGATTTTTCAAGGAAAATCTGGCTATGGATTAGGTTTATCTGTTGCCGACATTAACAATGACGGGTATCCTGATGTATATATTGGGAATGATTTTTTTGAAAATGATTATCTCTATATCAATCAAAAAGATGGGACATTTAAAGAAATAATATCACTTGACGACTCCAAGCTAGGTCATACAACTCATTTTTCAATGGGCAATTCCATTGCCGATTTAAATAATGATGGTCTATCAGACATTTTATCGTTAGACATGCTTCCCGAGAACCTAGAAACTTATAAAAGTTCTGGCTTGGAATATGGCTACCCTATTTATCAGCAGTATTTAAGAAATGGTTTCTCACCACAGTACATGCAAAATACCTTGCACTTAAATCTGGGCAATGAAAACTTTACGGAGCTAAGTAATTTAAGCGGAATATCAGCTACCGAATGGTCCTGGGGCTCTTTACTTGCGGATTTTGACAATGATGGGTTTCGAGACATCTATATTACAAATGGTATAAAAGGAGCAACCAATGATATGGATTATATGAACTTCATTGCAAATGAAGATATCCAAAGACGTATTGATGCAGGAATGGAGAAAACAGATATGCCTTTAGTAAATGAGATTCCGCAAAAAAAAGTATCAAACTACTTTTTCAAAAACCAAAAGAATCTCCAATTTAAAAATGTAACTAATGATTGGTATAATGAAGAACCATCTTTTAGTAATGGCTGCACTTATGCAGATTTGGACAATGATGGAGACTTAGATATTGTTGTTAACAATGTTAATGAAGAAGCCTATGTTCTTGAAAACACAAATACAACTGGGAATTACCTAAAAATAGCTTTTAAAGGTCACAAAAAAAATAGAAATGGAATCGGCACAAAGTTAATTGCCTACACTAAATCTGGCATTAAAACTAGTCAGAATTTCACAACGCAAGGTTATTTATCCGCTGTTCCCAACACCATTCATTTAGGCCTAGGAAAAGACTCAATTATTGATTCGTTAAAAATAATATGGCCAGGCGGTAGGTACGAAACAAAAAATAAGGTAAATACAAATCAGTTTTTAATCGTTAACATTAATGATGCTGAAAATTATATAGTATCAGGAAATATTAATGATGCATCATTATACACTAGAATTGATTCTATAGTACCTTTTGAACATAAAGAATCAGCAATTTTGGATTTTAGTAGGGAAGCATTAATTCCTTATGCAAATTCAAATCAAGGACCAGATATTCAAGTTTTAGATATCAATAAAGATGGTTTAGAAGACTTTTTTATTACTGGAGCTAAAGGGCAAGCTTCTGAGTTATTCTTCCAAACAAGTGCCGGAAAATTTAAATCTGTACAGAAGACTGTTTTTAGCGAAACTAATATTGATGAAAATACTACTAGTATCTTTTTTGATGCCAATGGAGATGTTTATCCCGATTTGTTAGTAGCAAGTGGTGGAAATGAATTTAAATCAGGGGAAACATTAAAGCCAAAACTATATATAAACAAACAAGGGAACTTAAACTATGACCAAAAACAATTTTCATCAATTGAGCTAAATGCTTCAAAAATTGACGCAATAGATTTTAATAATGATGGTGCTATGGATATTTTGATTTCTTCGGATGGCGTAGCTTCAGATTTTGGTAAAACTCCAAAGCAATACCTCTTTCAAAATGATGGTGTTGGTAATTTTAAAGATATAACTGATGTTTTTGCTCCAGCACTTAGAAATATTGGCAATGTTACAGATTTTTTCTGGAAAGATTTAAACGACAATGGCTATCTAGATTTAGTAGTAGTAGGACACTGGATGCCAATTTCAGTTTTTCTAAATACTGGAAAAAAGCTTCAATTACAAAAGAACATTTCTTTAAAAGGCACCAGTGGTTTATGGAATAGTATTAAACCTGCAGATTTTGATAATGACGGCGACATAGATTTTGTTTGTGGTAACTGGGGAATTAATACGAAACTTAAAGCATCCATAGAAAAACCTATTACATTATATCGTAAAGATTTGGATGATAATGGAAAAGTGGATCCTATAATTACGTATTACCACAAAGAAACAGAAACTCCTTTTGCATCTAAAGATGAGCTTGTAAAACAGATTCCTTCCATTAACAAGAAATTTTTATCCTATTCCGCTTTTGCTAAAGCGAGTGTACAAGAAATTTTCGGGAAAAAGAATTTACAATCTTCAAATGTAAAGTTGGTTAATCAGCTCCAAAGCTGTTACTTTGAAAATGATGGTAAGGGTAACTTTATTATACACCCACTACCATTAATCGCTCAGGCCTCAGCCATTTTTGATATTGCAATTGATGATATAAATAACGACGGCTATAAAGATTTGTTAATTGTTGGAAACAATTATGAAATAAGTACGCAGTTAGGTAGATTAGACGGTTTTCATGGTCTAGTATTAGAAAATGACAAAAACAACAATTTTTTATGGAGGCATGACCAAAATTTAGGTATTTCTGGTGCCGCTAGGGTTATAAAACCAATTCAAATAGAAAATAAAGATTACTACATTATCGGCATAAACAACAAAGCCCCAGTATTACTTCTAAAAAACAAACTTTAAAAATGAAACACTATTTTTTTTATATCTGCTTTTGCTTAATCTTTATCCTAGGGTGTAAAGAAGAAAAAGGGAAAGAAAAAGTTGATACTCCAAAGCAAACACTTTTTACACTTTTAGAATCTGAGGAAACTGGAGTTAATTTTATTAATAAGGTTGAAAATCAAAAGAATTTCAACATTTTTAAATACCGTAATTTTTACAATGGTGGTGGAGTTGCTATTGGTGATATCAACAATGATGGCTTAGTAGATATTTATCTTACTGGCAATATGGAGCCTAACAAACTTTATTTAAATAAAGGTGATTTTAAGTTCGAAGATATTTCTGAGCAAGCTGGTGTTGTAGGTAGTAAACCTTGGTCTACGGGGGTTTTAATGGTAGATATAAATGCCGATGGTTTATTGGATATTTATGTTAGTAACGCCGGAAACTTGGAAGGTAATAATCATGACAATGACTTATACATTAATAATGGAGACCTAACTTTTACCGAAAAAGCAGGTGAATACAATCTAGCTAAAACCGGGTTCTCTACACATTCTTCATTTTTTGATTATGATAAAGATGGAGATTTAGACGCTTATATATTAAACAATAGTAATATTCCTGTGAGTAGTTTAGGATATGCTGAACAACGTGAAGTAAGGGCTCAAGATTGGGAAGGCGTTCCTCACATTTTTAGGGGTGTTGGCGATATGTTACTTCGTAATGATAATGGGAAATTTGTTGATGTAAGCAAAGAAGCGGGTATTTATGGTAGCTTAATTGGTTTTGGCCTTGGCGTCATGGTAACTGATATAAATAAAGACTTATACCCAGATATTTACGTCTCAAATGACTTTTATGAGCGTGATTATCTCTATATAAATCAAAAAGATGGAACTTTTACCGAAGAAATTAAAGAATGGACCTCACATCTAAGTCTTTCTGCAATGGGTATCGATATTGGGGATATTAACAATGATGGGAACAACGATATATTTATAACTGATATGCTCCCAGAAGCTGATCAAAGGGTAAAAGCAGTTATGGAATTTGAAGGCTATAATGTTTTTGACTTAAAACGAGAGAAAGACTTTTATCAACAGTATATACAAAATACCCTGCAGCTTAATAATGGCAATGGTTCGTTTTCTGAGGTGGCTTATTATAGTGGTGTCGAAGCCACCGATTGGAGTTGGGCAGGTCTTCTTTTTGATATGGACAATGATGGCCTCAAAGATATTTTTATTACCAATGGTATAAATCATGATCTTACGGATTTAGATTTTGTTGATTTTTTCGCAAATGAAATAATTCAAAAAATGGCACTTACTGGGCGAAAAGAATCTATAGATTCTATAATTAATAAAATGCCTATTAAACCTCAACCCAACTATGCATATAAAAACAATGGCGACATAACTTTTGATAATGCAAACAAAGACTGGGGTTTTGACTTACCTACTAGATCTAACGGAGCAGCGTATGGTGATTTAGATAATGATGGAGACTTAGATTTAGTTATTAATAATGTGAATACGGAAACCTTCATCTATCGCAACAATACAGAAGCAATGGAAAATAACAATTTCCTTAGGCTACAATTTAATGGTGATAACAAAAACCCATTCGCTATTGGTGCTTCGGCAACTTTGTATTTTAATGACAATATTGTAAATCAAGAACTAATCCCATCCAGAGGCTTTCAATCTTCAATGGATTATACAATGACGATTGGCCTTGGTGATGTAGAAAAGGTAGATTCTATACGAATCATATGGCCAAATGACAAAACTGTTATGCTAAAAGATGTGAAAGTAAATCAAACTTTATCTTTAAAACAGTCTGATGCAGTTGAAACTTACATAGTTCCCAAAAAAGAATTTAAAAAAACTCAGCTCAAAGAAATTACTAAAAATACACTAGCCGCGCACAACGAAAATAATCATGTCGATTTTGATTATGAAGGTCTTATTTATAAAAAGTTATCTCAAGAAGGTCCCGCATTAGCCGTTGGTGATGTTGACGGTGATGGAAACGATGATATTTATATTGGAGGAGCAAAGGGACAATCCGGACAGCTATACCTGCATAAAGGTGATGGAAATTTTATTCCAAAAAAACAAGCAGCTTTTACAGATCATAGAGAATATGAAGATACTACAGCTGCTTTTTTTGATATTGATGGTGATAACGACCAAGATTTAATGATAGGTTCTGGAGGCAATGATGTACGTGAACAAAATACGTATCGTCCTCGTCTTTATTTAAATGATGGTGAAGGGAATTTTTCAAAATACACTAAGATTTTACCTTCAACTTTTAAAAATACCGCTACTATTTCTCCTTCAGATTTTGATAATGATGGTGATATAGATGTTTTTATTGGTTCTAGAAGTGTTGTTGGTGTATATGGGGTAAACCCAGACCACCTATTTCTGGAAAATCAAGGTGATGGAACATTTGTTGATGCAACTGAAAGATTAGCATATGATTTAAAAGATGCAGGAATGATAACTTCATCTGTTTGGATGGATATCGATGGTGATTCAAAAAAAGACTTAATTACGGTATCTGAATGGGATACTCCTAAAATCTATAAAAACTCTGGTCGAAGACTTTCAAAAATCAATAGCTCATTGGATAGCCTCTATGGTTGGTGGAATGCGATTGAAATTGCTGATTTAGACAACGACGGGGATCAAGATTTAATTTTAGGAAATCAAGGTGCCAATCTCCATTACCAGCCTAAAGAAGGGCATCCGATGAAAATGTGGGTAAATGATTTTGATAACAATGGAGCTATAGAACAAATAGTTACTCAAAATTATGACGGGGGTGATTACCCAATTCATCAAAAAAAGGAATTAACAGGTCAATTAGTTTCTTTAAAGAAACAGAATTTAAAAGCTTCAGACTATGCAAAACGAACAATCGAAGAGCTTTTCCCTCAAGAAGTAATAGACAACGCAATAGTAAAAAAAGCCTCCATCTCAGAATCTGTAATAGCAATCAATGAAGGTGATGGAAAATTTACTATAAAGAAACTTCCTCAGCGAGTACAATTCTCATGCATTTGCGGTATAACCTGCACCGATGTTAATCAAGATGGCAATCTAGATTTAATTATGGCAGGGAATAACTACGAATTCAAACCACAATTTTCAAGATTGGATGCAAGCTATGGGAACGTACTTCTAGGTAACGGAAAACTTGACTTTGAGTGGCAAAACTATGAGGACAGTGGCTTTTTTATTAAAGGTGAAGTAAAACATCTTAAGGAATTTAAAGACAAAAACGGAAAGCGCTTTCTTATTGCTACAGTAAATAATGATGAACCTAAGATTTTTGCCTTAGATGAATAAAAGTATAATTAGTATTCTGCTATGCATTGTATTTATAGGCTGTAAGAAAAAGGGGGAGCTTTTTCATAACCCTGACCCTAAAGAAACTGGTATTGACTTTGTAAATCAGATTACCGAAACTAACGACCTAAATATTCTAGACTATCTCTATTTCTATAATGGCGGTGGAGTTGCTGTGGGAGACATTAACAATGATAATTTACCAGATATTTTCTTTTCTGGCAATCAAGTAAAGAATAAGTTATTTCTCAACAAGGGTAACCTTAAGTTCGAAGATATTAGTGCTGATGCTGGCGTTTCAGGAAACAGTACATGGAACACAGGCGCTATTATGGGAGATGTAAATGGAGACGGTTTATTAGATATATACGTATGTGCCGTTGTTGGTATAAATGGATTTAATGGACATAATGAGCTCTACATTAATAATGGAGACAACACATTTACAGAAAGTGCAGCTAAATATAAACTTGATTTTGACTCTTATAGCTCGTCAGCTGCATTTCTAGATTTTGACTTAGATGGAGATTTAGATATGTATTTACTAAATCATGCAGTGCATACAGAGAATTCTTTTGGTAAAGTTGATCTAAGGTATCAGCGTAATTATCAAACTGGAGATAAATTATTGCGCAATGACGATGGGAAATTTATTGATATAAGCGAAAAAGCGGGTATTTATGGTGGTATTAATGGGTATGGTCTTGGTTTAGCTGTTGCAGATTTTAATCAAGACGGTTATCCAGATATCTATGTTGGTAATGACTTCCATGAAGATGATTATTATTATTTAAATAATGGTGATGGTACTTTTACAGAGAGTTTAAAAAAACACTTTGGTCACACGAGTCGATTCTCAATGGGTAATGATGTTGCTGATGTTAACCGCGATGGGCTGCCAGATTTAATCTCTTTAGATATGTTGCCCGAAGATGAAGTTCCGCTTAAAGCATCTGAAGGAGATGATAACATCCAAACACAGAAGTTAAGAACTGGCCTTTATAATTATCATTACCAGTTTACTAGAAACATGCTCTTTATTAACCAACCAGATGGAAATTACATGGAAACTGCGCTACAAAGTGGTATAGCAGCTACCGATTGGAGTTGGAGTGCCCTTTTTGGTGATTATAATCAAGATGGTGAGCAAGATTTATTTATCTCCAATGGAATTCCCAAACGCCCTAATGATTTGGACTTTGTAAAGTTTGTATCGAGTGATCAAATCAAAAACAAAATTGATAATACAAAATTAGTAGATCAAAAAGCACTTGATTTAATGCCTTCTGGTATTACTCATAATTACATATTTAAAGGAAAGGAAGGATTAGGTTTTGATGATATGTCTTCTAAATGGATTATACCTGATACTTTAATTTCAGGAGCCACTGCCTATGCAGATTTTGATAATGACGGGGATTTAGATTTAATTACAAATAATATTAATCAAATCGCTACACTATATGTAAACCAAACAAATGAGAAGGCAACATATTTAAAATTAAAATTTGACTATAGCGCTAAAAATCGTTTTGGAATAGGCACTAAAGTTTATGCTTATTCCAATAACAAATTACAGTACAAAGAGCTAAGCCCTAATAGAGGTTTTCAAGCTTCTTCTGAACCCATTATACACTTTGGA
This sequence comes from uncultured Croceitalea sp., assembly GCA_947499565.1. Taxonomy (GTDB): domain Bacteria; phylum Bacteroidota; class Bacteroidia; order Flavobacteriales; family Flavobacteriaceae; genus Croceitalea. Next base: position 139,901 of record CANMOV010000003.1, read on the forward strand.
TTTGGTAATACAGAAGTAATAGACTCATTAAAAATTATTTGGCCTAATCAGACTTATCAAATTTTAAAAGATGTAAAAACCAATCGAACTTTAGGTTTAAAACCATCTAATACGCTATCGAATGAAAATTTAAATAATACAAAAACACCATTATTCAAAAAGGTGATTGGTAATTTAGGCATTGATTTTAAACATATCGAAGATAATTATACAGACTTTAATAGAGAGAAATTAATCCCTTACCAAGTTTCAGATAGAGGTCCTGCGATTGCCATTGGCGACTTAAATAACGATGGTAAAAAAGACATTTTCTTTGGAGGTTCCAAGTTTATTTCCTCTAAAGTGTATCTGCAACAAGATTCTTCTTTTATTCAATCAAAAATTCAATCAATCGCAAATGATTCTATCAAGGAAGAAGTTAGTGCTGTTATTGCAGATTTTAATAGCGATTCCATAAATGATATACTCATTGGTTCTGGTGGTGCAGATTTCTATGGTAAAGCGAACCCTTTGTTAGACAGTTATTTCACCTATAAAGATTCCAGTTATGTAAAAGCGGAACTACCAGAATATTTTCAGAATGCTTCAGTAGTAAAACCTTATGATTTTGATAATGATGGTGATTTAGATGTCTTTGTAGGGGGACATACAGTATCTAGCAAATTTGGTCAACCTGCTACTTCCTATCTTTTAAAAAATGATAATGGCTCCTTTTCAATCCTGCAAGATTTTAAAGCTAGTAATGCAGGAATGGTAACGGACGCTATTTGGGATGATTTTAATGATGATGGCACAAAAGATTTAATTTTAGTAGGCGAATGGATGTCTCCAAAATTCTTTAAAAACTTGGATGGAGTCTTCGTTGAAGAATCTAATATTTCAAGCATTATTTCTGGATTATGGCAGGCAATTGAACCTTATGATATTGACCAAGATGGAGACACTGACTATTTACTAGGAAATTGGGGGCTTAATTCAAAATTTAAAGCATCAGAAAAAGCCCCGCTAAAATTAATCTATGGTGATTTTGATAAAAATGGACAAACAGAAACTATTACGGCGATAGAAAAAAATGGAGCATATTATACGATAGCCGGTTTAGACGATTTAGCTTCACAACTGGTCTTTCTTAGAAAAAAATTTAATTCTTATAAAGGTTTTGCTGGTAAAAAGTTAGAAGAAATTATTGATGAGAAACTGCTTAATGAATCTAGAGTTTTAGAGATTACGGAGCTTAGATCTGGATATTTAAAAAACGAAGGGGGAAAGTTTACTTTTATCCCTTTTCAATCAGAACTACAAGTTTCTCCTTTAATGACCTTTTTGGTTTATGATTTTGACATGGACAATCAAAAGGAAGTTCTAATAGGAGGTAACTTTTTTGGTGTTAAACCTTATCATGGACGTTTTGATAGTTTTTCTGGAGCCTTGTTAAAAAATGAAAATAATGTAATTTTGGGTAACCAGATAGGACTTGATTTTAATCAAAAATCCATCAGACATTTAAGTATTATTACCCTAAAAAGCAAACCATATTTAATGGCTACTTTTAATAATGATGCTGCCCAAGTTTATGAAATAAAGTAATTAAATAGATTTATGATGAAAGAGAAAATTATGGCCCTTATAGTGGTCTTTGTTGTAGTAACTTCATGTAAAAAAAATAGTGAGCCTATCCTAATTACCCCAGAAGCTTTTCATGCTTCAATAGATAAAGTTACTGAGGTGATGATTCATGATATTTTTTCCCCACCAGTTGCCAGTAGAATTTATGCTTATCCAAATATCGCGGCATACGAGATTTTAGCTAAGGACAGTGACAACTATGTTTCATTAGCAGAGCAAGTTCATGGTTTGGAAGCAATTCCAAACCCCAAAGAAAATACTCCTGTTAATTTTGACCTATCAGCGATAATAGCTCATATACAGCTAAGTAAGCAGTTAATTTTTTCAGAAGAACGTATTGAAACTTATCGGGATAGTCTATATACCGTTTGGGAAAACATGAATGCGGATGAGTTTGCTGCTTCTAAAGAATATGGATTAAAAGTAGCTGAACATATTGCAAGCTGGATGGATAAAGATAATTACAAACAAACTCGTACAATGCCCAAATTTACAGTGGATTCTGATGAACCTTCACGTTGGCAACCAACTCCACCAGCCTATATGGAAGGCATAGAACCACATTGGAGCAAAATTCGTCCGTTTGTGATTGATTCTTCTGAACAATTTAAACCTGTTCCTCCCCCGCCCTTTTCAATGGAAAAGAATTCAGATTTTTATAAAGAGCTAAAAGAAGTATATGATATTAGTAACGAGATAACTGCAAAAGGAGATACTTCAGAAGAAGTCGCTATAGCTCAATTTTGGGATTGTAATCCATATGTTTCTGTAACTAGAGGGCACTTAATGTTTGCAACTAAAAAAATAACTCCAGGTGCGCATTGGATTGGTATCGTAAAAATAGCAACCAAAAAAAGTAATAGTAATGTTATAGAAACTGTTCATGCTTATACTAAAACTTCAATCGCAATTGCCGATGCTTTTATTAGTTGTTGGGATGAAAAATATCGCAGCAATCTTATTAGACCAGAGACTTTAATCAATGAGCATATAGATGATAGTTGGGAACCCGTTCTACAAACCCCGCCTTTCCCAGAATACACCAGTGGACATAGTGTTGTATCAGGCGCAGCCTCTACTGCACTTACCAGTATTTTTGGAGATAATTTTGCATTTGATGATGACACCGAAGTAGCATATGGATTACCCATTAGGTCATTTACTTCTTTCAAACAAGCTGCAGATGAAGCTGCTATTAGCAGAATGTATGGAGGGATTCATTATAGAGCTGCAGTAGAAATTGGCGTTAAACAAGGACGCGATTTAGGGGAATTTGTAGTAGGTAATTTGAATACAACTAAATAAAATAATAGCCAAATTGAGAATGAGAAAAGTAGGGTCAGTAACCGCTGTTTTGTTAATTGTAGGGCTTATCTGGTATTTATTCATTAAACCATATGATTATACAATTCGTTTTGAGGCAAAAACATTTCCTGGTGCCATAAATCAGACATTAAAGCTTTGGGATCAAACTCTAGACACTGTAGAAAAAATAAAAGAAGAAAATTCATTATTCCAACTAACACAAAAAGTAAAGTTTGGAGATTCACTACAATCCTATAACTGGAAGATAAAACCGCTTACAGATTCCACATCAAAAGTTCAGGTAAACATTAGAGATTTAAAGCATAGTTTAATGAACAAAATTAAGGTGCCATTCTCCGATACCAATTTTGAAAAACGTTCTAGAAAAACGGTTTTGGATTTTATGGAAAACCTTAATGACCATGTCCAAAAATTTAAGGTTACCATTGAGGGTGAAGCAGAAATACCTTCAAAATACGTGGCATACATTCCAATTAAAGTAACACAATTTCAAAAGGCTGGGGGTATGATGAAAAATGCTACTTATATTGAACAAACACTATTGAATAATGAGGTTCAGCTTGATGGGCCACCAATGATTGAAATTACCAAATGGAATACAAGTGTGGATAGCCTAGAATATAACTTTTGTTATCCTATTATTCGCTCTGACCGCCTGCCTATGAATACTGATATTGAGTACAAGCGGATATTTGCTAAAAAAGCTCTTAAAGCAGTATATAATGGTAATTATATTACTTCTGACAGGGCTTGGTATAAATTAATTGATTATGCAAAATCAAATAACTATGCTGTTGAAGCAAAACCTATTGAAGTATTCTTTAATAATCCAAATACTGGAGGGGACGAAATTAGTTGGAAAGCCGAAGTTTATTTACCTATAAAAGAGGATAATAAATGAAAACTTTAATGCGTTTCCATTTTAATTCTCACATCCTTCTTATTATATATTCATTTTGTTTGTTTCAAGCCAGTTGCCAAAACAGTGGAAAACTAAATATTGTTGCCGACTTACCATCTAACTTAGAAGAAAATTCTGGCATCCAAATGTATTCAGATAATGCGATTTGGGTTATAGAAGACAATGGAAACAAAGATGAAATCTATAAAGTTAACTTCAACGGAAAAATAACAAAGAAGTTTGAAGTAAAAAATGCTAAAAACAAGGATTGGGAAGATTTAGCTAAAGATGCTATCGGAAATCTATATATAGGTGATTTTGGAAATAATAGTAATGATAGAAAGAGCATGACTATTTATAAATTGCCGAACCCAGAAAAAGAAAAAGGAGAAAAAATTGAAGCAGAAAAAATTGAATTTACATATCCTGAGCAGAAAAAATTTCCGCCTAAAAAAAGCAGCTTGTATTATGATACCGAAGCTTTTTTTCATTGGCAAAATTCTTTATACATAATTACCAAAAACCGCACGCGCCCATACGATGGAAAAGCATTAATTTATAAAGTCCCAGATAAAAAAGGGAACTATAAAGCTGAGCTAGTAGGTGAATTTATAGTATGTGATAATCAAAAAATCTGCTCTATCACTTCTGCTGATATATCTTCTGATGGTAAGACAATAGCACTACTGAGCTATGGTTATCTTTGGTTAATAACCGATTTTGAGTTGGATGATTTTTCAAAAGGGAAAAAACAACAAATAGATTTAGACGTTCGTACACAATTAGAATCTGTATGCTTTAAAAACGATTCTACGCTGTTGGTTTCAGATGAGAAAACGGGTCCCAATGGTGGAAATTTATATACACTAGACCTTTCTAAACTTTAAAACCCAAAACCTACTCCAAAAGCAAAACGCATACCATCGGTGCTATTAAACAAACCGAAGTTAGCAGATATTAGATTGGAGCCATTTATAAAGAAACCACCACCATATGAGTTATGCCATGTATCGGAATCTTCTCCTGGCAACCAAACGCGACCATAATCAAAACCACCAAATATTCCTGGAGTTACCGGTAACAATCCAGTTTGTCGCTTTCTAAAACTCAATCTTAAGTCTGTATTCTGGTAATATGCCGTTTTACCATTAAAGCGTTGAAAACGAAATCCACGAAGACCATCATTCGCACCAATAGTTGCTCCCTGATAAAATTCAAAATCATTGCCAATATTAAAATGACCTTTAAACTTAGTTGCTAAAACCAACCTGCCATTTGAGTCCAACTTATAATCAAAAGATAAGCTTGGAATTATAAAGCCATAAGCTCTTCCAGATTCGCTTAGATTGGTTTTGTAACCCCCATGAAGTGTAAAGCCCATCCCCATAGTTGGGAAGGCTTCATTATCAGAATTTGAATAGCTATACTCTGCGTCTATACCAAAAAAATCTTGTTGTGTATCTCTGCCTAAAGCCGAATAAAACCCTTCTATAAAACGATTTTCTGTTTCTTCAACATCAAAATTTTCATACGACGCCCCTAATCTTACTTTTGAGCCCAATTGCCCTCGCCAAACTAAAGATGGCGCGAACTTAATAGTTCGGATTTTTACCCGGTTAAAATCAAGTTCTAGCTCTTCATTATCATCATTATTCTCAGTGCCATTACCAAACCCAAAGAAGTTAATACTAAAATTAGGACTAGTAAACTTAGCGTTCAATTCCAGATTTACATTTTCAATAACATTAGCGAATTCTCCATTATATCCAAAATCGAATCCATTTGTGGCAAAGTAGTAAGCTGCATTAAAAGTATGCTGTTGCGTAAACGGATTTTGCCTAAATCCATTAAAAGTATACGTATTTGTTAGCCCTAAACGAAATCCATCATCAGGATTGGCTCCTATAGAAGGTAGTAATTGATTATTACTAGCTTTTATCTTTAAAAACTGATACGTATTTGTGTCATAATCTCTAACCTTATGTATTTTTCCACCGTAGGCTTCATCATAGGTGTTTTTCTTATCCTTAAAATCATAAACATGAACTCCCTTTGCTTTTTTACTAATTTTATAGATATCATTATTATGACCTCCTATTAAACGTACTTTTATGCTACCATTAGTACTATTTGCCTCAAAAACATCATCATCATCTAATCCATAAATCCAAATTTCTTTAGTGAATTCGGGGTGATATGTTTTATCAAAAAAGAGGTCCGACATTTGTCCATTCTTAATTCTAAATGCCTTTACAGTTAAATCACCATTACTAGATGAATTAACAACAAAATAATCGTCTTTATCTGTTCCAGTGACTACGCTGTACTTATTAATCACCCTAAAATACGCTCTTGCCGTTTGCACGAGATCCTTCTTTCTTGAAAGGAGTATTTGCCTTATGTTATCAACCGTACCATCCCTAACCTCACTAGGGAATTCATTTAAAGCTTTGTCAATAACTTCTTCAGTTATATTCCTTTGAATAAATTTTGATTGTTCTTCCCAGTCTTGAATGGTCGTTTCTGGTAGCAAAGCCATATCCAATGCAAATGTTCTTGGTGAAGCATTAAATCCTTTTACATTTCGTATTTCTTCATTAAAGCCTTCAAAAATCCTAAGCGGAGGCACCGTTCTTGAAGCAAAAGACATGAATGCCCCATCTCCCCAAATAGAAAAAGCTTGATCCCTATCACGTGGAATCGGTCTAAAAACAGTTTTTCCATCATCGCCCTTAAATCCTGCCCAACGCCATTGATCTACATGCCTATCCCAATCGCCTATTAACATATCAAACAAACGTGCTTTTACATATTCTTTTTTATCAATGCTATACTCTTCATCTTTTCGGAGTTTGTTCATAAGGTCATATGTGCTCTCAATCTTCTTGGTTTTTCCAAAACTTTTAAGATTGGTATGCCCTTCGGACACATGCTCCTCAATCATATACAATCCATCACCAAAGTCGTTATTATATTCTCCAAGCGCATTTTGTTTTGGTATATAATATAATTTTGGGTTTGTATGGTAGATGCCGACAGCATCTGAAAGCGCTCCAATAGTAAAAGGGGCATACGGGTGAGCACCAGTGTAAAAATCCATAAGAAATTTTTCGGTGAAAGAATTTTCAAAATCGCCAATTACATACTGATCTTGAAAAGCAATTGCCTGTAAATACCTTTCTGCACTCTTTCGCAAAGCCCTCATAACAAACTGCCTACCATCTTTATGTTGTAGTCTTAACGAATTGGATTGGTTTCCCCCACCTTTTCTAATAACCGTAAGTCCACCTAACAAGGTATCCAAAAGAACTGTTGGGGCTTTTACTTTAGTAGCATAATATTCTCTATAGCGATCGCCCCATAGCCATTTATAAAAACCACTTTTATCAACCTCTTCCTTAGAATATATTGAAGCTTCCTTTTTGGACGGGAACTCGCTCTTATATGCTGCTACTTTTTTCTTTCTATTTGCTTCTAACACTTTTGTGCTGTATGATAATACTTCATTTTCATTATCATCTATAGTATAAAAATCTGCACTTGAAGAACCATCTTCATAAATCTTTAGGGTTGTATACCCCATTTTCCCAGTGGAAAACTTACTCCCATTTAAAAGTCTAGTCGCTCCCATTTTTGCTCCCGAACCACTTACAATTTGAGGAATCCCATTTTCTTCAATATATTGCAAGCTATGCTCATGACCAGAGGCAAAAATTACCTTTTTAGAATATTGGGCTAGGGTAACTATCCGATTTTTTAAATGATTGTAATGTTTATTAGATTGATCTTCAATAGTGGCTCCTGAAGTCCTTCTTAAAACATTAATGAATGACCCAATAAGAGGTAATGGTATTCCACCACCGCTGGGAAAGATATGTCGCTTAAATGAAAATTGTCCCCCATGTGAACCATAGGTATACATAGGATGGTGCATTACAATAAGCGTAGTTTTATCAAGATTTTTCTTTATCAGACTTTCTAATTCTTCAAAAAATCTACCACGGTCTTTAATCTCACAATTGTCATTTATTGTGGGATGATTGTCCCAGTTAACTAAATACCATTCTGTATCAATAGCAATTACAACAATGTCATCATTAATTTCAATCTTTTCGATTGGGCATCCGTTTTTAGGTAAAAACACTTTTTTACTTTCCAGTGCTTTCTGAATGTATTCTCTTTCTCTTTTGAGCCCTTTTAAACCATTGCTATACCAATCATGATTACCAGGAATAAAAACAGTTTTTCCCTTAAAATTGGCAACTGTTTTAAGCTGAGCATCTAAATGGCCTTTTGCATCAGCATGACCTGCAGCATCATCTCTTTTGCTTGGTAAGCCTGCAGGGTAGATATTATCGCCTAAAAAAATAGCACTACTATTTTTAGACGCCTTATCTAACTTAGATTTAAAATGTGTCAACGCAGCATTCATTCCTCCTTTAGGAGATTTACCTGCATCTCCAATTAAATAGAAAGTATGTATTGCTTCTTTGTTGTTATCAACAGCTTGTCCAGAAAATTCTTCAGCATATTTGGACTTATTGGTGGCGCAGCTTAAAATAAACAATGAAAGCGTTGTTAGGTAAAATTTCTTCATATCACAGGGCTTCGTTCCAAAATTTTGTATTTTGGATTATTCAATATACAACTATGCCGGAGATTGTTCAAAAAGCTAAAGATTTTGTTACCAAAATTCTTGAAGATAAACTTGATAAAAAATTTCTGTATCATAATTTAAAACACACCCAACGTGTTGTAAAGAGCACTATAGAGCTGCTAGAAAATCATGAATTGAATGATAAAGAAAATGAGGAATTATTAGTAGCAGCTTGGTTTCATGATACTGGTTATACCACTGGAACTGAAAATCATGAAGAAGCTAGCTGCAAAATAGCTTCTGAATTTTTAATAAAAGAAGGCTGGGCTGAAGATGGTATAAAGAAAATAGGAGGCCTAATAATGGCTACAAAACGCCATCACATGCCACAAAATCTTCAAGAAGAGATTCTTAGAGATGCCGACTCCTCGCATTTTGCACAGAAAAGCTATTGGGAAACTACAGACTTTTTAAAAGAAGAACTCAAACAGCTTGAAATTGCAAACTATAGCGAAAAACAATGGCGAAATGAGAATATAAAAATGTTTAGAAATGAGCATCAGTTTTATACTTCTTATGCGAAAGAAAATTGGGAAAGTGCAAAAGAAAAAAACCTTAAGCAGCTATTAAAAGATAAAAAAACTGAAAAGGAAATTGCCAAAAAGGAGCAATTAAAAGCAAAATATAAGAGTGAAAGCCCAGATAGGGGCATTCAAACATTATTTAGGGTTACCTTAAAAAACCATTTGACCTTAAGTGATATTGCAGATACTAAAGCAAATATTCTACTATCTGTGAATGCAATTATCATTTCGGTAGCACTTTCTAACCTTATCCCAAAATTGGATAATCCTTCCAATGCTTATTTAATTTATCCAACATTAATTTTTATCACATTTAGCGTTATTTCTATGGTTTTGGCAGTTTTAGCAACCAGACCAAATGTTACCAGCGGAAAGTTTACAAAGCAAGATGTTGAACAGAAAAAAGTAAACCTTTTATTCTTTGGTAATTTTCATAAAATGAGCTTATCAGAATACGAATGGGCCATTCAAGAATTGGTCAAAGACAACAAGTTTATTTATTCATCCTTGACCAAGGATTTGTATTTTCTTGGTTTAGTTCTAAACAGGAAATACAAAATATTACGTACTACTTATACTATATTTATTATAGGCATTGTAATATCTGTAATTGCTTTCGGAATTGCTTTTCGATTTTTTGGACCGGATAGAATGTCTTTTTAAATTCTAGGATTCCAATTCTTGCATTAAATCTTTATAGGTATACGTTTTGGTAGATTTCTCATCAGTTTTGTACAGAATTTCAGCTCTTATCGCCTTAAGACCCGTAACTCCCTGTAAACCTTCTAATTCCACAATTTCCACATTATTTGTAAAATACCCCTTAGACTTTAGAAACTTCACATAACGCAAATATTCCTTTTCATCTTTCTTTTGGGAATACACAATGGCAAGTTTACCCTTTTGGGTTAATCGCTCGTTTGTTCCTTTAACGTAAGATTTATCAATTCGTTTCTTAATAATTTCGTATCGTGCATTGTAGGTCCCATCGACATCAAATCGCTTTTCGTCCATACGAAAACGTATAGCCAAAGGAGTACTATAAACCAACATTAAGGATGCAACATCCAATTGTATTGGTAGGTTAGGTTTAAGCGCATAATGCTTATTCTCCATCTCTACCATTACCTGTAGTTGCCATAACCTAAGGTTATTTAGATATAACGAATCAAAGTTTCTGTCATTTGCAATTTGGCTACCGATATACATATTGTGTTCTACTCCATCTGTCTTATATCGTTCAAAATAGTGTGGAAACATTTCCTGAGCTTCTAACTGCTTTTTATCCAACATAGCAGCTAGTTTCTTGTTTATTTCCATTACGCTTTCATCATAATTACGACGATGGTCATAGTATGATTCTGTGCTAGCATCTATCTGGTTCTCATATGCAAGAACTAACTCTTTTAACTTCTTATCTTCCCGTTTTAAATGATGAAAAACTGGATTAACTTCTTCTTGTACAAAGTCAAATATTGCCTGTTCACTATTTGTATATAAAGTCTCTCTGATTTCTTCCAAATAATCGTTAATACGAAACATGAGCTCTTCGTAAATAGGAAGTTTAAACTTTTTTAAAGCCTCATTAATTACAGAGTGAATTTCGGAAAGCTGAATCATTAAATCTCGCTGTATAGCTAGATTTCGTTCCTTAGAAGAATCTTTAATGTCTATTTGACCATAGAGTGGATATACATCTTTAAAAACTATTTCTTTAAAAGCAGGCTGATTTCCACTGAGTTCATCAGTCATAAAACGTTTGGCCTCTTCTTGAAATTTCCAATACACCGAAGAATGCACGGTAGTGCACTCATGCTGAATTATTGCATCTATTAAGTTTTGTTCCTCTTCTATTGATCTTAAAACAGCAGAAACTATAAATGGCATTACATCTACCAACTTATTGGCATTAATGCTATTTAGCTCATTAACCTTAGTAGAAACTAGCTCTAAAACTCCCAAAAGATTTCCCTCATCTGCAATAGGGGCTAAAATTGCACTTTTAATTCCTTGCTCATATAAGTTCTTGTACGGTTGTACTTTACCTTCAGACTTTTTATAATACTTTTCTACGTTAGCTATAGCGTAATAGGTACTATCTGTTAATAATTTTCCATAGGAGTATTCACAGAGCATAGCATCGCAAGACTCCATTTCTTGCCCTTTAAGAAGGTAACTTTCTATACCCTTACCATGAATTTTTAAAAATTTATTGGTATTTGGATCATAACCAGCAAAACCTACATTAATACCGTTTAGACTAAAAAGTGAGCTAAACGTGTTTTGAAAATCATCCATGAAATTTTCACTACCACGTTTGTTATTACCTATTAAACTAGATTTTATTTGGGAAATAGAATGTTCCGCTGTAACATCAAATAAATTAGAAATAACAAAACCTTTGGTAATAAAACTATTTGGTGGAATTTTCTCTTTCCATAGTTCTAAGTCTTCAAAATTTTCTAATAATTCATCAACATCGCTCTGTTTTAATTCTTTTGCCTTCTTTGTTGGAGTAATCTCCATAAAATCTGCATTATACAGAATACGATAATGGCGCATTACACCATTTTTATCGGGAATATCGTAGAAGAGCGGTCTTTTAAAATCTAAACTAAAACCATAGTAAAAACTAAGTATAACCGTACACTGCATCATGTAATGCATGTCATCGGGCATGTTTCTCATTTCCAGTTCAAAACCTTCACCAGCATTTTCTATAATACTCTGAAAACGTTTAGAAGAATTAAAAACCAAATTGGCATATGGTATAGAAGCGGTTTTAATTTCATTGTTAGTTAATACTTCAGAAAAAGTATCAGCCAGAATAATACGTATCACATCCTTTCGCTTCTCCAGAATAGAAAGATCTTCAAAACCATCCCTTAATTCTGGATATGGAGCTTGAGCTTCAAGCACATATCTTGCTCTTTCCGCAAGCGATTTGTCTTCACTCTTTAATTGTTCATCATAATGATTAAGCAACTTGTTAAAGCTAACCTTCTGCAACATTGGTGATTCACTGTTATTCTCCTTTATCATACTCATATTAGTCTGCTTTTCTAGTATAAAATTACAAAAAGCAGAAATAACCTATTGTTAAGGTAATCATTATGGTTTTGGCGACTTTTTTATGATATTTATTAAAATTTAGAAAATGTCTTCATTCTCAAGATTAGACAAGGCTTATAATACTGCGAAGCATATCTCCATTAATGATACTTCTAAGTTTATATTTTTTAGTGATTGTCATAGAGGAGATAATAGTTTTGCAGACGATTTTGCCAATAATAGGAATATCTATTTTCATGCCTTAAACCATTATTACCAGCAAGGTTTTCAGTATTGTGAACTTGGGGATGGTGACGAGCTTTGGGAAAACTTAAATTTCGAATCCATTTTTGAAGCGCATAAAAACGTCTTTAAATTATTGCGTCAGTTTCATTTAGAAAACCGACTCCATATGGTCTGGGGAAACCATGACATGGTGTATAGAAGTCAGGCATACGTTGATAAACACTTATCTAGCTATTTTGAACCTATAGATGGGGTAGATAAGCAGCTTTTTGAAGGTTTAGCTTACAATGAAGCTCTAGTACTAACCCATGAAAAAACAGGACAGGAAATTTTTTGCACTCATGGACATCAGGCAGATTGGTGGAACTATCGATGCTGGCGCATTGGTAGATTTCTAGTTCGTATTCTATGGAAGCCATTACAAGTTGTGGGCATTGCTGACCCCACCAGTCCTGCAAAGAACTACAAAGAACTTATTCGAATAGAAAAACGTATTAAACGCTGGATTTTAAGAAAAGATTTAAAAATAACTATAGCTGGTCATACGCATAGACCTCGCTTTCCTGAACCTGGACAGATTCCTTTTTTTAATGATGGAAGTTGTGTGCATCCTAGAAGTATTACAGGTATTGAAGTCGAAAATGGCCAGATTACACTAATTAAATGGCAAATAGCTACTAAACCAGATGGTACTTTACAAATTGTTCGTTTGGTGTTGGAAGGTCCGCAAAAATTAACAGATTATATTGATAATTGAGTTTTCATCGAAAAATCCAAGGATTTAACAGCTCTTTATCAGCACTATGGCAGGGTATTTGTTAACTTTATTGGTCTATTACGACTTAGTTTGTTAATGAAACGTTTTTTTTACTTTCTGGTTTTTCTATTTATCTGCAATAGTACTATTGCACAAGGTGATATACCTACTACCAAACCATTAAAAGTAGGTGCTAAAAACAATCTAGACGTTAAAGCTAGTAACAAGGGTACTGCGTTGCGCATGCCTTCCGTATTAGATAAAAGCCTTACTTCAAAAAATAATAAGCCAACAATTCAAATGTTACCTACAAGAGAATTGGTAAGTGCTGGACACGATTTAGTTATTGACCCCAAAGTAGGAGCTCGAGAGAAAAAAGGTTCTAAAGAACATTTCGGCGACCAATATTTAGGTGATGTAAAGACTGGAGCTAAATTTATTGGTATCGTTTGTAGGGATCATGAATATGTGGATGGTGATCGTGTAAAGATTTATTTAAACGGGGAAGTGGTAGAACCAAATATTTTACTTTCTAGCTCTTATAAAGGCATAAATATTGATTTAACAAAAGGTTTTAATCGAATAGATTTTGAAGCACTAAATCAAGGTTCGTCTGGACCTAATACCGCACAGGTAATTATTACCGATGATATGGGTAAAATTATACACAATAATAAGTGGAACCTTTCTACTGGCTCTAAAGCAAGTATGATTGTAGTTAAAGAAGAAGAATAAAATTATTCTCCGGGCTTATAAGTCTTCTTAGCTCTTTTTAAAACAGCTTCTCTATAGTAAGGAACATCTTTCCAATCTACATTCGCATATTTTTGGATCTGGTCATCAAAATGTGGGGAATCTGGATTTCCACTTTGACCACCCGCTAAAATAGTTTTTGCCTTTACCTTGTCTCCAAACTCTACGGCCGCAACAAAACTATTCCCACGCGTTCCATATAATTTTTTAGCACCTTCTGTGGTATATCTAGCGCCGTATGCCGCTAAAGCTCCCCACCTACCAGAAGCAAAACCAATAGGGATACTAGGTTTAGTATCATCAAAATTCTGGCGTATATCTCCATTAAGTCTTTGGTAACGATTTACTTCTGCCCAAGGTAATTGCCATGTGCCAAAGTCATTTACGAGTTGGTCAATTGTTTTTTCAAATATTTTTAACTGCTCTCCTTGCTCACTTCCCCAAAACTTAACACGTTCCATAGGTATCAATCCTTTAGGGTATTTTCCTTCTTGATAATACCGAGTTCCATAAAAATGTGCCAAAGTCATTGCAACAGATTCTTTAGAGGTTTTGTAATCCCACTTTTCTAGAATTTCAATTGCCTCCTTAAGCTTAGGATTTTTGTCATCATATCTATTATACGAATTTATCAACCCAGGAATCAAAGCCTTAAAAGCTGGAAGATAAGGGTCATGGGCAACTTTAATCAAGCTGTCTAAAGTATAACCGTTCCTATCTTTTAGTAATTCTATTGCATGTACCCCTCTAAAGTTTTCTTGGTCACGAGACATGTAGTAGGGATAGTCATCCTTTTTAGGGCTAAACTCCAATGCCGAAGTGTATGGTGTAGAATTACAGTTTTGAATCCATCCGTTTTGAGGATTCAACACTAAAATATTCTCATCCACCGTGTGCAAGCCTTGCCAGTCCGTTTTAGGATTCCAACCTTCTACAGGTTTTGAATAATTAAATCGTACATCTCGTTTTGGAACAAAGTTCCCATGAAAATAGGCAATATTACCTCCAGCATCTGCATAAACTGTATTGTTGCTAGAGTTGGTTCTAATATCCATCATTTCTCGAAAACCTTTGTATCCATCTTGCTTTGTTCTAATAAAAGATTGTTCTAAAGCTTTTACAGGCTCCCACATCATGGCAGATGCCGTCCACATGCCATCAGACATATGGGTAATAGGTCCGTGATGTGTTCGGTATGCTGGATAAATCTTTGTTATTAGACTATCTCCATCTTTGTATTTTAAGCTTATTTCAGAAACTTCAACTGGTCGTAATTCTTCTCCATACTGGTACATGATATTTCCTTCTAAACTGGTAATGTTTTCTTTAAACTCATCCATCACATCGGTATAAGTAGAAGTATGCATCCAACCCGTTTTCTCATTAAAGCCTTGATATACAAAAAATTGTCCCCAAGTAACTGCTCCGTAGGCGTTCAAGCCTTCTTCACTAACCACATGTACCTCTCCTCTAAAGTAAAATGAGGTATGGGGATTTATTAGTAACATGGCATTTCCAGATTGTGTTAATTTCCCTGAAATTGCAATCCCATTAGACCCTTGGGGTTCTGCCATTTCTTCTTCTTTCTCGATAGCTATCAGTTCAGCTTGGGGAATTTCCATGTTTCCCTCATAAAATGCTTTTATTTTACTAGTTCTAATTCTTTCGATATCTCCTCCTATGGAACCTTCACTAAAGTACATTGGCATCCAAGGTTCAAAACGAGTTAATAATTTTGGTTTAACCTCGGGGTGGGTATGTAAGTAATAATTAATACCGTCTGCGAATGCATCACATAATTCCTTCAACCATTCTGGACTCTTTTCATAATTAGCCTTCGCTTCTTCTTCCGTCATAAAAAGTTTAGCTCTTAAATCACTATACAAGGCTTCTTCACCTTCTACTTCTGCCAAACGACCCGTTGCCCAGATATAGTTTTGCTCTACACGATTAAAATCATCCTCACATTGCGCATAAAGTAAGCCAAAAACGGCATCAGCATCTGTTTTACCATAAATATGAGGTACGCCATAGTCATCTCTAATAATTTCTATATTCTGAGCTTGAGCCTCCCAAGCATCAAGTTCTGTTTTGTGTTGTGTCTCAGTTTTACAGGAAATCAGAATTAGGCAGAGAAAAAAAGAATAAACGTAGCGCATAATGGAGCTTATTTTTATGTTATGAAAATACAAGAATTAGTTGCTATTTGCTAATTACCAGCTTCCGCTAGCACCACCTCCACCAGAACTACCTCCGCCACCAGAAAAACTACTAGAACTGCCACCGGAAGAGCTCGACCCAAAGGAATGTGAACCCGAAGATGAAAAGGTTTTACGCATGTAGCTTTTATTATTCTTCAACCAAGAAATTTTAAATTCTTCTTTTCCAAAAAGACGTATTCTAATTAAAGCAATTAGAATAGCAATTCCATAAAAGGGAACTAGAAACCATAATAATGTACTTGGCTTATCCAATAAGTAAAAATAGCTTTCAATATCAAACTCAAAAAAAGAAAAGCCTATAACTAATGGTACTAGTATAAATACTAGTCCAAAAAATATTGTAATTGAAGCAAAAGGAATCATAAAAAACCCTGGAAGAACACCCAACTTGCCTATGAGCATACCTCTAAACACCTCTATTAGATTTCGATATGACTTATAGAAAAAGAAGCCTCCTACTCCCATAAAAAGAGATAAAAATCCAATCAAAAAAACTATTCCAAGATTCTTATTTCTCTTATCACCCGCCTCAATAGCTGCTTTAAATTCTTCAAGCGCCTCAGGGTCATTTAAATATAAAATCAATTCGCTAGTAGCCGCATCAATTCCTTCAAAATAGCGTTCCTCCTTAAATTTTGGAATCATCGTATTCCGTATGATTCTGGAGGCAACTGCATCAGTTATATAGGGTTCTAATCCATAACCAACTTCGATACGAACTTCCCTATCTATACTAGAAAACAATATTAAAATACCGTTATCCTTTTCTTTTTGCCCTAACTCATTTTGATTAAATGTACCATTTGCGTAGGTCTCAATGGTTTCATAACCTAATTCTCGAATCGTTAATAGAACGAGCTGATTTGAAGTTTCGGTCTCAAAATTTGTAAGTTTTGTTTTAAGCTTTTCTAATTGCTTTGGGGTAAAAATTCTGGCACTATCTGTTACTATTTCTGTAAGTTGAATATACTTTTCTTGTGCAGTGCCACAAAAAGCAATTAGTATTGCAAGTAGTAAAAAGGTCTTTTTTGTATTGGACATACCCGAAAATACCATCAGTAATTATAGTATACCAAATATAATCAGAGTTATTTGAGCAAATCATCTTAGAACTCCACCTAGTAGTATTACATTTTAAAGTAACTTGCTCTTTCTTTTTTGAGATATTTCTATGGCAGCTAAAAAAGTAAGCATTCTTAAAGCATTTAAAACCATCATATGGCCAAGACGTAAACTGGTCTTTATTGGGTTACTCTTAATAGTAATAAGCAAAGCTGCTAGTTTTGTTGCTCCAGTATCGTTGCGGTATTTTTTGGATGATATCGTCCCTAATAAAGATTACAATTTCCTTAAAATCTTGGTTGCTGTAGTTGTATTTTCTTTTTTAGTACAAGCAGTGATGTCTTTTCTTTTGACAAAAGTGTTGAGCATCCAAGCGCAATACATGATTTCTGAGCTGCGAGCGCAAGTACAAAAACAAGTACTCTCCTTACCCATTCGTTTTTTCGATAATACCAAATCGGGAGCTTTAGTATCTCGGATTATGAGTGATGTTGAAGGAGTCCGTAACCTAATTGGAACAGGTTTGGTACAATTGGTAGGGGGAACTATAACCGCAGTTGTTTCTCTTGTTCTATTACTTCGAATTAGTCCTGGAATGACGCTCCTAACTTTTATCCCTTTAATTCTATTTGCAATCATCGCTTTAAAGGCTTTTAAAATAATACGCCCAGTATTTAGAGATCGTGGAAAAATAAATGCCGAGGTAAAAGGTAGATTAACCGAAACTTTAGGTGGAATACGAGTTATAAAAGGTTTTAATGCGGAAGCGCAAGAAGCAAAAGTTTTTGAAAGTGGTGTGGAAAGACTATATAAAAATGTAAAAAAGAGTTTAACTGCTACAGCTGTTATGACCAGTTCATCTACTTTTCTTTTAGGATTAGCAACTACTGGAATTATGATGGGTTATGGAGGCTACAAAATGATGCAAGGTGAATTGACAACTGGAGAGTATTTTGAGTTTACTTTTCTATTAGCACTAATGGTAGCTCCAATTGTTCAGATGAGTAATATAGGTAGCCAATTGACTGAGGCTTTAGCTGGTCTTGACCGTACAGAGGAATTAATGAATGAAGTATCTGAGGGTGATGAAAAAGACCGAACCATTCAACTTTCTAAAATCCATGGAGATGTAAGCTTTAAAGATGTCTCTTTTGCCTATGAAGAAGATAAAGATGTTTTGCATAATATCAGTTTTGAAGCAAAATCAGGAGACGTAATTGCATTGGTAGGTAGTTCTGGTTCAGGTAAATCTACCATTGCAGGATTAGCAGCTAGTTTTCTAAATCCAGATTCAGGTCAAATTACCATAGACGGTAAAGATCTTGCAAAAATAGATTTAACTAGTTTTCGTCAATTTTTAGGTGTTGTTCTGCAAGATGACTTCCTTTTTGAAGGGACTATAAAAGAGAACATTCTATTCCCAAGACCTAATGCTTCTGAAGAAGAATTAAAAGCTGCAGTGAAAGCAGCTTATGTGGATGAATTCACAGACCGTTTTGATGATGGCTTGGATACCTTAATTGGTGAACGTGGAGTAAAACTTTCAGGGGGTCAACGCCAACGCATTGCTATAGCGCGTGCCGTTTTAGCCAATCCAAAAATTTTAATTTTAGATGAAGCAACTTCCAATTTAGATACGGAAAGTGAAGCTTTAATTCAAAAAAGTTTGGCGGAACTTACCAAAGGAAGAACAACCTTTGTAATAGCGCATCGCTTAAGCACAATCCGAAAAGCAAACCAGATTTTAGTAATTGAAAATGGGCGCATTGCAGAACAGGGTACTCATGAGGAGTTAATTGCTAGTGAGGGTCGCTACTACAATCTGTTTACCTATCAAGCAAGGATCTAACTTAATGTAGCGTACTATAATTCCTCTGGAGCCAATTCAACCTCTAAACCTTCCATATCTTCAGTGATATGAAGTTGACAGCCCAAACGGCTATTATCCTCTACATTAAAAGCTTCAGAAAGCATTGCTTCTTCGTCATCCGACTTTTCAGGGAGTTCATGGCCAGATTTTACATAACATTGGCACGACGCACACATTGCCATTCCACCACAAATACCAATAGTACCTTCTGGAGCTAACTCGTAGGAACGTACTATCTCCATTAAATTCATATTCATGTCAGTTGGGGCATCAATCTCGTGAAGTATTCCTTCACGGTCGGTTATTTTTATTTTAATGTCACTCATATTCTATTCGGTACTAATCCTCAACCCTTCGACTGTGCTCAGGGTGACATTCTTTGTTAATTAATTGATTTGACAACCGCTTTTGGAGCTTCTTTTTTACTACCATCAAAACCAGTTACACCTCCTACGGTGGTATATTTCATTACATATTTCTTATCTGGGAAAATACGCTGGTAAGCGCTTTGGCACATTAGCGTAGCTTCATGAAAACCGCAAAGAATTAGCTTTAGTTTTCCTGGATAAGTGTTTACATCACCAATTGCATAAATACCTGGAATGTTTGTTTGGTAGTCTAAAGTATTGTCAACTTTAATAGCGTTTTTTTCTATCTCTAATCCCCAATCTGCAATGGGTCCTAATTTTGGTGACAAACCAAATAATGGTATAAAATTATCAACTTCAATCTCAATATTTTCCTTTGAGTCTGTCTTTTGAATTGTTACGCTTTCTAAAGTCTCTGCTCCATTCAAGTCAATAACTTCAGCTGGAGTAATCAGATTAATTTTACCTAAATTTTTAAGTTCTTGAACTTTCTCTACAGAATCCAACGCACCTCTAAATTCGTTTCTACGATGAACTAAAGTAACCTCCGATGCCACATCTGCCAAGAAGATAGCCCAATCTAAAGCAGAATCCCCACCCCCAGCTAGCAATACTTTCTTATCCCGATAAACCTCAGGTTCTTTTATAATGTACGCAATACCGTTATCCTCATATTTAGCTAAATTATCCAAAAGAGGTTTTCTAGGTTCAAAACTACCTAAGCCTCCTGCAATAGCGACAATAGGTGCATTGTGTTTGGTTCCTTTATTTGTGGTGACTACAAAAGAATCATCATCTAATTTTTCAATAGTATCAGCACGTTCTCCAAGGGTAAATCCTGGTTGAAACGGCTTTATCTGCTCCATTAAATTATCCACTAATTCACCAGCCATAACTTCAGGAAATCCTGGAATATCATAGATTGGTTTTTTAGGATAGATTTCTGAACATTGCCCGCCAGCTTGCGGCAAAGCATCTATTAAATGGCATTTAAGCTTTAAAAGTCCAGCTTCAAAAACGGTGAAAAGACCAGTAGGGCCAGCACCAATTATCAATATATCTGTCTTAATCATGAAATCATCTTGGAATTGAACAAAACTAGCTGTTGTAGAAGAAAAATAACAATGATTTTTATCAGGTTAACTAACTTAGATTAACGACTTCTTCAATCTGAGGAGCATATTTTTTAATTGTCATCTCTACGCCACTCTTTAAAGTCATCTGGTTTACACTACAGCCAATACAGTTCCCTTCTAACTTCACCTTCACTGAGGTATCATCATCTATTGATATTAATGAAATATCGCCTCCATCACTCTGCAAAAAAGGACGAATCTCATCTAAAGCTTTCTCAACATTTTTTCTAACTTCTTCTGATGTCATGAGAGTTTATTTTTTAACAGCAGAACAACCTGCCATTGTTGTAATTTTAATTGCTTCTGTAGGTGGTAAAGCTGTGTTTCTATTCACCAGTTCTTGAACCACATTTTTTGTTAATTCTTCAAAAGCCTCTTCTGTTGGAGTTGCCGTTTGTAATGCTGCTGGCCTACCAACATCTCCCGCTTCTCTAATACTTTGCACTAAAGGTATCTCTCCTAAAAAAGGAACTTTTAAATCTTCAGCCAAATGCTTTGCTCCATCTTTACCAAAGATATGGTATTTGTTCTCAGGTAATTCTTCCGGTGTGAAATACGCCATATTCTCTACAATACCCAATACCGGAACATTTATTGCCTCTTGCTGAAACATAGCTACCCCTTTGCGGGCATCTGCCAACGCAATTTCTTGTGGCGTACTTACCACCACTGCTCCAGTAACTGGTAACGACTGCATAATACTTAAATGGATATCTCCTGTTCCTGGAGGTAAATCCAGCAATAAAAAGTCCAATTCTCCCCAATGCGCATCAAAAATCATTTGATTTAATGCCTTAGAGGCCATTGGTCCACGCCAAATAACCGCTTGGTTAGGTTGCGTGAAAAATCCAATAGACAAAAGCTTGACCCCATAATTTTCTACAGGCTTCATTTTATTCTTTCCATCTACGTTTATAGAAAGTGGCTTTTCTAAAGCAACATCAAACATAATTGGCATAGAAGGGCCATAAATATCGGTGTCTAAAAGACCAACATTAAATCCCATTTTAGCTAAAGTAACTGCTAAATTTGCTGTAACCGTAGATTTACCTACACCTCCTTTACCGGAAGCTACGGCTATAATACTTTGGATTCCAGGAATAGCTTTCCCCTTAATTTCATTAACCTTGGGCTTAGCTGCTGCTTCAACCTTTAGATTAATTTTAATCTTAGCTTTTTCATATACCTTTTCATGGATAATCTTTAAAATTTCCACTTCGGTTTTCTTTCTAGCTTGAAGACTTGGATTTTTAATTGTAACATCCACCTCCACTTCATCTCCAAAAATTTGCACATTGGTAACTGCTCCACTCTCCACCATATTCTGGCCTTCACCTGGAACAGTGATATTTTCTAAAGCTTTTAAAACAGCTTTTTTCTCAATCTTCATAAGTCAAATTTGTAGTGCAGTCGTTTAAACTGATTCTAAATTACAAAGATACGGTCTAAGCCTTAGATATAGAAGTTGATGGGTTGAAAATGAAGATGGTAAAATAGACTTGTCTTATTTAATAATAAGATACCAATTCTTTCCCTGGATCCCAAAAGTGCTTTTTGAAGTCTATTATTTGATTGTCTACTACCTTAATACCTTCATTTTCTAATAACTGCTGCATAAGGTTAGTACCTTCAAAATGTTGCTTCCCCGTGAGTAATCCAACTCGGTTTACCACGCGATGAGCTGGCACGTCTTTAGCTAAAGAATTATTCATCGCCCAACCTACCATTCTAGCGCTACGAGCCGCTCCCAAATACTTAGCAATTGCCCCATAAGATGTTACACGACCATAAGGAATTTGTTGCGCAACCTCATAAACTTTATCAAAAAAATTCTTCTCTTCCATTTAGTGATAAAAAACACGGATTAAGGTAATAATAAGCAAGACCAACATTAATCCACTTAAAATATAGTTGGAGTTCTTAGAGAATTTATTTGTTTTTCGCTCCATTTTATTAAAGTAAAAAACATATAAATACATCACCAAAAAAGTCCCCAAACCAGCTGCGAGAATAAAGATTACCTCATCAATAACCTTATAATTCATAAACCCCTGTCCATGAAACAAGGAGTTTAGTCCACTATAATAAGGAACTGTTAATAAGTTAATTGCGGCAAGAAACATTCCTTTAGAGAAACTATTTCTCTTCTTGCCTTCCTTCAATTTTAAGGGTTTAACACCATCTTTTCTAGCTTTAAAGAAGAAAAAAATAGCTAACACTGCAAAAACCACAATGGCAAGCTGCATTAGCATTTCAACAACATCTGGGTTTCTAGAAAG
The DNA here is from genome assembly GCA_947499565.1 of uncultured Croceitalea sp. Taxonomy (GTDB): domain Bacteria; phylum Bacteroidota; class Bacteroidia; order Flavobacteriales; family Flavobacteriaceae; genus Croceitalea. The sequence continues at coordinate 162,679 of CANMOV010000003.1, forward strand.
GTATTTTGCAATCCTTACCGAAAGATACGTTTGGAGCATTACCATAACTGCTACGCCCAATCCAAAAATTACTCCATTGGATTTCCCTTTTTCAACACTTGTTTTAGCAGCATTTACATTTAGCAACCCTGGAGGCACCGATGCAATAAAAGCAGCAGAAAAAGTAGCAAAAAACAGGATTAGTGGTTGCATAGTTTAGTTAGACATTCTAAATTGAATGTAGGTGATTGGTTTTCCTCTTTCAAGATACTGATTTTCATAGAATGTTTGAATCTTCAATACCTCATCTGGGCTTCCCTCATTTTTATATACATCATGATTGGCGTAAATAACTTCATGTCCTAATCCATGTAACACCCCAAGTGTATAGCCGTGCATAAATTCGCTATCGGTTTTTAAATGTATTAATCCATCAACTTTTAAAATGCTTTTATATTTCTTTAGAAAAGCCTCATTTGTCATCCTATGTTTAGTACGCTTATACTTAATCTGGGGGTCTGGAAAGGTTATCCATATCTCCGAAACCTCATGCTTAGCAAATAACTCATCAACTAATTCTATCTGCGTTCTAATGAAAGCTACATTAGGTAAGCTTTCTTCCAAAGCCGTTTTAGCTCCACGCCAAAATCGGGCTCCCTTAATATCAATACCAATGTAATTTTTATTTGGATTTCGCTTTGCTAAGCCTACTGTGTATTCACCTTTGCCACAACCGAGTTCCAATACTATAGGATTGTCATTTTTAAAAAACGCACTCCACTTTCCCTTAAACTCGAACCCATTTACAACCTCTTCTCTTGAAGGCTGAATGACGTTGGGGAAAGTTTCGTTCTCAGCAAATCGTTTTAGTTTGTTCTTGCTACCCAAAACAAAAATTTAATGTTTTGACAAAACTAAGGAAATCCCAAACTTATCTGGGAGGAGTTTCTTTGTATTTATGACCAATTCCAAACGAATTTTAGTTGCTCCCTTAAATTGGGGGCTTGGACACGCAACGCGTTGTATTCCTATCATTAATGCACTACTAGAAAATGGCCATCAACCGTATATTGCTTCGGATGGTGTTGCTTTAAAATTATTGCAGAAAGAATTCCCTGAAATCCCTTCTTTTAAATTGTCATCTTATAAAATTAAATATGCAGAGAAGGGTAAAAACTTTAAAATAAAAATGATTTGGGACTCTCCCAAAGTTCTTAAGGCGATGTCCAAAGAAAAAAAAGAGGTAAAAAAATTAGTAAAAGAATACCAACTAGATGGTATCATCTCTGACAACAGATTAGGGGTTTATTCCAAAAAAGTTCCTTGTGTTTTTATTACACACCAATTAAATGTACTATCTGGGAATACGACTTGGTTTAGTTCTAAAATGCATCAAAGAATTATTAAAAAATTTGCAGCTTGTTGGGTTCCTGATGTTAAAGGAAAACCAAATTTGACCGGAAAACTAGGTCATCTGAAGAAATCAAAATTGAACATTAAATATCTGGGGCCTTTAAGCAGGTTTGAGAAAAATAAAACGACTATCACACATAATCTACTGGTATTACTTTCAGGTCCAGAACCTCAACGCTCTTTCTTAGAAGAACATCTTTTAAAAGAGCTACAAAGCTTTGCAGGAAATATCCTTTTTATAAAAGGGAAAATTGAAAGTAAACAGACTAAGGAACATCTAAAATTAAAAAACGGTTCGATTACGCTTATAAACTTTATGCAGTCTAAAGAGCTTGAAAATGCTCTTAATTCCAGTGAATATATTCTCTGCCGTTCTGGGTATACCACAGTCATGGATTTGGCTAAATTGGAAAAGAAAGCGTTCTTTATTCCAACACCAGGGCAATATGAACAAGAATATTTAGCAAAAAGATTGGAAAAACAAGGCTTAGTTCCCTATTGTAAACAAGATGATTTTACGCTGGATAAGCTTAAGGAGGTTCATAAATTTGATGGTTTAACCAAATTTGAAGATGTTATAAACTACGCTAGTTTGTTTTCTACTTTTTCCAAAGTAAAAGAAAACTCAGAGCCAACATCTTCTTCACTTTCCACGTAGATTTTTTCGTCATGGGCTTCAATAATATGTTTTACAATGGAAAGCCCTAGCCCAGAACCACCAACATCTCTATTACCAGTTTTATCTACGCGATAAAAGCGTTCAAAAAGTCTTGGTATATGTTCTTTTGAAATACCTTCTCCATTATCTGTAACCCGAACAATCACTTTATTTTTGATTAAGTTTTCCACACTAACCTCAGTGGTACCATTCTCATGCCCATATTTAATGGAGTTAACTAATAAGTTTGTTAGCACCTGCTGAATCTTTTCGATATCACCTCTCACATAAATTGGATTAGCATATTCCATATCAAATGTTAACGTAATATGCTTTTTTGCAGCTTTCATTTCTAAAAGCTCAAAAACACTTTCGATAAGTTCAATAATATCAAATTCTTCTTTTTCTAGGTTTAAATCGCCAACTTCCAACTTTGTGATTAAATCAAGGTCTTTCACAATATAAATAAGACGCTCTACGCCTTTACTGGCTCTTTTCAGATATTTTTCATTAACCTTATTATCCTTTAATGCCCCATCTAATAAGGTTAGAATATATCCTTGAACTGTAAATAGAGGTGTTTTTAATTCATGTGAAACGTTCCCTAGAAAGTCTTTTCTATACTCTTCCCTAACTTTAAGTGTATCTATTTCAAATTTCTTATCCTGAGCAAACTTGCCGATTTCCTCTGTTAAGGTTTTCATATCCGTTGTTACTGGTTTTGATGAGAAGGAAGAAGATTCTAATAAAGAAACATCATCATATATTTTCTTAACACGCCTATAAATAAAACGCTCTACCCGAGTTTGTATAATAGAAAAAGGGATTAAAAAAGATATTGGGATGAATAGAAGTATTAGTTTCCAATCAAAACTACCAGTAAACCATAAAACCCCAGTTAAAGCAGCTGTAAGCAGTATAGAAATATACAGTGAAGAACGTAAAGCGAATCTATATGACTTTTTAAGTTTAATAGCCATGTAACTAATGTAAACTTTTAAGGTTGAAGCGAAAATTAGGAATTTTTAGCTAGGTAGAAGACTTTTAAAGTTGAATAGCAACAATATGGGAGTAAAAAAATCTGTTTTATAATTGGAAAAGTTTATCACAAAACAAACTTATACCCTACACCTTTTACAGTTTTAAAATGATGGTCTCCTATTTTCTCTCTTAATTTACGTATATGAACATCTATTGTTCTTCCACCTACGACGACTTCATTTCCCCAAACTTTATCTAGAATAACTTCTCTTTTAAATACTTTGCTTGGCTTAGATGTTAGTAATGCTAAGAGTTCAAATTCTTTTCTAGGTAAAATTATCTCTTTACCTTCATTTACAATCTTATACTCTTCACGATTAATCACAATATTGCCTACCTGAACGATATCTTCAGCCTCTTCGTTGTTTTCTTTTAAACGTCTTAAAAGTGCTTTAACCTTGCTAACAAGAACTTTAGGTTTAATAGGTTTGGTAATATAATCATCTGCGCCCGCATCAAAACCAGCAACTTGAGAATAGTCCTCCCCGCGGGCAGTTAAAAAAGTAATAATGGAATTTTCTAGACCTGGGGTGCTTCGCATTATTTCGCAAGCTTCAATACCATCCATCTCTGGCATCATTACATCTAAAATAATAAGATGCGGATGCTTTTTTTTGGCCTTAGCAACTCCTTCAACCCCATTTTTAGCTGTGTAAACCTCATAGCCCTCAGAGGACAAGTTGTAGCTTACAATTTCAAGAATATCCGGCTCATCGTCCACTAAAAGTATTCTAATATCACTGGTTTTCATTGGATGATTTTCATTAGTTAACCTACCAAATGTAAAGATAATACAATTACATTTTTGCCGCTTAACATTGATTTAATATGGTAACGTTATGGTAATGCTTTTAAAATAAACTCTTAACCTACGCCTTACATAGCTTTTACAGCCCATGTGTTTCTTTGCCCCGGTTAAATAACTAATAAGACAATGAAAAACATATTCGCTCTGCTAGCGTTACTTTGTTCAACAATTATTTTTTCTCAGAATAATGGTAGTATTGTTGGTAAACTTACTGATAAGGAACTAAACAACGAACCATTACCTTTTGCTAACGTTTTAATAAAAGGAACTACAATAGGTACTACATCTGATTTTGATGGTTTATACGAGATTCCTAATCTAGAACCTGGAGTTTACACGGTGCAGTATAGTTATTTAGGTTACGAAACAGTTGAGATACCTAATGTAGAAGTGGTTGCGGATAAAGTTACTACTGTAAATGTTCCCATGAGCGCCTCTCAGGGTTTTGCATTAGATGAAGTGGTGATAACAACCTCTGCAAGAAAAGATTCTGAAATAGCTTTATTACTTGAGCAAAAAAATGCTGTTGTTCTGCAAGAAGCTATTAGTGCAGAAGCATTAACCTTAAAAGGTATTGATGATGCCGCAGGGGCCGTTGCTCAAATTTCAGGGATATCAAAACAACAAGGTTCTAGTAATGTTTACGTAAGAGGTCTTGGTGACCGTTACCAGAATACTACGATGAATGGACTATCCTTGCCTTCTAACGATGTAAACAAAAAGAACATAAATCTTGACTTGTTTGCTTCTGGGATTATAGAAAATGTTTCTGTACGTAAAGCATATGCCTCTAATTTTTATGGCGACTTTGCAGCAGGTAATGTAAATATAGATTCTAAAGAATATACCGGAGATGGCTATATAGAAGTTTCTCTAGGAAGTGGTGTTAATAGTAATGCGTCTGGCGAAGATTTCCTAAGAAGTGAAGGGCCGAGTAACTTTGGTTTTTACAACAGGTACGATAACGACCCTTTTGCTATTGTACTTTCTCATGGCGTTGATCCACAGGAAGCTTGGAGTCCAATTAATATATCTGGTGCTATTGAAGGTGGTTATTCCTGGAATCTCGATGAAGACTCAAGATTAAGCTTCTTTGGAGCCGCAAGCTTTGAAAATGGCTATCAAATTTGGGAAGGTCCCGCAAGAGATTTTACCAATGTTTTAAAAGTAGATTTTCCAAACGTAAGAGAATTTGCATATAGCACCACAACAACTGCATTAGGAAGTCTTACCTATAAAATTAACAACGAAAATAAATTAAAGTATACTTCCTTATTTATCAATAGTTCTTCTGATGCTGTTGGCCTATATGGTGTTAATGGACAAGGAACTAACCGAGATGCTATTATTGATACAGATCAAGGCTTTTATGTAATGAACGTTCAGTTTAATCAGGACATGATTTTTGTGAACCAACTAACTGGTCAACATAAATTTGATGAAAAATGGTCTTTAGACTGGGGAACAGGTTTTAATAAAGTGTTTTCTGATGAACCAGACAGAAAGCGTATCACTTTGGAAAATTACCAACTTGCATTGGATAATGATGCTAGTACAAATCCGGTTTTCTACACCAATATCCCGTTTGATAATCAACGTTTCTTCCAAAGTATTGAAGACGATGAACTTAATAGTTTTGTGAACTTTGGATATCAAGCTTCTGAAAAAGTAAAATGGAATTTTGGATACAATGGTCGTAGAAAAGAACGTAGGTTTAATAGTATCCGTTACGGATATGAAATTCAGGATAGAGATAATACTCCTGTGACTGATGTAACTAATTTCAATAGTATTTTTAACGTAAACAACATTAATATTCCTTCGGGAAGTGGTCTTTATGATCTGTTGGTACTTAACCCAATTAATAATGAAATTGGAAATAGAAATAGACCAGGATTACCTGAGAATACCTATACAGGGAATCTTAACGTTCATGCGGGGTATGTTACTGCAGAACTAGAACTTGGAGAAAAATGGACCTTTGTACCTGGTATTAGAATAGAAACGTTTGACCAAAAAGTTGTTTACGATGTAATAAATATTAGTTCAACAGATCCTGGTTTCCGAGAAGTTTATGAAAACATCTTTCTACCGAGCTTAAATGTAAAATATGCAATTAATGAAGATTCTAATCTTCGTTTTGCCGCGAGTAAGACAGCCTCTTTCCCAGAATTTAAAGAAGTAGCACCTTTTGTATATGAATCTGTTACACAAAGAGTTGGTGGTAACCCAGATTTATTGGGAGGTTTAAACGGAACAGGCGCAACCTATTCAGATGTTTACAATTTTGATTTAAAATACGAATGGTTCTTGGAGCGTGGCGAGATTATTTCAATTGCCGCTTTTGCAAAGACTATTAAAGACCCTGTTAACAGAGTTGTTGCAGCAGATGCAACTGGAACGCAGCGCTATTTTAGAACAGGTGATCAAGCAGATATTTATGGAGTTGAAATTGAGCTTCGTAAAAACTTACTTACTGATAAGGATGAAAATGCAATTGTATCTGCTGGTTTAAACGCTGCTTATATAAAAACTGAGCAAGATTTAAAGGATATTCCTGCGGGGACCGAAAATACTTTTGGAACTACTTTTGGGCGTGATTCTGATGAATTAGAAGGAGCTTCTCCCTTTATAATAAATGCAGATTTAAACTATAGCCCAACTTTTGGCACATATAAGCCAAAAGCTACAGTTGTCTTTTCCTATTTCTCTGATCGAATTTTTTCTTTAGGTGGAGGAAGTCTTGGAAATATTGTTGAAAGAGCGGTTCCTACTTTAGATTTTGTTTGGCGAAACTCTTTTGGAGAGCATTTTGAAGCCAATCTTTCTGCAAAGAACCTATTAAACCCAGATATTTCTTTTGTACGGGAAAATACAGGTATTGGAAATATTACAATACGTGAATACAATCTTGGAGTAAACCTTGGATTAACTTTTAAATATAAATTTTAAAAAATACTATAAACTACAAAGCAATGAAAAACAAGTTATTATTTTTAGGTCTAGTTGCCACTATCTTTATGTCTTGTGAAAGAGATGACACCTCTGAAATAGTTTTTAACATTACTAACACTAACGAACCTGTTGTTGACGACAGCGTAGTTAATCTAAACGGCCTGTATTCTCAAGATTTAACACTTGATGCTAATATTGAATACTTAATTACTGGACCTGTTACTATGGCAAGTGGTACAACATTGACCATTCCTGCTGGGATGACAGTAAAGGCAGAACCCATAGGAGTAAATGCATACGTTGCCATACAACAAGATGCTCAGATTAATGCAGTAGGTACTGCAAGTAACCCTATTATTTTTACTTCAAATTCAACTAACCCTTCGTCTGGTGATTGGGGTGGTATCGTATTATGTGGAAAAGCCCCAATAAATTCTACCGCAGATGGTTCTGATGACATTGCGACTTCAGAAGTTGGAGCACTTGCTTACGGTGGAAACATACCAACAGATGATTCTGGTAATTTAGAATATGTTCGTATAGAATATGCTGGAGGAGCTATTGATGGTAATGCCGAGTTAAATGGTTTATCTGTTTATGGAGTTGGTAGCGGAACTACTATAGATTACGTTCAGATATTTGAAGGTTCTGATGACGGTTTTGAGTTCTTTGGTGGTACTGTTAATGCAAGCCACCTAGTAGTTGTTAATTCCGAAGATGATTCTATAGATTGGACAGAAGGTTTTATTGGAACTTTAACGGATGTTTACGTACAGCACGGAACTTCTCATGACAAGGCTTTTGAATGTGATGGATACAATACAGATTTTAGCAACGAAGGTGGATACTTTTCTGCTCCAAATGTTACCAATGTAACTGTAATAGGTGCTAATGATGCAAGTGAGGCTATACGATTACGTGCAGGAACCCAAGGTATCTTTACCAATGTGGTCCTTACAGATTTTGACGAAGGCTTTGACCTTGATGGCGATGCCGGAGATAATCCAACAGGTCAAGGAGTGCTAGATGACTTGTTAAATATCGTTGATGTTACTTTCAATAATGTAACTACTACCCTAAAGAATGATACTGGATTCACCTTTAACGAATCAGATATTATTACTGGTGTAGGTAATGGTACAGGAACAGATATTGCTACTTGGGGAGCAGGTTGGACAATAGGTATCAACTAAGAATTACAAACATTTTTGTTAAAAAGCCCCATTTTCAGGGGCTTTTTTGTGCAGTTCATCGAAAAATGTGGGATTTATCTTAGTCTAATTACCAGTTAGTTATGCAAATTTTTATATTTGTGGCATACCCTTTGTTACCTACATCTTATATGAAGCAACTCTACTTAGTCCTCTTCTTTTTGGTTTGCTCGTTTGGTTTTTCTCAAAACCAGACCAAGGGTGATATTGAAGGTTTTAAATTGTATCCTAATCCTGTTACCAACGGAAAGATATTTATTAGTACTTCCCAAAATGCCCCAAAACAAATTCTTGTATTTGATGTTTTAGGAACAAAGGTGCTAGAAACAACGATACTTGGTAAAGAATTAAACCTTTCTAATCTTGACAAAGGGGTTTATATTCTTCGCGTTTTGGAGAAAGATAAGATGGCTACAAGAAAATTAGTTATTAAATAACACCTACTCGCTATTTAAAAAATGTTGCTTTATCGATGATTTTTGCATTTCATCGTGCTCACAACCAAACGGCTCTATTTCACAACATAAAATAGTGTAACCTTCTGCCTTTCAGTAATTTTACTTCAGATATCCCACAATCTTGAACATGAAAAAAATATACTTAATAGCGCTGTTACTATTACCGCTACTATCCTTTGGACAAGAATTAGTTACTGTGAACGACGTAAAACATACAGAAGTAAAAGGTTTTAAAATGTACCCAAACCCAGCATATGGGGAAGAAATCTACATCACAACCTCATCAAATGATAAAAAAACCATTAAGGTATATGATGTCTTTGGTGAAATCGTATTAGTAGATAGAATAAGTACCAATACTTTAGACATATCTAGACTTGTACCGGGTGTATATGTTTTACAAGTAACTGAAAACAAAAAAACCATGACAAGAAAACTTGTTATAAAATAATAACCATACTAATCAATTTTAAAGCCCCTAGCAAGATTGTTAGGGGCTTTTTATTTGGCTATTTTTGCCTATGTATGGCAAATTTTGGAGTTGATACCATTTTTGATATTCAAAATCGAAACGAATTTGAATCACTAGCGCTTAAAACATTCAAATTCCAATATGAGCATAATACCATATACCAAGCTTTTTGCAATCACTTAAACCGAAGTCCAAAAAATGTAAAAGGCATTATAGAAATTCCTTTTTTACCAATCCAATTTTTTAAGTCCAAACAAATAGTTACTGCCACAGAAAGTCCAGAAATTATTTTTGAAAGTAGTGGTACTACAGGAAGTTCAACTAGCAAGCATTATGTCTTAGACCTTAACATTTATGAAAAAAGCTATTTAAAGGGATTTCAACGTTTTTATGGGCCAATTGAAGACTACTGTATTTTAGCACTACTACCTTCTTATCTTGAAAGGCAGGGTTCTTCCCTCATCTATATGGCGGATGATATGATTAAAAAATCTAAGCATCCGGCTAGTGGTTTTTATCTAAATAATTTGAAGGAATTAAAAACCACAATCGAAAAACTAGAGCGTTCCGGTACAAAAACCCTTCTTATCGGAGTTTCATTTGCTTTGCTAGACTTAATCGAGCAGTACCGCTTTACATTAAAACATATCATAATTATGGAAACTGGTGGGATGAAAGGTAGGCGCAAAGAAATCATCCGAAATGAGCTACATACAATTTTAAAAAAGGGCTTTGGGGTAAATATGATACATTCGGAATATGGCATGACCGAATTATTATCGCAGGCCTATTCCAAGGGAGATGGTGTTTTCCAATGCCCACCTTGGATGAGCGTATTCACTAGAGACACAGAAAATCCATTAGAAATTCTGGGAGTTGAAAAGACTGGAGGTATTAATGTAATCGATTTAGCTAATATAAATTCTTGCTCCTTTATTGCTACACAAGATTTAGGAAAAACCTATAAAGATGATAGTTTTGAAGTTTTAGGAAGGTTTGACCATTCGGATATTAGAGGTTGTAACCTAATGGCTATTTAAAGCGAACTATAATCAAAAACCGTCCGGCTATATAAATTTGATTGCTCTTATCTTTTGCAATCAGTATATTATACCCAATGATAAAAGCAACAACCAATGAATCGAAAAGATTTTTTAAAAACATCCGTCATAGCCAGTGCTAGTGTCGTATCTATTCCGGTCATAGCATCAAAGAGAAATTCTTATTCAAATCCTAAATCCAAAATTGTTAGGGCTAATGAGGGCAAAAAAGTTAATGTTATTGGTGATCAACAAACATTTAAACTTACTGGTACAGATACAGATGGCCAATTTACCTTAATTGAAGAAATTAATCCGCCAGGAACCATGATTCCTCCACATGTACATACCAAAGAGGATGAAGTTTTTAAAGTCTTAGAAGGTGAGCTTGAAGTTACCGTAGGAGATAAAACCGTCATATTAAAAGCTGGAGATTTAGCCTTTGCTCCAAAAAATATCCCGCATTCTTGGAAAGTTATTGGAGATACCGATTGCAAAACAATTTTAAGTGCTTTCCCCTCGGGAATAGAACTTATGTTTGAGGAATTAGGTGGCTTACCGCCTGGGAAACCTGATTTTGCAAAAGTTGCTGAAATATGTGGCCGTTTTGGAATTAGTTTTATTCAATAACTATTAATAGAATTAAGTATTATTCGCAATATTTCAAGAAACGGGTTATCTTATTTTGAGTTCATTTAATTCCTGATAAAAGAATACGTGACCTCATCATCCGCAATACCAGGTTGATCTACAAATATTAATTGCATTGTGTTTCCAGTAATTTCAAAATCATAGGAGTTCTCATTCTCTAAAGTAATGCGATTGCCATTTCCTGAATAGGAATACGTCCCATCCTCTCTAAAATAGACATGACTCCCAGTATTTAAGACAATTACCTCATTATTTGAAGCAACAAAAGTCACTTGTGTAAGATTGAATTCTGGAGGGTCTGGAAAACCACAAAAACAACTAACATTGGTAAGTGTCCACAATCCATTTAAAGAATCGTCTTCAACTTCATTATCATCAGAACATGAAACAAAACCAATTAGGAAGAATACTATTAGTACTTTTTTCATCTGTTAGGTTTTACTAGTTAGATGCTATCAATAAGAAAACGTTGCTTGCTACTTTACAACTAAAACAAAATAGTTCTTTTTACCTCGTTGTAATAAAACAAACTTATCATTAATTAAATCAGAGCTTGTTATCAAATAATCTTCTTTAACTTTTTCTTTGTTAACCGAAATAGAATTCTGTTTTAATTCCCTCCTTGCTTCTCCATTAGATTTTAAGAAGTTTGTTTTTGCAGCTAGTGCTCCAATCATATCAAGTCCAGAATCCAGCTCAGACATTGCTATTTGAGCTTGTGGCACTCCATCAAAAACATCTAAAAAAGTCTTCTCATCCAGTTGTTTTAAATCTTCAGAAGTAGATTTCCCGAATAAGATGTTACTTGCCTTTACTGCATTATCCAAATCTTCTTTAGAGTGTACCATTGTAGTAACTTCTTCCGCCAATTTCTTTTGCAGACCTCTTAAATGAGGTTCTTGTTGATGAGAAGTAACCAAATTGATTACTTCATCCTTAGTTAAAAAGGTGAAAATCTTAATGTATTTCTCAGCGTCTTCATCCGAAGTATTTAGCCAATATTGATAAAATTTGTAAGGTGAAGTACGTTCTGCATCTAACCAAATATTACCACCTTCGGTCTTTCCAAACTTTGTTCCATCTGCCTTAGTAATTAAAGGACAAGTAAGTGCATAACCTTTTCCTCCGCCTATTCTTCTTATGAGTTCTGTTCCAGTAGTAATATTACCCCACTGGTCACTTCCGCCCATTTGAAGCGTGCAGTTATGCGCTCTAAAAAGATGTAAAAAATCATATCCCTGAACCAATTGATAGGTGAACTCTGTAAATGACATCCCTTCTTTTGCATCTGAAGAAAGTCGCTTTTTTACAGAATCTTTAGACATCATATAGTTAACTGTAATATGTTTACCTACATCACGAATAAAATCTAGAAAGGAAAAATCTTTCATCCAATCGTAATTATTAACTAAAATAGCCGCGTTTTCAGCATCGCTATCAAAATCTAAAAAACGAGAAAGTTGTTCTTTTATAGCTTCTTGATTATGTCTTAGCGTTTTTTCATCCAGCAAATTCCGCTCTGCAGACTTTCCAGAGGGGTCACCAATCATTCCTGTGGCACCACCAACTAAAGCAAAAGGTTTGTGCCCCGCCAGTTGAAAATGACGTAACATCATCACACCAACCAAGTGTCCTATATGTAATGAATCTGCCGTGGGGTCTATTCCAACATAAGCAGCCTGCATGCCGGTTATTAAATGTTTATCTGTGCCTGGCATCACATCATGCACCATTCCACGCCATGTTAATTCTTCAACAAAATCCTTGGTCATTTTTAGTTCAATTTTGCAATAGGTACAAATATAGAATCTTGAATCTTCTTAACTAAGAAAATTAGTTGCAAATAGGTACTTTTGAATATGGTTTTAGTTACTGGGGGAACTGGTCTTGTTGGATCACATTTACTTTTTAATTTGGCAAAAGCAGGAATACAAGTCCGAGCTATTTACCGAAATGAAGACCGTATTCAGCTAACTAAAAAGGTTTTTGGATATTATATTGATTATCCAGACCATCTTTTTAAAACAATTGATTGGGTTAAGTGCGATATAAATGATATCCCTACTTTAGAAATGGTATTTGACGGCGTAACTTACGTTTACCATGCCGCTGCATTAATTTCCTTTGACCCAAATGATGTGAAGCAGTTACATAGCATAAATGTAACTGGCACTTCTAATATTGTAAACCTTTGTATTACTAATAGCATTAAAAAGCTGTGTTACGTAAGTTCGATTGCAACAATTGGGAATACTTTAAACAACCAAGTAGCCAATGAAACTACAGAATTTAATGATGCCATTGCCAATGTTTATGCGCGATCAAAATACCAAGCAGAAATGGAGGTTTGGCGTTGTTCTCAAGAAGGTATAAAAGTGGTCATTGTAAACCCTGGATTAATAGTAGGCCCAGGATTTTGGAATACTGGTAGCGGAACACTTTTTCAAAAAATTTATAATGGACTAAAATTCTACCTGCCAAGTGGAACCGGATTTGTAACCGTGAAAGATGTTGTTGAGGCCATGACTAAATTGATGGATTCTGCTATTGCGAATGAAAATTATATTCTTGTCTCAAAAAATTTAACCTATAAAGAAGCTTTTACAAAGATTGCTCTTGCATTAGGTAAAAAACCTCCTCAGTTTCTTTTAAAAAATTGGATAGCAGCTATTCTTTGGAGGCTAGATTGGTTAAAGTCTAAGGCAATAGGGTCTAAAAGAGTACTCTCAAAAAAAATGGCTGACTCTTTTAACGTATTTACAAGGTACAGTAATGAGAAAATTAATACTGCTATCGAATTTGAGTTTGAAGATTTAGAAACTTCAATAAAATCTTGCACTACTATTTTTTTGGAAGAGAATCGTTAGTTGGCAGTTTTATTGTGTTTAAACTATCTCTTCGTAGTTGAGAAGCTTTTTTAGTACTATCAGCTTTACGCTTTTTTTCTTCCTCTAGCAATTTTACTTCATTTTCCAAGCGTGCCTCTACAGCTTCATAAATAGTTTGGTATTCTAAAGGAATCGAAGCATAGTACAAATCGCTTTCTGCGAATTGTAAGCTATCAATATTGTATTTTTTAAAGATAAATGGCATAAGCTTAATATTATGCTGCTTTAAAATAGTGGGATTAGTTCCTTTTGTACTATTTAGAATAGCTAAATCATATAAAATAGAAGTCATTTTATCTTTTGATATTAAACCTTCGGGGGGTTCAATAACTTTTTCCCCACAGGAAACTAATAGTAAAAACATACATAAAAAAGTAACTCCTAAACGCATAGACTATCTATTAAAAGTTAAACGTTTTGCATGCCTCTCCTTAGATAATTCCCCTTTTTCATAAGCAAGATGCCCATTTATAAAAGTACGCTTAACAGAGCTATCAAAAGTAACACCTTCAAAAGGCGACCATCCACATTTATAGAAAATATTAGCTTTTTTAACTTCCCATTTGGAGTTTAAATCAACTTCAACCAAATCGGCATAAAACCCTTCTTTTACATAACCTCGCTTTTCAATATCAAAAAGTTTTGCCGGGTTATGGCACATCTTTTCAACTATCTTTTCTATAGCTATCTTTCCTTCTGCATATTTCTGTAACATTGCAGGTAAAGCATGTTGAACTAAAGGCCCACCAGAAGGTGCTTTAGTATATGGGTTTTCTTTTTCCGATAATAAATGTGGGGCATGGTCTGTAGCAATTACATCTATGCGGTCATCTAATAAGGCTTTCCAAAGATCTTCTCTATCCTTAGCTGTTTTAACTGCGGGATTCCACTTAATTAAAGTCCCTTTATCTTCATAATCCGACTCGCTAAACCAAAGGTGATGTATACATACCTCAGCAGTAATCTTTTTCTCTTCTAAAGGAATATCGTTTACAAATAAATTGGTTTCCTTTCCTGTAGATAAGTGAAAAACATGTAAACGAGCACCTGTCTTTTTTGCAAGCGCTATTGCTTTTGAAGAAGACAGGTAACAGGCTTCTTCACTTCGGATTATAGGATGGTATTTAATAGGAATATCATCGCCATATTCCGCTTTATATTTAGCTAAGTTTTTTCTAATTGTGCCTTCATCCTCGCAGTGCGTAGAAATCACTAATTCGGTATTCAAAAATATTTGCTCAAGTACTTTCTCATTATCCACAAGCATATTACCCGTGGACGAACCTAAAAACAATTTAACCCCAGAACAACTCTTAGGGTCTAGCTTTTTTAGTTCTTCTAGATTATCATTGGTGCCTCCAAATAGAAAGGAATAATTAGCAAATGAAGATTTGGCAGCTGTCGCAAATTTTTCTTCTAATTTTTCAATGGTAGTGGTTTGAGGATTGGTATTGGGTTGCTCCATAAAGGTGGTAATACCACCAGCGATGGCAGCCCTACTTTCACTCTCAATATTACCTTTATGTGTTAAACCAGGCTCACGAAAATGCACTTGATCATCAATAACTCCCGGTAATATATAGTTTCCAAATACATCTATTACTTCCGCATTAGGGTCAGAAATAGTAGTCTCTATACGCTCAATGAGGCTGTCTTTAATAAGAATATCCGCCTCAAAGATTTCACCCTCATTTACAACTGTAGCATTTTTAATAAGTGTTCTTCCCATTATTTTACTTAAAGCTTTTTTTGTTGAACATACTTCTAAACTTCATTCCAATAACACCAAAAATGGCTTCTTTAATAATAGAGGAATTCATCTTTGACTCACCATTTATCCTATCCGTAAATATTATGGAGACCTCTTCTATTTTAAATTTCTTTAGGTATGCTCTATATTTCATTTCAATCTGAAATGCATACCCGATGAAACGCACAGCATCCAAATCAATCGCTTCCAAAACTTCTCTTTTGTAGCACATAAAACCGGCAGTTGGATCATGCACACGCATTCCTGTAATTAGTTTTACATAAAAAGATGCTCCATAGGATAATAGAATTCTGTACAATGGCCAGTTTACGACATTCACTCCCTTCTTATAACGCGAACCAACAGCTACGTCTGCTCCATTTAAACAAGCTCTATGTAGTCTAGATAAATCACTTGGTTTATGGGAAAAATCTGCATCCATCTCAAAAATATAATCGTATTTATTTTGGAGTGCCCACTTAAAACCATGAATATAAGCAGTCCCTAAACCAGATTTTTCTTTTCGTACTTCTAAAAATAGCCGATTGGGGAATTCTTCTTGTAGTTGCTTTACATTCGCTGCTGTTCCATCTGGTGAATTATCATCAACGACTAAAACGTGGAAGTCCTTTTTAAGGTCAAAAACTGTTCTGACGATAGCCTCGATATTCTCAATTTCATTATAGGTAGGTATGATTACTAGTCCGTCAGCCACTTCATCTTATTATTAAAAGGTAAAAATAGTGTTTTTTATCAGCCTAATTTTCAACTTCTTCGTTAGAAATGTTATTGAAAGATGGTATCAATCCTTTATTTGTAACTTTGCCATCGGTAATAATTCATTTAATGGCACAGAAGTTTCCAAGACTTTTTTTATATCTATTAGGGGCACTATTTCTGCTCAACTTAGTACAAAGTATTTTTACCGAACTTATATATGATGAGGCTTATTATTGGTATTATGCACAAAATTTAGATTGGGGTTATTTTGATCATCCACCAATGGTTGCTTTGCTAATTAAACTAAGTAGTTTTCTATTTGAAGGAGAGCTAGGAGTGCGGCTAATGAGCTGTATTTTAGGAGTAGGGACCATCGCAATTTTATGGGTTTTAATAGATCATAAAAAGAAAAAAGAGTATATAATTCATTTTTTTCTTCTTTTGTTTGCAATGCCGTTGTTGAATGTTTACGGGTTTTTAACCTTACCAGATACCCCATTACTATTTTTTACTGCCCTTTTCTTACTAGCTTACAAAAGGTTTTTATCTGAATCTTCCTTGGTTAACATCCTCTTTTTAGGCTTAACAATGGCGGCTTTAATGTATAGTAAATACCATGCTGTTTTAGTTATCTTTTTTGTCCTTTTATCAAATCTAAAATTGTTGAAAAATAAGTATGCTTGGTTTGCCGTACTCATTTCTTTACTAGCTTATCTACCGCACTTTGCATGGCTTTATGAAAATGATTTTGTGACCATAAAATACCATCTTTTTGAACGTCCGAACCAACCCTATAGTTTTGAAGGTTTTACGCTTGGATATATCCTTAATCTTATAATTAATTTTGGACTTCTTTTCCCTTTTGCTTACTGGGCGTTATTTAAGAAAAAAGACAATGGATATTTTGATAAAGCTTTACGCTTTTTAAGTTATGGTATTATAGTATTCTTTTTAATATCAAGTTTTCAACGACGTACTCAAACACAATGGGTAATTGTAATATGTATTCCTATGGCACTTCTTGCCTATGAATATTTACTGCATAACACTAAAAGTAGACAATGGATGTATCGCTTAGGCTTGGTTAGTTTTGTACTACTTCTCATAGGAAGAATTGGACTAGCCTACGAACCTCTTTTCCCTGTTATCTATGAAACTCATGGCAACAAAGAATGGGTAAGCAAAATAAGGTCTGAAGTTGGAGATATGCCTATTGTTTTTGAAAATAGTTACCGTAGATCACCTATGTATCAGTTTTACTCTGGCGGTATTACAACATTTTCATTAAACAATGTCCACTACAGACAAAACCAATATACTATTGATGATTCTGAAGCCAAGGTGCAAGGCAAAAAAATAGCTTATGTTTCACTTTACCTTAATAAGGGTGATTTTGAATATCAAGATATAAAAGGTGGAGAGTTTAAGGGTGTTTTTATTGAAAACTTTGAGTCTTTTAGAAAGCTTAGATGTTTTGCAGAAAGCGAACTTATTAAAATATCTGATAAGGATATGACCTTAAAAATCTACAATCCTTATGAAGTGGATATCCCACTGGAAAAATTACAAATTAAGGTGGGGTATCTTAATTTTTATAAACAATTAAAGGAATCTTTAGGAGTAACATATAGCCCGGTGAACAAGCTAACTACTTCTTTAAAATCTAAAGACACCACTAGCTTTAAATACAATTTGCCCAATACAGAAATTGAGGATTTTAAATATCTTAAATTTTCTATTTCGGAAAATGGATTACAGTCTGGTATTAATAGTCAAACTTATAAAGTGGAACGTTAGTGGAAACTATTTATAGAAATGTAGATTCTTTAGATTGGATAACGCTAATAATTTTTATTAGTCTAATACTTTTGGCCCTTGGAAAATACCTTTTTAAAGGTATGTTTTCCAACTTTATTATTTTACCCTTTAATAATAAATATGTAACGCTTTATAATAAGAAAGGAAAGCTCTTTAATTGGTTTCATTTATTACTCACTTTTTTTCAATTAATCAATTTTTCACTCTTTATTTTCTTAGCTAAAAATAGCTTATCATCACAAAAAATTGATTCTTATCCGATTTTCTTTTTTTCAGTTATAGGAATATTAATCATATATCTCCTTGTGAAAATTGGCATACAAATGGCAAACGGTTTTGTTTTTAATGCCAATGAACTAGTTACAGGGTTAATTTTTAATAAAATATCGTATTTCAACTATAGCAGTTGCATCGCTTTTCTTGCAAATATAATTTTGACCTATATCTTAAAAGATTCAAAACCTGTAGTTTATCTAAGTATTTTCTGTATTCTTTTCATAAATGGTATTGGTCTAGTTAATGCATTGCGAAACCATCAAAAGTTAATTTCAATCAATATTTTCTATTTTATTTTGTACCTTTGCGCACTCGAAATTGCACCCTTAGTGATTATCGGTAGCTATCTTAACGATTGATTCTTATGAAAGTAAAAACGATTTTGGTTTCTCAACCGGAACCTAAAATGGACAACTCTCCATATTCTCGTTTGATTGAAAAGGAGAAGGTAAAAGTGGATTTTAGACCATTTATCCATGTAGAGGGAGTCAATGCTAAAATTGTTAGAGAGCAAAAAATTGACCTTAACGATTTTACTGCTATTATTCTAACGAGTAGAAATGCTGTTGACCATTTTTTCAGAATTGCTGAAGAAATGCGGTTTAAAGTGCCAGATTCTATGAAATATTTCTGCCAATCTGAAGCTGTTGCTTATTACTTGCAGAAATATGTAGTCTATAGAAAGCGTAAGATATATGTTGGAAAAAGATTGTTCACTGATCTTACTCCAATGTTCAAGAAGTATAAAGATGAAAAATTCTTATTACCTTCTTCTGATAGTTTAAAACCTATTGTTCCAAAAGCACTTGATGATTTAAAATTAGATTGGAAACGCGGCGTTTTTTACCGAACAGTGATTAGTGACTTATCAGATTTAAAAGAAGTATACTACGATGTTTTGGTATTCTTCAGTCCATCAGGAATTGAATCGCTTTTAAAGAATTTTCCTGATTTTGAACAAAATGATACGCGCATTGCTGTTTTTGGAAATAGTACTGTTAAAGCTGCAACTGAAGCTGGTCTTAGATGCGATATTAAAGCACCAACTCCAGAAACACCATCGATGACGATGGCGCTTCAAAAATATATTACGAGTGTAAATAAATAACTCGTTGTAAACTACTCCATAAAAAAGCCTCGTAAATAACGAGGCTTTTTTATTTTCTTAATATGCATATCGCTGCGGTCCGCCGCGTCTTATTTCTTCATTTGCATGGGCCTCAAACTTCTTAAAGTTTTCTCTAAAAGCATTAGATAATTTAAAAGCAGTATCATAATATGCTTTATCGTCGTTCCAAGTTGCTCTTGGACTTAAAACCTTAGTTGGCACACCAGGACATTCACGCGGTTGTGCAACTCCAAACACAGAATGAATATGATAGTTATCATAATTGTACAGCCCCAACTCGCCGCTCATAGCAGCACTAATCATCGCTCTTGTATACTTTAACTTCATTCGGGTACCTACTCCATAAGGACCTCCTGTCCATCCAGTATTTACTAGCCAAACATCAACACCTGATTCTAGCATCTTTTTACTTAGCATTTCTGCATATTTAGCAGGATGTAAAGGCATAAATGGAGCTCCAAAACAAGCTGAAAAAGAAGGTTGTGGTTCTACTACACCAGCTTCTGTACCTGCTACTTTAGCAGTATAACCAGAAATAAAATGGTATGCTGCTTGTGCCGGGGTAAGTTTAGATATAGGAGGAAGTACTCCAAAAGCATCTGCAGTTAAAAAGAATATATTCTTAACGTTCTTCCCAATTGAAGGCTCCTGTATATTGTCAATATGATATATGGGATAACTCACCCTTGTATTCTGTGTTATAGAAGTGTCTTCAAAATCTACCTCTCCAGAATCATTTAAAATTACGTTCTCTAGAATAGCTCCTTTCTTGATTGCGCCATAAATTTCAGGTTCATTTTCCTTTGAAAGGTTAATCACCTTAGCATAGCAGCCACCTTCAAAATTAAAGACCGTGTTTTTAGCTGTCCAACCATGTTCATCATCCCCTATCAACTTCCTATTTGGGTCCGTAGATAGCGTAGTTTTGCCTGTTCCTGATAAACCAAAGAAAATTGCGGTATCGCCATCTTCCCCAACATTGGCAGAACAGTGCATTGGTAATGTATTTTTAAATACGGGAAGAATAAAATTTAGTGCGGAGAAAATACCCTTTTTAATTTCACCTGTGTAACCCGTACCCCCTATTAAAGCTATTTTCTTTGAAAAATTTAGGATAGCAAAGTTATGTTGTCTTGTACCATCAATAGCAGCGTCTGCCATAAAACCCGGAGCATTAATTACCGTCCATTCCGGGTCAAAGTTTTCTAATTCAGCATCCGTAGGTCTTAAAAACATGTTATAGGCAAACATATTGGACCAGGGGTATTCATTTATAACTCTAATATTTAAGCGATAATCATCTTCAGCGCAGGCGTAAGCGTCACGCACGAATAATTCTTTTTCATTCAAATAAGCAATAACCTTTTTGTGCAACGCATCAAACTTATCGCTATCAAAAGGAATATTAATATTACCCCACCAGATTTTATCTTCAGTGATTTCGTCTTTTACAATAAAACGATCCATAGGTGATCTACCGGTAAACTCTCCAGTATTAACAGCAATAGCTCCAAGCGAAGACTCCACACCCATGCCTTTGGCAATGGTAATTTCATGGAGTTTGTCTGAACTTAGTTGGTAATGAATATTTTCATGAGTGATTCCATTTTCATATAACGAAATCGATTTCGTAGTTTGGGCATTGGTTGCCATAAAACTTCTTTTTTAAAGTTGGTACAAAGCTAAAAAAATATAATCCTAACACCTTCAAAATAATGACCAATTACATCATTTTTTAGTCAAAACGGAAAATATTAAATAACCCCATGCAGCAATTAACAATGTACCACCTATTGGAGTAATAAAGCCAATCTTTTTAAAATCAAAAGCCGTTAGCGTATTTGTAGCAAGAAAATAAATAGAACCAGAAAACAAAACCACTCCAGCAAATACTAGGTAAAAAACAGTGTTTCGAGCACCATTGGAAATATTAGGAAGCATGCTTAGTAGAATTAAAAACAAAGCATGATACATCTGGTATTTTATCCCAGTCTCAAAAGTATTAATCTCGTCAGGACCTATAATTCGTTTCAAACCATGTGCACCAAAGGCGCCAAGCACTACAGCAAGTAAGCCAAACACTAATCCTGTAATTAAAATTGTTTTGTTCATAACTCAAATAGCTTAATTCTTTAAAAATATAACAATTTGATACCTTAGCATTCGTTATATACAAAGGTAAGCGAATCTTATGTCTCGAAAAATTTTAGTCCTTGGAGCAGGAAAATCAACTTCTTATCTGCTAGATTATTTTTTAGAAAAATCAAGCTCAGAAAAGCTTCACTTAACAATAGGTGATCTTAATCCAAAAAATATTCCTAACCATATTAGTTCACATCCAAACTGCGATGTAATCGCTTTAGATATTTTTGATGATGATGCGCGAGAAAAATTAGTTGCTGCAGCAGCAATAGTAGTGTCTATGTTACCTCCTCGGCTTCATATTAAGGTTGCCAAAGATTGTATTCATTATAAAAAACATCTAGTTACTGCTTCTTATGTAAGTGACGAAATTATGCAGCTAGATGCTAAGGCAAAACAATTAGGTTTGGTTTTTATGAATGAAATTGGTTTAGATCCTGGAATTGACCATATGAGTGCTATGGAAGTACTAGATAGGATACGTGCAAAAGGCGGGAAATTATTACTATTTGAGTCTTTTACAGGAGGTTTAGTAGCACCCGAAAGTGACAACAATCTTTGGAACTATAAATTCACTTGGAACCCTAGGAATGTTGTTGTTGCTGGACAGGGTGGAACTGCAAAATTTATTCAGGAAGGGACATACAAATACATTCCCTATCATAAACTTTTTAGAAGAACAGAATTTTTAGATGTAGAGCATTATGGAAAGTTTGAGGCTTATGCTAATCGCGATTCTTTAAAATACCGAGAAGCGTATGGCTTGGAAGATGTATTAACACTTTACCGAGGAACCATGAGAAGAGTAGGTTTCTCAAAGGCATGGAACATGTTTGTACAGCTAGGGATGACAGATGATAGTTACACGATTGAGAATTCTAAGGGAATGTCTTATCGCGATTTTACCAATTTATTTCTTCCATACTCTCCCACCGATTCTGTTGAACTAAAACTTAGACATTACTTGAAAATTGAACAAGATGATATCATGTGGGAAAAGCTATTAGAGCTCAATATTTTTGATGCTACTAAAACTATTGTATTGCCTCAGGCTACTCCGGCACAAATACTTCAAGAAATACTTGAAGCCAGTTGGACTTTAGAAAGCGATGAAAAAGATATGATTGTTATGTACCATAAGTTTGGCTACGAGCTAAATGGTGAAAAGAAACAAATAGACGCTAATATGGTTGTAATTGGTGAAAGTAAAACACATACAGCTATGGCAAAAACGGTTGGACTACCGGTTGCTATGGCAACACTCAATATTCTAAATAAAAAAATTACCGCTCCAGGAGTGCAAATTCCAATTAGCAAAGAAGTTTATGAACCAATCTTAGCTGAGCTTAAAGAATATGGCATTCATTTTAAGGAATATCAAGTTCCATATTTAGGCTACAATCCTGATTCAATATTAAATTAACGGATTAAAACTGTTTCAATATCTTTGAGTTTCTAATTAGAAGCTTAAAATGAAATCACCTAACACTTTAGTGAAAATTGATGGTATAGACAAAAAGATACTTAGGTATTTAATGTCCGACGCCCGAAGACCTATCCTAGAAATTGCTAGAAATATTGGCATCTCTGGTGCCGCAATTCACCAAAGACTTCGAAAATTGGAAGCATCTGGGCTTTTAGCAGGATCTAAGTTTGTTATTAATCCAAAGGCTCTAGGTTATACTACCATGGCTTACATTGGTGTGTTTTTAGATAAGGCCATGTCTAATCCAAGAGCAGTTGCAGCACTTGAAAAAATTCCTGAGGTTCTAGAGTGCCATTATACAACAGGCAACTGGTCAATTCTCATTAAAGTATTATGTAAGGACAACGAGCATTTAATGCACCTTTTAAATAAAAAAATTCAGCAAATCGAAGGAGTCTCAAGAACGGAAACCTTTATTTCCTTAGATCAACAAATTGATAGGCAGATTACTATTTAACGACTAAGCATTCCATGTTCAAAAAACAAAACCGTTTTTTTATACTTACTGGAGTTCTGTTATGCTTAAGTGCATCGTTGTTTGCTCAAAATTCTTCACAGGACAGTTTTAGCGAGCAAATAGAATTACGACATGATAACGACTTTTTTCTGCTTACCGATCGCTACTATTCTTCGGGCTTATTTTTAACCTATCGCAAATTTCTTTCTAAAGGAATCTTTAAAGACAATAAAGAACAAATAGATTTTACCTTAGGTCAAGAGGTTTACACGCCTTCACAAACGCAATCTACTAATAATGCAGAGTTTGATAGACCGTATGCAGGTTTCACTGGATTAAATATTTCTTGGTCACTTTCAATGAAAGATCAACTTTTAAAAGTAAGTGCTTTAATAGGTATTGCTGGTTTAAACTCAGGGGCAGGTGGCTTTCAACGCTGGTACCATAGAGCCATAGCCATTTCTGACTCTCCTTTATGGATAGATGAAGTAAATGATAGCTTTCATTTTAATACCTACTTGAGTTATGTAAAAGAATGGAAGATAGCACCAGAACCTTTTGGCGTACGTTTCGCAATACAACCGAATTTAGCATTAGGCTCAAGAGACATTTATATTGAACCTGAAACCATTTTTTATTTTGGCCGAAGAAATGAACTAGGTAAAAGCATTGCATATGACAGATTAGGCTCTACAGATAGAGAAATCTATTTTGCTTTAAGAGCAAGTTACCGCAGTGTTTTATATAATGGCCTAATAGAAGGAAATCTTTTTGGTGATAACTCCCCTGTATTAAAGGAACCAACAAATTCTATTTGGCGGTTTGGCTTCGATTTTTACCATCGCTTTCAGCGGAATGACTACAAATTTGGTATCCGTTATAATTCCTCAGAAACGGAGCAATCCCAAAGACATAAGTATGTTATGCTTTCCTATGGCTTACGTTTTTAACATAAAAAAACCTGCCTAGTTTAGGCAGGCTTTTTATACTTTAAAGAATTTCTTAATCTCTTCCTCCAAACACCTGAAGACCCCAATATACCAAGGTAGCCAATGAGCCAATAGCGGCAACCAAGTAAGTTCTTGCTGCCCATTTTAAGGCATCTTCGGAACCTTTGTATTCTTCCTGGGTAACTATATTTTTTTGCTTAAGCCATTTTAAAGCTCGGTTACTTGCATCGTATTCTACAGGTAGCGTAACAAAACTAAACAAGGTGGCAAAACCCATCATTACTAAACCAGCTACTGCAACCCAATAACCTAAACCTATTCCTGCTGCGGCTCCTAATGCTAAACCTCCAAAAACTACCCAAGTAGACATACCAGAAGTTACGCTTACAACTGGAACCAGTTTAGAGCGCATTCCCAGCCATTCATAAGCCTGTGCATGTTGTACTGCATGCCCTACTTCATGGGCAGCAACTGCAGCGGCAGCAGCATTACGCTGATTGTAAACGCCTTCACTAAGGTTTACTGTTTTATTTTTTGGATTATAGTGGTCCGTAAGCATACCTCCGGTAGAAACAACTTTTACATCTCTGATCCCGTGGTCATCCAACATTTTTTGTGCAATTTCTGCTCCGCTCATTCCATTTCTTAAATGCACTTTAGAGTAGTGTTTAAATTTACTTTTTAATCTACTGCTAACTATCCAGCTGACAAGTGCTATTGCACCTATCAATATATAATATCCCATCATAATTTTATCTTTTATCTTTTATCTTTTATCTTTAAATATACCAACTAAAAAGCAAAAACCCCGCCATTTTAAGGCGAGGTCTTTTATACTGACAATTTGTTAGTTATACCAATACCGGGGTATCCCAGTTAAAAGCTTCGTTTATTTCTTTGTAAACTACTTTCCCCTCAATAATATTTAATCCCTTCTGTAAAGATTTATCTTTTTCACAAGCACTTTGCCAACCCAAATTAGCCAACTTAACCACATAAGGTAAGGTTACGTTTGTTAACGCAACAGTTGACGTATAAGGTACGGCCCCTGGCATATTTGCGACACAATAGTGGACCACATCATCGATAATATAAATTGGATCCTCATGTGTTGTTGCTTTTGTTGTTTCTACACACCCTCCTTGATCTACAGCAACATCTACAATCACAGTTCCTGGGCGCATCTCTTTAAGCATATCCCTAGTAATAAGATTAGGTGCTTTTGCTCCTTTTAATAAAACTCCACCTATAATTAAATCATGGGTTTTAATATGCTTTCGAATACTATATTCATTTGAAAAATCTGTAACCACATGCGGTGGCATAACATCGTTCACATAACGTAAACGTTTCATATTCACATCCATTATGGTAACATGAGCTCCAAGACCTGCTGCCATTTTTGCAGCTTGTATACCTACTGTTCCTGCACCAAGCACTAAAACTTTACCAGGAGCAACTCCAGGAACACCTCCCAAGAGTACTCCTCTACCCTTGGCTGGTTTTTCCAAATATTTTGCGCCTTGCTGTATCGCCATTCTTCCTGCAACTTCAGACATTGGTGTTAATAATGGTAATGTGCCTTCTTCATCTTCCACGGTTTCATAAGCAATACATATTCCTTTTTGCTTAATCATAGCCTTTGTTAGCGGTTCGCTAGAAGCAAAATGAAAATAGGTAAAAACTATTTGACCCTCTTGAATTAAATCATATTCTTCTGCAATAGGTTCCTTAACCTTTACTATCATTTCACTCATTGCATAAACCTGCCCAATAGTATCCAAAATTGTCGCTCCGGCTTGCTGGTAATCTTTATTAAAAAACCCACTACCATCTCCTGCGCCAGATTGCACATAAACAGTATGGTTATTCTTTACCAATTCAAAAACCCCAGATGGGGTCATCCCAACACGGCTTTCATTGTTCTTAATTTCTTTTGGCACTCCAACAATCATTTTATTTAGGTATTGATTAATACCTCAAAAATGGATTAAATAAGTGATAAGCGGAAGAAAAAATCGACAAAATGCACACATTTTATCACAAAAAGCACTTTTATTTAAATTATACCCTTATTTTTATAGGGTTAATTTTCATAATAGTTAGTTTATTTTTATATGACCCCTATATTTTTAGGGGTCATTTATATTTTATTTTAAAAATAATTACAAAAGCTACCAATATGCCAGTAACTGCATTGGCTAAAATAATTGCTATGCTGTCTTTTTGAATACCATAGATTAACCATAGCACTAGTCCAACGAACAATACTGTATACATCGTTAGCGAAATATCTGCAGTAGATTTACTTTTAAATACCTTGTACACCTGTGGCACAAAAGCCCCTGTAGTAAGCATTGCAGCTATAAGTCCTATTAACTCTATGGTTTGCATAATAACGTATTGTCATACTGAGCTTTTCGAAGTATTGACAGTTTATAAATTTACGCTTCGACAGCACTTCGACAAGCTCAGTGTGACAGCTCTGCGAGATATTATCCTACTATATTTACAATCTTCCCAGGTACTACAATTACTTTCTTAGGTGTACGCCCTTGCAGCTGAGTTTGTGTTTTTTCATGCGCCATTACCGCCGCTTCAATTTCATCTTTTCCTAAATCCAACGGAAGTTCCATAGTAAAACGCATCTTGCCATTAAAAGAAATTGGATACTCTTTACTGCTTTCCACCAAATGCGAAGGCTCAAATTTTGGGAAAGGCGCATTAGAAATGGATTCTTTATGGCCAAGCTTTTCCCATAACTCTTCTGCTATATGTGGTGCATAAGGCGAAACTAAAATAGCCAAAGGTTCTAAAATAGCTTTACTCGAGCATTTTTGAGCTGTTAACTCATTCACACAAATCATAAATGTCGAGACCGATGTATTAAAACTAAAATTCTCGATATCCTCTTCTACTTTTTTAATGGTTTTATGTAATGTCTTTAAGTTTTCTTTAGAAGGTACTGCATCATCAATATTCAAATACAATTTCCATAATTTTTTAAGGAAACCGTGCACTCCTGTAATACCTGAAGTATTCCAAGGTTTGGATTGCTCCAAGGGTCCTAAGAACATCTCATACAAACGCAAAGAATCTGCACCATACTCATCGCAAATTGCATCCGGATTTACCACATTATATTTGGATTTGGACATTTTTTCGACTTCTCGTTGTACTTTGAAAGTACCATCTTCTTCATAGATGAATTCAGCCTTTTTATAATCCGAATATAAGTCATGATTAATAAAATTCTGAATATCTAAATCATCTGAAGAATTAACTAGCGATACATCTACACGTTTTCGATATAATTTTAACCCCAATTCCATTTCAATTCCTCCCTCAGAATAGTAATATTCTTCTAAGTTTAGAATCTTATCTTTTAAGAAATCAAATACTCCTTTTGAAGAAATAGCCTCTCTGTAAGCCAAATTATCAGGAAAATAATCCCCTATTAAACTCGCTTTATTTGAGCTTATTAAAATGTCTCTTGCATAACCTTCTATAGGTTTTCCAAGAAATAAGGAATTATCAACAGCTAATGCCCCTGGAATTATTTGATAAACAAAAGCACTCGTCCCAGTAATCATCCCTTGATTAATCAGTTTTTTGGCAAACTCATCTTTTGGAGCAATGCCTCTATCAAACAAGAACTTTTGCCAAAAACGGCTATATAATAAATGCCCTGTAGCATGTTCACTACCACCAATATATAAGTCTACATCTTCCCAATAGTTGATTGCTTCATCAGAATAAATAGCCTCATCATTTTTGGGATCCATGTAGCGGTTAAAATACTGCGAGCTCCCTGCCCAGCCTGGCATGGTGTTTAGTTCTAGAGGAAAATAGCGTTTATTAGATTCCGCGTCGCTCTGCTCTATCGGAATGACGTCTACGCTATTGTCAAGCTGAGCTTGTCGAAGCATATCATTAGAAACCACTTTATTCTCTTGAACATCCCAAGTCCATTCTGTTGCATTCCCTAATGGTGGTTCGCCAGTTTCAGTTGGTAAATACTTCTCAACCTCAGGCAATTCTATAGGCAAATGCTCATCTGCTATCATCTGCGGCATTCCTTCCCCATCATAATATACAGGAAATGGTTCCCCCCAATAGCGTTGTCGGCTAAAAACGGCATCGCGCAAGCGGTAATTTATCTTACCTTTTCCCTGCCCTAGTTGTTCCAACTCAAAAATGGAACGCTTTACCGCTTTTTTATACGGCAATCCATTTAAAAAATCAGAATTAGCAATAACAGTATTTCCTTTATCAGCAAAGGCTTCCTCAGAAATGTCTACCCCTTCAAAAATATTCGGGATATCAATATTAAAATGTTTTGCAAAATCATAATCCCGCTGATCACCGCAAGGAACAGACATCACAGCCCCTGTTCCATAACCTGCTAATACATAATCCCCAATCCAAATAGGGACTGGTTTTTTTGAAAATGGATGCTCGGCATAGGCTCCTGTAAAAGCTCCAGAAATTGTTTTTACATCTGCCATACGATCCCGCTCAGAGCGTTTTGCAGTAGCTTCTATATACGCATCGACCTCGGCTTTTTGGCCTGCAGTAGTGATTTTCGCCACCAATTCGTGCTCTGGCGCTAAAGTCATAAAAGACACCCCAAAAATAGTATCAGGGCGAGTAGTGAATACCTCTATTTGAGACTTCTCGACTGCACTCGAGGTCACATCCTTGTTCGGAATTACATTAAAGGTTACTGAAGCTCCTTCCGACCTTCCTATCCAATTGGTTTGAGAATCTTTAAGTGGTTGCGGCCAATCAATCGTATTTAACCCATCCAACAAACGTTGTGCATATGCAGTAATACGCATCATCCATTGAGTCATTTTTTTACGAATAACCGGATGACCTCCACGCTCCGAAACCCCATTTACAATTTCATCATTTGCCAATACGGTTCCTAAGGCAGGACACCAGTTTACCTCAGCATCAGCCAAATAGGTTAATCTATATTTTAGCAATATTTGCTGTTTTTCTTTACTGGAATAATTCTCCCAGTCTTCCGCTGAAAATTCATTAACATCATCGTCACAAGCAGCATTTACAGTAGTATTTCCGTCCTTTTCAAAAACAGCAATTAATGTTTCTATTGCTTCTGCTTTATCCGCTTCTTTATTATACCATGAATTAAAGAGTTGAATAAAAATCCACTGTGTCCATTTGTAATAGGAGGGATTTGATGTACGGACTTCTCTGCTCCAATCAAAAGAAAAACCAAGCCTATCCAATTGCTCTCTATATCTATTGATGTTTGTTTCTGTTGTAATGGCTGGATGCTGGCCGGTTTGTATTGCGTATTGTTCCGCCGGTAAGCCAAAAGAATCATAACCCATAGGGTGCAAAACATTAAATCCTTTGTGCTTTTTATATCTGGCATAAATATCTCCAGCTATATAACCCAGTGGATGCCCTACGTGTAGCCCTGCTCCAGAGGGGTAAGGAAACATAGAAAGTGTATAAAATTTAGGCTTCTCAGAATCATTCTTGGCCTTAAACGTTTCGTTTGTAGCCCAATAGTCTTGCCATTTCTTTTCGATTTGCTGAAAATCGTAGTCCATTTCTCTTCTTCTTTTGTAAAGCGCAAAAATAGGGGTAATCCCTTTAAAACCGATTTACTTTTCTATTTTTACATATCGATTTTCCAATATGGCGCAATATATTGAACAGTATCAAAGACGACAATTAATTTCCTCCTACTTTTCGGTGGTTTTGAGCATTGCTTTAGTGCTTTTTTTATTGGGAATTTTAGGCATGTTGGTTTTAAACACCAAAAAATTAGGTGACCATTTTAAAGAGCAAATTACAATTTCGGTTTTTTTAAAGGACAATGCTAAGCCGGTAGAAATAGACCAGTTGCAGAAGAGCTTAGCAATGGCAGAGTATACCAAAGCAGCAACTTACGTATCAAAAGAAGATGCTGCAGAACAATATAGTGAGGACATTGGAGAAAACTTTCAAGAATTTTTGGGCTATAACCCCTTAAAGAATTCGGTAGATGTTAATTTAAAAGCAGATTTTGTTTCTCCTGAGCAAGTCACTGAGATTGCGGAGACCCTATCCGCCAAAACTTATGTGGACGAAGTAAGTTATGACAAGCCTTTAATTTCTTTATTGAATGATAATGTTAAGAGAATTAGCCTTTGGATTTTAATAGCTTGTGCTATTTTCACAGTTATTGCAGTACTCCTTATTAATAGTTCTATACGTTTATCTATTTATTCAAAACGATTTATTATCAAAACAATGCAAATGGTTGGTGCAACGAAACGATTTATTCGCAAACCATTTATAGCCACAAATATTAAACTTGGTCTTTTTGGAGCTCTTATCGCTTTAATAGCTTTGGCAGTGGTACTGTATTATGTAGATACAAACTTCCCAGAGTTAAACCTATTTCAAGACATCACTGTTTTATTAATTCTATTTTTGAGTATTCTAGGCTTAGGCATTTTAATATCTTATCTAAGCACATATTTTGCCACACAACGTTTTTTGAATTTGCGTACCGACGACTTATACTATTAGTTGCTTTATCAATGATGACCTCAAACAAAATTCTTTTAGTTTGAAAACCTTTTAAACGCTACAATCATAAAATTTAGCATTGTATCTGTCTTAATTTACTTACTAAAAGTTAGTTTTGTTAAATTTGCGGTATGAGTAAAAAGAACAAAGAAATTCAAAAGCCAAAATCAGAATTCATCTTTCAAAGAAAGAATTATATTTTTCTTTTTATAGGATTGGGGTTAATCGCATTAGGATTTATACTAATGAGCGGAGGGGGCAGTGATGACCCTAACGTATTTAATCCAGAAATCTATAATTTTAGAAGAATCCGCTTGGCACCTACCCTAATACTTATTGGGTTGGGAATACAGATATATGCCATCTTATTAAACCCTCACAAAAAGAAAGACTAATTTGGAAATTATTGACGCTATTATTCTCGGCATTATCCAAGGATTAACTGAATTCTTACCAGTTTCTTCAAGTGGGCATTTAGAATTAGGAAAGGCAATTTTAGGAGATGATTCTATCCCTGAAGAAAGCTTATTATTTACTGTGGTACTACATTTTGCTACCGCCCTGAGTACTATTGTGGTATTTAGAAAAGATGTTTTAGATATTTTTAAAGGATTATTTCAATTCAAATGGAATGAAGAGGCGCAATTTGCCTTAAAAATTATCATTTCTATGATTCCTGCAGCGATAGTTGGTTTCTTTTTGGAAGATTTTATGGAGGTGTTTTTTGATGGCGCCATTATCATTGTAGGTATTATGCTTATTGTTACCGCTATACTTTTATATCTAGCAGATATGGCAAAAACCACAAATAAGGGAGTTTCTTTTAGAAGTGCATTTGTTATTGGCTTAGCGCAGGCTGTAGCAATGTTACCGGGCATTTCTAGGAGTGGGGCAACCATATCCACTTCTGTTTTATTAGGTATTGATAAAACAAAATCTGCTCGTTTTTCCTTTTTAATGGTAGTTCCACTAATTTTTGGAAAGGTAGCTAAAGACATTTTAGGAGGAGAGCTTAATTTTGAAAGTACTCAAATGGCTGCTATGGGAGCTGGGTTTGCTGCTGCATTTATTGCCGGCCTGTTTGCATGTACATGGATGATTCAACTCGTTAAGAAAAGTAAACTAAGCTACTTTGCTATTTACTGTTTTGTGGTAGGGCTTATTGCTATTGCCTGGAGTGTTTGGGGATAATTCCAATATTTCTTTTCTATGGATAAAAAAACCAAAGAAGATTTTCTGGAGGGTCAGCTATTATTGATAGATAAACCATTAAACTGGACATCTTTCCAAGCAGTTAACTCGTTAAAATGGGGTATTCGAAAAAAGTTTGACCTAAAAAAAATTAAGGTTGGTCATGCTGGCACCTTAGACCCTTTAGCAACTGGGCTTTTGCTTATTTGTACAGGAAAATTTACCAAGCGTATTCCTGAACTTCAGGGACAACTTAAAGAATATACGGGTACCATAACACTTGGTGCAACTACGCCTTCTTATGATTTAGAAACGGAAATTGACAAAACCTTTCCAACGGACCACTTGACGGACGAGCTCATAAAAAGTAACACCGTTAAATTTTTAGGTAAAATAGAACAGGTTCCGCCTATTTTTTCAGCTTTAAAAAAAGACGGTAAACGTTTGTATGAATTTGCTCGTGAAGGTAAAACTGTAGCAATAAAATCGAGACAGATTGAAATATTAGAGTTTGAAATTACTAAAATTGAACTCCCTGATGTCTGTTTTAGAGTAAGCTGCAGCAAGGGAACTTATATACGCTCACTTGCCCATGATTTTGGTAAGGCTTTGAATTCTGGTGGTCATCTTTCTTCGTTAAGAAGAACCAAAATAGGTGACTATAACGTAGATAATGCTACCAGTCCTGATGGATTTAAAGAAAATATGCTGCAATAGCTATAGATATACCGTTATTTGCTTTAACCATTAAGATGAAATATTTTTATAAAAAATCGGTTATAGTAAGACCATGAACCTGAATAGGAAGCACTTATCGTTTTTAATTACCATTTTTTCAATGGCAATTGTGGTATTGCTATTATATAGTATTCGTTTAGGTGCTAAGCAAGAAGATGAGTATGTGATTGAAATGGCATTAGCTGATGAAGATTTAGAGGAGCTGTTACAAGAAGAGGAGAAACGTTTAGAAGAGATGGCTTCAAAAGCTGACCCAATTAAAAGCCATATGGCTTTTAATAAAACAGCCAAACCAAGTGTAGGTAGTCCGGAGCCTTTAAAGACGCTTCAAGAAATAATGGAAGAAAGAGCAATGAACAATGCTCCAAACGATTTACAGACTTCTGACGCTGGGTATGCAGCTAATTTAAAAGAGCTTGCAAAACAACGCGAAGAGAAAAAGAAACAATTAGGAGAGAAAGAAGCTCAAAAAAAGGAGTTTACCAATAATCTTGCTGAAAAGCGAACTTCTATTTCTTATTCATTAGTAGATAGAAATGCCTATGATTTGCCACCACCAATATATACTTGTATTCAAGGGGGCAAAGTTGTCATCAATATTAAAGTAGATTCTGATGGTTATGTTACGGAGACTAGTTTTAATGAGAAAAGCTCTACAACAACTAATGGTTGCTTAGTGGATAATGCAATGGCATATGCAGAAAAAGCTTATTTTAATTCTTCTAAAAAGGTTTCTCAAAAAGGGACTATTACCTACTTATTTCAAGGGAAGTAAATCTATAATATCTGCTAAGATATTCTGACCTTTGTCTTTATTATACCAAACTTGTAAATCTTGTTTAAATTCTGGTGTTAGCTTGCCATGTTCTGCTTTATAATCAGTAACCATTTTTGTGGCGATACTTGGTCTTGGACCCCAATCTGCAATAACTTCTTCTTTATCGTTATCTATGATAATTAATTTAGGTATAGACATTGCATCGTTAGTTAAAAACTGATTCATTAAATCAATATTTTCATCTCGCAAAACTATCCGTAAATTAATATTCGGGTTTAGCTCAGCTATTTTATTCATTACGGGTAAGCTAGGTGAGGCATCACCGCACCAGCTTTCAGTCAATACCAAAAAGGTTAATTTTCTATCTAGACCCGTTATCTTTTCTTGAATTTCTGCTGGAATCTTTAAAGTCTTATCCCAACGATTCATCCGTCTGTCATTGAGTTGAGTATAATCTATTAAAGCCTCTGATTGTATTTCTCCAGTAGTTGCTTTACGTACAGCAAGCTGATGAACTTTTTCTCTATAGTCTGCATATGACCAAGATTTAGCTAAACTTTCTTTAATTGCGCTAATTATATTTTGAACTGTATTCATATTGCTTTTTCTGATATCTCCTTTGTAGGTTTTGCGATGAGAAACTTACAATGACCGCTTTTTTATCATCCCGCCTCGGGTATCGTTAATACGATACATTACCACAAAGGCTTTTGGGTCTATTTTTGAGATTTCTGTATTTAAACGGCGAATTTCTAGACGTGTGATGACGGTAAAGATAACATCCATTTCTGCTTGGTCCCCATGTTTGCCATACCCACCACTACCTTTATAAATCGTAAGTCCGCGGGCCATTTTTTCGGTAATCATCTTGCGGATGGCTTCATTATATTTTGAGATAATTGTTACACCTGTATATTCTTCGATTCCCTCAATGACAAAATCTAAGGTTCTAGAGGCTGCCAAATACGTGAGCATAGAATACAACGCAGTTTCTACCGAGAGAAAATATGCCGCAGCAAGAAAAACAAGAATGTTAATTAGAATTATAATATCTCCTATTGTGGTTCCTAACTTTCGGCTTAAAAAAATAGCTAGGACTTCTGTACCATCTAAAACACTTCCTCCTCTTATAGAAAGTCCTATTCCAGCACCAAGGAAAAACCCTCCAAACACTGCAACCAGTAATTTATCTTCGGTTATTTCGGGGAAATCAACCAAAGCTATTACAAATGCAAGACCAAGAATTGCAATAGTAGTTTTAATAGCAAATAGTTTTCCAATCACCTTATAAGCCATTATCATAAATGGAAAGTTCACCAGTATAATTAGTATATATAAAGGAAGAGAGGAGGTATTTGTAAGTAAAAGTGATATTCCAGTAGCACCACCATCTATAAAACTATTAGGGAGCAAGAAACTCTCTAATCCAAAGGCAGCCGTGAATATGCCCAAAACAATAAAAAAAGCATCTTTAAGTAAAGATTTAGTGGTAAATGTTCTGCTACTACTCAAATTGTTTTGTTTTAATATAAGAATTATAAGTTTTGCGGATTTACCGCTAAACTTTTAAAGAGATTGGCTTTAGTTTTAAAGAACTTGTTTTGTACTTCATTTTGTTTCAACTCAGCATCAATCAACTTACTTTCCCTTGAATTTATAAGAAACAAGGAGCTTTCTCCAAAACTAAATTTACGTTCTTCCGCTGCCAACAAGGTATTGTAGTCTGTTACAATCGCATCAATTAATTCATTTTGAACCACATATGAATCTAACTCTCTATAAATAGCTAGCACTTTATTCTGAATTTGAACTTCTGCATTATCACGTTCAAACTGTGCATCCTGTAATTTGAATTTTGCCAGTCTTAAATCTCCTCGTTCTTTTCTTAAAAAAAGTGGAAATCTAAAACTAAGACCACCTTTGTATTGTTGGGTTTCAAAAGAACGTATTTGGTTTGGGGTTTCCGTTAGAAAATTATATTCTACATCAATTTTAGGTAAAAGCTTATTTGCCTTTAATCTTTTGTCAACGGTAAGGCCATCAATTTTAAAATTCAAGGATTTTAATTTTGGATGGTTTTCCAAGGTGAAGCTATCTAGGGGCTTCCCCATTATTTCTAATGTGACATCTATATCATCTGAAACATTATAATCTGGAATTACGTTTTCCTGCAGCTCCACTGGAACATCATTAATCCATAGAAAATTGGACAATTCCAAAGACTTCTTCATCAGACTCACTTTTGCCTGCTCTAGGTTTAGCGCTCTGTTCTGCATCGCAATTTTGGCTTCCACCGTATCAATTGCTGCAACCTGACCTACTAACGCACTGCTTTTAACACCTTCAAAACGTGTTTGGGCATTCTTTAAAAAATCGCTGAAGATTTCTACGTTATTATAAGCCTGTACCCAATCAAAATAGGCCAATGAGGCATTATACAGCACTTCATTAACCAGTAAATCTTGGTCTGCTTTAGCTTGCTCTCTAAAGAACTTTGCCTTCCTTAAAGTAGCCATCCGCTCATTAATCCAAAAACCCTGCCCCAAAGACATGGACACCCCAGCACTATACAACCCGTCTTCTGGCAAAAACTCTGATCGGTTTGTAAATTGTCCTTCATTTTGCTCAAAATTACCTTTAAGCGCTATTCCAAAATAGGTAGGGATTTTAAACGTAGCATTTAACCTATCCCAGTATTCTGTTCCTTTAAATTCCTTTCTATCGTAATCTACTTCAATCTTTGGGTCAAAACCACCTCTGGCTTTCATTAAATTAGCTTGCCCTATTGAAATTGTTAATTGCGCCTGTTTTGCGATTGGGTGGTATTTCTTTACATAGCCTAGGTACTCGTTAAACTTGAGCATTAAAGTATCTTGTTGTGCGGAAATGGCACAACTAACCAATAGGAATAAGAGTAACAAGTACTTTTTCATTCTTATTTCTTTTTCGCATTAGCCATAGCATTCTCTGGCTGGTAATAGTTTGGTGGGAATCCATTAAGTTGACGCCATAGCTCAAACCAAATTGGCACATCTTCTAAAAGTGCAATAGTATTTGCACCAGAACCTACTCTAAGATCTTTTGGCCAAGATTGCTCTTCTGGGTCTGGTGCTAACAATATTCTATATTTCCCGTTATCACTTATGAAGGTTTCAATTGCCACCACTTTTCCGCCATAGGTTCCATAAGATGCATTAGGCCACCCACTAAATACTATTGCCGGCCAACCATCAAATTGAATACGTACTTTTTCACCTAGGTGCACTAATGGCAAATCTATTGGAGCTACAAAGGTCTCCACAGCCATGTCATAATCTGCTGGCATAATACCTACCAACTTATCTCCTTCTTTAAAAGTTTCTCCTAAACCTCCTTGGATAGCTCTATTTATATAACCACTCTGTGGTGCTTTTATATAATACATATCATTACGAATGGAGTAATTGGTATATTCATTTTCCAATTTTGTTACCTGTGCTTCAGAATCAAACTGGTTAGATTGCGCCGTAAACATATCGCTCTGCGCTTTTGATATTTTATCTGTATACTCAGCTTGTACCCTATTAATCTCAACTTGCGCATTAATCACTTCATTTTTACTAGCCAAGAGTTTATTTTCTTGCGAAATCAACTTTGCCTGCGTTTCTTGAAGTTTTAGTCTTTTTTCTTCAACATCCGTCAAGGCCTTTAAACCTTCAGATTGTAATTGGACGATACGATTGTATTGTCTCTCCGCAATAGAAATATTGGTATTTGCAGCTTCTAAATCAATACTGTCACTCTTTACCTTTAGCTTGGACTGTATCAACTTATTTTTTGCCTGTTGTAATTTTAAGGAACGCTCACTTGATAACGCACCAATCTGATTGTTAAGCGCTTTTACTTTCCCTTGGTACGAAGTAACAGACATTTCCTTTGCTTTTATCTGCTGCCCCGTCCTTTGCACTAAATTAGGGTCAAAATACTCGTTCTTAATTTCAGAAATAAATAGAATAGTATCCCCTTTTTCAACATAATCTCCTTCTCTTACATACCATTTCTCTATCCTTCCTGGAATAGGAGATTGTATCGTCTGTGGTCTTTGGTCTGGCGTCAACGTAGTTAAATACCCCTTCCCTGTAATATTTTGGGTCCATGGCAAAAAAAGTACAATAAATCCAAAAATTGCAAATGCCATCAAAAATCTATTAAACTGCTTAAAGTGCTTCTTATGAAACACTTTCTGAGCAGCTTTAAACTCAGAAAGATCTACTTTCTCGTTTAATTTATTTGGTGAGATATTAAGCATTTTTATTACTTTTTTCGTTTAACAACCTTCCTTTCTCCATGGTAATAATTCTGCCACAGCGCTTGGCCCATTTAGAATTCTCACTAACAACAACCAAAGCCCATCCATTAGAAGAATCACTCAAAAAACTCATTATTGCTTCTGATTCCTTCTCATCAAATTGATCCAATGGATCTTTAAGTATTAAAAGTTTAGGCCTACGGATTATACTTCTAGCCAAAACAATTTTTTTTGCTATCACATTAGGAATCTGTTTACCTTCAGGATATAAAATTGTATTTAATCCTTGGGGCTGCTCTTTTACAAACTCCGTTAAATGGGTCTTATCTAAAGCCCAGTAGACATCTTCTTGCGGAATAGTTTTATCGCCAAAAGTGATATTATTTAAGATAGAACCTTCAAACGGTGACTCTTCCGTCAGTGATTGTCCTAAATGCGAACGATAGTAATTTAGATTTACTCCTTCTAGTGAAACATTATTCACAAAGATTTTACCCTCGTCTGGAGCTAAAATTCCAGCAATTAGACGTAAAAGAGAAGTCTTGCCAGAACCGCTAGAACCTTTTAATAAAATAGCGCAAGTTGGCGTTATCGTTAATGAGACATTGTCGATAATCTTTTTATCTCTATCTGGGACTTGATATGAAACTTCTTGTAATTCTAATGTGAATCCTTCATTCTGTTTAAAAGGCATCTCCCCATTTAGTGGTTCTAATTCTTTATCCACTACCTGACCTAACTTTTCAAGTGAAGTCAATAAATCATAAAAAGTTTCCAGTCCCAAAATCAATTTTTCCACAGAGCTTATTACCAAAAGGATAATAATTTCTGCGGCTACAAACTGACCTATGTTCATCTCTTGGTTCAATACCAAAAGTCCTCCAATTAAGAGTAATCCACCAGTTACCAATACTTTAAATCCAATCATTTGGATGAATTGAATCACCAAAATTCGAAAGTGACTTTCCCTTGCATCTAAATAATCAGCTACTAATGCATCGTTTTTATTTATGGCATGCGATGTCTTTCCTGATAGTTTAAAACTTATAATTGAGCGCGCTATCTCCTGTAACCAATGCGCTACTTTATACTTATTCTGTGATTCGTCCAAACTGGTTTGCAATCCTTTTTGCGCAGTAAATTTGAATACTATATATATTAAAAGAAGTAACAAGATTCCATAAATAATAAAAAATGGGTGGTAAAAAGATAATAACAACAAACCAAAAATAATTTGCAGTAATGCTGCTGGAAAATCTATTAAAATCTTAGACAATCCCTTTTGCACAGTCAATGTGTCAAAAAAACGGTTTGCCAACTCTGGGGGATAGTAGTTTCTAAGCTCGCTCATCTTAATTTTTGGAAAGCGATATGCAAATTCGAACGAAGATCTAGTAAATATTTTTTGCTGTACATTCTCTATAATGCGAATCTGCATTAATTGTA
The DNA here is from genome assembly GCA_947499565.1 of uncultured Croceitalea sp. Taxonomy (GTDB): domain Bacteria; phylum Bacteroidota; class Bacteroidia; order Flavobacteriales; family Flavobacteriaceae; genus Croceitalea. The sequence continues at coordinate 201,977 of CANMOV010000003.1, forward strand.
ATCCACCAACAAAAGCCACTCCTAAAGTCACTAAAACTACTAATACAATCCATGATGTGCTCACCTGCGCACCTTGTATTAAATTAATGATAGCCTGTATTCCTAAAGGAAGTGATAAGTTTACCAAGCCTGCAAAAATTGCATAGTAAAATACCTGGAAAACGTCTTTTTTATCCAGTGAGAGAAGACCAATTAGGCGTTGCCAAGAGGTCAAAATTGTTTTAGCCATGATTGGATTGGTTAAGTGTCTTAAAAACTAAATCTGAGATAAAACTGCTTGGGGTTTTTATAGTGTCACAATTAGTTAATGTAGGGAAATGGTCCTTTAAAAAATGTTGGTATAAAGTACTCTCCAAAATTGTGCTCGCTAAACTTGAAGGATACTCATAGCTAGGAGAAACATCTTTTATCATATCTTCTAAACGATTTACCATTCTCTTGTAGATAATGAAATAACCTTCTTTATTCTCTTGATCTACTTCTTTAGTTAAATATGATTTTGAAGATTCGTTGATTACTATATTGTTTAAGAGTACCTCGTTCACATGTGTAAAAGCGTTGTCTTCTACGATGGTTTTGCTAACAATATTAATAGCCTTTTTTAGCTTTTCATTTACATCTGTAATACTGTTTGTAGCAAATACCAATTGATATTCTAACCAACCCCAATACCAAGAGGTTAAATACACCAGTAATTTGTGTTTGTTCTCAAAATAACGATATATGGAACTTTCATTGGAATCTATTTTAGCACCTAGTTTTTTAAAGGTGAAGCTTTCAAATCCCATTTCATCTATCATTAAAATACTATGCTCAATAATCCTTTTACCCAAATCAGAAGATTCTGGGTCCTTTACATAAATCTTATCGTTAATGGCAATTTTAATGTTTTTCAGTAGTCTTTCCATATGACGTAATACTTATTCATGCAAATATAATAGTATTACTATCATATAATGATAGTTTAACTTTCTATTAACAAAGTATAGCTACTTATTTAAGTTGGTTTAAAATCTTTAAACCATTTAAAACTCTTGTCAATAATATTTTCTTTCTCATTTTCTAAATAGGTTAAGAATGCATTCGCCGCTGGCGAAAACCGTTTAGATCCCATCCATGTTAAATTCCAATTTGTTATTATAGGAAGCTGCTTTAAATTAAAAACTTTTAAATCTCCATTTTTCAACTCATTCTTTATTCCTATCAGAGGCATAATAGAATATCCCAATCCAGCTATAACAGCCTGTTTAACGGCTTCATTAGAGGTAAGCTCAATTCTTTTTGCTACACTAATATTATATTTATCTAAATAATTCTCCATTGCCATTCTAGTTGCTGAACCATTTTCCCTAAAAATTAAAGGAGTTTTAGCTAGGTTCTTTAGTGTTGGTTTTCCATTGTTAAAATCAGTATCTGGACTTCCAATCAGGTAGAGCTGATTCTCCATAAGTGTAATAGTATTTACAGAAAGGTGCTTAGGAATAACAGAAACCAATGCAAAGTCTACCTCGTTTTTCTCAAGATGCTCAACAACCGAAGATTTGTTAGTTACATCCATTACCAAATCTACTCCTGGATGAAGATTCATAAAGTCTGATAAGAAATAGGGCATTACATATTTACCTGTAGATACTACTGATATTTTTAACTGACCCGCCAATTTACCTCCATATTCAGAAGTCTTATAATTCATTGCATATACTTCATTTAGAATACGCTCAGCCGCACTTGCAATCTCTTCCCCAAATGCTGTTAAAAAAAGCTTACGTCCAACAACTTCTGTTAACGGAATTGGAAATTGATCTTGAAAATTTTTAAGCTGTATCGATACTGCAGGTTGGGTTAAATGCAACTCCTCTGAAGCCTTTGTAATGCTTTTATTTTGAGCTACTTTAAGAAATATGCGTAGCTGATTCAATGTGTAATTCATAAATAAATTTTATGATAATCATTATAAATATAAATAATAATATATGATTTTATTACATAACCTTTGTCAAAAATTAGCATCATGTTATTAAAACTTTTAATTGCACAAAAGCAGATACATACTAAAGAAGCATCAAAACCTCATGACATTCTATATCCCATTTACTATACGATAATGGGCTTCATTTTCGGTGGTGTTCTATTATTATCCGCTCTTAACAATTTCCTATTTTTTGGATGGTTAGCCATTTCAATGGCCATCTTTTTTAGCTTAATGACGATTCATTTAATTGGAATTCAACAAACAAAAAAATATAAATCTTAAAACTGAATACATGGAAACAATTGTAAAAACAAAGCAGAAAATTCAATTAGTAGATGGCACCTTTTCCCCTTCTGAAGCTGGTGATGTAATTCTAGCGCTATTAGATGAGAAAATAAACTTTCACAAACTACAACGTATTTCATGGTGCGAGGGAAGCGATAAAGCTGATACCGAATATCCTGATGGAAGGATTAAAGAACTCCTAGAAGAAAAACGTATTGCAAAAGAATTCATCGCATCCGTTAGAAATGAAGGAAAAAGACTCCGTATAGACGGAATTCTTAATATCACTTTAGAGGAATAAAGCCTTCATGGACCTACACTTACTGGTTGACAACCTAACCAACCCTGCACTGCTATTTTTCTTCCTAGGAATTATAGCAGTGCAATTAAAAAGTGATTTAGAGATTCCTCCAAATTCATCAAAATTTATATCACTTTACTTACTATTTGCCATAGGATTTAAAGGCGGTCTTGAACTTTCTCACAGCAGTTTAAATGTAGAGATACTATGGTCATTAATTTTTGGAATATTACTTGCCATTTTGGTCCCTGTATACGCCTATTTTACTTTAAGAAGAAAATTTTCTGTAGAAAATTCTGGCGCAATTGCTGCTGCTTACGGGTCTGTTAGTGCCGTTACCTTTGTGACCGCAATTTCATTCTTAGAAATGGAACAAATAGATTTTGGTGGTCATATGGTTGCAGTAATGGCTTTAATGGAAGCTCCCTCGATTATAGTAGGTGTTCTATTAATGTCGTTTTTCAAAAAAGAGAAACCAAAAAATGGGGAGGTTAAAAAAGTATTTCATCATGCCCTAACCAATGGTAGTGTATTATTAATATTAGGTAGTTTGGTAATTGGCTTCTTAGCCAACGACCAACAAGCTGCCGGAATTAAACCTTTTACTACCGATATTTTTAAAGGTTTTCTTGCTGTTTTCCTATTAGATATGGGAATAACAAGTGGTAAAAAACTAAATGACTTTTTAAAGAAAGGATGGTTTGCACTACTCTTTGCTTTGATAATACCAATTATAAATGGAGTCTTCGTAGCCTGGTTCAGTCAATTTATAACCGAGGTTGAAGGCAATCGATTTTTGTTTGCCATTCTAGCTTCTAGCGCTTCATATATTGCCGTTCCTGCAGCAATGCGAATAGCAGCTCCTAAAGCAAACCCAAGCTTATACTTGCCAATGGCATTGGCAATTACCTTTCCATTCAACATAACACTTGGCATGCCACTTTATATGTATATTGTACAAAACTTTTAGATACAAATGCAAAAACATAGATGTGGTTGGTGCGAAGGGGATGAGCTCTACGAAGCTTACCATGATAAAGAATGGGGAGTTCCTTTAAAAGATGATGATACGCTTTTCGAATTTTTAGTTTTAGAAACCTTCCAAGCAGGTTTAAGCTGGATCACTATCCTCCGTAAACGAGAAAATTTTAGAAAAGCCTTTGACAATTTTAATTATAAAAAAATTGCAAAATACAATCAAGCTAAGATTGATGAATTGTTACAGGATGCAGGAATTATAAGAAATAAATTAAAAGTAAATGCGACAGTATCTAATGCTACTGCATTTATGAATATTCAAAAAGAGTTTGGTAGTTTTAACAACTACATTTGGGGTTTTGTAGATGGGACACCAATTAAAAATTCTTTTAAGAACTACAAGAACGCTCCTGCAAAAACAGAACTTTCTGACAAGTTGAGCAAAGATTTAAAAAAACGAGGCTTTAAGTTTGTTGGCAGCACAGTAATCTATGCAACCATGCAGGCTATAGGAATGGTTAATGATCATGAAATTAACTGCTTTAGATATCATGAGGTGTAACGTATTTCTTCTTATTGCTCTTTTTTTTGGGATTATCTCTTCTTTTTCACAATCAAAACAGGAACGAGAATTTAGAATCGAAGAAGCTATATTTCCGACAAATGCTAAAAATCTGCTTAATCCATATCTTATTGACTCCAAACGAATTCGATTTTATAAAGAATTTGATGGTGAAAAGATTTCTTTTGAAGCCAAGTTTAAAAAAGATAGATTAAAGTACAGTATTGAATTTAGCGAAAGTGGTATGCTAGAGGATGTGGAGTTCATCATCAAAAAAGTGGATATCCCCGATAGCACTTTTGAAGCAATAACAAGTTATTTAATTGGCGAACATGGAAAATATCGTATCAAAAAAATTCAACAACAATATCTAAACCGTGAAGAAAAGCCAAAGGAGGTATTAAAAGTTGCTTTTCAAAATTTAATCTTACCAGAAATAAATTATGAAATAATTATAGCTGCAAAAGATGATAAAGGCTACGCCGAATACGAAATCACATTTAATTCAGACGGAAAGCATTTACTTTCAAGAAGGTCAACCAAGCCAGAATATGACCATATCCTCTACTAGTACTTTAAAAGGGTTTCTTTTAATAAATATTTTATTAGTTAGTGTCATTTGCACTGGGCAAGAAAATTTTACTGCATTCGTACAACCCGCAGTTGCATTAAATTATAATGTCACCAATACCTATTCCCATAATTTTTCTGTTCAAAATAGAAACTATCTCTATGATAATGAAAGCGTACAACTTACCGTCCGCCAGATTGATATAGTTCATTTTTCAAACCTTAGAATAAAAGATAACCAAAGTTTAGCTTTTGGGATATTGTATCGTTTTAGAGAAAATTTTGATGACGGCACTAACGAATTACGTTTAACCCAACAATATAACTTACAATACAAAACCAACGTTATACGTTATGGGCATCGGCTAAGAACCGAACAGCGTATCACAAGCATAAAAACTACACATCGTTATAGATATCGTTTTAGCTTAGACTTGCCACTACAAGGAGAGAAATTAGATGTAGGCGAGCCTTATTTTGTTGGTAATTTTGAAAACTTGTTAAGCGTAGCTAAAGAACAACGGCCACAATACGATGTTCGATTTACCTTAAATTTAGGGTGGAAAATAACTGAAAAAACGAAGTTTCAAATAGGTTCAGAATACCGTTTTGAAGATTATAGCCAAAATTTAGAGCAGGTATTGCTCTTACTTAGCAGTCTAAATATCTCTTTGTAAAATATTCATAAACTCGTTCCTAGAAATTTCTTCCGCTCCTAAACTTTCTAGATGTTTGGTATAGACTTGACAGTCTATAAGTTTATATGCTTCTGATTTAAACTCTTCCACCATATGTATAAAAGCAAATTTTGAAGCATTGGAAACTAAGCTAAACATACTTTCTCCACAGAACACGTCCCCTAAATCTATTCCATACAAACCTCCTACAAGCTTATCATTCTGCCAAACTTCATAAGAATTAGCAAAGCCTTTGTCGTGTAATTCACAATATGCATCAATCATGTTTGGAGTAATCCAAGTCCCATCTTGTCCTTTTCTCACCAACTTTGCACATTGTTGTATTACCGTTTTGAAACAAGTGTTTTTTGTTAACCTAAACTGATTACTTTTTAGCACTTTTTGCATACTCCTGGACACCTTTAAATTATTAGGATATAAAACCATTCTAGGGTCTGGACTCCACCAAAGAATTAACGCATCTTCATTAAACCAAGGAAATATCCCATTTTGATATGCTAACAGTAACCTTTCAGGTGATAAATCACCTCCAACTGCTAGCAAACCATCTTCATTTGCAGTTTCAACATCTGGAAACTCCAGTCGGTCATTTAGAAAAAATAAAGGGCGATTTTTTCCATTATTTTCCACAACAGTATTTTTTTTAATAAAGTTAGGGATTAGTCACTAGAAAATAAGTAACCCTAGAATGTAAATTACACTCCCCACTAGCATGAATAAAAGGGTATAGGGTAGAATTTCCTTTGCTTTTAGTTTTGTAATACCCAATAAGGGAAGCGCCCAAAAAGGCTGGAGCATATTGGTAATTTGATCTCCATATGACAAGGCCATAATTGCCTTAGGCAATGGAACATTTAAAGCTAAAGCAGACTGCAATACGAGTGGCCCTTGCACGGCCCACTGACCACCACCACTAGGAACAAAAATATTAACTAAGCCTGCACTAAAAAAGGTGAAAATGGGCAAGGTGGTTTCTGTACTAATTGATACAAAGAAGTCTGAAATTTGATTTATCATACCGCTACTTCCCATAATTCCCATGATTCCAAAATATAGTGGAAACTGAATTAGAATTCCAGCAACATCTCCGATAGCTTCCTCTACTGCAACTAAAAAACTTTTGAAGCTACCATGAAGTATAATTGCTAAACCTAACATAAAAAAATTGAGCATATTTGGGGTAATATTTAACCTTTGAACTGAAGGCAAATACTGAATTAAAAAAACACCTAAAATTAAAACTCCAAATAGCGTAGAAGCGAGCTTGGAATAATCCAGTTTTTCGGCACCAATTAAGTTCTCTTTCTCTAATGATTTAAATTGATACTGATTTAGTTCAATTTTACCTGGTGTAGTCTTTTTACCTAAGACATAAACCAAAATGGAAATGGAAATTAAGACTACAAAAAATATAACAAGGTTTGAAGCACTAAAAACTGTTGAAGCAGTGGAAATTGATAAGGGTAATTGCGCAATAATATCGGCATTAACTGTATTTCCCAATAACTCTTGCAAATGACCTGTTTCTGAAACCTTTATAGGAGCAGAGCCACTTATTCCACCGTGCCAAACCATTAATCCACCATAGCCACAGGCTCCAATTAACGGATAATTTAATGAGATTGAATTTGCCTGAGCGTACTCACCAACTTTTCTTGCCAAAATTGCTCCAAAAATTAGCCCTAATCCCCAATTAAAAAAAGAAACTAGCATTGTGGAAAAGACGACCAAAACTGCAGCATTAGCAGTATTCTTAACATATTTGGTAATCCTAAGAATCAAACGTTCCATGGGTTTACTTAGTACCAGCACATGACCTAGTACTAAAATGAGCATCATTTGGTAAGCAAATACCAAGAGATTAGCATTCCAAATACCATTTTCCCAATAGGAAAAAACAGCAAAAAGGTGGTTTTCTTCTGCAGGGCTTTTGGTAAAAACCAAGGCTAACAATAAGGTTACCAGCGTTAAAAGAACTGCAATAGTAAAGGGTGAAGGTAAATACCTTCTAAATAAATTTTCTATGAGCTTGGTGAAGCCCATTCGTTAGAATGGTAAATCGTCGTGGTCTTCTTCTTTTAAGTTATCTGCAGGTTCAAAAGCTTCCATTGGAGGAACTGGCGGCATATTTTCTGCCGTATTCTCTTGTTGTAGGTTCTCAATACGCCATCCTTGGATAGAATTGAAATACTTAGTTTCTCCCTGTGGATTTACCCACTCCCTACCTCTTAGATTGATGCTTATTTTAACCATTTGACCTACACTATGGTTATTCAATAAATCACATTTATCTTGAACAAATTCAACCATAATATGTTGTGGATATTGCTCTTCCGTAGTAACAACTACTTCTCTTTTTCTAAAACCATTATTTCCAAATGTGGCGGTTTCCCCTATAAGTTTTATTCTTCCCTGAACTTCCATGTGTATCTCTTTTGTATAAGGTTCAAAAATACATGAAAACCATCACTTTTTGAAACTTCTTTATATATGAACTTATCCAAACTTTTTAACTATCATAGAATTGCTCTTTTTGTTTGCCTTTTTGGCTTTTTCTCTTTCCGTAGCAATGCTATGCAATTCTAAAAAGCCTTCAATCCAATTAAAAATTGCTAATTCTCTACAATCTTTAAAAGTTCAAATCAGTTCAACGCCTTTTCAACAATTCTATGGTTTTTGCGTTATCTTTAAATACAATTTGACCTTTTAATGGAATTCAATCCAAAACGCCGGACTTCGAATATCATTTTACTGATTTCAGCTTTTGTTATCGTAAGTCTTATTCTCTGGAATACAAATATTTTCTTTGAAAAATTTAAGCAAGAAGAACGCTTAAAAATAGAAAATTGGGCAGCAGCGCAAGCGGAGCTCTTAAACTCTTCCATAGATCAAGAACTTGGGAATCTTCCTGTTCAAATATTACAGAATAATGCATCCACTCCTATGATTTTAATTAATACGGACGGTAGCGTTAAAACACACAACATCCCAGAGGAATTAGAAGTAGATTCTTTAAAACTGGAAAAAAAAATTCGTCAATTTAAGAATGAAAACGAACCTATTTCTATGTCCTATAAAGGCGAAGAATTAGCAATGTTGTATTATGGTAATTCTGATGTCTTAAATAAACTAAAGTATTATCCAATAGCTTTATTACTTATCATTTTTCTCTTTGCAGCGGTAATTTTCTTCTTCTTTAAAACTAATAAAGCTTCGGAACAGAATAAGGTATGGGCTGGTATGGCTAAAGAGACTGCACACCAAATTGGCACACCCCTTACTTCACTTCTGGGTTGGAACGAATTGCTAAAATCTGAAAATATAAATCCCGATATCACAAAAGAAATTGAAAAAGATATTTCTAGGTTACAAACGATAACAGAACGTTTTTCAAAAGTAGGTTCCATTCCAACTTTAGAAGTGTATGATATTGTTTCAGAAACAGAAAAAGCATATCAATACTTAAAACGTAGAAGTTCTAAATTGATTCATTTCTCCTTTAGTTCAGAGATTGAAAAATTACCTGTTTTGCTAAATCCACCGCTCTATAATTGGAGTATAGAAAATTTAGTTAAAAATGGGATTGATGCTATGAGAGGGAAAGGCAATATCGCGATACAAATAGAAAAGCATGGCAATTTTGTTCATATTATGATATCCGATACTGGTCATGGAATTGCAAAAAGTGAATACCATAACATCTTTAATCCTGGAGTAACTTCTAAAAAAAGAGGTTGGGGACTTGGCCTGTCTTTAGTTAAAAGGATTATTGAAGAGTATCATAAAGGAAAAATTAAAGTATTTTCGTCTAGTAAAGAAGGAACTATCATGCAAATTTCCCTAAAAGCAAATGTATAGTCATGGCAAAGGAAAAACAGGTTGCGATAAAAGATGCGGAAATCACTAACAACTGCCCCGAATGTTTTAATCAGGAGCTAAAGCTTACTTTTTATCAAAAACATACATACAATCCTTTTTACCATAAAATTACTGGTGATGTAACTCACGAAATTAAATGCAAAAAGTGTTACTCGATTATTTATCCTGTTAATTGGACACCAGATATTGAACGTGTATTTGAATATTATAATAAACTAGTTAAACCTGATAAAAAAACTATTCGCTTTACCACTTTGTTTTATGCGCTTCTGCTAATTCTTTTGGCATTGATAGGGACAGGTATATACCTGCATTTTGAAGGTATTATTTAGCAATCAAAAAATCGTCAATTCGAGTATTCACCAAAGGTGAATGTATCGATAATAGTGTTTTTTTGATTTTAAAGCTGTTCTCGATACTTTTCCTTTCAGAAAAAACTCAAACTGACGCTCTTCCAATAAAGTTATTTAAGTGCTGCTCTAATCTTACTAGCTATTTCCTCAAATGCTGAAGGTTCTAACTTTTCTTTGTATTGAAATGTAGCATTTTTCATTGTATGTAAAGGAATTAGATGCACATGTACATGTGGGACTTCCAACCCAATAACCGTTATTCCCACTCTTTCGCACGGAACTGCAGCCTCAATAGCCTTACCAACTTTTCTACTAAAAGCCATTAAGCCCATATAAGTAGCTTCGTCTAGGTCTAAAATTTTGTTTACCTCTTTTTTTGGAATACAAAGTGTATGTCCTGCAGCATTTGGGTTGATGTCTAAAAAAGCGAAGAAATCATCATCTTCCGCGATTTTATAACATGGAATTTCTCCATTTATAATCTTTGTGAAAATAGTTGGCATTGGTATTAACTTAAATAAAAATCCTATCGGTTAGATAGGATTAAATATAAGTAAATAGAAATTCCTATGATCTTGTAATTTCTAAAATATCAAATTTTAAAGTTCCATTAGGCACCGTAATTTCAGCAACATCACCAACTGTTTTTCCCAACAAACCTTTTCCTATTGGGGAATTAACAGAGATTTTTCCTGATTTTAAATCCGCTTCGCTTTCTGCAACCAAGGTATATTTCATTTCCATACCGTTGGTTTGGTTCTTTAATTTAACTGTTGAAAGCACTAACACTTTTGAAGTATCTAGCTGCGATTCATCTATAAGTCTTGCATTAGCCAAGGTTTCTTCCATTTTAGAAATTTTCATTTCTAATAAGCCTTGAGCTTCTTTAGCAGCATCATACTCAGCGTTCTCAGACAAGTCACCCTTGTCACGCGCTTCACCTATTGCCTGCGAAGCTTTTGGACGTTCTATATCTCTTAAATAATCTAATTCTTCTCGTAGCTTTTTTAATCCTTCTGGGGTGTAATAAGATACTTTACTCATATCACAATAATTTTATGCAAAAGAACATTGGAGAAAATATAACTGTTTTCCCAATGCTCATAATTCTTTTTAATCGAAAAATCCTCTGCTAGAGCTATATATCTATAGTTTTTTTAGCGAGGATTTAACGCAAATATACATAATATTTAGCCATTTTTGATGTTAGTAATAGTGCAAATGAAACACCTCATAACTATATTCAGTCTAGTTTTACTTATCTCTTGTGAAAAGAACACCTCTAATCGTAATCCGTTTTTACAAGAAGTATCTTTTCGTTTTGATGTAAACCTTAACCTGCCTCTTTACAATGGATTGAATAATATTGGAAATCCTGTCTTTGTTGGAAATACTGGAGTTGGAACTCGAGGGGCTTTTGTAATGCGAACTGGAATCGATACGTTTTTAGCTTTTGAAGCTAGTTGCCCTAATCATGCTCCAAATAATTGTTCTACAATGACTATTGATGGGCAAAATGTAATTTGTTCCTGTGAAGATTTTGAATATAGCCTTTTTACTGGAGGGCAACTAAACAGACCAGACGATGGGAATCGTTATTACGATTTGCTATTCTATAGAACTACACAAAGTGGGAATACTGTAACTGTTTCTAATTAGAGGTAATTTTAAATTCATCTGGATTTAGAATCTTTTCCATAACCCAACTTGTATGTAAAGCGGTTTCTCCAGTTGAAGGATGCTCCGAAAGTCCAAAAAGATGCTGTCTCATATTGTAAACATGAAACTCATGAAGATGTTTAGGGTGTTCAATAAAAAGTGATTCTTTAATAGCATCTGAAACAATTTCTATAGGATGTTCATCTAATACCGAAAAGCGAATTTCTCCGTTAACACCCAATATTTCTACATTATCTTGGCGTTTATGTGCTCCAAAAACCCAGCTCCCTTCACCTGTAATTCCATTTTCATGTATCCAACTCCCAGATACTGCGTCATAAGCACTATAAAGCCCTTGCTGATTAGTTGCAAAACCATTGGCTTCTTTAATATCTCCAAGTAAAAAAGTAAACAAATCTAATCCATGGCTTGCTAAATCATCAAAATAACCCCCCCGAGCAATCTTAGAATCTGTTCTCCAATTATATTTACCGCTTAAATCCAATTCACTAGCTGTTTTACTTTTATGCCAACGAATATGTCTTACTTCTCCTATTAGACCAGCACGTAGCCATTCTTTAATTTTAAGAAAACGTGGCAAAGATCTGCGGTAATACGCTACGAATAGCGGAAGGTTTTTTTCTTTAAAAGCGCTATAAATTTCTAAACTCTCTTCATATGTTGGGGCCATGGGTTTTTCAATACAGCATGGTTTTCCTGCTTTTGCTACTTGGAGCCCATATTGCTTGTGTGTATCTGGAGGAGTGGCAATATAAATCGCATCAAAAGTTGGGTTCTGTATTATTTCTGAGGCATTGTTCGAATAGAATGGGACATTATGCCTTTTAGCATAATCTTCAGCCTTAGCAAGATTACGGCGCATAACCCCAGCAAGCTCAAAGTCTTCTGTTAGATTGTATGCGGGACCGCTTTTTACTTCGGTAACGGACCCGCATCCAATAATTCCCCATCTAATGGGTCCTTTTTCAAAAAAGGGTTTCAAAATATGTATGCTTTTTTTTGAATCCCTTAAAGTTAGCTAATGTCCTTAAAAGTTAACAGTTGCTCCCAAAAGAAAATTAGTCCCTGCTTGCGGGTAATACCCCGCCCCTTCAATTGTAGTAATTGTTCCTGGATTTGAAAAATCATCATCAAATGTAAAAAAGTAACCATTTGATTCGAACTCCGCATTAAAGATATTATTTACCAAGGCAGAGAAAACAACACTCTTTAAAAATCCATTACAAGCTAGCTCATATTGCAGATTTAGATCTGTCTGGGAATAAGCATCTAATATTGAACCTTCGGAATCTATATTGCCCAAATATTGTTTACCAACATACTTAGATAATAATGAAATCTGAAATTCGGGAACAGGAACATATGTAAACATATTGCCTGCTATAATATTTGGTGAATATGCAATGTTTGTATTCCCTAGGTTTTGTAAAACACCATCTCTTTGAAAGACAAAATCCTGATTTTTATTGGTGCTTAATGCAATATTTGGTGTTATGCTAAAGGCATTACTCAATCTAATATTCGCATCAATTTCCAATCCTAAACGGTAACTATCTCCTACATTTGCTCGTAAAGGAGCGCCCACATCGTTAAGCTCTCCTGTTAGTACCAACTGGTCTTTGTAGTTCATGTAATATAGATTTGTACTTACTTGAACATCTGGAGAAACATAGCGCCAACCCATTTCCCAATCATTCAACTTTTCCGGTCTAGGGCTTCCATTTTCATAATCATTTCGGTTAGGCTCTCTATTTGCAACCGCATACGAAAGATAGAAATTGTTATTTTTATTTAAATCATAGGTAATCCCTGCTTTTGGGTTGAAAAAATTGAATGTGTCATCTACCAAACCAGTGTCCTCCCCATTTGCCTCATAACCAACCGTTCTGTATTGTAAGTCTCCATATAACGACCAGTGGTTATTTAACTTGTAATTTACTTTGGTGTATATATTAAAGTCTGTTTTTGTTGAATTATCATCATAGTAGCGGTCACGAATATTGCTATTGCTTGCAAAACGAGCCCAGATAACTTCTCCAAAATGATCTCCTTTATATGTATTCCATCCTCCACCTATAATAAAATCTAGTTTCTCTTTTTTATAATTAGCAGAAAAAACCGTTCCGTAAAAATCATTATCTAACCAACGACGGCGAATTAAGTCGGTAGTATTTACTTCTTCACCATTTACGGTCAATGGCTCAAATCCATAGGTTGCAAAATCATCATCTTCACGAAATTGTTCAAAAAACCCTCTTCCTCTAGTATAATGCAAAGCAATATTTGTACTCCAAAAATCTGAAAGCTGCTCATTCCAAAGCAACTGAAAATGATCTTGCTTATAATTATCCACTTCATTCTCATAAAATTGCGTATTGCCATTTTCATCGGTGTAAATACCTGCAGGATTAAAGGTTCTATTTGTCTCTAACGTGGCAGCATCAATACCAAACCATGATTGATAGGTAATTTCATGACCACCAAAAAGTAATGCCTTAATTAAGGTGTTTTCATCTTTATAGGCTCCTTGTAAAAAGTAAGAATCTAATTCTGAAGATGCACGATCAATGTAACCATCAGATGTAATTCTAGATAACCTTCCTGAAATTTCAACATGGTTATTTAACAATCCCGTGCTAAATTTTATATTGTTTCTAAGGGTATTAAAGCTGCCAAATGATGATGAAATTTGTCCATAAGCATCTTCTGAAAAACCATCGGTAAGTAAATTTAGACTGGCTCCAAAGGCTCCAGCACCATTAGTTGAAGTTCCTACACCCCTTTGCAACTGTAAGCTTTCTGTAGAGGAAGCAAAATCTGGCATATTTACCCAAAAAGTACCTTGAGATTCTGCATCGTTATAAGGAATACCGTTAATAGTAACATTAACTCTTGTTGCATCGCTTCCACGAACTCGTATCCCTGTATAACCAATGCCGGCTCCAGCATCTGAGGTGGTAACCACAGAAGGCAAAAAGTTCATTAAAACGGGAATGTCTTGCCCTAAGTTTCTAGGTTTAATATCCTCCTTTGTAAGGTTTGAAAAAGTAACCGGCGTGGTTTTGGTTACTCTAATCGCTGAAACAAAAACTTCATCAAGGACTACTTTTTTACCTTGTAAAGTATCTGTCTGTTGTTGCGCATTTAACGAAAATACAAGGCTGCACAAGGCCATTGTTGTAAAAATAAAAGTCTTCATCCGTAAAAAAATCATTACGAATAAAAGGGGCTATTATTCTATGTTAAAAATTGATTTTTGCCCATTTAAGGACCTAGTTATTCCATGAAACGCTTAGCGCAATCCCTTGGCAGCATTACCTGCCCAGGTTCATTGGGTATAATCTCAGCTTTATTCTAAAACAGGTTTAGAACTTAGCACCCCTTTGAGATGGGACAAATGTAGCACGCAATTCTATAGAAAACAAAAAAGACTACCGTAGTAGTCTTATAAAATTATTGCTTTTATTTTTTCTTTTGAATCCACCTACCATAAGAATCTATATAAACAGTTCTTGCAGTTCCACTACTTAGCACCATAATTAGCTTATAGGTATCCTTATTATTTTTATAGGCTTGTCTTAACTTGGATGTTGGATATTGTTTTAATATTTCTTCTACAACTGCAGGAGGCAATTCAGAAGATTTAATCTTTTTAAATTCGTCTGCTGCTATAACTGTATTAAAATTTACTTTAACCGAATTATAGTTGGCCTTAGAGATACTAAACGCCATGATTGTTATTATAAAAAGAGCTATTTTCTTCATCTTAAAAATATTTTAATTTTTTAATGGTTTCCTATTTACGAATTAAACTAACGAATAGATGTTTTGACTATTGTTTAAAAGCAAAAAAGGCTGCCGAAGCAGCCTTTCTCAATCAATCAATATAATATTGATGATCTGGGAATAAGCATGGTTAGTGTAACATAGCTAGCATCCTTTCTAAAATTTCATTGTTTCATAAAAAAGGGCCGCATAATCAGTGCGGCCCTACAACCAATCAACCAACCAAAATCCGCGAGTCAGAAAGACTACAGCGGAATGTGAATATCTTCTTTACTCTTTAATTTATCTTCTTCTGCAGCATTATCATCTACAACTAAGACTTCTTCTGTTTTACTTGCGCTGATATCTTTACTAGGATTATCGGTCTTTTTTGTGTTAGCAGAAGCAAGTACTAATGCTCCTATTAATGCTAATCCTAATAATCCTGATTTAAAAATATCTTCCATTCTTTATTGTCTTCATTAAATAAGACACAACTGTTTTAAAAAAGTCACACTTTCTCAAAAAAATTTTGAATAACAACAGGTTTTCAGGCATTTACATCAGTATTAACAAACCCTTTGCAGCTACTTTTTAAATCTAGACCGTATTTATTATAGCGAGAAAGCCAATTGTAAGGTTATGAAAGATAAATCCAGAAAAAGTTTTACTGTTAAAGTAATTGTTAGCTATACCGTATTGGGGCTTTTAGGGCTTACTGCAGCTATATTTATATATTCTGAGATTAAAACATATACTTCATCTGACCTGTTAGAAGCAAATGATGAAAAATTATTACGAACTAGTTCCTTGTTAACCGGAATCTACACTTCTGAGAATCTTTCCACCATAGCACAACAGCGCAACACAGACAGCAGCCTCAAAAAATATACTCAAAAAGTTGACTCCCTATTTTCAGAAATAGACACTTTAAAGCACAGCTCGCAAAGTAATTCACAGAAACAACTGCTAGATAGTATTCGTTTACTACTACACCAAAAAGTATTTAATGTCTCTGAGCTGCGTAGGCTTAGACAGAAAAATGATAAGAGTACCTCAATTGATTCTCTCCTAAAAGAATTTAATAAAATTGAGCTTTCCATAGGACATATTACTCCGGAATCATTTGTTTCAAACTTTGATGAACTACCAGAAAGAAGCAAAAAAACCCTAAAAAATTACGTTTCCTTTCTAAATAAGAATATTCCCGTTGAGGAAAAATCTAAAAAGTTAGATTCTGTTTTAACGGCTTCAAAATTAATCTTATCTGAAGCTAAGGTTCAAAGTGATAAAGCAAAAATTAACTTAAATAGAAAAGAACGAGAACTATCCAATGCCAATCTTAAATTGTCCCTAAAGCTACAGCGTGTTCTTTCTGTAATTGGTAAAGAGATTGCGGTAAATACGCTAACTGATGAAAAAATAAAGAACGATGCCCTTTCCAAAAGTATTCGACTTGCAGGTTTTACAGCTATCATAGGGCTTTTGATCGTTTCCTTATTTACATTTTTAATTCATAAAGACTTTTGGAAAATTCAAAACTATAGGCGTAAGCTAGAATCTGAAAAAGCTTTTTCTGAATCAATTTTAAAAAGTAGGGAACAATTAATTGCCACTGTTGGGCATGACCTTAAATCTCCTTTAAATACTATTTTAGGATATTCGGAACTACTGGAGAATACTCCTTTGAATGCAAAACAGCATACTTATGTTACCAATGTAAAGTCTGCCTCAAGCTATGTTGAAGGTTTGGCAAACGACTTGTTAGATTTTTCAAAAATTGAAGCCGGAAAAATAAAGTTGGACAAAAAGCCTTTAAGACTTGACAAGCTTATTTTAGAGATTACACAGAGTCTTAGGAAGATTCACAATAAAAAAGAAGTAGCCCTAATATTAAATATTTCAGAAAACTTAAGTAAGGAAGTTATTGGGGACTCCCTTCGGATTAAGCAAATTATGACAAATCTTATTGGTAATGCTTTTAAGTTTACCAAAGAAGGCACTATTGCTATTAAAGCTAGTATTAGGGAGGGAAACACCATTTGTATTTCCATAACTGACACTGGTATTGGCATTAAAAAAGAAAAACAAAAATTAATTTTTAAAGAATTCTCTCAAGCTAGTGATCGTATAGGAAAAAAATATGGTGGTTATGGTCTTGGGCTTACAATCTCAAAAAAGTTAATCGAACTTCTTAATGGAAACATACAACTCCATAGTAAAGTGGGTAAAGGCAGTACTTTTACATTAAATCTACCTTTAGAATTTGCCCCTGTATATTCAGCTGTACAAGTTGAAAATCCTAAAAATCTTTCTACAATTTCGCTGCTGATACTAGATGATGATTCCTCTTTACTAGGCTTACTTGCAGAAATGTGCAGAACCATGGGAATTAAAGCTCATACTTTTTCAAGCTTCAATGGAATTAAAAAAAAGCAAAGCTTATATTATGATGCTATTCTTACGGACATTCAGATGCCTTCAATAAATGGCTTTAAGGTTGCTGAAAAATTAAAATCTGGCAATTACAAGCACTATAAACAGCAGCCTATTCTTGCTATGACCGGACAAACTAATGTTATTGAGCAGGACTATCTCTCCAAAGGTTTTTCAGCTGTTTTACAAAAACCTTTTTCAAAAGAATTATTTCTAAAAAAACTAACTGCATCTTTATCATTAACCGAGTTAAACCTTAACAGTGCACAATCTTTTAGCAGCTATTCGATTAAATCTGAGGAAGGTTTATATAGCTTAAAAGGAATTAAAGTTTTCTTGGGAGAAGACGTCTCTGCAATCATTGAAATAGTAACGACCTTCTTGAGTGATACAAAAGAAAATATGGCAAAACTGAAAGAGGCAATCAAAAGTGAGAAGGTGGAAAAAATTAACGAAATAGCACATCGAATGCTCCCAATGTTTCGCCAGTTAGAGGCTCATAAGGCATTGCCATACTTAGAAAAATTAGAAGTTATTTCTAATGAAACCAATAAGAATATACTGCAGGAAATATTTCTTCCCCTTAACAAACATGTAAAAGAATTATGTCTTGCCTTAAACACTAATCTAGTTACAAGTCTAGATTATAATGTCTGATTTTATTATACAAGGTCTTTCTTGTTACTTGAAGCAATTGTGCTGCTTTTGACTTATTAAAATTTGTCTTCTTTAAAGCCTTTACAATCTGTTCTTTCTCATAATTTGATTTAGAAAATGAATCCAAAGCTTCGTAAGAATTCTCACTATTTTTTACTACTTCTTTTGGCAATACATCCAATACAATAGCATCACTAGTAGAAAGCAGTACGGAACGCTTAATTACATTCTTGAGCTCCCGTAAATTACCAGGCCAGTTGTATTCCTGAAAAAGCGCAATCACTTCTTCCGAAAAACCTTTCACTTCTTTATTTAAGTAAGAATTTGCTTTTTCCAAAAAATGGTTGGCAAATAGCATTAGGTCTTCAAAACGTTCCTTTAATGGCGGAATTTCTATTGAAAACTCGTTCAATCTATGATATAGATCTTCTCTAAAATCATTACGCAGTACAGCTTTTTGAAGATCTTCATTGGTTGCGCTAATAATTCTAATATCAATAGCTATTTCATTTGTGCTACCTACTTTCTTTACCTTTCGTTCTTGAATAGCTCTAAGCAGTTGAACTTGATTTTCATAACTAAGATTTCCTATTTCATCTAAAAATAGCGTCCCACCATTTGCTGCTTCAAAATGACCTATTTTATCCTGTACAGCTCCTGTAAAACTTCCTTTTACATGACCAAAAAACTCACTAGTTGCTAATTCTTTTGGTATTGCACCACAATCTACTGCAACAAAATTTTTATTTCTTCGCCTACTACTCCTATGTATAGCTTTGGCAGTAACTTCTTTACCTGTCCCACTTTCTCCAGTAATTAATACAGACATATCCGTTGGGGAAACCAATTGAATGTACTCCTCTAATTTTTGAGATTTCTCATTAACTCCTTTAAGTACCGTTACTTGACTAACATTATTCTCTTCTGAAATAGAAGCAATGCTTGCCTTTTCAACCTTACCATCATTTGAAGATTTTAAAGATTGATTAACAACCATTAAAATTTCATCAGGGGTAAATGGTTTTGAAATATAATCATCAGCCCCCTTTTTCATAGCTGCAACGGCAGTGCCCACTTCGGCATATCCGGTCATTAAAACAACAGCTGTTTTAAGATTAATAGCCTTTATTTCTGCTAACAAATCTATGCCGCTACTATCTGGTAGACGAAGGTCAGAGAGAATAACATCAAAAGTGTAGGCTTCAAACTTTTCCCTAGCAGCACTTGCGGTTGAGCATACTTCACTTTGCCAACCATTTTTTACAAAGAATTTTTGCAACATTTGACCAAACGAGATGTCGTCTTCTATAATTAAGATTTTTTGGGGCATGGGGCTAATCTTACTCTTGTAAAGATACAATGCCCATGGTATGCGTATGTTCTAAAATTATCATAAAAAAAGGGGGTGCATAAACACCCCCTAAACTTAGTTACGATACTAACTTAACCAAAATCGACTACATTTCTAACCAATTGCCTTCGGCATCAGCATATAATGTTCCGTCAGTGCCATCCTGAGCAGTTACTTCCAATTTGTACTGACCTTCTTCGTTAACATATGCTTTATTGATTGTAGCTCCAGCATAATCCGTTTCTAAAGCCTTAACAACTGCAGCTGGTAAGTCTGAAGCTGAAATTTCTTTAAACTCACTTGCGTTAACCTCAACATTGATTTCATCTGGAATCATTGTGGTTGAAGCGGCAACAATTGTTAAACTTCCTAAAACTAATGCTGTAGCAAAAAATAACTTTTTCATTCTCTATGTATTTAGATTAAACATTTATATGCTTAGTCTAAAGGAAAAATAATGCCACAGCAGTATTTTCTATCTTTAGAATTATAAGTCATTGATTATAAATAGTTTAGATATTCTCACGACTATTTGTTATTGTGTAAAACTGTGTATACTTAAGAGAAAGTGTATACTTTTTACACACTTAGAAAAAGATTCTTAATGCTATTATGCCTGATGGGATGGTTTTAATAAATCATTTACTGTTTTCACCGGATTAAAAGTTACTAGAGGTACTTCCACAAAAATAGTATTCCAATAGGCCATAGCTCCATTCCAAAGACCAGGTAATTCTAGCGCCTTTAAATCTTTACCTTCTTTAGTCTTTCCAGTAATAAAACCCTGTTTAGCATCAACATAATCTAAAAGGTTGTACTTCTGCCCTTTATAATTTCTAATCCCGCAAACTAAATCTACTGGATTAAAATGGGTAGAATTCTGTAAAATTGAAACTTGACTAGCATCATTCATATCAATTTGTGCAGATTCAATAATTTGAAGCGAAATAGCTCCAGAACCATCCTTAATCCAAAAAGGACCTCCACCTGGTTCACCTTCATTTTTAACCATTCCACAAACTCGGATAGGCCTATTTATTTTTTCTCGTAGCTCTGTAATCTTGTCTGTTACTGATTTAGTTTCAAAACCTCCCGAAAAGCGAACATTCAATTCTACCTGCAAAAAATTAAAAATACTTTCTAAATCCTCCGAGGTACTTGAAGTACCCTCTAAAAGCTCAGCATATTCAAAAGCTTTAGCTTGTTTTTCTAGTAGAATTCCTGCAAGTACTTTTTTACTATCTGAAACAACAGCTAGATTCTTTTCGATAACAACATTATCAATATTTTTAATAAAAATAATGTCCGCATCTTGGTCATTTAAATTTTCTATTAATGCCCCGTGACCCCCTGGTCTAAAAAGAATAGACCCATCGCTATTTCTAAAGGGTTCATTATTCATATCAACCGCCAGAGTATCCGTAGCGGATTTTTGATTAGAATATGAAACATTAAAACTCGTATTTGTATTTGAGGACACTCTGCTTGCAGCACTAGTTTGTTCTTCCTTAAACATGGTGTCATGCTGCTCAGAAATTGTAAAATGTAAATTAGCTTCCCCCTCAGTTTTAGCATAAAGTGCAGCTTCTTTTAAGTGCTCCTCGAAAGGCGTAGCTGAGCCGGAACTGTATTTATGAAAAGGCAGTAAGCCTTTGGGGAAAAAACCATAGTTAAGGCCTTCTTCCGTCAACATTTCTTTTACAAACGCATATGCTTTTTCACCATCAGAAGCCCCTTCAATAGTAATCCTTCCCAAAATTAAATCATAAAAAGGGAGCTGTTCCATTCCATCCACAAATTGCCTAACCGCCTTATCATCTGTCCTAGTTATATATTCTAAAAGACTTTCTTTAGCTGGCTTGTAAGCATCTATAAAATTGAACATTGCCTTGAACATTCTTGAGGCTGCTCCTGAAGCTGGCACAAACTTTAAAAGTGAAAGTTTAGATCTAGCGTTTTCAAAATTTGATATTAAGCCTTTTTGTTCATCATCAGAAAACCTTGAAATCCCTTCACCTACAATAGCTGCTTTCTCAAGATTCACAAAAGGAATCCCCTCTTTAAAGGTCTCAATTTGTGAAAAGACTTTCTCTTTTAGGATGCCTTTGTTTTCTAATTGTTTAAGGTCCTTATCACTAAAATCAATCATAGGTTTCAATAGTTTTTCAATATGTTCAATAGCATTTTTTAGACGCTCTTCCTTACTTCCACTTAAAATAAGAAAATTCCGATGGTATCGCTTTAAAGTATCGTGAAAATATTGAAACATTTTTTCACGTTCATTAGGTTTATCACGCAAATCATCAGCTTCCCATGGTGTATCAATATTAGTTAAAAGATATAAGTGATAGGTATTACTTAGTGCATATTTTTCTAGCAAAGGGTCACAATTTCCTATATAATACGCTTCTGAATATACCTTAGTTTCTAACAAATCTGTATCACAAAAGAGAATTTGATTAGCCTTTTTAGTTAAGCTGTTTTCCAGTTTTATCTGACCTTCGGCAATGGGCAATAAATCCTTTGGTTCACAAGTTTTTTGCTCCCTATCCCATTTATCTTGAAGGTACTCTCTAGCATATTCTGGCACCCAAGCAGTTTTATAATGCGTAGCAAGTTGTTTTGCTAATGTAGTTTTACCAGTGGATTCTGGTCCAAAAAGGACTACTTTAACAATGTTTGAGGGCTCTTGTTTAAGTTTCTCTTCCATGATTTATAGCCATAAATGGCAATAATTGTCAAAATTGCAAAAAGTAGCGAACTAAAAATAAGTCCTTTGTACCAATATAAGGGTACGGTTATAATATCTCCAATAATCCAGTAAATCCAATTCTCTAATTTCTTTTTAGCCATTAGCCACATTCCAACAAAGAAAATTGCTGTGGTAATAGTATCTACATAGGCAGTCCAAGTATCGTAGCGGCCAGTGAAATAGTAAATTAAAAAAACAAAAACTAGTGCCCCCAAAAACAATAGGGCAGACCATTGTTTTTCCTTAGGTGTTGTTTTGGTAATGGGTACAAAATGAGTATCATCAACTTTGCGAGTCCATAAATACCATCCTATAATGCTCATGGCAAAATAGTACGCGTTTATAAGCATATCTCCTAAAAGGGAATAGACTAAAAGAATATAAACATAGATACCTGTTGCAATTAAACCAGTAGGATAAACTAAGATGTTTTCTCTCTTAGAATACCATACGCTAAGTATTGTAAAAACAACACCTATCATTTCCAAAACGATTAGATGGTTTGGTACATCTTGGTATTGGGCAAAAAGCCAATCAAAAATGTGGCTCATACTCGCTACGATCAGATTTTACAATTTTCATAAACAACAATCCCTTATCCATTAATGTAAAGGCTGTTTCAATCTCGGTATTTAGGACTTGCATCACTTTGCTATATTCGCCAAATATTTGCGTGCTAAGCGGGTTTTCTATGATAGTAAGCCCAGATGCTCTTAATTTTTTTATGAAATTGATGATATGCTTTTCAAAATCGTCTTGTAAAGGAGAAAATGTAAGTTCTACGGATATGTTCATAACGATTTGATTCTATTTTCAAAACTACTACAAAACGTCAACTTCTCTAAGCGCAAAAACACAAGTAAATCCTTCAAACTCTAAAAAAGAAATACTATAATCTGATTTCTTACCATCATAAAGGATTTCTGCGGTGGTTTTTTTATCCTCCAATCCAAAATCTTTCACATTAATGTGGTTTAAAAAGCTAAGTCCATGCTGCGCATAGATTTTATATAAAGATTCTTTGGCACCCCAAACTGCGGTTAGTTTTCTAACTCTAGCGTCAGAATTTGCTATAGTACTGTACTCTTCGATAGGAGTAAACTTATAGGCTATGCGAAGTATTTTATCCCGATGCTTTTCAATATCAATTCCTACTTCATTTGCTGAACTCACGATAATCCCAGTAAAATTATGTGAATGTGTAATAGAAATATGCTTCCCATCTATTAAATGAGGCTTTCCAAATTCGTTGTATATCAAATCTTTATCTTCATAACTAGCTAGCTTTAATAGATGTCGAATACTCAAAAACGCACGGCGGTGCATTTCAGATTTCATGTTCAACATTCTATTTTGGCAATACTCCGTTAATACGATATTCTCTGCTAGTATAGCTTCGGATTCTGTAACCTTCCAAATATATACTTGTATCGCTTTTGAAACTGTTATGGTTTTGTAAAGAGGCACGGTTAAAAGTTAAGTAATTTGTACCTTTGCACATCAAAATTTGCTGGAAAAATCAAAAAATAATTATGAGCACAAAAACAACTCCGTTTGTATCGTTTAAAGTAAAAGATATTTCGCTTGCCGATTGGGGAAGAAAAGAAATTGAACTTGCAGAAGCAGAAATGCCTGGTTTAATGGCACTACGTGAAGAATATAAAAATGAGCAGCCGTTAAAAGGTGCTCGTATAGCTGGATGTTTACACATGACTATCCAAACTGCTGTTTTAATTGAAACTTTGGTAGCGTTAGGTGCAGATGTAACTTGGAGTTCCTGTAATATATTCTCTACTCAAGATCAAGCCGCCGCTGCTATTGCTGCTACTGGCGTTCCTGTATATGCTTGGAAAGGCATGAATGAAGAGGAATTTGATTGGTGTATTGAACAAACCTTATTTTTTGGTGAAGACAGGCAGCCGTTAAATATGATTTTGGATGATGGTGGAGATTTAACCAATATGGTTTTAGACAGGTACCCAGAATTAGCAGCAGATATTAAAGGACTTTCAGAAGAAACTACAACAGGTGTTCATAGACTTTATGAAAGGGTGAAAAAAGGAACTTTACCTATGCCTGCAATTAATGTAAATGACTCTGTTACCAAGTCAAAATTTGATAACAAGTATGGTTGTAAAGAAAGTGCCGTAGATGCTATTCGTAGAGCTACAGACACCATGTTGGCTGGAAAACGTGTAACCGTCTGTGGTTATGGTGATGTTGGTAAAGGTACTGCTGCTTCCTTTAAAGGAGCTGGCGCCATTGTAACAGTTACTGAAATTGACCCAATATGCGCATTGCAAGCATGTATGGATGGTTTTGAAGTAAAAAAATTAGAAACCGTAATATCAAATACCGACATTGTTATTACTACCACGGGAAATAAAGACATTATCAGAGAAGAACATTTTAGAGCTTTAAAGGACAAAGCCATTGTTTGTAATATTGGGCATTTTGATAATGAAATTGATATGGCTTGGCTTAACGGTACTTATGGAAATACTAAAGATGAGATTAAGCCTCAGGTAGATAAATATACTATAGATGGTAAAGACCTGATCGTTTTGGCAGAAGGCCGTTTGGTAAACTTAGGTTGTGCTACAGGCCACCCAAGTTTTGTAATGAGTAACTCATTTACCAACCAAACTTTAGCACAAATTGAGCTTTGGAAAAACAGTGCCAATTATGAGAATGACGTTTATATGCTTCCAAAGCATTTAGATGAAAAAGTGGCTAAATTACACTTATCTCGTTTGGGAGCTGAATTAACAGAATTGAAAAAAGACCAAGCTGATTATATTGGCGTAACAGTTGAAGGTCCTTATAAGCCAGAATACTATAGATATTAATAGTACTAGTATTATTTAAAACAACCCTCGTCATAATACGAGGGTTGTTTTTTAATAGGATATTTACCAATCGAACGTCCCTTTTTATGAATATCATTCTTACAGGTGCAACAGGAACTCTAGGCTCTCAAGTGCTATTTTCAATGCTTGAAAGTAGATTTAACGAGCTAGAAAGTCTTTACCTTATTGTTCGTAAGAAAAACAAAACCTCACCTACCGAACGTGTTTCTAAAATGCTAAAGAGCAGTATTGCGCCAGATTTTATTAGCGCTAATGAAAATGCAATCAGCGAAAAAATACAAGTAGTTAATGCAGAAGAAATTTTAACTCCAGAACAGTTTCTTCTAAAAGGCAAGCGGTATTATTTTATCCATTCTGCAGGTTTTGTAAACCTATCTGTAGATCCAAATAGCAAAGAAGAAATCTTTAAAGAAAATCTTACGCTTACCCAAAATATCTTTGAAGTTTATACCCCTTACCTAGAGAAGTTTATATATATAAGTACTGCTTTTTCCATTGGTAAATTAGATTCGTTATTAAAGGATAATTACCTCACAACCGAGCAGGCAGATTACAGAAACTACTACGAAGCTTCTAAGCATGCCGCCGAAAAATATTTGGTAAATGCAGGAAATAATGCGAAAATTCCCGTACAAATATTAAGACCTAGTGTTCTTGGTGGAAATATCATAAACACTCCAAGTTTCTTTATTTCTAAGTATATGGTGTTTTATTTATTTGCTAAATTTTTTCATAGAAATACCTCTTCAGATTCTATAAGAATTCAAGCCAATAAGGATAGTATTTTAAATATTATCCCTACAGATTACGCTGCTAAGGTTATTACCAAAGTTTTTGATACTGCCATTGAACAATTGAATATTGTAAATTCTACAGGAACCAATATTTTTAGTGGTATCACTAAG
This sequence comes from uncultured Croceitalea sp., assembly GCA_947499565.1. Classification (GTDB taxonomy): domain Bacteria; phylum Bacteroidota; class Bacteroidia; order Flavobacteriales; family Flavobacteriaceae; genus Croceitalea. The sequence continues at coordinate 227,991 of CANMOV010000003.1, forward strand.
ATTTTAGAAACAGTTGACTTTAGAAACTTCAGATTAACACAAGAACTAATTGCTACTGCTACAGATTTTGAAAGTACTTTAGAAAAATTTTACTACGAAACTATAGGGGTTCATTTAACGCCATATTTAACTTCATTGCCTCAAGAATGGGATACCACTTTATTAGAAAGTATTTTACCTATTCCAAAATATAACTTAGAAGATTATCTGGTGTCTACTGTCGAGTTTGCAAAAACCAATGGCTTTCGGAATCAACGTTGGTAAGAACTACATATCTAACCATTTTTTAAAGTTGTTCGTTCCCTGGATACAATAAACTGTTCCTCCTCTTAGGGCAAGAACTTTAGAAGTAGCCTGCTCCTAAAATCTCTGAGTTAGCTAGAACAAGGAATTTAGATACCCTTACCAAAGAGAAGAGGTTTTTATTGTAGAATCCTTAATTTTAATAAAATGTCACCTTCATGCCTCACCCAAAAATTCATTCAAACACCATTACGTTCACTGAAGAATTTGCGATTGAACTAAATTTGACTAGAGTGCAAATAACTTCCATAGACGAATTGACATACGAATTTTTTAAGACCTATCAGTTCAGTACTAATCCAAACTATAATGAAGAAAATGAACGAGAAAAGTATGAGAAGAGCACTCATAAAATCTTAAATGCAAACCAAAAAGTACGGTTAAAAGAAATAAAAGAACAATCTAAAGAACATAACGAATCTAGTTATGATGACTTGAGATTTCAAAATCTAAAAAACAAATATGGCTCACTTGGTTTGTCAGAAAGCAAATTCAAAGCATTTAGCCAAACTATCAATGATGTGTTCAGCACCAGTTATAAAAAATGGAACCCAACGATAGCAAATGAGTACAACATAAACAGTAAGCATGATTATTATTTGATGCTTTTAAAAGAGAAGCTCTCCGAATTCTTGGGCAAACAACAATTGGAAGAGTTTCTTAATATTGAAGCGTCCGAGCAAAAATGGTTGATTGAATTTCATACTAAGAGGATAAAAGAGGCAAATCCGTTATTGGGTCTCAATAAAACCCAAGCTGAAAAAATTTTTGAATTTGAAGAAAATGAATTCTCAATCGATTGTAATGGTGAGTATTATAGCGAATTTGAAAAATGGGAACAAAGAGAATCATTTATGCACTCCGTTTTAGATTCGGAGCAATTCCAAGAATTTCAAAAACAGTTGCAAGAAGTTAAGAATCATCATGTTTTATTCATCCAGGAGAGCAATAAAAGCAAAATACGAGAAATTGAAGAATGTAAAAGTTTATGGGAATATCTAATCAAAACCTATCTGCCGGAAATTTGCACCTACAGAAGAGTTGTCGAAGAAAATATTCCTAAAAATTTGAAATCATCATTGATTTTATTGCGTGCTAATTACCATGACAATCTAGAAGATTCCTTGAAAGAATCAATTCAAGTGAACAAACGACATAATCTACATTACTATCCTAACGAAATTGTTTATAGCCGATTATCAACAAAGATTCGAGCATTAATCCCATCTCCTTACTCTCTTTCTGACAAGCAAATAGACTTTCTGAATATTGTCCCCGCCAAATTAAAAAAAGTGTTAACCAAAAGTAAATCTGCATTAAAAAGTGCCGATGGAAAACTCCATGAATTTATGATTACCAATTACGAGACCCATGGAGGCACTTATAGCGGTTCAACCTATGTAGTAAGACAAAATAGAAAAGAAGAAATGAATATGCGATGTATTTCAATGCTTTTACTACTCCCTAGTCCTGAAGAGAACATTAAATTCTCCAATAAGTTTAACTAAACCACAAGGTAGTTACATATCCAACCACCGCTTAAAATTAGTAGTGCGTTCTCTAGAAACAATTACTTGCTCTTCTTCTTTAGGAAGTAATTTTAGCAGCAACCTACTATTAAAATAACTATGTATCTCTGTTACCGCTTTTACAGAAACCATAAACTTTCTATTAATTCTAAAAAAATGGATTGGATTTAGAATATTTTCCAACTGGTCAATGGTATATTCAATAGGATATGCCTGACCTGTATGCGTATGCAAACAAATCATCCCCTCATGGGATTTAAAGTAGGCAATGTCCTCTACATTAAAGGATCTAAACTGGTTCCCCACCTTTACCATAAAACGGTGTTTATATTCCTTATGGAACAGCTGTTTTAAATGCTCCAGATTCTCTGTTGAGCTGCGACCATTTTTAGTAACGTTCTTTTTAAATTTTTCTAAGGCAGTTTTTAAATCTCCTTTTACGATTGGTTTTAATAAATAATCCAAGCCATTATACTTAAATCCGCGGATGGCAAACTCGTTATAAGCTGTAGTAAAGATAACCGGAGGGTGATCTTGCAGGCTATCTAGAATATCGAACCCGTATCCATCATTCAACTGAATATCAAGAAAAATTAAGTCTGGCATCACGTTTTTAGAAAACCAGTCAGAACCACTTTCAACGGAACTTAAACTAGTTATAATTTCTATATCTGGAGCCAATTCATTAACCAGCTGAGCTAAACGTTTTGATGCGAACTCTTCATCTTCAACAATAACTGCTTTCATACTAAGAAACTGCTAATACGTTCATTTCAGTAACATTTCTATCCAAAAGTGGAATTATTACTTCAAAAAAATCTACTTCTTCTCTAATCAAAACCTGTTTATTGGTATAATAAGAATATCTTTTTTTAATATTCTTAAGGCCCAATTTTGTAGTTTCTTCCTTTAACTCCCGTTTTCTAAGGTTATTTTTAATCACCAGAGCATCCGAACCAATAGTTGAAATCTGAATTTCTAAGGGACGTTCTTTACTATAATAATTATGTTTTAAAGCATTCTCTACTAACATTTGAAGCGATAATGTTGGTATTATATAACTTTCTGATTGAACTTTAATATCGGCTTTAATTACTACAGCATCTTTATGACGAATATTCATCATAAAAACAAAAGAGTCCAAAAATTCCAACTCTTTTTTAAGGCTAACCAAATCTTGTTCTCTATTGTCTAAAATATAACGATAACTAGAAGCCAAACGAGCAACAAAATCAGAAGCTAAATCTCTGTCCTCATACATTAGTGAGGTTAATGTATTTAAACTATTAAATAAGAAATGAGGACTTATTTGATTGCGCAACGAGGAGTATTTAGATGCTATCATTTCTCGTTGTAAATCATGCAATTGCTTTTCCAGTTCATCATGATGGTTCATCGCATAATAAAACATATTAAAGAATATTACAGTTATCCCTAATAAGGTCGCTCTAGAAAAATCGATTATAAATTGTTGTTTGGGTGATATTAAACAAATAATGTTCAAGGGTTCTTTTAAGGGAAATAGCGCCAAATAATAAACCAAAGCACAAATAGGAAGCATAATAACTAAATTGATACAGACAATTTTTAAGCTTCTTTTGAGATTGAGTTTACAATATTTCTTATGCCTTTTTAGGAGATAATCATTGGTTTCCCATGTTAACATAAATAGAAAGAATGCGCTAAAATAATAGAAAAGACTGGTTGGACTAAATAAATTCGCCAAGCCCTCAGGGTGCTGTTCCATGGTAAGTTTCACCGTAAAAAACACCACATTTACGACCATCCAACGAAACAAGAACTTTTGAACCCCTTTTTTTGTGAATTTCATGTTCATAACAACTTTAAAGATACATAAGTCTGTTTTCTTAGCTAGCTTAAATAAGCCTAGTTGTCATATTTGTTATTGAACCGTTTCAATTTTAATTGAACTGTATTTTATACCAGAGGATTGCTAAATTCCTTCTTATTCTAAAATCTGATGTTTCAAAGAGAAAATCTACGATACACCAAAGTCTACTCTTAATTACACAAAAGACAATACATCTTTGAGCTAATCAAACACTCAAAATCATGAAACAAGTCGTCTTTGCATTTCTTGCTCTCTTAGGCTTAGCAGCTCAGGCTCAAACAGGAATAATTAAAGGGATTGTAATAGATAAACAATCCGAGCAACCTTTAGAAGGTGCAACTATAGAACTCTTAAATGTTGAGATTGCTACTGGAGTAATCACAGATTTTGATGGGCGTTTTAACATGCCTAATGTTCCTTTAGGAAGAAACGTAATACAAGTTAGCTACATTGGATATGAAAGTGTTACTATTCCAAATATTGAATTAAACTCTGGAAAAGATGTGTTTGTTACGGTACAACTTTTAGAGTCCTTTAATCAATTGGATGAAGTAATTCTAACTAATGAAGCTAATAAAGACAGACCTTTAAACAAATTGGCAACTGTTTCAGCAAGACAATTTGGTGTTGAAGAAGTAACAAGGTTTTCTGGAGGACGAAGCGATGTAGGAAGGTTGGCAGCAAACTTTGCTGGGGTATCTGCCCCAGATGATAGCAGAAACGATATTGTAATCCGTGGGAACTCACCAACGGGTTTATTATGGCGTTTAGAAGGAGTTCCTATTCCAAGCCCTAATCACTATTCAACATTGGGAACAACTGGCGGACCCGTTTCTGCCTTAAACCCAAACCTATTAAAGAATTCTGATTTTATTACTTCTGCTTTTCCAGCTGAATATGGAAATGCTATAGGTGGGGTTTTTGATTTAGGCTTTAGAAAAGGTAATGCAGATGATTATGAATATACGCTACAAACCGGAATTTTTACTGGAGTTGAAGCTATGGCTGAAGGTCCTTTAGGGACAAAAAAGGGTTCTTTTTTAATTGCCGCTCGTTACTCACTTGTAGGTCTTTTAGGAGTTGGTGCAGGCGGCACCTCAGCAACACCAAACTATAGCGATATTTCGTTTAATCTAGATTTTGGAAAAGTAAATAACGGCAACCTTTCCATTTTTGGAATCATAGGTAATTCTGATATTGAATTCTTAGGAGATGATATAGATGAAGACGACTTATTTGCTGCTGAAGATGAGAATACCCTGGTAGATTCTCAATTTAGTGTTCTTGGTATTAAGTACAATCTGAGCTTAAGTGATAATTCCTACCTGCGAACTATTCTTTCTGGGTCATTATCAGGAAACACATTTTCCGCAGATCGTTTTATAGATAAAGACACCCAACAAGAACGTATTATTAGATACACCGAGGCTGACAATACAGAAGTTCGCTTGGCTTTATCAACGCTATATAATTCTAAAGTAAACAACAAGTTCAGTTATAGAACTGGGGTTTTAATTGAAAATTATAATATTCAAAGCCTATTGCTAGATAGAAACGAACAAGCTGATAGTAATGGTGATGGTGACCCAGATTTAATCACCTTTAGAGATATTGATGAAAACCTAAGTATCCTTCAACCTTATATCCAAGGGCAATATAGATTAACCGAAGAATTAACATTAAATGCAGGATTACATTCCCAGTATAGCACCCTAAACAAACAATTTGCGCTTGGACCAAGGGCTGCTTTAAACTATAATTTTCTGAAAAATCATTCTTTAAATTTTGGATACGGACAACATTACCAGTCTATTCCACTACCACTACTTTTTTTGAATGAAAATGTGAATGGTGAGCTAATACAAACAAATAGAGATTTAAACTTTGTAGAAAGCACACATTACGTTTTGGGATATGATGTAAAACTTAGCAACGCCTGGCGAGGAAAAGTAGAAATTTATAGGCAAGATATTAAAGATGCAGCAGTGGAAGCTTCACCATCTAGCTATTCTACACTAACTGAGGGTGCAAATTTTATTTTTGACAATGACAGAGTTTCGTTAACCAATAATGGAACAGGATTTAATCAAGGAGTGGAGTTTACCTTAGAAAAGTTCTTTAGCAATAGCTATTATGGCTTACTAACTGGTTCTTTTTTTGAAAGTAAATATGAAGGCAGTGATAACATAGAAAGAAATTCTCCTTTTAATAATGGCTATGTAGTTAACCTTTTGGCTGGGAAAGAATTTAAAGTTGGTGCATCTGGCACTAAGGTTTTATTTTTTGATACGCGTTTAACAACTTCTGGCGGGCGCTACTTTACTCCCGTAAATTTAGAAGCTTCACAACAGATTGGTTTTGAAATTCTTAGAGAAGATGAAGCTTTTAGCCAGCAGTATGATGACTATTTTAGATGGGATGTGAAATTTGGAATTAAAATAAATAGTAAGAACAAAAAACAATCGCACCAGATTTATTTTGATTTGCAAAATGTTACTGCAAACGAAAATGTATTTGTTAGAAGATATAATCGCCTAACAAATCAAGTAGACCAAGTAGATCAGATAGGATTCTTTCCAGATTTCGGTTACAAATTTCAGTTTTAAGCGTCTTATTATTAGCAATCAAAAAACAACAATCATGAAAAAAGAGGAACATAAAAATCCAGAGAAGGAAAAAAGATTAAAAATGACATCTTTCTCTATTAAAAGAAAACAACAATTAAAACCTAACTTCATTTGGTGGGGTTGGAAACCAGTTTAAATCATGAAAAAAGCACTACTTATATTCGCAATTATCTTAATAGCACTTTTTGCCGCAATACAATTTAATAACAGTGATAATTCAGCAGATTTCCTAGATGATGAGCTTGCAGAAATTGAAAGTCTTTTTGAAAAAAGAGATATTACTAATGCTGAAGTTTCCAAAGCCAATGTAGCCTGGCACTTAGATCATTCTTTAAAAACTATAAACCGAATCTCAGAGCAATTAATACAATCTAATCCAGAAGTATATGCAAAAAGCTTTAGCTTTCAACGAATGGTAGTTCATACAACTGGTGTAATTCCAAGAGGCGTTGCCCAATCTCCAAACAATGTAAGACCTCCCAATATGATACTTCTGGACAGCTTAAGAATCCAGCTAGAAGAAGCAAAAAATAATATTGAAAAGATAAACTTATTGGAGAAAAACGCTCATTTTGAACATCCTGTTTTTAATACTTTAGACAAGGGGCAAACCAAACGTTTTTTAAATATCCACACCAATCACCATTTAAAGATTGTTAGGGATATTTTGGGAGGGTAATTATTCTATAGAATAACAAGGTTTTACATGACCATCAATGATTGTTTGAGTAATAGGTTTTAAAGTTCTTCCATTCATAGGATTTCTTCCGTAATAAGTAAAAAATTCTATTTTCCCATTGTATTTATCATACCAAATAACTGGGTCATATTCCTTAAAAAATGTTGTTTTATCACAAACATCTACTTTCCTGAATTTTTCAAGTTCAGTTTCATTTAGTGCAAATTCCAAAGCTTGGCCTGTGCATTCACATTTTTCATAATGATTTTCTACCCATAACATACATTCCTCTTCACTTGTAAATCCTATATAAGCTAAGTTTCCAGCAATTAATGTTCCAAAAACGCCCCATAAAAATTTAGTTTTTATGCCTTTTCTACTCTTAATTTTTAATTTCCCTTGGGGTTTACCAAAACTATCAGAGTTTTGAGACACATAATCTTCATAATTATTAAACCCTAAGTATTGAGCTAAAGCGTTTCTTATATCCAATTTTGGATTGTTCTCCTTCTTTAAATAACGAATTAAAGATCTTGCTGTGATGGGCGTTTTATATTCTTCAATAATTATTTGTTCCAGATGTGATGCCCTACCATTATCTGTTTCATTACCTGTATCCTTACCAACTTTCTCGAAAGCGTCTAAAAGTAATTTATCTACCATATACTCTTTTTTTTAGAATTTAAACTTAGACAGATTTTGGTCATTTTTTGGACACTTTATGATGGACATAATTTAGAAATTCTTTTCAAAAAGTTGACCACAATTGTCCATCCCTTCATGATTTTCTTTGCCCTGTAATTGATGAACACTTTAACCTGCAATTAAAGCAACGTACAACATTAATTACTGCGGAAATCCACATTGCAGTTGGTTAACAACCACAGGGAAGTAGTTGATATACTACTGCAAATAGGATTTCTACTTCCCAAAAAAGAGCAAAGAGCTCGAAAGTAATGGGTTGCCACAACCTTAAAATCTTTTGCAAAGAAAGCAAAGAAGGTAATCCAATTTCTAACAATTAAAATTTTTAAAATCATGAAAAAGTTGGTTTTGGGCATATTTGCCCTAGTATTAAACATGTCTTTATTTTCCTGTACCACAGATTCTATAGCTGAGAGTGATTCTTTATACGAAACTCAAGCTACCGAAGGTGATGACGGAGAAATAAATGAAGACCCTAATGGAAATGACTAATTTACAGTTGTCAGGAAATTAGGTTTTCTATTTTATTACTTTAGAGGAATGAAGATTTACATCTCTTTATTCCTCTTTTTTTTGATTGCTTCAAATTCATCTGAAAGCTTAGTTTTTTATAGTAAAATAGAATCCCATTTAATAAAGAGTGAGGATAGTATAAAATATTATTCAAAAAGAAAACGATACAAACAAGCTATACTACATGCAAAAGTGTTTTTAGAAAATTCATATAATAATCATGATAGCAGTAAAATAGCAAAAGCTAACTTCCATCTTGGTTATAATTACAGAAAGATGGATTCCTTAGAAAAAGCATACTTCCATTATAACAATTCATTTTCCGTATATCTAAAACTTGGTGACAGTAGTTCTGCAGGAAAAAAACTCTTAAGCATGGCCAACATCCAAAAAGCACTTGGTGATTTTACTGGGTGTAAAGAAACAGCTATAGAAGGTTTAACCTATTTAGAAAATTCTTCAGAATATAACTCTATTATTGGTCTTTATCATATTATATCTGTCGCATTAAAAGAAGAAGGGTCCTACAAAAAGGCCCTTAGTTGGAACGAAAAGGCAGTTTTATTATCAGATTCAAAAAAAATAAAAAATAGAAGTAGTGTTATTTATAAAAACTCCCGAGCAAACATTCTTGCTAAACAATCAAAATATCAAGAAAGTCTTTTGATTTTGTCTTATTTGTTAAAAGATTCTATAGTATTAAATAACAAAACTGAACATGCAAGAATTTTAACAAACTTGGGAAGAATAAAATGGCTTCAAAATAAAGGGAATAATGAAAGTGAAAGCGAATTATTAAAAGGACTTCATATTAGAAAAGAAATCAATTCAGTATCTGGATTAATTTCAAGCAACATACACTTGGCTAAATACTATTTACAAGACAATCCAAAGCAGGCATTAACTTTTGCACAAGATGCTTTAGATAATGCAAAAAAAATCAAAAATCCTGTGTCAATTTTAGAGGCTTTAGATTTAATAGTTCCATTAAAAACAAAGCTAAATATTGGCTTAACCGAAGAGGCTAACTTGTATTCTAAAACACACAATAAACTCACTCAAATAAGGCAAAAAATACGAAGCATATATGCTACCACTAAATATGATAATGATAAACTTACTAATGACAACCTAATCTTAAAAGCTGAAAAGGCAGAGAAAGAAAGGATAAATACGTTAATGTGGATGGTTTTATTTTCAATTATTGCATTTTCTAGCTTCTTCATTTATCGTAAAAACCATCAAAAGAAAAGAGCAGCAATAGAATCCGAATATAAAGCTGAGATTAGAATGGGCAAAAAAGTGCATGACGAATTAGGAAACGATATTTTTTACTTAATGACACAAATTCAAAATAATCCAAAATTATTGTTCGACAATAAGGGCTTTGTACTCTTAGAAGGTTTAGATAAGGTTTACCAAAAGGCTCGTGACATTACAAAAAAATACACCCCTATTAAAACCGACGAAAATTTTGGAGATGAACTTATGACAATGTTAAATTCTTATGGTAATAATCATATAAAAGTCATCACTAAAGAATTAGAAACTAGTTTTTGGAGCGTATTCTCCAGAAATCAAAAATTAGAACTATTTTGGATTGTACGAGAACTTATGACCAATATGCGAAAGTATAGCAAGGCCTCATTTGTTGGTATTACTTTTACTAAAGTCCAAAATCAATTAGAACTTAACTACACAGATAATGGTGTTGGTTTTACCAACAATCCAACTAATTGGGGAACTGGGCTTAAAAGTGTGGAAACCCGCATTAAAAATTTAAACGGAAATTTTAGTTTTGATTCCGCCCCAGATAAGGGGGTAGCCGTTAAAATTAAGTTTCCTGTTTAATTAACAATATGAAGTTCACAAAGGTTTTGGTTGCTGAAGATACCGATAGTAATAATTTTGGTATTGTTGCTAAACTCAAAAATTTAGGAATCGACACCGTAGAGCATGCACAGTACTGCGACAATGCCCATCTTAAAATAAAAAAGGCACTATTAGTTGGAGAACCTTATCAACTATTAGTAAGTGACCTATCATTTGATAATTCGAACCGTAAAAGCAAATTGAGTTCTGGAGAAGAATTGATTGAAGCCGCCAAAACAACTCAACCAAATTTAAAGGTTATTGTCTTTAGTGTTATAGACAAACAAACCATAATCAAAAATCTTCTGGACAACCTTAAAGTCAATGCTTATGTCTGTAAAGGTCTTAACGGTCTTAACGAACTAGAAAAAGCTATTGAAAAGGTTTATCAAAACCAACAATTTACATGCCCTGTGGCTACCTCCGTTCTTAAGCAACAAAATGTCCTTGCACTAAATAAGTACGAGCAACAATTACTTCAATTATTGGCAACTGGCTACAAGCAAAATGAAATAAGCGAACATTTTAAGCTACATAAAATTGCGCCTAATAGTGTTCGTTCCATAGAAGCTCATATTAGCAAACTCAAAGATACTTTTGATGCTAAAACTACGCATCAGCTCGTATATATGGTAACCAGTTTAGGTCTTCTCTAATTTTTTTTACAATTATTTTTTATTGCTGTGGTTTTCCGCAAGGGTTTGGGTTGTAATCAATTTACGTTTGTATCAAACATGGATTATGAAAAAAAAGTTTAGAACTAGCATAAGATACATTAGCTCAATAACTGGAAAGTATGTTACTGAAGCATATGCTAAAAAAAATCCAAAAACAACAATCCGTCAGGTTGTCAAAATATACATATAATACTTAAGATCAAATTATGACTAAACAAAGAAAAACTAGTAAGAGCGCTGCATCTTCTGCATCAAAGGTCTTAAGAGACAAAAGAACAGGTAAAGACAGTAAAAAGGCGGCTGGAAGTGCATTGTCTCAAAGAGCGCCAAAAAAGAAAAAATAAAAGTTATAAGTCATGGCAAAGTACTATGTAAACAAAAACGCTCAAGCCAATGGAGACCACGAAGTTCATAAAACAAGTTGTTCTTGGTTGCCCGAAGTAAAAAATAGAATCTACTTAGGGGAATTTAGTAGTTGTAAAGGAGCAGTAAGAGAAGCAAAAAATCATTACTCACAGGTAAATGGTTGTTATTACTGTTCTCGTGATTGCCATTCGTCATAACAAAATCTGCAATGAAAAAACTACTACTATTATTTGTGTTAATGTCTTTGATAAAACCATGTTTAAGTCAGGAAATAAAAGAAACGTTCAGTAATTCTGAATTATTCTCAACGCAATCTGGGACCCTAATCGAAAAAGAATTTATTGATATTGGAAATGTTGGTAAAACTGAAATTCAAATTTTAAAAATTACTGATATGATTTCAGGAGAATCTATAAGCTCCTTGAGGATAACTAGAAAAATCAGAGATAGTTATTCAACCGATACCAAAATAGCCAATTTAGATTCGGATGAAATTGATGGTCTAATTAAATCCATCAAAGTTATCAAGGAGAGTGTGTTTGGCTCCGTTGCATCAAACTATACAGAAATTACTTTTAGAAGCAGAAGTGGGTTTCAAGCAGGCTGTTATAGGAGTAAAAATGATTGGCAAACATACTTACAAATGGAGAAGAACGATAGTAAATCTATGGTTTGGCTTAAAAAAGACGAGTTCATTCAATTTCTCAAACTATTAGAAAATGCAAAAAGTAAAATTTAAATGGAATACAAAGTAGTACCATTTGTCGCATCAATAGACCAAAATAAAGGCACATCTACTGATGTTGCTGAACAATTGGAGGAACTAATCAACAAAGCCCAAGAACAAGGGTGGAAATATGTAAGATTAGAAAGTGTAACCACTTATGTACAAGCAGATAACGGATGTTTTGGAATAGGTGGTAGACCTGGCTATACAACAACAAAACAAATGATTGTCTTTCAAGGTTAGAAAATGAAATTAATTCTACTACTCATAATAAAAACATACTGGTTTTTAATTCCGAAATCAAAACGAAGGTGTTGCATTTTTAGAAAGACCTGTTCACAATTCGTTTTTGAAAAAACTAAAGAACATGGCTTTAATGAAGGATGGAAAGCTTTTTGGTTTAGATATAAAAATTGTAGATATGGGTATGTACTATTTAAAAATCCAATAGACAATACCGTTCAAATGATACTCCCTCAAGGACAAATAATTTCGGAAGAAGAAGTGTCGAAGAGTATCATAAAATAAAAAAGAAATGACAAACATATCGCTTACTGACTTCATGGAATTTGTTACAAAAACAGGCCCTACAAAATATACTAAAGTAAAGCAAATAAAAAGTCGGGATAAATACCATCCCGCCTTGGATTTTTGGAAACCTCTTAGAGATGCTATTATAGAGTTCCATACAGAAGAAAAGAATAGAACACATTTTGACAATCTATTACAATCGTTATCAGATAAAAATAAAGTTAAGTCCTATCCTGAGCTAGTAAATCGTTACAAATCTTTTCTAGGAAGAAAAACAATTAAATGGTTTACCCCTCCTAAAGGCGAGTGGAAACATAATGATTTAAGAATAAAGCTTAACCCTGAATTGGGTTTAACAATAAACGATAAAAAATTCGCTATTAAACTCTATTTCAAATCTGAACAACTATCACAAATGAAAGTTGATTTAATAATTCTACTGCTAAATGAGAAATTAAAAAAACCCAAAGATGTCAATTTTGCAGTTCTTGATGTTAAGCATAAAAAATTCTTTTCTTCAACAAAACTAACTGAATCTCATCTTTCATTGCTTGAGGGCGAAGCATTAAGCTTTATGCAGGTATGGATGGGATTTTAATTTAAAAAAATGAAATCTATTATTCTACATTCTTTGATAATTTTTCTCACTATTCAAAAAGTAAATGCTCAAGAAGTAAGTTGCGATGAATTACAAAAGTTTATTGAGCAAAAAGCATATCAAAAAAACTCATTACATAGCTATATACTAAACTCTTCATGGTTGTATAAAGTTACTGCCTACGATTATGATTTTAAAATCTACGTTGTTGCAGAAATCAAAGAAAGTGAGTACAGCTATTCCACTAGGACTTATATTTTTTGTGGAATTCCATCACAGAACTGGAGCAATTTTGTTTATGGTGGATATGGTGATTCAGATTCTTACGGAGAAAGATTTCATAAATACATCTTAAACTACACCTGTAACTGTTACTAAAATAGAACCATGGAACTACACAACCAGCTCAAAACCCTTTCTGAAAAAATAAACCAATTAAAAGAAAAAATAGATACCGAAGAATCTACCAAACACGCTTTTGTATTGCCATTTATAACCATTTTAGGGTATGATACTTTTAACCCTACCGAAGTTGTACCTGAATTTACTGCAGATTTGGGTCTTAAAAAAGGAGAGAAAGTAGACTATGCCATCTTTCAGAATGAGCAACCTATCCTAATTATTGAGTGTAAAAACTGGAAGGAGAACCTTAATGCGCATAACTCACAATTATTTCGCTATTTCCATACCACCAAAACCCGATTCGCATTATTGACCAACGGCATTGAATATCGATTTTTTACCGATTTGGAAGAAGCTAATAAAATGGACGAAAAACCATTTTTAGAATTCAACATTAATGGTCTTAAGGAGAACACTATCCAAGAAATATCAAAATTCCATAAGTCCAATTTTGATATAGATAAGATTGTGGATAATGCTAGTTCGCTTAAATACACAAAAGAAATCAAGAAAGTTATTTCTGAAGAATTACAAAATCCTTCTAGTGGTTTTGTTAGGCATTTTGCCAATAAGGTATACACTGGCCGGCTTACTGAAAAAGTGATGGGGGAATTTACCGATTTGGTAAGCAAGGCCTTTACCCAAACCATAAGCGAAAAGGTAAATGACCGTTTAAATGCTGCTTTAAACAAAGAAGCAGAAAAACAACAAGAGGAAATAGAGATCCCGCAAGAAACAAGTAAGATTGAAACCATAGAAGAAGAATTAGAAGGCTACCGTATCGTGGTTGCTATTTTAAGGCGTAAACTAGATATCAATAGAATTGTACATAGAGATACCCAATCCTATTTTGGAATTCTTTTAGATGGCAACAATAGAAAGCCCCTATGTAGACTTTACCTAAATAGCTCAAACAAATACCTTGCATTAATTGATGAAAACAAACGAGAGGTTAAAAAGCCTTTAGAATGTATTGATAACATTTATCAATTTGAAAAAGAGTTACTTAATACCGTTACTTATTATGAATAATAAAAGATGGGCTAGAGCTTTGTTCCTTTTAAATTTCATAAAGCATTTCCCAAAAATTATATTACGTTTTTTAGGTCTCCTTTTTCTGAGCAAAAAGCTGGTGTATAAAGATTTTAGACCTAATGTATCCTATTGTATTGAGGGAACTTTAAATCAACTCTTATGGAATATCGAAAATTCCATATTCATTACTTTAAACAATTCCTCAAAACTATTTTTTGATTCGGGTCAATTACTTTTTCATGTATCAAAAAGTCAAACCGAGTTTCAACTTACTGCTTATGGCATAGGTAAAAAACGTCAATTTAACACACAAATTAAAGTGATATGCATTGAAAAACTAGGCTTTGAAAATATAAATGCTAAAAGTCCCATTTTTAACTTCAAAAAACTTGTAGCATATCCAAATATCTCAATACAACATGTTAAAGTTTACTCCATTTACTTCCAAAAAGTATCAACGCCAAAACTACCTATAAAACCAAATATTGTATTAGATAATTCTCATTTTTTAAAAAAGGAACTAGTACAGGTTTTACAAACCAAAACTATTAATTCAGTTCATCAACTCAAGTTATCGCTTTTAAAAAATCAATAAAATATGACCCAACCATTTTTACACAACCGATATGGAAAGAGCTTATTATGAGAGTCCCAAACCAAGTAAAATCATGCAATTGTTATGGAAAGCTGCTGGTTCCGATGGTTACATACTGCGCAGAAGCACCTATTCTGACCAAGTAAAATATGCTTGTTTAGGCGGAATTGTTGTCGCTACAGGTTTTATGGCTGCTATTGCCGGTGGGTATGCCATATATACCATCTTTGAACCTAAAGGTTCCGCACTAGATGGTGCAACCCACGTTCCAACTGCTATAATGGCTTGTGTTTTTGGGGTAATTTGGGGGCTTATTATTTTTAATATTGACCGATTCATTGTAGCCGCAACAGGAAAAGGTGACGGAACAGAGGCTATAACATGGGGCGAATTTGTAAACTCTATTCCTAGAATAATTATGGGGTTGGTCATTGCCATAACCATATCAAAACCTATGGAAATTCGAATGTTTAAATCAGAAATTGATGCGGAACTGCACCAAGCCCAACTGGAAAAACGAAAAGTCTACGAGGAAAAAACCAAAGCTAATTACGAAGAACGTTTTAAAACTATAAATGAAGATATTACCAAAATAGATACAGACAGAAAAGGTCTTATAGAGAGGATAAAGAAAGCAGAACAAGAATATACTTTACAATTACAAGGAAAATATGGCACCGCTGGAAATGGTCCTTTATCTAAAGCCTTAAAAGCTCAAATGGATAAATTGGAGCAGGATTTGGCAGTTTATGATGGCGAACATAAAGAAGAGTTAGAGCGGTTAACTACCAATAGACTAAACCTTACAACTGAGCTTGATAAAGAACTTGCCAAAAATGAGGAAGTAGCAAGTGGTTTGGACGGACTTTTAGAACGAATTAAACTAGCTCATAAAATTGCGGGAGCATGGATTACTTTTTTTATCACTCTTTTATTCGTAGTCATAGAATTGACCCCTATTTTCTTTAAAATGATGCTGATTAAAAGCCCATACGATTTTATTGGGGATAATATTAAAGAACTCATTAAGGCAGAAGAAGGCATCCAAATTAAGTATGATTATTATAAGGATAAGCAAGGTCAAGAAAGAAGCCTCATCATAAGCCATAAAGCGAAACAAAAAATTGACGAGAAAATAGCTTTAATGAAGGCCCAAACGGAATTGAGCGATTACATCATTGAGCGCTGGAAAGAGAAAGAAAAGGAGAATATTGATGCCAATTTAAACAATTACATTTCTGAAGCGTAGATGATAGTTGGTTCACCATACCGCCTTTTGTGGAAGTTAGCAGGTGAAGATGCGCAACTTCTTCAAAAATGTACAAAAGGTATACAACTGCGGTTTGCTCTAAGTGGTATCATCCTCATACTATTATTTATTGCAGGGCTAATTTCGTATCAGCATACCTTTTCTCAAATCTTTAATATTCCTAAGCTATCATGGCTTCTCGCCTTAATTTTTGTATTAATGATATTCAATATTTATAAATTGAATCTAGTCACCATCGCTGCCAAAACCAATAGAAAAGGGATTGGTTATTTTGTATCGGTTAGTTGTAGAATACTATTCATGTTGTTACTAGGGCTGTCGATAATAAAACCATTGGAAACTCTGTATTTACAAGAGGAATTAACCATTGAACTTGGGCAATTAAAAAATAGGGAAATACAAATGGCTCAAAAAAATACAGCTAACTATTTTGATGTTTCTATTACAGAGCAAAGTGAAAAAATTAATAATCTAAAAGAGCAAATAGAGGAAGGCAGAATTAAAATTAATAATGCAAAATTAGTTCAATTGAATAATATAAAAAAACAGTTAATCAACGATAAGACAACAGCAATTATAAAAACGAAAAGATTAATTGAACGTTCACCCTATTTCGTTAGAGGCCTCTTACTATTGAACAAAAAGCATTCTTGGACTTGGTATATTTCCATTGCCTTTCTTACTTTTTTTTTACTCCCATTCTCCTTAAAACATTTCACTCCATCTTCTAGCACCTATTCCAAAAGCTATATTGAATTAGAAAACAATATCATTTTAGAGGAATATGAAAGTTTTAAAAAGCAATATCCAACCCTGTTTAATAGAATAACAGATGAAAAAATAACTTGGGAGGAACATTACAAAGACCCTCCATTTAATCAAATTAGGAAAACTATTGTAAGAAGCATAGGTGATGAAGAAGATTTTTTGAACCATTTATATGGGGTATAAGACGACTACATTAACTAATAAAGTGTCTCATAAAATACATGTTACAGGGGATTTTATGGGGAAGTATTATGGAACGTTAAACCATAAAAAATCATTCTTAAACTCCAATTTCTATGATATCCATATTTATGATGGTGAAATCAGAAACCTAAAGAATGAAATTCAACATCCGGAAATTATAAACGAAACTATATACAATGCTATATTATCTGAGGCATCATTAGCGCAAAAAAGCTTTGAAAATGTATTAGTTGATTTTGATAATGTAATTGGGGAATTCGACAGTTTTACCTTAACAATAAAGAAACCAAAGCTACTTTCGGTAACTATTTCTGATGTTGTAAAAAAACCAAATCAAGCCTTTGGAACCATACACTGCAAAGTCAGTGGTTTTCTTTTAAAGTCAAGCATAGAAAAGAAGCGTGTTGACTTTGAAACTTGCGACCAATGTGGAAACATTTTAAAAGATTGTGATTGTGATGAGTTAGATGTGATTTTTGATGAGTTCCCAGTTGATAATTCTATCAATAATGATTCCATTTTTGGTGATAAATATGAACTTCCTTGGTGGAAAAATTATGGTGGTTGGAATTGGAATATTTTTGACAGTTCAGGTTTTAGTTGTTTAGGACTTTTTGGGTTGTTTGTTGGAGTCATATTTTTGCTCTCACTTGGTCTTCCAGGATTCATTATAGGGCTAGCACTTATCTTGATTTTCAGTATTTCAAAACTATTTACATGGCGTTTACCCCATTTTAATTTTAGATTGAATTGGTTGATTTATTCCCTAATAGGGTTACTCTTATTTGGTTTGTTGTTTACTAATTTTTGTACAGATAGACCTGTAATTTCCAATCCAAATAAAAATATCCCTAAACAGACAACAAATAAATCTTTAGAGACTCAAAAGGAGGTTATAGTATCATCCCCTCAAGAAATACAATCAATACCAAAAGAAGAAATAATGAATGGACGAAGACAAATACAAAGAGTTCCTGAAATAATGGCTGGTACGGTATTCGAAGAAGGTGAAGTATATATCTGTAACGGCCCTAATAGCAAACGCTATCACCTTAACCCAAATTGTTCTGGGCTATCAAACTGTTCAACCAAAATCTATATGGTAAATGTACCTGTAGTGCAAAGGAAAGGAAGAACATTATGTGAGTTGGAAAAATAAAACCATTTTCTACTTAAAAACAAAAAACCCCCACTAAAAAGTGAGGGTTTAATTGTTCTATAAGATGTGAAATTTAAGCATCAAATGGTTCAATAGAAACATAAGACTTTCCACCTACCTTCTTTTCGAATTTTACAAGGCCATCGACTCTAGCATGTAACGTGTGGTCTTTACCAGCGTATACATTTTCACCAGGGTTATGTTTTGTCCCTCGCTGTCTAACAATAATGTTACCAGCTACAGCAGCTTGTCCACCAAAAATCTTAACACCTAATCGTTTCGATTCTGATTCTCTACCGTTTTTAGAACTACCTACACCTTTTTTATGTGCCATGATATAAAATTTTAGTTCTTATTTTATTTTTTAAGTGCTTCTATAAGCTCTGCTTTCTTCATAGAAGAAATACCTGTGATACCCGCCGCTTTTGCTAAATCCTTTAACTCAGCAACAGTTTTTTTGCTAAAATCTTCCACAGCCTTAGGTGCAGCTTCTTTCTTTGCTACTTCCTTTTTTGGAGCTGCCGCTTTCTTAGGAGCTACTGCTTTTGTAGCTTCCTTGGGTGCAGCTTCTTTCTTTGGCTTAGCTGGAGCTGCTTTTTTAGCACCTTTAGCTACAATACTTTCAACTATAATTTCAGTTAAAGATTGTCTATGTCCATTCTTTTTTCTGTAACCTTTACGTCTTTTCTTGTGAAAAACGATTACTTTATCACCTCTAAGGTGCTTAACGACTTTGGCTTCTACAGCCGCACCGTCTATGACTGGGGCGCCAACAGTTACATTACCATTGTCATCTAAAAGAAGAACTTTGTCAAAAGTGACTTTTTTGCCTTCCTCTGTTTGCAAACGGTGAACGTAGACTTTCTGGTCTTTTGCAACTTTAAATTGCTGCCCTGCCATCTCTACAATTGCGTACATAATGCGTTTAATTAGATTAATTTTCCCAACTATTTTCACAAATAGCGGGTGCAAATATACTGCTAATTCATTAATCTACAAGCATTTTTTAACCAATTGACCTAATTATTTCTTTAGATTGTTTGAAGTTTTAAAAAGCTGCATAAAAGTAAGGGTAAGCACAATAGACGTTGCTACACCCATAATAGCCACAGTAAAAAAAACTATTCCTTTAAAATTAGAATAATCTTTAGCCCAAACTTGTGACAACTCTTCTAAAAAAGCACTATTTAATTCTGTGGTATAAAAGGCGAAAAAAAATGTAAAAAGAATGGTAGCAACCACACCAGTGGTGATTCCAGCCTTAAAACCACTGCCATAAGTAAATTTATTACCCTCTCTTAACTTAATAATTTTGAGCGTCTCATAAATACCAAACCCAGTAATTACTCCATTAAAAAGACTAAAGAAAATGTTGGTATGTTTTCCTACCAGTGATAGTATTAAAAAATAAGCAATCAGAACCGCACTGGTTACTATCCCAAACCGAATAGGTAGCGTTAAATTTTTCATTTTTCAAAATTTTTGGATGGACATTTAAGTTACGGAATTATTATAAAAATTCTTGTTAAATCGGTCGTCCTTTTCTATCTTAAATTCTAAAAAAATTATATTCGTGTAACACTTCTTAATAATTAAAGACTAATTCACAGTAATACTAAATTCTAAACATTAGAAAATGAAGAAAATTTCCTTATTATCCTTTTTCATGCTTGCCACAATTGGCACACTTTCAGCTCAGGAAGTTGCCTATGAAGAGTATGATTTAGACAACGGTATGCATGTAATATTGCATCAAGATAATGGCGCTCCAGTAGTATCAACATCAGTAATGTATCATGTAGGAGCTAAAGATGAAGACCCGCAAAAAACTGGATTTGCCCATTTCTTTGAACATTTATTGTTTGAAGGCACAAAAAACATTGAACGTGGAGAGTGGTTTAAAATTGTTTCTGCTAATGGAGGTAGTAATAATGCGAACACTACCCAAGATAGAACATTCTATTATGAAACTTTTCCTTCCAACAACCTAAAATTGGGATTATGGCTGGAGTCTGAAAGATTGCTTCACCCAGTAATCAACCAAATTGGAGTAGATACTCAAAAAGAGGTAGTGCAAGAAGAACGCAGACTACGTTATGACAATTCTCCTTACGGCAGATGGAGAGAACAAATGTTCATCAATCTTTTCAAAAAACATCCTTATAGATGGCAGACAATTGGTTCTTTAGAACATTTGGCTAGCGCAACTTTAGAGGATTTTCAGAAATTTAATAAGATCTACTACGTACCAAACAATGCAGTACTTGTAGTTGCAGGTGATATTGATATTCCTGAAACTAAAAAAATGATTCAAGATTATTTTGGTCCCATTCCAAGGGGAGCAGAAATACAAAGAAACACTTTTGTAGAGGATCCTTTAAATGGTCCTATTAAAGCATCTTATAATGATTCAAATATCCAAATACCTCTTTTTATGATGGGTTATAGAACGCCAGCACAAACTGAGAAGGATGCTTATGTTCTAGATATGATTTCAACTTACCTAAGTGATGGTAAGAGTTCTAAATTGTATAAAAAACTTGTAGACGAAAAGAAAATGGCTTTACAAGTATTTGCTTTTAACGGTTCCCAAGAAGATTATGGGTCTTATATAGTTGGAGGCTTACCAGTAGGTGACAATACTTTAGAGGATATTAAAAAAGAAATAGAAGAAGAAATTGTAAAAGTTCAGTCAGAACTTATCTCTGAAAAGGATTATCAAAAATTACAAAATAAGTTCGAAAATAACTTTGTGAACTCCAATAGTAGCATACAGGGTATTGCTAATTCTCTCGCAAGGTATTACATGCTTTATGATGATACCGATTTAATAAATTCTGAAATTGATATTTATCGTTCTATTACAAGAGAAGATATCAAAGAAGTTGCCAGTAAATACCTTACCCCTAGCAACAGAGTAGAATTAGAATATTTACCAGAACAAAAAGAAGCTAACTAAGATGAAAAAGTTATTTTTATTTTCGATGTTGTCCTTATTTTTTGCAACATCTTTCGCACAAGTAGATAGGACCAAACAACCAGAACCAGGTCCCGCTCCAGAAATTAATTTACAAGAGCCCGTAACTTTTAGTTTAAAGAACGGTTTAAAAGTGATGGTTGTAGAAAACCATAAGCTCCCTAGAGTATCCATTCAGTTAACACTAGATAATCCTCCTGTATTAGAAGGAGAAAAAGCTGGAGTTCAAAGCTTAGCGGGTAGCCTTATGGGGAATGGTTCTAAATCTATTTCAAAGGATGATTTTAATGAAGAAGTAGATTTTCTAGGAGCTAGATTAAACTTTGGTGCAACCAGTGCTTTTGCTAGTAGTTTATCCAAATACTTTCCTAGAATTTTGGAGTTAATGGCAGATGCTGCACTTAACCCAAATTTTACCCAAGAAGAATTTGAAAAAGAAAAAGCAAAGCTTATTACAGGTCTAAAAACCCAAGAGAATGATGTTTCTGCGATAGCCAGTAGAGTGCAAAGTGCTTTAGCTTATGGTAAGAATCATCCAAGAGGTGAATTTACTACTGAGCAAACGGTTAATAATGTTAGCCTGTTAGATGTAGAGAATTTTTACAGAGATTATTTTGTTCCAGCTAATGCTTATTTAGTAGTTATAGGGGATATAGAGTTTGACCAGGTAAAAGAATTGGTTACCAAAAACTTTACGCCTTGGACCAAAGCTGTTCCGCCATCATTGAGCTATTCTGAGCCAAAGGATGCACAGTACACACAAATTAATTTTGTAGATATGCCTAATGCAGTACAGTCTGAAATTTCTGTGCAAAACTTGGTTGACCTTAAAATGAAAGATGAAGATTACTTAGATGCTTTAATCGCAAATAGAATATTAGGCGGAGGAGCACAAGCAAGACTATTCTTAAACTTAAGAGAAGACAAAGGATATACTTATGGTTCATATTCTGGTATTGGCGACAATAAATTTGGTCCTTCAACTTTTAGAGCTACCGCCAGTGTGCGTAATATGGTGACAGATAGTTCTGTAGTAGAGCTTTTAAAAGAAATAGACAAGATTAGTTCAGAACCTGTTACATCAGAAGAGTTGGCCAATGCAAAAGCGAAATATGTTGGTAATTTTGTAATGGCTTTAGAAAGACCGCAAACTATTGCCAATTATGCATTAAATATAGAAACAGAAGGATTACCTAAAGATTTTTACAAAACCTATTTAGAGCGAATTAATGCCGTTAGTATTGATGATGTGCAGAACGCTTCTAAAAAGTATTTTTCTTCGAGTAATGCAAGAGTGGTTGTTACTGGAAAAGGAAGTGAAGTACTGGGAAACTTAGAAAATGTGAAGCTCAATGGTAAAGCTGTTCCTGTACTTTATTATGATAAAATAGCTGAAAAAGCTGAAAAACCGAATTACGACACCGCTGTACCGGAAGGAATTACGGCGACTAGTGTATTAGAAAAATACATTGAAGTAATTGGTGGAAAAGCTAAATTAGATGCCGTAGAATCTTATGCTATGCTTGCCGAAGCAGAAATGCAAGGAATGAAACTAGAGCTCGAAATGAAGAAAACTTCAAAAGAGCAATTCATGCAAGACGTTAGAGTAATGGGTAACTCTATGCAAAAGCAAGTAATTGATGGTGATAAAGGATATATGATGGCTCAAGGGCAACGTAAAGATTTGTCTGAAGAAGAATTAAAAAAGCTTAAAGAAGAATCTGCAGCTTTCCCAGAATTGAATTATTTAATAGCTGGCGGAATAACTCTTGAAGGAGCCGAAGCAGTTGGTGATAAAAAAGCGTACAAACTTAAAATCACTGATGAGAAAACTGTTTTCTACGATGTAGAAACTGGTCTTAAATTGCAGGAAGTAAACAATATAGAGGCAGGCGGACAACAAATGCAACAAACGTTGTCTTATGATGACTATAAGGAAGTTTCTGGAATCAAATTCCCGTTTAAGCTCGTTCAAACCATGGGGCCACAAAAATTTGATTTTATTGTTAAGGAAATCAAAGTAAATGATGGTGTAAATGCCGCTGATTTTGAATAAATCTTAGCACTATTTTTATAAGAATTAAGACGCCTTTTGGGGCGTCTTTTTTTTGTTTACTAAATACACGCCTAACAGAATTACTAGTGCGGCAAAAAATTGCTTTAAGCTAAATTTCTCTCCGTCTAGTAATCCCCAAAAAATACCAACAATAGGTATTAAATAAGTGACGGAAACAGAAAATACAGCAGAAGATAGCTGTACTAGTCTATTAAACATTACTTTGGCAATACAAGTTCCAACTGCGCAAAGAATTACAACATACCCCAAAGAACTCCAGAAAAATTCTCCGGTAGTAACCTCAGTGCTAAAAATTCCTGAGAAAGGAAGTACAATAAGTGCTGGTATCATAATACTTGCAAAATTACCAACTGCTATAGCCATTGGCGAAACATTCTGAAGCTTACTTTTTATAATGTTAGCATTCCCAGCGTAACCAATAGTTGCAATAATAACAAATCCGGCGTACCAATAATTTTGATTTGGATTTACTCCTTTACCAAAGAATATTAAAAACCCTGCTCCTAATAGTCCAACTATTACTCCTATCAATTGGTTTCTTGTAAAGGAAATACTAAAAGCAAGTAATCCAACAAACAAAGTAAATAATGGTACTAAAGAATTCAAGATAGCGGCTATACTACTATCTATTTCAGTTTCCGCAAATGCAAATAAAAACATTGGGAAGAAACTCCCAATAAATCCCGAAATAGTAACCCATTTCCACTCTTTCTTTGATATCGTTTTTAAAGACTTAAACCCTATTAGAAAAAGAAATAATCCCGCGATTACTATTCGCGCAGAACCCAATTGAATAGCTGTAAACCCCTCTAATCCTTTCTTTATAAGGATGTAAGATGTTCCCCATATAATGGATAAAACAATAAGGTAAAACCATTTATTATTTTGTGCCTTCAATTGGAATATAATTAAGGTGCAAAAATGGGGTATTTAATTCGAATTTCTTGCCTAATTTTACACTTGTAAAAACTATCCCATGAGAACAGTTGCGTTTATTTTGTTTTTAGCCATTATCAGTTCTTGCAAGCAAGAAAAAAAAATAGCAGAAGGACCTTCGCAAATGGAGGAAGTTATGGCAATCCATGATGAAGTAATGCCAAAAATGGGAACGCTCTCAAAACTTGTAGCTGAGTTAAAAGAAAAGGTAGACAGCACTGATACAGGAAAAGAATACGAAATGGCTATGAAAGATTTGCAAGAAGCCAATAAATCCATGATGGATTGGATGATGGGCTTTGGTAACCGTTTTGATTCTGATGAAATACTGGAAGGCAAAGAACTTTCGCCTGAAAAACAAGTTTGGCTCAATGAAGAAGAAGAGAAAGTAAAAGAAGTAGCTAACAAAATTAATACTAGTATAGCTAAAGCTGAGGTCTTGTTAAAAGAATAATTATCATAGACCCCAACTATTTCAGTCTCTTACGCAATAGCTGCTAGGGCTGGAGCATTCCAAAATTACAAAAGCAATTGAAGACACTACTTGTTCGAATCAAAAACCTTATTTGAAGTTCTTTGGGTATAGGCTTTATGAACAATAGTCCACTTTCCCTGAATCTTGAGTAGCATAAAATAATCGATATAGGTACCTCGGCTTTTGGGGTGTGAAATTTCTACCTTGGCAACAGCAATGTTGTTTTCGTAATCTATAGCGATAATTTTTCCATCCTCTCCTGTTGGTTGTCCTTCTTTGGTATCTTTTATATAAGATTCCCCAGTCCAGATTCCTAGACTATCATTTTTCTTGATATAATATAGATTTAAATCCTTGTGAAATGCGCTTCTTAGACGAGCTGGTTGTCCATTTGTAGAGCCTTCAATATAATCGTTTAGTGTTTGGGTGATAGACTCCAAATCAGATTGGGCATTGCTATTTAGAATTCCCAGTAAAACTGCTATTAAGAAAATTAATTTTTTCATGATTGTACATCTTAGATTGTTTTTATGATTTGAGTAATGAATAATTTTTGTGCTGCTACAATAACCCCGTCTCTCTTCTCTTAAAGCAAGAAAAAATTTCATTTGGTTTTTATCAAACTCTCATGTGAAATTGCTTCTTTTTGGAACCAAATGTCTTCAATTCCATCAGTTGCCAGTTGAAATCCGGTTATAATAGCATTTGAATCTCTTTCAAATGCTATAGACGAAAAATATCTACGATTCCCAGTGAACAAATCAGGTGTTCTAGGGTCCAGTTGAATGGGCTCCAATCTTGGGTGGATTAATTTGAGTTTTCCTTCCTCCACAATTAGGGAATATGAAGTGTCCAAGGCTTCGGCATAATACGTTCCAGTAAATCTGTTTAGATTCTTAGTCCAGCTTGCATTGGTGTCATATTTAATTAAGTGGAAGGTATCTCTCCCAACTGTCACTTCCATAGTCTTAGGGTTGGCTTTCGTATCAAAGCTCACGCTAACATCTTGCCAAGTAAGCATCTTAAAAGAATTGTTGCTTAGAGGTACAAGAGCGCTTTCATTCCCAGATGTTCTGAAATACCTTAAGGTATCGTTAGTGATATGAATTTTACGGGTTGAATGATTGGCAACATCCCAATAATCTCCCTCAAATGTTGAAAGTTGTTTTTTAGATAATTTTTTCGAAGCTATTTTCTCAGACTCATTAGGATTTGAATCCAAAAAATCTTCAATATAAAGGGCACTGGCTCCAGTACCTGCATAACCATTGTATTCGCCATCATTCCCCATAACAACAACGGCAAGATCATAATCGGGATAGCGAATCAGTTTACTCGCATATCCTCCAGCAACTTCAATATGGGTTAATTTTTTGGCGCCTCTATAATTCCAATAACGATGCCCACCTGTATAAAGTGCTAAATTGGCTTCTTCTACCTCTTCTCCATTAACCACAGATAGCTTGTTAAATTTTTTGACCATTTCTTCCGTACCAATTTGAGGGGCTCTCAACTCTTTAGCCCAAAGACACATATCTCCCACAGTGGTGTACAAATCTGACAAAAGCGTGTGGTGACGATTCATTGTTGAATTGTTGAAACTATCTCCCATGGGAAAATACCCTTGAGCTTTATTGGCGATTACTTCACCCTCAGTATCAAATACAGAATTTCTCATCCCCAGTGGCGCAAAAATCTGTTTAGTAACAAAATCGGTATAAGGCATTTTACTAATCTTAGCGATAAGATCTTCAAGAATCATGAAACCCGCATCTGAAAAACGTTGTACGCTGCCGCTATTTGGCGCAAATTTCTTTTGGTTTCTAATCATAGCATAGGCCTGTTCCCGAGTATAGACATCTTCAATCTTCCAACCGGCTAGTGCCTTGGAAACCTCATCATTATTCAATCCGCTGGTATGATGTATCAATTGCGTTATACTTATGGGGTTCGGAAAAGGCATTAAATTGGGCATGTACTTTCGAATATCGTCCTTCAAGGAAAGTTGACCGCGCTCCTCCAATAACAATAGCGCATATACGGTGAACTCCTTGGCCAAATCTCCTATGTGGAACTTTGTTTCCGTGTTAATTGGAACTTTATGTTCCAAATTGGCCAAACCATAGCCTTTTGTATAAACAATTTCTCCATCGTTAAGAACACCCACAGCTATACCAGGCTTGTTTTGCGTATCCCATTGTGAGAAAACAGCGTCTATCTGGGAGGGTGTAATTTTTCTTTTTTTGACCTCTTGTGAAAAAGAGGTTACAAATACTAAACATAAGAATATAGTTACTAACTTCTTCATGATATTTTGGTTTATAATAATCTATAATTGTTGTAATGTTTCAACGACCTTTTCCGCCACCAATCCTGCAGCTGTAGGGTCTTGCCCACTTATTAATCTTCCATCCGATACCATGAAGCCATCCCAACCTTCTTCGGAAAACTGAAAATCCCCGCCTCTCTCTTTTATGGTTTCTTGAATCGAAAAAGGAAAGGTTTTATAATATGCTGCATCTTTATTTTCAAAAATATCGGGGAACCCATTTATCTTTTTCCCAGCAAACAAATATTCACCATCTTTAGTTTTAAGGTTTGCAATACCTGCTGTGCCATGGCAAATCGCAGAAACGATTCCATTATGTTGCTCATAAAGCTCCATGACGATTTTTTGGATAGATTCGTTTTCTGGCACTCCAAACATAGCTGCTCCGCCGCCGCCGTAATAGACTGCTTTATAATCAGAAGCTTTTATTTCATTTGGTTTTTTTGTGGTCTCCAAAGCATCCATAAAATCATTATCATAGATGTACTTCTTCTGCAACGTATCCGAAGTACTGATATATCCGATTGGTATTGCCCCTCCTTCAGGGCTAACAAAATCGATTACATAGCCTGCTTTTTTAAACACCTCGTACGCCTGAACTATTTCAGAAAAATGATTTGAAGCGCCAATATCTGAATCACCATAAAAATGCGCATTTGAAACAATAAACAAGATTTGTTGTGTTTGGTCGGAGACCATACTATTGCCATCTGAGGGCATTTCTGTATTTTGCCTACACCCTATAAAGAGAAAAAAGGCAATAAAAAGGGAATAAATGCTGCTTTTCATTCTAATTCTTTTTAGATTCAATTACAATACTATTTCGAATCAAAATGAAAGTAGGTTTTACTTATAAATTGGGAGTACGAATTTATAAATCAGGAAGGGAATTACGAAAATTTTAGGAAATGCTCTCTTTGTATTTTGCTGGAGTAGTGCTTGTTACCTTTTTAAAAACGGAGTAAAAGGTCGATTTAGAATTGAAGCCACAATCGTAGCCTACAGCTTCTAGTTTGATGTTGGCATTGGACTCAATTAAATGTTGGGCTTCCTTAACGCGATATTCATTTATTAATGTTGTAAAGCTCTTTCCCAAGTTATCATTAATCAATTGGGAGAGCGTGTGAGGAAGAATATTCATTCTGCTCGCTACATCTGAGAGCTTAAGATTCGCATCTGTAAATAATTTTTCCTTATCTAAAAGATAGTTCAATTGTTCCGAAAGGCTTTCTGCCTCTGCAGGTTCTATTTTTTTATTGGAATACTTAAAGGATTTGTCAAAAATTGCACTCTTAGTTTTTCGAAAATGAATCAATAAAAAAAGTAAATAAAAAATGAATGAAAAGGACAAAGCTCCTACAATATATGAAGTATAGGACACCGTTTTATAAGCTATCCAAATAATCAGGTTTCCTAAAAAAACGCTTAGCACCCAAAAATCTAGACTGGATAATTTTTCATTTCTCTTAAAGATTTTGCCAATAGTCTGTCTTATAACCCATCCGGTAGCAATAATATAAAATATCCAAATTGTATAGATTATTGTCATCCAGTGAAGCTTACCTAAAACAAGGGGGTCATGTGTTTCAGGATATAAAACACCTACGGAAATAGATAGTGTAGCTAATAACAAAAAGTGAAGTTTCCAAAAACGGATTTTAGCGTCTTGGCGCACAGTGGATTTAATATAAAAATATAGCGCTGGACCAATTAGAATACAGGCAACTAATCCAACCTTAATAAATATTTGAGCTAAATCATCATTAAAATAATAAAATACCGATTTGCCCACTCTAATAGCAAGCATTAAGAGCAGGAAACCAAAAAAGAAATTAGAATTATTATTCGATTTTTTAACGAAAAAGAAATAAAAACTGATTAACAAAGCATTGAAAACCCCTAAAGCGCTAAAAAAGAATAATAACTCATTGGAAATGTTCATATTCTATTGAAGGTTTCTATAAATGTAGCAAAAATCGTAATGACAAAAATTCAGCAGTCTATTTTACTTCCATCTTAAGGACTCCATAATCTTAAGCATATCTTTTTGCAAATAATTTGCCGCAGGATAAATAGAATCATAGTTAGGCTTTGAATAAAAATACAAGGATCCTGTAACAAAGTGGTTTATACTATCGGTTAAGTAAAACTGAGCCTGTGAAGCAGCATTACCCGTAACTTCATAAAACATACCATAAACTTTTTCCCCAGAATTTACATACTCTTTTGACGCTATATTATCCGCCTTCGCTACATGCTCATATGTTAGTTTTTGTGCATCCAGAAGTAAACCCGTAATATTATTATCTACTTTTTTATACGTTATATATATGGATCCTTTTATTGTTGGATAATCAATTGCCATAGAACAGTCTGGCTTCTGTTTTAAATTAGCTATTTTATTTAATGCTATTTGATAATCGCAGTCACTCTTAAAATCAATGTATTGCGCATTAGGGAAATCTAATCGTAACATTGCTTTTGGTTTCGGCAGCACCTCTTCTTTGCAACTTCCAGCTAGTACAATTATGCCTAATAAGATTAATATTCTAAGTTTCATGCGGTAGTGTTACTTTAATTTGTTTTAATCTTTTCTTATCCATGCTTTCAACTATGAATTGATAATCATTAAAAATTACTTTCTCTCCTCTTTTTGGAAAGCTTCCAGAAATTTCCAAAACAAACCCTGCAATGGTTTCAGATTCTCCTTTTCTTAGTTCAAATTCTTCTTCATTCTCAATCTTAACAACACGATAAAAGTCCTTTAAAGTTGTTTTTCCTTCAAAAACAAAGGTGTAATCGTCCAGTTTAGAAAACACTAAATCCTCATCATCAAATTCATCACTAATATCGCCTACAATCTCTTCAATAATATCCTCTAAAGTGACAATTCCCGAAGTTCCTCCATACTCATCAACCACTACGGCAAGATGCTTTTTCTGTTCTTGAAATTCTAAAAGTAAATCATCTAATTTCTTATTCTCCGGAACAAAGTAGGGCTCCCTAATTAAAGACATCCAATTAAATGTTTTTCTGTCTATATAGGGAAGTAAATCTTTAACATAGAGTACTCCGAGTACATTATCCATATTCTCAGCAAAAACGGGAATCCTGGAATATCCATTCTTTTTAATTTCCTCCAGTACCTCAGGGAATTTCATTTCTTCATTAAGTGCAAAAATATCTATGCGGGGTCGCATTACCTGTTTAGTATCTGTATTTCCAAAAGAAACTATACCCTCTAATATTTTTTGTTCCTCTTTTGTAGTATCTCCTTCAGAAGTTAACTCTAAAGCTTGGGAAAGATGATCTACACTAAGGCTCGATTTTTGTCTCCCCAATTTTTCCTGAAGAAATAAGGTGGCTGAGCGCATCGGCATACTTAAAGGTGTAAGTATAAAATCAAAAATCTTAAGTGGTAATGCCATAAAGCTAGAAAACTGAACTCTATTTCTATTAGCATAAATCTTTGGTAGAATCTCACCAAACATTAAAATTAAAAAGGTTGCGACGATAACCTCTAAAACAAAACGTACAGAAACCACATTAAATAGCACTTGGTTAATTTTAGCAAATAGCGTATTCCCAATTGCGCTGAATAGTAAAACAATCCCTATGTTTATGGCATTGTTAGCAATTAATATAGTTGCCAACAGCTTTTTAGGCCGCTCCAAAAGCTTGATAATTAATTTTCCACGAGAGGTGCTTTCTTCTTCAATTGAATTTAAATCTGTTTGGGAAAGTCCAAATAAAGCTACCTCTGCACCTGAGATTAGTGCAGAACATATTAGAAGCAATACAAGGACAATAAGCTTTGCTACAAAAACTCCATTAAAAGAAAGAAACAATACTAGTAAACAATGGGAATCAGGATCCAAATGGTTACATTTTAATTAACTAGAATGGTAAATCATCATCTTCCTCCACATTCTGTGCAGGCGCCACTGCTGGCGTACTCACAGGATTGTTTGAAGTTGCTTGGGCAGTAGTATTAGGTTGCGAAGCTTGCGTATTTGCTCCACTTTCGTTTTTGGTGGTCAAAAAGGTGAAATCTTGCACATGAACCTCAGTGGTATAACGCGTATTCCCGTCCTCTCCTTGCCATTGTCTGTTTTTTAATCGCCCTTCAACATAAACTTTATCGCCTTTGTTCAAGTATTTTTCACAGATTTCTGCGGCTTTATTACGAACTACTACATTATGCCAATCTGTGTTGGTAACTTTTTCACCAGTTTGTTTATTGGTATATGTTTCATTGGTAGCAATAGGAAAACGTCCAATGCAGCCTCCACCTTCAAAATAGTGCATTTTCACTTCATCTCCTAGATGCCCAATTAGCATCACTTTGTTTAATGTTCCGCTCATAACTTTAGATTATATCAAAAATACTAAATTTTATAGGTTTTAATGATGTCGGCAATTAAAACTGGAACCGGAAAATTAGAAACTTCTTCCCATGGTAAGCCTCCCTTTAATTCATTCGCTATCTGTACAATCCAAAACTTGGTATGCAAATGCTGATGTGATAGTTTATGGACAATGGGCTTATCATTATATAACAAGATATCGCTGATACTATTTGGTTTTAAAATTGACCTTACTTTTCCTTCTAAACTCTCCAATTCCATAACTTTATCCGTCTCCAATAGAGGGAATTGATATAAATTTTGCCAAATACCTTTCCCTTGCCTCTGCTCTAATAGGGTATGGTTATTACGATCTAAAACAATTAAGTAATTAAAATATCGCTTTTTGACTTTAGTTTTTTTCAATTTTACTGGGAGTTCATTTACACGATTTTCTTTTAAGGCAACACAACTATCGTTAATTGGACAGTGCAAACAATAAGGCTTTTTGGGAGCACATTGTATCGCGCCAAATTCCATAATCCCCTGATTATAATCTCTTATATTTTCAATATTCATTACTTCTCTAGCAAGGGACTTAAAGTGTTTTATCCCTTCTGATGAATTAATAGGAAGGTCAATCCCAAAATACCGAGCTAAAACTCTATACACATTGCCATCCACAACAGGTTCTGGCTCGTTAAAGCTAATGGAAGCTATTGCACTAGCCGTATAATCACCAACTCCCTTTAATTTAATTAGTTCCTTATAGCTAGCTGGAAATTTTCCATTAAATTCTTCGACAATAGTTTTAGCGGTTGTATGCATATTTCTAGCTCTAGAGTAATAACCCAAACCCTGCCATAGTTTTAGCACTTTTTCTTCCCTAGCTTCTGCTAAGTCATAAACAGAAGGAAACTCAGTTACAAACTTCTTATAATAAGGTAACCCTTGCGCAACTCGGGTTTGTTGTAACATGATTTCAGAAAGCCATATTTTATAGGGGTCTTTAGTACTTCTCCAAGGCAATTCTCGCTTGTTTTCATTGTACCAAGCCAGTATTTTTTTTGAAAAAATCATAAGTAAAAATACTATTGGAGCAAAGTAACAGTTTATATACTTAAAATTTAGGGCTTTATGTAAAACATTTATATATTTGCAAGCCTAAAAAAACGAAAATCTAAATACGAAATGACGAAAGCGGATATTGTATCTAAAATCTCAGAGAAACTGGGTATTGAAAAAGGAGACGTACAAGCAACTGTTGAATCCTTTATGGAAGAGGTTAAGACATCCTTAGAGAATGGTGATAATGTTTACTTAAGAGGTTTTGGCAGCTTTATCATCAAAACAAGAGCTGAAAAAACAGGAAGAAATATATCGAAAAATACTACGATTAAGATTCCTGCTCACAATATTCCTGCATTTAAACCTGCGAAGGTTTTTGTAGAAGGAGTAAAAAGTAACGTACAAGTTAAATAAAATACTAACGTAAAAGCACACTATATGCCGAGTGGAAAAAAGAGAAAAAGACATAAGGTAGCTACTCACAAGCGCAAGAAGCGCCGGAGAGCTAACCGACACAAGAAAAAGTAGTCTAGCAGACTACTTTTTCATTTTATTTATACGTTCATTGACATTACGGTTCAAAAATTAGAATACCATTACGGCTATAGCAGCCGTTATACATATTTTTAATCATCCGCCATCGCGGATAAAAATCGATACATGAATAGAGAATTAATCGTAAGATCTAGTTCTGACGCAGTCGATTTTGCCTTATTAAAGGATGGAAAACTTATTGAACTTCATAAAGAAGAAGATAATAATAGCTTTTCGGTAGGGGATATTTTCCTCGCCAAGATAAGAAAACCAGTAACTGGCCTAAATGCAGCCTTCGTTAATGTTGGTTATGAAAAAGATGCTTTTCTGCATTATCATGACCTTGGCCCACAGCTATCTTCAATGTTAAAGTTCATTAAACAAGCAAGAACAGGAAAACTAAGAGATTTTTCCCTGAAAGACTTTCCATTTGAAAAAGATATAGACAAGAATGGCAGTATTAATGAAGTTATTAAAGCCAATCAGTCATTATTAGTACAGATTGTAAAAGAACCCATTTCAACCAAAGGGCCAAGAATTAGTTCAGAATTATCAATTGCTGGACGTTATTTGGTCATGGTTCCTTTTTCTGATCGTGTTTCAGTTTCTCAAAAAATTGAAAGTAACGAAGAAAAGAGCAGGTTAAAAAGACTTGTTAAAAGTATTAAACCTAAAGGATTTGGCGTTATCATCCGTACTGTTGCAGAAGGCAAAAAAGTCGCAGAACTCGACAAAGATCTCCAGAACTTGCTGAACAAATGGACAGCAATGTGCAAAACCTTGCATAAAGCGCAACATCCCTCCAAAGTATTAGTAGAGCTTAATAGAGCTTCCTCTATACTAAGAGATGTATTCAACGATTCCTTTACAGGAATACATGTTGATGATGAAGAACTTTATGAAAACATAAAGGATTATGTGCACGAAATAGCCCCTAAAAAGGAATCCATTGTTAAACATTACAATGCTCCAGCTCCAATATTTGAAAAATTTGGGATAGAGCGACAAATTAAAACATCATTTGGGCGTACCGCCTCAATGAGCAAAGGTGCTTATTTAGTCATAGAACATACTGAAGCTTTACATGTAATAGATGTAAACAGTGGTAACCGTTCCAATAAAGCAAAAAATCAAGAAGATACCGCCTTAGAAGTAAATATACTTGCAGCATCAGAAATTGCAAGACAATTACGACTTAGAGATATGGGTGGAATTATTGTTGTAGATTTTATTGATATGACCAGAGGCGACCATCGCAAAAAACTCTTTGACCATTTAAGGGATGAGATGAAAGATGATCGCGCAAAGCATAAGATTTTGCCTCCTAGTAAGTTTGGTCTTGTTCAGATAACAAGACAACGGGTACGACCAGAAATGAATATTAAGACAAGCGAAGAAAACCCCAATGGCAATGGCCAAGAGGTTGAGGCGCCAATTGTTTTAATAGATAAAATCAACTTTGATTTAGAGCGAATTCTTAAAGGTCCAAATAAGAAGAAAAGTGTTGTATTAAATATACATCCTTTTATTGCTGCTTATTTAACCAAAGGAGCTCCTTCTATACGTCAGAAATGGTTTTTAGAGCATAAAAAGTGGGTTAAAATACAACCTAGAGATGCTTATACGTATCTTGAATATCGTTTTAAAGATAAGGAAGGTAAAACCCTAAAGTAAATAAAAGCGACCTCAGCAATGGGGTCGCTTTTTTTGTTTGAACCGCTTCTACTTTTTCGTACATTCATTCCCTCTTGGAAATCCTATTTAATGACCAACTGCCTTAATTGTCATAATAACATAGTTAAAGAAGCATCATTTTGTTCAAATTGTGGAGCTAAGGTAATTACTGAAAGAATTACTTTAAAACGTATTTTATCGGAAGTTGCTGAGACTATTTTTGGATGGGACAATAAGTACTTTTATACGCTGAAATCACTTATTATAAGACCCCACCTAGTTTTAGAAGATTATGTAAAAGGTGTACGAAAAAGATATGTGCATCCCTTTACATATCTAATTATTGGTGCAACTTTGGTTTTGTTCACTTTTACTTTTTTTCTAGATAATTTTATGGAGCATCTTAATGAGTTTAATATAAAATTAGCCGAAAATTATAAAAATGTAGGCGTCAAAAATCTAGATTTACAGGGCACAGATAAAATACAGGGTGAGATTTTAAAATATTTTAATATAGTTACACTTTTACTCATTCCCTTATATTCTCTATTTACCTTTATAATCTATCGAAAGACCTTTAACTATGCCGAACATCTCGTTTTCAATGCATATATTCAGGGGACTGGTTTCATTGTAGCTTTAATTTTCTTTTACATAAGCTTAATCACTCATCCCCTTGTATATTCTATTACCACCTTTATAACTTTATTTCTTCACGCATATATATTTGGAAAGTTATATCGACTGAGTATCGGAATGTCTATTTTAAAGTTATTACTCTTTAATGTCATGTTCATTGCTTTCATAATTATCTTAGTTACACTTATTGTCCTTGTTAGCATTTTAATCGCATATCTTAATAGTTAACAATGCATTTAAAAGCCTATTCAATATCTGAAGCCACGAGGAAACTGGAGAGCTATTGTGCTTACCAAGAACGCTGTCATAAAGAAGTAGTGGAAAAGCTTAAAGCAATGCGTATGATTCCAGATGCCATTGACCAAATTGTTACCCATCTGATTCAAGAAAATTATTTAAACGAAGAGCGCTTTGCAAAAAGTTTTGCAAGAGGGAAATTCTCTATAAAAAAATGGGGTAAAAATCGTATTGTGAATGAGCTAAAGCAGCGAGATATTTCTAGGTTCAATATTAAAACCGCACTTAAGGAAATTAACGATTCTGACTATCTAGAAACTTTGGACGAACTTTCAAAAAAACGTTTACATCAAATTAGGGAAACTAATACTCAAAAAAGGAAGAAAAAATTAGCAGATTATCTTTTATATAGAGGTTGGGAAAGTAATTTAGTATATCAAAAGGTTAAAGAGTTGATTTAATAAAAAAAAGTATATTTGGCACTTTTCTTACAAAAATATAGCACCCATATGACTAAAAAATTACAAATACTAGCTTTCTTATTCACTTTATCTATATGTAATGGACAAATAAGATTTGAAAAAGGATATATTATTGATAATACTGGAACAAAAACAGAATGTTATATAAAAAATTCTGAGTGGCGTTATAATCCCATTGAATTTGAGTATAAATTAACTGAAACCGGATCTATAGAAAAAGGGGAATCATATAATATTAGAGAATTTACTATCCCAAATGTATTTACATTTTTAAGCTCAGATATTAAAATAGATAAATCCTCAAGTGATTTAAAAACTTTAAGCCAAAGTAAAAATCCTAACTTTGAAGAAAGAAAAGTTTTTTTAAAACTTTTAGTACGAGGTGACGCTAGTCTTTTTGAATACAAAGATAGTAATGCTAGTCTTTACTTTTTTAAGCCAAAAGAATCGGAGATTACTCAATTAATCTACAAAAAATACTCAAATTCGGAAGGTAAGATTGCAGAAAACACCACTTTTAGAAGTCAACTATGGGACGAGTTAAAATGTGAGGATATCTCTCTAGAAAAAACTAGATTCACAAGATATAATAAAAAAGAATTAATCTCATTTTTCTCTGAATACAATCTTTGCTCTAAATCAGAGAATGTAATCTATTCAAATAGGATTGCAAAAGATTGGTTTAAGCTAAGGATTAAATCTGGAATTAATAGTAGTTCGGTAGAAACACAACAATTAAACTCAAACCCTGCGGCGCCAAATGATAGAAGACTTGAAGCTGAGTTTGATAAAAACACTTCCATCACCTTTGGGTTGGAAGCTGAATTTATCTTACCCTTCAACAGGAATAAATGGTCTTTCTTTATACAACCTCTTTATAGATCTTATAACTCATCTAGTATTACTGGATTTCCCGAGCAAGAAGTATTGCTTGATTATAATTCTATAGAAACATTTATCGGTATTCGTCATTATGTTTTCTTTTCAAGTAATTCTAAACTTTTTTTTAACGCTGCAACTATTTTAGACTCTCCATTAAGTTCTATTATAGATTATGAAAATAGTAATGATGTAGAATTACAATCTACACTTGGATTCAGTATTGGCCTAGGATTTATGTATAATGATAAAATTAGTATTGAATTCAATTATATTCCAAGAAGAGAAATTTTAGAAAATTTTTTGACTATAGGTGGTGGTTATGATTCCGCACAGTTTATTCTAGCCTATAGAATTTTTTAATAATTAGAACTAAGGTTTTTATTTGTCTTAATAATAGCTTTCTCATTCTTCCGATCTATCCATTTTTGCCCTTTTATTCTTCGCATTAAATTATCAAAATGGCGCATCACCATAATATTGTAAACTGCTTTTCCAAAGTTCTTAGGTTTTCTAGCTATTGCACGTAAACTCATTGAAAAACCTGGCGTAATATATTTCATATGATGCCAATATCCTTCCGGAATGTAGATAACATTCCCATGGTCTAATTGAGCAATGTAACCTTTGGCATGCTTTAAGGCTGGCCATTTTTCTAAGTCCGGATTAGAAAAATTAATATCCTCTCGAACTATTAAAGAATGTGGAATTTTATACAAGTATTTTGTCTGCGATTGCGGGAATAAAATACACTCTTTTTTCCCTTCAAAATGAAAATGAAAAATATTGGCCAAATCAATATCATAATGCATAAACGTATGCGAATTTCTTCCTCCGAAAAAAAGCATTGGAAGCCCTTTCATTAACTTGATACCAAAATCTGGGTACTTATAATCTTTTTGAAGTATTGGCACTTCTTTAATTACATTCCAAAGAAAAATTCTAAACTTGGTTGGTCCTTTTTTTAATAAGTCCACGTAATCCGCCATTTTCATTTTGGCATGTGGTTCATTAAAGCCTTCATCATGTTTTACAGGCCTGTCATCATATAAAGGAACTTCTTTATCACCAGCAACTTCTTTAATGTATTCTAAATTCCATTTGGTATATGCAGGCCAATCTTTAATATATTGTTCTATAACCACAGGTTTTTGTGGCTTAAAATAATCGCGGATAAATTCTTCTTTAGAAAGTGTTTTTACCCTTGGGATTTCTTGAAGGTTAAGTTCCAAAATCACATTGTTTCAAACTAACGAAGTTAGTAAAAGGATACTAAATGAAGTAAAATCTAATCCTTACTTACTAATTTTGAAGTTGCTTTGGCATTTTCATTTCTTTCTATTTTATGCCCCGGTCTAGTCCATTTTGGCTTTTCTCCAAGTGGTTGAAGTTCAGATTCTGCTGCTTCCACTGTTTTTGGTTGTGGCGCTTTTACAAATGCTTTTTGAGGGTTTAGTCCCAACATTTTAAACATCTCCATATCTTCATTAACATCAGGATTTGGAGTCGTTAATAACTTATCCCCAGCAAAAATAGAATTAGCTCCCGCAAAGAAGCACATCGCTTGCCCTTCTCTACTCATTTCAGTTCTACCAGCAGATAATCGCACCTGAGTTTTTGGCATTACAATACGTGTTGTAGCTACCATACGTATCATTTCCCAAATGGGAACTGGCTCAATATCCTCCATTGGTGTTCCTTCTACAGCAACCAGTGCATTAATTGGGACCGATTCTGGTTGCGGGCTTAAAGAGGCCAATGCTACTAGCATCCCTGCTCTATCTTCTACTTTCTCACCCATGCCTATAATTCCGCCGCTACAAACCGTAACATTGGTTTTACGAACGTTATCTATGGTTTCCAAACGGTCTTCAAAAGCACGTGTAGAAATCACATCTTTATAATAATCTTCTGAGGTATCTAAATTATGGTTGTAAGCATAAAGACCAGCTTCTGCTAGGCGTTTCGCCTGATTTTCTGTAATCATCCCCAGCGTGCAGCAAACTTCCATATCTAATTTATTAATGGTTCTCACCATCTCCAAAACTTGGTCAAACTCTGGACCGTCTTTTACGTTACGCCAAGCAGCACCCATACAAACTCTGGAACTTCCAGAAGACTTTGCACGTAATGCTTGAGCTTTAACTTGCTGTACACTCATTAAATCATTACCCTCAATATCAGTGTGATAGCGAGCAGCTTGCGGGCAATACCCACAATCTTCTGGGCAACCACCTGTTTTTATAGATAACAAAGTGGAAACTTGTACTGTATTTGGGTCATGATATTTACGATGTACAGTAGCCGCATCGTACAATAACTCCATTAGAGGCTTGTTGTAAATAGTAAGAATCTCTTCTTTGGTCCAATTGTGTCTGGTCTCGCTCATAGTTCAAAAATAGGAATTTCTAATACAAAATACGACATCAAAAAAATGTCATTCTGAATGAAAGGAAGAATCTATATCTAAACTAAATATGAGATTTTCGTTATCACTCAAAATGACATTACTTGTATTCTAGGTCAGAAACTTACTCTTCCTTCTTCTTAGGAGCAGCAGGCTTTTTAGTTTCTGTTTCAGTTGTCTCCTCGGCAGTCACATCTTTACCCTTTAAATATTCTGGTAACTGCATTCCAGCCATATTAAACATTTCCTGTAATGGCGGAACAGATTTATACATTCCCGAAATAAAATTGGCGGTAGAGTTTTTACCATCCTCTGACTTTTGACCAGAATCCCAAACCGTCACCTTATCAATCTTAATATTTTTAATGGCTTCTGCTTGAGTTTTCACTAGCTCTGGAAGTTTATCAGCTACTAATAATAATACGGCATCTTTAGGACTATCACCAGCGGCTTTTACAATCTTGTCCAAACCTTCAGCTTGCTTACTTAATACTTCAAGAATACCTTGTGCTTCGGCTTGTGCTTTAAATAGGATTGCATCTGCTTCCCCTTTTGCTTTTCTACGTATCATTTCAGCTTCAGCCTCAGCATCAATCTCAACCTTCTTTTTATCTATCTCTGCTGGTACTACAATATCAGCCATTTGAGAACTACGCTCTCTCTCAGCCCTAGCAACTTCTGCATCCTTTTCCGCAGCATAAGATTCCTCTAGTGCTTTTGCAGATTGTACTTTTTCTGCAGCTATTGCAGTACGTTCCGCTTCTGCCTCACGCTGTCTACGCAAGGAATCTGAATTCGCTACATTAATTTTTGCAATGTTTTCTCCTTCAACTGCTTGAGCATTTGCAGCAGCAACTTGAGTACGTTCATCCTGTAAGGCATTAGCTTCACCAATAGAACCATCTCTATTTTTCTCCGCAACAGATTTACGTGCAGCATTAATTGCATGTGCAGCTGCCTCTTTACCAAGAGCTTCAATATATCCAGACTCATCAACAATATCAGTGATATTTACGTTGATTAGCTTTAAACCTACTTTCTTTAATTCCGATTCTACACTTTGCGAAATGTTGGTTAAGAATTTATCTCTATCCGAGTTTATTTCTTCAATATCCATTGAAGCTACAACTAAACGTAACTGACCAAAAATAATTTCTTTAGCCAAATCCTGAACTTCTTGCATTCCTAAACCTAAAAGACGCTCAGCAGCATTTTGCATAACGCCAGGCTCAGTAGAGACCCCAATTGTAAAACGAGACGGTACATTTACACGAATATTCTGCTTACTCAAGGCATTGGCCAAATCGACCTCTATAGAAATAGGTGTTAAATCCAAATATTCATAATCTTGAATTACAGGCCAAATAAAGGCTGCACCACCATGGATACACTTAGCAGAATTACCAGTCCCGACTTTTCCATAAACAACTAGTATACGATCAGAAGGACAACGTTTATACCTGCGTATAAAAGAAATTATAATGATAAAGAAAAAGAGGATGGCAAACCCGATGGCCATTAAAGTGGCACCTCCGCCTAATTGTAACGGTATTAACATATTTTATTTATTTAAGAGTTGAACGATTAATATTCCATTGTCGGTAACTTCTTTAACTTGCACAACATTCCCTTGTACCAAGTCATTTTTTTCATCTGTAAGTGCTTCCAATTCCCGCAAAGTTCCTTGAACATTGATACTCACTTTTCCCATGCTGGAACGCTTAGCTCCAACAGTTAGATAGACCTCGCCAACTTGATTGAGCGCATTTTTCATCTTTAAGGTCCCACTACTCTGTAGTTTTGCCAAATAATAAAAAAGAGAAGCCATTACTGTCATCATCAACAATCCACAAATAACAGAGACGATTACGGTTAAACTTGTAGAAAGGTTATTATCCAAACAAGCAATCCCAGACCATCCAAAAATGGTAAAGAATCCCATTAGATTTTTGAATGATAAAAACTGAAAACCTATCCCAGAATCGCCATCTACTTCTGCATCTACATCTCCACCCATATCATCAGCATCTCCTCCAACTATGGTGAGTATAATTAAAACAATGAAAATAGCTGAAGAAATTAGTGCTGTAGTCCAGTAAATTTTTTCAAAAAGGCTCAAGGCTGCAAACCAGTTTTCCATGGTGTAAAGGTGTTGGTTAATAAATCATTTAAGATAAGACATTGCCGAGAATATCGGAAGGCTTATTTTGAAAGTAAAATTGAAACTGCATTTCCGCCAAAACCCACTGCATTTACCAAAACATTTTTAATAGATTTGGGTGTATTCTGTTTCTCTGCAAATGGAACCGAAATTGCTTCTTGCTTTTGAAGCATCAATATGGCCATTTCTACACTGAGCATTCCCGATGCTCCAAAGGTGTGACCTACTTTCCACTTATTTGTAGTTAAAAAAGGTGTTTTGTTACAAAAAACTTTTTTTATTGCATTTATTTCTGACAAATCGCCTTTTATGGTGCCCGGCGCGTGCAATACGATAACATCCACACTATCCAGCGGTTTCCCATCTAAAGCCATCGCCATAGAATCCTGAAAACACATTGCATCCGTAGATATAGAAACATTATGTGTTAAAGGCTCGGTAGCATAACCAATACCTGTGATTTTAGCCAAGCTATCAGCAGGATTTCCATTCTCCAAACAAGCAATAGAAGCTCCTTCTCCTAATACCATTGAGTTTTTGTTTTTTTCCATATCTAATGCACGACAAGGGTATTCTTTTTTGGATTTAGAATAAATCTTTAACGCCTTCATCTGCGCAATTGTAAATGGAGTTAATGGAGCTTCACTACCACCTACTAAAAATTTAGTTGTCATTCCACTTTCTATCCAAGCTATACCATTTAACATCGCATGTAAGGCAGTTGAACATGTAATAGAATGTGAGATTTCTGGCCCTTTTGTTTTTAAATCATGTGCTACCCATGAAGATATATTACCTAAGGTTGTAGTCGGCGACGCTAAAGTAGATGTGCTCTCATCTGTTATGAATTCTTCATGATATTTTTCAAATAAGGCCGTAGCTCCTCGAGATGAACCTAGGTTTATTCCAAAATTATCTCCCAATTTCCAGCCTGCTGTTTTAATGGCTTTTCTTGC
This sequence comes from uncultured Croceitalea sp., assembly GCA_947499565.1. Taxonomy (GTDB): domain Bacteria; phylum Bacteroidota; class Bacteroidia; order Flavobacteriales; family Flavobacteriaceae; genus Croceitalea. The sequence goes on from CANMOV010000003.1 coordinate 270,580, forward strand.
AGTATAAATCGCATATAACACTGAGGCATCTAGGTTCTTGTATTTATCATCAGAAGATTTCAGTTCCAGAATTTCTTTATTTAGCAGCTTAGGAAGCTTTCCGGCCCAAACCGGATGATTACCGATTAGCGTTTCCAGTAGGCAGTGGGATTCGCTTTGGTATGCATCCCAGGCTTGTTCCAAGGAATTGCCTAATGGGGAAACGGAAGAAATTGCTGTTATTGCTATAGGATTTTTCAAATCTAGATGCTAGTTCCAGCAAAAGTAAAAGTTCTTATCTTCATAAACTTATAAATCTACTAACAATGAATAATGAATTAGTGCCACAACCAAGCTGGTGGAAAAGAAACTGGAAATGGGTAGTACCAGTTGGTGGCTGCTTTACTTTAATTATTGGAGCTATTATTGTATTCTCTTCACTTTATTTTGGAATAAGTAACATTATGGAAGAGTCTCAACCATATGAATATGCGCTTGAGTTATTAAATAAGGATGAAGCGCTCCTAGAAGTTTTAGGCTCACCTATTGAAAAAGATGGTATGTTTCAAGGTAATATTAGCTGGACTAACGGAAATAAAATTGCAAAAATAATTGTCCCAATTGCTGGACCAAAAGGAGAAGGTAAACTATATATAGATGCTTCCGGGCAAGGTGAAGATTGGATTTATCACGAAATTCGGGTAGAGGTAAAAGAACAGGAATTTGATTTTTTGAACGAATCAGGTTCTGAATTCTAAGTTTCTAACAGTTCTAAAATGGTAGTATAAATTTTATCCAATTGTTTATTCGTAATTACATAAGGAGGCAGCACATAAACTGTATTTCCTAAAGGCCTAAGATTCACCCCTCGAGACATAAAAAATTGATATAACTCGTCTCTCAACTTACCATAGCGGTCCATTTTTGTGTCCAAATCTAGTGCTAGGATAACCCCCAGACTACGAGCATTTTTTACTTTGTGATGATTACTTACCTGTGCTACAAATTTTTCATGTTCTTTTTGAATATATGTTCTACGTTCTAGAATTTCTTCAGATGCTAAAAGTTCAATTCCAGAAATAGCAGCAGCACAGCCTAAAGGGTGCGCACTAAAGGTATGCGCATGAAAAAAACCTTTAGCAACCTCATCACTTAAAAAAGCATCAAAAATTGTTTGTGTACAACTGGTAATACTCAGCGGAAACATCCCAGCTGTTAATGCCTTGCTTAAGCACATAATATCTGGCTTGTTTTCTAAATAATCCGATGCAAAGTTTTTACCTGTTTTTCCAAAACCTGTCATTATCTCATCTGCAATACATAAAATATCTAGTTCTTGACATCTTTTTATAAGTGTATTCAGGCCTTTGGCGGAATGAAATTTCATCCCAGCAGCACCCTGTACTAAGGGTTCAAAAACAAACGCAGCGCAAGAATTTGTTGTAGCTATCGTCTCTAATTGTTCTAAAATAGCATCAATATTATCCTCCTGCGGAACTGGCAAACGCTCTACTTTTAACAAAAATTCCTCAAAAGGACCATTGTATGATGATAGTCCTGAGGCGCTCATAGCTCCAAAGGTATCTCCATGGAATCCGGTCTCAAAAGCTATAAGGGTATCTCGTCTATCACCTTTGTTATGATAATATTGCAAGGCCATTTTTATTGCTGCTTCAACAGCAGTGGAACCATTATCATTAAAGAAAATCTTCTCCTGGTTATCGGGTAAAATAGCAATAAGTCGTTCGGATAGTTCTATCGCTGGTTTATGCGTAAATCCACTAAACATTACAAAGTCTAGTTCCTGCATCTGCGCTGTAAGTGCATTAGTAATATATGCATTACTATGCCCATACATAGCAGTATACCATGAAGCAATCCCATCTATATATTCATTTCCATCTTCGTCCCATAGTAAGGCACCTTTAGCTTTTATAATTGCTAAGGGTGAAGAAGCAGTTTTATGTTGCGTTAATGGGTGCCACAGGTGCTTTTTATCACGCTCAACTAAATTTTTTATCTGCTCTGAATCTTTCAAATCCTTCAATTTGGCTACCTTGCAAAGATGGTGATAAAACCAAAAAATAATTACCGTCTTGCTTAAAAAAACAATTGCCTACCTTACTTCTTTCTATCATTCTAGCAATGCACGGATACTTTTTTCATTCTTTTTTATAATTGCGTTTCTAATACGATTTCCCTTTTTCTTTAGAGATTATATAGATAGAGATGAAAGCACTTTTATATTAATGGGACAATCTTGGGTAGATGGTTTTTTACCCTATACAGAATTGTGGGATTTAAAACCACCTATCACTTTTCTGTTCTTTGCAGCTCTAATTTATACGTTTGGGAAAAGTTTTCTAACCATTAGAATAGCGGGGGTACTTTTGGTTGCCATTACTTCTCTTTTTACTTATAAAATTGGTCTTTCTATAGCTAACAAAAAAGTGGCATTTTGGTCAGGGCTACTTTTAGTCTTTTTACAAAGCCTTTTTGGTAGCTTACAAGGAGTAATGTCCGAGCATATTTCAATGGCCTTTTTTATTCCTGCACTGTATCTGTTAATTGCTAAAAAAAGACTTATTAGCTACTTATTTGCTGGTATCTTATTAGGGCTTTCCTTAATGACCAAGTTAAATCTGGCCTACCCAATTCTATTTATATTTCTTTTCTTGTTCTGGAATGCTGTTAATAACAAAGAAGTATTACCTCATCTAGTTAAAATTTTAGTTTTAGGAGGTGCGATACTTCTAGTTATTTTAGCTACAGCAGCCCCCTATTACTTAAATAACGATTTTCAGTTGTGGTGGCAATCTGTTTTTAAAGCACCAATGGCTTATTCAGGTTCAAAGGAACACTCTATTTTCAATGTCTTACCTTTTGCTATTGTGATTTTCGGATTCTTTTTTTGGGGGACTAAAAAGCGGTTATTGGATTATAAAAATCCTAAAATACTGCTGCTGATATTAACTTCTTTAGGAATATTGTTTTCATTTATGCAAGCTGGTAAAGTCAACGGACATTATCTAATACAATTATATCCTACTCTAGTTCTTTTGATTGCGATTACCGCTTATGAGCTAGGTTTTTATAAAAACCTAAAGTATAAGTCAGTGGTGTTATTTATGCTCCTTTTGATTCCTATGGAATCCTATTTAGAGTTGAAAGATGTTGTACAGCATAAAATAAATAAAGGCTCTTTTTATAACGGCGAAGGCCTTACTGTTCCTAACTATTTTAGAGAACACAAGCTCTCTTCAGATAAAGTCCTATTTATGGAATACCATATTGGGTATTGGCTTTTGAATGAAAAGCCTCCAACAAAGGCAGCAACTCATCCTAGTAGTATTTTAAGGGAAGAGTTATTTCTATATATGAAAAACCCAAGAAAAACAGAAAGTGAGGAACTTCAATTTATATTAGAAGATTTTAGGCCAAATTATATTATTACAAGAAAAAATAGAAGGGTTTTTAACAAAAAGAAATTAGCTGCAAACTTTTATATAAACCTACAACTATTAAAAAACTATACTCCTTTAGATACCGTTGATAATGCAATTATTCATCAACGTTTAAAATTCAAGTAATGCTTGCTTAAATTTATTAGCATACAGCTTTATTGTCTTTTTATCAAATACTGCTTCTTCATTAATTCTTCCTAAGAAAGAAACACCAGTTTTTTCCAGAATTATACTTTCCGTAGTTAAATATTTATCTCCACTAAAAATGACCCCCACCTTAAAGTTACGCTGTTGTAATGCCTCAATAGTTAGTAAGCTATGATTAATACTCCCTAAATAATGTCTAGAAACAACTATTACTTTATAATCTGGTTGAATTAAATCTAAAATTGTATCTGAATTATTTAAAGGAACTAAAAGTCCGCCCGCACCTTCTATAACTAAATGATTTTTGGTTTTAGGTTCCCGAATTGCATCCAGATTAATCTCAATACCATCAATTTCGGCGGCTGCATGCGGACTCATAGGAGTTTGTAGCGCATACGCATTATTATGAATTACAGTCTTCGTATTAGAAATAAGCTTAGCTATTTTATGACTATCAGAATCGTCTAAATCTCCAGCTTGGATTGGTTTCCAATAATCTGCTTCCAATGCTTCTGTTACTATTGCTGAGGCTATTGTTTTACCTACCTCTGTTGAAATTCCTGTTACAAAAAGTTTCATTTTTAGGCTCTTCTTATAAATTCACAATTAATACAACGATATTTTTTAGGCTCAAAAAAAGGAAAGAGTTTATAAAACAATGTATTGCGCAAATAAAGAACCTCCGATTTTTGTTCTTTACAATTTGGACACTTAATTAGATTCCCATCTTCATCAACAGCATAATTTCGTACTTCATTAAAAATCTCCTGGGCTTTTATTTTGTCAGCACTATAAACTTGCAATTTAATTCCTCCAATAGCATTGCTAGCAAAAGGCTCTACACCAACTGTGTTTTCATCTTTTAGCGTAACAGTAATACCTTCAGATTCTAATCTGCCTTTTATTATTTGTACATCAGCTAAAAACTCAAAACTACCAAGTGTTACTAAATCTTTACTCATCTATTTTACCTGCTTTAGTATTTGTACTATTTCTTTAAGCTCATCTTTTGTATTGAATGCGTGCAAACAAAATCGAAGCCGCTCTTTTCCCTCCGGTACGGTTGGTGAAAGAATAGCTTTAACATCAAAACCTTTTTTACTAAGCTTTTCTGAAAGGTTCTTAACTGTTAAGTTTCCTGCCACTTCCATACTTTGGATTGCAGAATTACTTTCTATAAAATAATTCTGCAAATTATTCTCTTGTAGTTGTTTTTTAAAATAAGCAGTATTTTCCAGTAACTGTTGCTGGTTGTCTTTTCCTTCCGATGAATTTAGAAAGTCATATGCTGCTAAGATTGATGCAATAGTATGAGGTGGTAAGGCGGTAGTATAAATTAGACTCCTCGCATAGTTTACCAAATATTCCTTTAATTTTTTACAGCCTAATATAGCCGCTCCATGGCATCCCATTGCTTTGCCAAAAGTGATAATCCGTGCAAAGATTACATCTTCAATTTCATGCTCTTCACATAGCCCTTTCCCGCCTCCAAAAATACCTCCTGCATGTGCTTCATCTACGACCAAATGATAGTTGTTTTCTTCGCAAAATTTAGCTAAACTTTCTAAATCTGGAGAATCTCCATCCATTGAAAAGACAGATTCCGTAACAATGTATATTTCTAAGTTCTCAATTCTCAATTCCCCTTCGACAAGCTCAGGGTGATTTGTTCGAACCAACAGTTCGACTTTAGTTTTTAAATCTGCTAAATTGTTATGTTTAAACTTATAGCTTTTAGCATTGCTTAGTTGGATTCCATCCCGAATACTAGCGTGTGCGTATTCATCATAAAAAATAAAATCTCCTCGTTGCGGAACAGAAGCAAAAAAACCAAGATTTGCATCATAGCCCGAATTAAATACTAATGCGCCATCACAGTTGTAAAAATTGGTAAGTCTATTTTCTAAAGTCCTGTATAATTTATGATTCCCCGAAATTAAGCGAGAACCTGTTGCTCCGTTGTGACAATCAGAAGACCTTAAGATTTCCCGTGCTTTTTCTCCAATCCAGATTTCTTTTGAAAAACCTAAATAGTCGTTAGAAGAAAAATCAACTAAGTTACTCGCAGAAGGCAGTATCCTAAGAGAATTTTCATCTACTCTTTTATCAAGTTTATCAATTAGCTTTTTTGGGAAATCTGGCATAGCTCAAATGTAATCTGTTTATTTAAAAACAAAAAACCACTCTAAAAAGAGTGGTTTTTTGTTTTTATAAGAATTGTTTAGTCTAATCTGCCAATACAATTACCTTATTATCTTTCATTTCAATAGTTCCACTAGAAATGGCTAAAACAGTTTCTCCATTAGCCCCTTTAGTAAACTTGTTTTGAAAGTCTTCTTCAATCGTAATATCACCTTGTACTTTTACTTCCCCTTCTTGTAATAAAGAAACAATAGGAGCGTGATTTTGCAACATTTGAAACTCGCCATTAATTCCAGGAACGGTAACCGACGTTACTTCTCCTGAAAATAAAGTTGCCTCTGGGGATACAATTTCTAAATACATGTTCTTCAAGTTATGAGTTACGAGTTGTCAGTTTATGAGTCCTTGAGCCCACAACGCTGAACTCCGAACCTTTTAGGCTTCAGCTAACATTTTCTCACCAGCTTCAATAGCCTCTTCAATAGTTCCCTTTAAGTTAAAGGCAGATTCTGGCAAGTGGTCTAATTCACCATCCATAATCATATTAAAACCTTTGATAGTTTCTTTAATGTCTACTAAAACACCAGGGATACCAGTAAACTGCTCAGCTACATGGAATGGCTGAGAAAGGAAACGCTGAACACGTCTTGCGCGACCTACAGCTAATTTATCCTCTTCAGACAATTCTTCCATTCCAAGAATTGCAATAATATCTTGAAGCTCCTTATAACGTTGTAATAATTCTTTCACCCGCTGGGCACAACCATAATGATCATTACCTAATATATCAGCAGTTAGAATTCTTGAAGTAGAATCCAATGGGTCTACCGCAGGATAAATACCTAACTCAGCAATTTTACGTGAAAGTACTGTTGTTGCATCTAAGTGAGCAAATGTTGTAGCAGGTGCAGGATCTGTTAAATCATCAGCAGGCACATATACCGCTTGTACAGATGTAATAGAACCCCTCTTAGTTGATGTAATACGTTCTTGCATAGCACCCATCTCAGTTGCCAAGGTAGGTTGATATCCTACCGCTGATGGCATTCTCCCAAGAAGTGCAGATACTTCTGAACCAGCTTGTGTAAAACGGAAAATATTATCTACAAAGAATAGTACATCTTTACCTTGACCATCACCAGCTCCATCACGGAAATACTCAGCAATTGTTAATCCTGATAATGCCACACGAGCACGGGCTCCAGGAGGCTCATTCATCTGACCAAAAACGAAAGTCGCTTTAGATTCTTTCATTGCTTTCTTGTCTACTTTAGACAAATCCCAGCCACCTTCTTCCATAGAATGTAAGAAGTCATCTCCATATTTTATAATTCCTGACTCTAACATCTCGCGAAGTAAGTCATTCCCTTCTCTTGTACGTTCACCAACACCTGCAAATACGGAAAGACCACCGTGACCTTTAGCAATGTTGTTGATTAACTCTTGGATTAATACTGTTTTCCCAACACCAGCACCACCAAACAATCCAATTTTACCACCTTTTGCATAAGGCTCAATTAAATCGATTACTTTAATACCTGTAAAAAGTACCTCAGTAGAGGTTGATAAATCTTCAAATTTTGGAGCTTCACGGTGAATAGGAAGTCCTTTATCACCAGTTTTAGGCAAGTCTTCAAGTCCATCAATTGCATCACCGATTACATTAAAAAGACGTCCGTAAACATCTTCTCCTATTGGCATTTGGATTGAACTACCAGTAGCAACTGCTTCAACACCTCTACTTAAACCATCTGTAGAGTCCATTGAAATTGTTCTAACGGTATTTTCACCAATATGTGACTGTACCTCAAGCACTAATTTAGAGCCATCGGCCTTGTCTATTTCTAATGAATCGTAAATTTTTGGGATTACGGTTCCTGATTCAAACTCAACATCAATAACCGGTCCGATAATCTGTGCAACTTTACCTGTAACTTTCGACATTACTTGCTTATTTCTATTATTCGATTTTTTGGATAGAAAAAACCCTGTTTTTTCCGGCTGCAAAGATATGTTATTACTATTTGAAATAGAAACTTCTGAATTCTTTTTTTCATAAAAAAAGGCATCCTTTACAGATGCCTTTTTAAGTTATATAAAATTGTTTATTAAGGATTTATCGTCCAAGAAACATAATAAATTGAGCCTATTAAACCAGAACCAACAGCTTGGAAGTATTCGTCCGCTAAAAGGTTTGAACCACCAGCCTTAAATACTGACTTAATGCTTGGGACTGAATAGTTAATCTGAGCATCCAGCACAGAATATGATGGAACTTCTCCATCCGCAAAAGAAGCTTCCCAGAAGAAATCGTCACTCCATCTATAATTTACTCCAAAACCAAAGTTTTTAAACAAGTCTGTCTTTCCTAAAGATAACTTCACTTTATGCTCTGGAGAGTTGAAATTAACTCTTATACCTCTTGCTCTTAAATCTTCAGCGTCTTCAAGTTTAGTGTATGTATAATTTGCACCTATGTCGAACCCAGCTAATTGCGTATCGATTCCAAAAGTACCACCATAAGAAGTTATTTCTTCTTGCGAATTAGTGTATACTTGATAAACTTCAAAATCTCCATTCTGCAATGCTAACAATGATAGACCTCCATCTCCTGCTTGTCCATATAAGGGCACTAAGGTTTGCGTTTGAGATATAAAATTGTCGTAACTGTTATAATAACCGCTTGCATCAATGGTAACTTTTCCAATCTGTGCTCGATAACCTAATTCATAAGCTGTAATCTCTTCTGGTTGAACTAAAGGTGTATTAACTGCTGTAGGTGCACCTGCCTGAACTGAGGCAAGAGAATATGCATTTTCATAAGCCGCTCTGCCTACAATTTCTGCTGTTGCAGACCCAGTAAATGCTTGACCTTGTGGGCTAACATCAAAAGTTCTTACATCTCTATCTAAGTTATCAGGAGCAGAACCTACCAATATTGCAGCTCCAACATTTAAACCAATAAATAAATCTTGGGTTGTTGGGTTTCTAAAACCTTGTTGAATAGATGCCCGTATATTATGGTTTCTATTTTCACCTAAAGTAACTGCCACACCAGCTCTTGGCGAGAAGAAACCATCAAAGAATTCGTTTTTATCATACCGCCCAGAAAGTGTAACTTTAAGTCTATCATCTATTAATTTTTTCTGAAACTGAGTGTAAGCCCCGTATTCGTCGTAGGTAATTGGACCATCAAAATCTGTAAAAATAGTTCCTTGAGAGTTAAGTTCATACTCTCTCCATGAACCACCAACTTGTATATCCGCCCAGTCATCTATTAAATGAGCAAGGTTATAATTACCATTTACATGACGAAATTTAGTGTTATCAATAAACTTAGCACCAGTAGTTAAATCTCCATCAGCTATAACCCTATTAAACGTGCTGTTAAATGCAGCTGTACCAGGAATAAGTCTACCTGTATCCGCAACAGTTCTTGCTGCTGCATGTGCTTGCTCATCTGTAGCTTGCACACCAGTGCCAACACCTAATTTAGCTCCTATAAATGTTGTAGCGTATTCAGTAAACCATTGCGTATTTGATTTCCAAGCTGCATTTGTATTAATTGCAGCAAATCGAGTATCGTAAGCATCTCCAGAATTTTCTGCTACGATATAACCTCGAATAAAAAAGTTATCATTCTTTAGTTCGATTTTATGCTGTTGCATTTTAAATCCGTCTACCGCATATCTATTCGCGCCTTGATAAATAGTATTTCCTCTTCCTATTCTACCATTATAAATAAGCTCTAAGTCATCTCCAAAAGGGCGATAATTTAAAGACCAGTCTGCTTTAACACTTTGGGCATCGTAATTAAATAAATCCCCTTCATTATAACCTGTCCGTGTTACAAATGCTGAGCCTACGGTTCCAGTTGGAAGACCAGCTGCTGCATCAAAATTTAACAGCGTACCTACTTCATCTCCATATACATTTAAACCATCATAAGCAGGATTACTTCTATCCGCTCCAGGATTGTTTATATCATCGGTTCTATTGGCATGCCAATCTTCTCCTTCTAAAATTGAAAAACTTACTTTCCCTGCAAACTTATCACTAAATGCATGTGCTGCACGTATACCAACATCATAGTAGTTATTGTCTCCTGCTGCTTCTTGAGAGGTAAGTCCTGTTTTTACATAGGCACTAACACCTTGAAAGTCGAAAGGGCTTTTACTACGCATAAACAATATACCATTAAAAGCTCCCGCTCCATATAATGCCGAAGACGCACCTGGAAGTATTTCAACGCTTTGCACATCTAGCTCGTTCATACCAACTAAGTTACCAAGCACAAAATTTAATCCTGGTGCAGTATTATCCATACCATCAACTAGCTGCAAAAATCGAGTATTTGCAAAAGTCGCAAAACCTCTCGTGTTTACAGATTGAAAGGTTAAACTATTTGTATTGATATCTACCCCTTTTAAGTTTTGTAGTCCTCCATAAAAAGACTCCGCAGTAGTATTTCTTATTTGCTTTAAACCAAACCTTTCAACCGTAACTGGTGATTCAAAAATACGTTCTGGTGTTCTTGAAGCTGAAATCACTATTTCATCCAATAAGGTTGATGCTTCATTAAGAACTATTGATAGCTCCTGATTGTTAGCAGTAACATCAATAGTAGTATCAGTATAGCCAATACTTGAAATTTTAAGTTTAAACGGCGGTGTTTCGCTTGTAGAAAATGTGAAATTTCCATCAAAATCTGCTACTGTCCCCTCTGCTTTCCCAAGCAATAAGACATTAGCACTTGGCACAGGGTCACCATTCTGGTCTACTACTTTTCCTGTAACTGTAGTTTGGGCAATTAGTGTTGCTCCAAACAATAAGGTAAAGACAAAAAATAATTTTTTCATTAGTCTTGGATTTGTGTTAAGTCAGTTTTAATCAAACGTTAGTTAAACGAAGCGGAATATACATTTTTTTTGACTTTTGTCTTACTAAAAACAAAAAAATTATGCATGCATAGTACTTTTTTGTAATAAAAAGCACGTTTCCACTATCAAATTAACAAAAAAACGACCCAATTGGGTCGTTTTTAATATTAAATATGTCTTATCAATAGTTACTCCACGGTAACCGACTTTGCTAAATTTCTAGGTTGATCTACATTACAACCGCGCATTAATGCAATATGATAAGATAATAATTGTAGTGGTATTGTAGTTAATAAAGGAGTCATTGGTTCAGAAGTTTCAGGCACTTCAATTACATGATCTGCTAGCTCTTTTACTGTTTTATCTCCTTCAGTAACAATAGCAATAATTTTTCCGCTCCTAGATTTAATTTCTTGAATATTACTAACTACTTTTTCATAGTGTCCTTTTTTAGTAGCTATAACTACTACTGGCATTTCCTCATCAATTAAAGCAATTGGCCCATGTTTCATTTCTGCTGCTGGATAGCCTTCTGCATGTATATAGCTTATCTCTTTTAATTTTAGCGCACCTTCTAGGGCGACAGGAAAATTGTAACCCCTTCCTAAATATAAGCAGTTGGTAGAATCCTTATAAACTTCGGCAATTTCTTCTATTAAAATATTTGACTCTAAAGTTTTCTCTACTTTACTAGGAATACCCTCAAGTTCTGTTAAAAATTCATGGAATTTAGATTCAGAGAAAACACCTTTCTCTTTTGCTAATTTAAGAGCAATAAGTGCTAAAACTGTTATTTGTGTAGTAAATGCTTTTGTTGATGCTACGCCAATCTCTGGACCGGCATGTGTATATGCTCCAGCATGAGTCTCACGGGAAATAGATGATCCAACAACATTACAAACTCCAAAAACAAAAGCTCCTTTTTCTTTAGCCATTTTTATCGCCGCTAAAGTATCAGCAGTTTCACCAGACTGAGAAATAGCAATTAGGACATCTTTATCTGTAATAACCGGATTTCGATATCTAAATTCAGATGCATATTCTACTTCTACTGGTATCCTTGCCAAGTCTTCAAAAATATATTCCGCAACAAGACCAGCATGCCATGAAGTACCACATGCTACTATTATTATTCTATTTGCATTCGTGAATTTTTCTAAATTTTGATCAATCCCGGCCATCCTAATTATACCTTGATCAGCTAATAATCTACCCCTATAAGTATCTAAAATTGCTCTAGGTTGCTCATAGATTTCCTTAAGCATAAAATGATCATAACCGCCTTTTTCAATCTCTTCTAGGTTTAATTGAAGTTCTAGAATATTTGGATAGGCAATAGCATCATCCTTAATTTTCCGGAGTTTAATTTCTTTTCCTATTCTAATAATGGCCATTTCTTCGTCTTCTAAATACACAGCATTATTAGTAAATTCTATAAAAGGAGAAGCGTCAGAAGCAATAAAGTATTCATTCTCTCCAATACCTATAGCTAAAGGGCTTCCTAATTTGGCAACAACGATTTCATCTGGCTTATTCTTATCAAAAACAGCAATTGCATAAGCTCCAACCACCTGGTTAAGTGCTATTTGAACCGCCTGCCCTAGCTTAACTCCTTCTTTCTTTTTAACCTCTTCAATTAAATTTATTAGCACTTCAGTATCCGTATCGGATTCAAAAGAATATCCTCTTTTAATTAAAGCTTTCTTAATAGACTCGTAGTTTTCTATAATCCCATTATGGATAATAACTAAATCCCCAGAATTAGAATAATGCGGATGAGAATTAACATCATTTGGCACACCATGAGTTGCCCATCTGGTATGACCAAGGCCTAATTTACCATTTGTAGAAATAGTAACTTCTGCTTTATGTTTTAAATCTTCAACTTTTCCTTTGGTCTTTGCTAGATGTGTATTTTCTCCATCAAAAAGAACCACGCCGGCACTATCATATCCTCTATATTCTAATCTTTGAAGACCTTTTATAACTATTGGATAAGCATCTCTATGACCAATATATCCTACAATACCACACATAAGTGAATAATTTTTAAGGGGTTATATACAATTTACAATTGCAAATTTAAACTATGAACCGCGAAGTTCTTCTAAAATCTAGATTAACTAACGTAAAAATGCTGTAAGTCGTATTAATAGTATTCCCAAGGCCTAATTTGCCTCTGTATAAAAAATCTGAAGTTTTAACTTTTTTGCTTCATCAGCAGTAGAAACATTACTTCCAAAAAGCACTGTCCCTAGGGGGTTAACTGTTGACATAAGAGGAATATCAATTTCATTTCCAGAGCTGCTCATGGAATTAGCAACGTTTGGAATACTGATGTTTGAAGTAAGTGTTAATCCTAGTTTTGCATTTGTGGAGTCTCTTACTATAATATTGTTAATATGTTCGGTAATTTTAACCGTATAACTTATTCCTAAATCATTTTCCCTCTCAATAATACCATCATAATTTAAGAAAAGACCCAACGGTGTCTCTGAAGAGTTAACCTCGGTGAATGCATTATACAAAGGTTGATTCGTTTCTGCATTAAACAAATAAAGCCTAGGTGGTTCTATAGGTTCTAATGCTCCTCCAAAAGCTTCTCTATCTATTGAAAAAACTAGATTAGCTTCATTAATTATCCAATTATTCTGTTTAATCTCATTTATAATTGAAGAAGCATCAACTTCATCAAAAAGCTGTATTTCAGTGAACGTTCCTGCACCACCTTTTAAGTAAATACGTTCTGCATTCTCAGTATTATCTAAGCTCGCCGATACACTTGCAGGATAAACTTCATTATTTAAGGTGTTTACTGCATTTCCTGTTACTGCACCGTTAGCGTTCTGTAAAAAAGTGAGCACATAATCCCTTTCTGTTCTTTCTGTTGAATTTACAGTTCCGCTATCTCCAGAATCATCAGTTACGAAATTATCATATTCATAGGTAATTGTAACATTTGCCTGCGTTAAATCCAACAATAACATGATATCATTATTAGGGTCAATTGACAAATGTAAACCACGCAAAAAATCATTAAAATTTGATTGACTTAGTAGCTCAGAATCTCCTTCTTTATCTAGTAAATTTGTTTGAAAGAAATCGTTATCCAGTTTAATTCTAATTCCTGGGTTTTGCCTAGTATCTACAATAAGAGATTCGTCTACGTCACTAGTGTCTGGGTCATCTTCGTTAAAAAAGAGATATTCTTCATTGCTAACTGTAATTAATGTATCAGCCAATACTTCAGCGACAAATGTTGGTGAAAACTGCTGATTAGAAAAATATTCTTGAGATTCCTCAAAATTACTATTTGGGTCTAAATCTCTTAAAAAGAAAGTAGAACGCTCAACTTTAATTTGAAATGGCTGATTGCGATTCCCATAAATACTATCTAAGTCAAACTTATTAGGAAAAGTATTTGGCACAAAATCGTTGTCATCAGCATCGTTTACTCCATCACCATCTGTATCTGAATTAAAGGGATCTGTTCCCCTAATTCTTTCATCATTATTACCTAACCCATCATTGTCAATATCATTATTTGGGTCATTCTCAAAGCCTGGTTCTAACTCATCCTCAACACCATCCCCATCAGTATCTCTGTTTGCTTGTGCCAATTGGTATGGTATGTAAAGGATAACTTCTTTAACTGTTTCATTTTCAGGTATTGTAGATTCTACATCATCAGTATCTGCAATATCTTCTGTAGATTGTGATAAATCTCCAAAAATATTTGAAAGACCCCCAGTATTTGTTGCTAATCTTAATTGAGAAGTAATTCTAGCTTCAGTCTTACCGTAAATTGGATCGTTATAATTCCCCAGTTGGTAAATGGGGAGTCTGTTAGTTTGTACTGCTTCTATATTTTTATTGAACGCAAATACTTCAAACTCTGCCTGAGCAGTTGTAAACGGTTCACCTGCTACAACACCTTCTCCTATTGTATTTAATTCTTCCTCACATGAAGCAACCAATACCACTAGTAATGCTACGGCTATGGCCGAGAATATATTTTTACCAAAAAAGCTCATGTAATTTATTTTAGAACCTCTGTTTTATAGAAATTAGAATACGCCTCTTCAGATTCTTGAACTGAAACATAAGGCAAAACAGGTTTTTCCAGACTTTCAATATGTTGCTTCAAATCTTCAGAAACCTCTTCTGAGGCTAAAATAATCGCATCTGAATAATCTACTGCAACCTTTAACAAATTATTATAGTCAGGTTCGCTAAGTGATTCTATTTTACTTTCATCAATACCATCAAATGCTATCTTTTTATTCATCTCTTGATCAAGCTTTCCTTCAAAACCTTTATCATAGACAGAAGTTACAATCTTGCTATCAGCAAAAATTGGTTCATCAGCATAATACTCTCTTAAATACAATGGCAACAAAGAAGCCATCCATCCCTGTACATGGATAATATCTGGAGTCCAGTTTAACTTCTTAACAGTTTCTACTACTCCTTTTGCAAAGAAAATTGCACGCTCATCGTTGTCAGGATATAGATTCCCTTCTTTGTCCGAGAAAGTCCCTTTTCTTTTAAAATACTCTTCATTATCAATAAAGTATACTTGTATACGCTCTTTGGGGATAGAAGCTACTTTAATAATTAAGGGCATATCCATATCATTAATAACCAGATTCATCCCTGACAACCTAATAACCTCATGTAATTGATGTCTTCTCTCATTAATATTTCCATAACGAGGCATGAAAATACGTATCTGTCCCCCATTACTATTCACCATTCTAGGGGCTTCGTATGACATTAAAGAAACTTGATTCTCTGGGAGGTAAGGCACTAATTCAGAAGATACAAACAATATCTTTTTACCATTCATAAACGCAATTTTTATGTATCTGAAAAAACGTAGCTGCAAAAGTACAAAAATTATGTAGATATGCAGTATTTATAGTATTTTTGCGAGCTTCTATGCTTATCCATGCAAGTAATACATTACAAAAAAGAGCTACAAAACGTTTTATTTTCTAAGGAAAACAAAAACCATACCATAGGATTTGTTCCAACTATGGGGGCATTGCATAAAGGTCATCTTTCACTAGTTAAAAGAGCCGTGAATGATAATGACCTAACCATAGTTAGCATCTTTATTAACCCTACACAATTTGATAATAAAGAAGATTTAGAAAAATATCCAACAGATTTAGAAAAAGATATTGCTTTACTCAAAAAAGTCTCCAGTAAGATTATAATTTTTGCTCCTTCAGCCACAGAAATGTACGATGGAAACATCACTTCTAAGGAATTTGATTTCAATGGTCTTGAAAAGGTTATGGAAGGTGAGTTTAGACCTGGTCACTTTAATGGAGTAGCTACGATAGTTGAACTTTTGTTGCTTGCTGTAAAACCTACTAAAGCATATTTTGGAGAGAAAGATTTTCAACAACTTCAGATTATAAAAAAACTAGTCGAACTTAAAAAATTACCTTTTCAAATAATCGCTTGCCCAATTGAGCGTGAAAGCAATGGTCTGGCTAAAAGTTCACGCAACCAACGATTATCTAAATCCACTAGAGAAAAAGGAGGTTTTATATTCGAAACCTTAAAAACTGCCAAATCAAAATTTGGCACGGAAAATGCTAATTCTATTACGGAATGGGTAGCAGAAAAATTTGCTGCAAATGAAGTTTTCGAATTAGAATATTTTCAGATTGCGGATACAGAAACGCTAACACCTATTCTCAAGAAACAAAAAAATATAAAATACCGTGCGTTTATTGCTGCTTATGCTGACGGCATTCGCTTAATTGACAATATCGCTTTGTAATTCTGTAAATTTGTACCATGCAAATAGAAGTTGTAAAATCAAAAATTCATAGAGTAAAGGTTACAGGTGCTGACCTTAACTACATAGGTAGTATAACTATTGATGAAGATTTGATGGATGCTGCAAACATCATCCGCGGCGAAAAAGTCCAAATCGTTAACAATAATAACGGCGAACGCCTAGAAACATACGCCATTCCTGGTCCTAGAGGTTCTGGCGAAATAACACTAAATGGCGCAGCATCTAGAAGGGTTGCTGTTGGTGATGTTTTAATTTTAATTACCTACGGAAGGATGGATATTGAGGTTGCGAAAAACTTCAATCCTTCATTAGTTTTTCCTAATGAAGAGACTAACTTACTCAACTAGTTTTGAGTGATTCTGCCAAAAAATTTCTAAAGACATTTATCCCAATTGCATTGGGAATCTTTCTAGTTTGGTATTCTTATTCGTCAACTTCTGTAGACGAACGTAAACAAATCATCCACTATATTTCTAATGCTAGTCCGTTTTGGGTAGGACTTTCTGTCATCATTGGAATTTTGAGTCATATTTCAAGAGCAATTAGATGGAATTACATGCTGAAACCCTTGGGTTACACCCCAAAGTTGCGTAATAATGTGTTTATCATTCTAATGGCATATTTTGCAAATCTTGGTATTCCAAGATCTGGGGAGTTTCTAAGGGCAACAGCATTAACAAGTTATGAAGGTGTGCCTTTTGAAAAAGGGTTTGGCACCATAGTTACGGAAAGAGTGATAGACCTTATTATGCTTTTAGTAATAATTGTAATCGCATTAATATTACAAACCGACATAATTCTTGAATTTTTGAATGAAAAAGGGGTTAATCTTATTGGTGCCGCTGGTATTCTTTTAGTCGGTATAGTAGGTTTAATTGTCTTTTTAAATAGTATTAGAAAATCTAATTCTGGTTTTGCATTAAAACTAAAAAACTTTCTAAGTGGGCTTTTAGATGGCATCTCTAGCATTCTAAAAATGAAGAATAAATGGGCTTTTGTTTTTCATACTTTATTTATTTGGGGCTGTTATATTGCTATGTTTTGGGTTATTAAATACACCGTTCCGGAAACAGTAGATCTTTCACTTTCACAATTATTAGTTGCCTTTGTTGGTGGTGCTTTTGCAATGTCAACTACAAATGGAGGTATTGGTCTTTACCCTATTGCTGTAAGTACTTCTCTTGCAATTTTTGGTATTTCTTCTGTGTCTGGTGATGCATTTGGCTGGATTATGTGGATTGCGCAAACCCTAATGGTTGTTCTGTTTGGGGCAATATCTTTTGTGCTCCTTCCGTTATTGAATCGAAACCGATAATACTGATTATCAAAAGCCTAACAAATGACAAAATTACTTTTGCCGCTATTGGCCATAGTATGCTTTAGTGTAAATGCGCAAGTACAAAAAGAAATTTTCGAATCGTTTAAACTTCAAGAAAGAAGAGATGTTTCTTATTACTTCCCAGAGGATTATACCGAAGAAAAAAAATATCCTTTAATAGTAGTTTTGGATGCTGATTACCTTTTTGATTTGGTCGTTGCAAATACAAAATTCTATAGCAAACACAATCGCATGCCCCAAGCAGTTGTTGTTGGTGTTCACCAAAGCGAGAACGATTTAAGATGGGAAGATTGTGATTTTGAACAAACC
Organism: uncultured Croceitalea sp.; assembly: GCA_947499565.1. GTDB lineage: Bacteria > Bacteroidota > Bacteroidia > Flavobacteriales > Flavobacteriaceae > Croceitalea. The sequence goes on from CANMOV010000003.1 coordinate 288,658, forward strand.
ACAGGGTTACCAACTGAAAAAGGAAAGTTATTTTACGAATTCCTAGGCACAGAACTTATCCCCTACCTAGAAACCAATTATAATATAGCTCCTTTTAAAATGTTTATTGGTTATGATATCACAGCAAATTTTGGCAATTACTTCTTGTTCAAGGACAAATCTTTATTTAATTCTTACTTAACCATATCCCCAGTTCTAGCTACCGAAATGGAGAGCAGGGTGCCTTCTAGATTGCTCGATCTAAATCAAGAAATATTCTATAATGTAGTACTGGAAAAGGAAAAAACGGAAGATCGCCAGCGTATGCTTCAAATGGATAATGCTATTAAATCGATTTCTAAAGAGAACATCCATTACTTTTTTGATCAGTATGACGAGCCTGATCATATTTCAATAGCCGCTTATGGTGTTAGTAAAGCCTTTGATAATGTTTTTAAGCTTTTTAGACCTATTAGCCCTAAAGAATACAAAGAACAAATACTAAAATCTGAAGAGCCTGTATTTAAATACTTGGCAGATAAGTATGCTCGAATTGAAGATTTATTAGGCTTTGAGAAACAAGTAGAACTTAATGATGTTATGGCAATTTATGCTGGCAGTGTAAAGAAAGAAGACTACGAATCATTAAAAGAACTCGCCAAACTTTGCAAAAAATTCTATCCTGAAACCATGATGGGTTTTTACTTTGAAGGAGAATATTTGGAGTTGCTTGGTGAACCTAAGAAAGCCAAAAAAGCTTTTGAAAAAGCGTATCAAATGGAAGAAATAGATTTCTTGACCAAAGACTTAGCTATTGAAAAATTAGATGCGCTCAAAGCTGACTTTGGTTATTAACATATAGAACTTTAAACTTATCTTTAGCCAAATTCCTTATTAGGTTTATGGCAAAGACCAAAACAGCTTTTTTCTGTCAAAATTGCGGCACCCAATACGCTAAATGGATTGGACAATGTACTTCTTGTAAACAATGGAATACTATTGTAGAAGAAGTAGTGCAAAAAGAAGCGAAAAAGACTTGGAAAACAAACTCAAGTACACTTCAAAAAGCTTCAAAACCACTTCGTGTTAAGGAAATAAGTAGTGACAAGGAGATTCGTCTTAATACTCAAGATATTGAATTTAATCGTGTTTTAGGAGGAGGGTTAGTCCCTGGTTCTTTAACATTACTTGGGGGTGAACCTGGTATTGGAAAAAGTACGCTTTTACTTCAAATCGCTCTTAAATTAGATTACAAAACGCTTTATGTTTCTGGTGAGGAAAGTCAAAAACAAATTAAGATGCGAGCTGATCGTATCCATCCAAATTCTGAGAATTGCTTTATCCTAACCGAAACGAAGACTCAAAACATCTTTCAGCAAATTGTGGCTTTGGAGCCAGATTTAGTTGTAATAGATTCTATCCAGACCTTACATTCAGATTATATAGAATCTGCCGCAGGTAGTATTTCTCAAATTCGAGAATGCACAGCAGAACTTATAAAATTTGCTAAGGAAAGTAATACTCCTGTTGTTCTTGTTGGACATATTACCAAGGATGGTACTATTGCGGGACCCAAAATCTTAGAACATATGGTTGATACCGTATTGCAATTTGAAGGGGACCGCAATTATGTGTATCGCATTTTGCGTTCTTTAAAAAACAGGTTTGGGTCCACAGCAGAATTGGGAATCTATGAAATGCAAGGAAGTGGTTTACGTGAAGTAAACAATCCTTCTGAGGTTTTGATCTCTAAAAATGATGAAGATTTAAGTGGTACAGCCATCGCAGCAACAGTTGAAGGTATGCGGCCGCTACTTATAGAAATCCAAGCCTTGGTGAGTACCGCAGTTTATGGAACACCGCAGCGTTCTGCAACTGGTTTTAATGCAAAACGATTAAATATGCTATTGGCAGTTTTGGAGAAAAGAGCCGGATTTAAGCTTGCCGCAAAAGACGTGTTTCTAAATATTACTGGTGGTATTTCTATCGATGATCCAGCAACAGATTTAGCTGTTATAGCAGCTATTTTATCTAGTAATAGTGATATCTCAATTGAAAAAGGAGCTTGTTTTGCGGCTGAAGTTGGGTTGGCCGGTGAAGTGCGGCCGGTTCAACGAATAGACCAACGGATACTAGAGGCAGAGAAACTTGGGTTTCATACCATTTATGTTTCTAAAAACAATAAAATTGGATTAAAGAAAACTCAAATTCAAATAAAATTAGCTTCAAAAATCGAGCAAATTGTAGCGGAATTATTTGGCTAGAAAAGTCCTTATCTTTAGGGAACTAATTAGTCAAAAATGAAAATAATCTGCTCTTATTTCCTATTTGGATTAGTTTTCTTATTCACTTCCTGTAAAAAAGATAAGCCCAATAATTTTGAAAATGTTGACTATAAGACTTGGAACGATTACTTGGGAGACTCAGAAAGGTCTCACTATAGTAAATTAACCCAAATAGATACGGTTAACGTTCAGCAATTAGAACTAGCTTGGAGCTATAAAAGTGGCGGTCTTGAAGAAGGAAGAACTACTCAAATACAGACCAATCCACTAATTTTGGATGATAAACTTTTTGGGGTTAATGCTGCGATAGAGCTATTTGCTATTCATGCTAAAACAGGAACTGAAGTTTGGAAATTTGAACCAAAAATAAAAGACAATTCAGGATTAGGGTTAAATCGTGGTTTAAGTTTTTGGAAATCTGATTCTAATGAGCCAAGTCGTTTATTCTTTTCTTCTGGCAGTAAATTATATGCAGTTAATATTAAAAATGGGAAGGCAATATCATCATTTGGGCATAACGGAAGTATTGACCTAAGAGATGGTTTAGGGCGTAATCCAGAAAAATTATCTGTGGTCGCCAACACCCCAGGAGCTATTTACCAAAACACATTAGTTATGGGCACTCGTGTTGGTGAAGGACCAGGTTCTTCTCCAGGTCATATTAGAGCATACAATGTGTTGACTGGTGAAATCGAATGGACGTTTCATACCATTCCCCAACCTGGTGAACTAGGTTACAACACTTGGCCAAAAGAGGCTTATAAGACCGTAGGTGGAGCAAATAGTTGGGCAGGCATTGCTATGGATCAAACGCGAGGAATCGCATATATTCCAACTGGTTCAGCTGCTTTTGATTGGTATGGAGGTGATAGACATGGTGAAAATTTATTTGCAAATTCTCTATTAGCACTTGATGTAAAGACGGGTGAACGTATATGGCATTTTCAACTAGTACATCATGATATGTGGGACAGGGATTTACCAGCTCCACCAAATCTTTTTGAAATGTCACGAGATGGTGAAAAAATACCTGCCGTTGCCCAAGTAACTAAAAGTGGCCATGTTTTTATTTTTAACCGACTTACTGGTGAACCTTTATTCCCTATTGAAGAAAAATCATATCCAAACTCAATTTTACAGGGGGAACAAGCACATCCTACCCAACCTTTACCAACAAAACCGGAACCTTTTGCAAAACAACTACTAACTGAGGCTGATTTATACGCGCCCAATCAGCCCGCTTTTGTAGATGATTTTGTTGATAAAGATCAAAATATAAATCCCCCAACTGTTTTAGATAAATTCAGACAAATTACCTCCAAAGGGCAATTTATACCCATAGACACCACTGGTGTTTTACTCTATCCTGGAGCAGATGGCGGTGCAGAATGGGGTGGAGCAGCATTAGATCCAACTAAAGGTATTATGTATGTGAATTCTAATGAAATGGCCTGGATTGTTCGGATGAAGAAAATAGGAGGTGAAACTGATAAAAAATTAGACTTTGGCAGTTCCTTAACTCAGGTTCATTGTGCTCGTTGTCACGGTGGAGAATTACAAGGACTTGGTGCAATTCCAGAATTGCAAAATGTAAAAACTCGCTTTTCGGTTGATTCCATTCAAAGTATTATAAAAAAAGGTAAAGGAGCGATGCCGGGAATGCCCAATTTATCTGACAATGAAATAGAAGGTATTGCAAATTATATTTCTGGAATAACATCTGTAACTGACCATAGAGTAGAAGAAAGTTCCATTAAAGTACCTTATGCAGTAGCAGGATTTGGGAGGTTTAAAGATGATAGAGGTTTTTCTGTGATGAATCCGCCATGGGGAACTTTAAATGCCATTGATTTAAATACAGGGGAATACTTATGGAAAATTCCATTCGGCCATGAAGAGGAGTTAAAAGATGTAAACCATCCCATAAGTGGAGTAGAAAATTATGGTGGACCAGTAATAACTGCTAGCGGCGTTCTGTTTATTGCAGCGACTAAAGATGAAAAGTTTCGTGCCTATAGCATGAAGTCAGGTAATCTTTTATGGGAAACCAAATTGCCTACTGGAGGTTATGCCACGCCCGCAACCTACCAAATAGGTGAGAAGCAATATGTAGTTATAGCTTGTGGAGGCGGTAAAATGGGTACAAAATCTGGAGATGAATATCGTGCGTATGCCCTCCCAGATTAGGGTGCAGGATTAGGAATATTACTGTGAATTGCTTCGATTCCTTCTAAAATTTCTGCCGACAAATTAACATTTATACTATCAATGTTTTCTCTTAATTGTTCCATCGAAGTAGCACCAATAATATTACTCGTCACAAAAGCTCTTGTATTAACAAAAGAAAGTGCCATTTGGACTAATGATAATCCATGTTCCTCTGCTAAATCATAATACTTCTGTGTAGCATTCTGCGCATTTTCACCACTATACCTATTATAATTAGGAAATAAAGTAACCCTCCCCTTGCGTGGTTTCTGTCCTCCTAAATATTTACCACTTAAAACACCAAAACCCAAGGGAGAATAGGGTAATAAGCCTATTTTTTCTCGTACGGATACTTCGGAAAGTCCAACTTCAAACAAACGATTTAATAAATTATACGCATTCTGTATAGTTACCATCCGTGGAAAACTATCATGAACCTTTGCTTCTTCAAGAAATCGCATAACACCCCAGGGGTTCTCATTGGATAAACCTACCTGACGGATTTTCCCTTCTTTTATCAAATCGCGCAGTGTCTCTAGAATTTGATGAATATTGTCCTGCCAAAAATCAGGCACATCAGCATTAAATCCTCGTTGACCAAAAAAATTAGTGTTTCGCTCTGGCCAATGCAGTTGGTATAAATCTATATAATCTGTTTGTAATCTTTTTAAACTCCCTTCAACAGCTGTAATAATAGCATCTTTACTAAAACCTGTTGTTCTTATATGTTTGGTATAATCCCCGGGGCCAACAATTTTTGAACCTAAAACCACTTTATCTCTATTTCCAGTTTTCTTAAACCATCTGCCAATTATTTCTTCTGTAACTGCATATAACTCCTTTTTTGCTGGAACGGGATATAATTCCGCAGTATCAAAAAAATTAACTCCTTGGTCAAAGGCATAATCCATTTGCTCATGACCTTGTTCTTCCGAATTTTGGCGACCCCATGTCATTGTGCCCAAACAGATTTTGCTAACTCTGATTTTAGTATGGGGAATAAAGGTATATTTCATTAAAACAATTTTTAAACGATAAAATTACGGGATTAAAAAACGTTGGTAGCGAGGTTGATATTATAAATCTATCTCTAAAAGAATTGGACAATGATCACTATGCTTAGCTTCGTTTAGAATTACGGAGCGTTTTAATCTGTCTTTTAGAGAATTATTCACCATACCATAATCTAAACGCCATCCTTTATTGTTGTTTCGAGCATTGGCACGATAGCTCCACCAAGTGTAATTATGAGGTTCTTTATTAAAGTGTCTAAAGCTATCTATAAATCCACTTTTCATAAAATTACCTATCCATTCCCGCTCAACAGGTAAAAATCCAGATACATTTTTAAGCCCTACCGGATTATGAATATCTATGGCTTCATGGCAAATATTGTAATCTCCACAAACAATTAAATTAGGTCGTATTTTTCGAAGTTCGTTAGCATATTTTTGAAAATCTGCCATATAAGTTAGCTTAAATTCTAACCTATCCATATTGCTGCCAGAAGGCAGATACATGCTCATTACAGATACATCACCAAAATCTGCTCGGATATTTCTTCCTTCAAAATCCATGTAATCAATACCAGTACCGTATTCCACATGATCGGGTTCTTGTTTGCAAAGTAATGCTACGCCACTATATCCTTTCTTATTAGCACTAAACCAATAATTGTATTTATATCCGGCATCTTCAAAAAGGGAGACATCTACTTGCTCTTCCATTGCCTTTGTCTCTTGTATACAAACCACATCTGGGTTTACAGATTGCAACCATTCTATGAAACCTTTTTTTAATGCCGCACGAATACCATTTACATTGTAGGAAACAATTTTCATCAATCAAAATTTTGTTTAAAAATAGCTAATTTTAGTGCTTACTATTCTTTTAATGAAACAAGTTTTTATTATTACCATTGCCTTTTGTTATTCCCATATTTTAGTTGCACAGAATGATTCGATTACGAATCTAGATGAAATCATCCTACTCGAAGATTTTATTAGAAAGAAAACTATTGGCATTACACCATCTTCTAGTTTAGGCATAACAGATTTACAACAATACAGTCCTATAGATTTTGCTTCTGGGCTTAATGAACTTTCTGGAGTTTATGTGCTATCTGGAGCATTAAACACCAATCGAATTACAATTAGAGGTGTTGGTGCTAGAACTCCTTTTAGCACGGACAAATTGCGCATGTACTTTAATGGAATTCCTATAACTAATGGTACTGGGGTATCTACTATTGAAGCTTATGATTTTGAAAATATGGGTCGTATTGAGGTGGTAAAAGGGCCTAAAGGAACATCTTTAGGAGCAAATCTTGGCGGTGTTATTTTACTAAATACCAAAGCCCCAGAAGTCGGAAGTACTATTCTTAAAAATACATTTACCGTAGGGTCTTTTAATATGTTAAAGGATAACCTTTCATTTAGACATTCCGAGAAAGGCTTCAATATTAATTTAAGTTATAACCATCTACAAACAGAGGGTTTTCGACAAAACAATAGTTTTGAACGTGATGGTTTTTTATTGACTTCGTCCATTAGGTTACACCCAAAAGGGAAACTTGATTTTTTAGTAAATTATATTGATTATACTGCTGGGATTCCAAGCTCCATAAATCAAACAGATTTTAGGGAAGACCCAAGAAGAGCAGCAGGCAATTGGTTAGCAGCTCGCGGATTTGAAGCTAACAAATACACATTAGTTGGTACTTCTTACACTCACTTTTTTAGTTCTAATTTAAAAACCACCAATAGCATTTTTTACACCTATCTAGATCATTACGAACCAAGACCGTTTAATATTTTAGATGAGTTTACCAATGGATTTGGATTCCGTTCTATAACCGAGGGGAAAGTTTTTAATGGGAATTTTACCCTAGGTGGTGAACTGTATAAAGATGAATATAATTGGAAGACTTTTTTCAACGAGTTTAGGGATAATAATGGTAACGGCAGTTTACAAGGTTCACAATTAAGTGATAACAAGGAGTTTCGCTCGCAATTAAATCTTTTTGGAACCTATTCTTACATGCTAGCGCAGAACTTTACAGCACAAATTGGCCTTGCCTTTAACCATACAAGTTTTGATTTTAGAGATTTATTTAACCAAGGTGATGAGAATACAACAGCCCAAAGAGATTTTGACCCTATTTTACTACCTAATATAGGTTTGGAATATCAACTGAAAAAAGGGACATTGTACGCAAACATTGGGCGAGGCTTTTCAAATCCTGGATTAGAAGAAACTTTAACTCCAGATGGTGTTATAAATCCAGAAATTGATCAAGAAAAAGGAACAAATTATGAACTAGGAGGTCGATTCTTACTATTCAGAAACAAACTAAATCTTGCAATTTCTGCCTACCAAATTAATATTAAAGATTTACTAGTAGCTGAGCGTATTGATGAAGACCAATTTATTGGCAGAAACGCTGGTGAAACTAGGCATCAAGGTATTGAATTAGATTTTAGATACACACAAGAAATAAGCAGCACCTGGTTATTAATTCCAAGGTTAAGTTATAGCTACAGCAATCATAGTTTTATTGATTTTATTGATGGTGAAAACGATTTTTCTGGCAACAGATTAGCTGGCGTTCCAAGGCATCGAATAAACGCTGGCATTGCTCTACGAAATGGAAGAAACTTTGTCTTTAATATAACACATCAATTTGTAGATGAGATTCCTTTGACAGATGCTAATACATTAAGTAGTGAGGCTTTTAATGTTTTTAATCTTTCTACCCAATACAACACCTCAATATCCAAGAGTTTAACTTTAGGGTTAAATTTTGGATTAAACAACATTTTTAATACAAACTATGCACAATCTGTTTTAATAAATGCAGTTGGATTTGGCGGCGCGGAACCGCGTTATTTTTATCCAGGTAATGCGAGAAATTACTATACGGGAATTCGAATAAATTATTCTTTATAAAAATACCATCATGAGTGAAGCTAAAACACCTATTAATTATATTGAGTTTAAAGCAAAAGATCTTAATGAAATTAAAGACTTCTACGGTAAAGCTTTTGGTTGGGTTTTCACAGATTATGGTGATGGTTACACCGCTTTTGCAGAAAGTGGTATTGAAGGGGGTTTTGAATTAAGTCACGATCCCATTATAAATGGTGCGCTTGTTGTTTTACATCATGATAGTCTAATTGAAGTAAAGAAAAGAATCATTGCTAGTGGTGGTACCATCTCACAAGACATTTTTTCTTTTCCAGGTGGAAGTCGTTTTCATTTTTTAGACCCTTCTGGGAATGAGTTAGCTGTTTGGTGTGAAGAATAAATAAAAAGCATCCGCCTTGGACGGATGCTTTCTTTTTCAAAACAACTTTAATTTGTTGTTATTAAGCTAAATCAAAACGGTCTGCATTCATCACTTTAGTCCAAGCTGCAACAAAGTCTTTTACAAACTTTTCTTTTGCATCATCTGCTCCATAAACTTCTGCGATTGCTCTTAGTTCTGTATTAGAGCCAAAAATTAAATCTGCTCTTGTGCCTGTCCACAAAACTTCACCAGTAGCGCGATTCCGACCTTCGAATACTGAATCATCATCTGAAATAGCTTCCCATGTAGTTGCAAAGTCTAATAGGTTTACAAAGAAATCATTAGAAAGTGCTCCTTCATTTGTTGTAAACACACCATGCTTAGAACCATCATAGTTAGTTCCCAAAACTCTAAGGCCGCCGATAAGCGCCGTCATTTCTGGAATAGAAAGTGATAGCAAATTAGCGCGGTCTATCAACAATTCTTCCGCAGAAGCTAGTTCTCCTTTTCTAATATAATTTCTAAACCCATCAGCTCTTGGTCTTAAGTGCTGAAAAGATTGCGTGTCTGTTTGTTCTTGTGAAGCATCACCGCGACCAGCAGTAAATGGGACATCAACAGTATGACCCGCATTTTTAGCTGCTAGCTCAATTCCAACAGAACCCCCTAAAACAATCAAATCTGCAATAGAAACTTCTTTACCAGAAGTGCTATTAAATTCATCCTGTATTCTACCAAGCGTATCTAAAACCTTGGCTAGTTGTGTTGGGTTATTTACTTCCCAGCTTTTTTGCGGTTCTAAACGAATACGAGCGCCGTTTGCTCCACCTCTTTTATCAGAATCCCTATATGTTGATGCAGATGCCCAAGCTGTTGAAACCAATTCTGAAACACTAAGTCCTGAAGCAGCAATATTCTTTTTTAAGCCTGCTATATCTGAATCACTTACAGATGAACTTGTGCCCGCAGGAATTGGGTCTTGCCATATTAGTTCTTCTTTTGGAACTTCTGGTCCTAAATAACGAGAAACAGGCCCCATATCGCGGTGTGTTAACTTAAACCACGCACGTGCAAATGCATCTTCAAAAGCTTTATGGTCTTTATTAAAACGTTTAGATATTTCTAAATAAGCAGGGTCTTTTTTAAGTGCCATATCTGCCGTAGTCATCATCAAAGCTTGTGTTCCATTAGCGTCTCCTGCTTTTGGGGCCATTCTAGCGTTGGACTCTGCGGTTGGAGTCCACTGGTGTGCGCCTGCTGGACTTTTAGTTAACTCCCAATCGTAGTTTAATAACACATCAAAATAATCCGCATCCCATTGTGTTGGGTTTGGGGTCCAAGCACCTTCAATACCACTTGTAATGGTATCGTCTAAAACACCTGTTCCAAAAGTATTTTTCCAACCTGTGCTCATTTCTTCGATTGAAGCACCATGTGGTTCAGCACCGACATATTTATCTGGGTCCGCCGCACCGTGGGCCTTACCAAAAGTATGACCTCCGGCAACTAAAGCCACTGTTTCTTCATCGTCCATTGCCATGCGACCAAAAGTTTCTCTAATATCATAGGCAGAGCCTATCGGGTCCGGCTGACCACTAGGACCTTCAGGATTTACATAAATTAATCCCATATGAACAGCGCCTAAGAACCCTTTAAGATCTCTTTCATTTTCATAGCGCTCATCCTCACCTAACCAAACATTTTCATAACCCCAGTTAATATCTTGTTCTGGCTCCCAAATATCTTCACGACCACCAGCAAAACCAAAGGTTTTAAAACCCATAGATTCCAAAGCACAATTACCTGCTAAGATCATTAAATCTGCCCATGAGAGCTTTTTCCCATACTTCTTTTTAATAGGCCATAACAGTAATCGTGCTTTGTCTAGATTACCATTGTCTGGCCAACTATTTAAAGGAGCAAAACGTTGCGTTCCAGAACTAGCACCTCCTCGTCCATCCCCTACACGGTATGTTCCGGCACTATGCCAAGCCATACGAATCATGAAAGGTCCGTAATGACCATAATCTGCTGGCCACCAATCTTGGGAATCTGTCATTAAATCAATTACTTCCTGCTTTAAGGTAGGATAGTCTATACTGTTAAATGCTTCCGCATAGTCAAAATCTTCTCCCATAGGGTCAGATTTTTGCGCGTTTTGTCTTAAAATATTTAATTTTAGTTCGTTAGGCCACCAGTCCCTATTGGTTGTACCGCTGCCTGCTGTGGTAGGTTGTGCCCCACCCATAAAAGGACATTGGCTAATGTCTCCGTTACCGTTGTGTGGATCGCTCATAATTATGTTGATTTTTTGTTTTACGTATTTATTATCCTTAAAAGTAATGCTCTTGCTCTAAAATAAAATTGACCATTAATTTTTTTGACTTATTCTATTATTAGGAATACTTATAGCACTCCAATAAAGTATTGTTTTTGATTATCTTTAGCTAATTCTAAAATACAGATAAACAAACTAGTTTGTTTATCCGTACGTTGGCAGTAATTATGACTCACTCTGAAGTAATACTTAAAAGTAAGACCGATAATTTAAATTTGGTAACTTTGTTTTTGAATGGAAATAACAACTGAAATAAGTAAAATCCGTAGTTTATCACAAATTATTTCGCCAGCTAATTTTAAAAAGATTGTGCGAAAAGGTGACTGCTATTCAACGTTTTACAAGATAAAAAAATATACTACAGTTACAGATTCCACTACCAACCTAGACGCAATCAATTTTATTTACAAATCACTTTTAAAAAATTATAAAAACGAATACGTCTATAAAAATATACTGACAAACAAATTACTTCTAAAAAAGTATAGTTTAAGAAAGACCATTGCATTAAACGAATTCAATATTGGCAAGTCAATTGCCGATTTTGTTTTGTTAAATGGAGAAGCAAGAGTTTATGAAATAAAAACAGAGCTTGATAATCTTGAAAAATTAGACAAGCAAGTTTTAGATTACATTCCTACTCAATATATATCGGAATTTATTAAATCTTTAGGGTTTGATGGTGTGGAATACCAAAGTTCACTGAATTCAGAAGGTTACAACATTGCGATTTTCAACCCTGAAAAATTGGAATGTTTTAAAACCAATGTTTACGAAATTAAAGATATAAAATTAACACACGGATTAATAAAATAACTATTGCCAACAATTTGTATAAGTAATAGCAGTTTAAGTGATAAAACGAGAGTATAAACATAAAATAAAGGTCAGTGCAAAACCAAATGGTTTGTGAGCAGAAATCCGCTACTACTCATACAAGAGACCGTTCGAGTCAATTCACCTTGATATCTGCAGTATTAAACCTTATACAATCTTGTTTCAATACGTCCTTTCTTATTCTCTAAAACAAAAGAAGACAATACCCTTTCTTCTTTTACTTTTAAATTAAAAGGTGGTGCTAACAGGTTTATCCCGCTTAGTTTTTTTAGCCGAATACCTTGGCCAGAGATGATATCCTTGTTAGGTATAAAATCTTCATTGGGGATATGCTCAGTTAGTAAAACATATTTGTATTGAGACAATTTACTTACAACTTCCGCTACTTCAGCATTAGACAAATGCTGCAGCACTTGTCGTAATATAGCGCAATCTCCAAAAGGTAAAGTAGCTGCTGCAATATCTAGGCAATGAAATTCTAAATTATCCGCTTTAAATTTTTCTTTATTGTACTCAATAAGCCCTGGGACTATATCTACGGCGATATACTTTTTAGTATGTTTTACTAAGGCTGCTCCCACATTAAAATCACCACAACCTAAATCGCAGACCGTAATTGGGTTTTCAAAAGAGGTTAAAAATTCTGTTACAGCGGTGAGGTATGGGTTTATAATCTTTGGGTCATGCGAACCCTCTCCAGAATAAAAAGTAGCACTGGATTTTCCCCAGAGCTTTTGCTCATATATTTGCTTCATGGCATTTTTGGTAGGCCATGGTTGCTTTGTGTTTTTAATATTATTGGTGTTTTTCTTCAAAAAAGAAAAATAATTTTGAATAAAACTCGTCAGATTAGCAGAACTATCGAAAATAAGAATCTCTTCTCCACTTCTCTATTCTCGATACCTGTCCGTCCGGCAGGCGGGCTTTTTCCTTCGGAAAAAACTCGAATTGACAGTTTAGGTTTTAGATCTTTTTTAGCCACTCTCGCATATCTACTTCCTTAGCTATTATACCTTTTACTTCAGCTAATTTTACACGCTGTTGTTCCATAGTATCGCGATGGCGAATAGTAACTGTTTCGTCTTCTAAAGTTTGATGGTCTACTGTAATACAAAATGGTGTGCCATTTGCATCTTGGCGACGGTAGCGACGACCTACAGCATCTTTCTCGTCATACACTACATTAAAATCCCACTTTAAATCATCCACCAATTTCTTTGCTACTTCTGGTAAACCATCCCGTTTTAATAGAGGTAAAATAGCTGCTTTTGTCGGAGCTAAAACTGCTGGTAATTTTAATACCGTTCTCGTAGTATTGTTTTCTAATTCTTCCTCTTTTAAAGAATTTGAAAATACTGCTAGGAACATTCTATCTAAACCAATAGAGGTTTCTAATACATAAGGAACGTAACTTTTATTCTCTTCAGGATCAAAATATTGTAGTTTTTTACCTGAGTGTTTTTCGTGCTGACTTAAATCGAAATCTGTTCTGGAGTGTATTCCTTCTAGTTCTTTAAAACCAAATGGAAATTTAAATTCGATATCTGCTGCGGCATCTGCATAATGCGCTAATTTTTCATGATCATGAAAACGATAATTATCTTCTCCCATACCCAAGGACAAGTGCCAGTTCATTCGCTTTTCTTTCCAGGTATCGTACCATTCTTGTTGCGTACCTGGTTTTATAAAATATTGCATCTCCATTTGCTCAAATTCCCGCATTCTAAAGATAAATTGCCTTGCTACAATCTCATTGCGGAATGCTTTTCCTGTCTGGGCAATTCCGAATGGGATTTTCATTCGACCTGTCTTCTGAACGTTCAAAAAGTTCACAAATATTCCTTGTGCAGTCTCTGGGCGCAGGTACAAATCCATTGCCGAATCTGCAGAAGCTCCGAGTTTAGTGCCAAACATAAGATTAAACTGCTTTACATCTGTCCAATTTTTAGATCCAGAGAGTGGGCAAGCAATTTCCAATTCTTCAATCAAAGCTTTTACATCCGCCAAATCTTCATTCTCTAAAGATTTTCCAAGGCGTTTTAGAATGCCATCTGCCTTTTCTTGATAACCAACTACCCGTCCATTAGTTTCTATAAACTGCTTTTTATCAAAGCTATTACCAAAACGTTTGGATGCTTTTTTAACTTCTTTATCAATTTTCGCTTCAATTTTAGCCACATAGTCTTCTACCAAAACATCTGCACGATACCGTTTTTTAGAATCTTTATTATCAATTAAAGGATCGTTAAAAGCATCAACGTGGCCAGAAGCTTTCCAAGTAGTAGGGTGCATAAAAATAGCAGAATCCAAACCAACGATATTATCATTGAGTTGTACCATTGCCTGCCACCAATATTCACGAATATTTTTTTTGAGTTCTACACCGTTCTGTGCGTAGTCATAGACAGCACTTAAACCATCGTAAATTTCACTAGACTGGAATACATAACCATATTCCTTAGCATGTGAAATTACCTTCTTGAAAATATCTTCTTGATTCGCCATTGGGCAAAAATAGTACAATGGCTAAAAAGAGTGAAGTTTATTTTAATTGAAATTCAGTAGAAGAAAGCAAGCGCTCATCTTCAAAAATATTTAGTGTGTAAATTCCTTCTTCTAGAGAACCTTCCGGAACTGTAATTGCATCGCACACTTCTATTTTTTTGCCAAGATAAACTAGCTCTACGCGTTTGCTATACGTATTACCTCCAACAGAAACGGTATTAGCATTGTCCTCTATCACCTTCATATCTGGGCTAAGAAACTGGAGGTAGATAACTTTAATATTTCCTCTTTCGTTTGGATTACCAAGAACAGTAACACAACCCCTAAGCTTTTCAATCGTAGATGCCTTATTGGTCTGTATGGGTCTACCTGCTCTTAAACGAAAACCAGAACCTTCGGCACTGTTTTCGCCCATTTGCAAATAACTTTTAACCTTTAACTCTTTGCTTAGTTCCTTATTCTTCTGTCTTACCAGAGCTTCTGCCTGTTCCAAAGAAGTGGTTTTTCCTCGTAATTCCTGAATTTCTCGCCGTGTCTTCTCGTATTTATCTGCTAAAAGGCTATTGTTATAGCGTAGGAAGTTATTCTTCACTTTTAAGCTATCAAATCTTAGTTCTAGTTTTCTTAGCGCTTTCTGGCTTTCTTTTAGTTTGACAATGCTAAAATTTAATCTGCCAACGGAATCTAATAGTTGTTGCACTCGTGTGCGAGAAGTTTGTAATTCAATATCATTAATCTCATTAAGGCCAGAGAGCCTATCTACCTCAACTTTCATTAGAGTTACGTCTTTAACAAGTAACTCTTTTTGATCTTCTAAGTACTTTAAATTATTCTTAGATTGGGCATAACTATAGTAGAAAGCAATAAGAATTGCGATGATAACCGCAACTAATGCCGTAGAGATTATTTTATAATTGAATTTAGTATCTTGAGATTCCATCAATAAGAGGCTAATTCAGCAGGTATAAGATTTGTCAAACTATAGGTTTTCAAAGATAATAAACGATATTAACTACGTCCTATTGCCACAGGTCTGTTTTGGATGTAATACACAATTAACTAGAGGAGAACACCTGTTGTGTACCGTTTGTCGGAATGATTTGCCGATTACCGATTATAACTTTCTGGAAGAGAACCCAGTAGACCGTATTTTTTATGGGAGAATTCCTGTTAAAAAAGCAACTTCCTTCCTTTTTTTCTCTCAAAACGGAATTGTAAAACAGCTTTTACACCATTTAAAATATAAAAATCAAGAAAGTATTGGGGCATTTCTAGGCGATTGGTACGGCGAAATTCTAAAAGAACAAGATGGATTAGAGCAAATAGATGCCATTATACCCGTACCGCTGCATCATAAAAAACTTAAAAAAAGAGGGTATAACCAAATTGATCTTTTTGCAAAACGTTTGGCGCATCACCTTAATGTGAAATTTTTAAAGGATGTGCTAATTAAAACCGCTAACACCAAAACCTTGACTAAAAAAAGTCGTTTTAATAGATGGCAAAGTACTGAAGAGCTTTATCAGATTGTTGATTCTGAGCTTTTAAAAAACAAAAAAGTATTGTTGGTTGACGATGTTATCACTACTGGCGCTACCATAGAAGCCTGTGGTTCAGCATTACTAAAAGTAGAAGGCTTAGAACTATATACAGCTGCAATAGCTATTGTTCCTTAACTTTTTATTATCCAGAAATACCAAAGTTTTCTAAAATTGAAAGCTTTAAATTCTATAATACTGCAAGATGTTGTTTATTTGTTTATCAATTTAAGTTTATGCCTTTCTTGAAAAAGATTTTAAGCTTCCTCTTTCTATTTTTTATGATTGCTGCTCTTTGGCAGTGCGCAAGACGTGGCACCCCTTCTGGAGGAGATAAAGACATCACACCTCCTGTACTATTAAGAACAGACCCTGAAAATCTGAGCATAAATTTTGACAAGAAGAGTATTCGCCTCTATTTTGATGAATATATAAAACTGGAAGATGTTCAAAATCAATTGGTAATCTCTCCTCCATTAAAGTATATCCCAGAAATTAAGCCTCAAGGTTTAGCAAGTAAGTTCATAGAAATAACCTTTAAAGACACATTAAGAGAAAATACAACCTATACCATAAATTTTGGGCAAAGTATTGTGGATAATAATGAGGGTAACCCAAATAGTTTTTTGTCTTATGTTTTTTCTACAGGAGATTATATTGATTCCCTCTCCCTTACAGGAGCAATTAAAGATGCCTATAATCGTAGTGCTGAAGAATTTGTTAGTGTAATGCTTTATGAGATTGACAGTGTTTATAATGATTCCACTATCTACAAATACCCTCCAAACTATATTACCAATACCCTGGATAGTGTTCCATTTTTTACATTGCAAAATTTAAAATCTGGGGAATATGCTTTAGTGGCGATAAAAGATGAAGGCAAGAATAATGTTTTTGACCAGCGCAGTGATAAAATTGGATTTTTAACAGATACTATAAGCTTACCCACAGATAGTATTTATTTACTAAATCTATTCAAAGAAAAGCCAGACTATAGTATTTCTGTACCCAGTTATGTAGCAAAAAACCATATTATTTTTGGGTATCAAGGATCTAAAGAAGATTTTAAAATTGAACCCCTAATTGCGCTACCAGATTCTGTAAAAACTTTAATGACAAAAAATCGGGAAAAAGACACTATCGATTATTGGATTACTCCCACAGATATAGATTCTATCATTTTTACCGTTACGAATGAGAATATTAGCCTTATAGATACTTTTACGGTTAAAACCCGGAAACTGCCTCAAGATTCTTTACAGTTAACCCCTAGTCATAGAGGCAAATTAAATTTTGAAGATAAATTTCACATTTTAGCAAGCACTCCCATTAGTAAAATTGATACTTCTAGAATTGCAGTTCTAGACAAGGATACTGTACAAACTCCTTTTCTTCTTCAATTAGACTCCATAAAAAATAAGGTTGATTTCAATTTTGAAATCGTTGACAATCAAAAATATAACGTGGTTTTACTCCCTGGTGCTATTGAAGATTTTTTTGGTATGCAGAATGATACTTTGGTCGCTAACCTTTCTACAGGTGGTTATGCAGATTATGGGAATTTAACTTTAAACTTATCGGGCGAAGTGTCCTATCCATTACTTGTTGAGCTAATAGATGATAAAGGGGACTTAGTGCGCAAAATCTTTGCAAAACAGCCTCAAACTTTTGAGTTTAATAACCTTGACCCAAAAAACTACGGAATCCGAATTATTTTAGATGCCAATGCAAATGGCAAATGGGATACCGGAAGTTACCTTGGAAAAATACAACCAGAAGTTATTAAGTACTACCCCGACATTATTGAGATAAGAGCAAATTGGGAGAAGAACGAAACATTTGTCATAACAAATTAAACGAATCCCTATCGTCCAGAAATTTAAGCTTACTACGATTAGATGCAACGTTATCCTTACTTAAAGTAGCGTATAAAACTTCATCTTTCTCTGAAAAAGCTAATTGTTGTCCTAAAACATCATAGACAGCAGAATGCCCGCTATACTCATGCCCTAGGCCATCTAATCCTATTCTATTTACCCCAATGCAATAGCTCATATTCTCAATAGCTCTAGCTTTTAACAAGGTATCCCAAGCTTCAACTCTAGGTTTGGGCCAGTTAGCCACATAAATTAGAGCGTCATAATCTTCAATATTTCTTGCCCAAACTGGAAAACGAAGATCATAACAAATAAGCGGACATATTTTGAATCCCTTAAAATCTACCACCAACTTCTTTTGCCCAGCTTTATAGATTTTATCCTCCCCAGCTAATGTAAAAGTGTGTTTCTTATCATAACTATTAGCCTCACCGTTAGGGTGAACAAAGAACAGGCGATTAAAAAAGTTGCCCTCCTCTTTAAAAACAACACTTCCTACTATAGCTGTCCCTTTCTTTGAAGCTTCAGATTTCATCCAATTAAGGGTTTTCTCGCCTTCATTTTCTGCAATATTTTCAGGATTCATAGTAAACCCAGTAGTGAACATCTCCGGTAAAATAATTATATCAACTTCTGAGGAAATCGAATTAATCTTAGCTGTAAAAGCTTTTCTATTTGCATCTGGGTTTTCCCAAAGTAGATGAGACTGTATTAATGCAACTTTAAGTTCATTTTCCATGAAGTATACTGTATACTATTCAAGTAGTGCTATTAACTCTTTAGATTCTTGCATTTTTGCATGATCTAAAGCTGTATTACCTCTGGCATCTTTAACTGTTTTATCAGCGCCATGTTTAAGTAAAATTTTAGTAATCTCTAACCGGTTAAATGTGGCGGCATAAATAAGACATGTAGCACCCATAGCATTAACATGGTTAACATTGGAACCTGCGGCAACTAAAATTTCCGCTATATCATTATACCCCTTAAAACAAACACCCATTAGAGGCGTATTGCCAGAACTATCTTTACCATCTATATCAGCTTCTTTTTCTATAAGATGTTTCGTAATGTGCAAATGATTATAGTATGTAGCCAAAATTAGTGGTGTAGAACCCCTTTGGTCCCTAACTGCTATAAGTTCTGGAGTTTCATCAAGCAGCCTCTCAACCAATTTTAAATCTCCATTACGGATTCCGTTAAAAAATATTTCCTTGTTATCCATTTTCAATTGAAAGATAT
The DNA here is from genome assembly GCA_947499565.1 of uncultured Croceitalea sp. GTDB lineage: Bacteria > Bacteroidota > Bacteroidia > Flavobacteriales > Flavobacteriaceae > Croceitalea. The sequence goes on from CANMOV010000003.1 coordinate 307,755, forward strand.
AAAAAACTTGTATAATCGTGATGGTCTTTTAATAAACTTAAACACTTACTTTTTCTGTATTTTCCAATTAATACTTCCGTTTAAATCTATAATATCCAAACAACTAAGCGAGTTTTGGAAACCTTGTTTTATTATGGGTTCCTTTTTCTAATTAACTACCATTATTAACTTATTTTTGAAATAAAGTCCATTAAACGTGTCCAATTTTTACCTTTATAAACGTTTTAGAGTAAACACCTAACATTAAAGTGTATTCCCATGAAAAAATTAGTATTACCCTTAATGGCTATTTTTCTTTTCAGCTTTACTGCTAAAGATTATGGCATTACAGAAAAAGAGCGCGAAAAAGCAATTGAGCATTTAACAAAAACTAGAGACCATATGAAAGCTGTTCTCGATGGTTTAACGGATGCGCAATTAAATTTTCAGGCGGCAGAAGCATCTTGGTCCATTGCGCAATGTGTAGAACACCTTGCCATTTCTGAAACCACTTTTAACGGTCTTATAAAACAAACTGTAGCTACAGGAAATAATCCTGCGCTTAAAGATTCTGTTAAGTTGAGTGATGACCAATTGGTGAAAATTATTATAGATCGTAGTAATAAAGTTAAAACTAGTGAGGCATTTGAGCCAAGTGGTAAATTTGGCAGTCATAAAGCTACTGTGGATGCTTTTATTGCCAAAAGAGACGCGCATATAGCATATGTGAAAACTACAGAAGATGATTTAAGAAACAGATTTAATTCTAACCTTCCTTTTGGCACTGTTGATGCTTATCAATTATTGTTGTTTACTGCAGGTCATACAGAACGCCATGTATTACAGATGGAAGAAGTAATGAACAGTCAACTTTTTCCTGAGGCAGATGACGAATAAACCCCATTAGAAAAAATAGCTAAGCCGCTTTATGATGATAAAGCGGCTTTTTTTATTCCCTACTCCCAGGAGTAAAATCTTCCGGAGCATTTTGAGGTAAATTAGTAGTGCCAGCTTCTCCTGTATCATTAAAAATGGTCCATTCAGAAAAAGTATAGATAGAATTTGCTCCAGTTATTTCTATATTTCTAGAAGCTCTGCCATCTTCAAACTCATGATTAGTATTGGAACCGTCTTCCCCTACCAATCCAAATACATCTATGACAACCCCAAATGGGTCTACTAATTCTAGATTATCATCGCCATTAGAATCTGCTGGACTATTAGTTGAAACTCCTAAATCTGGTGCAAAGCCATAGGTCAACTCAAACTCTTCTGCATTTGGTGAAATTACAAGTGTACTTTCCGCTGCAATGCTTAGCCCTGTTAAATTTATAGTAGAACTTATTTCCGTATTTGCATTAGTATACCTTCTAAGTATCCATCCATCCAAATCTAAATCTTTATTCGAAGCGTTATATAACTCAATAAAACGAGCACCCGTATTGTTATTTGGATCCGCCAATTCTGAAAAGAATATTTGTGTCGAAGTCATTTTCAAATCGGCACAACGTTGGTTAATAAAATTAATATCATCCAAATCTCGGAGAGCTAATAAATAATCTGCGTTTTCTTTAAGCAGTATAGCAGTGACGCTACCATTAGCTTCTGGAAGGATATCGCCTTGAAAATCTGCAAAACCTGAGTTAACTAATTTAATTTCATTGTTATTACAGTTTTTTAAAGTCCGCTTAGTTTCTTTGCGAACCTCAGCAAACGGTAGTCCAAATTCATCGCCTACAAATTCCAAACTATCTACTTGTACAAGAGTGTTAACCTTGTTATCATTTAAATTTTCTAGGATTAGATTTACTGGTTGAATATTTGAACTGGAATCACAACTTAGAAAGATATGCTCAGGTATTTTTAATGCTGGTAGTCTCCCAACGGAAGTAGTTCCAAAAGCTGAAAATGTACCTCCCAATTTAAATACTCCTCTACTTTTGTTCAGATAGAGTCCTTTTAACTTAATTAGGATTCTACTACCCATTTCAAAAAATAAGTGAGATTCTCTTAAATCTATTTCTATTTGAAATCCTTCTGTAGGATTTGTTGGATTATCTTGAAAATGAAGTACACTAAAAAAATTACCTGCTTTATCCGATGATATCACATAGCCATCAATAATTAAATCTTCTTGAATCTGAATAAGCTCTCCCTCATATAATTCTTTTACTTGGGTATACGTAGTGTTCGCCATAAGGTTTTCTGAACAAGCGTCCGAAATAGTATCAAATTCATTGTTTTTTATGCAAGAGCTAGATACTATAAGGAATAGTATAGCTGGTAATGGTACTTTACAGTAAAAATTCGTCCATTCGAGTAATTTTTTTAAGGCATAGCCATGAAAAATTGTATCGAGAATTAGAATTTTATTGTTCTCGATACCTGCCCTTCCGGCAGGCGGGCTTTTTCTTTTAGAAAAAACTCGAACTGACAACTTCTGTTTCATTATAGATTTTAAAACGTACAATAGGCGAATCATTATAAATTTTAATCTTTTGTTTGTAACTCTCTTATCATTTTAATTAATAGTGCACAACTATCTAATTTTTAATAACTTATCGCTAAGTTTAAAAAATACGTTCTGCCAAAGCCGTACCAATATTTTGGTGCAAAAGACGGATTGTCACGTAAACTATCTTGTTGTAATTGCCCAAAATTTCCATTTCTACTTTGTTCATAACCTCCTGTTCTAAAAACAGCATCAAAAGCATTATTTATACTGGCAAATACGCTAATATATTTTCCATTTTTTAACCAGGATTTTCCACCAACCAGGTTAAGTAAATAAAAATCGTCCAATCTAGATTGCTTTAAAAGATTAGTAACATTTTCTTCAGTTGCATCAGGAAAACGTTCTCCAGTATCCGGGTCAAAAAAGAAGCTTTGTGTTCTTGTTATCGTTGAAATATTAGCGTAGTTATTGGCCAAATAATTCGCCGTGGCTCCAATCCACCAATACTTTGGGTCACGATATTCTATACCTAAAGCAAATGCTTTTTGTGGACCTTGAGCTAAGCGAAGATTCTTAATATTAGCAGTACCTAAGTTAATACTACCTGTTATATCTATTAAGTCTTCTTCTGCACCTGCGGTATCAAAATTTATCATAACCGATGGATTACTTGCATACAGGTATTTTGCAACATTCGCTACAGCCGAAAGTTTAACTTGGGATGAGATTTGGTATTCCAATCCAAGTTCAATTCCCATATGTAATTTATCCAAATCTGTAAGTACCTCTTGTACAAAATCCGATCCTACTCCAGAATCAACAAAAAAGAAATTTATATCTGTAGTATTCTGAAATCTGCTATGGAATCCTGAAATTCTTCCTGTAAGGTCCGGAAGGCGAAGAAAATAATTTACATCTGCAGTTGAAATGGTCTCACTTTTAATATTAGGAACAACTGCGTTATTCTCTCTAGGGTTTATAAAACTATTTTGCAAAACTGGTGCCTTATTAATAAATGCTCCATTTACTTTAAACCAGTGTCTACCTGTAACCTTATACGTTAATCCTCCTTTTAAACCATAGTTTGAAAAACTTAATTCATCACTTTTCTCTATGGAATTTTCTATAAATCTTTCATTTAAAAACAATCCATTCCTCTGATATTTTGTACTTGAAATTGTTCCAGAAACGAATCCTAACCATTTTAATTTCTCAAAACTTAGTTGTGCAAAACCACTGAGAAGAGAGGCGTGCATTTCATAGTTATAATTGAAAATATCTTCTTCAACTTTATTTAAAGTGCCATTTACGTCATTCTGGGTATCCGAGAATGGGTCTATATCTTCATGGAAGTCGGCTCCCAACAAGTCCTTTATCTCAGCATAATTTTCAGATTTTAACTGTTGATAGTTAACCCCAAAATCAATTTTAAAATTTGCATTTAGTTTAAGATTTGCTGCTGATGAAAGCGTAATTTGAGTATTATCTGTTGTATCATTATAATAAAGGTATGTAGCTTTACCACTACTATTTGCTTGATATAGATTGGACCAATTAAGCTGCCTGTTATTTAGGAAACCATCCCGTGCCAATTCAGCATTAGTAAAATCCGCACCTATTGGATTATTTATATAAAAACTTGGTAAATATCTATAATAAGTTGGCTCTGGGTTTGGCGCGTTAAAATAACCTAAACGACTACGATTATTGGTTCCAAATTGATAAGAAGCCCCAGAAGTGACTTTTATTTTTTTGGATTTGTAATAATGGTTAAGCATAACAATTGGCTCAAAAACATTACGCTCTCTGGAATTGCGGATAGCTCCATTTTGGATACCCCAATATGGATTGTATTTATTTCCAGCCAATTCAAAAACCTCTTCTGTAATTGCCGATGAGCGACCCCTTCTATTCCTAGCTAAAATTGTGGTAAAGAGAATATTGTTTCTTTCATTTAGCTGATACTCTAAAGCACCAAGAAAAGAATATGCATCATATAAAGTACCATCTATATAGCCTTCCTTAGCCCATCTCCTAGAAGCAGAAAGTGTATAACCAAACCCATTTGTATTTATACCAGAGGTGTAGGTAGCCATTAATCGGCCAAAGTAAGTTCTATTTGATGCAGAAGAAGACAAGCGAATACCAGGTCTTAGCTTTGATGGACGGATATCAATATTAGTGTTACCCAAAATGCCTCCAAATGTATAATCTGAAGTTTCTAACCCATTAGAAAATTCTTGATTTCTGATTACATCATTAAGCCCTCCCCAATTATTCCATTGCGGGCGCCCATCGAAAAATTTATTCATCCTAATACCATTAATTAGCACTTGCCCATTCTGAGAATCATACCCTCGTACTCTGAAAAATGCTTGTCCAAAATCAAAAGCTGCTCTATTTAGAAAAACATCCTTAGTTGCTTGCAATAACCCAGCTGATAAAGAGACCGTTTCATCATCTTCTGATAGGTCAGATTCCGTTAACGAGATAAGATTATCCGTTTGCTCTATTGTAATATCATTAGTAAGGGTAATCATTCCTATACTCAAGTTTTGAGCTTCCAATAAAATAGGTATGCGTTTAGTATTATAATATGGTGCAGAAATCTTTAAAATATAAGCTCCTTCTTGCGAGGTGGCTAGTTGAAACTCACCTTGGGAATTAGACAGACAAGTCTCGCTAGTCCCTTCAATGGAAATAATAGCCTTATCTAAAGGTGCTTTTGCGGTTTGGTTACCTATTTTCCCGGTAATGGTTATTGTTTCTTGCCCATACCCTATGGAGGATAGGCAAAATAGAATTAAAAATATACGCATGCAATGGTTGTGTGTTCCCCAATGTTACGATAAAATGTCAGAAAAACCTCAATTTCAAATAAAACCTTAAATTGGTATTCTACTAGAGTATCTTAATGAGAGTCCTTTTTTATATACTTTTTTTAATTCCATTTTTCTTGCTAGGGCAAACTAAAAAAACTTATAAAATTAGGACTATTGCATTCTATAATATCGAGAATCTATTTGACACCAAAAATGACACACTAGTCTTTGATGATGAAAGAACTCCTAACGGCAACTATAATTGGACTCATAAACGTTATCAAAAGAAGATTGAGCACATTTCTAAGGTACTTTCCGAAATCGGACAGGATTTAACAAATACATCACCTGATATTATAGGATTGTGCGAGGTAGAAAAAAGAGCTGTACTCGATGATTTAGTGCAGCATCAAAATCTACAAAATAAGGATTACGGAATCATACATCTCGATTCTCCAGATGAAAGAGGCATAGATGTAGCTTTTTTATACAAGAAAGCATCTTTTATACCAAATACCTTTAAAAATCATCAATTATTACTTTTTAATGAAGAGGGTTTTAGGGATTATACGAGAGATCAACTTGTAGTAAGCGGGTTCTTAGATGAGGAACTGCTATTCTTTATTGTTAATCACTGGCCATCTAGAAGTGGTGGAGAATCTCGAAGCAAACCATATAGAAGAAAAGCTGCAGAGCTAAACAATAGAATTATTGATTCAATTAAGCGTATAAGTCCTCTGGCTAAGATTATTAGTATGGGAGATTTTAATGATGATCCTCGCGATACTAGTTTTAAAAAAATATTAAAAACCAAAGGAAAAATAAGGCAATTGGATAGTTTATCCTTATTTAATCCAATGGAAAAACTTTATAACAAAGGGATTGGTTCGCTTGCATATCGTGATAAATGGAATCTATTTGATCAGTTCTTTTTTACATCCAATCTAATTACTAATAAAAAAGACAGCTATACTTTTTGGAAAGCGGCAGTTTATAGCCCTAATTACTTAAAAACCGCCAACGGCAAATACAAAAACTACCCTTTTAGAACTTATGTAGGTACTACCTACCAAGGGGGGTATGCAGATCATTTTCCTATTTATCTTTACCTAATAAAAGAAAACAATTAACACTTTACCAAACGCAACGCTACCTATTTTTAGCATCTTGGATAAAAACGAGCTATGAAAAGGATTGTTTTATATATAACAGCATTCTTGGTACTACTATCTTGTAGTACAGATGATAGTAGTAACCCCTGTGCTTTGCCAGTAGGCGCATCTGTAGATGCCATAACCCAATCTATTTATATTGAGTTGGTTAATAGTGACGGCACTAATCTAATCACCAATAATACCTATAGTGGTTTGGATATTATTGCAGAGAAAAATGGCTTTATTATTCGCCCAGTAGTTTTTGATGCTGCTCAAATACCTAGTTTACCCGAATCTGTAAAGGACATTATAGTATTGGAGCTTTTTGGCCAAGAAGGAGCTAATACATGGTCTATTCAACTTAATGAAAACGAAACCGATGTTTTGGTCATTGACTTAAAACATGGTGCTCCAGATGAATGCGGTTTTTTTCTATTCGAAGTATTATCCGCATCTTATAATGGCATAAGCCAAAATGTAGAACCCTTTGCTGTAAATGAAGGTGATGCTCAAATAAACTTTAAAATTACGGTAGTCAAATAATACTAGCTAAACCACTGTCCCCATGGGATACGGCTCAAAATCAACAAAAGGCCTAAACCATAAAAAATTGCAATACTTTTAAATTTAGCAGTATCCTCTGTTTTCTTTTTATGACGAGACCATCCTATCGTAATTAAAGCAAGTGCAATAATATTAATTAGTGGATGTTCCATGGCTAGTAGACGAGCAGGAGCGTTTAAACCTCCCATTCCTAAGGTTTGTATAGCTTTTAGGCCATTAACAGAAGTAAAGTATAACACCAAGCCTATTAGTAGCTGTATATGACTTAAAATAAGTGCAAAAAGACTTACTCTTAAATCTTTATCAAATCTAAATTCCTTTTTTCCTAGCCAACCGGCAAAAGCATTAAATACAGCCAAAATTAAAATAGCTAATACAACATAGGCAAGATAAGAGTGAACATTTTGAATGATTTCCATAGTTAGATTTTGATGCTTAAATGTACTAATTTTTGGACATAAAAAAACCCCGCAAAAGCGGGGTTTTAAAATTATATAATGCTAGGTTTAGTTAAAGATATATCTAACACCCAACTGCGCTTGCCATCTTGAAGATTGAAGACCAAAATCATCCAATTCTTCTAGATTAGCAGAACCATCTGCATTAATAACACCAGTGTTGATATCAAATACTGGTGTATCACCTGTTGAAACTGTAGTAAGTGGACTAACTTCACTTCTAATGAATTTACGCTTACCCCAATCTTTATTTAATAAATTGGTAAAGTTGAAAACATCTGCAGATAACTGCAACGTATGTGTCTTTTCCCCAACTTTAAAAGAGAAATCTTGTAATAGTTTAAAATCTACTACATGGCTCCATGGTCCTCTAGAAGCATTACGCTCTGCATAACGACCTCTATTTTCACTAAGATAGTCATCGTTTTGGATAAAAGTATCCAACAATTGCCATTTAGCAGCTTGCTCAGCAGCATCGCCAGAGAAAACAATCTCATCTGCACTTGCTGGAATATAAATTAATGCATTATCACGAGAATCATCATTTAATAAATCTCTACCCTCTCTATAGGTAAAGCTATAAGGACCACTCTGCACACCTTCGTAGAAAAGTGCTACTGTAGTTTTTACATTCTCGTTCCACTTGAACTCATAAGAAGCACTTGTAGTAATCCTATTTCCTAAAGCAAAATCTGAACGAGTTACAGGAAGGTTTGGAGAGTTCTTACCATTTACAGTAAGTATATTTCTCCATTGCGAACTGTTTTGAGAAGAAGTACCATCAAAAACCTTGTTAGATTCACCATAAGTGTATGCTATTTGACCTGCAAAACCATTTTCATATGGCTTACGTAATGTAAATGTTACGTTAGTTGCATCACCACCACCAGTATTAGAAGCTAAAATAATTCTACCATAGGTATCATCTATCTCTGCTCTTCTATCATAGAATGGTCTATTATCAGCTCCTTGATAAAAACCTGTTGGGCCTCCAAGATTTAAGTTCTCATAATAAATATCTGTAATAACATCTGTATATAACAAATCTGCAGAAGCAATTAATCCCCATAATGGAAGTTTTTGATCTATCGCGATATTGAATTTCATTACTTGTGGTAATTTAAAATCTTCCGCAACTAAATCAATATTACCCCCTAAACCACCAGAACCTGGAGCAGGATCTTCGAACTGATTGTTAACATCTGCAACAAAAGGCTGTCCAAATTCAAAGTTAAATCCACCTGTAACACCATTATTATTGTATGTTCCTCCAGGCCATACTAATGGTAACCTAGAAGTAAATACACCTAAGCCACCTCTAATCTGTGTAGAACGATTACCATCAACATCCCAATTAAAACCAAGTCTTGGCGAAAAAACCGCATTGCTAATTTCTTGTCCAACACGTGCTCCTTGTAAGTCTTTACCAGCAGCTTCCAATAAGCCAACAGTAGTGGTATTAAACTCTTCATTAGCAGTTCCAGATTTCCATGTTGGAACATCTATACGAGCACCAAAACTAAATTTAAAATTATCAGTTACATCAAAATCATCCTGCACATAAAATCCATATTGCGATGTCTTAAAATCTGCTGAACCTGCAGAGTCATCTCCGTTTACACCATTACCAACTAAAGAGTAACCATGTTGGTATACATCTGCATCCTGTCCTGTCAAGAATTGGTTTAAACCAGTAGAAAGCAAGTTTCCTGCATCATCAAACTGATCTTCAAAAGTGTAATCCCCAAAGTTAAAAGCAAAGAATAAGTTTTTAACATCCGCGAACTCAAAGTTAGCACCTAAAGTTACCGTATGGCGACCAGCGTAGATTTCAAAATTGTTTGAAATCGTTAGATAATCAGAGTTCAACAAGTTAGCTGTTGAAAAAGGCTCAGAACCAAAAGAAATAGTTCCGTCACCATCTTGTATATCTACTGTGGGAAAAGGATCTCCTAAAGGATCACGGTCATCTCTTACCGTAGTATAACCAATTACTAAATTGTTTGAAAATTTGTTGCCAAATCTTGAATTTAATTCTAATGCCGTAGAATTTGTATTAGAAACAAAGAGTTCAGAACCGTTTATAAAACCAATATTTCTGTTACCAGAGTTACGTGCTTCTAAATTATCAGCACCAACATAACTATGTCTTAAAGACAAGTTATGGTTCTCATTTATATTCCAATCTATCTTAGCAACTAAAGTATTACTCTCTAAAGTAGTCGCATTATTATCAAAAATACCAGGGCTGTAGCCATAGGTATTTTGAAGGAAGCTACTTAAATTAGCCAAGTCTGCCTCAGATGAACGTCCTGTATAATTACTGAAGTTGAATGGCTGAGGAATTTCTGACTCACCTCTTTCGTAGTTAACGAAAAAGAATAATTTATCTTCAATTAGCGGTCCACCTAAACGAACACCGTATGTATTTGTAGAGAATTCAGAAATTTTTTCTCTTTCCTCGCCATCACCAACCAAATCTGGTGGTGTTTTACCTACTAAACTTTCGTTTCTTGTAAAATAATAAGCCGACCCTTCAAACTCATTAGAACCAGAACGTGTAACTGCATTTACAGAACCTCCAGAGAAACCAGACTGTCTAACATCAAAAGGAGCAATGTTAATCTGGAAAGTTTCAATAGCATCAACAGATAAAGGATTAACCCCTGTTTGCCCACCATTTGTACCTGAGCCAGCTAAACCAAAAACATCATTATTTACAGCACCATCTATATAAATAGCATTGTAACGGTTGTTCTGACCTGCAAGTGAGATAGAAAAACCATCATTCCCTTCACTTAACTGAGCTTGTGGTGTTAAACGAACAAAATCCGCTAAAGAACGTGAAGCCGCAGGAGTTGTAGCTACTTGGCGTTGCGAAATATTTGTTTCCGTACCTGTTTTATTTGATCCAAATACCCCGTTTGATACTGCAGAAACAACTACCTCATCAAGAGCAGTTGCCGATTCTGACATCTGAGAACTAATTCTAACAGTTGCTCCAAGATTTAAATAAACTCCATCTTTTACATCGTCATTAAAACCAACATAAGAAATAGTTACTTTGTAAGGCCCTCCAGTACGCATACCAGATATACGGTAAAAGCCATCAAAATCTGTTGCCGCACCATAAACTGTTCCTGAAGGAACATGTACTGCAACAATACTAGCACCTGGTAAAGGCTCGCCAGCGTTGTCGGTTACCTTACCACCAATTGCTGATGTGGTAACCCCTTGAGAAAATGCCATTACAGAAAAAAGTAGTGTAATAGCTACTAAGTAGATTTTTTTCATTTTTAAGTGTGTTTAATAGTTTAATTAGCTTTGCAAAAGTCTTGTTTTAAACTTTTTGCCATGTTAAAATAACGTTAAGAAACGTATTGTGCAAATGTTGTTAAAAGCTTACTGTACAAATGTTTATAACTATTTCAGTGTTATAAAAAAAAGGCTTAATTCTTAAATTTTTGCAAAAGTATCATTGTCGAGGAGTCATGACTGCTAATATCTGAGCTTTGGATATCTTTTAATGTGTTTTTAGCAAGTTGTTTGCCTAATTCTACGCCCCATTGATCGTAACTAAAAATATTCCATATAATGCCTTGAACAAATATTTTATGTTCATACATGGCAATAAGTGCGCCCAAACTTTTAGGAGTAAGTTTGTCTATAAGAATAGTATTTGTAGGCTTATTCCCTTCAAATACTTTAAATGGAGCTAGTCTATTAATATGTTCTTGAGCTAAATCATTGGCTTTTAGCTCGGCTGTTACTTCTTCTAAATCTTTCCCATTCATTAGGGCTTCAGTCTGGGCAAAAAAATTGGCCATTAGCTTATTATGATGCCCAATATTACCATGGAGTGAGTGTTTATAGCCTATAAAGTCTGTTGGGATAATTTTTGTCCCTTGGTGTATTAATTGAAAGAAAGCATGTTGAGAATTGGTTCCTGGTTCGCCCCAAATAATAGTTCCTGTCTCATAAGGTATTTTGTTGCCTTTACGGTCTACACTTTTACCATTACTTTCCATAATACCTTGCTGCAAATACGCTGAAAAGCGATGTAAATATTGCGTGTAAGGGATAATAGCTTCCGTTTCTGCACCATAAAAATTATTATACCATATACTTAATAGAGCCAGTGTAACAGGGATGTTTTCTTTAAAGGGAGTTTCTTTAAAATGAGTATCCATCTCATTTGCACCCATTAGCAGCTCATCAAAGTTTTCATACCCAACAGCTAGAGCAATTGAAAGTCCAACAGCACTCCATAGTGAAAAACGACCGCCAACCCAATCCCACATTGGAAATACATTTTCTTGAGCAATTCCAAATTCCGCTATCTTTTTTGTATTGGTAGAAACAGCCGCAAAATGTGAAGCTATATCTTTTTGTGAAGCATGCTTTAAAAACCATTCTTTAATGGTTGTTGCATTGCTAAGGGTCTCTTGGGTAGTAAACGTTTTTGAAACTACTACAAAAAGTGTGGTTTCTGGATGTAACCCTTTGAGTATTTCCTGAACATGATCCCCATCTACATTGCTAACAAAATGAAGCTTTAAATGATTCTTATAAAATTTTAATGACTCCGTTATCATGGCCGGCCCCAAATCTGAACCTCCTATACCTATATTAACAACATCTGTAAATGTTTTTCCAGTGTATCCTGTTTTATCTCCTGATATAATCGCCTCACTAAATAGTTTAATATGCGCTTTAACCTGATATACTTCTGGCACAACATTTTCTCCGTCAACAAAAACAGTATCTTCCTTTTTTGCGCGAAGAGCGGTATGTGAAACTGCCCTTCCTTCAGTTTCGTTTATTCTTTCTCCTCCAAAATAGTCGTCGATAGCTTCTTTAAGCTTTATTTCTTCCGCTAACTGTAATAACAAAGATTTTGTTTCTCCAGTAATTCTATTTTTTGAGAAATCTACATAGAAATCTTTCCATTCAATAGAAAACTTCTTTGCTCTTTGCGTATCTAATTTAAAAAGTTCTTTAAGGTGTTTTTCTTTTGTCTCTTCAAAATGTGAAGAAAGTTTGGACCAAGATTTAGTTGTTGTTGGGTTGATTTTGGGTAGTGCCATTTGGTTCGTTAAGTGTAATTAAATCCTCTTCTTGTTCTTCTTCTGTTTTTTCCTCAATTAGCGTGTATTCTATACAATCCAATTGCCCTTTAATAGGCACAATATGCTCCAAATAAGCTGCTCGTAATGAATCTACAATAGGTTCTGCGGAAGGTAGTTTTTCTCTAAGTGGATCTACCTGTCGGCCATTTTTCCAAAAGCGATAACAAACATGAGGACCACCAGTATTCCCAGTCATACCTACCCATCCAATAACATCTCCCTGGCGAACATAATCCCCTTTCTTTACTTTCTGGGCTTTCATATGTAAGTACTGCGTACTATAGGTTCCATTGTGTTTAATCTTTACATATTTACCATTCCCTCCTCTTCTTCTAGACTCGGTTACGGTACCATCCGCAGTAGCAACAATAGGTGAGCCAATTGCTGCGGCATAATCCGTTCCCTTATGTGGGCGAACCTTATACCCATAATAGGCAATACGTCTTCTAAGATTATATCTAGAGGAAACTCGATAATTGAACTTTATTGGTGCCTTTAAAAAAGTACTTCTTAAGTTATTGGCATCTTGATCGTAATAATCCTCAATACTTTTTAAAGAATCAACTACATAAGGAAAAGCATAAATTGGTTTTCCTTTATGTTCAAAATAAGCGGCTTTTATTGGAGTAACTCCTGCGTATATCGAATCGTTAATATAACGTTCGTCATATATAATTTTAAATTTATCTCCTTTTTCTAATCTAAAGAAATCTATTGTCCAAGCATAAATATCGGCTAGGTTTAAAGTAACATTGTAATCAACTCCAAGGGAATCCATATCTAGGGATAGGGAATTTTTTATTACCCCACCAATCTCTCTCTCTTTATAGTTTACTTTTCGCTTACTCTTATAGACTTTAGCCGAATCTTTTAAATCAAATACGGTGTAATTTATCTTGTCATTTTGATAAATAAAAACTTCGGCTCTCTCAAGGGAATCTTTGGATTTTAAAATGAAATAAGGCTTACCTACATTTATTCTTCGAATATCAAAAGTGTCTTTATACTTTTCGGAAATAGTAATCACTTTATTATAGTCAACATGGTTTTTCAACATTAATTGACCAAAACTATCTCCATTCTTTACTGTGTCTTGGACTATGTTATATTCGTCAAAGTCAAATCCAAACCTTTTTACAATTGGTTTGGCAACAGGTAATTGAGCAATCTCCTGTTCTACTGCTGGCTTATCTTCTTTGCAGGATATTAGAATGGCCAGTGCCAAAATAGCGCCCCAATATTTTCGCATGCTTCTTACGCTTTATTATTTGGGTTAAAAATATGGTCTACCCATTGTTTTCCCCATGTTTCTAATTCTTCTTCTGAATGCAAATTTGGAAAAAATATTATTTTCTGAAAACTTGGGGGTAAGTAGTTTTTCCAATTTGTTCCACCAGTAGCATCTACCGGTGCTTTGTCTTTACCTAAATAACGATATGCTGAACCCATATGCATTAGTGGCCAATTAACATTCGCATTTACATCTAAATCCTTAAGTACCGTTATTAATTCTTTATTGTCTTTTGATGCTTTTGGTAAACTTAGGTATTTGTCATAGATGGTATTACCTTTTAAACGGTTTGCAGTTCTTAATAGTCTTGAAGTGTATTTAAATTCAAATTGCTTTAAAGTCAATGTTTTTTCTCCTGTTTTAATATCAGTAGCTCCCTTTTTCCAATAAATATGTTCATATAATTCTTCTATACTATGCTCTTCAGAAAAATCAGCTCTTTCTGTATAATGAACCAAGTTTTGCATGGAAGTGGAATACAATTCTATCATTCTATACTGTGCAGATTGGAAACCACTTGCGGGAAGAAGTGCCATTCGGTATCGTAAAAATTGCTCTCTATTCATCCCCTTTATCATAATACTAAAAGAGGATGTTAAAGCTCTGTAGTAGCTATTAATACGGTATACCTTATCTGTAAAAAATTGAAGGTCTTGTGATTTATCTTCTACCAATTGTTTCTGCTCATGCAAAATAAGCTTGAAATACAGCTCGGTAATCTGATGGTACATGATAAAAATCTCTTCATCAGGAAAATGTGTTTTAGGAACTTGGATGCTTAATAAAGTATCTAAATGAATATAATCCCAATACGTTAAATAACGTTGGTATAGAAGTCCATCTAAGTAAGAACTAAGATCTTGACCAGAGTTTTTATATTTTTCTTCAAGCTTGTTGATTTGGGACTCAATTAGCTCCTCTTTCTTCATTGATTAATCACTTCATAATTATCTTGAACTGATTTTTAAGTCCATTATACCCATCTAAGTCCGCTTTTATAGAACCTACGGCTAATTCTGCCTTAATACGGATAGGAATCTTATTTAAATCGTTCGATACCCACAAAGTTAAGCTTTCTTGTTCTTTAAAAACCCTACCAGATTGCACATATGGTCTAAATTTTAAACATTCTACTTTTCCGTACTTTGTTCTAACTATTTCTGTGCCTAAAAACTTTAGCTTAAACTTATACATTCCATCATCATCATACAACATGTCTATGCTTATACTTTCCCCCACTTTAAAATCATCTAAATCATAGTTGCTCCTTAAATAATATGAGGCTGAAATTAAGTCTTGTACTTTACTATTTATAGAAATATTGTAGTCCTTCTTATTCTTTTTGTCTTCCAATAATGCCGTTGATTTATCGTAGTCAAAATTTATTTCAATGTCTTTTGTATAACCCCCTTCGTCAATTTTTCTAACAAACTTATAGGGCTTACTATCATATTTGCCAAAATAGCTTTCATAAGTATCATCAACTTTAAAAAACCATCTTGCCATTCCTGTAGTTTTTCCTTTACCAACTGCGTGATAAACGGGAGTACCGTTTAGTTCTTCTGAGGTAAGCTTTAAGGTTGCAAAGCTTGCGTTAAAAATTCCGTAGTGAATTCTAAACTTTAACCATTCGCCAGACTTATACGCAGGTTTGGTTTGTGCGTGAGCCCCTAACACCAAAAAGGAGATAATAAGGAAAGTAAGTTTTTTCATAGCAGATAAACTAACACTAAAATTAATACATAAATGGCTTTTAAAACCCTATTTACCATAACTTAAACAAAAGTTATTCCAAAGTATTGTACAAAAAAAGCCCTGATATGAATATCAGGGCTTTCTCTAAATAACCAACCAAACTTTAAATTATGAAAAACCAATACTTAAAGTAGTGAGGGAACCACCCCTCTTGTTATACAAATGTAAGGCAGGTTTTTAAAGAAAAATAAGGATTTAACGTACTTTAACTTAGCTTAGCTAGAGTTTGATTTCTTTTAAGAATAATTACCATTTTTTAGGATAATTTTTTGCTAAAACCAATATCCAATGCTGAAAAATACTTCACTATCGTTACGTTGGGGCGACCAAGAATAGTATATCTGTACGGGGCCCAAAAAAGACTCGTAACCATAACCAATTCCATAACCAGAAAAATTAGGTTCTGTAAACCATTCTCCTGTTCTAAAAAGGTCGTCATCTACATTGGCAGCATTTGCTGTAAAAAGAATATGGTTTTTTGGAGCAACCTCATAGTCCAACCTAGCATATGCTTTTACAAAGCTGTTTCCTGGAAGGGATAAAAAATCATAACCAAAAAAAGGAATAAAATTATGTGTGGGCTCATTACCAAATCCACCTAAAATAAAATCAAAAGAAGACACATTAGAGGTTCCAAGCTTAAAACCCCCTTCAGTCTCAATATTTAAAGTTAGATTATCAATCCAAGTGAAGGCACCACCCATTCTAGCTTTTGCTATTGAAAATTCTTTGAAATTATCATTGAAATCTGATGACAATATATAGAAGTGGAAATCTCCATCAAAGTACAAGCCTTTTGTTGGAAAATATTTATCATCGTAGGTATCTAGTTTTAGTTTACTATAGGTACTAAAGTAATTACTATTTTCAAAAAAAGTGCGCTCATTAGATGGTGGTACTGGAGTAAGAGAATTTATATTATTGTTTAAAGTTCTTGTACTATACCTTAATAATTTATGTTCTAAACCAATGCTAAAAGCAAACTCTTCCTGCAAAACGGTTTGAAGGTATATTTGATTTGTTAAGTCTGTTACGTCTAAATTAATTTCACTGATGTTTGGGTCATCTGGAACATCAAAGTTGGAACGTAGTAAACCAAAATCCACTTCCTCGTCAAAATCATTAAAGTTTGAATTGAGTCCAAAACTCCAATAAAACCCTTTATCTAAATAATATTGGAAATTATATCGCACATGATCTCCTAAAATGAAATCAAATGATGCTACATCATCTTTTAGCAATAAATTCTTTCTAGTAATATTAATAAGCGCTGCACTTTTATATAAGTCATCATAATGTGCGCCCATTTTAATATACATTTTAGTGGTATTCTCCTTAAGTTTTAATATTAAATCTGTGCCAAGTCCATTTGAAACTAGTTCATACCTAATTGCCTTAAAATTACCCGTAGCAGCCAAATTATTTATCCCTTGCTTAAGCTTAGTAAATGGAATCTTATCTGCAAGATTAAAACGTAGTTTCCCTTTAATATAGCCTCTCGTGTATCTATTATTTCCTTCAATAATCATTCTATTAATACTTAAGCTATCCATCACTTTTCGTCTGGCCTTGCCACTCCTTATTGTAGGTTGCTTAGTTGCTAATTGTTTTAAGTCTTCCCACCTCTCTTTTGCGCCAATTTCTCCAACTTCGATAATGGTCGAGGCTTTTTCAAAATCGATTACCGAAAAATCTTCAATGTTTGGCTGAATATAAATATCTGTTTGTTTTCTCTTTTTTACCATATCGTTCACGGTACGGTAGTTATTTATTTGCAGTAATACTTCCGTAGCAGATGATAAAGACTCTCGTTTTGCCAATGCGTCTTGAACGTCTACACCTATGATAATATTAGCTCCAAGCTTTTTTACCTCATCTATAGGATAGTTGTTGACTACTCCACCATCTATAAGTATTTGACCATCCAATTCCGTTGGTTCAAATAAAGAGGGCAATGTACCACTAGCCATAATTGCCTCTGGCAAATAACCATTATCCAAGAGCACAGGTTCTCCAGTTTCAACATTTGTAGCTATGCATAAGAACGGAATTGGAAGCTTATTAAAGTCCTTAATATCTTTTACATGGAATAGTAGCCGAACAAACTCATTGTAAATGTTCTGCCCTCCAGAAATTGCCTCAGGAAAAGAAACTTTAAAATTATCAAAAGGTAACCCCAAGGCATAGCGTTCGGAATCGTCTTTATCATAGAATGTCTTTGCCCCTCTAGGTACATTATCTTGAATAAGCGTAGAAAAATCTGTTGCCCTAAAAATTGAATCTAATTCATTGGCAGAGTAACCGGAAGCATAAAGTGCACCAACAATTGCACCCATGCTGGTACCACCTATATAGTCAATTTCTACGCCAGCTTCTTCAATAATTTTTAATGCTCCAATATGTGCAAGACCTTTAGCACCGCCGCCACTTAAAACAAGACCAACTTTGGGTTCTTCTTGTGAGAAAGAAGTAAAAGTAACTAGCACTAAAATAAGGGTTCCTATTTTTCTCATTAAAACCATACAATCAATGAAACGATTTATACACTTTCTTAGCTTTTGCCATACCTATTGATTTTGCCAAATTTTCTATAGTCGCTTCCCGTATTCTTTTTACAGACTTAAAACTTTTAAGCAACTGTTCAGCAGTTTTTTCGCCTATTCCCTCTATATTCTCCAATTCTGAATTAATTGCTGCCTTACTTCGCTTATTTCTATGAAAAGAGATGCCAAAGCGGTGCGCTTCGTTGCGTAACTGTTGAATTATTTTTAATGTTTCAGATTTTTTATCCAGATATAAAGGTATAGGGTCTTCGGGAAAATAAATTTCCTCAAGCCTTTTTGCAATACCTATTATAGCTATTTTACCTCTAAGCCCTAAAATATCCAAACTCTTAAGCGCAGAAGAAAGCTGCCCTTTACCACCATCGATAACTATAAGTTGTGGTAAGTCTTGAGCTTCATTCAAAAGTCTTTTATAGCGCCTAAATACTACCTCTTCCATTGAGGCAAAATCATCTGGACCTTCAACTGTTTTAATATTAAAATGACGATACTCTTTTTTAGCAGGCTTACCGTCTCTAAAAACCACACAAGCTGCCACGGGGTTACTCCCTTGAATATTAGAATTATCAAAACATTCTATATGTATTGGCTCTTCCGATAGTCGTAAATCTGATTTCATTTGCGCCATAATACGTTTGGCATGGCGGTCTGGGTCTGTTATTCGTATTTGCTTAAAGCGCTCTTGCCTAAAGAACTTTGCATTTCTTGTTGATAAATCCAGTAATTTTTTCTTATCGCCTAGTTTAGGAATGGTAATTTTTAATGTGCTTTCTATTTCTAATGGAAAAGGAAGATAGAGTTCCTTAGACTCCGAGTTAAAACGTTGTCTCAGCTCTACAACGGCTAGTTGTAATAATTCCTCATCTGTCTCTTCTAATCTCTTCTTTATTTCTAGGGTATGCGACCTAATTATTAACCCGTGAGAAACTTGTAAAAAGTTAACATAAGCATGAGTCTCATCTGAAAAGATAGAGAAAATGTCTACGTTGCTAATTTTTGGATTAACTACGGTAGACTTTACCTGATAATTTTCTAATACTTCTATTTTCTCTTTAATACGTTGCGCTTTCTCAAATTGCATTTCCGCAGCTAGGGTTTTCATTTGATGTTTAAAATAAAGTAGAGAACTTTTAAAATTTCCTTTTATAATATCTCTGATGTCATCAATCTGTCTATGATATTCCTCCATTCCTTGTAAACCCTCACAAGGTCCTTTACAATTTCCTAAATGAAATTCTAAGCAACGTTTGTATTTTCCTGCTTCTATTTTCTCTTTGGATAAATCATAATTACACGTGCGCAATGGATAAACACTTTTTATAAGATCTAAAAGTGTTTTTACCGTTTTCATACTTGTATATGGCCCAAAATATTCTGATCCGTCTTTAATCAACTTTCTAGTTGGGAATATTCTAGGGAAACGTTCATTCTTAATACAAATCCAAGGATAAGATTTATCATCTTTAAGCAGAACGTTATATCTGGGCTTATACTTCTTTATAAAATTATTTTCAAGCAATAGCGCGTCAGATTCCGTTGCGACCACAATATGTTTTATAGACTTAATCTTTTTTACTAAAACTTTTGTCTTACCATATTCATGCTTCTTGGTAAAATAGGAAGAAACTCGTTTTTTTAAATTCTTGGCTTTGCCCACATAGATTATAGTTTCTGATGCATCATAAAATTGATAGACACCTGGACTATTTGGAAGAGAACTTATTTGGACTTTTATTGGCAAATGCACCATCTGGGCTAAAAGAAATTTAAAACTGGAGTACGCTTGGTTAAATTACTGCCTTTTTTAAAAAGCAAGAATCGTTTTTAACTTTTTAACTCAAATAGTTTAAAATAATTATAGTGGTTCTAGTTTTTTTGAAATGTGTTAGAGCAGTATTTCACATTAAATTAATCCTACATTTACATTTTCTTTTTGTTAAAAATTTTGTAAAAAGATGTAATTCAACGATAAAATAGAGCAGTTCATAGGTCGTATGTAAAAAAATTCTTTATATTTAAAGCAAATTAAAGTTACCCCCTATGGAAAACTATTTAATTGTTTTAGGTATGTATTTGATTTTGATGCTTTTCTTCAAAATCTATTTTGCTGTCTCTACAAGAGAGTAAATTTTTATCTAAAACTGCCCCACAGTATCTTCTATCATTAAGAAGTTAGATGCAAAAAATTGAACTTAGAAAGGCCTATAGAAACAAAAGAGAAAATCTTAGTTTCAAAACAATACAAAGCCAGAGTTTAAAAATTTCAAACAATATACTCCAAATGAAAATTTGGAGTTTTTTATATTACCATACTTTCCTAACAATTACCCAAAGCAAAGAAGTTGACACTTCTTATCTTATTACACTACTTCAGGGAAAAGACAAAAATATTATTGTTCCAAAAACTATTTCTGATAATCAACTTGAGAATTATTTACTTACAGACAATACGCTGTTTAAAAAGAGTAAATGGAATATCCCTGAGCCTGTGGAGGGCATTATAGTGAATGAAAAACAACTAGAAGTAATTTTTATTCCACTTTTAGCTTTTGATAAGACAGGAAATAGGGTTGGGTACGGAAAAGGTTTTTATGACACCTTATTAGCCAAATGTAATACGGATGTTTTAAAAATTGGATTATCTTTTTTTGAACCTGAAGAACGTATTGAAGATATAAGCGAACATGATGTTCCACTAGATTTTTGTGTTACCCCAGATGTTGTTTATGAATTCTGATTTTTGGTTTTAGCGAAAGCGCGCTTATTAAAGAAAATTAAAATTCCAACGCCAACACTAATCGCTGTATCTGCTATATTAAATATTGGTTCAAAAAAACGAAAGTTTTTTCCGCCAAATCCAGGAACCCATTCTGGCCAGGTTGTATCAATCAATGGAAAGTAGAGCATGTCTACCACCTTGCCATAAAAAATATTACCATAAGGTTCTCCAGAAAACAGCTCTGCAACTTGGTTATTACTATCATTAAACAATAAACCATAAAAAACAGAATCAATAATATTCCCCAAAGCTCCTGCAAAAATTAGTGATACAGCAAGTATTAACACTTTAGGAGATTTCTTTTTAATGATGTCGTATAACCAATAGCCTATTCCAAAAATGGCAAACAAACGAAAGATTGTTAAAAATAATTTTCCTAATGATTCAGAAATTGGTAAAATATCACTCAACTTTGTTCCCCAAGCTGCGCCTTCATTCTCGATAAATAGAATTTTAAACCAACTAAACACTTGTACAGATTCTCCTAAGACAAAGTTTGTTTTAATGTAAATCTTACTTAATTGATCAATAATCAATATTAAAACAATAAGTAAAATAGATTTTTTTAAAGTCATTTCTAGTAAATAGATTCGGCAAAAATAGCCATATTATTCGGTTTTATTAACGTAGATGTTTCCCTCTACGGAGAACAGTTTGTAACTGGAATTCCCTTCCGGAATCTTAGACAAGATTACTTCTCCATAAGTGCTTTTAGCAGCTATTTTTCCTTCCCTAGTTATCACCTTAATTGTTCCTTTTTGGGTTTTAACATCTACAGTTTCTATAACATTATTAAGTGTACAGTCACCATTTGCTAAACTAATTTTTAACTGTTTATACTTTCCCCTTGTGACGACCTTGCTATTAGTTCCAAAGACATTTACATTACAGTATTCTGGTATTATTACTTTAAGCGCAATAGAAATTACTTTATGTGCGCTTAGCTTGTCATTTGGATTAATAAAATTGGGTAAAAAATCTGCACTTACTAGAACATTAGCTCCATCTTCTTCTATTCTTACTACCAAATCTTTAGAATATTCTCCTTCTATGGAAGCTTCTACACTAAGTTCTTTACCTTTTGAGGTGCTTAATTCTACTAAATAACAATTCTTAGTATCTAATTGTATGTATTGCTTGTCTGGATTAAGAATTGTTTTCTCTACCACCTTTTGTCCAATGACAAACTGATTAAAAAGAAAAAAAGATATGAGTAGATATGAAGCTTTCATCAACAAAAAAACGCCCTTAGGCGTTTTTATTATTTCTGCATATTCTTAGCCTCAATGCTTAATGTGGCATGTGGAACTAATTTTAAGCGTTCTTTATTAATCAACTTACCAGTAACACGGCAAATTCCATATGTTTTATTCTCTATTCTTAGTAAAGCGTTCTTTAAATCACGAATGAATTTCTCTTGACGAATAGCCAACTGGGTGTTAGCTTCTTTGCTCATGGTTTCTGAACCTTCCTCAAAAGCCTTAAAGGTTGGTGAAGTATCATCTGTACCATTATTACCGTCATTCATATAAGCACTCTTTAATAGCTCTAAGTGCTTTTGTGCTTTTTCTATTTTTTCTTCGATTAAAACCTTGAACTCCCCAAGGTCTTTATCTGCGTATCTAACTTTTAAATCTTCTGCCATTTTTAGTGTTTTTGGATAAACAATTTAGTGTTCACGTCATCGAAAGCAATTACTGTGCCTTCTTCTAAACGTTCTTCATATTTTAGTTCCGCGGTTAGTGTTTCGCTTTTTAAATACGTTTCGTTATTTGCAATAGCTTTTTCTATATAGCCATCCTTTAATATCTTAAGGTCGATTTTATCGGTAACCTCAAAACCAGATTCTTTTCTCAAATTCTGAATTCTATTAACCAATTCTCTAGCAATTCCTTCATTTTTTAAATCCTCATCAATGGTAATATCTAAAGCCACTGTTAAAGGTCCAGAACTTGCGACCAACCACCCTTCAATATCTTGAGAAGTGATTTCTACATCTGACAACTGTAAATTAATACTTTTATTATCTAACTCTAGTGTTAATTCGCCTTCTTGTTCAATTTTTTGGATGTCCTCCTGTTGCAATGCATTAATTGCATTGGTAACGGCCTTCATATCTTTTCCAAATTTTGGCCCCAAAACTTTAAAATTTGGTCGCATTTGTTTCACCAAAATTCCAGAAGCGTCGTCCATTAATTCTATCTCCTTGACATTAACTTCAGATTTAATCAAATCAGAAACTGCTTCAATTTCATTACGCTGCGTTTCATTTAAAACAGGCACCATTATCTTTTGTAATGGCTGACGTACTTTTATCTTTTCTTTCTGACGGATAGATAAAACCAATGATGAAATCTTTTGCGCAGTCTGCATCTTATTCTCCAAATTGGTATTTACCATAGCAGCATTAAACTCTGGAAAGTTTGCTAAATGCACACTCTCAAAACCTTCTTTACCGGTTACCTTATCCAAGTCTTTATATAAACTATCCATAAAGAACGGTGCAATCGGTGCCGATAATTTTGCCACAGTTTGCAAACAGGTATATAAAGTTTGATAAGCTGAAATCTTATCGTGTTGGTAATCTCCTTTCCAGAAACGTCTTCTGCTTAAACGAACATACCAGTTGCTTAAATTTTCTTGTACAAAGTCAGAAATAACTCTGGCTGCTCTTGTTGGTTCGTACTCATTATAGGCTTCATCTACTTTCTGAATAGCCGTATTTAATTCCGATAAAATCCACTGGTCCAATTCTGGTCTATCTGCCAAAGCCATTTCTTCCTCAGCATAAGTAAACTCATCAATATTAGCATACAGTGAAAAGAACGAATATGTGTTATAAAGCGTCCCAAAAAACTTACGTTTTACCTCAACGATACCATCAATATCAAACTTTAAATTATCCCATGGGTTTGCATTAGAAATCATGTACCAACGCGTAGCATCCGCTCCATGTTCTGGTAAGGTTACAAATGGGTCTACTGCATTCCCCAGACGTTTGGACATTTTCTTGCCTTCCTTGTCCAATACAAGCCCGTTAGACACTACATTTTTATAGGCAACAGAGTCAAAAACCATCGTACCTATGGCATGCAGCGTATAAAACCAGCCTCTTGTCTGGTCTACACCTTCTGCTATAAAATCTGCTGGGAAAGTTTCATTATTATCTATAAATTCTTTGTTCTCAAAAGGATAATGCCACTGTGCATAAGGCATAGAACCGCTATCGAACCAAACGTCAATAAGGTCAGACTCGCGCCTCATAGGTTTCCCCGAAGCAGAAATCAAAGTTATTTGGTCTACAATATTTTTATGTAAATCGATTTTATCATAATTGGCTTCACTCATATCACCAACTACAAAATCTTCGAAAATATCCTTTTCTAGAACTCCAGCTTCAATAGCTTTTGCCATTTCAGCCTTCAATTCTGCCACAGAACCAATCATTAGTTGCTCTGTACCATCTTCTGTACGCCAGATAGGTAATGGAATACCCCAATAACGCGAACGCGAAAGATTCCAATCATTTGCATTGGCCAACCAATTTCCAAAACGTCCTTCTCCAGTTGCTTTTGGTTTCCAATTAATGGTCTGGTTCAACGCAAACATACGGTCTTTAATATCCGTAACCTTAATGAACCAAGAATCCAGTGGGTAATATAATATAGGTTTGTCTGTACGCCAGCAGTTAGGGTAACTGTGCACATACTTTTCAACTTTAAACGCTTTGTTTTCTTCTTTTAGTTTGATGGCAATCTCTACATCTATAGAACGCTCAGGGGCTTCACCATCATTATAATATTCGTTCTTTACATATTTGCCACCATACTCTTTAAGCTCTGGTCTAAACTTCCCTTGCAAATCCACTAGGGGAACTGGGTTTTTGTTTTCATCCAAAACTAATAGTGGTGGTATTTCTGGAGAAGCTTGTTTTGCAACAAAAGCATCATCCGCACCAAACGTAGGTGCTGTATGCACAATACCTGTACCATCTTCCGTAGTTACAAAGTCTCCGGCAATTACTCGAAAAGCATTTTCAGGATTTTGATATGGTGAGGCATAATCTATTAATTGCTCGTATCTAATCTCTAATAAATCTGACCCTTTACACTCCGTTGCAATTAAATATGGTATTTTTTTATCTTCTTTTGAATAGCTAGAAAGCTCTGAAACCTCAGTAGTCTCGTAGAATTTTCCGCCGAATTGTTTTCCAACTAAGTTTTTAGCTAGAATCACATGAATAGGTTCAAAAGTGTATTGATTGTAGGTTGCTACAACCACATAATCAATTTTAGAACCTACAGTTAGCGCTGTATTACTTGGTAAAGTCCAAGGTGTAGTCGTCCAAGCTAGAAAATGCAAATGGTCGAACCTTTTTAAGAATTCCGGCAAGGAATTTTCAACGGCTTTAAACTGAGCCGTAACCGTAGTATCTGTAACATCTTGATAGGTTCCTGGCTGATTTAATTCATGCGAACTAAGCCCTGTTCCCGCCTTAGGGGAATACGGTTGAATCGTATAACCTTTATATATTAATCCCTTATCATAAATCTGCTTTAGCAACCACCAAACAGATTCCATGTATTTAGATTTGTAGGTGATGTATGGGTCATCCATATCTACCCAATACCCTACTTTCTCGGTCATTTCATTCCAAACATCTGTATAACGCATTACAGCCTTTTTACAAGCTGCATTGTATTCCTCAACAGAAATTTTCTTGCCAATATCTTCTTTGGTAATTCCCAATTCTTTTTCAACACCAAGCTCAATAGGTAAGCCGTGGGTATCCCAACCTGCTTTGCGCTTTACTTGAAAGCCTTTCATGGTTTTATACCTAGGAAAAATATCCTTTATTGTACGTGCCATTACATGGTGTATCCCAGGCATTCCGTTTGCGGAAGGGGGCCCTTCATAAAAGACATAGCTAGGCTTACCCTCCCTAGTAGAGACACTCTTTTCAAAGATGTTGTTCTCCTTCCAGTAGTCCAATACCGCATCGGCTACTTTTGGTAAATCCAATCCCTTATATTCTGCAAACTTCATATCCCTTTGGCTTCTAGAATTCCAAGTTTGCAAAAATAAAAATTTAGACTGAATTGGATAGCATTCAGTGACTTAAATACAAATAAGGTGTCTACTATTAAGGGATTTACATCTAAATCTTGTTTTTAAGCGTATCTATACAATAACAAACACAAAAACTATTAAAATGAAAAAAGTATTTTTAGCCGTATTGGCACTATCAATGACAGCTTCTGTTTTAACTTCTTGTAAAGAAGCAGAGAAGAAAGCTGAAGACGCTGCTGAGGCAACAGAAAATGCATTAGAAGAAGCTGGTGAGAATATTAAAGAAGCAGGTGAAGATTTAAAAGATGCTGCTAAAGAGGCAGGTGAGGAGATGAAAGAAGCTGGCGAAGAAATGAAAGAAGCTGGCGAAAAAGCGATGGACAGTATCAAAAAAGCAGGTGAAAACCTTAAAGAAGGTGCTGAAAAACTTGGAGAAGATGCTAAAGATGCAGCAAATAAAGTAGCTAAAGATGTAGAAGCAGCTACTGACGACAACTAGACACTATACGTCCTAAATTTTTAAAAACCCTGGCTAATTATGGTCAGGGTTTCTTTTTTTAAAACTTATACCCTAATCCTAAAATTAAATTTGCGCCAGGAGCAACAATACCAGAAGAATAGGTGCGATACCGTTGGTTGGTAATATTTTCTAAACTTATTGTAGTTTTTAAAGCATTAGAAATTTGATATTGCGAACGAAAGTTTACCGTGTACCACGAAGGAGAATAAGGGTCGCCATTTTCATCCTGAGCATATATGAATGGTTTATTACGCTCCGAAAGTGCTAAATCTGCAAAAGGAATTTCCCCATTATAGTTTAAGAAAAAATCTGCTTTCCATTTTTGATTTTTCCAAATAACATGCGCATCCGCAAAAGTTGGCGCTACATGGCGCGCAGCAGAATCCGTTCCATCGTCATCCTCTTCAACACCCTCAGTTAAAGTAAGATTTCCTAAAAAAGACCAATTTTCGTTCATAAACGCTTCTACCCCAAATTCAAAGCCATATACATAGGCCTTTGCCGCATTTTGTATGGCTTGTACATTGCTTAATTCTCCATTAAATTCAATTTGGGTTAATCCATTGAATTCAAAATCTCGGCGTACCAAAGCGTCCACCAAATAGGTGTAAAAAGCTGCTCCTTTTATAACTACTTTATCATTAAAATTTTTACTCACTCCCAATTCTCCATTATACGCGTATTCCGAAACCAAATCTGGATTTGGCACAACCACCGAACCAGGCTCAGAATCAAATACTTTACCTATATCATCAATATTAGGAGCTCTAAAACCTGTAGACCCATTTAAGGTAATTTGTAAATCTGCTTTAGGGAACCAACTAACTCCTAAACTTCCCGTAAGTGCTCCTGAGCTTACATTAGCCTCCTCAAAAGGAAAAGGAAAAAAAGTAGTGTCAAATTCTGCATCTGCAAAAACATGACTGTAGCGGAGTCCAGATAAAAATGTTAGGTTTGGTTTAATTTGATATTCTCCATTTAAATATCCTGCGATGGTTTGCCATGTAGAACCGTCTGGATGCCTGGCAACCGCTCCCGAAACCTCATTAGTATCAATATTTAAATTTTGACCAACAGAACCTATCTTATTAAAAATATATTCTGTACCGTAATACAAACGTAGGTTTCCTATTTTTTTATTCTCAAAATCTAGATTTAAAGACAGTGCATCTACCTGTTCTGTTGTAGTATTTCTAATAGCATCTTGAAAACCCCTACTATTTCTACTTTCTTCGAAATGTTGATATGCAGTGGTAATCTTTAATCCATCATAAAAACGATTTTTACCTTTTTGTGTTACTTGCAAGTTCCCCATAAACCATTTTTGCGGGCCATAAAACCATTCCGCAAATCGCAAACCATCTTCATCCGTATTAGGTCTTAATAACCTATCAAATCTAGAAAAGTCTGAAGTTTCTGAGTAATACAGTCCTAAATCGTAATTCCAATTTTTATTAGGCTTATATCGAAATTTTTGTAGAAAATTAACCTGATTATAGCCGGACGGCACTTGTTTCTTAGGGTCGCTGTTAGTAACCAAAACGTCTTGCCCATTCTCACGAGTCACAAAATTATTACGCAAATAGGAATCAGGGCCATGTTCTCCCATCGTTAAATCATCAAAACCATTATAGGTGAAACTGGTATAAGAGGCCCAGGTCTGATGTCCTAAATTAAAATCTACATGTACCGTGTTTTCTTTATTTGCTGAAGCAAAACGATAATCTACCTTGCCAGAAAAGGTTAAACTATCTGTATATGAAAACCGAGGTTCTTTAGTGAAAAAATTCATCACACCTCCAATTGCATCACTACCATAAATAACAGAACCCGGTCCAAAAATAACTTCCGTATTTTTTAAAGTGTAGGGGTCTATTGCTATTACATTTTGAACATTCCCTCCTCTAAAAATGGCATTGTTCATACGCACCCCATCTACGGAAAGTAAAAGACGGTTGGTAGCAAATCCACGTATTAAAGGGCTTCCTCCTCCTAATTGACTTTTCTGTACAAAGACCTTTCCGCTATTTTGCAATAAATCTGCGGAGGTTTGCGGATTGTTAAAAGCAATACTTCTAGCATCTATGGATACTATTTTTTGAGGCACATCTTTACGTTGTTGCTCCCATTTGGAAACAGACATCACAACCTCCTCCAATTGTTCTGGTCTTAGGTTTAAGTAAACTCGATTTCCACGCTTTACTATTTGTATTCGCGTAGTTTTAAAAGCCTCGTAGCTAATATGTTTAAATGTGATTCGCTCGTTAGCACCAAAAACTGAAAGGTCGCACCTACCATCAAAATCTGTAACCGCAGTCTTGGATTTATCCTGATTAAAAACCGCAACATTAACTACGGTATTACCAGAAGTGGCATCCAATACAACAACTTGTTGGGCTTTGGCTGCTAAGGAAATAAATAGTAGAAATATTAAAAAAACTACATAGCGCATACTAGTCAAAAACTGCATTTAAAACGGCCAAAGATTTGGGTTTTCTAAATCCGTGCAAATGTAATTCAAAATAGAGAATTACTGATTTTAAAAGTGATTCACGAATGCCCTTGGCTATTTTTATTCCTTTTAGTGCATCAAAATTTATGCCCAAAAGTCTTTTGAAGCTTGCTGCATTTTCATTTTCTATTAATGGGTTTAAAGTAGGGCTTGCAACAAATTGCCCTTCCTGCAAATCAAAATAGCTATTTATGCCTTCAGATTCCTCTGGATAAAAGCCTAAGAATTTGGTCAGATTCAATAAAAATAAAAGATGAAAATTTGCAATTGTTTCATTAGAATCTAACCATTGCATGCTATACTCCAAATAATTATATAAACTAGCATCTTGCTGTTCTTCTTGAATACTATTTCCCAGCATTTCTGCTAAAAATAATACCAAACTATTCTTTACAATGTCTGTATGCAAGCTCTTATAGGGGTTAAGAACCTTAACCTCTCTAATGGTTTCTAAAGTGCCTTTATTTTTATGTGTAGCCGTAAGTTCTAGCTGCGTTAAGGGTAGAAAATAAGCAGCTTTCAATTTCCCTTT
This sequence comes from uncultured Croceitalea sp., assembly GCA_947499565.1. Lineage (GTDB taxonomy): Bacteria > Bacteroidota > Bacteroidia > Flavobacteriales > Flavobacteriaceae > Croceitalea. The sequence continues at coordinate 337,339 of CANMOV010000003.1, forward strand.
TTTAGAAGCAAGCACTCCTTTAAGCAAATACGATTTTAAACCATCTGTCTGTGTAAATGCTTTTACAATAAGACTTGTATCGCCATATTTCAGCGAGGAAAGAACAATTGCTTTGGTTGTTACTTGCATTTAAAAATTGGCAGTTACAGTTGTCAGTAAAGTTAATTACTACAAACCATAACTGCCTACTTAAAACTGTAAACTATTTATTGGTATTAGATTACGCCTTGCGCTAGCATAGCATCAGCAACTTTTACAAAGCCAGCAATATTTGCTCCTTTTACATAGTTGCAATATCCATCTGCATCTTTTCCAAACTCAATGCACGAATCGTGTATATCTTCCATAATTCCTTTAAGCTTATCATCTACTTCTTCTCGTGTCCAACTAATACGTAATGAGTTTTGCGACATCTCTAAACCAGATGTAGCAACACCACCAGCATTAGAAGCTTTTCCTGGAGCAAATAAAATTTTCGCTTCATGGAATTCGTGTATGGCTTCTGGTGTGGAAGGCATATTAGCCCCTTCAGCAACACAGGTACATCCATTTTTAATTAGTGTTTTAGCATCATCCCCGCCTAATTCATTCTGAGTGGCACATGGTAATGCAATATCACAATTAACTTCCCAAGGTGTTTTTCCTTTATGGAACTCTGCCGAAGCATATTTATCTGCATATTCCGAAATTCTTCCACGACGGTTATTCTTTAAGTCCATCACAAAAGCTAATTTCTCTTCATCAATACCATCTTTGTCATGAATATATCCTCCAGAATCAGAGAGCGTTAAAACTTTTCCGCCTAATTGTAATACTTTTTCAGCAGCATACTGCGCCACATTACCAGAACCAGAAATCACAACATTCTTTCCTTTAAAAGAGGCTCCTTGGGTCTTGAGCATACTATCTGCAAAATATACCGTACCATAGCCCGTTGCTTCTGGACGAATTAAAGAACCTCCCCAAGAACGTCCCTTACCCGTAAGTACTCCTGTAAACTCGTTTCTAATCTTTTTATACATTCCAAATAGGAAGCCAATCTCACGTGCGCCAACACCAATATCACCTGCAGGAACATCTGTATTAGGGCCAATATGTCTATTTAATTCTAACATAAAGGCATGGCAAAAACGCATTACCTCATCATCAGACTTTCCTTTTGGATTAAAATCTGACCCTCCTTTACCACCACCCATAGGCAGTGTAGTTAAACTGTTTTTAAAAACCTGTTCAAAAGCCAAGAATTTTAATACACTGGCATTTACAGTTGGGTGAAAACGAAGTCCTCCTTTATAAGGCCCAATTGCCGAATTCATTTGAATTCTATACCCACGGTTTACATGAATTTCACCGGCATCATCTACCCACGCCACTCTAAATGAAATAAGCCTTTCTGGCTCCACCATTCTTAAAAGAATGTTTTTGCCATTATAAATTTTGTGCTTTGCGATGTACGGAATTACAGTTTCTGCAACTTCCTGTACCGCTTGAATAAACTCAGGTTCGTGACCATTTCTAGTCCTTACCTCGTCCATAAATGCTTTAATTTTTGCTTCCATAGAGGATTGATAATTTGTTAACCCTTTAACCTTTAAAAGGGCGTATTTTATTGAATTAGGAATCTAGCGGCAAAATTATGCTATTTGTATAATTTAGATAGGGTATTTTTAAAAATATTTCAAAAAAGATTTACCCTATAGCTTGTTCTAAATCAGCAATTAAGTCATCTGCATCTTCTATCCCTACACTTAGCCTAATTAGTGAATCTACTACACCACTTTTCTCTCGCTCTTCTTTAGGAATACTTGCATGGGTCATGCTAGCAGGATGTCCCGCTAAACTTTCCACGCCACCCAAGGACTCTGCAAGCGTGAAGATTTCTAGCTTTTCTACTATTTTAATAGCGTCTTCATAGCTACTTCCGTTAGGCACAAAAGAAATCATCCCACCAAAATCATCCATCTGACTTTTGGCTACATCATGATTTGGATGATCTTCAAAACCTGGCCAATATACTTCTCCAATTTTGGGATGATTTGCCAAATATTCTGCTATCGCTTTCCCATTTTCACAATGGCGTTGCATACGCACGTGTAGTGTTTTAATTCCGCGTAGCGTTAAAAAGCTGTCCATAGGACCACAAACCGCACCACTAGCATTTTGTATAAAGTATAATTTATCCGCTAAATCCTTATCCTTAACAGCCAGAGCACCAACTACAACATCACTATGTCCACCTAAATATTTGGTAGCTGAATGCATAACAATATCTGCTCCTAAATCTAAAGGTCTTTGTAAATATGGAGTCGCAAATGTATTATCCACAGCTAATAACACCTTATGCTTTTTAGCTAAAGATGAAACCGCCTTTATATCTATAACATTCATCATTGGGTTAGTTGGTGTTTCTACCCAAATGAGTTTTGTATTGCTATTTATATTTTCTTCTATTTTGTCTACACTTTGCATTCCAATAAAATGAAAAGTGATTCCGTATTTTTCAAAAATTTGTTTAAAAATTCGATAGCTTCCACCATACAAATCATTGGTAGATACTACTTCATCTCCAGGATTTAAAAGCTTTACAACAGCATCTATAGCCGCCAATCCACTAGCAAAAGCTAATCCATAAGTGCCATTTTCAATACTTGCTAAGGCATTTTCCAAAGCTGTTCTAGTAGGGTTAGCACTGCGGGAATATTCAAATCCTTTATGTCCCCCTGGCGTACTTTGCGCATAGGTAGAGGTTTGGTAAATAGGAGGCATTACAGCTCCATAAGCTGCATCTGGTTCTTGCCCTCCGTGAATTGTTTTACTGTTGAATTTTAAGTCTTTCTTGCTCATGCTATCTAATTATATTTACAAAGGTATTGTTAAGTTTTGGAGTAATCAATGAAACCATAACTGTACAAGTTCTTATTTTTGATTCCTAATTAAACCCTAAATGAAAAACGTACTTCCTACCTTATTTCTATCAATACTTCTGCTTTGTTGTGAAAGCGAGTCAAAGCTTACATTTGAAATTGCTCAACTAGAGAATACTTCCTGTAGTAATTGCCCAGAAATAAGTATTAGCATCCCAAAAGCTTTAGGGGAAACACGTATAGCTGAAAAAATAAATACTACAATTAACGAAGAACTTATTTATACCTTAAAATTTGAAGATAGTATAAACGTAGATTCTGTTAAGGGCGCTATGGAATCCTTTACCCAAAGCTATCAAGGTTTTAAAAAAGAATTTGATGATGAGGCTATAAGTTGGGAAGCCCAAGCGAACGGTGAAGTAAGCTTTGAAAGTTCTTTTTTACTATCTATTGCTCTAAATACATATACTTTTACTGGCGGAGCCCATGGTTATGGCGCTACTACTTTTTTGAATTTTGATAAAGGAAAAGGTTTAGAGTTAGAACCCTATCAACTATTTAAAGATTTGGAGGGATTTATTGTGCTGGCAGAAACTAAATTTAGAGAGGCACAGGAGATCCCTAAAACAAGTAATATTAATGCGACAGGGTTTATGTTTTCTGGGGATCGTTTCCACTTACCTGAAAATTTAGGCTTTACCGAAAAGGGTATTCAACTTATTTACAATCAATATGAGATAGCTTCATATGCGGATGGACCTATTGAATTATTACTTCCTTTTGAGGAAGTTAATCAGTTTTTAAAGAAAGAATATCAAGTTATAATTTAATTGCTTTTTCAAGCGCAAAAATAGCACCCAAATGAATTCCCTCATGAAACGTGTTAAATGCAATAGCATCTTCTACATTATTTAAAGGAACCTTAGCAGAAGTCGTATAGGGTTTAAAGGAATTAAAAATTCCGGCATTATAATCAAGTTCTGTTTTCTCGGGTAAAGAAATAAGCAATTCAGAAATGCTACTTAAATCATTATCGCTAGGATTAGCTGTTGGGAATGTCCCTTTTTGATAATCCAACACCAAAGCTTGGTCAATATTTATCGATAACCCACTTAACCCATAAATCAGTTTTTGTTCTGTAACCACCACATGAGCTATATTCCACCAAATATTATTATTAAACCCTTTTGGTATTCTATATAAATCTGCTTCTGCAGTAGTTTTTAAATAGTGATGTAAAATCTTCCTATTCTGCTTTATAATGGTAAAAAGGTTTTCCAAAATACTTTTTTAATGTTAAAACATATCTAATTTTCTAGATATGTGAATATAATGTATATATTTGCAGTGTGAATATAGTCGAAATAAGTAAAGTATTAGCTAATAATACCAGGGTAGAAATCTTAAAATGGTTGAAAACACCTGAAAAGAATTTTCCTCCCCATCAAGATATAAATCATTTTGATGATGGAGTTTGCGTTGGTTACATTCAAGATAAAGCTGGTTTATCCCAATCAACTATTTCAACCTATTTAAATACCATGCAACAAGCCAATCTTGTTATACCCACAAGACATGGTAAATGGACTTATTATAAACGAAACGAAGAAGTAATACAAAGATATATTGAAACATTAAAGGAAGATTTATAGCTTTTTTTTAATATAACAAATCGATAAATAGCGAAATATAAATATAATGAATTGCACAGTAGAGTTATCCGCAGTAAATGACTGTTCTTGTAAGCAGTCTAAACAAAATTCAAACCGAATTTCTAAATGGCTAAAAAACATTAAAATTACTGGTGCTGAATATATGTCCAAAACTAAATAAGGTCAAATCCTAAATATTAATTATGAAAACGATTGGTTTAATAGGAGGAATGAGTTGGGAATCCTCAAAAGTTTACTACGAGTATTTGAATATACTGGTTAAGGAAAATCTGGGAGGCTCCCATTCTGCAAAAATCATAATGAGCTCTCTTGATTTTGCAGAAATTGAAAAATATAGTTTTGAAGGCAATTGGGAAGCCATAGGCAAACTTATGGGCGAACATGCTGCTACTTTAGAAAGAGCAGGTGCAGACATGGTTGTTCTTTGCACCAACACTATTCATTTAGTTAGTGATAAGATCACAAAAGCAATAACAGTTCCCTTTCTACATATTGCGGAAGCCACGGGAAAAGCTATCCAAAAACAAGGACTAAAGAAAATAGCGCTGCTAGGCACTAAATTCACTATGGAAAAGGATTTTTATACCAAAATATTGGAAGAAAAATATGGATTAGAGGTTCTTATACCAGATGAAAATGATAGGGCCTTTTTACAAGATCTAATTTACAATGAACTCGTTAAAGGTAAATTTACAGTGGAAGGCAAAGACAAGTGTTTGCAAATCATCTCCAAATTACAAAACAAGGGTGCCGAAGGCGTAATCTTAGGTTGCACTGAGCTGCCTATTTTAATTCCGGACAAAGAATTACTTCTTCCTTCTTTTAATACAACCTTAATTCATTCGCAAGAAGCAATTAACCTGGCATTAAACTAACTAGTATGAAAATAGTAATCGTAGGTGGCAACGGAACAATTGGCAAATCTATTGCCAAAAACTTCAGTAAAACACATGAAGTAATTACAGCTGGAAGAAATAATGCTGATTTATATGTAGATATAACTAAGAGTAATTCCATAAAATCTCTATTTGATAAATTGGGCAAAGTAGATGCCGTAATTGGTGCAGCCGGTGAAGCCAAATGGGCAGACTTTAAAGAACTCTCGGAAGAAGATTATTACATTGGATTTAAAAGTAAACTAATGGGACAAGTTAACTTGGTTCGTATAGGACAAAACTATCTAAATCCAAATGGCTCTTTTACATTAACAACAGGAATTTTAGCCGATGATCCTGTAATAAAAACATCAAGTGCTGCCATGGTAAACGGAGCAATTCATAGCTTTGTAAAAGCAGTAGCTTTAGAATTGGAAAATGGCATGCGTGTGAATGCAGTTTCTGCAGGAACCGCCGAGGAAGCCTACGATAAATACAAAGATTATTTCCCTGGCCATCTTCCAGTTCCTATGAAAAAGGTTGTTGCTGGTTATGAAAAAAGTGTTCTTGGAAAAGACACCGGACGAATTTTTAGAATTTACGAATAATAAAAAATAAGAATGAAAAAAATATACCACTTAGAGACCTGCAAAACCTGTCAGAAAATCTTAAAAGAATTAGAACCGCTTGATGGCGTCGAACTTAGAGAAATAAAATCTATGGGAGTTACTCCAGAAGAGTTAGAAGAAATGCGAGCTTTAACTGACAGTTATGAAGCTTTGTTCAGTAGAAGAGCAATGCTTTTTCGCCAAAGAGGTTTAAACAACCAAGAATTAGGTGAAGAAGATTATAAAAATCTGATTTTAGAACATTATACTTTTCTAAAACGTCCTGTTGCTGTGGTAAACAAACAAATCTTTATTGGCAATGCCAAAAAAGTAGTAGAAGGAGCAAAAGCTGCACTGCATTAATGAGCAAAAGAACCCTAGCTTTTTTAGCAGCCTTTGGAGCTACTACAATATATGCTTTAAATCATACCATTGCCAAAGGGGTAATGCCGCATTATGTGAAACCTTTTGGGTTTATTCTATTGCGTGTTGTTGGTGTAGCTGCACTTTTTTGGAGCATTTCTTTCCTTGGCCCAAAGGAAAAAATTGAAAAACAAGATTGGGGAAGAATAATCCTAGCAGCCGTTTTGGGAATGGTAATTAATATGCTAGCCTATTTTAAAGGCTTAGAACTTTCAACTCCAATTAACAGCTCAGTATTAATGACAGTAAGCCCCATTATAGTGGTTTTACTTTCGGCGTTTTTTTTAAAAGAACGCATAACTTTAAACAAAGGTTTAGGGATTGCATTAGGTTTTATTGGGGCACTAGCGCTTATCCTTTTTGGAGCTGAACTAAGACAAGACGCTCCCAATATTCCATTGGGCAATACACTTTATATCATTAATGCCGCTGCCTATGGCGGATATCTTATTGTGGCAAAAAAGCTATTAGCAAAGTACCATCCTTTTACCCTAATGCGATGGCTTTTCCTCATTGCCGTAATCATTAATCTTCCTATAGGCTTGCCCGAACTATTAGAAATTAGATGGACAACTATGCCTTTATGGGCCTATGGCACTATAGCTTTTGTTATTATTTGCACTACTTTTTTAACTTACTTGTTTAATATTTTTGCAATGACGGAACTCAAAGCATCTACTATTGGTGCTTTTATCTATTTGCAACCGCTTATAGGTATTCTTTTTGCCGTTATTACAGGAAAGGATGTACTTACTTTAGTTAAAATTATAGCAACCATATTACTATTGCTTGGAGTGTATTTAGCTAGTAAAAAAGTAAAGCCAAAACTTTAGATAAATTTTCTCAGTAGAATTATAACACCTAATTACTTAATCCAACAGTTATCATAAATTCTTGGGCACTCTTTTAAACTTTCTGGTATCTTCCTTTGTTAATACCTTAAAATCATCTGCTTTATCAATAGTTTCTACTAGCTCTAAAAATGCTTTTGGCAAGGAACGTAGTTTTCGAGCTTTAAGATCTATCCATGCGCCCATCATTTCAGAATGCGCAAAATTTTTACCATCGGCATCATAAAAATCATGTTGGAATTCAAAGAACATTCCATCTTCACTCATCCCTTTTAGTTCTGTGGAAACTTTTATAGGTTTCCCTATAAACACTTCCTTAAAATAATAAATATGCTCATAAAAAACTACTGGACCAATTTGATGTTGCGCCATAGTTCTTTGGTTAAAACCCATTTGCTCTAAGTAAGACATTCTTGCATGAGCACTGTAATTTATATAAGCGGAATTAGCTAAATGGCGATTGGCATCAATATCACTCCAACGAATCTCAAACTCTTTTAAAAACATAGTTCTCTTGTATTTTTTATTATGCACGCATAACAATTGTCAAAAATAGCATAGATTTGAAGAACCTCTACATACAGAGGTAAGTTAAATTCCTCTAGTAAAGTAATTTTTCGAACTAACATCAAGAAAAATTGCAACTAGAATACGAATTTATTAAACCTTGGTTCTCCATACTTTTCCGTTAGGAAAACTAGAACTTATAGGTTTATTAAAATTTAATTCAAAAACTATGAGCCAAAAAGCATCTTTTATAAACGACCTCTCTTTACCTGCTATTGCTGCACCAATGTTTTTAATTTCAGGTCCAAAATTGGTTATTGAATGTTGTAAAAATGGTATTGTAGGCACCTTTCCTGCTTTAAATCAGCGTACAAGTGAAGGTTTTGAAGAGTGGCTTATTGAGATTAAGGCAGAATTAAAAAAATTTGAAGAAGAGACAGGCAAAAAACCAGCTCCATTTGGCGTAAATTTAATTGTTCACCCAACCAATCCTAGGCTAGAAGCTGATGTGAAATTATGTATAAAACATCAGGTTCCATTGGTGATTACCTCTTTGGGTGCGGTATCTATGGTTATTGATGCGATACATAGTTATGGCGGCTTAGTCTTTCATGATGTAATTAAAAAACGCCATGCAGAAAAAGCTGCAGAAGCGGGCGTTGATGGATTAATCTTAGTTGCGGCAGGTGCTGGCGGTCATGCAGGGACTATAAACCCAATGAGTTTAGTTGCTGAGGTTAAAAAATTCTTTCATAAAACCATTTTACTTTCCGGTTGCATTTCAACAGGTCGTGATATTGCTTCAGCCATGCAAATGGGTGCCGATTTGGCGTATATGGGAACTCGTTTTATAAATGCAGATGAGAGCAAAGCGCCCCAAGAATATAAGGATATGATTATTGAAGCTGGCGCAAGTGATGTTACCTATACGGCTTCTATTTCTGGAGTGCATGCTAATTTCTTAGCAGCAAGCCTTAAAGCGGCGGGAATAACTGAAGAAGATTTAAAAAAGGATACTAAAATTGATTTTGGCAAAGAACTGGATACAGAAGCTAAGGCTTGGAAGACCATTTGGTCTGCGGGGCAAGGTGTGACAACTATAGAAAACACAATTCCTGTAGCAAATTTGGTGTCACAACTTAAAGATGAATTTAAAAGTGCTATCGAGGAACAATATAAGCTCCTTAGCAACTTTCCAAAGAGCTAAAGAACTCGTCTGTTCTTCGTAAATTGGGTTATAAAACCAATTAGCATACCATGTATATTAAAAGAAATATCAGCTGGGGCATCATCATGCGTTTTGCATGGAAAAACCTCCTTTTTTTCATAGCATACGCTACTTTAATTTTTTCATTCTACCATGTTTTAGAATGGAAACACATAGACATTCCTTTTCAGCCATTATCAGTTATTGGTATCGCCGTCGCCTTTTATATAGGTTTTAAAAATAGCCAGAGTTATGATCGTTTTTGGGAAGGGCGTAAAATATGGGGAGGTATCGTAAATTACTCTAGGACTTGGGCAAACAACGTATTAAGTTTTGTAGAAAACGACCGTACTGCCCAAGTAACTTTAATCTATAGGCATATTGCCTGGATTAACGCTTTGCGAATTCAACTACGCCAACCTAATAGTTTTTCCATAAAAGAGAATCGAGCTGTTGAACGAATGTTTGACAAACATGGGGAACGGAATCCCGTTTGTAATGGTTTCGATATTTTATTAGACCCTAAAGAGGTTGAAGATTTAGAGAACCGTAAAAATGTAGCAACTCATCTGGTTAAAAACCAAGGGCAGCACTTAAAAAAACTTCTAGAAGAAGGTAAAATCACAGAATTTGATAAACAAGTGCTTCATAATAATCTTGAAGAAATGTATAATCTCCAAGGCAAATGTGAACGTATAAAAAACACTCCCTTTCCTAGACAGTATGCCTATTTTAGTACTGTCTTTACATGGATTTTTGTACTGTTACTTCCTTTTGGCTTGCTAAACGTTTTTGCAACTCAACTTGAAGAATTAGAGGTAGGAAATAACTGGTGGTACATTGTTCTAATGATTTTCTTTTCGGTCCTAATTTCTTGGATTTTTACCACCATGGAGAAAATTGGAAGTAATAGTGAAGATCCTTTTGAAGGACGTATTAATGATGTCCCTATGACCGCCCTTTGCAGAACAATAGAGATAGATTTACGAGATATGCTAGACGAGCAAAATCTACCAGAAAAAACCAAACCAATACATAATATTCTGTACTAATGCCTTTAGTACCATCTAACTACAAACCTCCTTTTCCTTTTAGAAATGGTCATTTTTCCACCATTTACTCTGGCGTGTTTAGAAAGGTCCACGGGTTGCTTCAAAAGCGAGAGCGACTAGAGCTTTCGGACGGAGATTTTTTAGATTTGGATTGGAGTGAAAGTAAATCTAGTACAAGTAAAGTGGTGATTCTAATTCACGGCTTAGAAGGCAATGCGCAACGCCATTATATTACAGGTAGCGCTAAAAAATTCAATCAAAACAATATAGATGCCTGCTCCATTAATTTAAGAGGCTGTAGTGGGGAACAAAATCGGTTGTACCACACCTATCATTCAGGAGCAACCCAAGATTTAGCGGAAGTAATCCAACATATATTAACAACAAAGTCTTATGACAAAATTTACTTAATGGGTTATAGTCTTGGTGGTAATTTGATACTAAAATACTTGGGGGAGAACCACAAAATACCAAATGAGGTGAAAGGTGCTGTTGGTGTCTCCGTGCCATGCAGCCTAAGAAGTGCTAGTGATGAATTACTAAAATCTAAAAATGCTTTGTACTCGCAACGTTTTAAAAAACATTTGTTGGCAAAGTTGAATGAAAAAAGACTATTATTTCCTGAAAAAATTACCGAAAGCGAGATTAAATCGATTATAAGTTTAAAAGATTTTGATGATGTATATACTAGTCGCGCCCATGGATTTAAAGATGCATATGACTACTATGAAAAATGTAGCTGCAAACAATTTTTACCAACTATAACAATTCCTAGTCTAATTTTAAATGCAAAAAACGATTCTTTTTTGGGAGAAGCGTGCTACCCATATAAAGAAGCTTTAGCAAGTCCAAATCTACATTTAGAAGTACCAGATTTTGGGGGCCACGTTGGTTTTTGGGGGAGGAAAAACATAAGCTACGCGGAAAAAAGGGGCGTCGAATTTTTAAACAACATTTGACTTATTGTTGCAAAAATAAATAGCTTTTGTCAGCGGGCGAAGTTTAACTTATATTAGTAGCTCCAATCTATTCAACGATTAAACAAAAGTAAGATGAAGAAAGTAATCCTGTTCATTGCCTTAGGAGCTTTTATAGCAAGTTGTGGCGGAAAGAAAGAAGAAAAGAAAGACGGATTTGAGGTAAGCCGAACCAAATCTGCGGACAAAAAAGAAGAAAGTGCTGGAGTGCCCGTAGATTTAGATAATAAAGGAGTAGGCCCTATAAAAAGTGTGGATTTTGCTTCTGATGTTGATACGGAAATGGCAGCTCGAGGTGAGGCAAAATTTAATGCTATTTGTGTGGCTTGTCATATGATAGAAGGTCGTATGATTGGTCCTGCTATGAAAGGTGTCTATGAACGTCGCAGTCCAGAATGGGTTATGAATATGATTTTAAACCCTGATGGAATGTTAAAAGAAGATCCTATTGCAAAGGCATTACTTAAAGAATACAATAATGCAATCATGCTAAATCAAAATCTAACGGAAGATGAAGCCCGCGATGTGGCAGAGTACCTACGTACCTTATAATAAAAAGTAGTTAACTATTTTAAGTGCTGTTACTCCACTAAAAGGCAAGAGTAACGGCATTTTTTTTGTAAAAAATAGCTCCATGAAAAAAGTATTCTTCTTTGTATTGTTTACATGCTTAGGTTATTTATTGCACTCACAATCTTTAATTGGTGCTTGGGAAACTAAAATTTTAGTGGATTCTGATCATATAAAGGCAGATGTAAAAATTGTTGTTGTATTTACTAAAAATCATCATGTAGCTTCAGCATTTGATGCTAAAACTGGAGCTTTTGTAGCAACTTTTGGAGGTTCTTGGTCTATGAATGAAAATAACCTTTCACAGACTATTGAATTTGACTCCGAAAATCCTGATAGGATTGGCACCACAAAATCATCTGAAATTAAATTGGAAAATGGCGAATTACAAATGGAAAGTGATAACCTGTCACTAAAACGAATCGATGATGGCACTCCTGGCGCATTATCTGGTGCATGGTTAATGTCTGGTCGTAAACGTAATGGCGAGTTTCAGGCAAGAGATACAAACAGACCCAGAAAGACTATGAAAATACTATCTGGAACTCGTTTCCAGTGGATAGCTTACAATACCGAAACCAAACAGTTTATGGGAACGGGTGGAGGCACGTATACCACTATTGATGGAAAATATACGGAAAATATTGAGTTCTTTTCAAAAGATAATAGCAGGGTTGGAGCTAGTCTCGAATTTGATTTTGAAATAAAAGATGGTGACTGGCATCATTCTGGGTTTAGTAGTAAAGGAGCCCCTCTTTATGAGGTTTGGAGCAAACGAAAATCAAAAAAATAATATCAAATTCTTTCCTTTTTTGGAAAATAATATAACGTCAATCTAATTTTAAATCATGAGAGTTTTATTTTTTTTATTTTTCCCAATCCTTTTAATTGCGCAGGAGTCTCCCCAAAAAAGTGAGCAATATTTTATTGCGTTGTACACAGTTGGAGAAAATTGGGATGTTGAAAAATCACCAGGAGAGCAGCTTTACTTTAAGGACCATTCCAGTTTTTTGTCTCAATTAAGAAAAGATAAGATAATTGTAACTGGAGCACGCTATAGCGATACTGGTATGTTGATTTTAAAGGCAACAGATTTTAAAACAATTGAAAGCATGTTGCAACAAGACCTTGCTATCCAAAATAAACTCTTTGAACTTGAAATACATCCATATGCGCCTTTTTATAAAGGATGCATTGAATAATTTAGCTATGCAAAAACTTTTATTTTTTCTGATTCTTATTTTTATAAGCAACCTTCAAGCACAAGACATGAGACTTCCTTATCATCAAATACCAGAATCGCCTCAAGAATATACTACAGGAAATGTAATTGGGCGACTAATTGATGGTTTAGGGTATCGTTACTATTGGGCGACAGAAGGATTAACAACATCCGATTTGGAATATAAACCATCTGAAAATGGGCGTACAATACTAGAAACATTACAACATATTTATGGTATGTCTGAAATGATTTTAGAATCCCCAAAAGGAGAACCGAGTATTCGCCCTAAAGATTTTACAAAGTATTCATTTGAAGAATTGCGAAGAAAAACACTGGAAAATCTTGAAGCTGCAAGCAAGCTTGTAAAGGGAAAAAATGCAGATGCAGTTTCCAATTTTAAAGTAACTTTTCAGCGTGGTGAAAAACAAACTGATTTTCCTTATTGGAATATGATAAATGGTATGCTGTCCGACTGCATATACCATACTGGGCAATTAGTTGTCATGCGCAGAAGCAATGGGAATCCACAAAACCCAAAAGTAAATGTCTTTTTAGGAAAAACTAGAGAGGATTAAACCCTTGTTGTAACAATCTGTGATTTTACCCTACTCATAATTAAAGGAGTAGCTTATGGGGTATGGAGGTTATGCAAATATGGTTGTAAATGCTAATAGGGCTTTACTAAAGAAAAAACGCAGTTTTAAAGAAATGAGAACGTCTTATATTGGTTACGTAAATGATGCCGACTTAAAGTTTAAGGAGCTTACCCCTTTTGAGCAGCAAAAGATTCGGGATAAAATTATTGCTAGAGCTAAACAAGAAAGATTCTATGATATGAAAATGTCCCTGGTCGCGTTTCTTATTTTAGTATTACTAATTTTTGGCGCTTATCTACTGCTATTTTAAGATAAAATAGCTCAAATGGGATATTGCGTAGGAGGTTTTACAATTCCCAAAGATTAAATGGTCGTTCCGGCTCAGAATCGTCCAATTTTTTTACCCTATCAACCACAACTTTATACGTTGGGTCTTCCAAAACATTAACCTCTATAATTTCCTCTGCATTTTTTAATAAGCGAACGCAGTCTTTACTTAAATGTCTTAGATGAACTTTTTTGCCAGCATTAGCATAACGTTCCGTGATTTTATTTAAAGCTTCTATACCAGACATATCTGCTACGCGGCTTTCTTGAAAATCGATAATAACCTCTTCTGGATCATTTTGGACATCAAACTTTTCTGCAAATAAAGTTGTTGAGCCAAAGAATAATGGACCATAAATCTCATAGTGCTTTATCCCATTCTCATCTACATGCTTTCTTGCGCGAATTCGTTTTGCATTCTCCCAAGAATATGCCAGCGCAGAAATAATTACACCTAATAAAACTGCAATAGCAAGGTTGTGCGTGATTGCCGTAATTAAGGTTACCAAAATCATTACTATTACATCAGAATTTGGCATCTTTCTAAAGGTTTTAAAACTCGCCCACTCAAAAGTACCTATGGCAACCATGAACATTAAACCTACTAAAGCAGCCATTGGCAAACGCTCTATTAAGCTACTCCCGAACATGATAAACACCAAAAGCATTACTGCAGCAGTGATTCCAGAAAGACGAGCTCTTGCTCCGGATGATGTGTTAATTAAACTCTGTCCAATCATTGCACATCCGCCCATACCAGATAAAAATCCTGAAAGGATATTTGCTGTCCCTTGAGCAACACATTCTTTATTTCCTCTACCTCTTGTTTCGGTAATCTCGTCAATGATATTTAAGGTCAATAAGCTTTCTATTAATCCAACCCCTGCTACAATCCCAGCATATGGAAGAATTATCATAAACGTCTGCAATGTAAATGGAATTTGGGGAATGGATAAGGGTGGAAAACCTCCTTTAATAGTTTCTCCTTCTCGCATGGTATCTGCAACCGTTAAAGTATCTATCCCAAAACCAATAACTACAGCAGAAACCACGACAATGGCCAATAAAGATGAGGGTACTGCTTTAGTCAATTTAGGGAAGCCCCATATAATAAGCATTGTGAGAAGTGTAAGTCCTAGCATAATATACATGGAAGAACCTGAAAGTAATTCCTCTGTTCCTTTCTGATAGAAATTAGGAAATTGCGCCATAAAAATGATTATAGCCAAGCCATTAACAAAACCAAACATTACTGGATGTGGTACTAAACGAATAAATTTCCCTAAGCGAAGTACTCCAGCCAAAATTTGCAGTCCGCCTGCGATAATAACTGTAGCAAAAACATAATTTAAAATAGTTTCTGGTTCAATTCCAGGAAACGTATTTTTCAATTCTAAAATTAATCCTACAAAAATTACAGCCACTGCACCTGTTGCACCAGAAATCATCCCTGGTCGCCCTCCTAAAATTGAAGTTACCAATGCCAAAATAAAAGCAGCATAAAGTCCAGTAAGTGGAGAAAATCCTGGAATTAACGCAAAAGCAATTGCTTCTGGAACTAGAGCTAATGCAACTGTTAATCCAGAAAGGATTTCAGTTTTGTAATCTACTTTTTGCTTAAAATCGAAAAGGTTAAGGTACTTTTTCATGGGTCCTGTTTAAAGCGGGCAAAAATACCACTATTACTTAAGTAAGCCACAGAAAATCAAATTTTTAAGAATTTACTTATCTACCAGCTATTTAATCCCAATAATTTCTTTCCAAGCTCACTTAATTTAGCAGTTTCATACTTTGTTTGTTCCCAATTTCTTGGATCTCCAGGAAAAGCATAGCCTTCGGGTGCAATTCTATTCTTCCAAGAATTAATGCGCCAGTTACGAAGCTCCTTATTATCCTCTTCCGCTGGCATCATAGAAATATATTGTGCAATTCGCACTTTATCTTTTGATCTATTAGGGCGAATTCCGTGAGGTTCTGTACTATTAAAAATTAATAAGTCCCCAGCATCCATTTTAACCTTTACAATCTTATCTTCTAGACCCTCTAAACTTGGTTGAAATCGATTTCTATCTTCAGGCTGAGTCAATTTCCAAGTATCATAATTTCTATATAACCATGGAATGCATTGAAAGCCTCCCATATTTTCATCTGTTTGATCCGCTAAGGCTAAAACTCCTTGCACATTTTGCGGTTTGGTTTCTGGGTCATAATCCCAGTGGATAAAACCTTCTCTTTCTTCACCAGGTCTTTGAGGAAAATTTAAATTGGCTCGATCAATAGTTACCCACAATTTTTCTGTCCCCCAAACATCTACAAAAGCATCGTACACTTTCTGCATTTGTCTGTTATTCCATAAATGTTGATTATTATAAACTTCTACCATTCCTGTTCCCGTTAACTCCTTCATTTGCATTTCCGCCCTTGGTGGCGTATACCAAGTCATAGAATCATTTGAGTCTTTTTCATCAAACTCCCAAAGGAAATCAGCAGTTACCTTTGCTTGCTCTTTTGATACTGCATTTTTAACTACTATGTAGCCATTATGAATCCAGAAGTCCCAATCCTCCTCAGATAGCACTCTTAAAGGTTCGTCGTTACTACGTTTATTTAAACTTTGTTTACTAGTAGTAGCGGTAGATGGATTACCAGGAATCTCCGCATGGGCTTTATTTGCCATCTCTAATTTAACATCGGTCTTCATAATCACTATTTTAATTTACTGCTTCAAATGTAGTAGAACGATAATCACACTCTAGGTCTAATATTGATATATATTTGAACTATATTAACATTTTGAATACTTTCAAAGTATTTATATGATAATTTTGTATTTTTTCAATGAAAAAATAATTGTGAAAATCCAATTAGAAACTATATCGCCAGATACTAAAAGTCCATTTAGGCTTTTACATGACCCTAAATTGAATCATTTGTTTTATTGGCATTTTCATCCAGAACTTGAACTTGTTTATATAGAAGGAGCAAGTGCAAAAAGACATGTTGGAAATCACATATCTGAATATAAGGGAAGTGATTTGGTTTTAATTGGAGCTAACATACCTCATCTCAACTTTGATCACGGAGTAACAACTACCTATCGTAAAGAAGTTTTGCACTTTAAATCTAATTTTAGAGATAAAGTTCTGGACACTTTGCCAGAATTACATCAGATTAATAGATTATTAGACTTAGCTAAATACGGAATTGCATTCTTTGGGACTACTAAAAAGGAGGTAGGTGAGCTAATGAAAACTTTGCATTCTCTTGAGCCTTTTGATTATTTTATGACCATCATGCGTCTTTTAAAACTATTAGCGCTTAGTAATGAGTTTGAGCTATTACATAAAAAACCCTTTGTTAATAGGTATAGTAATAAAGAACAGCAACGAATTCGTAAAATCTATGGTTTCATAGATGAGCGATACCAATCTAAAATTTCTCTTGAAGAAGTAGCGGCATTATGCAATTTAACTAAACCTGCTTTTTGCAGGTATTTTAAAAAAACTACTGGCAGTACTTTTGTTCAGTTTTTAAATCAATACCGTATAAGTCAAGCAAAACGATTGCTTTTAAAGGGTAAAAATATCACTGAAGCATGTTACGAGTGTGGTTTTGAAAGTCTTTCTTATTTTAATCGAAGTTTCAAAAAAATTACTGGGGAGAATCCATCGGAATTTAAAATAACATTTTCCAAAAAAGAACCGCCCCAAGCTTAAGATGCTCTGGGGCGGTTCCTAACTAAATAACCAACCAAAAAACTTAATATAATAGTCGTAGACTATTTGTATTCCTTACATTTTACGCTTACGCGTAACATTCATCTTTTTATTAGCAGATTTTACTCGCTTTTTACCTGTTTTACTATCAGATTTTAAGTATTGAATAAAACCTCTACCTCCAAACTCATAAACTGTTTCACTTGCTACATGGTAAAGTTCTACCGTACTATCATCAATAACGTAAAGCTCAAAGTAATCATTGCCCAGAAAATCGTAATCCAGTGTTAAAGTTTTGAGTGTTTCATCATTCGTATCAAAAACTTCATAATCTCCTTCATAATCCCACTCTAGATTTGATAGCGGTGTACCAGAAGCATCAATGGAAGATCTAAAATAACCTCCATTATCAGAGAAAAACTGTAAAAAGTTTTCATTATCAAACTCATTTATTGCTCCCACTTCACTTGTAAAAGTTTTTTCCCATGCTCCATACTCTTGTAAAAGCAGATTGATGTTTTCATAAAATAGTCTATCATAGTCAAAATTATTACGCTGATATCCATTTAAAAAATATGATGTATTAGAACGTGAATCGTATAATTCTAAAGTGCTATTGTTAATGGCATAAACATCTAGCTCCCAAAAACCATCAATATCATGATCAATATCAACTACTCCACTTAAGGTTGAATAAGAACCTACATCTATCCCCAAGCCATTACCTGTTTTTCCAACACCTGCAATATTGTTATTTGCATAAACAATCCCTCTATCAAATGAAATAGTAAAAGCACGTTGTAAAAATGGAACTTCTCCATTTCCTTTGGTAGCATTAATATCTACATACCATAAATCATATGCTTGTAATGCTTGGTTGGTATTAAACGGGGATTCTACGATGATATCATCATCTAAAATAACCTCTGTATAACATGAACTTGCTAAAAGCCCAATCCCTAATAATCCAAATAGTATTTTTCTTGTTCCCATAATTTTTTGGTTTAATGATTTGATATAACTATTTCAAGCACCATGCCAAAAAATGTAAAGCACTGATTATCAATATATAATATGAATTTTTTGATTTAACTACCTTTAGCCCTTTATAATTTTTAAACCATAAGAATTGAAGATTGCTGTTTTAGGAGGTGGAAGCTGGGCTACGGCCATAGTTAAAATGTTGACTGAAAATTCTGATGACGTGTTTTGGTACATGCGCAGTATTTATGCTATTGAACATATTAAAAAAGAAGGGCACAATCCCAACTATTTAAGTTCAGTAGAATTACACAATGAGCGCATTAGTCTAACCAATTCTATGGACGATGCTGTTAAAGCTTCTGATATTCTTGTTTTTGCAATTCCATCAGCCTTTTTAGAAACAGAGCTTAAAAAGCTAACCGTATCTCTAGAAAACAAAATTATTTTTTCTGCCATTAAAGGAATTGTTCCCGAAACTGGATTAATTGTCGGTGAACATTTTTATGAAAAGTATAAAATTCCTTTTGAAAATATTGGTGTAATTACTGGTCCATGCCATGCCGAGGAAGTTGCCCTAGAGCGCCTTTCTTACTTAACAATTGCCAGCGCAGATGAAGAAAAAGCAAAATTATTGGCAAATCACCTTAAAAGCCATTACATAAAAACCAAAATATCTGATGATATTATTGGGACCGAATATGCCGCTATGTTGAAAAATATTTATGCGATTGCTGCTGGAATAGCGCATGGCTTGGGGTATGGAGATAATTTTCAGAGTGTATTAATGAGTAATGCTATTCGTGAAATGAAACGCTTTATTGGTCGTGTTCATAAAATGAAACGGAATATCAATAATTCTGCCTACCTAGGAGATTTACTAGTTACTGGTTATTCCACTTTTAGCCGGAACCGCATGTTTGGTAATATGATTGGCAAGGGTTATACCGTTAAAAGCGCTCAAATGGAAATGAACATGGTTGCCGAAGGCTATTATGCCACTAAAAGTGCCCATTTGTTAAACCAAAAGCACGAGAAAAAGTCTAAAACACCTATTATTAATGCAGTATACGATATTCTTTATGAGAATAAGAATCCTAAAAAGATTTTTAAAAAGCTAACAGATAGGTTAGACTAACTCCTTTCTAAAGAAAAATTGGAGTGTGAGTCTAGCTCCGCCTCGAGCATTTCCTTAAAGTTTAAAACCTGAGCATCATCATAATCGTATGCTTTTTTAAAATCCACAAGTAGGGGTTCCATATAGGTTCTTATACTCTCAATATCAAAATATAAACGCCCGGTTCTTCGGATAAAGAAATCCATTGGGTTTAACACCATTTCGTTTTCTATTCCAAATTGCAATTCTGCTCGTATCATTCGTAAGTGAGCATCGTTATTCTTTAAGGATTTATAGCCCAAAAGTATGTTCTCTGTTTGTTTTCCATAGTTAGTTACAAGATACCAAGCATCATAATGCGTAAATCCATCCGGTTCTATTCTTGCAAAAACTTCACTAATATATTTTTTAACGTGCTTAAACTTTTTGAACTCACTTCCACACAACGGAATCTTATCTGTAGTACATGCTTCAAATTCCAAATCATAATCTTCTTCCATTTTTTTTGAAATCCGATTTACAACTCGCTCCGCCATTTTCCTGTAGCCTGTAAGCTTCCCTCCTGCAATGCTAACCAATCCCGTATCTGAGGTGAAAATTTCATCTTTTCTAGATAATTCAGAAGCAGATTTGCCTTCTTCATGAATTAATGGTCTAAGGCCAGCCCAAGAAGAAATAATATCATCCAATTCCAAATTGATATTTGGAAACATATTATTCACTGCGGATATTAAATAAATAGCGTCTGCAATATCCGTTTTAACATTATCCTTATCCAAATTAAAATTGGTGTCCGTAGTACCTACGTAGGTTATTTTTCCCCTAGGAATAGCAAACATCATTCGACCATCTGGAATATCAAAATACACCGATTGTTTTACGGGAAGTTTTTCAAAAGGAAATACCAGATGTACTCCTTTCGTAAGATGAAGACGCTTGCCTTTCTTTGAGTTATTTGTACTTCTTAATTCGTCTACCCATGGCCCAGCAGCACTAATTACATATTTTGATTTTATGCTGAATTGCGTTCCTGTTGCAACATCCATAACCTTTACTCCGGCTACTTTGTCATCTTCATAAATAAAGTCTTCAACCTCAGCATAATTCAAGGCTTTAGCGCCATAACTTAAACTAGTTTTAATATTTTCAATAGTTAATCTAGCATCATCTGTCCGGTACTCGGCATAATACCCAGCTCCATTAAGTATCTTTTTAGGCAATAATGGCTCTAATTTTAAAGCTTCTTTTTTTTCAAGCATTTGACGTTTATCGTCGCCTGTTACTTGAGCCAAAATATCATATACCTTAAGCCCAATTGAAGTTAGCCATTTACCATAGGAACCTCCATCAATTAGTGGTAAAAGCATCTTTTCTGGCAGCACCAAATGCGGGGCTAATTTATGAACAATAGCACGTTCTGAACCAACTTCTTTTACCAACCAAAAATCGAACTGTTTTAAATAGCGTAAACCTCCGTGAATTAGTTTTGTAGATTTACTACTTGTTCCAGAAGCAAAATCATTCTTTTCAACCAAAGCTACTTTCATACCTCTAGAAGCAGCGTCTAGAGCAATACCTCCTCCAGTAATTCCACCTCCAATAACAACTAGATCATAGGTTTCATTAGAAAACTCTTTAATAATTTCCTTACGGTCAAGATTTGAAAATCGAGTCATGCTTTTCTTTTTCAATATTATATGCAAAGATGCAAAATTTAGTATGCTACTCTATGCTATTTTTTGATTTATTATTTTAAAGATTTGGATTGGTTCCAAAATCATATTCTCTTTCCACCAAACATATTCTTACTTTATACCAAGAGTACCATTCTTTTCTACCGCATTCTTGAGCCACTAAATGGTCTACATTTTCTTTCCAATTGCTAATTGCTTCTTTAGTTTTCCAATAGCTTATTGCAATCCCTAAACCAGAACGCGCACTTTCAAAATCTAAAAACCCAGGTTGTTGTCGAGCGAGTTTTTCCATTTGCTGAGCCATAGCTTCATAACCATTATCTTCAGGAGTTCGTGTATTTGTAAAAATTACGGCATAGTAAGGCTTTTGTAATTCCATTATAATATATATTCCTTTTCGATAAAATAGTTAACGATAGCTTCTTTCATTAAAACAGTTTGCTCACCGGCTTTAAGTGGCGGTAACTCTTCTTTTATGGTATAGTGCGGCCAACCATCATCATCAAAAAAATCAAACTCATAATAACCATAGGGTTCTAATAACCTACAAATGGCAATATGCATTAAATTAACCTTCTCGTCTTTTTTATACTTCTTTTCATACTGCCCTAATTCTTGTACACCAACCAAATAAATGATAGCATCCAATTCTAAAACATCTCCATCTGCAAATTGCTTAGAAAGCTTCGCTACAAGTAATTCCCAACGCTCTTTTAAAACTGTATCTCTAGCCATAAAAACACTAAAAATCAAAGGTACAAATTCAATATCCTATATTTGTTTAAAACACTATTATCATGAGCTTTCTAGATATTGTCTTAGGTATTCTTCTCGCTTGGGGACTCTATAAAGGTTTAAAAAATGGCCTGTTTGTTGAACTTGCTTCCTTGGTTGCTCTTATTGCAGGTATTTACGGTGCTATTCATTTTTCCTATATCGCAGGAGATTACCTATGGGAAAATATGGAGTGGAATGAAAAATATATAAAGGTAACAGCATTCTTAATCACATTTGTTGCCATAGTAGTACTTGTAGGCTTAGCAGGGAAACTATTGACTAAAGTAGCAGATTTTGCTATGCTTGGTTTATTAAACAAAATTGCCGGAGGGATTTTTGGCGCTTTAAAAGTTGCCGTCATTTTAGGCGCTATGCTTATCTTTTTTGAAAGGGCAACGGCGTCACTAAATTTTATTAATAAAGACACTCAAAACGAATCTATCCTTTATAAACCCGTAAGAGATATAGGAGCATTTGTTTTTAGCAGGGTTTTTAAAGATGATACTACTGAAAATGATGCTAAAAAGTAACTCATTTTGGTATTTCTTCTAATAAATAGTACGCCATACCGAAAAACCAACAAGCATTATCGCATTCTTTAAGAAAAGCAGTAACATTGCTCTCTGCTTTAACAAAGCAATATTGAAGCTGCCCAAAATCTTCATATGAACTGCCTCATTAATGAGAAAACTAATGAGAAAGGCAGTATTTTTAAAAACACTATTAGTCACATGTATCATCTCAATGATATCTTGTACTTCAGAAAACATAGGCGAAACTGAACAACTTAATCTAGTTAACGACACAAGGTTAGAGGCTCAAATAATGACACTTATTAATTCTCACCGCGAATCTATAGGATTAGCAATATTAAATTTTAATGACGTGGCATATACACATGCCAATGACCATACCGAGTATATGATTCTAAAAGGAGGTCTTAGTCATGATAACTTTAACATAAGAGCATCAAAAATCTCATCCGAGGCAAATGCTGAGGAGGTAGGGGAAAATGTTGCTAAGGACTATTCTACCGCAGAAGCTGTTTTTAATGGGTGGATTACTAGTATTCCTCATAAAGAAAATATAGAAAGTGATTTTACACATACAGCTATAAGTGCAAAAGAAGATTTAAATGGTAATCTGTACTTCACACAAATTTTCTTCAAATAATTAAAACACCATATCTCTAGGGTAATTGAACGATGATTCTTGCTTTTGCTCTATAACAAGTATTTTCTTACATCGTTAAAAGAAGGTTTTATCATGTTA
This sequence comes from uncultured Croceitalea sp., assembly GCA_947499565.1. Classification (GTDB taxonomy): domain Bacteria; phylum Bacteroidota; class Bacteroidia; order Flavobacteriales; family Flavobacteriaceae; genus Croceitalea. The sequence goes on from CANMOV010000003.1 coordinate 360,651, forward strand.
AACTGTTCAAAATGGCATGAAAAGCACGTTTTTAACGATGAAAAATTCTTCGTATTTCATCGATAAGCCCTTATATGGCCTTATTTTACACATTATCGAAATTTTTGTTCATCACACAGTGTTTTTAATGTGTAAAGTTGAGTTCAGATGTAGATTCGCAGAGCAAATGACAAACAACGCATTACATATATAAAAGACTAATTCCCCCAAATCATGAAATTACAATACGCCTTTTTATTCCTTTTTTTAGCTGTTTTAACTTCTTGTACTTCTCCTTCGATTCAAGAGGAAGAAGCATTATTTGAAAACGAGGATACTTCAATTGAAAGTGCAGAAGTAAATGCTTCTACAGTAGCAAATGAAGTTTTTGAAGCTATAAATAACCATAGAGAAGAAATGGGCTTAACAAAATTAGTATTTAGTGATAATGCCTATAAGTATGCCGATGAGCATACCGATTATATGATTGCGCAAGGAAAAATTAGCCATGACAACTTTAACGAAAGAGCAAGCAATTTGGCCAATGAAACTGGAGCTACTGTAGTCAAAGAAAATGTAGCTAAAAATTACCCTAAAGCTGAGCAAGCTTTAAACGGTTGGTTAAATAGTCAATCTCACAAAAATACTATTGAAGGGGATTTTACGCATACTACAGTTAGTGTTAAGGCAGATGAGAAAGGAAAATTATACTATACACAGTTATTCTTTAAAAAATAACAGTAGGAAAGAATTATACATGTTTTAAATTAAGTATTTGAGGTTTGGAGAAAAGGTCTGCATTTTAGCAGACCTTTTTATTTTAACCTGCTCTTAAAGAATGATTTTATACCTTAGAGAAAAAAGCAAAATGATTCTACTACTAGCTAAAGTTTTTACTGCTCTTGTTGCACTTATGCATATCTATTTTTTATGGTTAGAAATGTTTGCTTGGACAACAAGAGGAAAAAAAGTGTTTAAAAATTTCCCTTCGGATTTATTCGAACCCACAAAAAGCATGGCCGCCAATCAAGGTCTTTACAATGGTTTTCTGGCAGCTGGTCTCCTTTGGTCTCTTTTTATTAGTGACCCAAACTGGGCCTTTTATATTGCTCTATTTTTTCTTTCTTGTGTTAGCATTGCAGGAATTTATGGATGGATTTCTGTTTCAAAAAGAATTTTCTTTGTTCAGGGTATCCCGGCTATTATAGCAATTGTGCTATGGGTTACATCAAATAAAAATTTGATTTTTTGAATGGTCATTTTAACTACACTATTCTTCGTAGTTTTGTCAAAAATCTAACAATACTTATTCAAAAAGTTATAAAATGTCAAAAATCGCATCTGCTTTCGGCTTGGATAAAGCACTAAAACAATTAGGCTTACAAGAAACAAACTTCGGCACCTCTACTGGTTCTAACAATTTTGGTTCTGGAAATCTTATTGAATCCTATTCTCCTGTTGATGGTTCCTTAATTGGTAAAGTAAAAAGTACCACAAAAGAAGATTATGAAAAGGTATTAGAAGCAGCAACAAATGCATTTACCAATTGGAGAATTGTACCTGCTCCGCAAAGAGGAGAAATGGTTCGCCAGTTTGGCGAAAAACTCCGTGAACTTAAAGAACCATTAGGAAAACTAGTTTCCTATGAAATGGGAAAATCTTATCAAGAAGGTCTTGGAGAAGTTCAAGAAATGATAGATATCTGTGATTTTGCCGTTGGTCTTTCTAGACAATTGCATGGGCTTACTATGCATTCTGAGCGACCAGGGCATCGTATGTATGAGCAATATCACCCCCTAGGTGTTGTGGGCATTATTTCAGCCTTTAACTTTCCAGTGGCTGTTTGGGCTTGGAATACAGCTCTAGCTTGGATTTCCGGTGATGTTTGTGTTTGGAAACCTTCTGAAAAAACTCCATTATGTGGAGTTGCATGTCAAAACATAATTGCCCAAGTACTAAAAGAGAATAACCTGCCTGAAGGAATTTCATGTATTATAAATGGTGATTACAAAGTAGGCGAGTTTATGACTCAGGACAAGAGAGTTCCTTTGGTTTCTGCAACAGGTTCTATAAGAATGGGGAAAATTGTAGCTCAGGCAGTAGCCGCTAGATTAGGAAAATCTTTGCTAGAACTTGGCGGTAATAATGCAATTATTGTAACTCCAGATGCTGATGTTAAGATGACCGTTATTGGTGCGGTTTTTGGAGCTGTTGGCACTGCCGGTCAGCGTTGTACATCCACTCGTAGATTAATTATTCATGAATCTATGTATGATCAAGTTAAAAATGCAGTAGTTGATGCCTACAAACAATTACGTATTGGAAATCCTTTGGATGAAAATAATCATGTTGGTCCTTTAATTGATACGGACGCAGTAAAAATGTATAGCGAAGCTTTAGAGAAAGCTAAAAAAGAAGGAGGTTCTATTTTAGTAGAAGGAGGTGTGCTTACTGGTGACGGATACGAAAGTGGTTGCTATGTTAAGCCTGCAATTGTTGAAGCAGATAATAGTTTTACCATTGTACAGGAAGAAACTTTTGCACCAATACTTTATCTGCTAAAATATTCTGGAGAAGTAGAAAATGCTATTGCCCAACAAAATGGGGTAGTACAAGGGCTATCTTCTTCTATTATGACAAATAATTTAAGAGAAGCCGAACGATTTTTATCGGCTGCAGGGAGTGATTGCGGAATAGCTAATGTTAATATAGGTACTTCTGGAGCGGAAATTGGTGGCGCTTTTGGAGGTGAAAAAGAAACTGGAGGAGGTCGTGAAAGTGGCTCGGATGCTTGGAAAATTTATATGCGCAGGCAGACTAATACTATAAATTACACTACAGAATTGCCTTTGGCTCAGGGAATTAAATTTGATTTATAGTTCCCTAAATCCTAATAAAAATTGGCTCCATATTTAGTGTTAAATATGGAGCCTTTTGTTTTTAGGAGAATAAAAACTACTTGCAAAACAAAACCGCCGCCCCACTAAGGACAACGGTTTAAACCAACTTAACTAACTCAAACTTAATATTTGAAACCCCATCTCAGTGCCGGAACTTTGTCGGGAGAAATAGGGTTATTACCAAAATTTTAATCTAATTTCTCACTATTCTTTCAAAGCCCAATTTATACTCATATAACTGGTAGCAAAAATTGTGTGTTTGGTGTTTTTTTTCACTTTTTCAGTTTTAAAGATTATCAACAACGACTTGTCTTTTTAGAGTGCAACTAATTGGTTATTAATAAATTCATCATAAAAATTTAACTTTTTTTAAGAGATTTTTAATACTTTGGGGTCTTAAACACTAATTATTTAAAACATGACTAGAAATCTTAGATATCTACTAAGTATGATTATTGTCATACTAGCGGGAATCTATTTTTATCTGAGCTGTTGCAGTGAATGTGGAAACCAAATGGTAGATTCCGATACTGAAGCAGCAAAGGAAGAGATAGTTCCTCCCAAAGAACCTGATGCAACTTCTTACCCATTTTCCTTAAAAGATGGGGATTATGCATTTGAAGTTCAAGACAACTTCAATTTTAACCTTTCTTCTGCTTCTTTTCTAACGCCGCTATCAGATAATGTTGGAAATGGAATAGAAAGTTTAAAAAGCTATTTATCTGAAAACGCAGACAAAGTAATCAACATTACTGGTCTATATAAAGGTGGTGAAACTAACAATACTGCTTTCCCGAATTTGGGATTGGCTAGAGCAAACCAAGTGAAAAACTACTTTGTTTCTAAAGGTATTTCTTCTGCACAAACAAATACATTCGGAAGATTAATGGATGATTTTTTACCATTGGATAATACACTTTTAGGACCTATTACTTATGAAATTGGTACCCAAGCAGAAGATGCAGGTGATCTACTAAAAGCGCTCTATGATGAGATTAAAGCAAATCCTTTGGTTTTGTATTTTAACACAGGAGAGGCAGCAATTAACTTAACTCCAGAACAACGAGAGAAGGTTGCTAAAATAACTAAGTACCTGGACAAGATGGACGGTGCTGCCTGTAATGTTGTGGGCCATACGGATAATACAGGCTCTAGGACAACTAATATTAGGCTAGGTTTAGAGCGAGCAGATTTTGCCATGGCTTATCTTATAAAAAATGGTATTTCAGCATCAAAAATAAACTCAAGTTCAAAAGGGCCAGATTCTCCAATAGCTACAAATGCGACTGAAGAAGGAAGGTCTAAAAATAGAAGAACCGTAGTAACACTAAATTAAATAACACAATACTAAAAATATAAAAAATGGATTTTGAAAATATGAACATCTGGTGCTGGTTAATCCCGCTGCTTACTGGTTTAATCTGCGGAATAATAGGTTATTATTGGGGTAAAGGAAATAGCGAAGTAATTGATAATTCTGCTGACCTTAAGCTTTTAGAAGATAAAAACGCACGTTTACAAGCAGATTTAGATGCCTGCAATAAAAAATTGACTGTTGCTCCTGCCGCAGTTGCACCTAAGAAAAAAGCTGCTCCTAAAGCAAAAGTGGCTCCGGCCTCTATTGCTGCCGCTGCTTTTGATGCAAGTGCTGCAAAAGCAGCTTTTGGAAAACGTATTAAACAAGATGACCTTAAGGTAGTTGAAGGTATTGGACCAAAAATTGAAGGCCTATTCCATAATTTTGATATTAAAACATGGAAAGCGCTTTCAGAAGCTTCGGTTGCTAAATGCCAAGAAGTTTTAAATTCTGGCGGAGACCGCTACCGCATACATGACCCTGCTTCATGGCCAATGCAATCAAAAATGGCGTATAAAGGAGATTGGAAAAAACTTGCTAAATGGCAAGATGAACATAAAGGAGGAAAGTTATAGTACTCCCTATTTTAAATAACCAACATAAAAGCCGGTCTCTAAAGAGGTCGGCTTTTTTATAGCATCCCGTTAGCTTCTACCCACTTAAATTTATATTGTTCTTGCTCAAATACCATACGCTCGGAAATTCGTTGTAACCTATCCGGCAACTTCATTAAATAGTCACGAGCTTTTTCGGCTTGATTAGAAAGCTGTCCTAAACTACCTATATCCCAGTAGTCATTCAATTTTTTAAGAATATCTATATAATCTTGAGCAGTATAAACGCCAAGGCGCTGAGCACAATTGGAGAAAAGTTCAAAGGCAGTACTTATCTCTCCGCCAGATTCTCTTAAAAAATGAGCAGGCATCACAATCTTCTTTTTCATCATATCAGCAAAAGCCAGTATCATACCATTTGGGTCTTGCCCTAGAATAGTCTTTACAAATTCCCGATATGCTAAATGGTGACGCATTTCGTCACCTGCAATAATAGTACACATTTTTCCCAACAATGCATTTCCTTTTTTCTTAGCCATTTTTCCCACACGCTTATGAGAAATATTCGTTGCCAACTCTTGGAAAGTAGTGTATACAAAGTTTTTATACGGATCTCTATCTGTGCCAATATCAAACCCATCTGCTATAAGATGTTGTGTTGTAATCTCAATTTCGCGCATATTTACTCTACCAGATAGGTATAGATATTTATTAAGTACATCACCATGCCTGTTTTCTTCTGCAGTCCAAGCTCTTACCCATTTAGACCAACCGTTTTCCTTACCGGCATGTTGGTCAACTCCCTCTACATCCATTAACCAAGATTCGTAAGTAGGTAATGCTTCTTCTGTAATGGTATCTGCCACTAAGGTTACCCAAAAATCATATCCTAGTTCCTTAGATTCCTCTCTAATTTGTGTTACCTCATCAAAAAAAGTATCCTCTTGAGAGTTAGGTAAGAAATCCGTTGGCTGCCATATTTTTTCTGGTTCAACCAAAAAATCATCCATAAAACCTTTAACCTGGGGTTCTATGGCTTGCATGACTTCTAACCTAATATTCTTTTCAGACATGATGTTATTTTTGGTAAAGGTCTTTATAATTATTTGAAATGTATGTTGAAGTTTCTAGTTTCTTCCTTTTTCACCAGGATAAAGTGTATGAACCGGGTCGCTCTGCCAAAATTCCTTGGTTTCCACATCCATAATTGTTAATGCTCCTTTAAACGCTGCTCCAGTATCTACATTCCATACGTTAGCACCTTTTTGAGGAATAGCAAGACCTTTTTTTGAAATTGGCGTGTGCCCAATAAATATCTCCTTGTAATGCGTTAATCGTTTAGGAAAATCTTTGTCTCCTTTTTTTAAATCTGGATTCAAAGCCCGCGCTAATTCCCAAAGTGTTCTATCCCAATAGAATAATTCATTAAAATATTCATATTTAATGCCTTTCAAATTTGTATATCCTGCATGCAGGTATAAGCGATTATCATCATCTAAATAATTGTTCTCTAAGGATTCATAAAAGGCAATGTGTCTTTGCCAATTTTCTTTTCCTGCCTTTAAGTAAGAATCTCTTGTTGCTATACCGCCATGTGCTAACCATGTAGGATTTTCAATTCCTGATAACATCCACTCTCTGCATAATTCATCATGATTGCCTCGTATAAAAGTGCAATTATGGGTTTGTTCTAACGCTAGTAAAAACTCAACAGTTTCAAAAGCTTCGCTCCAGGAATCTACGTAATCCCCTAAAAAAATAAGATGGTCTTTGTGAGTTACTTTTGCACGTTCCAATAGCTGCGGTATAGCCCTTTTTCCAGAATGTACATCTCCAATTACGAATCTTCGCATCACACTAAAACTTTAGGCAATAATAGCTACAATTAAATTTAAGAGAGAAGAATTAAAGTAAAGTTTTATCCAAGAAAGCCCTCATCTCATTGCTTTTTTTGGCAATACGCATGTTTTCTGTGTACCTTGTATTATTAAAATATTGTCAAGGTATGACACGAGTTTTTTGTATTGGTGAATTATTAATCGATTTCGTTGCTGAAAATCAAGGTAGTAATCTTTCAAAAGCTACTAATTTCACCAAAAAAGCAGGAGGTGCACCCGCTAACGTTGCCTGTGCTATTGCAAAATTGGGTGGAAAGAGTTCTTTTATAGGCTGTGTGGGCAAAGATGCTTTTGGAAGTTTTTTACTAGACGTTCTAAAAAATGAAGGTGTAGATATTTCTATGGCGCAGCGCTCAAAGACATTTACAACCCTTGCATTTGTATCTATTGCAGAAGATGGTGAAAGAGATTTTGTCTTTGACCGTGGTGCAGATGAAGAATTAAAATATGACCCTTCCATAAAATCTGAATTCAAAAAAAATATTCTCCATTTTGGTGCTGCTACAGCGTTACTAGGAGGTTCGCTTGAGAAAGCTTATGGTCACTATCTTTTTGATGGCCTTTGTAATGAATCTTTTATAGCCTTTGACCCTAATTACAGAAGTGACCTTTGGACGGATGATGAAGCTACATTTATTAAAAAGTGCCTTCCTTTTGTAGAAAAATCACATCTATGTAAATTTAGTTTAGAGGAAGCTTTGCTCCTATCAGGTAAGGAAAATGTGGAAGAAGCTTGTGCTTTTCTACATGACATTGGGGCGGATATCATTACGGTTACACTAGGAAAAGATGGGACTTTTGTAAGTACAAATAACATTAAACATACCGTGCCAAGCATTGTAGTTTCTCCTGTAGATACTACTGGGGCAGGTGACGCTTTCATTGGCTGTCTATTATTTCAAATAGCAGCACTTTCAAATTTTGAAACCATTTTTAATGATAGTGCTACTTTGTTAAAAATGGTTGAAAAAGCTAATAAAGCCGGTGCTATTACTACTACCAAATTTGGTGCTATTGTAGCTTTACCAGATTTAAATCAATTGGAGGAAGCATAGCATGAATCAGGCTGCATTACACAAACTAATTGCTTCTCAAAAAGGGGAACAAGGTTTAGAGGAATTGTTTCAACTGCGTTTGGCAACTAACCTTACCCTTATAAAAGATCTATTCTTCTCTTTATATCCAGAAGAACACTTTTCAGAAACATTCGAAAAACTACTAAAAAAGCTGCCAAAGCTATTTAAAACCAGGCCTGAAATTCTAAAGCAACAAGATATCGCTCGATTAGAAAAAGGCAATTGGTACCAATCAGAAAAACTAGTAGGCACGCAACTGTATGTGGACCATTTTAGTAAAGACTTAAACGGCTTAGTTGAAAAACTTCCCTATTTTGAAGATTTAGGCATCAATTTTTTACATCTTATGCCACTCACCACAAGGCCAAAAGGAGAGAATGATGGTGGTTATGCTGTAAATAGTTATGATAAGATTGATAAGAAATACGGAACACAAAAAGACTTTGAAAAACTAACCAAACAGCTTCGCGAAAAAGAAATGTATGTAATGCTAGATTTTGTAGTAAATCATACTTCTAACGAATATCCATGGGCTAAAAAAGCCATGGCGGGCAATAAAAAATACCAAGAATATTATTACACCTATACTGACCGAAAAATTCCTGATGAGTTCGAAAAAAACTTGCCGGAAATTTTTCCTCAAACGGCTCCTGGAAATTACACCTTTGTTCCGGAAATGAATAAATGGGTAATGACCTGCTTTAATTCATATCAATGGGACTTAAATTATACCAATCCAGAAGTGTTTCTAGAAATGCTTACCAATCTGGTTAAACTTGCAAACCTTGGTGTTGATGTTGTTCGTTTTGATGCTTTAGCTTTCCTCTGGAAAAAGATGGGAACTATCTCTCAAAACCTTCCTGAAGCACATATGCTTACTTCACTTTTTAGAATGTGCTTACAAGTTATAGCCCCAGGCACAATTTTATTGGCTGAAGCTATTGTGGCACCCACAAACATTATTAAATATTTTGGTGAAAATAGCCGAACGGGTAATGAATGTGAGCTTGCATATAATGCTTCCTTAATGGCCTTATTGTGGAATGCTATCGCAACTAAAGAAACCCTATTATTACATAAGAGTATTACCAATATTCCACAAAAACCTAAAGATGGTACTTGGATAAATTATATCCGATGCCATGATGATATTGGGCTTGGCTTAGATGACCGTTTTATACATGAAATGGGCTGGAACCCTCAAGAGCATCGAAAGTTTTTATTGAATTATTATTGCCAAAAATTAGCGTGGTCTCCGGCAAAGGGAATGCTCTTTATGTACAACCCAAAAACTGGTGATGGTAGAATTACTGGTAGCGCAGCTTCTTTACTTGGGCTAGAAAAAGCCCTAGAAGAAAATGACACCGCTTTAATAGATGAAGCTGTTGCAAAAATCATAATGCTGCATGGAATTGTTCTAGCATTTGGGGGTATTCCATTAATTTATGCAGGCGATGAAATTGCTACTTTAAACGACTATTCTTTTCTTAAGAACAAAACTAAAAAAGAAGATAGTAGATGGGTAAACCGTCCTTATCATGATTGGGGCGGCGTTTCCAATCTAAAATCTAAAAAAACACCACAATCAAAAGTGTTTTTTACGCTAAAGAAGCTAATTGCTTTACGCAAACAACTTTCCGTTTTTGCAGATGCTAATAATTTGTTTTTACACCAAACAAACAACAAGCACATTTTAGTTTTTGAACGGAAAAAAGGGGAAAGCAATGGCGTTTTGGTTATCTGTAATTTTAATACTACCGCAGAAGTTATAGATGGCAGCTTTCTTGCAAAACTTGGCTATCTTAAAAATCAAGAATTTAAAGACCTCATCACGGCCAAAAAAACCAAATTGAATAGTGGGTTTCTAGAAATTGAACCTTATCAATTACTGTGGGTTAGAAAAATGAGTTAGGAGTTTAACAGTCGTTTGTAAGCGTATACTATATTTCTAGAGCACAGTAAACAATAATATTTTAATGGATTTTGACTAATTCAAAAGACCATTTCACTCATTCAGCCTTTTTCATCTGGAAGATCTAAAATATTTTCGAATAAAAATTAACCAACCAATGTTGAAGAACACATTATTAATATTTTTCCTTTCAATTTTTGGATTGGCAGTTAGCCAAACCACAGAATACTCGGGAATTGTCAAAGCCAAAGGAGATAAATTGCCATTACCAGGCGTAATTGTGACTGTCAAAGGGACACAAATTGGCACGCAAACTGACTTTGACGGAAATTTTAAAATCAGCTTACCAGATTCATTAAATGTACTTTCATTTGCCTACATCGGTTTTAAGTCATTGGACTTTAAATTAAGTGAAAATAAATTCATCGAAATCTTTTTAAAAGAAGATTGTACCATTTGCTTTTTAGACCACCAACAAATTGGAATTTATGCTCAGAGCGGAGTTATTGGAAATCCACTTGGGGGTCAATTCGATTTGTCTTTCCCAGCCTTCTTTGGCGAATCAACATTAAAAACTGGAATTGGCTATCAAACCAATTTCAAGGAAAACCGATTCTTGAATGCCTATGTCAATCTCGAACATTTATTTGTCGACTGTGGATTTAGCATAGACATCAATTCTTCGATGAGAAATTTAAATTATGACAACAACATCGATTCGAATAGTTATAGTCTTGAAAGCGTTATCAACCTACGTGGAATACAAATTATGACAGGTTTTAGCAACGTGGGTTATGTTGAATTGGACAAAAACAAAACTGTAAAGTCAAATGGACCATTTATTGGACTTGGAACTTGGCTTGGTCCACCATTCTATGCTTCAGTTAACGCTAAAACAAGTATATACAAAGATTTGAGTGAGTACCAAGTCGAAATTAAACGGAATTTCAAGCGACTTTCCAGTTTCATCCGCTACAATAGGATTGGGAGTTTTAACGAAATAAGTATGGGAATTGGATATCAGTTCACTTATTATCTGAAAAAACGGGAACGATAAAAAAACGCATCACAACACGGTGTATAATTAATTGTTTGCTGGAAATTCAACAAGTGAATTTCCAGCAAACAATTATCTTTATAATAGGCGGACATTTTCCATTGGAAAAAATCCGCAACTAATCATACACAAACCGTTGGCATTCATTTTCCAAGGCTTCAATATAAAAATGAAAGAACTTAATACGCTAAAAGAATATAGAAAAGCAAGGAATTATACCCAAGAAGAATTGGCCAAACAATCTGGGATATCAATTAGAACTATTCAACGCATTGAAAAAGGCTTGACCAAAGGAAGTGCCCATACATTAAAAGCATTAGCAAAAACACTTCATATTGAAAGTACAGATATCATAATTTCAAATGAAGAGAACACTAGGGTTCATAATGATTTTTATAAAGTAAAACTTATGAACTTTAGTATACTCTCCGTATTGCTAATTCCTTTTGGCAATATTATTCTTCCGACTCTTATTTTTCTTGCTAACAAATCTAATAAACATGTAAACAGCACAGGTAGAAGAATACTTAGCATTCAAATACTAAGTACTTTTCTTTTATCTAGTCTCGCTATTAGCCTTTTTTTTATTTTTGGCCGAGGGAATGGCGCTATTCCCAAACCTGTCCCAATTATTTACTTTATATATACATCGGTAAACATCATTATTGTAATTCATACTTCTATTGCAATAGATAAGAAAAAACAAATCTTAAAATTCTTTCCAGACTTGATATGACATCGTTATTGTCATAAAAATGTCATAAAAATTGCAGATGACTTTTTTATTCATAAAGTCCCTATTCGAATAGTTTTGAGTTCAATCAAAATAAAGCGAACATGAAATTACGAACACTCTTTTTTGCACTGCTCATTTTAATTTCCGGTCATACGTATTCTCAAAATCTGAATTCAAAAAAACTTGACGAGTTTTTTAACTCACTTGAAAAACGAAATGAAGCCATGGGTAGCATTGCTATCTCTAAAAATGGAAAACACATCTATTCCAAAGCCATAGGTTATAGGACTATCGAAGGAAAAAATACAACGCCTTCAAACACAGCAACGCATTTTAGAGCTTGGTCCATTACAAAAACATACACAGCAGTTATGATTTTGCAATTAATTGAAGAAGGAAAATTATCACTCCATACAACCTTAGACACCTATTATCCTCAAGTACCAAATGCAAAGAAAATTACAGTGGAGTCGATGCTAAAACATAGAAGTGGCCTATTTGACTATGTAAATGATACCGATAAATCCATAAGCCTGCATGGTATTGCAGATAAAGATTCAGTTTTAGCAATTATCTCTAGACTTAAACCCAATTTTGAACCAGGGGAAGATTTTAGATATAGCAACACGAACTATCTGCTTTTAGGATATATTATTGAAATTCTGGATGAAGCTACCTATGAAACCTCCTTATTTAAAAGAATATCTTCCAAGTTAAATCTCAATAGCACCTATTTCGGCACAAATACCATAAGCAAACTTGAGAATATTGCTGAAACCTATCACTATGATAGGAACTGGAAACCGGTAACTGGAGAAGCAAATTACAGCAATCATCTTGCAACGGCCGATGGAGGCATTGTTACTACACCTGAAGATATGACGCTTTTTATTGATGCACTATTCAATGAACGCTTAGTTTCTAAGCAAAGCCTTAATACCATGCTTCAGGGTGAGGAACTTTATAGCCTGGGTTTAATGAAAAACCAATTCGAAAACTATGAAGGCTATGGTCATACAGGGGGGTGGATATCTGAATCCAGTCTTTTTTATTACCCTGAACACAAATTGGCCATCGCTTATGCCACCAATGGAATTGTTATTAGAAAAGAAGATATCCTAAATAATGTATTAAAAATTGTTCTTAACAAACCCTTCGCAGTCTCTATGAGTAGAAATTTACTAGCACTTTTGGTATTTGGAATTGGACTATTGTTATTTATAGTAGGTAAATTAAAATTCAAAAAAAATCTTAACACTAGATATCTACTTTACTTAGGATACATTATTGCCATACTATATTGGGCAGGAACCATTATCTCCGGTCTTTTATATGGAAATAGCTATAGTCATATAAGAGACGGCATACCAATATTAGATTCTTTTTACTCGAATTCTGGAACTTTTAATGCAACTGTTCAATTTACAATTTCTTTGTTGTCCATTCCGTTTATCTACAGTATATATAGAAGTTCTAAGCGATTCAGTATTCACATTCTTCCTTTATTACCGTTGATTTTCATTCCAATCTATTTGATGGGATCTTCTTTATTTTCATTTCCTAATAATGTCTTATACCCATTTTTTGCAAACTGTATAATCCTAAGTATTCTTAGCCCACTATTAGCTATTGTTCTATGGAGGAATAAAAGTTTATCAAAAATTAGACTAGGTGCTGTTATCAGTTTCTTTTTGATGATAATTTCAATTTGCTTAATTATAAGTAGGTCATCTATTCCTGAACTTGTTCATACCTATTGGGGTATTATTCAAAGGATATTGTTTTTAGGGTGGACCTCATGGATTGTCTTCTTAAGCTTTTATTTTATAGAAATCTCAAAGCTAAAACTTCATAATGAAAGTAAGCTAGTCAACAAGTAACCAAATGCGAATAACGCGTGTAAGTAATAGTGGTTTGAATCCTAATTCGAATCGCTTTTCTTTTTATTCCGTATTTTACCTTCTAAAAATTAAAATATATAAAGTCGCTACTATTCATACACAAATCGTTGGTAAAAAATTTAAAACCATATTAATGAAAAAGTATTACCTCTCAATTTTACTTGCTTTTACGTTATCGAGTATCATCGGTCAAAATACGGATCCACAATATTTATTTCATGATTATATTTTTAGCGATTTATATATTGTGGAAATCATAGAGATTCATCCTGACTCCACCTATACAAGTAAAACTTGGTCATTTGAGGATAAGAAGGATTGGACATCTTATAAGAATATTGATCCTGATGTTAAAAATGGCCGAATCATAAAAGAAGGAGCATATTTTAGATATACCGAATATAAAAATGGAAAGGAAGTTACTTTAGAAAGTAAAATAAAACTTAATAAACGTATGTTGGTTTTTTATTATCCCAATTCAAATGGCAAATTAGAAGCCCAAGGAAAGTACAAGAGAATCAATTAGGACAAGAAAAGCTGTTTTCAACCTTGTATAACAGCAATCACCGCGGATTCGACTATGCTTCGACAAGCTCAGCACAGGCTAGAATCCACTCGGAATTACGTGCGACAGTACTTAATCGAAATATAGTAACTTAAGTCCCGTAACGAACGGTTATAAGAGACCGTTGTAAAAGCTCCCCTAACTATACCTTACTTTTCGTAATACCCGCAATGCCTCTTTTAATGATAAATATATTCTCCTGTCTATTTTCTTGAGAATTGTTCTAGCATGCTCCATTTGCTCCTTTGCTTCTTCAAAACCATTTAAATAACATATGAGATAAGTATCAGACAAATGGTTTAAATCTTCTTTTTCTAGTGAAGATAACAGTATTCCTTTTTCCAATTTCTTTAGTAATGCATTGTTGGTATTCAAAATATGGTGTAGTGTCTTTTTATCATATTGGGGAGGTTCAAAAACTAAATTGCTATTGATGGTATATTTTCCATTTTCAGAAAATGTGATAGTAACTTCTTCCAATGGGTAATATTTTTGTCGCTTTCCTAAGCCTAATTGCACATATTCCAATGTTGTAAAAGAATCTTCATCATAAGAAATGGTAATCTCGTCTAACGCAGAATAGAACAATTTTACCTGTTCATTAATCAATTCAATATCCACTCTAGAATAATAGATGTCGTCCTCTACTTTTTTTTGATTCCCCGCCCAGCATACCACAAATTGCTCTTTAAAAACCTTATAGTTACTTGTTAGGTCTGCGTGACGATTATTAATAAAATCGATGACACCATCTAAGGTTAATTCGATATTATTGCGAGCATGTTGCTCTATGGTAGCAACTTTTTCAGAATTAATATCTTCTAGCTTTATGTCAAAAACCTTTGGCAAGCTTATACTCCCTTCACGAAAGAAAACTGCTCCGCCATAATACTTCCAAATATTCTTCCTGAGCGCACAAACTTTTCCATTGGAAGTTATGGTAACCAAGCCAACCACTTTTCCCTCTTCTAAATGCGGGAATGGAATATTCTCATATGCTATTTTTGGAGGATTATCTAGATAGGCGTTTACGAGGTTTTGAATTTTACTATCATCAAAAAAATCTACCCCAATAATCTTGTTGTCTTCATCTTCTACGCCAACTACAATAAAAGAATTATTAAAAGGGTTGCTATTTGCTAAGGCACAAACATGCTTTAAAAATTTAGCTTTACCTTCTTTTTCACCTATAGCTATAAAACGTTTCTTGTCGTAAAAGCTGTTCTCGTCATTATGAGCGAGAAGGTTTTTTACAAGAAGGCGTTTGTTAATCATAGCTTAAATAAACCCGTTATGCGATTTAATGAAATTCGTCAATTCGAGTGAAATTTGCGATTGTAAATGAGTAAATTTTGTATCGAGAACAAGAATTTCTCATCTAAATTAGTTCTCGATACTATTTTTCGTTCCTCAAAATCACTCGAACTGACGCTTAATTATATTTTGACCACTTTCTTTAGCCTATTTTTTTCCTAACTCGAATTTTTTTTCACAATAGTACTACTTGCTTGTGCAGTGCACATTACGACTAAATCAGCAATATTTACATGATACGGTCTCGTTACTACAAAATGAATAATATCTGCAATATCGTCTGGTTTTAAAGCTTGAAAACCTTGATAAACTTTTTCCGCTCTAGCTGTATCGCCTTTAAAACGGACCTCACTAAACTCGGTTTCCACTAAACCTGGATTTATAGCGCCAACACGAATTCCATATTCGTTTAAATCTAGCCGCATCCCTTGGTTGATAGCATCTACAGCATGTTTAGAAGCACAATACACATTTCCTTTTGGGTAAACTTCCTTACCAGCAGTAGAACCAATATTTATAATATGTCCCGCCTCTCGCTCAACCATTTGAGGAATGGTGGCTTTAGAAACATATAGTAAGCCTTTTACATTAATATCCAGCATGGCATCCCAATCGTCTAAACTCCCTTCATCTACTTTATCTAGCCCATGAGCATTGCCTGCATTATTAATTAAAATATCAATTTTTGAAAAAGGTTCTGGTAGGGATTCTATCTGCTTAAAAACCAGTTTCTTATCTCTAACATCAAAATTTAAAGTAGTCACCGCCGTTTTAGTCCCTAATTCCTTTTGCAATTGGTCTAACCTTTCTTGGCGACGTCCACAAAGGATTAAACGAAATCCATTTTTAGCTAAAAGTTCTGCCGTAGCTTTTCCTATTCCACTTGTTGCTCCTGTAATTAGTGCCGTTTTGGACATATTTATAGTTTATGGTACTGGTTCTCCTTTGCTTGCTTCCAGCAATAAAAACCAATCTTGTAATTCTAAATTTATAGAAACAGCTTCCAGGGAAGCCTTTAATCTTTCCTTGGTGGTAGTTCCAACTACCGGATAAATACCAACTGGATGTTTTAAAATAAATGCTAATAATAACTGACTCTCATCAACATTGTATTTTGCTTTTAAAACTTCCAACACCTTCCCAATGCGTTCATTCTGTTTGTTCTTCGCTCTAAAATAATTGCCAAGTGGACTCCAAGACATTGCCATTCTTTTGTTTGCTATACAATCATCAAAAGTGCCATCGTACATGGGATAGTCGTGGGTCAAAGAAAATTCAACTTGATTGGCACCTATAGGAACTTTAGTTTCTACCATTGCTATTTGCGAAGGGGTAAAATTAGAAACTCCAAAGGTCTTTACCTTACCCTCAGTCGTTAAACTTTGAATAGCTTCTGCAATTTCGTCTGGCTGCATTAAAGGACTTGGGCGATGCAATAACAATACGTCTAGATAGTCTGTTTGTAATTTTTTTAGGGATTGTTCTACAGACCAAATAATATAGGCTGCATCGTATTGGTAATGTGCAACTTTGTTGGTGCGCCCACTCGTCATTTGAATTCCACACTTACTAATAAATTGCGTCTTAGACCTGCTTATACCGCTTTCTACAAAGGCTTTCCCAAAGGCTGTTTCGTTTTCATAATCCCCGTAAATATCTGCATGATCAAAAGTTGTAATTCCAATTTCTAAGCAGTAATTTATTAAATCGGTCATTTGGGTTGTAGAAAGCTGTTTTCCCCAACTTCCCCAAGTCATTGTTCCAGCAATAACTTTTGAGTATAAATTTGTTTCTTGCATATCAGGTGAATTTATAAAATTAATACCTTAAACTCTTCATAAAACTTGGGGCTACAACGTTTTTTTAACCAATAATTAACAGGTGAATTTTAAATAAATTTTCATTTTGCACTCTGTTAAAATTCTTAATTACAATTTAAGTAATCATATAATTTCCTATGGAAGAAAATACTACGATAGACATTAGCGCTGTTAATGAGAAAATTGCCCAAGAAAGTGCTTTTATTGACCTGCTTACAGTGGAAATGAATAAAGCTATTGTTGGACAAAACCACATGATAGAGCGTTTGCTTATTGGTTTGCTTGGACAAGGACATATTTTATTAGAAGGTGTTCCAGGACTTGCAAAAACTTTAGCTATAAATACTTTGGCTAAAGCAGTTAAAGGAAGTTTTAGTAGAATACAGTTTACACCAGACCTTTTACCTGCAGATGTAGTAGGTACAATGATTTATAATATTAAAGAGAATGACTTCTCTATTAAGAAAGGTCCAATTTTTGCCAATTTTGTTTTGGCAGATGAGATTAACAGAGCGCCAGCTAAAGTACAATCTGCATTACTAGAGGCAATGCAAGAAAAACAGGTTACAATTGGTGATGAGACTTTTAAATTAACGCCTCCATTTTTGGTAATGGCAACGCAAAACCCAGTTGAGCAAGAAGGAACTTATCCTTTGCCAGAAGCTCAAGTTGACCGTTTTATGTTGAAAACAGTAATAGACTACCCAAAATTAAATGAAGAACAATTAATTATTCGCCAAAACCTAAAAGGTAGCGGTGAAGCAATTAAGCCTGTAGTTACTATAAAGCAAATATTAAGTGCTCAAAATGCTGTTCGTGAAGTTTATATGGACGAAAAAATAGAAAAATACATTCTGGATATTGTATTTGCTACACGTTATCCAGAAAAATACAACCTAGAAAACTTAAAACCCCTTATTAGTTTTGGTGCTTCCCCAAGAGGTAGTATCAACCTTGCCAATGCTTCAAAGTGCTATGCTTTTATAAAACGAAGAGGATATGTGATTCCAGAAGATGTGCGCGCAGTAGTGCATGATGTGCTTCGCCATAGAATTGGAATAACCTACGAGGCTGAAGCAGAGAATATCACTTCAGAGGAAATCATTAATAAGATTGTAAACGAGGTAGAAGTACCTTAAATCAGTTGTCAGTGAACAGTTTCCGGTGAAACAAATTAGTTTTTGTAACACTCAATACTGAATACTAATCTCTGCTTACTGAAAACAAATGAATACAAAAGAGCTACTTAAAAAAGTACGGAAGATTGAGATTAAGACACGCCGGTTGTCTGATCATATCTTTGGAGGTGAGTACCACTCTACCTTTAAAGGTCGCGGTATGACTTTTAGTGAAGTACGCCAATACCAGTTTGGGGATGATGTTCGCTCAATAGATTGGAATGTAACCGCTCGTTACAATGAGCCTTATGTAAAGGTTTTTGAAGAAGAACGAGAACTTACCATGATGTTAATGGTAGATGTTAGTGGTTCTGAGCTTTTTGCAACCACCAATCAATTTAAAAAAGATGTCTTAACAGAAATCTCAGCAACATTGGCTTTTTCTGCCATGCAGAATAATGATAAAGTTGGGCTTATTCTATTTTCTAATGAAGTAGAGCTTTTTATTCCTCCAAAAAAAGGGAAAAGTCATGTGCTAAGAATAATTCGTGAATTGCTAGAATTTAAGCCACAAAGTAAAGAGACCAATATTGCGGAGGCTCTTAAATTCTTAACTAACGTAATGAAGAAAAAGGCAATCGTTTTTGTATTGTCTGATTTTATTGCAGATGACTATGACAATACGTTAAGAATTGTTGGTAATAAACACGATGTTACTGGAATTCGTGTTTATGATGAAAAAGAAGAGTACATTCCAAATTTAGGAATGATTCAGGTTCAAGATACTGAAACAGGAGGAGTTAAGCTAGTGAACACCAGTTCTAAAAAAGTACGTCATGAGTACTGGCGTTATCACCTAGAAAAGGTAGACTATTTTAATAATGCCTTTACCAAATCTGGCAGTGGCGTAATTGATTGTAGGGTTGATGAAAGTTACGTTAAAAAATTACTAGGGTATTTTAAACGAAGAGGGTAAATGGGAGTTGAAAGTTTAAAATTGAAAATCGAAAATATAACTTTGCTTTCTGGCAGGGGTATTTTCCTTTGTTCCCTATGTCTCCTTTTATTTCCCTTGTTTGCTAAGGCCCAATCTTCCAAAGTTTCAGCAGAGTTAGATACCACAGCAATAAAAATTGGGGAGCAAATTCAGTATAAAATCACAGTAGAAACAGATTCCTTAAACCTAGTGTATTTTCCAGAAGATCAAACTTTTTCTCCAGTAGAAATGGTGGAGGCTTTAAAAATAGATACCACCAAAAATAAAGACAGGATTACCCTTCAGCGTATTTATGCATTAACGCAGTTTGATAGCGGAGCATATACTATTCCTCCGCAACGTATTGCTATTAATGAAGAACCATTTTTTACAGACTCTTTTAGAATTAGAGTTGGTGATGTTGCTGTAGATACCACAAAACAAAAGTTATATGATATTAAACCCTTAATCGAGGTTGAAAGAAGCAATGCTAAAATGTGGCTAATTGCAATTTTAATCTTATTGGGGCTTTTAATCATTGGAGGTTTGGTCTACTGGTTTTTCTTAAGAAAAAAGCCTTTAACAGAAGAAGAAAAAGTTGCGCTACTCCCGCCATACGACCGTGCGCTTTTGCAGTTGAAAGAGCTAGAAAACTCAAGATATTTAATTCAAGATGAGTACAAAAAATACTATTCTGAATTAACAGCTATTGTTCGTTCTTATCTTGAAGAAGATGCCCACGTTTCTGCCTTGGAAAGCACCACAGACCAATTGATAGAAAAGTTAGAACTGCTTAAGGATGCAGGAGAATTAAAGATTGGTGAAGATACTATTGGTCAATTCAAAAAAGTATTGCAAACTGCAGATTTGGTAAAGTTTGCAAAATCCAAGCCGCCAACTTCTGTCGCCGAGGAAGACCGTTTGCTTGTAGAAAATATAGTAGTAAAAACCAAAGAAGCTTTACCTGAACCTACAGAAGAGGAACTATTGCAGAATGAAGCTTATTTGGAAGAACTAATCAAGAAAAAGCAACGCAAAAGAATCTATATTGCTGCTGCGGTTTTTGGCGGATTAGTTTTAATTGGTGGGGGAATTTCCCTTGCTTACTTTGGTTTTAAAACAGTTAAAGACACTGTTTTTGGATATCCAACGAAAGACTTACTTGAGGGGGAATGGATAGCAAGTTCTTATGGCTTCCCTCCTATTGATTTGGAAACTCCAGAAGTACTTTTAAGAAATACGGAACAATTACCAGAAGAGGCTCGTGAGGCTCTTAAAGAAGTTCAACTTTTTTCTTACGGGAGTATGTTAGGCCTATTTTCTATAAATGCAAGCTCTGCTACTTTTAAAGAACAGGTGGAACCTAATTTTGAAGGAGCATTATCCACTGCATTAGCAGATTTCGAAGCAAATGGTATAAAGAACATAATACCTAAACAAGAAGATTTTGTAAGCAAATCTGGAGTTCAAGGATTAAAAGTATATGGCTCAGGACAATACCAAGATCCCATTTCAAAAGACAGAAAGAAAATTGAATACACTATCCTGTTATTTGGTGGAAAAGGGTTTATGCAGCAAGTTTATATGACCTGGGAAGAAGGCGATGAATATGCAGAAAAGATTGTTGAACGGATATTGGCTTCGGTCGATGTAAAAACGCAAGCATAATGTTTGAGAATATAGAATTTGCTAACCCGCAGTTGTTTTGGTTGCTCCTATTGCTTCCATTAGGGTTGTTATGGTATATTCTCACACGAAAAAATCAAGTTGCCTCTTTGAATATTTCAAGTATAAAAGGGTTTAAAACTTCAAACTTTCTCTCTAAACTAAAACCATTTCTTTTTGTTTTGCGCCTTTTGGCTTTAGCAGCTGTAATTACAGCATTGGCAAGGCCGCAAACTAAGGAGGTATCTACTAGGACAAAAACCACAAAGGGTATAGACATTGTTATGTCCATTGATGTTTCGTCTAGTATGCTGGCAAGAGATTTAAAGCCAAATAGACTAGATGCACTTAAGGAAGTAGCGGAAGACTTTATTAAAAAACGCCCTAACGATAGAATTGGCCTTGTGGCTTATGCAGGAGAAAGTTACACCAAGACTCCTATCACAAGCGATAAGTCTATTGTTTTAGCAGCACTTAGGGATATCGACTATGGACAGCTAGAAGATGGTACTGCCATTGGAATGGGTTTAGCCACTTCTGTAAATAGGCTTAAAGAAAGTAAGGCCATTAGTAAGGTTATTATCTTATTGACGGATGGTGTAAATAACGCTGGTTTTATAGAACCGCAAACTGCTGCAGACTTAGCTGTTGAATATGATATAAAAGCATATACTATTGGTCTTGGAACTAATGGGAACGCGCTAACACCTATTGCTTATAAGCGGGATGGTACATTTCAATTTGGAATGCGCCAAGTAGAAATTGATGAGGCCTTGTTAGAGGATATCGCAAGTGCAACTGGCGGAAAATACTTTAGAGCAACTGATAATGATAAGCTTGAAGAAATCTATGATGAAATAAATAAGCTAGAGAAAACTGAAATTGAAGAATTCAAATATACTCGATACGAAGAAAAATTTAGACCTTGGGTATTTCTAGCTGGGCTATTATTATTGATAGAATGGGTATTAAGAGCAACAATATTTAAAAGTTTTATTTAAAATGGTGCAATTCGACGAAAAATTATACTTCTATCTACTGGGAATTATTCCAGTATTGGTATTGCTTTTCCTTTTGTTGCAGGTTTGGAAAAAAAGTAAGCAACGTGAGTTTGCAGATGCCAAATTATTAAAGCGTTTGGCTCCAGAAAAATCAAGCTTTAAGTCTACTTTAAAACTAATTTTCCTATTACTAGGATTTACTTTTTTAACGCTAGGGTTAGTAAATCCAAAGATTGGCACAAAATTAGAAACCGTAAAACGTGAAGGTGTAGACATTGTTTTTGCGGTTGATGTTTCTAAAAGTATGCTCGCTGAAGATATTGCTCCCAATCGTATTGAAAAATCTAAGCGATTAGTTTCGGAGATAATTAACCAATTAGCGAGTGATCGCATTGGTATTATCGCATATGCAGGACAAGCCTATCCACAATTACCCATAACAACAGATTATGGAGCAGCAAAAATGTTTCTGCAAAGTATGAATACGAACATGCTATCCTCCCAAGGTACTGCTATTAATTCCGCGATAGAACTAGCTACAACGTATTATGATGATGCGGAGCAAACCAATCGTGTTTTGTTTATTATTTCGGATGGTGAAGACCATTCAGAAGGCACTACCTTAGAAGCTGTTGAAAAAGCCACACAAAATGGAATTCGAATATTTACTATTGGTGTTGGAAAACCCAAAGGAGCTCCTATCCCTATTAAAAGAAGAGGTGTTGTAGAAAGTCTTAAGAAAAATGCTCAGGGAGAAGTAGTTATTACCAAATTGAACGAAGCAGTGCTTGATGCCATAGCTCAAGAAGGTAATGGACAATATATTAATGGGTCTAACACAGAAGAGGCTGTAGATTTTATTAAAGAAGAATTAAACCAAATGGATAAAAAAGAGTTCGAAGCAAAGCAATTTGCCGAATACAAAGACCAATTTCAATGGTTTCTTGGGATAGGACTTTTATTTCTATTTTTAGATATTTTCTTATTAGATAGAAAAACCAAATGGTTGAAAAAGTTGAACCTTTTTAATGAACATGACGATGAATAGGATGAAACTAATTTTAGCAATTGGATTGCTCTCTTTTTGTGCCGTGCATGCTCAAGAAGAAGATAAAAAAGCCCAAAGACAAGCAGAAAAAGCTTTACGAGAATCAAAAAATATTACTTACGAAGCAAACGAAAACCTAGTCCAAAACGACTTTGTAAATGCAGAAGCAGATTATAGAAGAGCCATATCTAAAAGCCCACAAAATATAGCAGCACCGTATAATCTAGGTAGAGCATATTACAATCGAGAGAGTTACTCTGAAGCTTTTGGAAAGTTCAAACAAGCAGGAGAAAAGGCTGAATCAAAAAATGAAAAACATAAAGCATACCATAATATGGGTAATGTTTTTATGAATAATAAGGAATATGAGAAAGCTGTTGAAGCTTATAAAGAAGCCTTACGCGCCAATCCAACTGATGAAGAAACTCGTTATAATCTTGCTTTAGCAAAAGAAATGCTGAAAAAAGAACAAGACGAGCAAAAAAACGACCAAAACAAAGACGATAAGAACGAGGATAAAAAAGAAGACCAAAATAAAGATCAAAACAAAGAAGGGGATAATAAGGAAGATAAAGAAGGAGATCAAAAAGACGATAAGAACAAAGACGAAGGTGATGATGGTGACAAGGGAGAAAAGAAACCTGAAGAAAATAAAGAAGGAGAAGGCGATGAAAAGAAAGAACAAAAGCAAAAACCTAATGAGGGTGACAAGCCTGAACAGAAGAATAAACCTCGTCCAAATCAGCTTTCAAAACAACAAATTCAAAATTTGTTAGAGGCAATGCAGAATGAAGAAAAGAAAGTACAAGAAAAGATTGATGCCAAAAAAGTAAGAGGCGCTAAAATTAAAAACGAAAAAGACTGGTAATGCGAAGTTTGCTCTTCACATATCTATTTTTAATACTCCCTACTTTTCTGCTAGGTAATAGTAATCCTGTGCAAGATGAGATAACCTTTGAAATGAAGCTTAGCAAAGAAAAGCTCGGTGTTAATGAAAGATTACGTGTAGAGTTTACCATGAACAAAGATGGCGACAACTTTAATCCACCCAATTTTAATGGTTTTAAAGTGATTATGGGACCTTCCCAATCTATTAGTTCTTCATGGGTAAATGGCAAAAGGAGCTTTTCAAAATCTTATGGCTATATCCTTACTCCAACCGCAACTGGGAGTTTTCAAATAGGGCAAGCAACCATAGAAATTGACGGCAAAACTTATAAAACTGTTCCGAAAAAAGTTCAAATAACTGCTGCCGTTGCCAACCCTAATGCGCCTAAAACAGCCGATGATATTGCGGATGAAAATCTACATCTAATTGCAGAGGTTTCAAAGGCTAATCCTTATTTAAATGAAGCTGTTACCGTAGTCTACAAATTATATATAAGCCCTTCTGTAAGCGTTACTAATTTTAGACCACTCGATAGCCCTAAGTATAATAATTTTTGGAGTCAGGACATTCCGGTAAAACGATATGATACAAAAAATACTACTTATGATGGTAAACCTTTTAGAAGTGTTATTCTAAAGCGCGTTGTGTTGTATCCTCAAAAAAGTGGGAAACTTAATATTGAGCCTTTAGCATTAGAAGTTTATGTAGATGTTCCTACCAATAGACGGGATTTTTTTGGAGGAAAAATCTTTAAACAAGCCAAAAAAACAGTATCTGCAGGCAGAAGAACCTTAAATGTAAAAAACTTGCCAGAGGCTGGGAAACCTGTTGATTTTGGTGGTGCAGTTGGCGATTTCGACTTTTCCGTGACTACAAGTAAAAGTTCGCTAAACGCTTCAGAATCTTTGCAAGCAAGAGTTGAGGTTACTGGGAAAGGAAACTTAAAATTATTTCAACTTCCAAAACCAGAATTGCCAAGTGCATTAGAAGTTTATGAACCGGAGTTTGATGAGAGTGTAAGAACTACCATTTCTGGAATGGATGGAAAAGTTGCAAACAACTATACGGTGGTTCCATCTTTTAGAGGTAAATATCCTATTCCAAGCATTTCTTTTAGTTATTTCAATCCAAAAACAGGAAAATACAACACGCTCAACTCAGACGAAATAATAATTAGTGTTATGGAAGGTCCTGAGGATAAGAATGCGACTATCGCAACAAATCCTTCCAATCAAAAAATAATTGTCCCGACAGGCAAACAATTTCATTTTATTAAAGTTCAGCCTAATCTTAAAGCAATAGGAACTTCTTATTTCTTTGGGTCAAATAAGTTTTACCTCATGCTTTTTGGGCCACTCCTATTAATACCACTATTCATATTACTGTATAGAAAACGAAAAGAAAAGGAGCAAGATGTAGTTGGCAATAAAGTAAAAAAAGCGAACCGATTAGCACGTAAATATCTATCTACCGCTAAAAAAGAACTAGGTAATGAAGCTAACTTTTATATTGCTTTGGAGAAAGCTTTACATAATTATTTAAAGGCAAAGCTTAAAATTGAAACTTCAGAATTTAGCAAGGAAAAAATTACTTCACTTTTAACAGGCAAGAAAGTAGACCAGACAACAACAGAAAATTTTATCAATTTACTTAAGAATTGTGAGCTTGCTAGATATAGTCCATTTACTGATGTGCAGATGCAACAAGATTATGATAAAGCAAGTGAAGTAATCTCTCAAATAGACAAGCAATTATGATAAAAAATAGTGTTGTCATAGTAATTTTTCTGTTCGCATCGGGCTTATTTGCCCAAAACGAAGTATTATTTAGTCGTGCCACGGATTCCTATAATGCTGGGGAGTACGGAAAGGCTATTGAATATTATCAAAGAATAATTGATAATGGTAAACATTCTGCTGAGCTCTATTTTAATATGGCCAATGCACATTACAAACGTGATGAAATTGGCCCTAGCATTTATTACTATGAAAAAGCATTGCTTCTAAAGCCCAATGATCCCGAAATCTTAAATAATTTGGGGTATGCTCAAAACATGCGATTAGATGCTATTGATAAAATGCCGGAGAGTGCCATGACTAGATTTTATAATGCTTTTATTGGCAAATTTTCGTTTGATCAATGGGCCTATTTAGCTGTAGCAATGCTAGTCCTTTTTGTCCTTGCTTATTTGGCATACTACCTTTTAAATAGTGCATTGCAAAAGCGTTTTTCCTTTATATTAAGCATGTTGGCTTTGCTTTTATCTGCGGTTACCTTAAGCTTTGCTTATTTGCAATACGATGCATTTAAAAATAACAACCCTGCTATTATTTTTGAGCGCGAAGTTGCAGTCACTTCTGAGCCTAATGAACGCAGCGAACGCATATTTACACTTCATGAAGGGACCAAAGTAAATGTATTGGAAGAACTAAATGATTGGATGAAAATTAAAATCGTAGACGGACAAACCGGTTGGATTCCATCAGATAACTTGAAATTGTTGAGGATTTTTTAAAATAGTTTTAACAATTTTTCAATAGCTTTACTATTATCTTTACTCTTTACAGTTTTTTAATGCTTAAATCTTCTACATTTTCCTTACTAGCTATTATGCTTGTGATTTCTATACTTGCGCCATCTATAGAAGCACTATGCAATTCTAATCATGATAATGTTTTGGTAATGGATTTAAATGAAGAGGAAAACAATAAAAAAGAGTCTGAAAAAAAGTTTGATCAAAAAGAATTGTTTTTTTCTAACTATTCAGAAAGAACTACCCTTTTTATTACTCAAGAAATAGCGAATAGTCAGACCCAATTACTCTCAAGTTCTGATTTTTCCGCCGAAATAGTATTACCTCCCCCTCAAAGATTGATTTAATCTTTTATTTTTTTACCTATTTTTCATATTATCTTCTAAAATTAGAAACAACTAGAAGACTAAAAACTAATTTTTATGTTTAAGAATATTAAAAAAGACTTGCCCGCAAGTATTGTGGTATTTTTTGTAGCATTACCGCTCTGTTTGGGTATTGCACTTGCTAGTGGCGCTCCGCTTTTTTCAGGTTTAATCGCTGGAATTATAGGGGGTATTATGGTTGGCGCTTTAAGTGGCTCGCAAATTGGTGTAAGTGGTCCTGCAGCAGGGCTAGCAGCTATTGTATTAGCTGCAATAGCCACATTAGGCTATGAAAATTTTCTAGTAGCCGTAGTTTTAGGTGGTGCCATTCAGTTGCTGTTTGGAGTACTTCGCCTAGGTATTATTGGTTACTATTTCCCTTCTTCTGTGATTAAAGGGATGTTAACAGGTATTGGTATCATTATTATACTAAAACAAATACCTCACTTTTTTGGTTATGACCCTGACCCAGAAGGAGATTTTGCATTCTTTCAAGTAGATGGAAAGAATACATTTTCTGAAATTTTAGAAACTGTAAACAACATAAGTCCTGGAGCTACTTTAATAGCTATAATTGGTTTAGGTATTCTGTTGTTATGGAGCAATGTCCTTTCCAAAAAAGGGAAACTATTTCAGCTAGTTCAAGGACCACTTGTAGCTGTTGTCATAGGAATATTGTTCTATGTTTTCACCAAAGACAATGAAACACTTGCAATATCAGCAGACCATTTAGTTAATGTACCTGTTCCAGAAGATGCTAGTTCTTTTTTAGCACAATTTAGTTTTCCAAATTTTGCTGCCATTACTAACCCAGCTGTTTGGTTAACGGGCTTCACAATTGCATTGGTAGCAAGTTTAGAAACATTGTTGTGTGTTGAAGCCACGGATAAATTAGATCCTGAGAAACGCGTTACACCTACTAATCGCGAACTATTAGCACAAGGTACAGGAAACATTGTTTCCGGTCTTATAGGAGGTATCCCCATAACGCAGGTAATCGTGCGTAGTTCTGCAAATATTCAATCTGGAGGAAAGACAAAAGCTTCTGCTATTATTCATGGGTTCTTTCTATTGATTTCAGTGATGCTAATTCCAAGATTACTGAATATGATTCCGTTGTCTGTTTTAGCGGCAATACTATTTATTGTGGGTTATAAACTAGCTAAACCAAAGCTTTTCAAAACAATGTATCAACTTGGGTGGAAACAGTTTTTACCTTTCATAACAACCGTATTGGTAATTGTGTTCAAAGATTTACTTTGGGGAATCGGTATTGGCCTTGCCGTTGGCATAGTTGTAATATTAATAAAAAGCTATCAAAACTCGCATTTCTTACATATTGAAGGAGAGGATGTTGATGATGGAAAAATTAAAATGACCTTGGCTGAAGAAGTAACCTTTTTTAACAAAGGTGCAATTTTAAAAGAACTGGATAAACTTCCAGAAAATTCATATCTCGAACTTGATGTTACAAAAACAAGATACCTTGATAACGACATCATTGAGATATTAGAGGATTTTTCGACCAAAGCAAAAAATAAGAATATCAACATAAAGTTGATTTCTGAACGAGGTGTTGTGGAAAATCCACCTAGTTATATAGAATTTTTTAAACTAAGACCAAAAACATCAGCATAATTATGAAAGCACAAACAAAAGAAACACAGGCAGCAATGATTCCTGCCTCTGCGTTGCAAGCTTTAAAAGACGGTAACGAAAGATTCGTAAATAATCAAATGGCCAATAGAAACCTAAATAGTCAAGTTTCTGATACGGCTTCTGGGCAATATCCATTTGCTACAGTCTTGCATTGTATTGATTCTAGAGTCTCTGCCGAATTATTGTTTGATCAAGGTATAGGGGATGTTTTTAGTATTCGTATCGCAGGAAACTTTGTAAACGAAGATATTTTAGGAAGTATGGAGTTTGCTTGCAAACTGGCAGGTACAAAGTTAGTGGTAGTACTTGGACATACCGCATGTGGTGCGGTTAAAGGGGCTTGTGATCATGCCCGACTAGGAAACCTAACGGCATTGATACACAAAATAGAGCCTGCAGTGGCCGCTGTAAAGGAGCCTGCCGATGATGAGCAACGTACCTCTAAGAATATTGGTTTTGTTAATGCCGTTGCCAAAAAAAATGTAGAGATGGCTATTGAAGACATTAGACATAGAAGCAGTGTTCTAAAAGAGATGGAAGACAATGGAGAAATTGCCGTTGTAGGTGCAATGTATGATATTGCTGACGGAAAAGTCCATTGGATGTAATATAGATTATTAGCAGAAACTTTCTAAAGGCCATTGATTAACATATCATTGGTCTTTTTTGTTAACACAAAATAACTATCTTGGATTAGAAATAAAATTAGAATAATTACTATTATGTTCAAACACATAAAAGGAGATCTTTTTGGAGGAATAACTGCTGGTATTGTTGCATTACCATTGGCATTAGCTTTTGGTGTAAGTTCTGGCCTTGGTCCAAGTGCCGGATTGTACGGAGCTATATTCATAGCATTTTTTGCGGCCTTATTCGGGGGTACAAATACACAAATATCAGGTCCGACTGCCCCGATGACTGCGGTGAGTATGATTGCCATAGCAAGTATCATTGCTTTAAATGATGGTGATATTTCAAAGGCATTGCCTATTATTTTAACCGTATTCCTACTCGCAGGTTTAATGCAAATAGCCCTAGGAGGTTTGGGTCTTGGCACCTATATAAAGTATATTCCTTATCCTGTAGTTTCTGGATTTATGACTGCTATTGGAATAATTATTTTGGTCACACAAATACTCCCTGCAGTTGGCTATTATCCAAAAGAAGATTCAGAATATGTAACTCAATTCAAACCAGCAGCCAAGGAAAAAATACTAGAAAGCTTTCTATCCGAAAATAAAGAAGACCGTTTCCTAACACCAGAAGATTTTAAACAGACCATTGTAAAAGCGGAGACCATAACAGAAGCTGCTATTTTAAAGGAAGCCGAAACTTTAGCTGCTAATAATGCATCTGGTGTTCTGGGTACCTTTAAGGTTTTAGGGAATGCTTTTAAAAATATTAATTGGTTAGAATTTGTTTTAGCCCTTGTTACCATTATTATAATCTACGGCTTTAAACGCATTACAACAGCAATACCCAGTACCTTAGTAGCCTTGGTAGTCGTTACTGGTATTGCCTATGGTTTTGGTCTAAATTATAGACCAATCCAAGAAATTCCAGGTGGTCTTCCAGTTCCAAATTTTGAAATATTTACCAAATTTAAAATTGGAAATATCCTACCCTACTTTTTTACAGCATTAACATTAGCCCTTTTAGGAGCAATAGATTCCCTGCTAACTTCTGTTATCGCGGATAATATGACACAAACCAAGCACAAACCAAATAAAGAACTTGTTGGACAAGGTATAGGGAACAGTATTGCAGCCCTGTTTGGTGGTATACCAGGAGCCGGTGCAACTATTAGAACCGTAATTAACATAAAGTCTGGTGGCAAAACTCGTCTTTCTGGTATGATTGCAGCTGTACTTCTTCTAATAATTTTACTCGCGTTAGGTCCAGTGGCATCGCAAATACCCGCAGCAGTATTAGCTGGCATTTTAATTACCGTTGGTATTGGTGTTATGGATTATAAAGGTCTTAAAGCCATACCCTATTTACCAAAAGACATCAAATTTGGGCCCTTAAAATTAAGCTCAGAAGTTATAATTATGGTGCTAGTATTTGTGCTTTCATCTATTTGGAATTTGGTATATGCTGTAGGTATTGGACTTGTTTTCGCTTCTCTTTTATTTATGAAAAAAATTGGAGACCTTACTGCAGAACGCTCCAAGGTTGGATCTTTAGAAGAAGTTCCATGGGCAGATGAAAAAGATTTTCCATCCAAATTAAAAGAAGAAGTCTTTATTAAGCATGCAAATGGGCCATTGTTTTTTGGTTCAAACAATGAGTTTCAAATATTGGCTGATCAAATTCCTGATACGGCAAATACTGTAATTATTCGAATGGATAAAATGCACTATATGGATCAATCTGGTTTATATACTATGGAAGAGATAGTACAAGAATTAAAAAAGAACACCATAACAGTGCTATTAGTAGATATCCAAAACCAACCTAGGTTGATGATGGAAAAAATTGATATTATTCCAGATTTAATCCCCCAAGAACACATCTTTAAAACCTTTGAGGCTTGCTTAAAATGGGTTAAAGAAAACATTAAAGATGTGGCATAGTTTAAACATTACTACATATGCCTCATAACCATTTTAATGCAATTACTATAAATACCATTGATTTAATTCAAACTTATCTTAATAGTTATTATAATCTTTAATTCAATATGTTTTGTGATTTTCCGTATTCTTAATTAAGAATTAAATTATGGCTCTAGAAGGTTTTTTCTTATAAAATATTATCTTGAGCTTTTTAA
The DNA here is from genome assembly GCA_947499565.1 of uncultured Croceitalea sp. Lineage (GTDB taxonomy): Bacteria > Bacteroidota > Bacteroidia > Flavobacteriales > Flavobacteriaceae > Croceitalea. Next base: position 391,747 of record CANMOV010000003.1, read on the forward strand.
TAATATTTATCAATTGAATTACAATTTTTTTAATACGGTTGTCTTTTCTGGTATTATTTATGGGTTAGTTTTTTGTTTTTACTTGACAACGGCTAAAAAACACAGTTCCCCTCCAATAAAATTTTTAATTTTCTCAACCCTTTCACTTTGTCTTAGCAATTTACAATTTTGGACTATAGATACTGGTAATTATTTTATTGCTGATATTTTTCGCATAAAATTCGAGCTTCTAATGGTTCCTTTTTTTTTACTTGTTTTTAAAAAAATACCTACTGTTACCTAAAAATAATACGGAAAAAGCCCTCTTTATCCCTTTCTTTATGGGGATGCTCTACAAAACATGGGTAAACACCTATCCATTAAGCAGACAACTTATAGACAAATACAATTTTTATGTGGAACTAGCCGTAATTCTTTTTAATGTGTATGTTATTTTGCTTTGCCTAGCAAAAATTAAAATTTATGAAAAGACTAAAAAAGAAAATGTGATTAACCTATCCACAAAATGGATTGTCTATTCACTTTATGGTGGTGGAGTTTTAATACCTATATGGATTTATATTACCATATACCATCAGAATATATGGCGGTTTTACTATCCACTATGGATAGGTATATCTGCTTTAGTTTTCTTTATAGGAAATAAAGCAATTATAGAACTTCGTACTTATAATGAAAGACAAAAGATTAGAATTAAAAAACAGTCTCTCCAACCTAAAATAAATTCAATAGGTAAAACAGGTGTTTCAGGTTCCAAAAAGACCTTTGAAAAGATAAAAAACGAAATTATTGACAGAAAGCTGTATTTAAATCCTAATATTACCCTTTCAAGTGTTGCAGAATTATTTAATATAAGTAGTGGTTACCTTTCACAACTTATTGGTAGTTATTCAGAATATAGTTTTAATAGTTTAATTAATGCGCTTAGGATAGAAGAAGCCAAAAACTTATTGTTGAATCCAGAATTTAACAAATATACTACTGCAGCTATTGGGCTTGAATCAGGTTTTAATTCTAAATCAACTTTCTTTGCAGAATTTAAAAAACATACTGGAACCTCACCTGCAAATTTTAAACTTAAAAAAGCACTCCAAAATAATTAGATAGTTATAAATCTTGGACTTTTGATACACTTCCATAGTTTAGCTTTGAGAGAAATTAAACTCCATTAACTTTATAGTATGAAAGTAACACCGTCCAGTAAAATTTTTCTCTTAATTCTAACACTTATGACAATAATGAGCTGTCAAGAGGAACAGCTCCAAGAAATTACTATTAATAGTGAACAACAACTAAACCTAGAAACATTACCAAAACATGTTAGGGAAAAGGCTCAACAATCTCAAAGTTATTTTCTAAAAGTTGGTAAGACCAATACCTCCTCTAAATATAATGGTGCCTCCTTTGGCCCAATTGACCCATCTGCAGCAACTCATACTATTGACCGTCAAGACAATGATTCTTACGCTTTAGCATTAGAACGTGGAAGTGACCCCAGGGCCATTGACAATATGGTCATTGTGGACAATGGCAATGGAGAAACAAAAAGTTATGTCATTAGGCACTTGCCTACAGATGACTGGTTTTACGAAAACCCTAATTCAAAAGACTTTGGCCTAGAATTTTCAGGTACTATTCAAATATTTGATGAAGAAAATGGTTTAATAGCTTCTTCAGAACTAAAAGATGGAGATTTAATCTCAAGTTCTAGAAAGAATGATTTTACAACAAAAGGATCCTGGAGCTGTAGTATAGCAAGTGTCCAAAATGCAGGACTGGTTCAAAATGGTATATTTTATATCACTGAAACCCTAATTACCTTTAAATGCACTTTTGAGGGTGGTGGAGGTGGGGGCTTTGACAATCCTTTTGGAGACCCAACTTATGGCGACGACCCCAATGACAACAGTTCTGGCGGTAGTGGAAATGGGCAAAACCCCGTTCTTGACTATGACCCTTTAATGCCCGAATGCCCCGTTGGGTATATAAACGCGCCAATTGAGAATGGATGCGTCCCCGCTAATTACCAAAAGTTCTTAGAATTTGAACAAGATTATAGATCTAGGATGTCTGACCAAGAAAAGCAGCTGTTTGATACGTTATCAACAAAACAAAAAACAGATTATTTACTTAGCGCTTTTGAAGCCGAACAAGAAGCTTCCAATATTTTTCCTACTTCTTGTGAAAGACTTAATGGTAAAGGAGATGCTTATAGACATGCTCTTTGGAATGCATTATCGGCAAAAAGAATAGGTTCTTTTCTAACCAAACAATTAACTACAGCCCATGAGGAAAAACCACATACTTATGCATTCCAAGGAAAAGGAAATGGATTTATTTAACAATACCGTTGGTCGAAATGTTGGCATTACAAACAATGAAAACTTAAGACAATTAATTTTAGATAAACTTAATAATGGAGAATTAAGATATCTTAGTAGTTTAACCTCAAATTGTCTTGCCAGCCATGAGTCATTGCTAATTAACACCAATCAATAAAATGAAGAAGAAACATCTGACTAAGTTTATAATACTAACCTTAATACTAACAGCTGCTTGTAGCAAAAAATCAAATAAGTTAAAGATTACTGATTTTTCAAAATCAACATATGACACCTTATTTCCCAATACAAATAATAATATACTGTTTTCAGATTCCTATGCTGTACAATTATTTAGAATAGTCGGAGAATCAAATGATACTATTCGTATAAATTTTGGAGGCATAGAAAAAAAATATGTAGGCGATTTCACTGATAAATGGGCGGCAGACTATTATGGCGCTATGCCTGTTCATTTTAAATTTGACCCATATAAAGCAGATGAAGGTAAAATTATAGTTGATTATAGTATAGAATAAGAGATAGTGTTTAAAAAAATTAAACCAACAAGCATTTTTGACTAGAAGTAATCTTCGGGGTTTTGTTAACTTTTATAGCCCTCCTATGAATGTGACTAAGATTTTAGCTTACCTAGTATTCTGTTTCATCTTCTTGAGTGATGAGACTATTCAAGCCCCGATAATCTCTTTGGGTTTTAATAAAACAAGGCGATAGCGGATGGTATTTTTTAACTTTTAATCTTCTTTAAGTTTGTTTAGGTTTTTATGAAATTACAATTTTAAAAACAAAAGCCGTAGCATAGCTTTTGAATTAAATTAATTTTTAAAGCTTATGAAGAAAAGATTAATATTTGGTTTAATTATTAGTATCATAGTAATTATAGGTGTAATATACTTTTTAGGTTTTGGATTAGGCTTTAATACAAGACATGCAAGAACAGAGATACCTGTAACATATAAAGTTGGTTGGTGGAGCAATCAGAAAGCCTTAACCGTTACAAATTTAAAGGTAACTATTGTTGAAAGTAAGCTTAGTATGTTCAATAATCACTCCATAATCTCTTATGAGATAAAAGGAAAACTAAGCCTTCCTCGAGGAACATGGCAGCCTTATATAGAAGAGGTTCATATTTGTGAAAGAAATATACAGTTAAGTTCAGAAGGTCATATAGCAACAAATAAATCTATAGCTAACACAAAAGAAACATGGGATGAATCGAATCCCCAAGTTATCATAGAAATAACCCCTATTGTTGATACTAAAAAAAGTAACTCTTATAACGCTGGCGATGTAATTGATTTTAGTTTTAAAAACGAGCATAAAATTCAATCACTTTGGTGGGGTAAAAACTATTATAAAATAAAATGTGGAGATTTTGAAAAAGTAATTGTTTTGGACCAAAACAAATAATATGAGTAAATACATAACCCTATCAAAATTATTAATGCTTATTTCACTTTTATTTATCTCTAGTTGTGGAGAACATATTAGTATTCCAATAATTTTGGGGAATTTACTTTTTATATCTCAACCTTTTTATGGCTATGAATTTCATTGGAGAATGTTATTTTCATTGTTAATTATTTTATCCTTTGTGTATCTCTTTGCAAGTCTTTTTATCCAAAATTCTAGAAAACATACTTTAGCCTTTATTATAAATCTGTCCGTTTTATATATTCCAGTAACACTAAACTCTATTAGTTGTTTAGACAGAACGCATTGGTATAAGCATTTGTTCTTTTTATACCCTTCCATTTTCTTTCTTTTATTTACTCTCCTTACTTTGGTTTTGCTTTATAGAAAAAGCACTAAATTTGTCCGCTAACAGTGCCATCAACAATGATTGAGACCATAAAAGAACATTTGGCTGAAGTTGAAAAGTTTGTTTCAACTTCAAAAGATGAAATTGAGAATTTCCGAATTAAGTATCTAGGTAAAAAAGGTTTGCTTAACGAGTTCTTCGCAGAATTTAAAAATATCCCTAACGAACAAAAAAAGGAGTTTGGACAGGTAATCAATCAGTTAAAAACTACTGCTGCTGAGAAGGTAAATTCCTTGAAAGCAGCATTAGAAAATCAATCAGAAACCACAGGCAAATATGGCGATTTAACACGCCCTGGCGAACCTATAGAAATTGGAGCAAGACACCCTATTTCAATCGTAAAAAACCAGATTATCGATATTTTCTCGAGAATTGGATTTAATGTCTCTGAAGGCCCAGAAATTGAGGATGATTGGCACAATTTTACGGCACTAAATTTACCAGAATACCACCCTGCCCGCGATATGCAGGATACCTTCTTTATCCAAACGAATCCCGATATTCTATTGCGTACCCATACCTCATCGGTACAAGTGCGTTATATGGAAAATAACCAGCCACCTATCCGTACAATATCTCCTGGAAGAGTTTATCGTAACGAAGCTATTTCCGCACGTTCACATTGTTTTTTCCATCAAGTAGAGGGATTGTATGTGGATAAAGATGTTTCGTTTGCAGATTTAAAACAAACGCTACAATACTTTACTTCAGAGCTATTTGGGAAGTCAAAAATTAGACTTCGTCCTTCGTATTTCCCATTTACGGAGCCAAGTGCAGAAGTAGATGTGTATTGGGGACTAGAAACCGAAACAGACTATAAAATGACCAAAGGAACAGGTTGGTTAGAAATTATGGGCTGTGGAATGGTAGATCCTAATGTTTTAACCAATTGCGGCATAGATTCTGAAGTCTACTCAGGTTTTGCTTTTGGCATGGGTATAGATCGTATCGCATTATTACTTCATCAAATTTCTGATATTCGTTTATTGAGCGAAAATGATGTGCGGTTTTTAGAGCAGTTTAAAAGCGCTCTATAATATCCTATAATGAAAAAAGACATCAAAATTCCTGTAGTAAAGGATGTTTATGTTGCCATTGTACACGAATGGAATCAAGAATTCTTATCTAAAGATTGGAATGCTTATATCATAAACAATCGCAAAACCCCAATTGAAATGGCTCTAGTGGTTTCCAAGGGTTACGATGGTGACCGTAAAACCTCAACCATGCGTTATGCTTTTGGAGTTGTTGCTGCAAAGGGTTTTGAGAAAATAGAACTAGTACAAGAAGATGTCCTTTCTCTTAACAATGAGTTCTACGTTACCTACTATGCAGATAACATCCTATATGAAAAACGCTTTCTTTTTGAGAAAAACACGGTAAAAGAAAGTAACCTTACTAACATTCCTCTTATAGAAATAGACGGCATTTTTGCCAAATAAGCTATTTTAAAAGAAACATTTCTTTTATCGTAGAGGGTTATGCAATCAATTATTTAATATGGTCAGGCAACACATCAAAACTAAATGAAGCTTTGCCTTGGGTCGCTTTCCAATAGTTATGAAGGCTTCCCCATGAAGCATCTGGTTCTGCCTGACGAGAAAAATTCTCTAGATTAGAATGGATGTTCTCCATTTTATCCGCTTCCAATTTTTCCCTAGAAATAATAACTGTTAAAGCTCTATATTCTTTCTGCGAATTTTGATGAGATGGTACTCTTTCTCCATTGTTAGCAATCATCTCTTGTGGAGTATAAACTGTTATAGCATCTGCAGTAAATTGACCAAATGAGCCACCTGCTTGTGGGTTTTCTGCCACTTGAATAGCCTCTAGTTCTTCTGGACCAATAAGCCCCATGAGATAAAGTTCCAAATTACCATATGCAATAGAGTTTCCACCATTAGCAAAGGTCCCAAAGCCATCTTCATTATTTAGTCTTCCTTGATAACTATTCCCACCTAAACTTACCAATTCATCAAAGCCTCCTAACTGGCCACCAACTCCAGCATAGCCCCAGTGGCCACCTACTGTAGTAGGTAAGAAATTTTTATTGGCCCATGCGTGGGCAATTTCATGTAAAAATGGTCCGTTTCTAACATATTCGGAGCGCGGCATATACATAATGCCTTTTAATTTCCCCTCGGAGCCATAAGATGCAGCGTTGTTAAAAGTATTACCCCCAATACCTTCAATACCATTGCTTACTGGTGTAAACCTACCAAAGAATAGATCATCTGGTTGTGAAGCTTCCACGGAGAGAATTATAATAAAATCATATGAATCGTTTAAATACTCATAGGCCTTCTCCGTAACCAATCTAAGATCACCTTCTCCAGTGATAAATTTATTATACTCAACATTTGATAAAACGAAATTTGTAAAAGAACGCTCTTCGCTTAAATCAAAATTGTCATCAAAAGTAATAGCTCCTGTTTCTGGGTTCTCCTCCGGATCTGTATTTTCTTCTGGGTCATCTGTCCCATCTGCAATACTTTCCTCAACTATTTCATCATTAACTTCCTCTGTACTACAAGAGGTAAGTGCTAGACTAAAAAATATAGAAATAACGAGGTATAATTTATATTCAGAAATATGGCGCATAGCATGTTTTAAGAAGGTTATGTATTATTATAACCTAGCATCATTCTTTTTATTTCAACATGTGTGTGATAATCGTTAAAATACGCGCTTAAGAAAATAGCCCTAAAACATCTTGCAATGTTTAAACACTATTAAGACCTGCTACCATTGTAAAAAAGGTTTTTTACTTAATTGTGAATTGTAATATTTGGTTTGTCCTGTAACTTCTTCCCCTAGCCAATCAGGTTTTTTAAAAAATTCACTTTCGTGTTGCAACTCTATTTCAGCAATAACCAATCCTTTATTATCTCCTAAAAATTCATCCACCTCAAAAATGTGTTCTCCGATAGTAACTTCGTATCGAATTTTTTCTAAAATACCTTGTTCACATAAATCTATAAGATTGGTTGCTTCTACCACACTAATTTCTGTTTCCCACTCAAAACGGGTGGTGCCTGTAGCATTTCCTTTTCCCTTTACTGTTAAATAGCCTTTATTACCTCTAATACGAACACGCACTGTTCTTTCTGGGTCTGTGTTTAAAAAACCTTGGACTATTCTAATTTCGATAGTTGCATTAGTTTTATATGCACTTGATTTTACTAAAAACTTGCGTTCAATTTCTAGGTTATTCATGTTTTGAAAGCTGTTTTAGTTCATCTGAAAGAATCCTATTTTTTTCAAAATCATTATTTGCTAACCAAACCATAGATTTCGCAATAGTTTCTGGGTGAATAACTCTATATTTTTTTAATGCCCCCTGAAACAAAAAACTTAACCCCTGCATCATTTTTTTAAAGAAATATTCTCTGGGTCTTTTCTCTTTTCTGTTTCCCCCAATCATAGAGGGCTGTACAATGTGCATTTTTGGAATCTTAATTTCCAGAACTTTATCCTCCATTTCTCCTTTAATACGATTGTAAAAAATAGAACTGTTAGCATCTGCACCAAGTGCAGAAACAATCATAAGCGTATTGATGTTATTTTGGACACAGAGCTTGGCTGCTGCAACGGGAATGCCATAATCTATTCTCTTGTACAGTTCGTTATTTGGAGTTTTAGCATTTGTACTACCAATGCAACAAAAGACCTCATCTGCTTTAAAATGTTCTTGCTGCAACTCCAATTCTAATAAATCACAAAGATGCTCTTCAATCTTTTGGTGCTTAATTTCTACCGCCCTTCTAGAAAAAAGAACAATTTTTTTATATAGCTTATCCTTTACTAAAAGCTCAAGCAAAATACCTCCAACCAAACCAGTAGCCCCTAAAATAATTGCAGTTTTTCCTGTCCTTTTCATCCACCTAAATATAGTCTAAATTTGAAGTATGGACTTCGATTTTCCTTTACGAAAAATCATTCATGTGGATATGGACGCTTTCTATGCTTCCGTAGAACAGCATGACAATCCTGAGCTCAAAGGAAAGCCTGTTGCGGTTGGCGGGGGATCTAAAAGAGGTGTGGTTTCCGCAGCAAGTTACGAGGCCCGTAAGTTTGGGGTGCGTAGTGCAATGAGTGGTTATATTGCACAGCGAAACTGTCCAGATTTAATATTTGTAAAACCCCGATTTGACCGCTACAAAGAGATTTCCCAACAAGTAAGAAGTGTGTTTTTTGAATATACAGATTTGGTTGAGCCTCTATCCTTAGATGAAGCTTATTTAGATGTTACCAAAAACAAAAAGGGAAATCCATCCGCTACTTTAATCGCAGAAGAAATCCGTAAAAAAATACTTGATAAAACCGGCTTAACGGCTTCCGCAGGAATTTCCATTAATAAATTCATAGCTAAAATAGCTAGTGATTACAACAAACCTAATGGGCAAAAAACAGTAAATCCCGAGGAGGTTATTCAATTTTTAGAAGATTTAGAAATTCGAAAATTCTATGGTGTTGGAAAGGTGACCGCAGAAAAAATGTATAAACTAGGCATTTTTACAGGTAGGGATTTAAAGCAAAAGTCATTGGAGTTTCTAGATGCTAACTTCGGTAAAGGCGGCAAGTTTTACTACAATGTGGTACGCGGCATTCACTTTAGTGAGGTAAAACCACATCGTATTCCAAAATCTGTTGGTGCAGAACGCACTTTTAGCGAAAATTTGAGTAGCGAAATCTTTATGCAAGAGCGTTTAGAACATATTGCTACAGAACTAGAGCGACGACTTTTAAAATCAAAAATTGCAGGCAAAACCATTACTTTAAAAATTAAATACAGTGATTTTACCCTACAGACCAGAAGCAAAACCCTACCTTATTATATCTCAGCTAAAGACTTAATCCTAGAAACGGCAAAAGAGTTATTATACCAAGAAGAATTAGAGAACTCCGTACGTCTACTTGGGATATCACTTGCTAATCTAAATACAGAAAAAGAGAAGGTTGAAAAAGATGTCCCTCCAGAACAGCTATCTGTGCAATTAAAGTTTGACTTTTAGTATCTAAATGCTTTTTACGGAAACGGTTAAAAACCAAATTATTAAAGAAGAAAAGAGAATCCCAATAGTATTTGCCATAAAAGCTTTTTTACGGTCTATTTTAAATAAATACGCAGCTATTGTCCCTGCATAAACTCCGGTCCCAGGCAATGGAACCATTACAAAGAGTACAAGTCCAAAAAAGCCAAATTTTTTAATCTTATCCCTGCTTCCAAACTTTGCTCTTTGCGCAACCCAAACAGCAGCCCTTTTATATGGGCGCCATTTTACCAGAATCTGGTTTACATATTCTAAAAAGAACATCATAATTGGAAACACCAATAGATTTGCTAAAAAGCAAGTGATAAGAACCAAGTAACTGTTAACTCCTTGAGTTATTCCATAAGGAATCCCAACTTTAGATTCTCCGAATGGGGAAACACTCCAAAGTAAAGCAACCAATAAGTCTTTAATCACAGCTAAAATTTCTTGCAAAACTACGCTTGAAAAATGCGATACCAACTAATAAAAACCTAAAAATTGATTAAATTTTTTATTGATTTTAAATATAGACAGACTAGTCTTTATTATCTTTAACCAATGCAAAGAACTAATATAAAGCAACATATTATAGATGTTGCCAGTAAACTCTTCTACACACAAGGCTATAATGCAACTGGCATTAATGAAATTATTGCAAAAGCTGAAATTGCAAAAGCAACACTTTACCACCATTTTAAATCCAAAGAAGATATTTGTATTGCTTATTTAGAACAGCGTCATAAAGTGTTTTTAGAAGCACTTAAAGACTTCACCTCTAAGGCGAATAAAGGAAGGCAACAATTAGTAAGTATTTTTGATTTTTTAAGAAATACCTATCGCGAAGGTGATTTTCATGGATGTTGGGCTATTAAAACATTGGGGGAATTACCTCCAAAAAATAAAAAAATCCTTACTGTAATACAGCGACAGAAGAAAGAGTTACTCTTGTTTTTAGGTGAAATTGTTGGTGATAATATCGCTAATATTTCTATAGCAGAAACAGAAAAGATATCTGGCGGTATTTACTTACTTTATGAAGGTGCTATAACAGAAAGTCATCTTCATAAAAATGATTGGCCTATTCATCTTGCAAAAAGTATAGCTCCTTCACTATTTGCAGAAGCTAAATTGGTATCATAAAAAAGCCCCATCACTTTTAAAAGTAATAGGGCATTCTTCAAAACTTAAAAACACTATTTTACTAGCAACGTATTATCTGTTGATGTAGGATTTAATGGGCAAAAATAGATATACTCTCCTTTGCTCAATGTTGTTGGTTTTGATGTTTGTGAAGAATTAGTTCCAACAGGTGCAGTAACATACGCAGTCTGTATATGATTCTCTGGTTTACTAATATCTTTCCCTTTTTCTACCAAAACAAAACCTACATTATGGTCAACCCCATTATTTGCGATTTCGAATATATAAGTACCCTCTGATACAGTTACTTGCTTTTGCGTGAATTCGCCTTTTGTTTGTTCCAAGGCAATGGTCTTAACTGATTTGGACATCATTTTGTCCTTCATCATTTTGTCTTGCGCATTTGCTGTAAAAACGGTTCCTACAGCTAAAACTAAAATTGCTAATACTTTTTTCATCTTTTCTATTTATAAATTATTGTTTGAATTATGCTACTACTTCTAATGGTTGTGCTTCTGGAAAATCAACAGGAATCTCTGTTGTGTTATTTATGTAATTAGATATGGTTTTATCACCTATCAAAACGATAGTGTCTATTAGGTTTTCTTTTGTCCATCCAGCTTCAAAGAAGTTTTCCAATACTTGCGCATCAGTGGCTCCTCTATTTTCTGTAATATTCTTAGCTAACTTTGCTAAAGCATCTAACTTATTGTCAAACGATGCATTACCTGCTCTAAGTTCTAGTATTTGCTCATCTGTAAATCCGTTCATTTTGCCAATAGCTGTGTGCGCAGAAAGACAGTAAACACAGTTGTTTACTTCACTAACCGCCAAATTCACGACTTCTTTTTCCTTTGTCTTTAATGATGTTTTTGCATTTGAAAGATTTAAGTAATTTCCCAATGCATTTTCTGAGTGTGCATAAGTGGCAAATAAGTTAGGTACAAACCCAACTGCCTTTTCTAGGTTATCAAAAATTGCTTGATTATTACTTGTTACTTCTTCTCTTTTAGGTACGTTAAATGTGCTCATAATATTATTTATTTAAATTGTTCTACAAATGGTTTTTCAGCATCACAATAAAAATCATGATGATGTTTTTGCTCGCAATGCGCATCAGCTGAAATGATTTGAATTGCAGATTTTTTTGATGTTCTAAATATTTCAATAAGATTGAAAATCGATTTCTGTGCTATATTCATCGCTATTAATTTTTAATTACACAGCAAAGATGTAGCTAATAGAAGTGCAAGTGTTAGTAGTGATTTCCCGACTACTTGCCAAAATTTCCCTTAGGCAGGGATTTCAACGTTTTCGCGGTATTGAGAAGGTGTTAGAAGTGTCATTTTTTTGAAAAAACGACTAAAATGAGCTGGGTCATTAAACCCTAAATCATAAGCAATTTCTTGATTTTGCTTATCTGTAAAATGAATAAGACGTTTGGCTTCTAAAGCCAATCTGTCTAAAATAATCTGTTGTGGAGACTTGTGGTTATAAATTGAAAATAGGTTAGAAAGGGTTTTAGGAGATTTAAAAAGTAGATCTGCATAATCACTAACCTTTCTTTTGGTTTTGTAATGAATATCTACCAAATAATTAAACTTGCGGATAACATCTATCTGGTCATTATTCAATTCTTTAACGATAAGCTGTTCTTTAGCAAGGCGTGTGCTCATAATAATAAGTCTTTTAAGCATCATCTGGAGCATATCCCCCTGTATCTTATCTGGAGTAGAAAACTCTTCTACAAAAACATCGTATAACGTATCAAATCTTTTTTGTTGTTGTTCTGGTATCGTAATAATTGGTAAATCTTGGGTTCCAAAAAAGAGGATTCCGTTACAAGAAACTTCCTCATCATGATCAGAAATACAGTAGAATTCTCGGTTAAATAAAAAAGCTGTAATAGGCAGTTCAGATTCTTTAAAAGAAATATTTTGCAGATAAGTTGTAGTGACAATCTGGTTAGGCAACAAATCAAAGCTAATACCGTCCACATAAAGTTTAGCCGCTTCCTTATTTCTATTCCACAATAATTTTATGGTGTTCTCAGTTAATGAAAATCTTTTTTCATCATTTTTAATATCATCTGTTAAACCTAAAATAGAATCTAATTTGCTCTCTCTAAATTCTAATTTCATAGCTAATTTTATCTTTTAAAGTGTCTATTATATAGGCTTTAGTCTCTTTTTCTGTTGATTCTTACAGCTTATATAACTGCAATTTTGGGCAATATATTGAACAAAAGTGTTAATCTCTACTTTAAATTTTAATGCCCCTGCAACTTTTTATAGTATTGAAACATGAAAGAGATACAACATTACGATAGAGCTGCTCATAAATTTTATAGAAAGCAAAGTTTTAATGCCTTGCCACTTACCTCTTGGGATTTGTTTGCTGATGAATTTAAGAGAATTGGGGATGCCCTAAATGATGCCACCAAATTAGAAAAACTAGCCCAAACTAATAACTGGAATTCTGCGGTATCCTTTAAGGAAGAAATTTTGGACAAAAGCCATGTAATTGTTGTCACCGATGATTCTTTAAATATTGTTCACACTTCTAAGAACATTTATAAAATGAACGGATATGTTTCTGAAGAAATCATTGGGAAAAAACCAAAAATGTTCCAAGGAAAACTTACCTGTAAAAAGACGTCTCGTAAAATTGGAGAGGCTGTCGAAAATAAAATTCCCTTTGAAGCTACCATCTTAAATTATAGGAAAGATGGTTCAACCTACATGTGTTGGATTAAGGGCAGCCCCATTAGAGATATGAATGGAAATGTGGTAAACTTTATCGCTTTTGAAAAAGAAGTTGCTTAACCTATTCTATTTCTGTTACTCGTAAGGTATTTACCATTCCTTTAGCCTTAATTGGCATGGCTGCTAAGCTTACTACCATATCCCCCTTATTTAAAAAGCCTCTTTCACTAGCTATAGCATTTACGTCTTCTATAGTATCATCTGTTGATACAAACTTGTCATAGAAGAAAGCTTTTACACCCCATAACAAATTTAGCTGCGTTAAGATTCTTCTATTGGAAGTAAATACTAAAATGTGAGCGCTAGGTCTCCATGCAGAAATTTGAAATGCCGTATATCCACTATTCGTTAAGGTAGAAATTGCTTCTGCTTGAATTTCGTTGGCCATTAATGAGGCATGGTAACAAATAGATTTTGTAATATATCGTTTAGTTCTTATATGCGGTGGGCTTTGAGGTACCGTTATTAAATCTGAAGCTTCCACACTTTTAAGGATACTTGCCATTTTTTCAATAACCTGCACTGGATAATTACCAACCGATGTCTCGCCAGAAAGCATTACCGCGTCAGCACCGTCCATCACAGAATTGGCCACATCATTCACCTCTGCTCTGGTAGGGGTTAAACTCGTAATCATCGTCTCCATCATTTGAGTAGCAATAATCACAGGAATTCTTGCTCGCTTTGCGGTAAGCACTAATTTCTTCTGTATTAATGGAACTTCATGTGCTGGAATTTCTACTCCTAAATCCCCACGAGCAACCATTAAACCATCACAGTACGCCACTATCTTTTCGATATTTTCGACTGCTTCAGGCTTCTCAATTTTAGCAATAATTGGAATCTTATGCTCAGAATGTTCTTTAATTATGTTTTGGAGATCTATCAAATCTTGACTAAAACGAACAAATGAAAGTGCAATCCAATCCACCTCTTGTGAGATTGCAAAAATCGCATCCTTTACATCTTTTTCAGTAAGTGCAGGTAGCGAGATATTGGTGTTAGGTAAGTTTACACCTTTCTTAGATTTTAAAGGTCCTCCTTGTATTACTTTAGTTTTAACCTCATCCTTTCCATTTGTAGAAAGCACTTCAAACATTAATTTCCCATCATCCAATAAAACGCGCTCTCCAGCTTTTACATCTTTAGGGAAGTTGGCATAATTCATATAAACGCGCTCAGCATTACCCTCAAATGGTTCTCCAGTAACAAAAGAAATTTCATCACCAGGGGCAACAACAACTTCACTACCCATTACCCCAACTCTTAGTTTAGGGCCTTGTAAATCTGCTAAAATAGAAGTATGCTTTCCTGTCTCTTCATTGAGTTCTCGAATCATTTTAATACGTTCGATTACATCATCATAATTAGCATGAGAAAAGTTAATACGAAAAACATCCGCACCAGCATTCATCATACTTCTTAAAACATCTTTATTGCTTGTTGCTGGCCCAAGGGTTGCTACAACTTTAGTTTTCTTTTTAGTTGGCATTTTTTAGAAAATTAAGTTTCCTTTTGATTTTAAAGCAGCAACATCTAAACTGTATGCTGTAACTACTTTTGGTATCAAATTAATTTTTTTTACTGCTTCATTTATTACGCTGTTATCATCAGCTTCTACTTTAAGAAAGTAATCAACTTCTTTGCGTTCTTCCAATAGATGAAATGTATTTATCGCTCTCTCATTTGAGAACAATCCCAAAGATTCGCTTTCTTTTTCCTCTTTAACGGTATTGCATACAAGTGTCCAATAGTGATCATTAATTTCATCTTTCCATTCATATATTGGAAAGGAAGTTGCAGAAACATCTAAGTCTTTTTCGCACCTTGCAAGTTGCAATTCTGCAGACTTATTTAAATGATAAGCCATAGCGTAACTTTCTAAACCACAATGCATAGCAATGAGTTTAAAAGAATCGTCATATAGTTCTGCCGATATCTTATGCGTTGTTACCATTAAATTTAAGCGAATTGTAAATATAGAACTAATACGTAAACCAGCCTAGTTGTAACTACTGTTTAGCGCTGTAAAACACTACGAAAACGTTTGAGTTTACCTTTTCTTAATGCTTTATGGGTTGTCTATTTTATCTTGTAAAGCAAAATACGCTCTTTTAGATGCTTTTTCTTCTGCTTTCTTTTTTGAGGTAGCTCTCGCTTTTGCCATTATTTTTTCTCCAATTGTAAGCTTTACGGCAAAATGTTTTAAGGTGTCATTCCCAGTGTCCTCATACACATCATAATGAAAGTTCTTTTTTTGTTTCTGACACCATTCTATCACCAAACTTTTATAGCTAATTACTTTACCCTCTAGTTGTTCTATATCTACGTAGGGCTCTATAACACGACTTTGAATAAATTTTTCGCAATAGACATATCCTTTGTCTAAGTAAATTGCACCTACTAGCGCTTCAAAAACATTACCATGTATATTCTCTCCAAAGTGCGATTTTGGAATACGACTTTCAACATACTTTAAAAGCTCTAAATCCTTTCCTAATTCATTTAAATGTTTTCTGCTAACAATTTTAGAACGCATTTTGGTCAAATATCCTTCATCACCTTCGGGTACTTGATTATAAAGGTGTTTAGAAATAATTGTTCCAAGCATAGCATCACCCAAAAACTCTAACCTTTCATAGTTCATTGGATTTCCTTCACTATCCCTTTTATTTACAGACCTGTGAAGAAATGCCTTTTTGTAGAAGCGAATGTTTTTGGGGGCAAATCCCAAGATAGTTTTCATTCCCAAAAAAAAATCCCCATCCGTTTTCGGATGGGAATTAAATATTTTGGAATAAAATTTCATATGTAATATTAGCTCATTTTTTTGAACAAAACACAAGCATTATGTCCACCAAAGCCAAAAGTATTGCTCATTGCCACATTTACTTCCCTTTTTTGTGCCTTGTTCAATGTCAAGTTTAAAGAAGGATCAATGTTTTCATCAACTGTGGTATGATTTATTGTAGGAGGCACTAAACTGTGCTTCATTGCTAAGATTGAAGCAATAGCCTCAATGGCTCCAGCAGCTCCTAATAAATGCCCTGTCATTGATTTTGTAGAGTTTATATTTATGTTGGGAGCATGTGCCCCAAAGACTTTAGAAATTGCTTTTAATTCTGCCACATCACCTAATGGTGTAGAAGTACCATGTGTATTAATAGCATCTACATCTTCAGCTTTTAAACCAGCATTTTCAAGACAGTTTTCCATCACTTTAATAACCCCTATTCCTTCTGGGTGTGGAGCTGTCATATGATAAGCATCACTAGAAAGTCCGCCGCCTAAAACCTCAGCGTAAATCTTTGCGCCTCTAGCCTTAGCATGTTCGTATTCTTCAAGGATTAAAGCACCTGCTCCTTCTCCTAGCACAAAACCATCTCTTGTAGCATCAAATGGTCTTGATGCTGTTTCTGGGCTTTCATTTCTTGTAGATAACGCGTGCATTGCATTAAATCCTCCCATACCTGCAATAGTAACTGCTGCTTCACTACCGCCTGTTACTACAACATTACAGTGCCCTAACCGTATATAGTTTAAAGCATCTATCATAGCATTTGCAGAAGATGCGCAAGCCGAAACTGTGGTATAATTTGGACCCATAAACCCATGTTTAATTGAGATATTCCCTGGGGCAATATCAGCAATCATTTTGGGTATAAAGAAAGGATTGAAACGTGGCGTGCCATCGCCTTGGGCAAAATTCAACACTTCATTTTGGAAGGTTTCTAATCCGCCTATTCCTGCTCCCCAAACAACACCAACCTTAAACTTGTCTACCTTGTCTAAATCTAAACCAGAATCTGCTATCGCTTCATCTGAAGATACTAATGCATACTGCGCAAAGCGATCTAGCTTTCTAGCTTCTTTCCTATCAAAATAGTTTAGAGGGTCGTAATCTTTAAGTTCGCAGGCAAATTTTGTTTTGAACTTTTCGGTATCGTAATATGTTATAGGGGCCGAACCGCTTTTTCCGCTTATTAGTCCGTCCCAATAAGTCTCTATATTGTTTCCGATAGGTGTTAATGCACCTAATCCGGTAACGACGACTCGTTTTAATTCCATAGAACTAATTGTTTTAACCTATTCCGCCTTAAATTAAAAAAAATTATCCATGTGGGTATTACCACATGGATAATTTACAATCTTTAGTAAGATATCATAAAATTACTTAGCTTCTTCTATATAGCTTGTTGCTTGACCTACGGTTGCAATGTTTTCCGCTTGATCATCTGGAATCTGAATATCAAATTCTTTTTCGAATTCCATAATAAGTTCCACAGTGTCTAATGAATCTGCACCTAAATCGTTGGTAAAACTTGCTTCAGGTACCACCTCATTTTCATCAACTCCTAATTTATCAACGATGATAGCTTTTACTCTTGATGCAATGTCTGACATAATTATATTGGTTTTAAAAAATTTAATCGGGGCAAAAATATAAAACTTTGGATTAAATACCACATTTGTCGATAAAATGTGATTTAAAATACTGATTTTAAGTTTAACAAACTTAATTTAGCCCTAGTTTTATGTAGTGTTCTTAACCTTTTGTTTAGTAGATGAAACGTATTGTAATTCTTGCTTCTGGATCTGGTTCTAATGCCGAAAACATTATCACATATTTTCGTAAACGTAAACAAATAGAAGTGTCTGCGGTACTTACCAATAAAAATACAGCACAAGTTTTAGAACGTTGTAAAAGATTAAAAGTACCAGCATTATATTTTAATAAAGCTGCTTTTTCCGATACTACCACCATTTTAGACTTTTTAGTATCCCAAAAACCAGACTTAGTTGTTTTAGCAGGCTTCCTATGGAAAATACCTAAAAATCTTGTAGCTGCTTTCCCTAATAAAATAGTAAACATCCATCCTGCTTTGCTTCCAAAGTATGGCGGAAAAGGAATGTATGGTAGTAAAGTACATAAAGCAGTAAAAGAGAATGGAGAAACCGAAACAGGGATAACCATTCACTTTGTAAATGAGCATTATGATGAAGGTGCTATAATTTATCAAGCTAAGACAAGTATTATAGCTAAGGATACTGCTGAACAAATTGCTGAAAAGGTTCATACGTTAGAGTATGAGCATTTTCCTATAGTATTAGAAAAACTACTCCTTAAAAATGGCTAAAAAACAGAAGTTTTATGTGGTTTGGAAAGGTAAACGCCCTGGTATTTTTGAATCTTGGGATGATTGTAAAGCACAGATAACTGGGGTAAAGGGGGCCCAGTACAAATCGTTTTCCACTTTTGCCGAAGCAAAAAAAGCTTTTAACGGAAATTACCTCGAATATAAAGGAACAAAAAAAGGGAAGCCTTCACTAACGCCAGAACAATTATTGAAAATTGGGGAACCCAATATGTATTCTATTGCTGTAGATGCGGCTT
Organism: uncultured Croceitalea sp.; assembly: GCA_947499565.1. Taxonomy (GTDB): domain Bacteria; phylum Bacteroidota; class Bacteroidia; order Flavobacteriales; family Flavobacteriaceae; genus Croceitalea. The sequence continues at coordinate 410,247 of CANMOV010000003.1, forward strand.
CTAGCGGGAACCCTGGTGTTATGGAATATCAAGGAGTAGATACCAAAACCAAAAAAAAAATATTTAAACAAGGCCCTTTTAAGCAAGGAACCAATAACATAGGAGAGTTTTTAGCTTTAGTTCATGGTCTTGCTTTTTTAAAACAACAAAAGAGCGACCGTATTATTTATACAGACTCGCGTATTGCTATGGGATGGGTACGGAAAAAAGCATGTAAAACAAAGTTAAAACCTAATACAAAAAATAACGAAGTTTTTGAATTGATTAAAAGAGCCGAAACTTGGTTGAAAGAGAATTCCTATAGTACTCCAATAGTAAAATGGGAAACAAAAGCATGGGGTGAAATTCCCGCAGATTTTGGAAGGAAATAGTTCTAGAAAATCGCCATATATTTGCAGCAAAATTCTAATTGAATGGGCAAACTTTTGATTGTAGGTTCTCTAGCCTTCGACGCCATTGAATCACCTTTTGGAAAAACAGATAAGATACTAGGGGGGGCTGCTACATTTATTGGTCTTGCAGCTTCAAAATTTGATGTTGATTCATCAATTGTATCCATAGTTGGTGAGGATTTTCCTCAGGAGTACTTTGATTTGCTTACCCATAGAAATATTGATATTTCTGGTGTTGAAATTGTAAAAGGTGGAAAAACCTTTTTCTGGAGTGGCAAATATCATAACGATATGAATACCCGTGATACACTCGTTACAGAACTAAACACTTTAGCAGATTTTAATCCTATTGTTCCAGACAATTATAAAGACGCTGGGGTGGTAATGTTGGGGAATTTACACCCAAGTGTGCAGCTAAGTGTAATCAATCAGATGGAAAAGCGACCAAAACTTATCATTTTGGATACCATGAATTTTTGGATGGATAATACGTTAACGGAGTTGTTAGAAGTCATTAAAGAAATAGATGTTATTACCATAAATGACGAGGAAGCTAGGCAATTAACTGGGGAATACTCCTTAGTTAAAGCGGCAGAGAAAATACATACAATGGGACCAAAATATGTTGTTATTAAAAAAGGAGAGCATGGTGCTTTACTATTTCATGACCAACATATCTTTTTTGCGCCTGCATTGCCTTTAGAAGAAGTATTTGATCCTACAGGAGCTGGTGATACTTTTGCAGGAGGATTCGCTGGGTATTTAGCAGCAACAGAGAACATCTCGTTTGAGAATATGAAGAATGCTGTAATACACGGTTCTAATTTAGCCTCTTTTAGTGTAGAGAAGTTTGGAACAGAACGTATGAAGGTTTTAAATAAAGAAGAAATCGATAGTAGGTTGCATCAATTTAAAGCATTGACACAATTTAATATTGAATTACAATAACCCAACGCCCTGAAAATTCGGGGCTTTTTTATTTTATAGAAACATGAGTGATGCCATTAAGCACGAATGTGGAATTTCATTGATTCGATTGTTAAAACCACTCGAGTACTACAAAGAGAAATACGGTACAGCCTTTTACGGTGTAAACAAGATGTACCTTATGATGGAAAAGCAGCACAACCGAGGACAGGACGGTGCTGGTTTTGCAAGCATTAAACTAGATATGAAGCCAGGCGAACGCTACATGAGTAGGGTAAGGTCTATAGAGCAACAACCTATTCAGGACATTTTCAAACAGATTAATGGCAGAATAAATACTGCATTAACCGAAAATCCAGATTTAAAAAACGATGTTGCACGCCAGAAAAAGGAAATCCCATATATAGGAGAGCTTTTATTAGGTCACGTTCGCTACGGTACTTTTGGAAAAAACAGTATCGAAAGCGTACACCCTTTCCTAAGACAAAACAACTGGATGCATCGTAATTTAATTGTGGCCGGAAATTTTAATATGACCAATGTGGACGAGCTCTTTGGAAATTTGGTAGAGCTAGGACAGCATCCGAAAGAAATGGCGGATACGGTAACGGTTATGGAAAAGATAGGCCACTTTTTAGATGATGCTGTTGCCAAAATATATAAGCAAATAAAAAAAGAAGGGTATAACAAAAGAGAAGCTTCACCCCAAATTGCTGAACGATTAAATCTTGCTAAGGTTTTACGCAAGGCTGCCAAAAACTGGGATGGTGGTTATGCTATGGGTGGATTGGTTGGTCACGGTGATGCATTTATGCTACGTGACCCGGCAGGAATAAGACCTACCTATTATTATAAGGATGATGAAGTAGTTGTAGTTGCCTCTGAAAGGCCTGCCATACAAACCGTATTTAATGTAAAATATGAGGATGTAAAGGAGCTGGACCCTGGTAATGCCATGATTATTAAAAAAAGTGGTGAGGTTTATTTTGAAGAAATTTTAACTCCAACGGAACGCAAAGCGTGTTCTTTTGAACGTATTTATTTTTCTAGAGGAAGTGACAAAGAAATTTATCAAGAACGGAAAGAACTAGGGAAACTTGTTTTCCCCCAAATATTGAAAGCCGTTAATAATGATATAACTAACACGGTTTTTTCGTACATCCCAAATACTGCTGAAACCTCTTTCTTTGGCATGGTTAAAGAAGCTCAAAACTCTTTGAATAGGAGAAAAGAAGAACAGATTTTAAATATTGGGGCAAGTATTACGAAAGAACAGTTACATAAAATTTTAGAGGTGCGCCCTAGAATTGAAAAGGTGGCTATAAAAGATGCCAAGCTTCGAACCTTTATAACCCAAGATAGCAGCAGAGACGATTTGGTAACTCATGTTTACGACATTTCCTATGGTTCTGTGGGTAAAGATGATAATCTGGTAATTATTGATGATAGTATCGTTCGTGGAACTACTTTAAAAAAGAGTATTCTTAGAATGTTAGACAGACTTTCTCCTAAAAAAATTGTGGTAGTATCTTCGGCTCCTCAAATACGCTATCCAGATTGTTACGGTATAGACATGGCAAAATTAGAGGACTTTATTGCCTTTAGAGCGGCATTAGCAATGCACGAAGAACGAGGAACAACAAGTAAAATAGAAGAAATCTATAAAAAATGTCTTCGCCAAGTTAATTCAAAAGACAAAGATGTTGTGAATTATGTCCAAGAATTCTATGAGCCATTTTCAGCGGAGGAAATTTCAAAAAAAATAGGGGAATTACTAAGTGATCCCGCGATTAACGCTGAGGTAGAAATTATTTATCAAACTATTGAAAATCTCCATAAGGCTTGCCCCAAAAATTTAGGGGATTGGTATTTTACGGGGAACTATCCTACCCCAGGCGGCAATCGTGTTGTAAACCGTGCTTTTATCAACTTTTTTGAAGGTAAAAATGAACGCGCCTACTAGTTTCTGCATTTTATCCTTTAGTTTGTGCAATTCATCGATGAAAACAACTATTCAACGTCATTTTGGGTCTTTTGGTAAAATCAAAAAGTAAATTAGTACTTGCCATAGCATAAGTAGGTTAAGTTCATGGTAAGATTTGGGGCAAAAAAGGTGGAGACTTCTCCGCCTTTTTTATTGCTATAAATTTCTTCTTTAAATTCCGTAATCTTTTTCTTCAGTTTTTATAATCCGTTAGATTCAATTAAGCATTTCAACCTATTAACTTGGTTCTTATCTAATACCTTTTGAATACCCCTAGCACTGTAATACATTTGGAGGACCATAGCATAAGTAGGTTAAGTTCATGGTAAGATTTGGGGAAAAAAGGCGAAGACTTCTTCGCCTTTTTTATTGCTTTTAAGTTGCCACTTCAAGCCCTGTAATCCTTTTCTCCAACCTTTATAATCCATTTAATTTTACTACGTATTTCACCGTAATAACTGGAACCTTGTCTAAAACCTTTTGAATACCCTCAACACTACAATACATTTGAAGAACCATAGCATAAGTAGGTTAAGTTCATGGTAAGATTTGGGGAAAGAAGGCGGAGAAATCTCCGCCTTCTTTATGTTTGAACATCAATGATTTATCTTCTTTTTCCACAAAAGAACTTCGTTCTCGCGCATTTTTTAAATCAAAAAATTGTTAAATATCCTTTGTTATTTCTCACAATACCAGTAATTTAGTTTTGCCATAGCATAAGTAGGTTAAGTTTATGGTAAGATTTGGGACGAAAAGGGTGGAGGCTTCTCCACCCTTTTCTATTGTATTAATTTGAATTCTCTTCATAAAAAAAGCGCATCCGATTAAAGATGCGCTAGATTTTAGTATTAGAATACTAAAACTTTTACTTGTTCGCAGCGTATAGCTCTGCTACTTTGTCCCAATTGATTACATTAAAAAAAGCTGATACATAATCTGGTCTTCTGTTTTGGTAATTTAAATAGTAAGCGTGTTCCCAAACATCCAAACCTAAAATAGGGTGGCCGCCACAACTAACACCAGGCATAATTGGATTGTCTTGATTTGGAGTAGAGCATACTTCAACTTTACCTCCTTTATGCACACAAAGCCAAGCCCAGCCGGATCCAAAGCGTGTTCCTGCAGCCGCACTAAATTTTTCCTTAAAAGCATCAAAAGAGCCAAAAGCATCGTTAATAGCATTTGCTAATTCCCCTGAAGGCGTTCCTCCTCCATTAGGAGACATTACACTCCAAAAAAGGCTGTGATTATAAAATCCGCCGCCATTATTTCTAACAGCTCCGTTATTCATATCTAAATCAGAAAGAATAGCATCTATGGATTTACCTTCTAGTGCTGTTCCAGAAATTGCTGCATTAAGTTTAGTTGTATAACCATTGTGATGTTTTCCATGATGAATTTCCATAGTGCGAGCATCTATATGTGGTTCTAAAGCATCATGAGCATATGGTAAACTTGGTAGTTCAAAAGGCATAATTATTATTTTTTAAGTTATTACTGTTGTCCTTCAAAAGTACGGGTTTTAACATAAAAATTCATAAAACTTTATGTTAAGAACATTGTAAGAATGTGTAATTTGCAAGCAAAACACTTGCCAACAAACGCCTTTAAAATATACAGTGCTTCTGCTGGGTCTGGAAAAACCTACCAGCTTACTAAGGCGTATTTAAAACTTATTTTAGCTCCTTTATCAAAACAAAAATATCGCGAGCTACTAGCAATTACTTTTACCAATAAAGCTGTTGCCGAAATGAAGCAACGAATTCTTGAAAGCCTATATGCTTTTAGTCAAGAAGAGCTTCCAAAAAATAAAATTTCGCTATTTGATGATATGCTGCAGGAGTTGCAGGTAACATCATCTGAATTACGCTTAAAATCAAAACAAGTACTAAAAGAATTACTACATAACTACGCCTTTTTTGAAATTTCTACGATTGATAAATTCACCCATAAAATTATCCGGACTTTTGCACGGGATCTAAAAATCTCTCAAGGTTTTGATGTTGTTTTAGATACTGATATTTTGCTAGAAGAAGGTATTAGCAGACTACTAAATAGGGCTGGTGAAGATAAAGAACTCACAAAAGTATTGCTCGATTTTTCATTAGAGAAGATTGAAGATGACAAAAGCTGGAATATTGCTTATGACCTTTTTGAAATTGGGAAGTTACTTTTTCAAGAAAACCACCATTCTCATTTAAAAACTATTTCCACTAGAGAAATAAAGGATTTTATTCGATTACAAAATACGGTAAAAGCTCAGATTAAGAAAGGTGAAGATGAGCTAGTAAAACTGGCAAGTCAAGCTTTAGACATTATTTCTTCAAATGGTATTGAGTTTACAGATTTTAAAGGAAGTTATTTTCCAAAATTTATGGAGGCAATATCTAAGAATAACCCCTCGGTAAATTTTAACGCAGCCTGGAAACAAGATTTTGATAATACCCCTCTATATACTTCTAAATCTTTAGCTAAGGATAAGATCGATTCTCTTTGGCCAAGGTTTTCAATTCTTTTTAATACCATAAAACAGCAATTTCATCGATTAAGTTTTTTAAAAAATTGTTATAAAAATATTGTGCCTCTAACAGTATTAAATGAAATAACCAAAGAGGTTAGGGAATTACAAAAAGAAAAAGATGTTTTACCCATTTCCGAATTCAATACAATTATTGCAAAAGAGATAAAAAATCAGCCAGTACCTTTTATTTATGAACGTTTAGGAGAAAAATACCGTCATTATTTTATTGATGAATTTCAGGACACTTCACAAATGCAGTGGCAAAACCTTATTCCTTTAATTGGCAACGCAGTAGAAAGCGAAAATGAAAAAGGAGAGAAAGGGTCTTTACTTTTAGTGGGAGATGCAAAACAGGCTATTTATCGTTGGAGGGGAGGACGCGCTGAGCAGTTCTTAAATCTATTGAGCTTAAGTACAAATCCATTTGTAATAACCCCAAAAATTGAAAGCCTAGATACCAATTGGCGAAGTCAAAAAGAAATAATTGACTTTAACAATAGCTTTTTCAGTTTTGCAGCAGAAAAATTAAACAATCCTAGTTATAAAAAGCTATTTGAGGATGGTAACAAGCAAAAAGAAAACACAAAAGACAGCGGTTATGTTGAGATTATTCTAAATACAAAAAGTGAAGAATTAGTCAACGATTCTTATTGTGAGAAAACATTGGAAGTTTTAAAAAGAACCTTGGATAATGGTTATAAGCTAAAGGATGTTTGTGTCCTAGTTAGAGATAATAAAAAAGGAACCAAATTGGCAGATTTTCTTACTGCACAAGAAATTCCTATAATTTCTCCAGATTCACTTTTATTAGCGAATAACAAGGAGGTTTCCTTTTTAATTTCATTACTTCAATTTATTGAGAACAACCAAAATGATGAAGCTATCTATATCATATTGGAATATTTGTTTGAAGAGAAAAAAGGCGCTAAACATGACTTTATCGCTAAAAATTTAACTGACCTCCCAGGATTCCTAAAAACAAATTATAGTTTTCAAGTAGCATATATAAAAAGACTTTCTACTTATGATATTTTAGAGGAAGCCATTTATAGTTTTAGTTTAGCAGGATATTCCGATGCCCATTTAATCCAATTTATGGATGAAGTTTTTGATTTTTCCCAAAAAGAAGATTCGAGTATCTTTTCTTTTTTAAATTTTTGGAAACGTAAAAAGGGAAAGCTAAGTGTAAAAGCTCCAGAAAGTTTAAATGCTGTTCAGATTATGACTGTCCATAAGGCAAAAGGATTAGAATTTCCTGTTGTAATTTTTCCTTATGCAGATGCAAAGATTATAGACCATCGAAGCAAAAAGTTATGGCTACCAGTTAAAAATGAATCTTTTGAAGGCTTTAGTGAATTACTAATAAATTCGAACAAAGAATTGGCCAATTATAATGAAATAGCGGAAGCTATTTATACAGATGAATTACATAAATCCGAATTGGATTCCTATAACGTTCTTTATGTGGCATTGACAAGGGCGCAAAATGCGCTTTTTGTAATTTCATCCGAAGAGGGTAAGGCAAATACTTATTCTGAGTTATTTATAGATTATCTAAAACATACCAGCCAATGGAATCCTGCATTGTTACAGTACGGTTTTGGTAAGTTCATCAAGAAAGAATCAGAAAATGATAAGGTTGAATCACAAGAGAACATACCTTATATATATACTCAAAAAAGTAATTCTAGTTTTAAAATAGTGACTAAAGCTGCTATGTTTTGGGATGCAGAAAGACAAGAAGCCATTGAAAAAGGAAATTTAATTCATAAGGCATTATCAAAAGTCACTTTTCAAAACGATATTACTGAAGCTATTAAGTCACTTAAGGATAATGGTGATATTACATCATCAGATGTACAAACACTTGAGGAAAAATTAAGACAAGTTGTTTTTCACCCTAAGCTAAATACTTATTATGACAAAGGGATACAAGTTTATAACGAAAAAGAATTTTTAACACCAGAAGGAGTCTTGTTAAGACCGGATAGATTGGTGGTCGAAAGTAAAAATATAACCATAATAGATTATAAAACAGGGAGTAATAGCGAAACTCATAAAAATCAATTACAAGAATATGCTAGCATTTTAGAAAGAATGGGTTATACCGTTAAAGACATGATATTAGTATACGTTAACGAAACAGTGAAGCCAATTTTTATATAAATCAACACCATGTACGGAAAAATTAAAGAACACCTCCAAAAAGAATTAAAAGAAATTGAAGAAGCAGGGTTATACAAAAAAGAACGGATTATTACTTCTCCGCAGGACGCGGTAATCAAAATCTCTACAGGGGAAGAAGTAATCAATTTTTGTGCAAATAATTATTTGGGTTTATCATCTCATCCTGAAGTAATACAGGCAGCAAAAGATACTTTAGACTCCCACGGATTTGGAATGTCATCTGTGCGCTTTATTTGTGGTACTCAGGATATTCATAAAGAACTTGAGCGGAAAATAGCAGATTTCTATGGTACAGAAGACACCATTTTATATGCAGCTGCATTTGATGCTAATGGCGGAGTTTTTGAGCCCTTGTTAACTTCTGAGGATGCAATTATATCAGATTCGCTTAATCACGCTTCAATCATAGATGGAGTTCGTTTATGTAAAGCTAAGCGCTATCGTTATGCAAATAATGATATGGCAGATTTAGAAATACAATTGAAGCAAGCAAATAATGATGGGGCAAGATTCAAAATAATTGTTACCGATGGTGTTTTCTCTATGGATGGATTACTTGCTCCACTAGATGAAATAGCAGATTTAGCCGATGCTTATGACGCTATGATACTAATTGACGAATGTCATTCTGCAGGTTTTATTGGGGAAACCGGTCGTGGAACATTGGAAGAGAAAGGTGTACTAGATAGAATAGACATAATTACTGGAACATTGGGGAAAGCGCTCGGCGGGGCAATGGGTGGATATACTACAGGGAAAAAAGAAATTATTGAAATTCTAAGGCAACGATCAAGACCCTATTTATTTTCAAATTCTTTAGCTCCAGCTATTGTAGGTGCTTCTATTAAGGTTTTTGATATGTTAAAAAACGATACTTCATTACGTGATAAGCTTGAAAAAAACACCACTTACTTTAAAAATGGAATGAAAAAAGCCGGATTTGATATCGTTGATGGAGATTCTGCCATTGTCCCTGTCATGTTATATGATGCAAAACTATCGCAGCAAATGGCAGACAAACTTCTTGAAAAGGGGATTTATGTCATTGGTTTCTTCTACCCAGTAGTTCCCAAAGGAAAAGCTAGGATTAGAGTTCAGCTTTCAGCAGCACATGAAAAAGAACATTTAAATCATGCTATTAATGCATTTATAGCAGTAGGAAAAGAGTTAAACATCGTTTAAGTGCATGATTCTTTCTACGTAATGCATTAAAAAAAATAAGTATTTGATTTTGTTAATAGTTCTTAACAACTTACATTTGCAGCTGATAAACACTTAAACTTAAAATTTTGAGCATGAAACATCTTAGCAAATTTTTAGTTGTTGCCTTACTATTAGTAGGCTTTAACAACCTACAAGCGCAAGACGAGAATAATCCATGGCAAATCGGTTTTGGGATAAATGCAATTGACACTTACCCAGCAAGCGCAAGCCAACTTTCTGAAGCACTAGGTCAAACAAGTTCATTTGGTAATGAGTATTTTAACGCAAATGACCATTGGAACATTTTACCATCTATCTCTTACGTATCTGTATCTAGATATATAGGTGATGGTTTTTCTGTTGGTGCAAGAGGTTCTTTAAACAGAATCGACAAATTAGGCGATTTTGGTGTAGATGACTTATCTCACTATGCCGTAGATGGTACCATCAAATACAATTTTACTCAAGGAAAGAAATTAGATCCTTTTGTAGAAATCGGTGGTGGTTACACTTGGGTTGATGAAATCGGTGCAGGTACTGTTAATGGTGGTGTTGGTTTAAACTATTGGTTTTCTGATAATTTAGGTTTAAGCTTACAAACACAATACAAACACGCTTTTGAAGATTATGGAGTAACACATCTTCAGCACTTAGCTGGTATTAACATCCGTTTTGGTGGTACTGATACAGATGGTGATGGTATCTATGATAGAGATGATGCTTGTCCAGAAGTTGCTGGTCTTGAAGCATTCAATGGTTGTCCTGATTCTGATGGTGATGGTATCGAAGATGGTAAAGATAGCTGTCCTAACGCTGCAGGTTCAAAAGAAATGAACGGTTGTCCTGATGCTGATGGTGATGGTATCGCTGATAAAGATGATGCTTGTCCTAACGAAGCTGGTATCGCTGCTTTAGCTGGTTGTCCTGATGCTGATGGTGATGGTGTTGCTGATAAAGATGATGCTTGTCCTAGCGAAGCTGGTCCTGCTGAAAACAAAGGTTGTCCTTGGCCAGATGCTGATGGTGACGGTGTTCTTGATAAAGATGATCAGTGTCCAGAAGTTGCTGGTACTGTTGCAAATAATGGCTGTCCAGAAGTAACTGAAGAAGTTCAGAAACAATTAAACGATTACGCTAGAACTATATTATTTGACACTGGTAAAGCTTCTATAAAAGCTGAGTCTACTTCAGTAATGGTTGATATCATTCAAATCTTGAGTGAATATCCAACTGCTAAATTTACTGTAGAAGGTCACACTGATAGTGTTGGTAGTGCTAAATTAAACCAATCTTTATCTGAAAAACGTGCTAATTCAGTTCGTGATTTCTTAATCGATAAAGGTATTGGTTCTGATAGATTAACTGCTATCGGTTATGGTGAAGACAAACCAATCGCAACAAATAACACTAGAGCTGGTAGAACTCAGAACAGAAGAGTTGAAATCAACTTAGTGAAATAAGTTTAAGATAAAATCTTTATAAAAAGCCTCAGCAAATTCGCTGAGGCTTTTTTATTTTTAATAAATGCAAAGCTTTCTTGAAACTACTCTTAGTAAATTATATACAGACCACAACTCTTTAGAGAAACTAACATATGTGGTACCCAGTAAGAGGGCAGCTACCTTTTTAATTAAATACATTTCTTCATTTTTAAAAGCTCCCGTATTTTCCCCAAAGATTTATAGTATTGAAGAATTTATAGCCGAGATAGCAGATTTAGAATATGCCTCAAATACGGCATTGCTATTTGAATTATACACTTCATATTCCAAGACGCCTATTCAACAAAAAGATGACTTCAATTCTTTTCTAAAGTGGGGACAAACATTGCTTCAAGATTTCAATGAAATAAACAGGTATTTAATTGATGACAAGACGTTATTCTCTTATCTATCATCTATTCAGAAGTTAAAAAGCTGGGGCGTAACCGATACGAAAACTGAGCTAATCTCTAACTATTTGGCCTTTTGGACCAGTCTTCCAAAAATTTACAATGATTTTAATACACAGTTACTAAATAAAAGAAAAGGCTATCAGGGCTTAGTTTATCAAGAGGCTTCCAAAGCCATTGAAGCCTATTTAGAATTACAGTATCAACAAACCTTTGTGTTTATTGGTTTTAACGCATTAAACAAGGCAGAATCAAGTATAATCCAAAAGTTTTTAGCCAATGGAAATTCTGAAATCTATTTTGATATTGATGCTTATTTTTTAAAGGACTCTATACATTCCGCTTCTTATTTTATTCGTTACTATAAAAAGAACTGGACTTACTTTAGCAGTAATTCTTTAAAAGGAATCACTGAAAACTATTCCAAAAAGAAATCTATACAGATTATAGGTGTCCCAAAATCGGTCTCTCAGGCGAAGTACTCAGGAAGTTTAATCAAAAAGTTACACGCCTCAAATAATCTAAAAAAAACTGCATTAGTGTTAGCAGACGAGACTTTACTTAACCCTATTTTAAATGCAATTCCAGAAAAAATTAGTGAAGCCAATATCACTATGGGACTTACCTTAAGAAATACTACGCTCGCTAGTTTTTTTGAAGCAATCTTTGAACTACATATTAATAATGGCAAAAATGGATTTTTCTATCAAGATGTGCTAAAGTTCTTATCTAATCCATATGCAGCTATCCTTCTAAGCTCAGATGGTATGGACTATTCAAAAAAAATAAAGGATACAATTCATAAGAATAATTGGGTCTACCTAAAATTAGAGCAAATTCAGTCAATAATCCCATCGAAAGATACATCAACACTTCAGCTTTTCAATAGTTCTTTAAATACACATTCACTAATACAATTACTTCAAAACACCATTTTAATTTTAAAAGAAAAAGCGAGCGATGAAAACAATTCTTTTGATTTAGAACAGCTGTATCATAGCTATAAAATTGGCAACCAAATAGAAGAACATTTAAATTCATCTGATTTTGCTATCAATACTAAATCTTTAAAAAGCTTATTCTTTGAACTACTGAGTAAAGAAACACTAGACTTTAGAGGTAATCCCACCGAAGGGTTGCAGATAATGGGAATGCTAGAAAGTAGAGTTTTAGATTTTGAGACTGTAATTATAACTTCGGTTAATGAAGGTATATTACCCTCTGGTAAAAGCAATAATTCTTTTATTCCTTACGATGTAAAACTGGAGTTTGGGCTACCAACGTATAAAGAAAAAGACGCTATTTACACCTATCACTTCTATCGCCTTTTGCAACGTGCAAAAAACGTATACCTTATCTATAATACGGAACCAGATGTGTTAGAAGGTGGCGAAAAAAGTCGTTTTATAAATCAATTATTAACGGATGAAAATATAAATCAATATATATCTCACACTATTGCTTCACCAAATGTTAAGTCTAATGCCACAAAAGATAGTTCGGTCAAAAAATCTCCATTATTACTGGAAGAATTGAAGTTATTGGCGGCTAAAGGCTTCTCTCCAACATCACTTACTAATTATATTAGAAATCCATTGGGTTTTTACAGGCAGCATGTCCTTAAAATAGACGTTCTCGAGGAGGTTGAGGAAAGTATAGCGCTTAACACTTTTGGTACTATTATACATGATTCTTTAGAGGATTTATATCGTCCATTCATTGAACGAGTTTTAACTCCGGAAATGCTTTTAGGGCTTAAGGAAAGGGTTCCAGTAATTATTGAGCGTAATTTTCTTAAAAGTCACCTGGGAGCAGATTTAACTAAAGGGAAAAATTTAATTATCTATAATGTCATCATAAAATACCTTGAAGATTTTATAAAAAATGAAATCTCCCTGATAAAGAACCATCAAATAAAGCTTTTAGGTGTTGAACAGAACTTAGCTATTGAATTAAATATCTCAGAATTGGATTTTCCTATAGTTTTAAAAGGCAAAATTGATAGGATAGATGAGTTGGACGGACAGTTGCGAATCATCGATTACAAAACAGGAAATGTAACTCAAGCAGAAGTAGAACTTATGGATTGGGATACTTTGATAGAAGATAAAAAATACAACAAAGCATTTCAATTATTATGCTATGCTCTAATGTATAGCAGTAAAGAAAGCGTTTCTTCTTTTGAGGCAGGTATTATTCCCATTAAAAAATTGAGCTTAGGTATAATTCGTTTTGCAACCAAAGCTTCTTCAAGAGGGTCAAAGAATTATCAAATTGATGATGAAGTACTTTCTTCCTTTCAGTTACAACTAAAGACCCTAATCCTCGAAATTTTTAATCCTGAAATTCCATTCGTGGAAAAAGAAGTCTAGTTATTTCAAATCTGGACGAGTAGGCCTTACTTCTATCTTACTCGGCAATGTTCTTGGGTGCATTTTTAAAAGATCTACAACTAGCTTTCCAATATCTTCTGGTTGAATCTTCCAAGCGTCTTTCTCAGATGGGTCATTGTCATTAAAATGAGTGGATACGGAACCAGGCATAATAGTAGTAACCTTAACACCATACTTTCGCAAATCTAGCATAGCTGCCTGTGTAAAACCTACTACACCAAACTTAGTTGCATTGTAACCAGCACCAGAAGCAAAGAAGTTGGTGCCTGCTAAACTAGCCAGAGTCATATAATATCCTTCTGAAGTCTTTAAGGCTTCTACGGATGCTTTAAGTGTGTGGAAGACACCTGTTAGGTTTGTATCTATCATCTGTTTCCAATCTGTCTCCTCCATTATATCAACAGGAGCAAAATGGCCCACACCTGCATTGGCCAAAACAACATCTAAAAGCCCCCATTTATCCAAGATAGCACTAACCGCTTCACGCTCATTCTCTAATATCGTAACATCTGAACTTAGGGGCAAGACCCGATCTTCATGTCCTAGAACTGCAGCTGCTTGCATAGCAGTTTCTATATTTCTTCCGCTTATAGCGACCTTCATACCCTGTTCCAACAGACATTTAGCGACCCCTAATCCTATTCCTTTGGTTCCACCAGTAATATAAGCGACTTTATCTTTAAGCATATTGGTAATTTTAATAACAAAAATACCATCAATCTTTAAAGAACAAGCATTGTGAAGCTATCTTAACTGCTTTTTAATATATATAGCTGCAAAAATTAATGTCTATTTCGTAAACAGTTTATCTTAAAAAGTTTTTTAACGTGGAAACCTCTTTTTTTCATAGATTCTTGCGCTAAAGGAACCACTAAATTAAGGGTGTAGAAAAAAGCAAATACCGCTAAGCAAAGAAATATCCCAAGTATAACATTGATAAAGGTGTCATTCATAACATATTTGATTTGTTGTATGTATTAGACACTTATCATTTAAAAAAGTCACTGATTTTCATATTGTTACCATGATTTTTGCGGTTGTGTGAGAGGTAAAAATAACAGTGCGTTTGGTAAGCGCATTTTCTTAATGAAAGAAAGCATTGGCTATATTAATGGAAGATTATTTATAAATTCACCTTCTGGTATAAAAATCCTGATAACCATAAATTATAATCTAAGCAACAAAAAGGCAGATGGAACGCAATGAATTATACCCTGTTTTTCTTAAAGTCAACAACCTAAAAATTTTACTAGTTGGAGGAGGCAATGTAGCGGAAGAGAAACTAGCATTCCTATTAAAGTCTAGCCCAAATGCGCAAGTAGAAATGATTTCACCAATGTATCGTGGCGCCACCATGGAACTAGCTAAAAATCATGGAGTGAAGATTCACAAGGGTAAATACCGCAAGAAATTTTTAAAAGGAAAACATATTGTAGTTGCAACCACAGATGTGCCAGAGGTTAACGAAAAGGTTTATGCTGATTGCCGTAAGCGAGCAATTCTAGTAAATGTCGCCGACAACCCTCCGTATTGTGACTTTTATATGGGTGGAATTGTAACAAAAGGCAATGTAAAGGTTGCGATATCTACCAACGGTAAATCTCCAACGACCGCAAAACGTCTTCGGCAATTTTTTGAAGATGTAATTCCTGAAAATATAGATGATTTAGTCAAAAACCTTAACAAATACCGAAAAACTATTAAGGGGGATTTTGAAGAAAAGGTGGAAACCCTAAATGAATTCACGAAAGGTTTGGTCAACAAAAAAGAAAGTGATGAAAATTAGAATCAAAAAAAATTGATAGGGATGCGATTAGCTAAAACTTAGATTGAGGTATTCACTTAAAACACCACATATGTCGACACCACATAGTATGTAAGGGTTACATACTACTATTGATTACCGGTAAGACTAGAGGTCGAAGAGAGTATTTGTAAATCATGCATTGACATAAATTGACAAAGCCCCCATATTAGTGGAGGCTTGTATTTACTTGGTGGAGAATACCGGAGTCGAACCGGTGACCTCTTGCCTACTCATTATGAAGTTGCCAAAACACTCCAAATTTCATTGATACATAATATTTAGAGAAAATCAGATTATTAGAAATAGTATATAAACCCATTTAGCATTAATTGAAATCAAAATACTATAAGAAACAGAATATGAGTATCGAACCATCCCATAAAAGGTGAATTAACGAAACTATTAAAAGAGACCTAGAAAAGGACACATCAATTATCCAGAAATTGATTTTGTCAAACTGTCCCTAAAAATTGCCGTTTTCTTGGAAATAATTATCCAAAGCTAGTCCATTACTTTTATCGTAACTGTTTTGAGCCTTCCTTTGAGAACATTTAGATAAAATGAGCAATTGAAATACCCAAGCATATCATTACCAGCTTGGATAAGTTAAACTTATGACCCTCACTACTCTCAAACAAAATAGTTGTAGCAATATGGAGAAAAATACCAATAACGATAGCGTTTACAACATCGATATAATCCGTAGCCAAAATAGTATTGTTAGAGATGTAAGTACCCAAAGGGGTCATTACTGCAAATACAACCAAAAAACCAATGATTTGCACTTTACTATAGTTAGATTGAAATAAAAATGAAGTTATTAACGCAGCAATAGGAATTTTATGAATCAATACACCATATACCATGTCGTTATGTTCATGTATAGGAAACCCTTCTAAAAAACTATGGATACAAAGACTGATAAATAATACCAATTGAAACTTTTTATCATCATTATCTATGTCTGGATGACCATGCTCAGCTCCTTTAGAAAAAAATTCTAAAACAATTTGCATTACAATACCTAACATGATGAATAAACCAGTTTGCTTAGGTTCTAAATGATGATACACTTCTGGCAATAATTCAAAAAGCGCTAATGCCAATAGAAATGCACCACTAAATGATAATAGGAGTTTTGTCCCTATTGATTTTTGTTTTTTGGTGATAAAGGCAATAATAACACCAATGAAAATGGCAATAACTGGAAGCAAATACTTATTCATAAGGATACTACTTAAAAATCTCAATCAAACGTTCAGGCGATAAATGTGTTAAAAGGATTAAGGACGTAAAGCCACTTTAAGCGTTCCAGAGGAACGATCCCGCATTAAATCATATCCTTTTTCTGCCTCTGACAAAGGTAAAATGTCAGTAAAGATTTTACTAGGGTCAATCACTCCTCTTTCTACTATAGGAAGTAATTTTTCCATATAGGCAGCTACGTTTACGACACCAGCGTGAATAGTGATATTTCTAAACAATGCAGACGAATAAGGTTGTTCTACTGGTTCATAAAGATGGCCAAATCCTAGAACACTTATTGATGCTCCGGCCTGAGTCATTTCCATCCCTTGTGCAATCGCTGTCTTATTACCGACAGAATCGATAACCGAATTTGCACCTCTACCTTCAGTAAGTGATTTTACGAAAGCTACAGGGTCTTCGTTTTTAGAGTTCACTACATGAGTAGCTCCAATAGTTTTTGCCAATTCTAATCTATCATCGTGACGTCCTACCAAAATAATAGTAGACGGACCGAATAACGTAGCAGCCATTACTGCACTTAAACCTACTGCACCATCACCAATAACCACAACAGTTTCACCTGTCATGATATTTGCATTTAATGCGCCGTGATATCCGGTAGCAAAATTGTCTCCTAAAGGAAGTACTTTCGTATCATGCTCATCTCCAGTTAAACCTTCAGGAAGTTTAAATAGTGTAGAATCAGCATAAGGAACACGAATAAATTCAGCCTGACCTCCTTGAATATCATCACCGCCATGCTCGGCAAAAAGTGGTGTTCCAAATAAACCACCATGCTCACATGCCGATGGCAAATCACGTTTACAATAATAACATCCACCGTCAACAAACATGGCAGAAGCGACTACTCTGTCTCCGACTTTTAAGTTGCGTATGTCCTTACCTACTTGGTCTACGACACCCACAAACTCATGCCCTATTCGCATTCCTTCAAACAAGCCCATTTCTGGTCCGTTTTGGGTGAACTCTAAATCCGCTCCGCAAACACCTGCAAGAGTGATACGAACGATGACATCATTATCTTTTACTAATTGAGGTTTTGGTATGTCTACGACCTCGATTTTTGCTCTTTCTTTATATACTACCGCTTTCATAATTAATTATTTACGCTGTTTTTAATTTATTTTACTGTGTTTATTTATTTAATTTTTTCTCTGATTAGGAGTTGTAAATCGATATTGCAACAACCAAATTTGCGTCGAGCTTATCCTATATTGTAGTATCGAGATACAGCTTTGACTACTACTTTGAAATATTCTCTAAATTGTAACCATTATTGAACTTCACATTCTTGGTGTACTGCTCGGTCCATGGTCCTTCTTTCTTGTTTCCGTCCCAATCTGCAGGAGCGTACTTGCGATAGGTAGATATATAGATCCCATCAATTTTTTCATACTTCACCTTCATTATACTGGGTTCCGTAACACCGAATCCGGTTGCATTGTATAAAAACTGGTCGATTCTATTTGTTTCAGGATTGATGTATAGGATGTACTTATCATCGCTTGATTCACCGATGTTTTCGCCAAAGGTCATCTCAACAATTTTATAGGTTGTTCCATCGACATCTCTAGCCGGTAACATTTTATGATTTACACCTGGGTCAGCTAGTTTGAACATCATGGTAAACCAGTAATAGTTGGTTTTTCTAAGAATATGGCCATAGAACGCTGGTTGTTGCTCAGCAATAACTTTTCCATCCATTGTAGAAACTGATTTGTTACCATCAAAGAACTGTGTATAGGTTTTACCTGGCATTTGTGGTATGGCATACACCTCTCTTTTGGTATATTCAGCGAAGGAAACTTCTCCATCAAAAATGTACCGCTCTTTAGATACATCTTCTATGTTATTATCCTTTACCATAAAACTGTAGTCATAGGATACATCCTTTAATTTATGCAGGCCATCTTTGCCACCATTCGCTTCAACTACTTTCCTGATGAGTTGTTTTGCTTCTTGAGCTTCCACAGTAATTGTAGCCGCAATTAGAATAAATGGAAGGATTTTTGAAATTAATTTTTTCATGATAAATTGTTTTAAACTGTTTTTAGAATTATTAGGATTTATTTTTATGTAATGCATTTATAATTTCGGATGATTCTACACGATTTCTATAATCGCCTCCCTCGGTCTTTGCAAAGGAAATGGTACCATCTTTTTCGATGATGAAAGTAGCCGGTATGGGTAGTTCACTTGCTTCATCACTATAATAACTATCATAATCAGTCCCTAACTCGGTCATTTTGGTTAAAGACTTTTCGGGTATCTTATGAATGGTCGTGAATTCTTTGGACACGATATTCCCATTATCGCTCAAGATTTCAAACTGTACATTATTTTTCTCTTTAATGTTTAAAGATTCTTCTGGCGTTTGAGGAGAAATAGCGAGTATAGTAGCTCCTGCTTTCTGTATTTCAGGAAGTGCTGTTTCATAATGACTTAGCATTAAATTGCAGTATGGACACCAAGTACCTTTATAAAAGGTAAGAACCACCTTTTTTGTTTTTAATACATCATAAAGATTTACCGGTTCATTACCCGTATTTAGTAACCTAAAATTCGGCGCTTTGTCTCCAACCTTACGTTTTAAAATAAACGTATGTTCTTTATTTAGTTCTTCGGCATCTGAATTAAAAACACCAAACGCATTCGGAGAAATCAACTCTGAGAGTTGTTTTTTCAATGCTTTTGACCCTTCTTTATAAGAAGAGATTTTTGTCTTTTTCATAACTACTAACTTTGTATTAAACAAGGACATAGGGTTTAAAAATTTCCTATGTTTTTAGTGTCTATTTATTTGCTATTCATAGACATGACAAAGTTGAGTCATATGCGCAGCGCATAATATGACCTGTGTTAAGAAAAGCGATTGACACGCATCAAGGTGTAATCTTGATGCATATCAAGATTTATGATTTCGAACGGATTCTACTAATAGATTCAGCAGAAATGCCCAAGTAGGATGCTAAAACATACTGTGGCACTCTATTAGCGATTTGAGGATATTTATTAACATAGTCCCAATAGCGTTCTTCGGAAGTTTTACTGATATTGGTAATGACCCTCTCATTAGCATAGGACAAGGCTTTCTCTATAAAAAGCCTAAAGTACTGACTTAAGGCGTGTATTTTTTCACAGAGTTCCTCTACATCATCATATTTCATTTGTATAATTACGGAGTCTTCTAACGCTTCTGCGAAATATTTAGCAGGTGTTCTATTTAAATAACTGGAAAAGTCTGTAAAGAACCAGTCTTCTACTCCAATACTTACCGTATGTTCTTTTCCAACGTCATCTAAATAAAAAACGCGTACCGCACCTTTTACGATATAGTTTCGATACTCAGATACAAAACCTGGCTGAATGATAAATTGTCTTTTTTTTACCCTAGTAATTTTTAAGATGGAAATAAACTCCGCAATTTCACTGTCTGATAATTCAACATATCTAGCTATGTGGTCCAATATCTCTTTGTATCTACTCATCGATTTATCTTTTTTTTACTCATAATCTAGAGCTGAGCTGAAGCTCATTTCGGTGATTCATTCAAGAAACAATCCGGTCAAAGCTGAAGATAACCTTTTTCAACAAAAGGTCTCTGTTCAATCGTTGCGACCAGCTAAATATGTGGTCATACGTTCCATCGCAACTTGTAAATGGGCAAAAGGTATGGCCGTAAAAACTATTCTGAAGAGTCCCTTTTTCTGGTGCCCGAATCCCTCTCCTGGGGTCAAGAGTACTCCAGAATTGCGATAAATTTCCAACCAAAGCTGCTCTTGTCCCTTATCGGTATCCTCGACCAGGTATTTGGAAAAATCCGCCCAAACGAAAAAACTTCCTTCACTAGGTATATATGGAATTTCATTTTCCTTTAAATGTGTTACTAATAACGTAAAGCTTTTGGTAAGACGTTGTTGATTCTCCAAAATATAAGCATCGATAAAATGTGTATCCTTTAACAACTCTCCGAGCGCCCATTGGGTGATGTTGGAGACCAGGTGCGGAACATTAGCATTCGCAAAGCCATTCATAAAGTCCTTGTTCAAGGAATGTACGACGCCTACCCGCAAACCGGACATGGAAAAATCCTTGGAAAAAGCATACCATAAATGCAGGAAATCACTATTCAGTTCATGCATTATCTTGGCAAATGAGGTATAACTTCTTTCTGCGGGATAATCGGCTTTAAGCTTCTCGTCTCGAATGTCTATAAGTGAAAGCCCATAGATTTCATTAACGACCATATGGACATTGCGTTGAATGCACCACTGCGCCAATGCTCTCAGTTCCTTTTCGGTGTACCTGCCTCCGGTTGGGTTGTCAGGTGAAGTAATCAATAATATTTTAAAAACCTTTCCTTGATTGTTTAGCTCGTTCAAAGTGATATCCAACAATGCGGTCGTCACGGGTGCCTCCGAACCATAGTCCTCGAGATTGTGATGTGTTTGAAGGTCATAGCGTTCCATTCCGCTTTTAATACCCATGTCGTTAGTGTACATTGTATATGATGGTGCCGGAATAACAACCACATCACCTGGGTTGGCAATAACAAAGGAACTGACCTCGATAATCGCAGAAGCTCCTGCGGATAAACCAATGATGTCTGGAGCAATTGGAACCTTACAAAGATATTGTTCCATAAAATTCGCAACTGTCTTTCTTACATCTATATTTCCTAACAGGTCAGTGTATTTGAGCGTCCATTCTGGAATTTCGTTCTTTTTGATGATAGTGCTTAACTTTTCCCTTATTTCAGAGGTCATCAATTGGTTCTCGGCAATATTTAAGGGAAATGCCCCATCTGGATTTTCTTGGGGGGAATAAAGGTTTTGGACAGCCTCCATGAAAATTTCAAAATCAATCCGTGCGGGATTCGAGGCTAACTTGTTTCCTCTGTTTGATAAACTTGATATGATATTATGCATTGTAGTGCTAGGTTTTAAACTTGATTTTAAATTTACGATTTAGCTTTATGATTTTTATGGATGTGGCGATACACCCATTTGAAAACAAAAAGCCCGAACAACAAATACTGTCGCTCAGGCCTCTATCTATTTAAGGTTTATGATATCCTTCATTAATTACGGGAGTGTGAATCATAGACCTTGCCACTGATTTTCCATTTTCCATCCTCTTTGTAAAGGACAAAGAAATCTGTGAAGCGAAATCCACCCCAATCCTGAAATTCTACTTTTGCCGCAGCAGCAGGTCCTGAAACATCGACCCAGACTATATGATGCTTTACGTTTTTAGAAGGGCCACCTTCATCGACAATACCTTCAAACTGGTCTGCGGTCACATTATAGACTTCCCCATCTACCGAACCGACCACATGGGCATGTCCATAAAATGCGGAACGGCTCAATTTTCCATCTCCGGTCTTCGCGCTTTCGATATATGGCTGTAAAGCCTCTACTACTTCTTGGTACGCATCAAAGCTCTTTTTGTCCTGATCGGTTTCCTTCTGCGCGAACCCATTAAGGGCGATAAGGGAAAACAATACTACACTTAGTGTCTTCATCTGATTTTTGATTTTATGGATTAATTAATTATTGGCATGTGAATCGTACACTTTGCCGCTAAGCTTCCATACTCCGTTCTCTTTGTAAAGGACAAAGAAATCAGTAAACCGGAGTCCGCTCCAATCGATGAACTCTACCTTGGCCGCTGCTGCAGGACCTGAAATATCAATCCATGCAATATGGCTTTTTACATCCGGAGATGCTCCACCTTCTGTTACCGCTCCCCCAAACTCATCAGCTGTCATGTTGTACAATTGTCCACCTATAGAACCTACAATATGAGCATGGTCATAAAATGCCGTACGGCTTGATTTTCCATCTCCTGTTTTTGCACTATCGATATAGATTTGCAATGCTTTTTTTACTTCTTCGTATTCATTGAAGTTTTGAACTTCGTCTGCTCTAGTTTCCTTTGTCAATTTTGTTATTGTTTCCATTTCTATTTATTTATAATTGTATTAATTTTTAAGAACTATTCTAAAACGTGCTTTACCTGCCTCGAGATGCTGCATAGCCTCATTTACTTCTTCCATGGGAAACTCTTCCACTATGGGATAGATATCGTGTCTTCTGCAGAATTCTAGCATGGTTTTGGTCAACTCAGGACTTCCAACGGTACTGCCACCAACCGTTTTATCTCCGGCAATTAAACTAAAAGCTGGAATTGCCATGGGTTCCAATACGGCTCCAACAGTATGTAGTTTTCCTTTTTTTGAAAGGGCCGATAAATAGGCATTCCAATCCAAGCTGGCATTTGTGGTATTTAGGATAAGTTTGAGTTTTCCTTGTACCGCTTCCAATTCTTTTGGGTCTCTAGAGTTGATGACCTTGGACGCTCCCATAGCTAGTATTTCTTCTTTTTTGTCAGGATTTGAAGAGAAGGCGATGACCTCACATCCCCAAGCCTTTAAAAACTTCAGTGCTAAATGTCCAAGACCCCCAATACCGATTACTCCAACAGCGTCCGTAGGTTGTACTCCAGCAATCACAATCGGGTTGAATACCGTGGCGCCCCCACAGAACAATGGGCCTACTTTGCTCGAATCCATTCCTTCAGGAATTGGGATTGCCCAAGACCAATGTCCGCGTACATGGTCGGCGAATCCGCCCTGTCTGCCAACAATCGTCTGTTCAGCAGTATCGCACATGTTGTGGTCTCCATTCATACAATTGGAACAGCTCATACAGGAGCCCGAAAACCAACCCATACCCACTGTTTGTCCCACTTTCAGATTTTTCACGGAACTTCCGATAGCAATAACTTCTCCCACTATTTCGTGTCCGGGAACCAAAGGGTATTCTGTCATGCCCCATTCGTTTTTTATCATGCTCAAATCTGAATGACAAACCCCACAATAGGTCACTTTAATATCAACCTCTTCTAACCCAATTTCACCAAGTTCATAGGTGTACGGTGCCAGTTTCCCTTTGGGTTCTCTAACTGCATATGCATGTACTTTCATCTTATTTTCATTTATTATATTTGTATTTATTTTAAATATTAGAACGTTCGTATATTAAATTATAAAAAAATTAATTCAAGATTAGATTGGTCATATAAGACTGAAATAATTTATATGGTTCAATAGTACGGGAAGCTTTTACTCGTGTTAAAGCACCTTGTCTACTAGACAAAAAGAAAATAGCCATTTCTTTAGCATTAAAGCTTTTTGAAAAAGAACCCTCTTTTTGACCCTCATTAAAAAACCGTTCGAAAATATCTTGCCATCTATTGTAATTAGTATCACTTATATTTTGGATAAGAGTATTTTGTCCAGCTATTTCACTTGTTAGGTCACCTATCATACAACCCTCCGTAAAAGCTGTTTGATTTATTCTTTCTATTTCCTCATTAAAAACAATCTCAAGTCGATTATAGAAAGGCTTACTGTTATCGAATAATAAATGATTAAAATAATTCGCAACTTTTTCTCCATAATGTTCTATTACCTTGGCTGCAAAGTCTTCCTTACTCTTAAAGTAATAATAGAAAGAGCCACTAGGAATACCTGCATTTTCTAAAAACTCTCTTAGCCCAAGTCCATGATATCCTTTCTGGCCTAAAATTTTTGAACCAATTTCTAATGCTCTATGTATATTCTCTTTTTTCATTTTAATATTCGAACAGTCGTATATCAAATTTAGTAATTACAGAAAAAATTAAAAAACTTCATTTTTTAATTCCCATTTTCAACTTTTCATATTCAACAGTTGTCTATAATCCCATGGAAAAAACACAAAAGAAGCTGGGAGCTATTTCATAAAAAAAAGTATAAATCATTAAATATAAAGGAGTTGCCATATTTTCTTGCTCAAAAGAGTTACTATTAAAAGGGTAGATGAACTTATGTGGTTTTTGGGAAACAGAAAAAAAATATTGAAATGAAAGTATTGGTAACAGCATAAATCCTCTCGGTCTTTCATCGTGCGAGCAGATATCTAAAGAGAAAGGCAATAAGGAGAAAAAGGTGGAGTTGATAGCGGCTTTTGAGGGGCAACAGTTAATGGGGATAACAGTATCCGATAAACGAACGTTTTTTGGGACTTTAATGTCATCAGTTTAAAACGGCACTATTCTTATATATTGTATAAAAGTTAATATCCATTAACAGAGTTAATTTATATTAGTTTGAAGGATTATAGGCCCATTTATGTTAAATTTTAGTATGAAATAAAGAAATTTCAAAAAGTGTGCACAAACTGTGCCTTAACAAAAATCAAAAAAGCCCTCACATCTGCGAAGGCTTGTATTTACTTGGTGGAGAATACCGGAGTCGAACCGGTGACCTCTTGCCTGCCAGGCAAGCGCTCTAGCCAGCTGAGCTAATCCCCCATTACCGACAAAGGAAACACATTTTAAATTGGTTTCCAAAATAGGATTTCCTTGGCTTAGTATTTCTTTACACTAAGCACCAAAACAGGTACTGGGGCATAAAATTCTGACTTAAGCACCGTACTTTTTTCCCAAAGTTTCTTGAAAAAACCACGCTTCTTTCTAAAAACACAAAGTAAATCTGGTTGTTTGGTTTGGAAATGTTGTAACACCCCTAAATAAGTAGTAATATTCTCTGTAATCGTAAGGTTTTTACTAATATCCAAAAGAGCAGTATTCACTTGCAAATCCTCTTCAGAATATCCAGGGGTTTTTACCAAAAGTAAATTTACCTCAGCTTGATGCTTGTTCATTATATTTACCAATGGATGTATAATTTTGCTGCGTTTTAAAATTCCCGACTTAAAAGCTGTTAAAACACTTTTTATAGGCTTATAAGGCATCCCTTTCGGCACTATTAAGGTTGGAATATTGGTCTGCTTTATAATTCTTCCTGACGTGTTACCTAGATAGTACTCTTCATTAATATCATTGCTTCGAGGAGCAATAATGATTAAATCGATCCCTAGTTCTTTTTTAATCTCTAAAAGCCCATCAATTATGTCGCCATTATACGAAGCTATTTTCACATCTAGCCCCTTTGTATCTATTTTAGCTACAATTTCTTTTATATTTTCTCTGCTGCTTTCGGCGACTTTCTGTTGAACATTTCCAAGACTTCCCGTTCCAGAAGTAACGGTAAAAACATCCATTATGTAAACATTTGCTCCAAAATCTGCTGCAAAGTCAACTGCATATTGCAATGTTTCATGGGAGTCTGGAGATGTGCCTAAAGGAACCAATATATTATTCATGGTCAGGTTATTAAGATTATACTATAAATTTACAACTTAATCGAAGTCATTTAATGATAAGACAAGCAAAGATATCTGATTTAAGCGACATTCTAGTCATTACCAAGGCTTGTGCCGCCTTTATGATTGCTAAAGGAATACATCAATGGAATGAACATTACCCATCCAAAGAGGCTTTTTTAAATGATATAGAACGAGAAGAGCTTTATGTGCTACTGCATAAAAATAGCGTTATTGGCACTGTTGTAGTTTCCACCCATATGGATAATGAATATACGCCAATTAAGTGGTTAACTAAGAATGGAGACAATATTTATATCCATCGGTTAGCAATTCATCCCGATTTTCAAGGAAACGGATATGCCCAAAAATTAATGGATTTTGGAGAAAATTATGCAAAACAAAATGGCTTTGCTTCCGTTAGGCTAGATACCTTTTCTCAAAATAAGCGAAATCAAAAATTCTATGAAGCCAGAGGCTATCAAAAATTAGGTGATATCTTTTTTCCTAAACAAAGTGAATATCCCTTTCACTGTTATGAGCTGGTGCTGTAACTTGTGCCCGATTTGAAAACCATTGTAAACTTAAAGACCATAAATAATCTTGCAATACCTGCTACCATTTCAGGTATTGCGGAGCCTATCCTTTCCATAACAGATACTGCAATAGTTGGTAATATTCCTGTTGATGGATTAGAATCGCTGGCTGCTGCAGGGATTGTTGGTGCTTTCCTTTCGATGTTGATATGGGTCTTAGGACAAACCAGAAGTGCTATTTCTACAATTATTTCTCAATACTTGGGTGCCGGAAAAATAACGGAGGTTTCTGATTTGCCTGCTCAGGCGATATTCTTTAATATCTTACTGAGTTTAATAATTCTACTTTCCACCATTTTTATTGTTGAAGATATCTTTAGACTTTTTGAAGCCTCAGGTAAAATTCTAGAATACTGCGTTTCTTATTATTCCATTAGAGTTTGGGGTTTCCCATTAACACTTTTCACTTTTGCCGTCTTTGGAATTTTTAGAGGCTTGCAAAACACCTATTATCCTATGCTAATTGCAATCATCGGGGCTGTTTTAAATATTATTCTTGATTTTATATTTGTTTATGGAATAGAAGGTTTTATTCCAGCGATGTATTTAGAAGGCGCAGCTTGGGCAAGCCTTATCTCACAAGGTGTCATGGCAATTCTTGTGTTTTTCTTGCTTAAAGCAAAAACAACTATTAGCTTAAAACTTCGTTTCCCGCTAAACAAAGAACTTAAGAAGCTTGTTTTTATGAGTTTGAATTTATTTGTTCGCGCTTTAGCGCTAAATGCAGCATTAATTATTGCTGTTCGCGAAGCCACAGCATTGGGCGATCGTTTTATTGGCGCACATACTATAGCAATTAATCTATGGCTATTTTCCGCTTTTTTTATTGATGGATATGGTGCTGCAGGAAATAGTATGGGAGGTAAATTATTAGGAGAAAAAGACTATAATGGATTATGGACGCTAGCTAAAAAAATAATTAGCTACGGAATGGTAGTTAGTTTTATTTTGATGTTGGTAGGATTTATTTTCTATTATCCTTTAGGAAGAATATTTTCAAATGAGGAAATTGTGCTTCAAACCTTTTATGGTATCTTTTATATTGTGATTTTAGGCTTACCAATGAACACTTTAGCCTTTGTTTTCGATGGGCTATTTAAAGGCCTAGGAGAAATGAAATACCTCCGTAACGTACTGCTTTCGGCAACCTTTTTAGGTTTTGTTCCCACATTATATCTAGGCAAGTATTTTGGGTTAGGTTTTTATGCCATTTGGATTGCCTTTGTGGTTTGGATGGCTATTAGAGGAGGGGCATTAGTTTGGAAGTTTAGACGAAAATTTCGCCCCCTGTTGCAAAACCAGTAATTTTAGAACTTCTCTTAAATACAACAAAACACTATGGGTACAGATAGACAAAATGGAAGTCTTTATACCAATATTAATAACCAAATTGCCACGGTAGAATTTGGGCATCCTGCTAGTAATTCTTTTGTTTCAGAGCTACTACAAAGACTCACGGCTGAAATAAATCTGCTTTCATCCAATACCGAAGTTTCTATTATCATAGTAAAGTCTGAAGGAGACAGGGCTTTTTGTGCCGGAGCTTCTTTTGATGAGTTAGTTGCTATTTCTAATTTAGAAGAAGGGAGAGCCTTTTTTAGCGGTTTTGCCAATGTTATTAACGCCATGCGCAAATGTGATAAACCTATTATTGGTCGCGTTCAAGGAAAAGCGGTAGGCGGTGGTGTTGGGCTTACCTCGGCATGTGATTATGTTTTTGCTACCGTGCACGCATCAATAAAACTATCTGAAATTTCTATTGGAATTGCCCCTTTGGTTATCGCTCCTGCTGTGGAGCGTAAAATAGGAAAAGACGGGCTTGCGGAATTAGCACTCTCACCTACCGAATGGAAAAACGCCTATTGGGCAAAGGAAAAAGGGCTCTTTTCTAAAGTGTTCGATTCAATAAAAGATCTAGATAAAGAACTAGAGGATTTTAGTTTAAAGCTAGCTTCTTATAATCCTGAAGCATTAACAGCAATGAAAAAAGCACTTTGGGAAGGAACAGAACAGTGGTCTACACTGCTACTAGAAAGAGCAGAGCAATCTGGCAAATTGGCATTATCTAAAGCCACCAAAAAAGCTTTAGATAAATTCAAAAAACAGAATATGAATTAAACCGATAACAAATGAAAAAGTTCGCAACTGAAATTAAATGGGGTGTCATTTTTACTATCGCTGCTTTATTATGGATGGTATTTGAAAAAGGTTTGGGTTGGCACGATGAAAATATTGACAAACATGCGATTTACACCAATTTTTTTGCCATTATAGCTATTGTTATATTCATTATCCCTCTACGAGAAAAACGAAATAAAGACTTAGGAGGTAAAATGACATGGTTTCAAGGTGTAGCCTCTGGTATAATAATAAGTGTTATCGTTGCTATCCTAAGTCCCCTATCACAATACCTAACCCATGAGTTTATTAGTCCAGATTATTTTAAAAATGCAATAGCTTACGCCGTTGAAAATAAGGGCATGAGTCAAGAAAATGCCGAAACCTTTTTTAGCTTTAAAAGCTACCTTATTCAATCTGCATTTGGTGCTTTGGGAATGGGAACTGTTACTTCGGCTATTGTAGCATTGTTTTTAAAGAAAAAATAAAGCCTTCGAAAGCTCGTTGTTAGTTATACATAAATAAAACGTCTTAAAGCAAAACGCTATAATTAGCTAAAAACTTATGGATATACTTTCAATATTAAACAGCAATTTAATTCTGCCTATTCTGGCACTATCTGTCATTTCAATTTATATCTTTACTAGAATCCGGAACAACCGGAAGTACAGAAGAAAATAATTTGAACACACTTAAAAAAAGTCTATTCCTTTTTTTCTTATCGCTACTAATTACTTCTTGTTCCCAACAAAAGAAAGAAACTTCTAAAACAGAAGTAACAGTAGGTACGGAAAAAGAAAAATCATTTAAAGGAACTCCGCTAAAAATTGCCGTAATAGGGCTTACTCATGCACATGTGCATTGGGTTTTGGGAAATAACGATGCTGTCGAAATTATAGGAATTGTAGAACCTAACAAGGATTTAGCACGGCGTCTTACCAAACAGTATGGTTACTCCATGGATATTGTTTATGATTCTATGGAAGCACTGTATAAAAATGTAAAGCCAGAAGCGGTAACTGCGTTCAATAGTATTTACGAACATTTGAAAGTTGTTGAGTTTTTTGCTCCCAAAGGTGTCCATATTATGGTAGAAAAACCCTTAGCCGTTAGTTGGGAGCATGCACAGAAAATGGAAAAAATTGCCAATCAACACAAGGTTCATCTACTAACCAATTATGAAACTTCATGGTATGGTTCTAACCATAAAGCATACGAATTATCTATTGCCAATCAAAAAATAGGAGCACTTCAACGGATGGTTTTTCATCATGGACATCCTGGTCCAATTGAAATTGGTTGTAATCAGGAATTTTTAGATTGGTTAACTGACCCAAAATTAAACGGTGGCGGTGCAGTAGTAGATTTTGGTTGTTATGGCGCAAATTTAACCACTTGGTTTTTACAAGGGCAAACACCCGAAAAGGTTACTTGTATTACCAGACAATACAAACCTGAAAAATACCCTAAAGTAGATGATGATGCCACCATTATTTTAGATTACAAAGATTTACAGGTAATCATTCAAGCTTCTTGGAATTGGTCACATAGCAGAAAAGATTTAGAACTGTATGGTAGAACAGGATATGTAATTTGTACAGATGACAAAAAACTTACCGTCCTTGAAAACGAAAAAAAAGGTCCTTTTAATTTAGAGTCCACTAAATTGCCACATCAGATAAATAATCCTTTTACATATTTGCATGGAGTAGTCAAAGAAAATATTCCTATAAATACCTTTGATTTGGCTTCTTTGGAAAACAATTTGATTGTTGTACAAATCTTAGAAGCGGCAAAACAATCGGCCAAAACAGGTAAAACAATAGATTGGAACCATTTTTTCAAGACTACTACTCCTTAGTTTAGTAATTTTGTCTTTAAATGACTACCCTCAACATACCAAAAGGTAAAAAAGTTTACTTCGCCAGCGACAACCATCTGGGCGCACCAACCTCAAAAGATAGTCTCCCTAGAGAAAAAAAGTTTGTGGCTTGGTTAGATAGCATTAAAGACGATGCTGCGGCTATTTATCTAATGGGCGACCTGTTTGATTTCTGGTTTGAGTATAAAAGAGTAGTTCCTAAAGGATTTACACGAACCCTTGGCAAACTTGCCGAGCTTTCTGATGCAGGAATACAAATCACCTATTTTGTTGGCAACCATGATCTTTGGATGAATGGCTATTTTGAGGAGGAGTTAAATATCCCGGTGTTCCACAAACCACAACAAATTGTCATAAACAATACTTCGTTTTTTATTGGACATGGTGATGGTCTTGGCCCTGGGGATAAAGGCTTCAAACGCATGAAAAAGGTATTCAATAATCCTTTTTGTAAATGGTTGTTTCGGTGGCTACATCCAGATTTGGGAGTGCGTTTAGGGCAGTATATGTCCGTAAGTAACAAACTAATTTCTGGAGATGAGGACGCTAAGTTTTTAGGGGAAGACAAAGAATGGTTAGTGCAATACTGCAAAAAGAAACTTAAAACTCAACACTATGACTATTTTGTCTTTGGTCATAGACATTTACCTTTAGATATTAAGCTTAATGATAAATCATCCTACATTAATTTAGGAGATTGGATAAGTTATTTTACCTATGCAGTTTTTGATGGTGAGAAACTAAGCCTAGAGAAGCTTAAGAGTTAATCCTTTTCATGTTCCTCAACATCTTTGGATAAATCTAGTTTTCTAAATGTTGGTGAAATTAGAGCGGTTGTTCCAACCGTTAATAAGGTCATACAGCCACCAAAAACTACTGCAGTTACCGTTCCTAAAAGCTTTGCTGCAAGTCCACTCTCAAAAGCACCTAATTCATTTGAAGAGCCTACAAAAATAGAATTCACCGAAGCCACTCTTCCACGCATTTCATCTGGGGTTTTTAGTTGCAGAATAGTTTGCCTAATAATCATTGATACGCCATCTACAGCACCACTCAAGAATAAGGCTATAACTGAAATCCAAAAAGAGGTTGAAATTCCAAAGACGATAATACAAATTCCAAAAGCAAAGACAGCCCATAATAACTTCTTACCTGCATATTTATGCAATGGAAATCGGGTGGAACCTAACATCGTTATTGAAGCACCTACCGCCGGGGCTGCCCGTAAAATTCCAAATCCTTCTGAACCTACATGCAAAATGTCTTGTGCATAAATGGGTAATAAGGCTACCGCTCCACCAAACAAAACTGCAATCATATCCAAGGTTAGCGCACCAAAAACAGCTTTGCTATTAAAAACAAATCTTAAGCCATCTTTTAAACTTTGGAAAATAGGTTCTCCAATTTTTGGGTTTAAAATGGGTTTCTTTGAAATTCTAAAAAGGAATAATAATGCCAGAATAGAGAATCCAAAAATAATGCACATAGACCAGTGAACTCCAATCCAGCTAATGGCAAACCCAGCGAAAGCAGGTCCTAAAACAGAAGCCATCTGCCAAGTAGAACTGCTCCAAGTTGCAGCATTTGGATATATCTTTTTTGGAACTATTAAAGCAATTAATGAGAATATAGTTGGGCCAATAAATGCGCGTACTAATCCCCCTAGAAAAACTAATGCATAGATAATATAAAGAATCGTTTTTTGGGCATAGTTTGCTTCCACTGTTGGTAGCGTAACTAAAAATAATCCTAGGCTCACCACAGAAAAGCCTAGAATACATTTAACCAAAAGATTTCGTTTTTCACTTTGGTCTACAATATGCCCTGCAAAAAGGGCAATGCTTACTGCAGGGATTATTTCCATTAAGCCAATAATGCCTAAAGAAAGTGGATCCTTAGTTAATGAGTATACCTGCCACTCAATGACAATAAATTGCATAGACCATGCAAATACCATTGCAAAACGAACTCCTAAAAAAATATTGAATTCTTTAAAACGCAGTGCTGCGTAGGGGTCTACTTTATTATCCATTAGACAGTTATTTCAATTCTGTTCCTCTCTGGATCTAAAACTACACTTTCATAATAACCATCTCCTGTGGTTCGTGCCTCACCAATTACAGAAAACCCATCTTTTCTAAGTCTTTCTGTCAAGTCATCTACCTTTTGTTTGCTTCCAACCGATAGCGCAAAATGTATTATTCCTAAACGCTCCTTTTCTTGGTCGACCAATAGCGGAATTTGGGGTTTTTGCATTAACTCAAGTCTAGACCCTTCTGAGAAACTTAAAAAATAAGAAGTGAAATTTTTATTGGGATTATGATACTTTTCTCCCGCTACTGCATAAAAGTAATCTTCATAAAATTCTTTCATGCCCTCCAAATCTGTTACCCAAATTGCTAAATGCTCTATCCTCATTTTAGGTCTTTTAATTTTAGCTGTAGACTCACCTTTCCTTGCCATTCGTTTTCATCTAAAGCAAAAGCAATATCAAAACGGTTATTAGTTTTTATCTGCCCTATTTTTTCTCCCAAATTAAAACCAATAGCTCCAATAGGTTTTGAACCTTTTTGAGTAAGTGCTAGTTTAAGGTGCTTTTCATCCTCACCAACTCCTTTTCCATAACCTGTATCTTGAACATTCTCTGCCATAAATATCGGGGTCATATTTCCAGGCCCAAACGGTGCAAATTGTTTAAGTATTCGCATTAATTTTGGAGTAATTTGATTTAACTCTAGTTGGATGTCAACGGTAATCTCAGGAGTTAATAATTTTGGGTCGATTGATTCTGAAACTACTTTTTCAAACTGCTTTTTAAAATTTTCATACTGCTCTTCCAATAAGGTTAGCCCCGCAGCATATTTATGCCCTCCAAACTGTTCCAAACAATTAGAACACCCTTGTAAGGCATTATACACATCAAACCCTTTTACAGAGCGTGCAGAAGCAGCAAGTTTGTCTCCACTCTTAGTAAAAACAAGCGTAGGGCGATAATAGGTTTCCGTTAACCGTGAAGC
This sequence comes from uncultured Croceitalea sp., assembly GCA_947499565.1. Lineage (GTDB taxonomy): Bacteria > Bacteroidota > Bacteroidia > Flavobacteriales > Flavobacteriaceae > Croceitalea. The sequence goes on from CANMOV010000003.1 coordinate 443,646, forward strand.
AACAATCCCAATAACGCCTTTATGCCATTTTTCATCATAAACCACAGAAGTGAAGCGGTCTTCTTCTTTATTTTCTTTTATCTGTAGTAAAGCTTGCTCCGTAATATCTTTATCTAGACCCCTCCTGTCGGTATTAAATTGTTCAATTTCTTTTGCAAAAGCCTCTGCCTGCTCTATATTGGTTTCTCTCAACAAATTAACTGCATGTTGACCATGTTTCATCCTCCCAGCAGCATTTATTCTAGGAGCAATTATAAAGACGACATCGGTAATGTTAAGTTCCTTCTTTTTAATTTGATTGATAATTGCCTTAAACCCAATCCTTGGATTAGCATTTATCACCTGCATTCCAAAATAAGCCAAAACTCTATTCTCCCCAGTTATGGGGACAATGTCTGCTCCAATTGCGGTAGCCACTAAATCCAAATATGGTATTAAATCGTTAATAGTTTGGCCTCTTTTTAAAGCTAGGGCTTGTATCAATTTAAAACCTACTCCGCAACCACATAGTTCGTCATAAGGGTATTCGCAATCCGCTCTTTTAGGATCTAAAATCGCCACTGCATCTGGTAAATTTTTACCTGGACGGTGATGGTCACAGATGATAAAATCGATGTTTTTCTCTTTGGCATAACTCACTTGTTCAATAGCCTTAACACCACAATCCAAAGCAATAATTAGGGAAAATCCATTGTCTTCTGCAAAATCTATCCCTTGTAAAGAAACGCCATAGCCTTCACCATAACGGTCTGGAATATATGTTGCTACATTTGGGTAACTTTCTAATAGATAAGAAGATAATAAAGCTACCGCTGTGGTACCGTCTACGTCATAATCTCCGTAAACCAAAATATTCTCATCGGCTTCAATTGCTTTTTCTATCCTAGAAACAGCAATGTCCATGTCTTTCATTAAAGAAGGGTCATGCAAATCTGATAATTGCGGTCTAAAGAATTTTTTTGCTTCCTCGTAGGTTGAAATCCCTCGTTGTAAAAGTAGCTGCGCAACCAATCTATCAACCCTTAACTCTTTAGACAATTGGTCAATTTGTAATTGTTCGGGTTTTGGTTTTATAGTCCAGCGCACTAAAAGTAAATTATTAGATTTCTAACTCGCCTTTTATAAAGGCATCTATGTAAGTAGCAATTTCTTCCCCTTTTTCTTCTTGTAAAAAGTGACCTGCATTTTTAATCATTAAAGTTTGCTGTTCTCTTGCCGCAGGCATTAGCTTTCTAAAAAAACGGTCTAAACCTCCCAAGACTTTATCTTTATCTGAAAAAAGAACTAAAGCAGGTTTCTGCCATGTCGCTAGAACTTCACGTGCTTTAACCATATAGCTTACAGCTGGGTCTTTTGGGTTTGATGGCACTAAATTTGGAAAAGCTTTTGCACCAGCTTTAAATTTTCTATTTGGATAAGGGGCGTCGTAGGCTGCTAATACTTCTTTTGATAGTTTGCCGTGACTCGCATATTTAATAATTCCACTTACCGGTAATGATGGATGATAGCGTGAAAATAATTGCCATATTTTAAATGGTAATTTAAGTTTCTTACCTATGGGCAAAAATGTGTTTAAAATTACAACACGCTTAAATCGTTCCGGATACTGGCCTAAATACCCCAATCCTAGAAGACCACCCCAATCTTGTACCACTAAGGTTATCTCTTTTAAATCTAATTTTTCACAAAAATTATGTAAAGAATCTAAATGAAATTGATAGTTGTAGTCGCGCCAATTAATAGGTTTATCAGACTTCCCAAAACCAAAAAAATCTGGTGCAATAAACCTATAGTTATTTAAAGTTGGGATAAATTTTCGATATAAATAAGACCAACTAGGCTCTCCATGTAATGCCAATATTATTTCCCCAGCGCCCTCATCAACATAGTGCATTTGCATTTCTCGGAACTGCACATAGTTTTCTTTAAACCTATAGTCGGGTAAATTTTTAAAGCGGTCTGTAGGTGTTCTGAGAAACTTCATCAAAACTATTTGTTATGAAAAATCGTCTTAATCTCTAATTCCGAAAAGCGTCTAAACATTTCCATCACACCGCAATACTTCTCAATAGATAAATCCACAGCTCTTTGTAATTTTTTTTCTTCCAGATTTTTTCCATGAAAATGGTATTCTATCGTCACTGTATCGTAATATCTTGGGTGCTCATCTGTGAGATTTGCAATGGTTTCAATATGGAATTCATCAACGTCCAATTTCATCTTCTTAATTAAAGAAGCAACATCCAGACCCGAGCAGCCCGCTAAAGAAGATAACATTAAAGCTTTAGGGCGTAAACCACTACTGTCGCCGCCATCTTCCTTTGCTATATCAATCTTTATACTATGCCCAGAAGGGTTATTGCTTTCAAAGGCCATATTGCCCAGCCATTTTGTAGAAATATGATTTGTGGTCGCCATAAATTTTTGTTTCTTGTGAAGGATAAAAATACAATAAAAGAAACCAAATGGCATTAGTACAACCGCTTGATCCAAACCATGATCCAGACACTAAAAAATTAGCTGAATTCTTTAATGAAACCCTAGGATTTTGTCCAAATTCGGTATTAACAATGCAGCATCGCCCTGCGATTTCAAAAGCATTTATTAACCTAAACAAGGCTGTAATGGCTAATGAAGGTCGTGTAACTTCTGCTTTAAAAAGAATGATTGCTTGGGTAAGCAGTAATGCCACAGGTTGTCGCTATTGCCAAGCACATGCCATACGAGCTGCGGAACGTTATGGTGCAGAGCAAGAACAACTAGATAACATTTGGGAATACAGAACACACCCTGCATTTTCAGAAGCGGAACGTGCCGCACTAGACTTTTCTTTACAAGCTTCACAAGTGCCTAATGCTGTTGATGCTGAAATTAAAGAACGATTATACCAGCATTGGAATGAGGGGGAAATTGTAGAAATGCTTGGCGTAATTTCCCTATTCGGATACTTAAATCGTTGGAACGATTCTCAAGGTACCGATATTGAAGATGGTGCTGTTGAAAGTGCTAACCAATACCTAGGCAAACATGGCTGGGAAAAGGGCAAGCATGATGGGAGTACGTATTAAAAATTAACTTAATTGAACTCTTTTTTTAAGTTCTGGTAAAATCTCATCCTCAAACCAAGGATTTTTTGTCAGCCAAAAACGGTTTCTGGGTGATGGGTGTGGTAATGGAAAATACTTAGGTAAGTAGTTTTTATAAGCTTTGACTGTTTCCGTTAGGTTCTTTTCCATTTCTCCTCTTAGGTAATAGTTTTGAGCGTAAGTTCCTATTAGAATTATCAACTCGAGATTAGGCATGGTATCCCAAAGTTTTTGATGCCATAAAGGTGCACATTCAGGTCTTGGCGGTAAATCGCCTCCTTTTCCTTTTCCTGGGTAACAGAAACCCATAGGCACTAAGGCTATTTTTGTTTCGTCATAAAAAACTTCATCAGAAACACCTAGCCATTTACGTAATTGCCTTCCACTTGGATCGTCCCAAGGGACTCCGGTTTCATGAACCTTAGTGCCTGGTGCTTGACCTATAATAATAATTTTAGCATCTTCGTGAGCGGCCACAATGGGTCTTGGGCCTAAAGGCAAATGCGCATCGCAAACCTTACAATCTCGAATTTCTGAAAGTAAATTTTTCATTTGTCTAAATGTATAAAAAACACCAAAGCACATCAATCATAAGATTAACGTGCTTGGAGCCATAACCAACCAAAAATCTTTAGTTGTTTTATGTGAAAAAGAACATTGTTTTCTAGGTGTCCTAGATTCCTAATAGCACGCAAACATTTTAAGTAGTCATTTCTGCTTTATGTAGGCTAACCACAGTAAGTACAGCAATACCATTTATCCAATAGAAATAGGCATCAATCCCTTCAAATGAGAAAATAAAAGGTGCCAGAATAAATACAATTGCCACTGCAAAATCTACTATTAAGTGAAACTTATAAGGAATAACCTTAAAAGCTCCTAAATGATGGTCTGTTAATAGTGTTAAAACGAAAGCTGCTATTCCGGTAGCTACCGACAGTTGCAGTGCAATTGGGTTAGAACTTCCTAATCCTAATAGGAATGGAAGTACTATTAAGGCAATAGCTACTGGATAATCTAAAAATGCGTGAATTCTTTTGGTTATGAATTTCATGATTAAAAGTTTTAATTCTTAATGATTTAGTTATGCGTTATACCCAACTTTTTCCAGTTAGTATTTGCAACATCTTTTAATTTATTATGGTTGTTTTCTGCAAGCCATAATTGCTTGGCATCAAGCTCTACATTATTTAAGAATAAATAGTATTTGCCATCCTTAACTATAAATTTTGTTGGATCTACTCTAAATTTTGCTCCCGCATACATTCCAAAAGCGCAAAACCCGCCATACTGAGGCATATACTTACTTGGTTTCTTATCAAAAGCAGCTTTTTGTTCAGCAGATGTAAAGTAGTATATCACTTTTTTATATTCAGATTTAAACGCTTTATTTCCTCTTTGCGCCAAACCTAAATCCAAATACGATACAGGACTATATCCTTGAAGAGCTATGTTACTATTGTCTATATTATTAGCCATTTTATCTTGAGCAGATAAAGCAATAGCAAATAAAAGTATGAAAGCCGTTAGTGTTATTTTTAATGTTTTCATTTGTTGTTTTTTAAATTATTACTTGTTGTTTTTACTTCTATACCAAAGAATAACTTCATTTATACTTTTCTAATAATCAGCTTTCGCTTTCACTACTTGCTGTATTGGCCATATGAAGCCTATTATCAAGTTTAGCCTGGTAATACCATCTTGTCCTTATTAATAAGGTTCCTAAATCTATTCGGCTATTATTATGCCCTTGATTTCTTTGTTTTATATTAGAAAAATATAGGTGCATTTATGCTGCGTTAAAGTATTCTTCTTGTATTACCTTCCCCTCATCATTCCATACTCTTCTAATGATTTCATGCCAGTAAATTTTACTGTCATCCTTCATGTTAAAATCAAATGTGAATTCTGAAGCTGATACATTACCATCTACAATGGTATGGTGATGAGTGATCCCATTTACCTGGGCAATTGCACCTGCAAAACCTTCCATTTTTTCTACCATCTGCTGTTTGTTTCTAGTTGCTACGCCGTTATAGTCTGATGTTGTTGCATTTTGAGCAAAAAATTGCTTTACAGCATCTACAATAGCTCCTTTTGATACTATGCTATCCATTTGGGCAGCTAATGATTTAATTTCCATTTCTGATATTTTTAATGATTAAAACAAATTCTATTTTGTAATTACATTGCAAATTTCAGTATAGAACGCTGCGGAATAGGTATAAAAAAGACGCTAAGAATTGTACTTTTTAATTTTAAAATTGGAAGGGGTACTGCCCGTGTAGTTTTTAAAAAATTGGGAGAAATGATTGGCTTCTTCAAAACCCAAATGGAAGGCTATATCTTTTATAGAAGCTCCTTGATTCAATAAATCCTTAGAAGTAGAAATGATTTCATTTCTTATTAATTGGCCAAGAGAAGCGTTCATTTTAGTTCTGGTTTTTTTGGATAGTGTTTTAACAGAAAGTTTCATTTTTTCGGCATAAAATTCTAATGCTCTTTGTTCCTTGTGATGCTCTTGAATAAGGTTTATGATGTCTTGCACAAAAATGTCTCTATTCTCAAAATCAAAACCTTCCCGGAATTCGGCTGGGGTGTTGCCTGTCGTGATCTTAAAAACTCTACTAAAGTATGCTGGGTCCTTATACCCCATTTCATACGAAATCTCCTGTATGTTTTTATTTGTGAAAGCTATTTTTCGCTTACTCTCTACCAATCTTTTCTTTCCTAAAAGTTTTGTGATTGATAATCCTATTTTCTGTTGAACCAGGGCTTGGGCATTAATCCCATTTTTACTTATTAAATGAACTAAGTCATTATTGGACAAATGATTTGAAAACTCTTTGTCTATTACTTCCTTAACATCAAAGATGATTTGATATTCATCTCTACTGGCTTTAAATGGGTTTTGCCAATACCATTGTTTTGATGAAATGTCAATAATTTGTTGGGTTTTCTCGGCAAAAACAGAATTATTTAAGAAATTCTGACAATCAGAGCATTCATTAAAATCAATATAACCTAAGGATATTAGATGCTTAAAAAGAACACGTACATCTTTATTCCTGAACATAGTTTCATCTGGAAACTCAATTTTTCTAACTATAAATTCATCTGAAAGAAATTTAATGTATTGTCCTTTTTCTAAATATATGGCCTTATCCTGCCAATCGGCATAATTTTCAAAATCTACCTGAATATTCCCTCTTCCAGAAAGGATATGGATTAATGTGTATTTATTGATAAAGTAAACTTTATCAATTTCGGGAAGAAGTTTTGAGACCACTTATTAGTTGGTTTTATTCTTTAGTCGTAAAACTTAAAAAGCCATGACAAATGGATAAACTATTGTACCAGTTACACTTCTATATCATGTTTATTTCTTCCCGCCAACGATAACAACCAATTCTCCTTTAGGGGGCTTTTGTGTGTAATGTTCCAAAACCTCAACCACTGTCCCACGCACTGTTTCCTCATATAATTTGGTTAACTCTCGAGATATGGAGACTGGTCTGTCTATTCCAAAATATTCGGAAAACTGTCCTAAGGTCTTTAATAATTTATGAGGTGACTCATAAAAAACCATTGTTCTGGTTTCTTCTGCCAAAAACTCCAATCTGGTTTGTCTTCCCTTCTTTATTGGAAGAAATCCTTCAAAAACAAAACGGTCGTTTGGCAGTCCGCTATTCACCAAAGCGGGAACAAAAGCTGTAGCTCCGGGTAAGCATTCCACTTCTATATTATTTTCTACACAAGCTCTTGTCAATAAAAAACCAGGGTCAGAAATTGCAGGAGTTCCCGCATCTGAAACCAATGCTAGAGTGATACCACTTTTTAATTTTTCTATGAGCTTATCTATACTTCTATGCTCATTATGCATATGATGGCTTTGTGTAGGTGTGCCAATTTCAAAATGTTGTAAAAGTTTTCCGCTGGTGCGGGTATCTTCTGCAAGAATAAGGTCTACTTCTTTTAAGACCTTTATCGCCCTTAGTGTAATATCCTCTAAATTGCCGATTGGTGTAGGCACCAAATATAACTTCCCCATTGGGCAAAGTTAAGGTCTTACTTCTTTACCAGTAAAATATGATGCTAAAACTGCTATTATCGCTATTGCTGCTCCCATGTGCTCCCCATCGCTCACCATATAATGCGCAAAAAATGCTAGCAGTGTATTAAAGAAAAACCCAGCATAAGCCCACTCTTTTAACCATTTGGAAAAATTGCCCCAAACGGCTATTAGTCCTAGAATTTTTGCAATTGCCAAAGGATAAATTAGGTAGGTGGGATATCCCATATTTTCAAAGAAGCCTACAATTAAATCATTATTAAAAAAATAATTGAAGACAGAGAAACACATGATAAGCGTCAACATTCCAGTAGACACCCAATAGATAATCTTTTTTGCCATTTGAATACATTTAGTTGGTCAACTAAATGTACTACAATTTGAAGAATTAGGCGAACTTGCGTTCTATGAGCGACATAAAACGAGTTTCGTACTCATCTTTTCCATCCCAGTTATTGTACTCCGGCTTTACCATATTATTAATAAAAGCTACTGATCGCTCCTCTGTATCTATGGTATTCAATTGCGAAAGCACGCGATTATAATCTTCCATACTATCACCAAAAAGGTGCTTTACAAAAGCTAATTTATCATTTAGACCTATTTGAAGTTCTTTAGTTAGCTTATCATTTAGTGATTTCGATTTTGGGGCCTTATTTCCCAAAGTAGGTTCTGGAGCAAGAATTTCTTTTTCGTTCTTCATTGTTTCTGGCTTCGCAATAAAATCTCCAAAAATATGTTCAACTGCCTCGCTCGGCATTTCAGAAACCATATCTTTTATGGTATCCATTCCAGGATGCGTTATAATATCTTCCTCATGAGGATTGTTTTCTGGAACGCCAGTATTACCGCTCATGACAGAACTGGCTAATTTTTCAAAACGAGAGGCAAGTACATTTTTAGAAACATCCACCTCAACATCACTCAGCTTTTCATCTATAAATTTTAAGACGGCTAATTTTTCATATAGTTCCTTAGCCACGTCATACAATTCAGAAAGCTCTTTATCTTCTCGGGAAGTAATTATGTCCGTAGACAACTTTACCAACTGTTCTCTTATCTGTCGTTTCATCAACTTAATCTTTAACTATATAAATGTACTACCAAAATTTATGCCTCTTTTAGAACAAAAGGTTAAATTTTAACGTAAAATCAAAGCATATTTTTTTAGTAATTTTAATCCTTCTATTTTAAGAACGAAAAACCTCTTATTTTCGTTTAAAAGTACAATATGTTTCTCGAAAACACGGTAAATCATAAAGAACAGTTTGGATGGATAGAAGTCATCTGCGGTTCTATGTTTTCTGGAAAGACCGAAGAGCTTATTAGAAGGCTTAAACGCGCGCAGTTCGCCAAACAACGTGTAGAGATTTTTAAACCACAAGTAGATACGCGATACAATGAGGAAATGGTAGTATCGCATGATGCTAACGAAATACGTTCCACACCTGTACCTGCTGCAGCAAATATTCGCTTACTAGCTGATGATTGCCAAGTAGTAGGAATAGATGAAGCTCAATTTTTTGATGACGAAATAGTTACCGTTTGCAATGATTTAGCAAACCGTGGAGTTCGTGTTGTTGTTGCCGGTTTGGATATGGATTTTAAAGGCAATCCTTTTGGACCTATGCCTGCTTTAATGGCTACTGCAGAATATGTTACTAAAGTGCATGCCGTGTGCACTAGTACAGGAAACCTTGCCAACTATAGCTTTAGAAAAGCTGATAATGATAAATTAGTTTTATTAGGGGAATCTGAAGAATATGAACCCTTAAGTCGTGCTGCTTTCTACAAAGCCATGCTCAAAGAAAAAGTGAGCCAGATGGATGTAGATGCTGAAGAAATTACTTCTAAGAAAAAAGCCGCTAATGGGTAATATTGGAGAGACTGCTTTAGAAATTGATCTTTCCGCCCTGGAACACAATTTCAATTTACTTAAAACAACACTGAAAAAAGAAACTAAATTTTTGGCAGTAGTAAAAGCCTTCGCTTATGGGAGCGATATGGTTGCGGTAGCAAAAAAATTGGAAAGTCTAGCCGTTGATTATTTTGCAGTAGCTTATGTAAAGGAAGGTGTTTTGTTAAGAGATGCAGGAATAAAATCACCCATCTTAGTTTTGCATCCTCAACCTATAAATTTTGGAGAGCTCATTGAGCGTTGTTTAGAACCAAGCTTATATTCTCCAAGGATTTTAAGGGCTTTTCTAAAAACCGCTCAAGAAAAAAGGCAAACTAACTATCCTGTACATCTAAAATTTAATACAGGACTTAATCGGCTTGGGTTTTGGGAAAATGATGTTGATTATATCTTGGAACAACTAAAAGGTACCAACGAAGTTAAAATTGCATCTGTATTCTCGCATCTTGCTGCTTCCGAGGATAAAAATGAGCAAGAGTTTAGTTTAAATCAAATTGAAAGTTTCAAAAAAACAGCTGCCGAACTCAGCCTAAAATTAGGCTATGCTCCAATGCGACATATGCTCAACACCTCCGGTATTCTAAATTATCCAGATGCCCAGTTTGAAATGGTTCGCAGTGGTATTGGGATCTATGGATATGGAAATCATCCAGAAATAGACCAAAAGCTAAAATCTGTAGCTTCTTTAAAAACTATTATTTCTCAAATTCATAAAATTGAACCTGGTGAAAGTGTAGGTTATAATCGCGGTTATAAATCCGATGGTTATAGAACTACTGCTACCTTACCAATTGGTCACGCAGATGGCATCTCTAGACAATATGGTAACGGGAAAAGTTTTGTTTCTGTAAAGGGTGAAAAAGCACCTATTATTGGGAATGTATGCATGGATATGATTATGATTGATATCACTGGAATTGATTGTAAGGAAGGAGATGAAGTTCTCATCTTTGGCGAAAATTTATCTGCAGAAAACTTTGCAAATACTGCAAATACCATTTCTTACGAAATATTAACCGCTATTTCTCAACGAGTTAAACGAAAAGTAATTGACTAGCTTTTAGTCCCCTCAAATTGGCAACAAGCATTTTTTTGACTATTTTGTAGCTCTATTAACCACATAAACTATAAATACGATGCTTAAAGAATTCAAGGAATTTGCAATGAAAGGAAACCTGGTAGATATTGCCGTAGGTTTTGTAATGGGTGCTGCTTTTAATAAAGTAGTGGCTTCTTTCACAGGTGGAATTGTTTCTCCACTTATCGGATTGTTATTTGATTCCAACTTCAATGACCTAAAGTATATTATAAAAGAAGGTGCTATGAACGACGCTGGAGAAAAAGTAGGCGAGGTTGCTGTACTTTACGGAGAATTTTTGACTAACGTGATAGACTTTATTATTGTTGCCTTTGTAATGTTCATGGTTGTAAAAGGAGTGAACAAAATGAAGAAAAAAGAAGAGGAAGCGCCAGCAGAACCTGCAGGACCAACTCAAGAAGAATTGTTAATGGAAATTCGGGATGCTTTAAAAAAGTAAATAGTACTTGCTCAAATTGAGCAAACCGCTGCATCACATGTAACTAAAACCCTCTATTTGTTTCGCTAATGAATAGGGGGTTCTTTTATTATTCTTATTCGTGTTTATGCAGTATCATGAAGATGTAAAAATCATTTATGTTTAGTTGTTATAAGTATAACTTTTTGTTATATTTTGATTATTTATTTTTATTTGCTTGCCATTCTAAAATTCAGAATTACCTTTGCTCTCTCAAATACAAATTGAAATGAAAGTAGCAGTTGTGGGGGCCACTGGAATGGTGGGCGAGGTAATGTTAAAAGTACTAGCGGAACGTAATTTTCCAATTACGGAATTGTTATTAGTAGCTTCCGAGCGTTCTGTTGGCAAAAAATTGACCTATAAAGATGAAGAATATACAATTATTGGCCTAGATACCGCGGTAGCTGCACAACCAGATATTGCCATCTTTTCAGCTGGCGGCGATACTTCAGTAGCATGGGCGCCAAAATTTGCAGAGGTAGGGACGACTGTTGTAGATAACTCCTCAGCTTGGCGCATGGATCCAACCAAAAAATTGGTGGTTCCGGAAATTAATGCTTCGGCATTAACGGCTACTGATAAAATTATTGCCAATCCAAACTGCTCTACTATACAATTGGTAATGGCATTAAATCCACTCCATAAAAAGTATCAAATGAAACGTGTGGTTATCTCTACCTATCAATCAGTTTCGGGGACCGGGGTAAAAGCCGTTAGACAACTAGAAAACGAAATGGCTGGTGTACAAGGTGAAATGGCGTATCCTTATCCTATAAACAGAAATGCTTTACCACATTGCGACGTGTTTTTAGACAACGGCTATACCAAGGAAGAGATGAAACTCGCTCGCGAGCCGCAAAAAATACTAGATGACAGAACTTTTTCTGTCAGCGCAACTGCTGTTCGTATTCCAACTGCGGGTGGACATTCTGAGTCTGTTAATGTAGAGTTTCACAATGATTTTGACCTTTCTGAAGTTCGTAAACTCTTAAGTGAAACACCTGGAGTTACAGTACAAGATAATCCGGACACTAACACCTATCCAATGCCAATTTATGCGCATGACAAAGATGATGTTTTTGTAGGTCGTATCCGTCGTGATGAGACACAGCGAAACACTTTAAACATGTGGGTTGTTTCAGACAATCTAAGAAAAGGGGCTGCCACCAATGCTGTTCAAATAGCAGAATATTTAGTGGAAAACAAATTGGTGTAATATGATTGCACGCATATGGCAGGGAAAAACAGCTGCTAAAAAATTTAACGATTATACCGAGTTTCTTAAGAAAGTTGCAGTGCCCGACTATAAAAAAACCAAAGGCTTTGTATCGTTAACTTTTCTAAAGCGAATTGAAAATGATGAAGGTCATTTTACACTAATTACTTTTTGGGAAAATCTAGATGTTATAAAAAACTTTGCCGGAGCCGATTTCGAAAAAGCAAAATACTATCCAGAAGACACTAATTTTCTCTTAGAATTTGAGGAAAAAGTGGTTCATTATGAGGTATTTGCCTAAGGTCTTGTGCTAACTTTTATGAAGTGCCAAAATTTGATGTTGTCTACAATAGTTAAAAAAAGTTAAGCCTTTTTCATTTTTCATTTATTCCGAGGTATTTATGGTATTTTCGGGAGGTTAAATCCAGCAAAAAAAAATGAAAAAAATCACCATCTTATTCGCTATAGTGCTTTTGGCATCTTGCGAAACTGAAAAAAAGAGAGACCCTATCGTTGTGAACTACCCTACCACTCAAAAAGTTGATACTGTAGATACCTATTTTGGAACTGAAGTTAAAGACCCTTATCGTTGGCTAGAAGATGATAGAAGTCCAGAAACAGAAGCATGGGTAGCAACCCAAAACAAAACCACTTTTGGTTATTTGGATAGCATTCCTTTTAGGGAAGATTTAAAAAATCGTCTTGAAAAACTATGGAATTACGAAAAATTAGGCTCTCCATTTAAAGAGGGCGAGTATACCTATTTCTATAAAAATAATGGCCTGCAAAATCAATATGTTGTTTATCGTAAAAAAGGAGATGGGGCTGAGGAAGTATTTTTAGATCCAAATACATTTTCTGAAGATGCTACAACTTCGCTTGCTGGGCTAAGCTTTACAAAAGATGGCTCTTTAGCCACTTACCTTATTTCTGAAGGAGGAAGCGATTGGAGAAAAGCTATCGTTATTAATGCAAAAACCAAAGAACAAGTTGAAGATACCTTGGTAGATATCAAGTTTAGCGGAATCTCATGGAAAGGAACAGAAGGTTTTTTCTATTCTAGTTATGATAAACCTGAAGGCAGCGAACTTTCAGCAAAAACCGACCAACATAAACTGTACTATCACAAAGTGGGTACCCCGCAGTCTGAAGACAAAATCATCTTTGGGGGAACCCCTGAAGAAAAGCACCGTTATGTAGGTGGTTACCTCACCGAGGATGAAAGATATTTGGTAATAACTGCTTCTACCTCTACTTCAGGAAATAAGTTATTCTTAAAAAACTTGGTTACAAATGGAGATTTAGTAACCGTTTTGGACCATACAGATTCGGACACTTACGTAATGGAAAACGAAGGGTCTAAACTATTTATGGTTACTAATATGGATGCGCCAAATAAAAAGATTGTAGTAACAGAAGCCTCTAACCCTACCCCAGATAATTGGCAAGATTTTATCCCAGAAACCGAAAATGTATTGACTGCTGGTTCTGGTGGAGGTTATTTCTTTACCGAATATATGGTAGATGCTATTTCTAAAGTGTTACAGTATGATTTTGAAGGAAAGTTGGTTCGTGAAGTAAAACTGCCTGGTGTTGGTAGCGCTGGTGGATTTGGAGGAAAGAAAGAAGATAAAGAATTCTATTTTTCTTTTACCAATTACAATACCCCTGGTTCTTCTTATAAATACAATGTTGAAACGGGTGAATATGTGCAGTATTGGAAGCCAGATATCGATTTTAATCCAACTGATTATGAGTCTACACAAGTTTTTTATGATTCTAAAGATGGTACAAAGGTCCCCATGATTATAACACATAAAAAAGGAGTCGAGCTTAATGGTAAAAACCCAACTATTTTATACGGTTATGGCGGATTTAATATTAGTCTTACACCTTCTTTTAGCATTGTAAATGCTGTTTGGATGGAACAGGGCGGTGTTTATGCAGTTCCTAACCTTAGAGGAGGTGGGGAGTATGGTAAAAAATGGCACGATGCTGGGACAAAAACACAGAAACAAAATGTATTTGATGATTTTATAGCGGCTGCGGAATACCTGATTGCAAATAATTATACTTCAAAAGAATATTTAGCAATCCGTGGTGGTTCTAACGGTGGGCTCTTAGTTGGCGCCACCATGACACAACACCCAGATTTAATGCAAGTAGCGCTGCCTGCTGTAGGTGTTTTAGATATGCTACGTTACCATACGTTTACTGCTGGTGCAGGATGGGCTTATGACTACGGAACAGCGGAGGAAAGCCAAGAAATGTTCGAATATTTAAAAGGGTATTCGCCTGTGCATAATGTAAAAGAAGGGGTTGAATATCCTGCTACTTTGGTCACGACAGGTGATCATGATGACCGTGTGGTCCCAGCACACAGTTTTAAGTTTGCTGCGGAACTTCAAGAGAAGCAAGCAGGTAATAATCCTACTTTAATTCGTATTGAGACTAATGCAGGACACGGAGCAGGAACTCCTGTAAGTAAAACTATCGAGCAATATGCAGATATCTTTGGTTTTACCTTATTTAATATGGGTTATGATGAATTGCCAAATCAAGCAGTATTAAAAGAGTTTAAGGATTAAATTTCTATGTTAATCTGTTTTGCATTTTAATTTAAATTCGTCAATTCGAGTGATTTTTTTAACAAAGCGACAAAAATTATATCGAGAATAAGAATTTATAACTCAAAAATTTGTTCTCAATGCTTTTTCATTTTAAAAAACTCGAACTACCAGTTTTGCTTGGTATAAGTTTGTAAAATACACAATGGACTAGATTAAAATAATAATTATGTAAAATCCGTTTCTTAAGAAACGGATTTTACTTTTTTAAACGCGAATGCTCAGTATAAAAAATATTTCTTTTTCTTACCAAGAAACTAAAGTTCTTAGTGGGGTTTCTCTTTCATTAGAAAAAGGGAATCATCTTTCTGTTATGGGTGAGAGCGGCTCAGGAAAAAGTACACTGCTTAAAGCTATATATGGCTTACTTCATTTAGATTCTGGGGAAATTTTTTGGGAAAATCAGAAAATATTAGGCCCTAACTTTAATTTGGTCCCAGGGGAAAAATATATGAAGTACGTGGCTCAGGATTTTGATTTAATGCCATTTACATCGGTAGCTGAAAATATTGCAGAGCACTTATCTGCTTTTGAGATGGATACTCATGCGGATAGAATCGAAGAATTGCTCAAGGTTATTGAAATGGTCGATTTTGCGAATGTTAAGGTCAAAAACCTAAGCGGAGGTCAAAAACAACGCGTTGCTCTAGCCCGTGCCTTAGCGCAAGAGCCAGAAATACTTCTTCTGGATGAACCATTTAGTAGCATAGATCAATTTAAAAAGAATCAGCTTAGGCACAACCTTTTTCCCTATTTAAAAGAAAAAGGAATTACCGTTTTAAATGCAACACATGACCCTGAAGATGTACTCTCATTTGCGGATAGTATATTAGTTTTAAAAAATGGTGAAATGCTTGCTTATAATACCATTGCGCAATTGTATCAAAAGCCAAAAGAAAAATATGTTGCTTCTCTTTTTGGACAAGTAAACGAATTACCTATCTCCTTACTTAAAGAATATAGCGAGGTTGATGCATCAATATTAGTTTATCCCCATGAGTTGGAAATTTCAAAGGATTCTGGTTTTGAGGTTTATGTGGTAAACAATCATTTTAAAGGGAGTCATTATTTAGTTGAAGCAGTCGCTGAGAATGGCCAATCTGTGTTATTTAAAAATCTTCATGCCCTTAAAATACACGCTAGGGCTTATCTTAATGTTTCGCTGCAATTGGTTAACAAGAGGCTTCTTCCCAAGTAATTAAGAATTTGCAATTCTTAACTTTGCATAAAAATAACTTTTGCAAAAAGAAGTCATCTTACGAGAACTTAACTTTAAAGCAATCCGGAGTAGTGGTGCTGGTGGTCAACATGTTAATAAGGTGTCTTCAAAAGTTGAGCTTAGTTTTGATGTTCTTAATTCCGAAGGTTTTTCCCAAGTTGAAAAAGAACAGTTGTTGCTCAAGTTAAAAACCCGACTTACTAAAAATGGCACTTTTATCCTTCAGTGTGATGAAGCTAGAAGCCAACATAAAAACAAAGCGCTAGTTGTAAAACGCTTCTTTGAAGTGCTAAAAAAGGCTTTGTATACACCTAAAAAACGGAAGCCTACAAAGCCTTCTAAATCCTCTATTGAAAAACGATTAAAATCTAAAAAAGCTGCTGCTTCAAAAAAAGTGAATCGGCAAAAACCAAGCTTAGATTAACGTCTTTACATTCCCTGTCCCATGTCTGGTAATTCGTAATGATACGTTGCTCTAATAATTTGACCATTTTCCACTTGATAAACACATAATTCATCCATTTTCTGCCTACCTCTATCGTCTTTAAATGTAGCATCCATGGACATTGGAACTACAAAATGATTCCCGGCAACCATAGGTTCACCTACAGAACCGCCATGCATTTCCTCAATACTTTCTGACCATTGTTGAAAATCATTAAGAATATTTGCTTTGCCCTTGGTAACATTATTGGGCACGCCTGGCATTTCTTCACTCACTGCATTATCAGCATACATTCCATATGCTTGATCATACTTGCCTTCTTTACAAAGGTTTACGAACTTGTTTGCTACTTCTTTTGTTGTCATGCTATTTGTTAATTGATTAGACATAAAGTCTATCTACAAATTTGTAAATAGACTCTTAAATATAAGAAAGAAAATAGCACTAAATTTTAAGAAAAAGTTAAATGAAAATACTTGTTACTAATTGACTTCCAGTATTTTATAATCACTCCCGTTAAACACAAAGGAATCTCCTTGTGATTTGCTCATAAGCAATTTTCCTATTGGTGTATTTGCCGAAATACAGTAAATAATGGCATCATCATTTTCAAACCTACCTGCTGAAATAGCTATATAATAAGTCCCCTTTGAAGTACTCACTAAACTCCCTAATGAAACTGAAGATAAAGCCTTAGTTGCATTCACCTTTTTAAGTAATTCTAGCGTTTTTTCTGCCTCTAACAATTGCTGCCCTAATTTTTCGCGTTCTAGCTGTAGCATTGCTCGGCCAGTTTCGTGTTTGTCCCCAGCGCTACTTTTAGTTTCAGAGCTTAAAGAAATTTGAACTTCTTGAATATTCTTTTTTATCCGTTGAAGTCTGCCTAAGATATACTTTTCACAAAACTGATATGCCCGCTCTTTCATTTATGGTAATCTTGCTAATTCTTTTCCTACCAAGCTTCCAATTGCAATACCCATTCCTCCTAAACGCACTCCGCAAAATACATTGTTAGAAACTTGCTTTATGATTGGTTTTTTCTTGCTCCCCACACCCATAATTCCACTCCAGCTTCTTTCAATTTCAAAGTTAGTATTAGGTAAAATAACCTCCTTCAACAATCGATACAATTCATTTTGAACGACTTCAGTTTTTCCAAACTCGCTGGTTTCTTCTGCTTTGTAATCTAAGTTTCTTCCTCCTCCAAAAAGAATACGATTATCAATATTTCTAAAGTAATAATACCCCTCATCAAAATGAAAGGTGCCTTTAATTTTAAGGTTCAAAATCGGTTTTGTTACTAAAACTTGAGCTCTTGCAGGTTTTACATTCTCCTCTAAAAGTTGCGAAGCAAAACCATTTGTAGTGATAAAAAGCTTTTTAGTTTTAAACTCGAATTGGTTAGTCTTGACTACAACTTCTCCCTTCTGATTGCTGAATTCATCAACACGAATGCCGTTTAATATGGTAATTTCCTCTTTTTGAGCTAATCTTAAAAGCCCTTTCATCATGGCTCCGGTATTAATTTGGCCTTCATGCTTTTGAGTGATATATAAATCACTAACTCCCTTAAAGCCAAATGTATTATCTGTAATACCAAACGCCTCTTCCTTAAAAACAGAGAGCAAAAGTGCATTAAGCATTGGCAGCTTTTCATAACAGGTCTCAAACAATACTTTATCCTTTTCTAGAAAAAGTTCATGGCCGCCATTTTGTTCAAACTGAAGGGCATTATCTCCTAATAATGCTCGTAGTTCTTGAATTCCTTCCCAACGCTGTTGAGCTAGCTTTAAAACCTCTTCTTCACTATGGTTTTTTAAATCAGACAGCAATTCAGATGCACTTCCAAAACATGCAAAACCTGCATTCTTTGTGCTCGCCCCCTGGGGTAGTATTCCTTTTTCTAAAATTAGAATTTTTGCTTTTGGAAATCTTTTTCTAAGTTGAATGCCGGTAGTTAAACCCACAATTCCACTGCCAACTATGGTAAAATCAACGTTGGAGAGCCATGTTCTATATTCCCAATAACTTAGTTCCATAAAAGCAAAAACCCCGATAAATCGGGGTCTAATTTAGTAATCGTATTTTTCATCCATTTCAAAATCTTCCATGAACTTAGTGGTATAGTTACCGGCTAAATAATCTGGATGATCCATTAATTGTCTGTGGAATGGTATTGTAGTCTTTACGCCTTCAATCACAAATTCATCTAAGGCGCGTCTCATTTTATTAATAGCTTCTTCACGAGTCTGTGCTGTAGTAATTAGTTTAGCCACCATAGAATCATAATTAGGCGGAATAATATAACCACTATATACATGTGTGTCTAAACGAATACCATGGCCTCCAGGGGTATGCAAAGTGCTAATCTTTCCAGGAGATGGTCTAAAGTTATTGTAAGGGTCTTCAGCATTAATTCTACATTCTATTGAGTGTAGCTTTGGAATGTAATTTTTGCCGGAGATAGGAACCCCTCCTGCAACCAAAATCTGCTCCCTAATCAAATCATAATCTACAACCTGTTCTGTAATTGGGTGCTCTACCTGAATACGTGTATTCATTTCCATAAAGTAAAATTTTCGATGTTTATCTACCAAAAATTCTACTGTTCCAGCGCCTTCATACTTTATATACTCCGCAGCTTTCACTGCAGCTTTACCCATATCATCCCTTAACTTATCAGTCATAAAAGGCGACGGCGTTTCCTCAGTTAGCTTTTGGTGCCTTCTTTGAACGGAACAATCACGTTCAGAAAGATGGCACGCTTTACCGTATTGGTCTCCAACTATTTGAATCTCAATATGACGCGGCTCTTCTATCAATTTTTCCATATACATAGCGCCATTTCCAAAGGCTGCAGAAGCTTCTTGAACCGCACTATTATATAGTTCTTCCATTTCATCTTCGCTCCATACAGCACGCATTCCCTTTCCTCCACCACCAGCAGTGGCTTTTATCATAACAGGGTAGCCCATCTTTTTTGCTGTCTTCTTAGCATCTGCAACATCTTTTAAAAGGCCATCTGAGCCTGGTACACATGGTACACCAGCTTTTTTCATGGTTTCTTTTGCAGTTGCCTTATCACCCATTCTGTCTATCTGGTCACCAGATGCACCAATAAATTTGATGTCGTGCTCCGCACAAATTTTTGAAAACTTAGAATTCTCAGAAAGAAACCCATATCCAGGATGTATTGCATCTGCATTGGTGATTTCTGCAGCTGCTATTATATTTGGAATCTTCAAGTAAGATTCACTGCTAGGAGCTGGTCCTATACAAACTGCTTCATCTGCAAAACGCACGTGCAAACTTTCTTCGTCCGCTTTTGAGTATACAGCAACGGTTTTGATGCCCATTTCTTTGCATGTTCGTATAACACGAAGCGCAATTTCTCCTCTGTTGGCTATCAATATTTTTTTAAACATATCTTTTTAGTTTAAGAGTTTATAGTTTAGTAGTTTATTTGTTTAAAGGCGAATTGCTTTTAAACTTTTAAAACTTAAAACTTCTAAACTTAAAATTATGATGGGTCTACCAAAAATAGTGGTTGGTCAAACTCTACTGGTGAAGAATCATCAACTAAAATTTTGACAATTTTCCCTGAAACCTCTGACTCAATATCATTAAATAGTTTCATTGCTTCAATAACACAAAGGACATCTCCTTGTTGGATATCTTTCCCTACTTCAACAAAATTAGGTTTGTCTGGAGCAGGTTTTCTGTAAAAAGTTCCTATTATAGGTGACTTAATAGTAATGTATTTTGAATCGTCTTCAGCAGCAGGTGCAGCGGCTGGAGCAGCAGCTTCTGTAACAACTGGAGCAGTTGCCGCAGCAACTGGAGCTTGAGCCATTGGTATTTGTTGCACAATCGTTGTTTCGGAAGGGCTAGACTGATCACCTGTACGAATAGTAATCTTGATATCTTCCATTTCCAACTTCACTTCACTTGCGCCAGATTTAGCAACAAACTTGATCAAGCTTTGAATTTCTTTAATATCCATTGAATTTGATTTAGTTATTGTAGTTAGTTAATATGCCCATTTTAAATAAATAGATCCCCAAGTAAATCCACCACCAAAAGCTGCAAATACTAGATTATCTCCTTTTTTTAATTGATTCTCATAATCGGCAAGAAGTAATGGTAATGTTGCAGAAGTAGTATTTCCATAACGATGAATATTCATCATCACCTTACTGTCTTCTACACCCATGCGTCTTGCAGTAGCGTCTATTATTCGTTTATTGGCTTGGTGAGGAACTAGCCATTGCACATCATCATGTGTAAGGTTATTTCGTTCCATTATTTTACCAGATACATCCGCCATATTAGAAACAGCAAACTTGAACACCGACTTGCCATCTTGATACACATAATGTTGGTTATTCTTTACGGTTTCTTCAGAAGCTGGTAAAATGGAACCTCCAGCATCCATTTTAAGGAAATTTCTTCCTACGCCATCTGATCTTAAATATTCGTCTTGCAATCCCAACCCTTCGTCATTAGGCTCAAAAAGCGCTGCACCTGCACCATCTCCAAAAATGATACATGTGGTTCTATCCGTATAATCTATAATAGAGGACATTTTATCTGCACCTATTAATAAGACTTTCTTATACCTACCCGATTCTATGTAGCTTGATGCCGTAGACATTCCGTACAAGAAACTTGAACATGCTGCTTGTAAATCGTAAGAAAATGCGTTACTAGCTCCTATTTCCGAAGCTACATATGCAGCCGTTGATGCGACCATCATATCTGGAGTGGCAGTTGCTACCAAAACCAAATCTATCTCTAATGGGTCTAAATTCTTTTTCTGAATTAAGTTTTCCGCAGCTTTTATGGCAAGATAAGAAGTTCCTGCTCCCTCTTTCTTTAATATCCTTCTTTCTTTAATACCAGTTCTGCTCGTAATCCACTCATCATTGGTATCTACCATAGTCTCCAATATCTCATTGGTTAAGACGAAGTCTGGAAGATATGCTCCTACAGCGGTAATTGCTGCTGTTTTTTTTGTCATGCTAATGTCCGTTTTTTGTCAAAAAAGGTGAAAATAGACCAAAAAGTGGTGAAAAGTAGTGATTTTTTACGACTTTTTGTTCCAAAACCACTCGTTTTTGACAAATGAGTTAATTCCATAAAAAAACTCCCGATACTTAAATCGAGAGTTACTATATCTTTAGAATATAACTGTTTATGCAGCAGTTTCTTCCTCTGTTTTGTCAATTAAAACTTGGCCTCGGTAATACAATTTTCCTTCGAACCAATGCGCTCTGTGGTATAAATGCATTTCTCCAGTTGAAGAGTCTTTCGCAATTGTTGGAGCAACAGCTTTATAATGCGTACGTCTTTTGTCTCTTCTTGTTCTTGATATTTTTCTTTTAGGATGTGCCATTGTTGCCTATTTATCCGTTAATAATTTTTTTAATCCGTCCCATCTAGGGTCTGTATCTTCTTTATTTTCTTTTGTCTCTTCTGGTTTTGGTTGCAATTCTTCAAGCTTATCTAATACTTCAGATTTTAAAGTACCATCTAGTACGCCTGGATGAATTCTTTTCTGTGGAACTGCTAGAACTAGCATTTCATACACATATTGTGCGATGTTTACTTGATACTCCCCATGGGGCAGAATCAAAATCTCATCATCTTCATCATTAAATTCTTCCCCAAACTTGATAACCAATTGCAAATCTGTTTCGATTTCCTGATTGTATGGTTCACTCGTTAAGTCACAATTAACGTTAACACTGCCAGATGCGATAATGTCTAATTCCATCATCGTATTCATCTTGTTTAAAACAGCTTTTAAGTTAATCGAAGAAGCGTTAAATTCCTCATAACCAAAAGATTCAAAGAACGTATTGTCAATTGCGTACTCAAACTCGTGTTTTCCTAACTTCAATCCTGAAAAAGGAATAAAAAACCCCTTCAACTTCATCATTTTTACTCGTAAGGTTTGTGTACCAGCCTATAAGGCGGGTGCAAAGATAGTATTTATTTACAAAATGCCAATCTTTAGCGAAAAATATAACGTGCTATTATGCAGAACGTTTTACTCTTTGCTTTTTTAGTGGATTTTTAGTTAGCTCTTTGTGCTCTTTTCTATTTCTAAATATTCTAATAGCTGTAAAAACAGCTTCTTTAAAAGAGCTTTCATCTGCTTCACATTTTCCTGCTATTTCGTAGGCAGTACCATGATCTGGAGAGGTTCTTACTTTACTAAGACCTGCAGTAAAATTTACCCCTTTGCCAAATGATAATGTTTTAAAAGGTATTAAGCCTTGGTCATGATACGCCGCTAGGATAGCGTCAAAGTTGCCATGATTGTTTGACCCAAAAAAACTGTCTGCCGAGTACGGTCCATAAACCAAATACCCTTCATTGAATAATGTTTCGATAACTGGCTTCATTATCTTATCATCTTCTTCACCAATTGTACCATTATCTCCACTGTGTGGATTTATGCCCAACATTGCAATTTTAGGTCTTCGGACTCCAAAATCTTTCTGTAATGATTCTGTCATGGTTAAGACCTTCTCTCTAATGAGCTTTGTTGTAATTGCATTAGCCACATCTTTTACTGCAATGTGATCCGTTAAAAGACCAACTCTAAGTTCATCGGTTACCATGAACATTAAGCTTTCGCCGTTAAGCTCTTTCGCTAAATAATCTGTATGTCCGGGGAATTTGAAGTCTTCTGCTTGTATGTTATTCTTGTTTATTGGTGCTGTCACCAAAACATCTATCTCATTATTCTTTAATGCAGCAACCGCAGCTCTTAGGGATTTTATAGCATACTTCCCACCTTCTTCAGTAGCTTTCCCAAACTCAGTTCTAGGGGCTTCTTTCCAAACATTCACCACATTAATTTTACCTTCAATCGCTTTAGCCGCATTATGGACACCATTAAAGCTCAGTTCTAAGTTTAATGTCTGCTTTTGATGTGATACCGTTTTGTTAGAGGCAAAAAGAACAGGAGTACAAAAATCCAACATTCGAGAATCTTCAAAGGTCTTTAAAGCTACTTCACAGCCAATACCATTTAAATCCCCAATAGAAATGCCCAATCTTATTTTTTTACTTCCCTCCATAAAATCTATATTCGAATAGCTACTTTTACACTACAAAGCTAGGTAATTTAGAAAAGACATGTTTACAGGCATTATTGAGACATTAGGAGAGGTAAAGCACTTAAAAAAAGAAGGTGAAAATCTTCATATCACTATAGCTTCAGGACTAAGTCCAGAGCTTAAGATTGATCAGAGTGTAGCTCACAATGGTGTGTGTTTAACTGTAGTAGCTCTAGAAAACGATGAATACACTGTTACCGCTATCCAGGAAACTTTAGACAAAACCAGCTTGGGAGAACTAAACGTTGGGGATAAAGTGAATCTGGAACGTGCTATGGTATTGGGAGCGCGGTTAGACGGCCATATCGTTCAAGGTCATGTTGATCAGACCGCAACTTGCCAAAATGTTGAAGAAAAGGACGGAAGCTGGATTTTTACCTTTACCTATGATGCGAGTTTAAACAATGTGACCATTGAAAAGGGTTCCATAACCATTGATGGAACAAGCCTTACTGTAGTAGATTCTAAAAAGGATACTTTTAGTGTAGCTATTATTCCTTATACCTACGAAAACACAAGATTTAATACCTATAAAAAAGGAACAACAGTAAATCTAGAATTTGATGTAATTGGAAAATATGTTGCTAAGCTAATGGAATTAAATACTTAGACCTTTATAAAAATCTTACGCTTATATAACACATAAGCCAATACACAATAAAAGGCAACCACGCTTAATCCATATAACAACGAAGAAAGTTCCAAAGACATAAAATCTTGGACATATACTTTTTGAAACAGCCAACCATGTAAAGAGGTTTCACCAACTTTTATTAAACCCATTAGCTTGCTAATGAAGCTTGACAAAAAGTACAAAACAATAGCGTTGGCTCCGGCATATCTAAATACACTGCCAAATTTTATTCCCTTAATATCGGTCAAATAATAAATTAAGGCCAAAACCACATTTGCCCAACCCGCTGTAACCAATACAAAACTGCTTGTCCAAAGTGCCTTATTAATTGGAAAAATGAAATCCCATAAATGGCCTATCAATAGTAAAGAACCTCCTAAACCAAATAAAATTGTCGCTTTTTTCTTTTGTTTTGAAGTTAAAATAAGTCCTGTGAAAATTCCCAATAAGGAACTTACAATTGATGGTATTGTACTTAACAAACCTTCTGGGTCATAATCTGGTTTGTAGTTGTGCGTTCCAAATACTTTTACATCTAACCAATTTGCGAAATTATTAGGAGCACGATCTAAAGTTGATTCTATTCCGTTTACTGGAACCAAAGTCATTAATAGCCAATATCCTATTAAAAGTAGTGCAGAAACTCCAATAAGTTTTTTCCAATCTAGGTTTATAAAAAGAATAGCAGCAAAAAAGAAAACTACTCCTATTCTTTGTAAAACTCCAGGAAATCTAATCTCCGCAAAGTCTTTTATGAATGGGAAGCTTAACGTAAATGCTCCTAAAAACAATCCTAAGCCTATTAATTTTAAACTTCGAATAGTGATTTTTCTATACGTGCCAGCATTGGTTTCTTTGTTTTTATATGCAAAGACTATAGAGGTTCCAACTATGAAAAGAAAGAAGGGAAAAACTAAATCTGTAGGCGTATAACCATGCCATTTTGCATGCAAAAAAGGAGCATACACGTTTGACCATGTGCCAGGCGTATTGACTAAAATCATTAAAACGATAGTCATTCCCCTAAAAATATCAACCGAGAGTATCCTGTTTTTCATTGCGTTAAGTTATAAAATAGTTGACTTCATCTTGCCCCAAGCTCGTATTAGTAAAAATGCAGATATAATGGCTATGCCCGTTAGCATTAAAGCCAATTTAGTTTCCCCATATATCCAATACCCGGTTGCGAACATTATCGTATAAATTAGGATAACACCAAGAAGCATTGCGCCAATACCAGATGGCACACTCCACTTTTCATTTGAATCCGCTATTTCAATACCATCTTCTTTTGCTTCTTCTACAATTTTAGACCATCCTGGACCTCCTGGTTGAATTTTTTTATAAAAACTTTGAAGCACCTCTTTGCTTTCAGGTTGAGTTACAAATGTGGCAGTAACCCAAATTATAGTAGTTACTATCATGATAAACGGCAGTTCTCCCCAATCTGGAAATATCCCTGTTTCCGGATTAAAAAGCATATGCTTTAATGAAGTAGTCTCTAAAAGAATCGCTAGAATTCCAGACGAAAACATCGCCGTAATTTCACTCCAAGAATTAATTCTCCACCAGAACCATCTCAAAATAAAAATAAGCCCGGTTCCAGCACCAAAGGATAGTAATAGATTAAAAACACCCATGGCATCTTGCAATGCTAAAGCTAAAATCGCGCTTAAAATCATTAATACCACGGTAGACAATCGCCCTACGCGTACCATTTGCTTTTCACTGGCATTTGGATTGACCTGTTGTTTGTAAAAGTCAAAAACAATATAGGATGAACCCCAATTTAACTGTGTGGAAATCGTACTCATATAGGCCGCAACTAAAGACGCCAAAACAATTCCTAATAATCCTGTTGGCAGTTTGGTAAGCATTGCAGAATAGGCCAAATCTTCACCAAGCTTGCTTTCCGCAACATTTGGAAAAGCTTCTTGTATACTTGCTACATCTGGGTAAACTACCAAAGAGGCAAGCGCTACTAGAATCCAAGGCCATGGACGTAAAGCATAGTGCATAATATTAAAAAAGAACGTTGCTCCAATTGCATGATTCTCGTTCTTCGCGGCTAGCATTCGTTGTGCAATATAACCGCCGCCGCCTGGTTCTCCCCCAGGATACCAAGAACTCCACCATTGCACTGCTAGTGGTATAACAAGTAAGGTAATTACTGCTTTTTTATTATTAAAATCTGGGAGAATACTAAGTTTATCTTTTACATTTTCGTTTTCTAAAACTGCCTGTAAGCCTCCAACTTCAGGAATGTTTACTAAATAATAAGCAGCTCCAATTGCTCCGGCCATTGCAACAAAAAAGAGTAAGAAATCGCTATAGACTACCCCTTTAAAACCTCCCAAGGCACTAAATACCACAGTAATTAGTCCTGCAGCCACAACGGTTTCCCAAGGTTCTAAACCTAACATTACTCCGCCAATTTTTATAGCAGCAAGCGTAACGGACGCCATGGTAATCACATTAAAAAGAACGCCCAAGTAGACCGCTCTAAACTTTCTTAAAAAACTAGCTGCTTTTCCACCATATCTAATTTCATAAAACTCTAAATCTGTTTTTAC
Organism: uncultured Croceitalea sp.; assembly: GCA_947499565.1. GTDB lineage: Bacteria > Bacteroidota > Bacteroidia > Flavobacteriales > Flavobacteriaceae > Croceitalea. The sequence continues at coordinate 470,125 of CANMOV010000003.1, forward strand.
ATTAGATTTTCTCCAAAGCTTTGCATACACAAAAACAGTAAGCATTCCTGTTAATAGAAAACACCACCAGCCCCAGTTCCCAGAAACACCATTTGTACGCACTAAATCTGTTACTAAATTAGGCGTGTCTGTAGAAAAAGTAGTGGCAACCATCGAAAGCCCTAAGAGCCACCAAGGCATTGTTCTACCAGATAAAAAATATTCCGAGGAACTTTTTCCTGATTTTTTAGAAACATAAATACCTATAAAAAGTACGATTGCAAAGAACCCAAAAATGAGCACATAGTCTAAGGTTTGTAAATCCATAGTTTGTTTTGGTTGATTTTTAAAGATATAGTTTTTTAGAATAGTTTTACTTTTGATTCGCTCAACCTCAACTGAGTCCCCATTAACAACATTAGAAATTAACGCAACAGCATGAATATTGAAGTTTCTCTTTTAGCATGGGTATTTGCGGGTACTGCTTCTTTTTTACTTGGAATTTCAAAAGCTGGGCTTAAAGGACTTTCCATTTTTAATGTTACTCTAATGGCGCTTGCTTTTGGCGCAAAGCAATCAACAGGATTAATAATGCCTTTGCTTTTAGTGGGTGATGTATTTGCTGTTCTTTACTATAATAGGCACACGCAATGGAAATATATCTGGAAATTTTTACCGTGGATGATTGCTGGCATCCTTGTAGGGGTACTTGTTGGTGCAGACTTGCCTGAAAAGCAATTTAAGATAGGCATGGTAGTGGTCATCATGATTAGTCTTGGGATGCTTATTTTTTGGGAAAGAAGAAAATCAAAATCTGTGCCTCATCATTGGGCATTTGCAGGAAGTACAGGTGTTTTAGCTGGAATCTGTACGATGATAGGGAATCTCGCAGGTGCTTTTACCAATCTTTTCTTTTTAGCAATGCGTTTACCTAAAAACGAATTTGTGGGAACCGCGGCATGGCTATTTTTAATTACAAACCTTTTTAAACTTCCCTTTCATTTATTTGTTTGGAAAACTATTTCTGTTGAAACCCTTACCATAAATTTAAAGTTAGTCCCCGCTATTCTATTAGGGCTTTTCATTGGAGTAAGGCTTGTAAAGCTAATTAATGAAAAGCAATACCGCATATTTGTTTTGACGGTTACTGCAATTGGGGCAATTGCAATCTTACTTAGATAATCCTCCTTTTATTTATTCTAATTCTGTATTAGAAACCATCACTGAATTTTACCTGTCCAGTCTGAAGGTTTTGGCTATTTTTAGCATACTTATACCAATATATTCTTATGAGTGATAATACGTACAACCCTATTAAAGTTGATTTAGAAAAAGACAAACGTTACGCATGGTGCACTTGCAGCCATAGCACAAATCAGCCATTTTGCGATGGTTCACATCGGGCACATAATGCCACACCCTCATTAGGTTTTGAAGTAACCGAAAACAAGGAAGCTTATCTATGTACTTGTAAAAAAACCAGCAATCCGCCTTACTGCGACGGAACTCACAATAAGTAAAAGAGGGCTTTAATTCCTTTAGTTAGCTGTATAACAGCTTCTTATATTTGTTAAGGGTTTGTTAATTTCGTTTTTTTGCATTACTTTAGTTAACTAACTTAATTAGTATTGCATGAAAACCTCTGAAAAATTGTTGCCAGCTAGAATAGTAATTTGGTCTGCAGTTATAGGTTTTATGGTTATTGGCTATACCGTTTACACGCAATACGCTACTGAAATTAGTCAGGAGGTGACCAATGCAATTGTAGAGGCATTGCCCGACCTAGATAATGCTGTTGCTAAGCTTTAGAATTTTTAATTTCTCCTTCTTTGTATTTACTAAAATCAGAAAAGTCCTAGCTATCACTATGACTTTTTAACCACTTCCACTGTCCCTCCTGGGATTAAGTTTTTATTTCATGTCTTTAATTATCAAATATTTAAAAATAAATAAAACTCGTTTAACAAAATAGTCTAAATCATAAAAAGCGCAGGAAAAGAACTCCTGCGCCTAATGAACTAAACTAACTTAAAATAACTATTGTTTAAATTTTTCTATAGCCTTGTCTTAACTAATTGTGGATAATCATTATTCTTTACTACCAGAATATAATTTGAGTTCTTAATTTTAATCGAAGCAAAGTCCTTTACATCACCTCTAATAAATAACCCGCTATTTATATTAGATGCCGCAGCAAAATTCCCCTTACCATCTCCTCTTAAATATGTTCCAATGCTAGAATCATTCCGTGGCGTTTCTATTTCAGATGAATATAAATTCCCTCCTAAGAGCATATCTTCTTTTCCGTCATTATCAAAATCATCTACAATAATTTTATTTACAGCAGAAAACTGTGCTTCTTTATTTAGTTCCTTGATAGTAAATTTTCCATTTCCCAGATTTTCAATATAGCTAGTAGCAAATGTAGTAGCACTATAATGAATTGCAGCCTTATCTAATTTCTCGGTTCCATACACCTCTGTCACTTCAGCTACAGCAAATGAATTATAGTCTTCGAATTTCTGCTTTAAAGAAGGTATTTGCTGTGAAGAACACGATTTGCCTCTAACAGGAAATAGTTTTCCAAAATTGTAGTAACTAAGTACAATGTCTTTCCTCCCATTATTATCGAAATCATCTGCAAATACTTCAAAAGGTTCTTCTTTTGTCGCTTTATACTTATAATTAAGTCCTAGGTTCCCCACAACATAATCCATATCCCCATCATTGTCAAAATCATTTTGTGAAATGCTAAACCACCATCCATTAGTGCTTGTAAGGCCTGTATCTGTTGTTTTATTTTGAAATTTACCGTTTGCATTGCTGTAAAATAAAATAGGAGTCCATTCCCCAACAAGAATTAAATCTAAAGAACCGTTCCCATCAAAATCTGTCCAATTAGCATCCGTAATCATCCCAATGTTTTCAAAATCAGGGGCAACTTGTTTAGTTACATCTTTAAAAATCCCATGATCATTATTTAAGATATAACTTTTTGTTGGCCATGGATATTGGCCTGCTGTTATCCTTCCACCAACAAATAAATCCAAGTCTCCATCTGCATCATAATCCCCTGCCTTAACTCTAGAGCCGCTTGTTTGAATTTCAGGTAAAATAGAAACTCCTTTTGTGAATTTCCCTTTGCCATCGTTCAAATAAATGCGATCTTGAAAGTAGTCTACATACTCGCTTTTTTCATTACCTCCGCTAACAACATATAAATCATTATCCCCATCTAAATCCAAATCAAAAAACAACGCATGCATATCTTCATGAACCTTGTCCGCTTCCCATAATTCTGCATTTGTGCCTTTAAATAATCCATCTTCTGTCTGAATGTATAGAACCCCTGCTTGGTTATGTGCCCCGCCTAAATAAATATCCTCTAAACCATCTCCATTTACATCTGCAGTTGCTAGGCCAGCGCCTAACATCGATGTTTGATGTGGAAGCAAAGGTTCTAATTTATAATCGTCATAATCGTTTTCTATATGCCTAAAATCTACTCCAATGGAATCCAATGAAGTATTCTCAAATAAGAATTCATCCCTAGTAAAATCTTGTTCATTTATTATCGCCTCCTTAAAATCGATAGTTATTGTTTTATTAGCCTCTGCATTCTTAATTTTTGATACATACCCATTAGGCCATACTACCTTAACTAAGGAGTTTAAACTATTGCCTAATCCAAAATGTAATTCTGGCGAAATAGAAGATTGAAATCCTCTTGTTAGTGTTACTTCATTTATTTGAGTAGTATTAGAAGTAGTCACATACACTTTAGCTCCAATTCCATTTATATTAGCACTAGGGCCTTTAAGTTTAACTTTTAAATAATTATTGTTTCTTAAGTTATTGTTTTGGTAAACAGAGGCTTTTTGGTCTATGTTATTAATTACAAAATCTAAATCGCCATCATTATCTAAATCTGCATATGTAGCTCCATTGGAAAACGTTTTTTCTTCCCATCCCCATTCAGAAGTCATGTTCTTAAAAGTATAATCTTTGTTGTTTTTATATACATAATTAGCTACTTTTTCAGACGGTATTTTTTGAATTTCTTCAGCGGATAATTTTACTCCTCCAAAATGATTTCTTGATTTAAGATCTAAGAAATAATCTCTATTATTAATATCTCTTCTTGTTCCGTTTGAGACTGTGATATCTTTCCAACCATCATTGTCTAAATCTGCAAAAAGAATAGACCAGCTCCAATCTGTAGTAGAAATGCCTGCCAATTTAGAAACCTCACTAAATACTGGGTTTCCATTAGAGTCGACCCCTCTATTTAGCTGGAGGCTATTTTGCATATATTGATAGTTTAATCCAGCTTTGACCATATTAGTAAACCCAATTGGGTTCATACTAGCCATATTGGCTTTAGAACGTCTATTGTCTTCTGGCGTCATATCAACCTGAGCAAGGTCTATTAGTAAATCATTGTTATAATCTGCAATATCTGCTCCCATTCCATATTGAGAGGTATGGTTAACTGCTGTTTTAGCCACTTCACTAAATGTTCCGTTTTGATTGTTTATGTATAAGTAATCTGCAGAGTCAAAATCATTCGAAACGTATATATCCTGCCATCCATCATTGTTAAAATCCCCTGCTGTAGCGCTTAAGGAAAGTCCAAAATTTAATATGCCCGATTCTATAGTTACATCCGTAAAAGTTCCATCTCCATTATTTCTATAAAGAATATCAGACTCTTCGATTTTTGGATTTTTTGCTTTCGAATAATATAGTTTTACCGGACTTTTAAAAGGAGTTGGAGGATAATTTGCAAGATATAAATCTAAGTCTCCATCTTTATCGTAATCAAAAAAAGTACCCTGGGTAGTGTGTCCATTGTTATCAATTTTATATGATGATGCACTTTCGGTAAAACTGCCATCTCCATTATTTACATACAGCATGTTATTTCTATTATTTCCTTTGCCAGAAACACTTACATAAATATCTAAGAAGCCATCATTATTTATATCTACCATAGTAGATCCAGTATACCATCTGTCATCACCTTCTATTCTGGCTTCCTTAGTAATATCTTCAAATTTTAAATTTCCCTTATTTAAATACAGGGAATTGCTTTTCATGTTTGCTGTAAAAAACAAATCAATTAACCCATCATTATTTATATCTCCAGCGGATACCCCTCCGCCCATATACATGTATGGGTAGTTGAAGTAATTTAGACTATCAGTCTCAACAATGTCATTAGAAAAAACAATGCCTGTCTCTTCAGATTGAAGCAGGCTAAACTGTTTTTCTTGTTTTTTTTGACAAGAAAAAAATAGCACTAATACAACAATAAATAAGTGTATTCTTTTCATTTATATATTTTAAAATAAAAATAAGGGTCTTGAAGAAATCTAAACCAAGACCCCTATTCCTAATTACGCTACTAATTAGTATCCTGGGTTTTGTTCAAGGTTAGGATTAGCGCTTAACTGCGAACTTGGTATTGGATATATCTGACGATTAACAGGCATATCTAAACCATAATTGTCCATTATAAACTTTGAAGCTTCGCCACTTCTTCTAATAACTCCCCAAAGAGAGAATTCACCAGCTAGCTCAAGTCTATATTCTTGTAATAGGGCATCCATTGTTACCGTTTTAGCAGGAGCAGCACCGCCCCAAGCTCTATTTCTTACTCGATCAAAAGCAGCTTGTGCCTTAGCAGTTTGCCCATCTTTTAAAGCAGCCTCTGCCAAGCTCAATAGTGCTCCACCGTAGCGCATCCAAATATGTCCTTGACCACCAAAAAGAATAGTTCTTCCCCATCCTTCTATCTCTGGGTCTCTCCAAGATTTAACAGCCCAGTATCCAGATCTAGTTTCTGGAGAACCACCGGTCCACGGTTCTGCTACTGTGCCAACAGTATTTATATCTATACCATCATACATGTTAATGTCAATTAACGGGTCTGGATGTTCCTCTCCAGGTGCTATAACAGTTGCTTCTCTTCTGGTATCTCCCGGTTCAAAAGCATCATATAGTTCTTTTGATGGGATACCAGTAAATCCTCCACCACCTGTAATATCTGTTGGCATAGCAAATAACTGTAGGATATTAACCTCATCATTTCTATTCCAGCTTAGATCTCCATTTGCAGCCCATTGAATTTCAAAAATAGATTCTTTACCATTTGGATTAGCTAGTGCATGAATGTCAAGAAAATTATCCTCTAAACCTAGAACAGGGCTGCCCTCTAGAGCTTCAAAGGCTGTAACTGCAGCACCATATTCTCCTAACCACATATGTGCATTTCCTAAAACGGTATACGCCGTTGCTCTGCTTACCCTTCCTTTTTCAGTATCATAGGTCCAAGGAAGCAAACTTACTGCTTCGGTGGCATCTGTTACTATCTGCTGGAAAACTAATTCTTGAGGGTCTTTTGCTTTAAAAGGATCTTCATCAGTAGTTAATACTAATGGAACATCTCCATAAACCTCAACTAAGTATTGGTAAGAAATACATCTTAATACTAATACTTCTCCAATTAACCTATTGCCTAAATCTACACTAATATCTTCATTTTCAACAGCGATTCGCAAATTCTCGAGCACAATATTTGCTCTGCCAATTTGCCTATAATGGTTAGGCCATATCTTGGTGGACACATCATTAGAGGACGGGTCGGGGTTAAAATTTAAATATGAACTAGTTTCTGGGTTTTCATTATTCAAAAAATCTAATCCCGTACTATTAGCCCATCTATGAATTCCTTTTACATTATATTCATTAGGCAACCCTGGATCTCCTTGGGAGTCGTTCTGAAAACTATCATATACCCCAGTTACAGCAGCCAGTGCTGTTTCATCAGAACCAAAAACAACTTCACTAGTTAAATCCTGGTTATTTGTATCAATTAGAAAATCCTCAGAGCAACTCACCATTACAGTAAGCAATAGGCCACTAAAAATTCCTATTTTTTTAATTCTGTTTCTTTTTATATTCATAACGATTAATTTTAAAATTTTAAATTAAGTCCTAAAGTAAATGTTCTAGATAGTGGATATGCACCAGCATCTATACCTCTAGTAGTAACACTACTATTACCATTAATATCAGTGTTTTGCCCTATCTCTGGATCAGACCCAGAATAGTTAGTTATTGTAAATACATTTTGAGCACTTGTGTAGATTCTTAAGCTGCTTAATCCAAGTTTTTCAACAGTGTTTGTTGGTAAACTATATCCCAAATTAAGATTTCGTAATCTGAAGTAAGTACCATCTTCTACAAAGTAACTTGATGCTCTATTATTTTGAATATTACCGTCGTCTATTAGTGCTCTAGCATATTCGTTAGTAGAACCTTCTCCATTCCAACGGTTATTAAAATACTCAGTACTTACATTAGAAAATGAAGCAGAATTCCCATAACCTGAAGCACTCTCTAGTTCACGTTTTACAAGGTTTAATATTTCACCTCCAAATGAGCCATAAAAATTAAGCCCAAGATCAAAGTTTTTATAGGAAAAATTTAAATTTAGACTGCCAAAAAAATCAGGAACAGGGCTACCAATAGTTGTTCTATCTTCTCCATTTATAACACCATCGTTATTTAAGTCTTTAAACCTACGGTCTCCAGGTGATGTGCCTACACCTTGTGTTGGAGCAGCATCTATTTCTCCTTGATTCTGGAAAATACCATCTGCGACAAAGCCATAGAAAGCGCCTACTTGACCTCCTTCTTGTGATCTGGTAATATCAAACCAGAAACCATCTTCATTAAAACTATCTAAAAACGTATTGCTAAATACTACCTCATTTGATAAGTTATCAATTTCAGTAATTTCATTGTCTATGAAAGTAATATTTGCATTAATATCAAATGTAAAATCACCATCACTTTTTCTATGCCCTATTAAAAATTCGAGCCCTTTATTTACTACAGTTCCGCCATTTTGAGGTTGTGTAGTAAAACCTGTTTGGGCTGGCACTGTTTGCTGGAATAGGAAATTTCCTGATTCTCTATTAAAATAATCTGCTGCAAAATAGATTTTACCGTCTAACAATTCACCTTCTAAACCAATGTTAGTTTGTGTTTGAGTCTCCCAACTTAAATCACCATTTGCCAGAACAAGAGGAGCTAGGCCCAATTGACTGTTAGTAGTTCCATCGAAACTAAAATTAGTGTCATTTCTACCTGCTTGACCCGTAAAAAAGGAAAGGAATCCAAAAGGTTGAATACCATCAAAATTTCCTGTTTCACCCCAACTTGCTCTAAACTTTAAGATGTTAAAAGCACTATCTTCCATAAAGCTCTCTTCATCAATATTCCATCCTGCAGCGAAAGAAGGAAAAACACCCCATAAATTCTGTGGACTAAATACATTACCCACACCATCTCTTCTTACGGTACCGGTTAGATAATATTTACTATTAAAACTATAGTTTAGTCTAGCAAATGTACTTGCAAGTGTTCTTCTGTCTGAAAAGCCAAAAGCATTTTGTATCTCATCTGCGGCTGAAATACTTCTTATATCATTGTTTAAGAAACCTACACCTGTAGCACCTGTAAATTTGCGATACCTTCTTTGTGCCGAAACTCCGGCCAAAACATCAATAGTATGTTTCTCATTAATTGTTTTCTTATACTTTAGAAGATACTCAGCCAACCATTCATTACTTGTAGATTGATTAGTGTTGTATACAGCATTAGGTCTTACATCAACATTGCCACTGCTACGATAGTATTCTGGTTGAAAAAGTTCGCTAGCAAAATTGTCTACTCTACCACCAACTTTTAATTGTGTAGAAAGGCCTCCATAAATATCCCATTCAGCATCAATATTTGCTAAAAGCGTATTTGTTACATTATCTGGGTCGTTTTCTAAAGCTCTAGCTACCCAGTTTCTACCATCACGGAAGGCTTCTCCAGTCACATCTGGGACTGCGCCAAAATTACCATTTGCATCAACAGGAAGATCTGTAGGGTTTGTTCCTCCGTTCAGATTAGCCTCACCAGCTGGTGCTAAATGCGGTATTGTAGAGAACAAGTTTAATAAAGCGCCACGGCCAGTGCCTAATGGCTGAAAACTTTGAGATGTTATATATTTAATATTACTTTTTAAACGGACTTTATCCGTAATATCAAAACCGGCATTAAATCCTAAATCATACCTTTTATACTTAGATCCAAGAAGCGTGCCTTCTTCATCAAATATACCAGCAGTAAAAGCAAATCTAGATTTTTCTCCACCTCCTCGTACATTCAAGGTTGTACTTTTAGTAACAGCTGAACTGAAAATTTCATCCTGCCAATCTATATTTCTTAAAGAACTTGGATTACTCCAACCAACATAAGGTATTGCCGCACCAGTTACATTAGCATCTGCACTCGAACTAAGCTCAGTAGCAAATCCTGCAAATTGGTTTACATCCAAGACATCGACTCTTTTTGGCTGAGAACGGAAACCAACAAAAGAATTTAACTCTACTTGAACTCTACCTGTGGTTCCTTGCTTTGTTTGAATGATTACAACACCGTTACTTGCACGAACTCCATATAATGCGGTTGCTGATGCATCTTTTAATACAGATATCGACTCTATTGAATTTGGGTTAATAAAATTAATATTACGCGTTGGAAAACCATCTACAATGTAAAGTGGGGTTGTGCTCCCAAAAGAACCTACACCGCGAATATTTACGCTTACGGAAGCACCAGGTGCGCCAGAGTTAGAAGTAATCTGGACTCCAGCAGTTTTACCTTGTAGAGCTTGATCTACTGTTGTAGCCGGAAAAGTGTTCAGCTCATCGGAGCTAATAACTGCAACAGCCCCTGTTAAGTCTTTCTTTCTTGAAGTACCATACGCAACTACAATAACTTCATCTAAAGATTCTGCATCCTCATTTAAAGTAATATTTAACAGGGTGTTATTTCCAACTGAAATCTCTTTCTGTTCAAAACCTATAGAACTAAAGACCAAAACCGCATTTGCGCTTGAAACCGTTATAGCGTAATTTCCATCAAAGTCTGCAGCAACACCATTGGTTGTTCCCTTTTCGATCACCGATGCTCCAGGTATAGGTTGTCCGTCTGCATCTGTTATAGTTCCTGTTATTGATTGTTGAATTTCAATTACATTGCCCTCATCAAAACTTGAATTGGCTTGTAATGATAACGAGGAAATTATTAATACTAAAAAAGTAATTCTCGTTAATAATTTAATAGATAATGATATAGGCTTTAGCGACCTACATCTTTTGTCGTTTTTCATATATTTGAAATGTTTATAGTTAGCTAATCTTTTAGTTGATTATTTGTAATCGGGGAGTGTTACAGCACTCCTCGATTTTTCTTTTTAAATAACCTTCAATTTATCTTAATCATTTATGTCATACGCGTTCTTTTAATTGTTACTTATTTTAGTTTGCTAATTACTTTCCGCATGGGTTTTAGAAATGATACAAACCCAATCTTTTTTTTCTTTAAAATGTTCTCGAGTTGGGGGTTTCCCAATATTGACGATGTTACCACCTGTCACTTCTTCTTTTGTTCCTATTTTTAATTCACCCCCATTCAAAGGGTCAAACCACTTTATATTAAACACCTCCTTTTCCTCCCTCAAATTAACAGTTGTTGTTGACGGGTTTGGAAGGTATATTGCATATTTACTTCCTTTCTCCACAAAACAATATGCTGAAGAATCATTAATCAATTTATGATTTGGTGACATCTTCCAATAGTCTAAATTTTCTTGAAAAAATGATGTAGCATAATGGGTAAGCTCCCATAATCTGTCTCGCTGTCTCCAATCTTCAGAATTTAAATCGTTATGAGGATATTTTGCTCCAAAATACCATTCTACCCCAGCACCACCTGATAATAATGTACCCCAAAGAGCGTAACGTCTTAATGTGTCATGATTAGAGTCTAAACTATCAGGCAAAGCAGCAGTATGCCACATACCTATCTCATCCATTGTTACTAACCAATCATGACCTGTACTTTTAGCATTTTGCCTCCATTTAGCTACAACATTTGGTGCTAATTCTCTTTTATCTTGTTGCAATGAAAGACCGTCTAAATACTCAAAACCAATAATAGAATCCAGAATACTTTTCCGTAATGGGTCATGAGAATGCGTATGTAAAAGTACAGGGTGACTGTATGGATCTGTTTCCTTTAAAAATTTAGCCATGGCTTTTCTTTGCCTGTCATTCTGACCTATTGGCGACCATGAGGCTGGTCCATTTTCTTCGCCAAGATTCCAATTTAATGCTAAATGGTGTCCAAAACGCGCTATCAATTCTCTAAAATAAAGTTGTCTTAACGCACCCGTTTCCCCATTATCTAGCATGGTTTCGTTTTCTGTTTCTTGTATTACAAAATGCAACAAGATTCCTTTTGATTGCATATGCTGGAATACAATTTCCCATTGATCCAATTTGCTAACATCAAATCTTGTGAAATCTTTTGGGTTGCTATAGGGCCACACATCTTTTCCATCACCCAATATGTTCATTGTAAGAAAATAGGAAGCATTAATTCCTTTACTTGCCAAATAATTGATTGCACCTACCAAAGATTTCCCTTTTCCATTCTTCCAACTTGGGTCACCTGTTTTCCAATCTTTTAAATGTGGTTTGTAAATATGGATTTGTTCTGTTGTACTTGCTTCACCTTCTCTTGCTGAGGTTTGCATCCTGTAAGTATCATCAAAATCAATATAACCAAGTAAATTTTCTGGACTATTTGTACCTCCTTTTATCCAATATTTATCTGAATCTTTAAACTTATAATACCCGTTTGAAGCAATTAATCGGCCATGTGCTCTAAAATCATTTTTGTCTTTATCAGATTCTATTACAACAAACTCTCCTTTTTTATTGGTTATTTTAATCTCTGTTCCTTTGATTGATTCATCTTTTAGAGCAATACTATCTTTATGCTGTAGGCTTGCAGAATATGTCCAATCACCTAATTCGTCTGGTGTGAATCTAACTTTCCAAATATTCCCAGAAATTGCACTGGTTTCTGATGCATTACCGTCGGCAGCATAAAAACCACGTATCGTCTTCTTGGTTTTACCATTTGTGAAATCAACATTTAACCGATAATTAAGAAATGGATTATCTGCCGCGTTCTCACTAGTTTTAGGGCCTTTAAAAGAAATCGTAATTGTATGCCATTGTTTGTATACAGGTTTTAAATCTAAGTCACTGACCGATTTTTTTCTCTTGCTAACTGGAAGTTTTAAGCGCTCAATTGTTGTCAATTCTGGTCCTCCTCCTCTATTTCCGCTGCCAGAAGCAGTATACACGTAGTTCCCCACTATGGCAAAACCAGAACCATGACGACCTTCTATTAATTTTGGCCAATTATTCCATGACTTGCTAGCGGTATTAAATGCTTCAACTTCATTATGGGCAATTTCATGCGCCAAACTTTCGCCACCTCCAATAATTACCTCATCTCCCCATACAAAAGCAGCATTTCCAGCACGTTCTGTCGGTATTTTGTGGTTATTGGTTACAGCTTCCCATTTTTTAATCTCAAAATTGAAAACATTACCATGGCTGGCAGTGAGCGCCATATCTTGTTCTGTTCTTTTTGAAGTTCTACGACCTGCAAAAGCATATAGCTTATCCTCTAGAACTACTGCTTGAAAATGATCCCGAGCGTCAGGTGCATCAGGTAGGACTTTCCATTCGCCAGTTTTTGGATTGTACTCATCTAACCATGGTTGATAGCCATCTACATGCCCGTTAGTTATACCTCCTATTAAGTAAATCTTACCCTTATAGTAGACGGCACCAGCACCACCTCTTCTTCTATGTTCTGGAATAGCATGTATATATTCGTATTTGTCAATTTTTGGCAAATACATCAAAACACTATCGAGGGGTTTTTCATTGGGCCATTTTCCTGTCATAGCCCCTATTAAGTAAATGGTATCTCCTACCACTACTGGTTGAAAATGATGCAATTCTATAGGTGTTGGTGACTTCGGTAGCCATGTATTAGTTTTGGTATCAAACTCATCTGTAGGATTAATTCTTCTGCCGCCAATTAATAATAATTTATCGTTATAAGCTACTAAAGCCGCCTCATGTCTAGCTGTGGGTAATCCAATAGCGTCAATGGTCTCCCATTGCCAATCCTTATCACTAGAAGTTTGACAATATTGCATCGTTAGAACAACCAATATTATTACAAGAGTAAAAGATGCTATTTTTAGCTTTTTCAACATAAAACTATTTATCTTCTTTTATTTATTTTTTATTCAGTTACTAAACGCATGTTTTCAAGAGCTTCCAATACTACAACTTCATCCATATTGGCATCCATTGTTCCGGCCACCGCAATTGCTCCTAATAATTCACCTTTAAACCTAATAGGGTAACCACCTTTTAAAGGCACATAAGTTTCTGATGTTGACCCCTCTAAAACCAGCATAGGTGTTCTACCCTCTAAAACAACTTTTTCTATTTCCATTGTAGGTCTTTTAAAAGCAACTGCAGTTGCAGCTTTTCCTATAGCTATTTTAGATGCTCCACTCATGGTGTCATCTAAACTTTCTAGTAATATTAAATCACCTCCCGCATCAACTATAGCAATTGCTCCTGGCACATTATGAAACCTTGCTGCTTTTGTAGCCTGATCCATAATTAATTTTGCATCCTTATGCGTTAATTTAAAACAAGGTTTAGGCATAGTTATAGTCTATAGATTTCTTTTCTCACCATTTTCATTAGATCCATATACTTTTCTTCATGCATAAGCTTTCGGTATTTGTCTCTATCCAAATTTTCAACAATATTCCATATGGCAATGTTCATTTCCGCATGTTCCGTAAAAAAATCTACCATGTCAAAAATTCTCGGTGAGGCATCAGCTGTAAAAAACTTATCGTAACCAAATTCTTTAGCATAAAAGAAAAATTCTACTGTATGTAAAAAGTTTCTAGACCCACCTATTAAATCCCAATCAAACTGCCAATCATTATCATTTGTATGTAGGTAGTAATCCACATTTGATTGCTCGCAAAGCGCCAATACTTGTGCGGGGTTTTCCTTGGCTAAAAGTGAATGACCAAAATCTATAGTTATGCCAGTTGCTGCATTCTGAACTTCTTTCAAAAAGACAATCGTTTTTGCACAACTGTCTAAATGACAATTCACCCTAGTTTCATTAATTTTATATTCGATAAACAAGGGCATTTCAGGCTTATAGTCGGCTGCTTCAGCTACTGCATCAATCATATACTTCCATGCTTTCTGATAATCCACTTGAAATAAATTGTCAAAACCATCAGATAGGGGACAACATGTTACTAAAGGAGCTCCAACAGCAATGGCATAATCTTTAGCATCTTTAATCATTTGAACCGCTTCTTTTCTCAAATTTTCTTTTGGTCTTGAAAGTGCGCCAGGAACCCATTTTGTCTCCTTTTTAATATTAGCATTAACTGCTGCAAACTCAAGTCCCATTTCTTGCATTAATGCCTTAGTAGCAGATGCCTCCTCAGTTTCGTAAGGGTATACTATTTCTACCCCAGAAACACCTTTAATTTTCTTTACAATCTCTAACCTTTCCTTAAGTCCAGTTGGTTTTTGATATTCAGAAAATCTATCTTGAGTTTTGCTTAAAAATGCTGTGATTATGCTTTGTTTCATTCGTTTCTTACGGTTTATTTCTATTACTTAATATGCATTCGAAGGCGTTCCTTCTATGATTGTATCTCTCACTATATCTTTATCAGTAAATTGGTCATTTAAGTCGGTAACTGTTGTTGAAAACGAATACATAACCGCTCCTCTTTCACCAGCTTGAAACCAATGTTTAGTGCCTGCAGGTAACACCAATTGGTCGCCAGGTTTTAAATCAACTTCGTTTCTCATGGTATAACATTCTTCTTTACCATTCACTAAAAATCCTTTTTTCATATTATCCTCTCCGGGAATGTAGAAATATAAATCCCCACTTATAGCTCGTATAACTTCTTCTTTACCTGGGTCATCACCGACAGTTGGATGCCAATGTTCTGGCTCAGTTTGAAAAGGTAGTAGCACTAATATCTTGCCAGCAATCCTATTAGTTTGGAACATGGTTAATATTTGCACCCCTTCTTTTTTAATTTGACTCAATCCAAAATCGGCGGCAGTTATTTTCTCTTTATCTTCTGCGGTTAATAAAAGCCCAGCATTTTCAATCATTTTAATTGACTTTTCACATACTTCTTTAAATTCTTCCAACTTTATCATCTACTTATCTTAATTTAATACCATTTTTCTTTCTGGTTTTATAGCCATCCACATAGGTATTGCCAATAAATTTAGTCCTGCAGCTAAAAGGAAAAATGGCGTATTAGATCCCGTAAATGCCACCATATATGGAAAAGCAAGTGCCGTTAAGAAAGAGCCAAGATTACCAGCCATATTCATTGTGCCACTAATGGTACCCGAATGCTCCTTCCCTATATCCAAACAGGTTGACCACGAAGGGCTTAATGTCATATCTGCTCCAAACACTGCCAAGGAAATAAAGATTACTGCACCGGTAACTTCTTTCATATAAATACTTGCAACAATACCAATTGCAGCCAAGCAGAATCCTATTATCGCAGGTAGTTTTCGTGATAATGCCCATTTTCCTTTCCTGTAGATAGTGTCTACCATCCAACCAGACACCCAATTTCCAATGGCCCCAAAAACAAAAGGGGCAGATGAATAAAACCCCGCTTCAACGGCATCCAAATTGTATTTCGCCTTTAGATGGGGAAATAACCAAGTAAGACAAAAAAAGAAAGTAAAATTACTGCTGAAATACTGTCCCATCATTAGCCACATTGCCTTTGAATAGAACATTTTCTTAAAAGATATTGGTGGCTTCTTTAATTTATTGTCAGAAATATTTCTTCCTATTTCCTCTAGTTCATTTTCTGAAACTGCTTTGTGGTCTTTAGGATTGTCACGATACCACCAATACCAAATCAAAGCCCATAAAACTCCAATAACTCCAAGAATTACAAAGCTCATTCTCCAGCTAGTGATATCAATAAGCCAAGCAACAATTGGTAGGGCAATTGCCGCTCCTATGCGCCCTCCAGAAAAGTTTATTCCATGAACAAGTCCACGTTCCTTAACAGGAATCCAATTAAAAACAGCACTAGCCATACTTGGAAATGCACCTGCCTCTCCCACTCCAAAAAGAAAACGTACGACTATAAGCGTAAAAAAATTATACACAGCACCAGTAAGAGCAGTAAAAAATGACCAAAGACTAACAACAGCAGTTAATACTTTTCGGGCTCCATATTTATCAGCCATATAACCCGATGGCGTTTGAAACAAAGCATAACCAAGAGCAAAAATTGATAGCACCCATCCCATCTGTTTATCAGACAGATTAAGATCTGCGGCTACAGGGTCTTTAGCCACCGAAATCAAAACTCTGTCAAAAAGTACAATCATGGCAAGAATAAAAGTGCCAAAAACCATACGATAACGTACAGGAAAAAATGTGCTTTTTTCAGCCATTTATTCGTTTTAATATTAACTGCTTGGTTTTATCCAAATGTGCTTTAGCAAGCGACTCTGCTAAATCAACATCTCTATTTTCTATTGCGTCAATAATTGCCATATGTTCCGGTAAAGTTTCCTTTGGTGAACGTAAAAGCCCAATTAAATCAATGCACACTAAAAGATTACTTTGCTGAAATATTTTGTGTAAAAAACTATTTCCGCAACCTTCCATAATAGCATCATGAAAATTACCATCAACTTCAGAGTAAAGAGATTCATCGATTTCTTCCTTTAAAAAAGGAAGAAACATATTTCTTAAATTGAGTATTTCTTCAACCGAAGCCCTTTCTGTGAATAATCTAATTGCAGTTCCTTCTAGCGCCATTCTACAATCATAAATCTCTACAACTTCTTCATCTTTAAACTCCTTTACAATTACACCTTTTCTTGGCAGCGACTCTATAAGTCCTTCCCCTTCTAGCATTTGAAGAGCTGATCGAAGCGGAGTTCTGCTAATACCCAAATCTTCAGCAAGCCTATCCTGAACAATTTTCTGCCCCGGTATTAATTCCTTAGAGATAATCATAGCTCTTACAGTTTCATATGCTTGAGAACTAAGTTCGTTATTGAATATTTTCATTATTTGCTTTTTTGAATACCGTATACCGTATACGAAATAACTAAAATTTAATCAATTTTACAAATTCGTTAACATTTATGCTTAAAACTTAGGAGTC
Source organism: uncultured Croceitalea sp. (assembly GCA_947499565.1). Lineage (GTDB taxonomy): Bacteria > Bacteroidota > Bacteroidia > Flavobacteriales > Flavobacteriaceae > Croceitalea. Next base: position 487,325 of record CANMOV010000003.1, read on the forward strand.
TAATAATAATTTATATGACAAATTATCTATTCGATAATGCTGGTAGCTACTTATAATTTGATTGAAAAAGTGAAGAGGACTTTTTTTGGGCTTTTAAAATCAGTCTAGAGGTTTTGAAGAAAAGTAAAAAAACATGTCTCCTGTGCATTATGCCTTTTCGTCAGACACCCTCAATTGGAAGAACTACAATCAAAAAATTTATTAGAGAGTACATATAAAAGGTCTTAACAATAAAAATGTTACCCTAAAAACAAAAAACCTCCGTTTTACGGAGGTTTAATGTGGTCCCGACTGGGACTGAACTATTCTTCTATTTGATTCATTTTCAAGAATTTACAAATCAACAGATTTGATTACTCACCGAAAAACTCGCCAAAACTACATTGGATTTTAAATGAACTTATTTAAAAATAAATGCAGACATAATTTACAGCTATGGTAACTAGAAACTACAGCCTTTATTCTATTATTAAAAATTACTTAGAACCCTAATCCAAAGGTCCTATTAATTCTAATTTTTTTGATTTTTAACTTACGATAGTACATTCTAATAACAGCTGCATTTTTTAAATCAACATTGTTTCTTGTATTTGCATTGTATTGATTGTTAAGGCCAAAATAAAGTTCATCTATAAGCTTGCCATTAACATCCAAAAACTGCATACTTTGAATAGCTGCTTCATAAGTTTTATTCGTCACGGTGCCATTAAAGGTCATATAGGCACTTTCACCTTTGCCATAACTTTTTTGTTTTAAATCTATGGTATTGCCTTTAAACTCTAAACTTTTAAGACCATCAATATTACCTGCTAAATGTGTTATATCTTCTACCAGTACGTCCGCAGGCTCTAAAACCGTATAGTAGATTTCTCCTTTTATGGTCATTGTGGTAGCATCACTATTTGGAAGCGCCCAACTATGTATTTTAAAAATAAAACCTTTACCATTCTCGGGTTGAAAACCACGTTTTGATAAAATGGTCGTGTCTTTAGCCTTGCGGTAGTCTTCTTCGACAGCAACCTTGGCAAGCGATTGGTGTTCTTTTTTCAAATCTTTACCAGAGTTAGTAACCCATTTTTCAACTTTATATGATTTTGTCAATCCAGTGACTCCAGCAGTATCGTTTACAAAAAAAGTTAATTTAGTGCCGAAGTTATACGGAGGTGCATCTTTGAAATTAGATGGGGCTTTCGTCAATTCAATACCTGCCAATTCAGCATCTTGTGCTTGTGCAACACTGCACATATAAATGCAGGTAAAGAACAGTAATCTGCTTCTTTTTAGTTTCAATTTCATTTTTTAAGGTTTAATTATCATTTGAATAGTTACAAATAGGGTAATCAACAACAAAAGAAAAAGAAAGCGGATTAGTTTGTCCAGTGCGTTAATCTCCATTTTTATTGATTTGAATGAAAGTAGTATTTCGCATCTTCGGGCAAAGTCGTTGATGCGGTGTAGTATTGATTTTTCCATGATTCGGGTGCTTCTTCTATGGCCCCTTCAACTCGTTCCATTATTAGGTTCCATCCTGGTTTAAAATTTAGATCACAGACTATTTTACTTTCATTACCAGCCCTATCTTCAGCGATGTTTACTCCAGCGATGCTATTGGCTTGGCCTGTATATACCCAATAGGCCGTATATCCATCACCGGCTTTATGAAGACAGCAGGGGGCATTTAAGTTCACTACCGGTTTTATAGAATTGCCAATATGTATAAATCCAATATTTTCTTCTCCCGAATAGACAATTAAATTATGTCTTGTAGATAGGTAGCTAGTATTTTTATTGGAGTACTCCAGCTCTAAGTATGGATTTCCAACTACCCGTTCACTTCCATGTTGCCCAGCGCTCATGGGTTTTACAGTTAATCTATCTATTTTAGGCAGGTTTATCAGGACCTCTCCATTCGCAGAAATACTGCCAATTTTCATTTCGTTTTTTTTCTTATCACGCCCCCTATAACTAGTTCTAATTTCAACTTGCCCATGTGGCCAGTTTTCAAACTTGCCCTGGGTGTCGGTAGCTATTTTATCCTTCCAGTAAAATTCATCTTCATTTTGTTTTTGGGCTGCTTGGTTATTGGCCAGTTGATTTTTTTTAACTTGTTTCTTCTCAGCCTTTCTTTTTTCTTCATCTTGCATTGCCTGTTCCATCATTTTTCGCATACCTGGAGGCATTTTTTTCATGATGCTGTCCATCATCTTTTTGGCTTCTTCTTCGTTTGTAGGAGTTTGAGCCTGAACCGTAGTTGTAATTGCCAATACTGCAACCACTATAATTACTAGTCTATTTTTCATTGTTCTTTGTTTTTAAAATGAGTTCTCCTTTTTTGTTTTCTATAACAGTAGCTTTGGTAGTACCCAAAACCACTTCTTTTTTTGCTTGAAACCCTTTTTCAGGGAATTGTGTTTTCACAGCAAATACCTCTTGTTCTGTAAAGACTTTTAAGGTAGCTCCTTCTTTTGGGCTTAGGCTAAGGCCAAGCTGCTCATAAGCTCCTTTTAGCTCTCCCAAAAAAAAGGTGCAGTCAGCACAATTTTGCAAGGGTTTTTTGTCTTTTTTAATGTCAGATAATGCATAAAGAGCAACGATTTCATTTTTCTTTGCATTTACGGCTGCCACAATTTGGGTCCCTTGCGTGGTCTTAGTTTGGGCAAACATGCTCAAGGGAAGCAACAGTAGGACAACAAGTGTTTTTTTCATAATTCAAGTACTCCTTTATAATTAACTTTACGTGGTATTGAACGACTTCTTCTCATCCTCTGAAAAAAGCTTACCCACACCTAATGCGGTGAACTCCTTTTTTCCATGCCCAAATTGGAGCCATTATAGGTTTTCCTTTCCGCAATCAAAGTCAATATCATTTTATCATCTTGTTGATTGACATTGATAACGATGCCATAACGGTTAGTATCTGTGGTTTCCAACTTATCCGATTTAAAATAGAAGTATTTTCTCCAAAACAAGAGCAGTTGACCGAAGAATGGTAATCAATACCATCTAAGCTGACAATCACCTCGCTCTTCTTGACCTCTTTGAAAATGTTAGTGGTTTATTCTATTATCTTTTGAGCTAACTTTGGAATCCTTTTTATTGCTTTCGCATTTGCAGTAAACAATTAACATGAGCAATACTGTAAATATTTCATCTATTTATAGCTTTAACTTCAAACTTATATGGCTTCTTAAAATGATCTGGCAAAGGCTTACTCTGGTATTGCACTTTTAAAACACCCCCACGAGGTTGAATTTTAATGAAATAGACCCCCTTGCTGAGGTTCCTTGAAGAAGTGACTGAGTTATATCCCCTAGATATTCCTATAGAATAACCAGATGCATTGTACAGTCTTATGTCGAGATCAATATCATTGGGTATTTCAAGAATATTCACCTTTATCTTTTTATTGTCATCTACAACAACACTGTACCAGTCATTTAGGTTTTCGGCATTTGCGGCAACATAATATTTAATGTGACCAGCAATAGCATAAGCAGTAATGGTTTTATTAAAATCGATATATTTAGCCTGCTTCTGCGTATCATTAGGTTCATAAATATCTTCCAACCCTGTATATTCCCATTCTAGTTTATATGGGATAGGTGGGATATAGGATTTGGCATTATAAAACGGCCCTACCTCTACATCATAGGTCATCCCAGGGTGTACGGAAAAGTGAGCAGTTCTTACTTGTTTGTTTTCTGTTTTACCAGTACTACCTGTTATTATAGAACCTCTTTCATTCAAATCAGGAGTCACGGTCATCTCGGGTCCGAGGTGATTATCTCCGTGGGTAAGGGTAATCTTTACATAGCCTGGAAAAGCGTCTGCAGGAATCTTAATAAAGCTATGATAGGTATCTCTCTCATTAGGTTCGGCCCAATCCGAATTTGTTTGTCCTTTTTTATTTTTATTGGCAATCTTTTTTAGTAATGTTGCCCTGCTTTGGGCATTGCTTTTTATATCCTTATACAAATTTGTAGCATCAACATTGGAAACTTCTTTTTTAATATTTCTATTTACTGCTGAGATTTGAGCATTGGTTATTGTGATTGCTAAAAGTGCTATTGATGTAAATGTGATTTTTGTTTTCATGATTTTTGTTTTTAAAGTTTTATAAATTCCACACGACGGTTGTTCGCCTTGCCTTCAGGGGAAGTATTATCAGCAACAGGTACGGCTTCACCCTTGCCCTCGGTCTCAAAACGATCTTCTGCAATGCCTTGCTCTACTAAGGCCCATTTAACGGCTTCTGCTCGTTCTCCTGAAAGCGATAGATTGTATTCATCATCACCATCACTATCGGTATGGCCTTCTATTCTGAAATTGAGGTCATCATGCTCCTGCATCATAGATGCTACCTCTTTGAGCACACCGCCCGATTCGGGCTTAATGGTGGCGCTATTGACATCAAAGAGAATGCCCCGAGTAACATACTTGCCTTCTTCCACTACCTGGTCGTATAGCTTTTTTCCTCCTTCTGCCAAACGTATGTTCTTAACAGCAATAATTTCGTCATCCCCAGCGTAATTGTTTGAATACCCTATGGAGAACATCTCAGGTTTAAAGCCTAAGTTGGGAATGTTAACCACCCTGTACTCATCAATAAACATCTTAAACGACCTTTTGTTAAATGCTATGGCAATGTGCCGCCATTTACCTTTGCCAAGTTCTTCAAGTTCGCTTTTTGAGTCAGCGAAATTTTTTCTAATGCCGTTAACATCGGCAGTAAATTTGATACTGTTCTTCTTGATTGCAATTGCCGTAATCCAATCTTTATTGCCCTCACCAAAATAGTGGGACCCGCTCTCAGGCCCCAATCGCAAGTAATAATTTGATCGGTACGAGAATTTCTTTACATCAAAATAGATATCAAATTCTAAAGTGAAGACTTCAGGAAGGTAGTCGTGCGTGTCCATTAGAGGCATTATGATTGAAGAATGTTTCATTGCAATGATATTTTCTCCATTGAATGACGCGTTTTCTGCATTTCCTTTTAAGATGTCCCAACGAGAAGGAAATTCGCCGTTTTCCTCTTCGGCCAAATCATCATTAAATATGATTTTGTCACCGGGTACAAAATTGTATTGTGACCATACTTTGGGTTGCGAACCTTCAGAAGGGTTTTCTTCATAAGTGTCTTCTGGATATTCCTCATAACTTTCTTCATTACTTTCTTGCCCACTCTTTTTTCTTTTTTTTTCTTTTTTTTTCTTGAATGGTTTTTCAATCAGGCTGTCAATGGCCTCTGCTGTTTTTTCTTCGGTTTTTCGAGTTACTGTCTCCTCTGCTGCTTGCTTGGCCCTGTCTTTTATTTTTTTAAAGATTTGGGCATTAGATGTATTAATACCAAGTAGCAATATGCAGCCCAATAATAGTGTGATTTTTATTTTCATGATTTCATCGTTTCAATGTTCCGGAATCAAAAGTATGGGCAGTACGCTTTAAACTATCGTTGATATGTAACAGGATATGCAAGAAATGTAACAGAGTATTTAACTCTCTGTTATTTAAGGTTTTGCAAATACTCTACGGGTGTTTTTTTGTAAGCTTCCTTAAAACATTTAATAAAATAAGATGGCGTATTGAAGCCAACGGTATAGGCCACTTCGTTGATGGTGGCATCAGAAGTTTTTAAAATTTGAACAGCTTGTTTCAAGCGTTGCGAGCGAATAAATGCAGATGTGGAAAGCCCCGTATAAGCCATAAGTTTTCGATGTAGTTGCATACGACTCATGCCCATTAGGTTGCAAAATTTTGCTGTATTGAATTCAGAATCAGCCAGATGTTCGTTCATCACTTCTTCTAGCTTGGTCAAAAAAATCTCATCAGTGGGTGTAATGGCCATGTCCTTGGGCTTAAGAAAAATTTCTTGGCTGTAGCGTTCCCGAAGCATGTTTCGGGATTTCACCAAGTTCGACACCCGTTTTTCTAAAATCTTTATTTTAAATGGCTTGGTCACATAATCGTCAGCCCCAGCTTTCAATCCCATTAGTTCATTCTGTTTATCGGTACTAGCGGTAAGCAAAACTATGGGGATGTGACTGGTACGTTCATCGGTCTTTAGAATATTGCAAAGCGCGATACCGTCTTGAACGGGCATTTTTACATCAGAAATGATGATATCGGGTATCTGTTCAAACGCTTTTTCGATTCCCAATTGGCCATTGTTTGCCGAAATAACAGTGTATGATTTACTAAGCTCACTTTTAATGAATTCCCTAACATCGGTATTATCTTCCACCACTAATAAAATTGGAGTATCATGAACTTCTGACTTTGGCTTGGCGTCTAATGGGAGTACCCCCTTGTCTTCTTCAGTATCTTCTCCAGTTTGTAAGGGTAGGGTTACAGTGAAAGTTATCATTGCTTCTTTTTGGTCAGCCTTAATTTCTCCTTTGCATAAACTCACCAATTCGCGCACCAAAGAAAGTCCAATACCTGCCCCTTTTGCATTTTTATCGGTTTGATAGAAACGTTCGAATAGCTTTTGAACATCTTCAATTGCTTCATGGGTGTCATTTGAAACTGTCACTCTTAAAACACCATCTTCATGTGAGGCGGAAAATTGGCAATTCCCTTTTGATTTTCCGTGCTTTATGGCATTGGAAATAAGGTTTGCCACAATTTTTTCAAGTGCATCCTCATCATAACAAGCTCTGGGTATTTTCTGCACTTTATAACGATAAGCAATATTTTTTTGCTGAGCTTCATATTCAAAACTAGCCGCCAATGCCTTCAGAAACAAATCTAAATTGCCCCATGTTTTGTTCAATTGAAACCTACCTTCTTCCAAACGTGCCAGTTGCAGCAATTGGTCCACCAGACTAGTCAACCGAGACGCATTGCGCTCAATTATGGCAAATTTGTTTACTTCTTCTTCTGAAATATTCGGTTCTGAAAGTTTTGACTCAATAGGACCTGAAATTAAAGTCAACGGTGTACGGAACTCATGGGCAATTTCAGTGTAAATTCTTGATTTATACTCATTCAATTCCTTAAATCGATTGGCTTCCTCTTCTTTTAATTGTAAATCCAGTTTCATCTTCCAACGCCATTTTAAATAACGATAAACCATGATTGCTGTCAATAGTAGGAGCAGAGCGTACAATGACTTTGACCATGAATTAAAATACCAAGGTGGCAAAATAGTAAACGCAAATTTTTCAGGATTGTCATTCCATATTCCATCATAATTGCTAGATGCTACTTGAAATTCGTAATCGTCGGGTGGAAGACGAGTATAACGCACAAAATTATTGTTCCCAGAGGCCACCCAATCCTCTTCATATGGCAAAAGTCGATATTTGTATTGATTTTTTTCGGGTTCTGAAAACTGAAGGCTGGAAAACGTAAAGTCAATGGTATTCTCATTGTACTTGAACAATCTATCAGAATAGATTGACCTAGTTTTATTGAGTACCTTAAAATCAGTAATTGCAGTCTCGGGCAGGTACTGGTTCTCTGAGATGGATTTCGGATCGAACCAATAAAAACCCTCCAACCCTCCAAAATACAACTGACCATTGTGATGCCTATAATATGCCCCTGTATTGAACTCTGCGGCCAAGCCCACATAATTGTCATAATTAGTAATCTCTGGCTGTTGTTCTAATACTTCGGAGGGCTTAAATCGGGAAATTCCCTTGTTAGAACTCAACCAAAGATTACCCTCCTCATCAGGCAAGATGCTATAAATAACATTATTGGGCAACCCGTCTTCTATAGAAAAGTTATGGAATTTACCTTTTTGGATGTCATAAGCATCCAATCCGCCTCCAGAACTACCTATCCATAATACCCTATTTTTATCTAGATATAATGATTTGATGGCGTTGGTCGTCAGTGCAACATTCGCTGTTGTATAAATAGCTGCTTTTTCAGATTTTGGGTCGAACTTGATAAGACCTTCTTTATCGGTACCTAACCATAAGTTACCCTCTGAATCTTGAACAATCACACGAATATTTTTTCTGACCGCAATCGAATCCGATACCGTAAAATGCTGGTATTGCTTGATAACCCCTTTCTTTTTGTCAAACTGAACAAGTCCTTTGTCACGGGTTCCTAACCAGACATTACTCTCTGTATCCTCAAAAATATCCCAAACGGTCGAGGAAGCAAGTGTTATTTCACTACCCTTATCATATACTTTAAAGTTTTCCTTTTTATCAAGAATTGACAGTCCACCATCTTGTGTGCCAATCCAAAGCTCCTGGTCAACATCTTGATGCAAACTCATGACTCGATTTGATGAAATATCTGAATTGAAGATGGTATAGGTAATCCAACTATTTGTGGTTGGTTCATATTTGGTTAAACCCTTGCCCGAAGTGCCAATCCATACATTATTATCACTGTCCAGCCTTATAGCCCTTACTACATCAATATTAATATTGGCCGGGGTCTGATAATTTGTAAATGAATTGAATTTCTCTAAGTCTGCATCATAAAAGCTGGCACCAGCACCATCTGTTCCAAACCACAAGGTACCTGAACCATCTTGGTAAGCACACAAAATATCATTGTAATGCAGTGCCCTTGGGTTTTGTTTTTGTTCGGAAAAATGTATGATTTTATTGACGGTAAAATCTATTAGATAAAGTCCGTCACCATATGTGGTTATCCACAAGCGCTTATCATTGTCAAAGAAAAGGTCTAGAATCATCAAATCTTGTGGAAGGTATCCTTCAAAAGAGGTGATCTCCAATCTTCTGATACTCTTTGTAGGCTCATCGTAATAGAACAGTCCGTCACCGTAATATCCAATCCAAAGCACCGAATTTTCATCCAAAATGGCAGTACTCAAATTTGATGGCATGATTTCGCCCAAAAGGGTTTCAAGATAAATCTCCTTATAAACCTTAGTAGTATTGTTTAGTTGAACCAAAGACTCTTCAGAAATGATAAATTGACTGTCGTTAGGCCCTGAAATTATCTTTTTTATTTGCCCCTTAAGTGATATGCTTAGATTTGATGGGTTAATGGAAAGTTGTTGGTCTAATGAATAAATCTTTCCATTTAAAGTGCCTATCCAATAGTTTTTTGAATCATCTTGCCAAATAGTAGAGACGTTCGTAATTCCTTCCACCACTAAAAAATTATTCTTAACTATGTCATATTTATAAATTTTATTGTTCGAGGGAATTATAAAAACAGCTCCCTCCCTATCCACATAAATCTTGCCCAAACTGCTATAAGTTGGTCTAGTAATATCAGTGAATTGAAAGGAATACTGCTGTATGGAACGTCCATTATATCGGTTAAGCCCGTCTTGAGTAGCCAACCATAAATAGCCTAAGCTATCTTGCGCAATAGAAATGACACTGTTCTGTGATAACCCCTCTTTAACGGTCAATTGCCGAAAACTGAATTGTTGTTGTGCTGTGAGACTCAAACATAAAAGAGAGAGTAATAGTGTCTGTATACCTCCTATTCGTATTGCTATATATAACATGTTTACAACCAAATCGATGAAAACTAATCATTACATTTTCTGTTGTATTGTAAGAAATGGACATTAATGATTAAATTGGGGAATAATGAATTAAACTGATGATTAAGAAGTTTGCTGAAAAAGTGGATTGTAAAATTCCCGACCATTTGAAACCTTTTATTGTTGTAGGAATTCATGGAGAAACAAATGAAAGTGTAGATGTTTCTTTCCCTATATTTCCGAATGGTTTTCCGGTTTTGATTAATGTTTTTGGTGATAGTCCTAAACTGCATGTAGCTAATAAAACCAATTTTGCCCCCTCGAACCTAAATCTAGCAGGTCAGATTTATGGTACAACCCCCAAAATGGAAGTGAAGGGTGTTTTTGGTCAGATTGGGTTCTTACTTCATCCGTTAACCCCATATTACTTATTTCATATAAAAGGCAGTAGTTTTTTAAATCGATGGATTTCTCTAGAGGAAATTTCAAATATTCATTTTGAAAAAGTTTTAAAAGAATTGAATACCTGCACCAATGCATTAGATAGAATTCCAATACTATTAAGAATGCTTAGCAAGCTTGAAATGAATAAATTGCCACCTATTCGGTGGCTAGATGAATGTTTGAGCACTATTTATAGGTCTAATGGAGCTGTTTCTGTGTCGTCACTAGTTGAAAAGGCCGAGATAAGCACTCGTCATTTTGGAAGAGTCTTTAAAGAAATAATTGGTGTGCCTCCCAAGTTTTTTTGTAAAGTGGTGCAACTCAATAGCATTTTTGAAGTATTAAACCAATCGGAAAACGAAAGTCTTCTAAAATTGGCATTGGATTATGGGTACTATGATCAAGCTCATTTTATTCATGATTTTAAAAAACTCATTGGTGATAGCCCAGAAAGGTTTTTGATGAGTAAGGATGCTTATGTAAAAGAATATTTGGGCAATAAAGGCTTCTAACAAAAAAAGTCCTAGCTTCCGCTAAGACTTTTAAACCACTTTTGTGGTCCCACCTGGGCTCGAACCAGGGACCAACTGATTATGAGTCAGCTACTCTAACCAACTGAGCTATAGGACCTAAATTCTAGGGCAGCAAAATTAGGATATATTTTTATATACACCAACATTTTCTTAACCTTCCTTACTATTGATTTCCTGGCAAAGTTCTACCAAAACCCCATTTGTAGTTTTAGGATGCAAAAAGGCGACTAACTTATTATCTGCTCCTTTTTTTGGTTCTTCATTTAATACGGTAAAACCCTCTTTTTTAAGACGCTCTATTTCTTCTTTAATATCTACTACTGCAAAAGCTATATGGTGTATCCCTTCTCCTTTTCTGTCTAGAAACTTAGCAATGGGGCTATTTTCATGGGTTGCTTCTAACAATTCAATCTTATTGGGTCCAGATTTAAAAAAAGATGTTCGCACTCCTTCTGAGGCTACTTCTTCAATCTTATAATGCGGAGCTCCAAAAAGCTTCTCAAAGACTAGGTTTGAAGCTTCCAAATCTTTAACCGCAATTCCTATGTGTTCTATCTTGTCCATTTCTCGGCTAAGATAGCATTATTACCTTATTTTTGCAGTTATGGAAACACAACGCCAGAAAAAAATTGCAGGCATTATTCAGAAAGATATGGCCGAAGTATTGCAAAGAGCAGCTACTGATGGTGGGCTTAAAGGAACTTTAATTTCGGTTTCTAAAGTTTACGTGACTTCAGACTTATCCATTGCAAAAGTTTATGTGAGCATATTTCCTAATGATAAAGCTGCTGAGTTATTAAAAGGTATGAAATCCAATGAACCGCTCATTAAACATGAGTTAGCACAGCGCACCAGAAATCAGCTTCGTCGTGTTCCTAACTTAACCTTTTATATAGATGATTCTCTTGATTATATTGATGGCATTGAAAAATCATTAAAAGGAGAAGAAAACCCTATTGAAAATCGTGATTTGCTCGATAAACGAAAGAAATCTTAAGAATTGAGCTTCCCGTTCTACATCGCTAAGCGGTACTTACGTTCCAAAAGCAGCCAAAATGCGGTGAATATTATCAATTTCATTACTTTTTTGGTCATTGTGATAGGTTCTGCAGCGCTTTTTATTGTGCTTTCAGCATTTGCAGGATTGAAAACGTTTAGCCTTCAATTTACCAATACATTTGACCCAGATTTGCGCGCAATTCCAACAACGGGAAAATTTTTTTCGATTTCCTCCGAAAACGAAAAAGCATTATCAGAATTAGAAGGTGTAGCTAATTATTCTAAGGAAATTGAAGAACGGGTATATCTTACTTTTCGTGAAAAAGGTGATTTAGCTTTTATAAAAGGTGTTGATGAAAATTACCGCTCCGTAACTGGTATAGATAGCACCTTATATTTCGGAAACTGGGGAGTAACCGAATATAATGCAGTTATGGGAATTGGTATTTATAATTCTCTTGGGGTCCCTTTAAACGACTATAGAACTCCTATGCAAGTACTTGCACCTAAACCAGGCAAAGGTTCCTTTTCACCACAATCCTTAAATACTAAATTATATAACGATTTGTCTTTAGTGGTAAGCGGCGTCTATGCTATCGAAGATAATTTAGATAAAAAGTATGTGATTGCGCAGCTTCATTTAGTGCAAGAACTTCTGGAGAAAGATAGCACACAGGTTTCTGGAGTTAATTTTAAATTAAATGGAAGTGTTTCTTTAGAAGATACCCGGGCTAACATAAAAAACACCTTAGGAGAAAAAACAATTGTTTTAACTAGGCGTGAATTAAACGGCACACTTTACAAAATGCTGAATACCGAAAATCTTGCTACATATCTCATTTTTACTTTAGTCTTAATAATTGCCTTGTTTAATGTTGTAGGCGCAATCATCATGATGATTTTGGATAAACAAACAAATTCTAAAACACTATTCGCCTTAGGGACAACCGTTAAAGAGCTAAGAAAAATCTACTTTGTACAAGGTGTTTTAGTGACTTCTTTAGGAGGGCTAATTGGTGTTTTAATTGGTTCTATTTTAATTGGTTCCCAATTGGCCTTTGAGTGGTTAAAAATTACTCCTTCACTGGCCTATCCGGTTGAGTATGACTTTATGAATGTGCTTGTAGTTTTGGCTACTATTGTAATATTGGGGCTAATCTCTTCAAAAATTGCTAGTAGTAGAATCACTAAGAAATTAGTGGCTCAATAGGATTTTAAGCGAATTCAAAATCACTAAATTTCTCTAACACCTCATCAAAAGCAGCAAATACATCTGCTGATTCGTCGCTAGTGACCATTTTCATTCGGTATTCTTTAAAATTGGGAATGCCTTTAAAGTAATTGGTATAATGGCGGCGCGTTTCAAATACGCCAAGTTTTTCTCCTTTCCAGTCAATGGACATTTGTAAATGCCTTCTAGCCGCCTCAACACGCTCTGTCATTGTTGGAGGTGTTGCATGAGTGCCTGTTTCAAAAAAATGTTTTACTTCCTTAAAAAACCATGGATAGCCAATACTTGCCCTGCCTATCATAGCGCCATCTAAACCATACTCATCTCTCATCCTCATAGCTGCTTCGGGCGTGTTTACATCTCCATTACCAAAAACAGGAATGTGCATTCTTTGGTTGTTTTTAACCTCGGCGATTGGCTCCCATCTGGCTTCACCTTTATACATCTGCGCTCTTGTGCGGCCATGTATTGCAATAGCTTTACAGCCTACGTCTTGCAGTCTTTCTGCAACCTCAACAATCTTAATGGAGTCATCATCCCACCCTAGTCTTGTTTTTACAGTTACCGGAAGTTTGGTATGCTTCACCATTGCTTTAGTGAGTGATACCATCAAATCGATATCTTTTAAAATTCCAGCTCCCGCTCCTTTAGAAACCACTTTCTTTACTGGGCAACCAAAATTGATATCGATAATATCTGGGCCAGACTTTTCTACAATCTCAACAGATTGTAACATAGAGTCTAGGTTAGCTCCAAAAATCTGAATTCCTACTGGGCGCTCTTTTTCATAAATATCTAACTTCATAACACTTTTGGCAGCATCACGAATAAGCCCTTCCGAAGAAATAAACTCAGTATATACAACATCAGCTCCCTGTTCTTTACAAAGTGCACGAAAAGGAGGGTCGCTTACATCTTCCATAGGCGCAAGCAGTAAAGGAAAATCTGGTAACTGTATGTCTCCTATTTTAGGCATGGGGCAAATTTACGACATCCGAATAAGCTTATAAAATGGCAAATGAAACTATATTCGTTATGAATACGATATAACTATGTTACCCTTTGAGCCCATTCTTTTTGGCATAAAAATTAACGTGCACCTTTTATTGGAGTATCTCGCATTCTTTGCTGGGTTTCGGTATTATATCGTATTGCGCAGAAAAAGTAACGATAAAATCTCTTCCAACAATCGCTTATCTATTCTAATTGGAGCTGTTTTTGGAGCTTTGTTTTTTTCAAGACTTGTTGCATTTTTAGAAAATCCAGAATTCCATTACCAACAAGGTTGGCTGCATATTTTAAATAACAAGACCATTATGGGTGGCCTCTTTGGTGGGCTATTGGGAGTTGAACTTTCCAAAAAAATAATTGGCGAGAAACAGTCATCTGGAGATTTGTTTACACTTCCCATTATCCTAGGAATTTTAATAGGTCGGATTGGTTGTTTTCTAGCTGGAATAAAAGAATTTACCTATGGAAAGGAAACTTCTTTTATTCTAGGCATGGATTTAGGTGATGGACTCAAAAGACACCCTATCGCATTGTATGAAGTTTTCTTTCTATTGTTCCTATTCTTTTATGTTCTAAAGCTTTGTCAAAAGAAGGCAATGCTTGAAAATGGCACGCTTTTTAAGATTTTTATGATTACCTACTTCTCATTTCGGTTTTGCATTGAGTTTATAAAACCAAATACCTTTTTGATTCTTGGTTTGAGTAGCATCCAATATTTATGCTTAATTTGTTTGGTGTACTACGCAAAAACTATAAAGAAAGGTCTTGTTTATGCCAGAAAGAAGTTATACGTATTATGATTTTACATTAAGTCTTTGTCCAGATTGTCTTCGGCGCGTAGATGCTAAAATAATCTTTGAAAATGACAAGGTCTATATGCTTAAAAATTGCAAAGAGCATGGTAAAAGCAAAGTGCTTATAGCAGATGATATTGCGTACTATAAAAACATAAGAAACTATAATAAAGCTTCAGAATACCCAAAAACTTTCAATACCAAAACACATTATGGTTGCCCCTATGACTGTGGGCTGTGCCCTGACCATGAGCAACATTCTTGCTTAACCGTAATTGAAATGACCGATCGGTGTAATCTAACCTGTCCCACGTGTTATGCTGGGTCATCTCCTACTTACGGTCGTCATAGGACCTTGGAGGAAATTAAAAAAATGCTTGACGTAATTGTTAAGAATGAAGGTGAGCCAGATGTGGTGCAACTCAGTGGTGGCGAGCCAACAATACATCCACAATTTTTTGAGGTTTTAGACTATGCAAAAACACTTCCTATTAGGCATTTAATGGTAAATACTAACGGTATTAAAATTGCAAAGGATTTTGAGTTTGCTGAACGATTAGCTACCTATGCGCCGGATTTTGAAATCTATCTGCAGTTTGACTCCTTGGACAATGAAGTGCTTCAAACACTGCGTGGTGCGGACTTGGCGGCAACACGTCTAAAAGCTTTGGCGCATTTAAATCTATTGAATCTCTCTACAACCTTAGTGGTAACATTACAAAAAGGCTTAAATGATCATGAAATGGGCGAAACCATTGATTTTGCTCTAAAGCAAAAATGCGTTCGTGGGGTCACTTTTCAACCAACACAAATAGCCGGTCGTTTAGAGAATTTTGAAGTTGATGAAAATAGAATTACGCTAACTGAAGTTCGCAGAAAAATTTTAGAACAGTCCCCAATTTTTGAAGGCGATGATTTAATCCCTGTTCCTTGTAATCCAGATGCATTAGTAATGGCCTATGCTTTAAAATTAGGTGACGAGGTGAGTCCTTTAACGCGATATATTAATCCAGATGATTTGCTGAACGAGGGGAAAAATACCATAATTTATGAGCAGGACGAAGCCTTACATGGTAAAATGATCGAGCTGTTCAGTACTGGAAATTCTGTGGAAAAGGCATCAGAGAACCTAAAAAGCATTATGTGTTGTCTCCCCGAAATTGATGCGCCAGAGCTAGGTTATGATAATTTATTTCGCATTATAATTATGCAGTTTATAGATGCGCATAACTTTGATGTTAGAGCTATTAAAAAATCCTGTGTGCATATCGTAAACAAGGATTATAAAATCATCCCTTTTGAGACTATGAATCTCTTTTATAGAGACGATAAGATTGAACGATTAAAACAACTACAAAAAGAAGTGTTATGATTTATATCTTGTTTCTACTATTTGGACCAGCTCTTCTTTTTCTTATACTTGGCTTTTACTATAGAGGAAAAAATAGGAAAAAATCGAAAATTTTCTTTATCCTAACAGGTGTTTACCTTTTAATTAGTTTAGGCACATGCGGAATAATGCTAGCTAATTTCAAATTACATTAAGCATATGCTTTTAGAGGTAGGAAATTTGGATGGTTTGGTAGTATTAATTTTTTTAATACTATTTGGTCCAGCCTTGTTGTTTTTAATAATTGGGATAATTCTATATGCCAAACAGAAGAAAAAAGCTGGGAAAATCTTCTTTATTCTAACAGGAATTTACCTGCTAATTAGCTTAGGGGTTTGCGGACTATTAGTTAGTGGATAATAAAAGTTATTCCTCTGATAAACGATCACGTTCTTTTTTATCTATACCTCTTTCGTTATCCTGTAAGCGAAAGTTCCCAAAGTTATAGGTAAAGCCAACTCTAATGAATTGGGTTTCATACCTAGTTCTATAAAAATTGTCTTGATTCAAGTATTGAGAAGAGTATCTTGCGTTTGCTTTTCTTAAAATGTCTTCGGCACCAATTGAAATAATGGCTCTGTTTTTCCAGAGTGATTTTCTCAAGCCTATATTTAGATTTGTAGTTGGTGACTGAATATAAGAGCCAAACAAATAGTTGGAAAAATGTGTTAGGGTAACTTCCCCAGTCAAAGTGCCATCTTTAGCAAGGTTAAGATAATTTCCAAAATAAAGATAAAAACCATTTAGGTCATTAGTGAATGGTTGATTCCCGCTTTCTTCCGCCAAAAAAGTTTCATCCTCATAAAAAATAGAAAGATAGGTATAGGTAGACCAAAAGGGTAAAATACTTTTACTTACCGTAAAGTCTATCCCGTAAGATGTGCTCTCCAATACGTTCTGCTTAGACGCTCTTAAGGTTTGGTTTTCATTATCTTGAAAAACCAATCTTCTGCTAATAAACTGTCCATTATCCCGATAGTAAAAATCTAGAAAAAACTCACTATTAAAGGTATAGTTAAGATTAAAATTATTGCTAAAATTGGGTCTTAATGTTAGGTTTCCTTCTTCAAAATTATTTTCATTGTCAAAAAAGCGAAATGGGTTTAAATCGTTATAGCGAGGCCTCTCCACACCTCTTCCATAATCGAAAGAAAAACTATGTTTTTCCGAAGCCGTGTATAAAAGATAGAATGATGGGAAGGCTTCAAAAAAGTCTTGCGTATTCGTTTGATTCAGGGTTTCTGAAGTTCCAGCAGCTTCTGTAAGTTCTCCTCGCAAACCTAATTTCATGGACCATTTTTCCCAATTTTTAACAAAACTAAAATATCCAGCATAGACCTTTTCGTCATAAAGGAAATTATCGGATAACGAGCTATCCACAGTGTCGCCATTACCTGAAAAATCGAAATAATCTATTGTATTCTCCGAGTCAATTGAAGAATATTTTAATCCAGATTCAAAAGAGGCACTCCCTATTGGAGTTGCGTAATCCAATTGTCCTGTAAAAATTTTAATGTTTTGGTCAGATGCTGTGGTAAATCCAAAATCTCTAATGAACATTTGGTTAGCATCAAAGTATGTAGAATTAATTCTTTGTAATAACTGCCCATCATAATTTGTAAAATGTGTGTTGATGGATAATTGAGACCCTTCTTTATTTAACTTTTTGATGTACGATAAGTCAAATGCTAAATTAGTGTTATCTACATCTGAAAAATTATCTGTTACAAAAGTAGAGTCTATTTGATTTTGCGTATTTGTTATCTCCGTATCAAGAATACTCTGCCTTTCTTGATTAGGATTGAATGATAAATTTGATGTGAAGTTCAAACTATTCTTATCATCAAAATCATAGTCTAAAATAAAAGTACCATTATGTGCTGCTGTTCTCTTTATTTCTTCAGCGTTTGTTTCCCATGTAGAAAATATAGAATTCGAGTCATTAATAAAGTCTATTCCTTCCCTCTTTTTTTTAAGCTCTTTTTTGGGGTTTATAGCATAGTTTGCAAAAAGATTGAGTTTGTCTGTTTTATAATAGTGGCTTGTCCCCAAATTGAATTTTGGAAATATCGCTTGGGTATATGAACCGTTTACACTGCCCTTGTAACCAGGCACTATACTTTTACTAGTAACAATATTTAAAATTGGCCCACCTTCAGCATCATAGCGAGCAGGAGGGTTGGCAATTACTTCAACAGACTTTATTACAGTTCCCGTTAATCCTTGAAGCAAGTCTTGTACTTCTTGTCCAGACAATTGCACTTTTCTATCATTTAAATAAACCGTAGCGCTTTGTCCTCTAATTTGAAGGTCGTTCTGATTAACAATTACTCCCGGAGTGCTTTTTAAAATATCCCAAGAGCTTCCTTGAGAGACTACAGTATTCTCAACATTAAAAACCAATCTATCGGATAACCTTTGCACAGTAGGTCTTCGCGCAGTAACCACAACCTCATCTAAATTTTCCGTTGTAGAAGGTATAATCAACGCTCCAAGAGAGATATCTTTCTTAACATCCAATGCCAAAGGCTTTGACCCTGTTCCAATATAACTTGCTTGCAATAGATATAAGTCTGGCTCTATTCCTGTAAGTTCAAAAACACCGTTTTCAGAAGCAGATGTGCCTTTTACAAATGTGGAATCACTAGCATTTAAAAGCAGTATGTTAGCAAAAGGAACTAGTTCATTTTCTGTATTTACCACTTTTCCTCTAATCTTAAAGGTCTGAGAAAAACAGCTTCCTATCGTAAAGCAAATCAATAAAATGGGAAGTATTGGGTTCTTCATTTTAGGTTTGGGTCGAATATCAAATCTAAGAAAATATTTCTGAGTAGGTTATCATAATTCGCTATCCTGCTAGGCAAAAGAACTATATTTGCATTTGGTATGAAAAAGATTAGAAATTTTTGCATCATTGCGCATATTGACCATGGCAAGAGCACATTGGCAGACCGTTTATTGGACTTCACTGGTTCGGTAACCGAGCGTGAGAAACAAGACCAACTATTGGACAGTATGGATTTGGAGCGTGAACGTGGTATCACCATAAAGAGTCATGCTATCCAAATGGAATATACCTATAAAGGTGAAGAATACATTCTTAACCTTATAGACACTCCTGGTCATGTAGATTTTTCATACGAAGTTTCTAGGTCTATTGCCGCATGTGAAGGAGCGCTTCTTGTTGTTGATGCTGCGCAAAGTATTCAGGCGCAAACCATTTCTAATTTATATCTAGCCTTAGAAAATGATTTAGAGATTGTCCCGGTGCTTAATAAGGTTGACTTGCCAAGTGCAAACCCAGAAGAAGTAACTGATGATATCGTTGATCTTTTGGGCTGCGATGCCGAAGAGGTAATCCCCGCAAGCGCAAAAACTGGCATTGGTATTGAGGAAATCTTAAGTGCAATTATTGAACGCATCCCTGCTCCTGAGGGTAATGTTGATGAATCTTTACAGGCCTTGGTTTTTGATTCCGTTTACAACCCTTTCCGTGGGGTAGAAACCTATTTTAGGGTTATTAATGGTGAAATTAAAAAAGGGCAAAAAATAAAATTTGTTGCTACAGCTAAAGATTATTTTGCTGACGAAGTTGGCACTTTAAAGTTGGAGCAACAGCCTAAAAAAAGTATAAAAGCTGGTGATGTTGGCTATTTAATTACTGGTATTAAAGACGCCCGCGAGGTTAAAGTTGGAGATACGATTACAGATGCAGCAAGTCCAACAAAAAATGCAATTGCAGGTTTTGAAGATGTAAAGCCTATGGTTTTCGCAGGTATTTACCCCGTGGATACTGAGGAATTTGAAGAATTAAGGGCCTCTATGGAGAAACTTCAGTTAAATGATGCCTCTCTAGTTTTTGTTCCGGAAAGTAGTGCAGCCTTAGGTTTTGGTTTTCGTTGTGGATTCTTAGGGATGTTACATATGGAAATTATTCAAGAGCGTTTGGAACGTGAGTTTAACATGACTGTAATCACTACAGTGCCCAATGTTAGTTATCATGCCTTTACGCGTAAAAACCCAGATGATATCATCATTGTAAACAACCCAACAGATTTACCAGACCCTTCTGGAATTGATCGGGTAGAAGAACCCTATATAAAAGCTACGATTATTACAAAATCTGATTTTGTAGGTAATGTAATGTCACTTTGTATTGAAAAAAGAGGGCAGATTACAAACCAGACTTATCTAACCACGCAACGAGTTGAATTAACGTTTGATATGCCTTTAGCAGAAATTGTTTTTGACTTCTATGACAGATTAAAAACTGTTTCTAAAGGTTATGCTTCTTTTGATTATGCGCCTATTGGTATGCGTAAGTCTAAACTAGTGCGTGTAGATATTTTACTAAATGCGCAACCGGTAGATGCATTATCAGCATTAATCCATGCAGATAGTGCGGTCACTATAGGCAAAAAGATGTGTGCTAAGTTAAAAGAGCTTATTCCGCGACAACAATTTGATATTCCTATACAAGCAGCAATTGGTGCTAAAATTATTTCTAGGGAAACCACAAAAGCGCTGCGAAAAGATGTAACTGCAAAATGTTATGGTGGGGATATTTCTAGAAAGCGAAAACTGCTCGAAAAACAGAAAAAAGGTAAAAAACGTATGCGCCAAGTAGGTAATGTAGAGGTGCCGCAAGAGGCCTTTATGGCGGTGTTAAAGTTGAACGATTAATCTTTTGTAACTTACTACTTCACAGACTAAAGCAAAGTGAAGGAAAAAGTAAAAAAGATTCTAATATGTGAAGACCACCAAATTGTAATCGATGGCCTTTGTTCCATTATTGCTGATTTTTCGGGGTTCGGGGTTGTGGATACCGTTACCAGCTATTCAAGTTTATACTCTTCTTTAGAAATAAATAAGCCAGATATTCTATTGCTGGATCTTAATCTTCCACATAAAAATGGAATTGAAATTCTACGAGAGCTTAGGGTAAAAAAGAACCCTGTAAAGGTACTCATCCTTACCATGTACAATAAAAAAACAATTATAAGTAAAACCGTTAATGAAGGTGCGGATGGTTTTTTGCTTAAAAATTGCTCTTCTGAAGATTTACTTAATGCCTTACATCATGTTTCTGAAAACGACTTTTTCTATTACGGGGAAGGTGTTATAAAAAGCAAAAAAAAGAGTGGTTTTCAAGAAGATGAATTTTACAAACGAATACAATTAACATCAAGAGAAAAAGAAATCATCAAACATTTATGTGATGGAAAGAAGGTGCCTCATATAGCGACTATTATGTATATAAGTCCATTAACCGTTGAAACACATAAGAAAAACATCTATAGAAAATTAGGTTTAAACAGTGTAACCAAGTTGGTAAATTTTGCTCATGAAAATCAATTATTTTAATACTTGTTTTGCTTTATTTATTCTTGGAATACAATTTTGTTTTGGTCAAAAAACTATTGAAGTAAATCCTTTACTTCAAAAAAATATCAAAATAAACAGTCAGCTACATGTATCAAAAGAAAAGGCCATTACCCCAACCCTTACTGCACTAAGGAAATTTGATTTGGCTATGGACGAACGTCGTTTTTTTTATCTAGATTTTGATGTAACTCAAGCCTATACCACCTTCAAAATAGCAAACACTACAAAACACAAACAGGATATGGTTTTGGTTTTTTCATACCCTTTTATTGAAGATGCTAAGCTTTTTAAGGTAGTTAATGACAGTTTGTACCCTCAGGGGCAAATTGGGATTTTCTCAGGAAAAGGACCTATTGGGCGCAATTGGAAAATTCCTATCTTATCTCTGCCTAATGAAACGTCCAATTATTTATTGGTTCTAAAAAAAGCTCCTGGAAAGCCTGTTGCTACCGACATAACTCTCTTTTCCAATGAAAAACATGTTGCCGTTTCTGGGCTTCAAAACACCTTGATCGGGTTTTATTTTGGCATAACAGTTCTTTCCATTCTTTTTACCTTATTTATTTTTGGTCTCACGCGCCATTCTGTTTTTCTACTTTATGGATTTTATTTAGTTGCGCTAGCTATTTATATAGCCTCTTATTTTGGGTTCTCCAATGTTTTTTTACCCGCTGAACAATTAAATAATGGAAGGACAGTATATGTCCTTGCTATTGAATTTAGCACTATTTTATTTGTGCTGTTTGCTCAAAAGTTATTAAGAGCCAAAAAGTACCTTCCAAAACTCAATCGTACCGTTATAGTTGTAATTATTGCCGCTATTGCTGTTTTTAGGGTAATTCTGCACATCATTGGTGATGCCTTGACAGTTGGTCAATTTGCTATTTTTATGAAACTATGGTACGGAACCATATTGTTCTTAATATTGGCAGTTCTGATAGAACTTCTTGTTTATATAAAACACAATCCAAGAATTGGCTCTTTATTCGCTTTGTCTTATCTATTTATGATTTTGGGTGCGGTATTTGTAGTTCTGCACCAAAGCATTGGCTTGTTAAAGGTTACTTTTTTTGGTCTGTCTCATATTTTGTTTGCTTCCGCATTGGAAATCATTTTATTATCAATAACAATTGCATTTATTGTTGGGCAAATCTACAAAGACCGAAATACGCTAGCCAGCACCATGCTAGTAGAACAACAAAGGTTTCTGAATGCATTTGTTCTAGGCCAGGAAGAAGAAAGAAAACGTTTGGGTGCCGAACTACATGATAATGTTGGCAGTAGAATTTCAAATTTAAGAAGGGTCTTTAGTCATAAGCATACAGACGTTGCCATCGAAAAGGAATTTGATATGGTTTGTGATGAAATTAGAAATATGGCACATGCCATTACACCGGCAGAAATTGCACTGGTAGGGCTTCCAGGTGCTGTGGAAGAATTGTTGGAAGAATTAGCAAAGTCTGACAGTCTAAAAATTAACTTTAATTCATTTCGCTTTCCTGACAACCTAGAGGAAGACATGGCTACCAATTTGTTCAGAATTGTTCAAGAATTGCTTCAAAATGTATTTAAACACGCGAATGCTTCCGTTGTAGACATCCAATTATTTGGTCATAAAAATTCAGTAACGCTCAGTTTTGAGGACGATGGCCAAGGTACTTCCCATAAAAAGAAAACTAGCGGTATTGGTCTTAAAAGCATTCAATCTAGGGTAGCCCAAATGAATGGGCAATTCCTTTTTGATTCCATTAAAGGCAAAGGCACTTCAGTTTTGGTCATTATTCCTACAAAATATACCTGAGTTCTGGTATTGTTTCCTCTATTTTAAAATCTTCTATTTGGTTTACTAAATAAATCAACAAGCCATGAAGCTCTATATTCCTTACAAAATTCTAATGACATTCTTCTGTATTTTTCTTCTTGGATGCCCTTTAGTTAATTCACAAAAAGCAAAAAAAAAGAATTCTAGGGCGTACCGTGATTCAATTTTAGAGCATCGCCGTAATAATCTTGATGCTGTGTATACAAAATTGCTTTTGAATGCGCAAGTTGTGGAACCAACGTCTGAATCATCTTGTCAATCCAAGGAAATGGTAAAAAAAGTAGATCAATTATTAAAGAACGACAAGAAAATCAAGGACACTTCAACCATAAATCTTGTGAGTTTTATTGATGTTAAAGAAATGGAGCCGCAATTCTTCGATATTGATTTGCCTAATGTAGACAAAGGTGGGTTTAAAACCAAAATCGATATGTTGCTAAGCGCATATACTAATTCCGCTAACTATACGGATTTTGTGTCTCGGGCAACAGGTGATAATTTAGGAGGGCTCACCAAAGTTGAAAAAAAGAAAGTTAAGGACACATATTTGTTTTTCGAATATCTGTTCTCCAATGATCGAATGCGCCATATGAATCTAGAAAAAAAGATACGGTTCGATGATTGTATGGCGCTAGTCTACCCCTCTATTGAAACTACCACCTTTGAGTATCCCAATATTACTTATGGGTTAAGAATTTCCGTGAGACTTAATTGCGATTGTGCTTCTGGTAAAGGACCACTATTTGTTGACTCAGGCTCATTTGATTATATTGCTATCTCCAAGGGTATTTACTCTGGATCTGCAATTACCTTTGGAGACCCTATTAATCCTCGCATTGTCACAAACACATTTACTTGCTGCCCCGAGAAAAGTGAGCTAGACGAGTCAGCGAGCTCTATTTCAACGGAAGAATCCGATAGCTTTATTAAGGATACCCGAAACATTTTTTTGAATCCTAGCAGTGTCAACGAGTATAAAGAGTATGTTACTACAGAATGGGGTAAGGAACAAAAAGAAGAAGAACCAATAAATGAAGATTATGGGTATAGTGATAGTGACATTTTCGATTATACCTGGGCGGGAGATGGTTTTACCATTACCGCAGGTCTAGGGCCCACGACAGGGGATGAGGCTGATTTCTTTGGCTTTTCCTATAGTGGTGGTATAGGTTATTATCAAAGCTTAACTGAAGATTTTCAGGTTGGCGCCACGGCAGGTTATAGTAGATATACTGGAAAAGAAACTGATTTTGGTTTTGAAACCGAAGGCGAAAGTTTTATCCCCATTATGGCAAAGGCAAGATATCATATCAGTAATGCCTTTGGTGTAGAAGCAGGGTTGGGTTATGCTATCTCTGCAAGTGAAGGAGGAGAGGGGGGTCTTACATACAGTGCTGGTCCATTTTGGAAGCCTTTAGAGGCTGTTTTATTTGCTATTAATTATGTAAACATCGCTTTTGGAGAAGGAAGTTTGGGCGCCTTAATGCTAAGTGGTAGTGTTTCGCTTTCAAAAAAATAGGGTCTAATTCTTACAAAAAATACCTGAGTTCTGATATTGTTTCCTCTATTTTAAAATCTTCTATTTGAACCAATATTAATCAATATACAAGATTATGAAAAAGCAATTTTTAATACCTATTTCTCTTTTTTTAGGTTTCGTTTCCTCTTACTCACAAGGACTTTATAATCTAGCAACATTGGACGAGGAATTGGATGCGGCTCCTCTTAAATGGTCCGCCGGGATAAATTTTGGCTATGATGATGATGTAACCGATTCTCACGGGATTGGCTTGGATGCAGAAGTTGCTTATATTACTGCTATTTCAGATAATATTGGTGTTGGAGCGGTAGTTGGAGTGTCCCATTACTTTGGCAAATCGGAAACTTTTGGCGATCTAACCATAGATTTTGAAGATTTTACCTTTGCTCCTTTAGGTGTTACAGCCCGGGCAAAACTCGGAAAGTCTTTTTTTATTGGAACAAATGTAGGTTATGCATTAGCTATTGGCCCCAAAGATCTTGATGGGGGTTTTTATTATGAGCCCAAAGCCGGATATAGAATCTCTTCCAGTAAACCAACCTATATCGTTGCTTCTTATTCTGGTATTGATATAAACGGCTCTGCCTTTTCCTCTATTAATCTTGGGATTGAATTTGGCTGTCTAAATTCCAAAAAGTAGTTTCCAATTATTCCTTATTTATCAAAATCAAATACCTTTCCAAGGTAGACGAGTTTGTAGCCTTCCTGAACATCATAGTTTTCCTTACTGAAAGCGGATATGATTTTTAAATCATTATCAGGGTTTTTAAGAAATAAAGGGATGATATCATTATCGGCTTTTGTGATTTCAATAAGCCCATTGTAATGTTCTTGGTCTTTTAATTCTATCTCATTAATGGAGGGGTACTTTCTTGCGGCATCTGTCAATTTAATAAAATCGTCTGTATGGGAAAATAATCCTTCTTCGGGATTATTTTCTGGGTCGTTCATTTCTTCGGTATTAACAATTCTAAATGCGCCGTTTTCCCCAAATTGTTTTTTAAACTTGTCTATTGCAAACCTATTAATATCAGAATTTCCTGTTAGAGCCATTAAATAACCCATGTCATTTAATTCAATATTATCAGTCAAAGAATCCGAATAAATATTGGCCGTCATAGCTTCGATCCCCAAGCTTTTGGCCTTTTCAACATTGGTTTGGTTGTTATCAATAAGCACTACATGTCGCTTATTCTTTTTAAGATAATTGGCAATTAATCTAGATACTTTTGAGGCGCCGATAATTAAAATGCCTTCGGACTTTTTCAAGAATACCCCCACAAGTTTGGCAAAAATCCGCGCTGTGGTTGCATTTAATAATACCGTGCCCAAAACAATCATAAAAACCAGTGGCGTAATATATTCTGCTCCTGGTTCTCCTTTAGCCAGAAGTTTAGAGCCAAAAAGAGAAGCAATCCCGGCAGCCACAATACCTCTTGGTCCAACCCATCCTATAAATAATTTTTCATTTAATCTAAGGTTGGAGCCTTGTGTGCTTAAAAAGACGCCTAGTGGTCTTATTAGAAAAACCACTAAAACAAAAAGTGCCGCAGTCTTCCAATTCATTAATAATTCTAAATCGGCAATATTAATATTCGCGGATAGCAGAATAAACAAAATTGAAATCAGTAAAACACTTAGTGATTCTTTAAAGTAGAGAAGTTCTTTTAGGTTAGGTAAATTCATATTCCCCAATACCATACCCATTACCACTACTGCCAAAAGACCAGATTCGTGAGCAAAAACATCAGACTCTACAAAAACCAATAGCACTACTGATAGCGATACCACATTCATTAAATAATGCGGTATTAAGTTCTTTTTTATTGCAAAAGCTAGGGCGTGCGCAAATGTGAATCCAAACGTTGTTCCAAAAAGTAGAATTTTACCAAACTCTATAAGTGCAGTTTGGGTATAACCACTTCCTTCACCCACACTTATAAATTCAAATACCAATACAGCTACTAATGCTCCAATAGGGTCTATTAGAATGCCTTCCCATTTCAATACTGTTGAAACATCTTTCTTTAACGGAATATTTCGCAATATTGGGGTAATTACTGTTGGTCCTGTTACAATAATTAGGGCTGAAAATAGAAAAGAAATCTGCCACGAAAGTTCAAAAATATAATGTGCAGCAACCCCAGCGCCAAAGAAAGTAACAACGGAGCCTACCGTGATTAGCTTCGTAATTACTGGTCCTACATTGGCAATTTCGGAGCGTTTTAGGGTTAATCCACCTTCAAAAAGAATAATGCTAATTGCCAGCGAAACAAAATAGTAAAGCCCTTCTCCTGGAAACAAACCTTTCTCGCCATTCCAAATAGGCTCAATAAGTTTTGCGCCATCTTCCGTATATAAAGTAGCAATAGGTCCAACCAATAATCCAATTAATATCAGCGGTAAAATAGCAGGTAATTTCAATCGCCAGGCAACCCATTGGGCAATGATTCCTAAAATAATAATTCCTGCGAGTTCTAGCATTATTAGAATTTTTGGGAATTTAATGTTTTTATTTCAAAATCCTATTCGCCCTTTTAAGATTCCTACCTTCTTATTTTTAGGCAGGAGAAGAAAAGGCATCTTAGCAAGTAAGTCTATTTATATTTGTTAAAAAACATCCAATAATTCCATGTTTTTGAGGCAATTATCTCCCCTTTTCTTATTTTGCAAGGCTTTTTAGGTATTGATGACTTTATACCCCGTAGAAACAGGAAATTTTAAGCTTGATGGTGGTGCCATGTTTGGTGTGGTTCCAAAATCCCTTTGGTCAAGAACCAATCCTGCTGATAACAATAACATGATAGATATTGCTGCCAGGAGTCTTCTTGTGGAAGATGGGGATAGATTAATCCTCATCGATACAGGAATGGGCGACAAACAATCCGAAAAATTCTTTAATTATTATTACCAATGGGGTAGTTTTTCTATAGATAGTTCCTTGCAAAAACTTGGTTTTCATCGCGACGATATTACCGATGTTTTTATGACTCATTTACATTTTGATCACTGTGGTGGGAGTGTACAATGGAACAAAGACAGAACTGGATATGAGCCGGCTTTTAAGAATGCTGCTTTTTGGACTAATGAAAATCATTGGGAGTGGGCAATAAGGCCTAATCCTCGAGAAAAAGCATCTTTCCTAAAAGAAAACCTCCTCCCTATGGAAGAAAGTGGGCAGCTAAGGTTTGTGAAAAGAGGTAATGAAACTTTCTTGAAAAACTCAGAATTGGGTTTTGATATTTTGTTTATAGATGGGCATACAGAAAAACAAATGATACCCCATATCCAGTACAAGGGAAAAACAGTGGTTTTTATGGCAGATTTAATGCCAACTGTTGGTCATATTCCCTTGCCATACGTAACAGGATATGATACACGCCCCTTGCTAAGCATGAATGAAAAAGACCGTTTTATTAAAGAAGCTGTTAAAAATGAATTTGTGCTGTTTTTTGAACATGACGCCCATAACCAACTTTGCACACTAAAAAATACCGAAAAAGGAGCGCGACTTAACGAATTGTTTTCTTTTGATGCCTTATTCGGTTAATATTACATTTTAAATTACATTTTTATGATGACTACATATTCAAAATCATTTTTTGCTCTTATCTCAGGAAGTCTCTTTCTAATGGGTTGTGGGGCAACTTCTCTGGTATCCACTCCAGTTGAAAATATAGATACGGTACCCTTAAAAATTGCTGACCTCTCTGATGGCCAAAAAAAGACCTGGGGCCATGCAGATTTAGTTATGGATACTATTCCCGGAATGAGTGTTGATAAAGCTTATTCAGAATTAATAGGAAATAAAAGAGGTGGAACTGTAATTGTTGCCGTTTTAGATTCAGGAATGGATTTAACCCATGAAGATTTAGATGATGTACTTTGGACCAATAAGGGTGAAAAGGCAGGAAATGGAATAGATGATGATAATAACGGCTATATTGATGACATTCATGGTTATAATTTTTTAGGTGAATCTTATAATGAACAGCTAGAATATGTGCGTATGTTACGTTTAGGAGTTGGAGATGCCGCTATGAGGGCTAAAGCACAAATAAAACTAGATAAAGAATATCCAAAATCTCTGCAGAACAAACAGCAGTATGAGCAAATTCTTCAAGCCGTTAAAAACGCTGATAAGGAAGTAAAAGCTGCTTTAGGTAAAGAAACTTACACTAAGGAAGAATTGCTGGCTATGAAACCATCTTCTGAGCAAATGCAACAGAACGTAGGGATACTAACTCAAATGTATCAATATGCAGATAGCATTGATGAAGTTATCGATGATCTTACCGAGGGTGTAACTTATTTTGCTGAGCAAGCAAATTATAATCTGAACAAAGATTTTAATGGCCGCAAAAAAGTAGGTGACAAGCCATATGATTTTAATGACAAAACCTATGGTAATGGCAATCCTAAAAATCGTGTTGACGATGAAAGTCATGGTACTCATGTCGCTGGAATCATAGCTGCAGAACGTAACAATGGTAAAGGGGTTAATGGTGTGGCTAAAAATGTGAAATTAATGAGTATACGTGCTGTGCCAAATGGAGATGAATATGATAAAGATATTGCTTTAGGAATTAGATACGCTGTTGATAATGGTGCCCAAATCATCAATTGTAGTTTTGGAAAATCATTTTCCCCAAATGCCGAATGGGTATATGATGCTATAAAGTATGCGGCTGCAAAAGATGTTTTGATTGTACATGCGGCGGGTAACGATGGTAATAATTTAGACGATTCATCTAACCCTAATTTCCCCAACGACCATAAGTATGCTGATTCAGAAATTAGTAATAATGTAATTACAGTAGGTGCTTTAGCGCCATCTTACGGCTCAAAAATGGTTGCTTCATTTTCAAATTACGGCAGTAATAATGTTGATGTTTTTGCTCCAGGGGATGATGTTTATTCTACTATGCCTAATAACAAATATGACTTTCAAGGGGGTACTTCTATGGCTGCGCCTGCAGTGGCGGGAGTAGCTGCTTTAATACGCTCTTACTATCCAAGTTTATCTGCATCTCAAGTTAAAAACGTGCTGATGCAGTCTGGATTACGCTCAAAGGCTTCTGTTATGATAGCAGGGGATCCATCAAACAGTAAATCATTTTCAGAAATTTCAAAATCTGGAAAAATGGTGAATGCCTACAATGCATTACTTTTAGCTGAGAATATTTCAAAGGGTAAATTAACTTTAGATTCTAACGCCGAATAATATGATTAAACTAGCTAAGAAAATTATCTTTCTTCTTCTTTGCGGACTAACTACGCTGATAGCTCAAAATAACACCGGTTATTGGCAACAGCACGTTGACTATTCTATGGATGTTGACATGAATGTTGAAAATTATCAATATACAGGCACTCAAAAACTAGTATACACCAATAATTCGCCAGATGAGTTAAGCCGGGTATACTACCACTTATATTTCAATGCTTTTCAGCCGGGGAGCGAAATGGATTTGCGTTTACAAAATATTGCCGATCCAGATGGTAGAATGGTTACTTCAGAGAAAAAAAGCAGAATTGCGACTTTGTCTCCTACAGAGATTGGTTATTTGCACGCAACTTCATTAACACAAGATGGCGAAGAGGTTTCTTTTTCAGAAGAAGGCACAATCTTAGTGGTAGACTTGGCTAAGCCAATTCCTTCTGGTGGAAAAACAACTTTTGAGATGGAATTTAAAGGTCAAGTTCCTCTACAAATAAGAAGGTCTGGTCGCAACAATAAAGATGGTGTCGCGCTATCTATGAGTCAGTGGTATCCCAAACTAGCTGAATACGATTTTGAAGGCTGGCATCCGAATCCCTACATCGCTAGGGAATTTCATGGCGTTTGGGGTGATTTTGATGTAAAACTTACTATTGATAAAAACTACACTATTGGTGGAACTGGTTATTTGCAAAACCCCAATGAAATTGGACATGGGTACGAAACTCCAGGAACCAAAGTGAAAACTAAAGGGAAAAAATTAACTTGGCATTTTAAAGCTCCTATGGTTCATGATTTTATGTGGGCAGCGGATCCAGAATATGTGCATGACACTTTACAAATGGAAAATGGACCAACTTTGCATTTCCTTTATAAAAGTGATGAAAAGTTTAAGGAAACTTGGGAGAAAGTTCAGCCATTAACAGAGAAAGCAATGCGCTTCTTTAATAAAAATATAGGAGAATACCCATACAAACAATATTCCGTAATTCAAGGAGGAGATGGTGGTATGGAGTACGCTATGTCAACTTTAATTACCGGAGGTGATAAACCAGGTAGTGTTGTTGGAACTATGATACACGAGCTAGCTCACTCATGGTTTCAGCATGTTTTAGCCACTAACGAAGCTAAACACGAGTGGATGGATGAGGGTTTTACATCTTTTATTTCAGCTTTATGTAGTAATGAAATCTTGGAAAAGAATAAAGAAAATCCTTTTGAAGGTTCCTACAGAGGTTATTATTATTTAGTAAAATCCGGTAAGGAACAACCGCAAGCAACACACGCCGATAGGTATAATGAAAACACTCCTTATGGAATAGCGGCTTACAGTAAAGGCGCTATCTTTTTGTCTCAACTAGGCTATGTTATTGGTCAAGATAAATTGATGGAGACAATTAGAAAGTATTATGAAGATTTTAAATTTAAGCATCCTGTTCCTAATGATATTAAAAGAAGTGCTGAAAAAGTATCCGGTATGGAATTAGATTGGTATCTGACAGATTGGACGCAAACCACAAATACTATTGATTATGGGGTTAAAGAAGTCGTGGCGGATGGAAATAAAACTAAAATTGTTTTAGAGCGTGTAGGTCTAATGCCTATGCCTTTGGATATATTGGTTGTTGATGCTAGCGGAAACCAAGAAACCTACTATGTTCCTTTGCGAATGATGCGTGGTGAAAAAGAAAACCCTTACCCATCATTAAAAAGAACAGTAGCTAGCGATTGGGCTTGGGCAAGTAATACTTATGAACTAATTATTGATAAGCCTATAGAAAATCTAGCAGGCATTTCAATAGATCCTTCTCAGTTAATGGCGGATGTTAACAGAGAAAATAATACCTACCAACCTGAATAATACAATTTATTTTATTAATGAATCCGTTTGGGGTCAACTATTCTCAAGCGGATTTTTTACTTTTAAAAATGTCCTTCTCCTTCTCACATAAAGAAAAGCTCAAAAGCAAAAAGCTAATAGAACAGCTTTTTAAAGAAGGAAAAGGCATTACTAGTTTTCCGCTTAAGCTTATCTATCTTGATGTTGCTTTTAGTAGTCAGGTTAAAATTAAAACAGGAGTTATAGCGCCTAAAAAGAGCTTTAAAAACGCTGTCCAAAGAAATCGTATTAAGCGATTGCTGAGGGAGGCTTATCGCTTAAACAAGTCCTTGGTTTTTAACAACATTGAGGGAAGTTTTGCGTTCATGATTTTATATCTTGGTAAAGAAATGCCTAATCATCAACTGGTTAATGAAAAAATGAAGGATGTTTTAGGAAAATTTCAGGAAATTAATCAAAATAAATGATTAAGAATAGCTAAGGTATACGATGGCAAATTACATCTGCCCGATAAGAAAAATTAAATTTACAGATGAAACATCTTTATAAAAAACAGATTCTAGTTCCAGTAATTGCTATTTTCTTTTTAATAGCTAACAGTAGTTTTAAAAGCGACTTTTTTGAAATTGCAAAGCAAATTGAAATTTTTACTACCCTGTTCAAAGAATTGAACATGAATTATGTTGATGAGACCAACCCAGGTGAATTAATGGATTCTGCTATTAAAAATATGCTAGACGAACTGGATCCTTATACCAAATTTTTAAATGAGCAAGATGTTGAAGAATATAAGATTAACAATGCCGGTGAATATTCCGGTATTGGTGCTCTAGTGCGCTCCTATGATGACAGACTGGTTGTTGTAGAACCTTATAAAGATTACCCAGCTGATAAAGCTGGACTTAAAGCTGGCGATGAGATTATTAAGATTGGTGAAATAGCTGTTTCTGATTTTGATGATAATGCAAGTGAGTTGCTTAAAGGAGCAAATAATAGCAGCGTA
Source organism: uncultured Croceitalea sp. (assembly GCA_947499565.1). Taxonomy (GTDB): domain Bacteria; phylum Bacteroidota; class Bacteroidia; order Flavobacteriales; family Flavobacteriaceae; genus Croceitalea. The sequence goes on from CANMOV010000003.1 coordinate 519,974, forward strand.
GCAGTCACGTTTAAAAGACAAGGAGCTACTAAAACAACAACTATTACTCGTGAAGGTGTAGAGGTTGATGCTGTTCCTTATTACAATATGGTTGATGATAAAACTGGGTATATTGTTTTAGCTAAATTCAATAGAAAAGCATCTAGCCAAACAAAATCTGCATTACAAGATTTAAAAGGACAAGGAGCAACTCAAATAATTTTAGATTTAAGAAGTAATCCTGGTGGGTTGCTGTCTGAAGCAATAAACGTTACTAATTTATTTGTTCCAAAAGGAGAGCTAATTGTAACTACAAAATCAAAAGTTAAAAAATTCAATCAAACCTATAAGACTAAAAATAAGCCCGAAGATTTAGATATTCCTCTAGTGGTTTTGGTTAACGGAAGAAGTGCCTCTGCGAGTGAAATTGTTTCTGGTAGTTTACAAGATTTGGACAGGGCTGTAATTATGGGCGCTCGTAGTTTTGGTAAGGGATTGGTTCAGAGACCATTAAAGCTGACCTATGGAACGCAGTTAAAAGTTACAATTTCAAGATACTTTACCCCTTCAGGTAGGTGTATTCAATCTTTAGATTATTGGAATAGAGATAAAGAAGGCAACGCGGTTAGAACAACAGAGTTTAATCAATTTAAAACTAGAAATGGAAGGGTGGTTGAAGACGGTGGTGGTGTTATGCCAGACATTGGAATAGCTTCTACAAAATCTAACGCGTTAACAGATGCGTTGATGGGCAACAATGTAATTTTCGATTTTGCAACAGAATTCTACTACCAAAATCAGTTTAATGCTGTGGAAGACTTTAAGTTTTCCAAAGCCAATTATGATGACTTCAAAGACTTTGCAAACAGCAAAGATTTTTCGTTTAAAACTAATACAGAAAAACTCTTGGAAGAAACATTGAATTCTGATGATTCTCTTCTAGGCACAGAAGTTCAGGATAAATATAAAGACTTGCTTTTTGCTGTAAATCGGGGTAAGATTTTAGCTTTAGACACCTACAAAACAGAAATCACTAAAAAATTAGAGGACGAAATTATTAAGCGTTATTTCTATAGAGATGGGCTTTTTGCATATAATCTTAAGAACGATGATGCAATTTTATCAGCCACCGAACTTCTTAAGGATGGAAAAAAATATAACGAGCTTCTTAAGCCTTAATTTTGAATCAATTTTTTTATTTGCTAATTGCGTGATTTTAAATTTCTGTTCCCTTAGTTTGCTTTTTTGACCTCTCTTTTATCTTTGTATATTCAGGCTATGAAAAACGTTTTTTGTTTTACATTTCTAATCAAAAAGCTTCTTTTAGTATCCTTTTTTGGGCTGGGTTATATCTACTGCACCGCCCAACATGAATTTACTAAAAGCGTTGTGATCGATTCTATTGCTATTGATAACGGTGAATCTTTTGCGCTTTATCTACCCTCTTCATATAATAAAGATGAGCCAAGTCCAATTATTTTTGTTTTTGATCCTGCAGCAAGAGGAACAACGGGTCTTACTCCATTTTTAAACGTTTCTGAAAAATATAATTATATCGTCGTTTGTTCTAACAATTCTAAAAACGGGCCTTTAGAGCAAAATCTTGAAATTGCGAACCGCTTATTTAATTATGTTTTTAGTAATTATTCTATTGAGGAAAGTAATATGCTGGTTGCTGGTTTCTCTGGCGGATCAAGACTAGCAACAACAATAGCAGTACTTACCAATAAGTTTTCTGGGGTTATTGCATGTGGGGCTGGGTTTTCCTCAGTTCCATCTCATACACCTTCTACACAGAATTTTTCTTATGTTGGAATTTGTGGAAATGAAGATATGAACTATAATGAAATGCTTAAAAACAAAGGTTTTTTACAGCGATTAAATTTCAGCAGTACTCTTTTTACCTATAATGGCGACCATAAATGGCCTCCAAATGAGCAAGTTAATAGGGCTTTCCGTTGGTTGCAAAACAAAAAAATAAAAGACAGTGTGTTGATATCTCAAAATTTTGAGCTAGATTTTAATGAGGCAGAAGCTTTTTATAACTCTGGAGAGTTTCTCTTTTCAGCAGAGGTTTATGATAGAATTTTAGCTTCGTATAAAGGCTTTGTTCCCCTTAATGAGGTTAATGAAAAGTATAGCTCGTTAATAAATTCTAAAGCATACAAAAAAGAATACAAATCACTCCAAGATGCATTGGCCCAAGAAGGAAAAATCTCAAAAAGGTTGTTCGATAGGCTTTATGGTGATTTTCTTTTTCCAGAGAAAGTGAACTTTAGTTGGTGGAAAAAAGAACTGAATAAACTAGAAAAATTAAATGCTGATGGTTCTTTTCAGCTTAAAAAAATGGTTTCCAGAATTCGTTTTAATCTATTTGCAGCTGTTTATTCTAGAAAAAACGCAAGGCTACATAACTCATCTTCAGAACAGATTTCGTTAAGTAATAAGCTTCAAAAGCTTATATATCCCAATTAATATTATATGAAATTAAAGGTCTGTGAGCTTTTTGCTGGTGTTGGCGGATTTAGGCTTGGTTTGGAAAAAACTGGCGGTTATGAGATTGTCTGGAGCAATCAATGGGAGCCTTCTACAAAAGCCCAACATGCCTCCCAAGTTTATGCGGCGCGTTTTGGTTCGCAAAACCATTCTAATACTGATATTGAACAGGTTGCGACTGATGAAATCCCAAACCATGACCTCTTAGTTGGAGGTTTTCCTTGCCAAGATTATTCGGTGGCTACTACCTTAAAAAACTCAAAAGGGTTGTTAGGAAAAAAGGGGGTTTTATGGTGGTCTATACATCGCATTCTTTCAGAAAAGAAGAACAAACCAAAATATCTAATTCTAGAAAACGTAGATCGGTTATTAAAATCTCCTTCTTCTCAGCGAGGGAGAGATTTTGCAATTATGCTTAAAAGCCTTTCTGACCTTGAATACGCTATTGAGTGGCGTGTTATTAATGCTGCGGAATATGGAATGCCGCAACGCCGCAGGCGTGTTTTCATTATCGGAATACATAAGTCTTCAGCTTTGTATTCAAAATATATGAATGAAAAACCTGAAGATATACTGCTTAAAAAAAGTGTTTTAGCTAATAGCTTTCCCGTTCAAAAAGTAGCGCTAAATTTAAGTTCTTTTTTACTTGATGATAGTGTTCTTTCAGTCTCAGAAAACTTCAATAAATACAAAAAGCTATCTCCTTTTTTAAATTCCGGAATTTGTATTAAGGGCATAGTAACTACTGGAAAAACTACTCCTAATTATGGCGGTAGTGCAAAGATGCTCTCTGAAATCCTCGAAAACGGAGTAATTCCTAATGATTACTTTATTTCTGATGTGGATTTACCTAAATGGGAATACTTAAAAGGAGGCAAAAAAGAAGTTCGAAAAACTAAAGAAGGGTATAAATACAATTATTCTGAGGGAAGTATGGTTTTTCCTGATGCATTAGATAAGCCTTCCAGAACTATTATTACTGGGGAAGGTGGTAAATCTCCCTCACGCTTTAAGCATGTAGTGCAGACTAAAAAAGGTATGCGTAGGCTTACTCCCGTTGAGCTAGAACGCCTAAACATGTTTCCTGACAATCATACCAAGCTTGAAGGAATTTCTGATACTAAAAGAGCCTTTTTTATGGGCAATGCTCTTGTCGTTGGCGTCGTAGAGCGGATTGCAGATTCACTCCTAGAAGAAATAGTGGTTTAATGAGTCTAGAAAGCCGTTTTAAATCTGACCTTGAAAAAGAAAAAAAACTAACACCTCTTTTAGATTCTTATTATAAGTCAAAGTTAAAACAGTATTCTTTCGTACGCGTTTCTGATTTAAAGCAACAACATAAGGGTATTGATTTACTATTTAAGCACAAAGAAAAAATTGCTTCTTTTTATATAGATGAAAAAGCGCAGCTAGATTATATTAATGAAGATTTGCCCACTTTTGCTTTTGAGTTATCCTATCTAAAAAATGGAAAAGAAAAGGAAGGTTGGCTATTTGATAAAAAGAAAAAAACCGAATTTTATTCATTAATCACTGCTATTTACTCTGATGAACCGAGTTCCTATACTTCCTGCAAAATAACGCTAGTAAATAGAGTTAAGCTTCTTGCCTTTTTAAATAAAAGAGGTTTAGATAAAAACAACATAGTTGTTAAACCTAAACAACATGGGAAACACATAATTAATGGGTTGAGAGAAAAGGATGAAGGCTATCTGTATTTTTCAAAAACCAATAAGGCTGAACAGCCCATAAATTTGATTCTACGCTTAGATTTTTTAATAAGAAACGGGCTTGCTAAACGACTTGTTTAGTTTGGTGTTTTAAGCATTCTTATGTGCGGAATACCGTCTTCTAAATACTCCTTGCCGGTTTCTACAAAACCTAAATCTTTATAAAAACGTTTTAAATAGACTTGTGCAGAAAGCTCAACTATAACACCTCCTATTTCTTCTTTTATGGTTTTTAAAGAAGCCAACATAATGTCTTTTCCAAAACCATACTTACGTTCTGGCTTTTTAACCACCACCCTACCTATGCTGGTGTTTTTATAATAGTCGCCTGGTTTAAATATTCTAGTGTAAGCCGCCAAATTATCATTTTTAAACCCCAAAACATGTAATGCTTTCTGGTCTTTATCATCTACGTCTTGGTAAACACAGTTTTGTTCCACCACAAATACCTCACTTCTAAGTTGCAGGATTTGGTATAGTTCTTTAGTAGATAATTCGTTGAAACTCTTAATGGAAATATTCATTCCTTTATTCTATTTCATATCGTTTAAGAGGGTGGCTAAGTCTTTACCATAATCTATAAACGCAATGGTTTCATCTGTACGAGCTAATTTAATTTTATCAAAAATAATAAGCGCCTCTCCATTGCTTTCTAAATGATAAATTTGGTGATTTTCGAAAAAGTTAATCATTTTATCTGTAAAAAACGATCTAATTTCAGACTCCTCATTTCCCATTATTAGAAATTTTTTGGAAAAATCGGGATACATCTCAAAATCAATATCCTTGTAACCTGTGTAGGCCATTACGCGGTCAAATAGTTTTTCCAATACGCCTTCTTTTTCCATAGTGAAAATCGGTATTTTCTTGTTCAATTTCAAGACCATTAGCGTTGTATTAAATGTCTCTGCAGTAAAAGCCGCGCCTTCACTGAACGTTACATCCGAGATTTCCCAAGACACATCCAATCCGTTGAATGTTCCTTTGAGACAATTTGATTTGCGATCGATGGGCCTAATCTCAAAAAAGTGAAAATCTTTTAGGTGCTTCGTGTCCCAATCTACCTGATTCTCGTATTGATAGTCTTTTTCATTAGCTAAATTTTGTAATCGAGTTTGTCGGGGCGACAATTTAGCAGCTGAACTTTTCAGGGAGATTTTTAAAGCCCTATTGTGGCTAGATGATGAAACATGCGTGTCTAATCCCTTTATTATGACATTGCCGCCCGTGTTCTTTTGTGTTTTTAGGTAATCCACCAAGTAGTCCATATAGGTTAATCCCACCAATCTTGTTTCAGACAAATCGATATTAACATCTGCCCCAGAAGGAATTTGAGCCACCAATTTATCTGCCTTTAAGATGCCTAAAAAGTTCGCGATTCCCTTAATTTTCAAATCGTAACTGCCATCAGGTTTTACAATCAAATCTGAACCCGATTTGTAAACCATTTTAAAAAACTGAGGAATGGACACCCTGGCTAATAGCATGTGACTGACCAAGGCTAATAATAATCCCCCTAGTAAGCCTATTAATAGATTCGTGTAAAGGGTTAAAACCATTGTGCCTAAAAAGAATATGAGCTGCTCGGTTCCTTGACTATATACTTGTTTAAATACTGCAGGTGAAGCCAACTTAAACCCGGTATAAACAAGTAAAATAGCAAAAGCACATAATGGCACCTGTCTCATTATAGGGCTTAAGACCATAATAAAAAGCAACAACAAAAGCCCCTGATATAAGTTGGACCACTTTGTCTTCGCACCATTGTGAATATTGACCGTGCTTCTAATAATCACAGCAATAATTGGCAAGCCTCCTATCATACCAGCTACCATAGTACTTAATCCTATGCCTGTTAAATCCTTATTTAAATCTGTTTTTCGTTTATAAGGGTCAATTTTGTCAACAGCTTTCGCAATAGCTAATGATTCAATACTTGTTATAATTAAAATAGATACTACAGTTATCCAAAATTCAATGGTATCAATCTTACCAAAATTAGGGTGCATTATGGAGTCCATAATATTGTTGGGTATATCCAAAAGTAATTCAGGTCCTACTTCATATGCTTTTCCAAAAAAGGAAAGCGTATGTTCGTCAAAAAAATTAAATGCATATACAAAAGGAATAGAAAGTGCTATAACCCACATTGGTGCAGGTAGTATATGAAAAAGTCTATTTGTAATCTTAGAATTAAACAGTAATAAAAGTAAGCCTGCTAGTGCAATAATCACCACAAAAGGATTGGCTTTAGGTAAATATACAACAGCATCAATAAGGTTTTGAATTATACTCGGGCTATCCGAGTGTGTGCCTAAAGCAACATGAATTTGTTTTGCAAAGATTATAATTCCAATCGCCGCCAAAATACCATGAATCACAGAAGAATGGAAGATGTCCGCTAATCTTCCTAATTTCAGTAGTCCTAATAGTACTTGTATTGCGCCTGATATTACGACGGCTGCTAGAACATAATTAAAAGCTTGTCCAGAACCATCATCCATTAATGTAATGCCTAAAAGTATAACCGCTATAACTCCTTTAGCCGGTCCATTAACAGATATATGACCTCCTCTATAAAGAGTTGTTACCACACCACCAACAATTGCAGAAAGAATACCGGACATCGCGGGCGCACCTGCAGCTAAAGCAATACCTAAAGAAAGTGGTAAAGCAATGAGCGAAACACTAACTGCTGCGATTAAATCGCTTTGCCAATTTTCAATTAAACCCTTAAAGCCTTTTTTTGGAGCAACTTCCATTTATTTAACTATTCGGGTTTTTAAAGTATTAAGCTTTTTCAACATAAAATACGGCAACAGATTGTTTTAAAATTATCAAACCATGAATATATGTAAAAGTAAAGGGATATAAATACTTAGTCTTTAATTTATCGGGGAAACTATATATATAATTAATAAAAATGGAGTGTTTAAGGGTAATATTAATCTTGTACAATTATTTTTTTGTTGTCACATTTACCATATTCCGGTTGAATATTAACATGATTAATTCCATAATCATGATATACCTTATCTTCTATTTGTTCTAAAATTTTATCAAATTCAGAAAGCTTGATGTCCTTCTCAAAATCTATATGTGCTTCTAAATGAATTTCTTCTTCGTTTAATTGCCAAATATGAACATGATGAACGTTCTTTATCGGGTCAATCTTTGAAATTGAACTTACGATTTCTTTAACTGCTATTGATTTTGGAGTAAATAACATTAAGACTTTTGTGGATTCTTTTAAAAGGTCATAACCCATATAAATCAAGTAAAGTGCAATTAATAAAGTAAGTAAAGGGTCAATCCAATATACTTCATAGAACTTCATTAGAATTCCACCTACCAATACTGCAACAGAGGCCATCATATCTGTTAACAAATGTAAATATGCTGACTTCATATTCATATTTACATCAGCATCTTTTTTAATCAGTAAAACACTAAAACCATTGCCTAATATTGCAACTACAGAAAGCCATATAACTAAATCGGAGCTTACCTCTTCAGGATTAAAAAAGCGTTCAATCGCTTCAATAATTAAAAAAACTGCAATAATTATCAATGTGGCTGAGTTAACAAAGGCAGCAATTATTTCTGCTCTTTTGTATCCAAAAGTTTTATTAGTAGAGGCTTTTTTCTTTGAAAGTGTATTAGCGACATAACTTATTATTAAAGAAAGAACATCACTAAAGTTATGAAGTGCATCTGACAGTAGTGCTAAACTTCCAGAAACCAATCCTCCAATTACCTGGGCAAGTGTAATAATAATATTAAGGAAAATAGAAATTCCTAGATTTCTACCTTTTAAATCATGGTGGTGTGAATGATCGTGTCCGTGATGATGACCCATTCCATTTTATTGACAAGGTATTTTCTCAACTCTTCGTTCGTGTCTACCGCCACCTTCAAATTTAGTTTTTATAAAGGTATCTACCATTTCTAAAGCTTGTGGTAATGCAATAAATCGCGCAGGTAAACTTAAAATATTTGCATCATTATGTTCTCTCGCTAACGCGGTAATTTCCTTATTCCAACAAAGGGCGCTGCGTACTAATTGATGTTTGTTTGTTGTCATGTTTGCTCCATTTCCACTTCCACAAACAACTATTCCAAAATCCACAATACCATTAGCTACATCATTAGCTACAGGATGCGCAAAATCTGGGTAATCAACACTATCTGTTCCATCTGTTCCATAATTTTTAACTTCTATTGCCTTAGATTTAAGCATTCCTACTATTGCTAGTTTATACTCCGTCCCTGCGTGATCGTTACCAATAGCTATTTTCATGGTTTGTTCTTTTGTGGTTAGGTCTATAACAAAGGTACAATACTTTTAAAAGGACAGTGTTTATAAAACATAAGAAATAATCCTATTGTTCTTTGTATCAATGTTTTAATCCAAAGTGCTTTTTGTTCACAAGAAGAAGAAAACTTCTAATTAAACTTTTTTAATAATTCTATTATTTTTTGCAATACAACCTTTATCATACTATTTTTATATAATTCAATTAAAAATTAATCAACACTTATAAAATAATATGTGCTATTAATTAACATTAAAAATACACTTACTTATTAATAAATTTATGTTGAAAAAGGTTATCAAATACTGTTTATAAATAGTCCAACTAACTGATTTCTAATTTTTTTAAGATGATATAAAATGTCAATAAATATTACTTGTTGTTTAAAGCAAGTTATTCTTAGTTTTTTTATTCCCTATTTTAACAAGCCATCATAAGCATCATTTTTTATTTAAATATTTAAAAAAAGAAATTATAATATTATATAATGTTGATAAGATTAAAGTTGAGCTATTATCTGTAGTATTAACTAAAGCTTGACGAATTATAATTTGTAATTTTCAAAAAAATAAGAATTGAATGTCTAAAAAGAAGAAGAGAGCTAATAGTCAAAGAAAGAATGAAATTACAAAAGGCATTTTTACAGTACTAGAAAAAGAACCATCAAAGAGCTTTAATTATAAGCAAATTGCGGCTAAACTTCATATAGATGATACCCAAGGAAGAAATGATCTAATTAAGAGACTTGCCCAGTTAAAGGTTAAGGAAAGGATTATTGAGGTTGAGCGAGGTAAATATCAAAAGAAACCTTCTCTACATACACTTTTAAAAGGTACTGTAGATTTAACATCTAGTGGTAATGCATATATTTTAGTTGAGGATATGGATAGTGATATTTTTATTCCTAAACATAAATTAAATAGAGCTTTACATGGAGATACGGTTGAAGTAGTAGTTAAAAGAAAGGATAGTAGAAAAAAAGTAGAAGGAGAAATAATTACAGTTTTAGAGCGAAAAAAGACTACATATGTCGGGATTGTAGATAAACAAAAAACGTTTGCATTTGTAAGGCCTACGGATTCTAAAATGTATACCGATGTTTTTGTTCCTTTAGAGTATCTAAATAAAGCTAATGATGGCGATAAAGTATTAGTTACTTTAGGTGACTGGCCAGATGATGCAGATTCTCCTTATGGAAAAATTACAGAGATTTTAGGAAAACCTGGAGAACATAATACGGAAATCCATTCCATTTTAGCAGAATATGGTTTACCCTATGAATTCCCTTATGAAGTGGAACAATATGCACAAACTTTAGATACTAGCATTAAACCTGAAGAAATTGCAAAAAGAAGGGATATGCGTAGCGTATTAACGTTTACTATTGACCCAAAAGATGCTAAAGATTTTGATGATGCATTATCTTTTAAGAAACTAGAAAATGGAAATTATGAAATAGGAGTTCACATTGCTGATGTTTCGCACTATGTTTTACCGGACACCATTCTTGAAGAAGAAGCGTATAACAGAGCAACATCTGTTTATTTGGTAGATAGAGTGGTACCTATGCTCCCAGAAGTATTATCTAATAATGCATGCTCTTTAAGACCTAACGAAGAGAAATATACTTTTTCCGCAATTTTTGAATTGGATAAGAATGCTGTTATAAAAAAGCAATGGTTTGGTAGAACAGTTATAAATTCAAACGAACGTTTTGCTTATGAAGAAGCACAACATATTATAGAAACTTCAGAAAATAAAATACCAAAAGAAATATCAATTCGTGAAGAATCATATGAGGTTTCCAGTGAAGTAGTAGAAGCTGTTTTAATTTTTGATAGGCTTGCGAAGATTATGCGTCCTAAGAGAATGGATTCTGGTGCTATTTCTTTCGATAAAATAGAAGTTCGTTTTAATCTCAACAAAAAAAATGAACCAGAAGGTGTTTACTTTAAGGAAGCAAAAGATGCTAATAAGCTTATTGAAGAATTTATGCTTTTAGCTAATAGAAAAGTAGCAGAATACATAGGAAAACAAAATCCAAAGAAAACATTTGTTTATAGAATTCATGATGAGCCAAATGAAGAAAAACTTATGGCTTTAAATGGGGTTATTTCTAGATTTGGACATAGTGTAAACCTGAAAGATAAAAGTAGCATTAGCAGTTCCTTAAACAAGTTATTGCAGGATGTGAAAGGGAAGAAAGAACAGAATTTAGTAGATACGCTTACTATTAGAAGTATGAGTAAAGCGGTTTATACTACGGATAATATTGGGCATTACGGTCTTGCTTTTGATTACTATAGTCATTTTACGTCGCCTATAAGAAGGTATCCAGATGTAATGGTCCATAGGTTGTTGCAACACTATTTAGACAAAGGAAAATCTGCTAATGAAAGTTTGTATGAAGAAAAATGCAAGCATTCTTCAAGCATGGAAATTTTAGCATCAAGTGCTGAGCGAGATTCTATAAAGTACATGCAAATTAAATTTATGCAAGACCACAGTGACAAAGAATTTGTTGGTGTTATTTCTGGTGTTACAGAATGGGGTATTTATGTAGAAATTATAGAAAACAAATGTGAAGGAATGGTGCGTATCCGTGATATTAAAGATGACTATTACAATTTTGACGAAAAGCAATTTGCAATTATTGGAGAACGCTCAAAGAAAATGTATCAACTAGGTGATGAAGTGCTTGTTATGGTTAAAAATACAGACTTAGTTAAAAGACATTTGGATTTTTCGTTAATTGGTAAGAAAGATTAATACTTTTTTAGAATTAAATTTGTTTATGTTATTGAATATCAATCAAGAACAAGATGAAAACACTTAGACTTATCTTCTATTTTTCATTATTTTTTTCTATTCTAACCGTGCATGCGCAAGAAGAAAAAATAACGCAAGAATTAGCTCCTTTTAAGGAACTAAAAGGCTTTGATGGAATATCTATTAAGCTTATTAAATCTGATGTAAACAAAGCTGTAATTTCAGGAGTAAATACAAAGAAAGTGGCTATTGTTAACAATAAAGGGGTTCTCAAAATTAGAATGGAAATAGATAAAATTTTTAGTGGTTTTAGAACATTTATAGATCTCTATTACACAGAAGAGCTTTTGGTTATAGATGTTAATGAGGACGCACTAATAACTTCAGAAGCTGTTTTTATTCAGGATGTTTTGGAGCTAAAAGCGCAAGAAGGAGGCGAAATAAATCTTAATTGCCAAACAGAACAATTGCTTGTAAAAGCAGTAACTGGAGGAGATATTATTACTACAGGTTTTACAGATAATCAAGATGTTCGAATAAACACAGGAGGAACGTATAATGGTAAAACCTTTAAAACAAAGTTTACTACAATTTCAGTGAGCGCGGGAGGCAATGCTGAAATATACGCCACAAAATATGTAAAAGCAGATGTAAAAGGTGGCGGAAAAGTAAAAGTTTACGGAGACCCAGAAAAAATGGATGAGAAAACAGTTTTTGGAGGCACAATAGAAAGAGTAGAATAAAAAGTAAATGATAGAAGATATACAGGCGGCAATACCCTTAGGTTTTTTATTAGCCTTTATGATTGGCCCTGTTTTTTTTGTTTTATTAGAAACAAGTGCTACCAAAGGGTTTAGAGCTGGACTAGCGCTAGATATTGGGGTAATTATAGCCGATATCCTTTTTCTCTTTATTGCGTATTTCAGCAGTTTTCAATTATTAGAGAACCTTAGTAATCAGCCAGGGCTTTATGTTTTTGGAGGGATGATATTACTGGTTTATGGAATAGTGATTTTTGTAAAAAAAGCTCCAAAAGAAGAAAAAGTAAAAAGTAGTAAAGGAACTTATTTAGGCCTCTTGGTAAAAGGGTTTTTGCTAAATTTTATTAATATAGGCGTCTTAGTTTTTTGGTTAGGAGTTATTATAATTGTGGGTCCAAGTTTAGATAATGAACCCAACAGAATTTTAGTATTTTTTGGCACCATGTTAGCGGCGTATTTCTTTACAGATTTATGTAAAATACTATTAGCAAAACAACTTCGTAAAAAATTAACCCCTAGTAGAATCAAACTAATAAAGAAGGGGCTTGGAATTGTCCTGTCTATTTGTGGAATTGTCCTTATTACTAAGGGATTCTTACCAAAAGAAAAATTTGACATAAAAGACGGTATCGAACGGATACAAGAACAAAAAACCCAGTAATTCTACTGGGTTTTGTTGAGGCATCGAGCGGATTCGAACCGCTGTACAAGCTTTTGCAGAGCTGTGCCTAGCCACTCGGCCACGATGCCATTTAGAGGTGCAAATGTACCATGTTATTTTATGGTTTCCAAAAACAGAATTACTACTTATTCGAAGAAATGATTACCGAGACACTTTCTACATCTCCGCCTATAGGGGGGTTTATTTTAGATACAGAAACCTCAGCTATAGTAATAGATTCAATTTCTGAGAAAATACGGTTTAAAATTCTTTTCGCGACATGTTCAAGAAGCTTCGACTTTATTGCCATTTCTTCTTTAACAATATTGTTTAAATGCACATAATCAACCGTGTCGCTTAAGTTATCAGAAACAGAAGGTGTTGCTAAATCTGCAGACACTTCTAAATCTACACGATAATCGCTACCAATTATACTTTCCTCTTTTAAGCAACCATGCCTGGCATGAACCCTAATGTTGTTTAATTTTATTTTACCCATTGTAGTAAATAGAAGGGCAAATTTAAGCGAATATTATTTTAATAAGTACAACGACAATTACTAATCCCTTGGAACAAGTCCATACCAACTGTAATAACATGTGTTCCTGAACTATAACCAAGTAATTCATTGGTGATTACCTGATAAGAATAACCAAAGTAGAAGTTGTTCTTTTTAAGACCTGCAATTGGGGCTACGTAGAGCGGCGTACCTATTTGATCATTTAAAAACCTATATGTGAGCCCTAAATAATAGTAGTCCTCATAATCGTGAAAGCGGACTTTTGTATTTAAATCTGTTACAGAACGGCCATCACTTTCAAACCATTGAAAAAAGATTGATGGCTCTACTTCAATTTTACTGTTTTTATTTTTAGAAAAACTATAACCAGTGTAAGCGTAATAATTTCTTAAAGTATTAGGTTCAAATGTTGGGTTAAAGGTTTCTAAATCTTTAGGCAAAATGTTAGAGGCGTTTACACTCAAATAAAACTTATCCAAGCGATACAAAACCCCAATATCAAAATTGTGGTTAACTGTAGATTTATCATCTGTCGGAATTTGACCATTTTCATCTCTAAAATTTTCTACATCAATTCGGAACTGGTTAAAATTATATGAAATACCTAGTGATAAAAACTCGTCGTCATAGCGATCTAATGTTAAGTGATGGGCAAAAGAAACTCTAGCACCACGCTGTCTGGTATTACCATTACTGTCATTATACATTAACATTCCCAAACCAGATCTATTTCCTATCCTGGCATCTGCAGCCAATGTTTGTGTGTCAGGAGCATTTTCTATTCCTACCCATTGGGTAAGACCGTTTAACCTAATCTTAATATGGTCTCCTACGCCAGCATAAGTTGGGGACATTAAAAAAGGGTTATCTGCAATATATTGCGAGAGCTGGGGAATTGTTAATTCCTGCGCTTTTGTGCTGAAAGTTAACAGCAACAGTAATATTAAGATTTGGGTCTTTTTCATAGCTAATAGGTTAACACATCATCATCTATCTGTATAAGGTAAAGTGGCCGACAAATTCTCGGTCATCATTCTCCCCTTTAAGTTTTATCACATACCAATAATCACCAGTTGGTAAATTATGACCTTGATAAACACCATTCCAAGGAGCATCATTTATTTCCATCCTATAGAGCTCTCTACCATAACGATCAAAGATGATTGTTAGTATGTTTGGGAATGCTTCTAAATTGTCTGGCACCCACCCATCTCTAACACCGTCTCCATCTGGAGTAAAGAAATTAGGAATTTCAATATCTATAAATTCCATTTCAATTTGAGCCACCATTTCGCAACCGTTTTGGTCAACAACACGAACCGTATAGGTGTCCGTTCTATTTATGATATAGGTATTATCATTTCCATTATCTACGTCATCAAAATAAAAAGTATAGTCTTCAAGACCACCACCAGCAACAGCTGTAATTTCATTAATGTTATTTTGTTCTAATATTAATGTTAATGGCTCAAAGTTTTGAATTTCAAAATCTATGCTATTTACACACCCATTTGCATGTGCTATAGTTAATGTGTGCATTCCTGGAGTCATATTCGCGAAATCTGGAGCTAATTGCATTGGATTATTGTCTAATCCGTAAAGAACATTTGCACCAACAGAAGGGTCTTCTAGGACAACATTAATATAATTATCAGGAGTGTCACCCGAACATTCATATATCGGGGTTACCACAGCATTTAGGTTTACACCAGATTCAATTTCAACTATGATGTTTTCCTCACAACCCTGAGCATCTCTTACAAAGATTACATAAGTCCCTGCGGCTAAATCTGTAAATAAAGTTTGGTCTTGTATAAAATCAGCATCCGCGCTGGAATCGAAAGCCGTGCTATATGGGGCAGTACCTCCGGAAATTACAACCTCAATAGAACCGTCTTCATCCCCTTCACAAATCTCATTCATTACAGAGACCGTACTTATGTCTAGCGGTTGCGGCTCGTTAATAGTGAATTGGAATGGAATAAAACATCCGTTTCTATCTTGTGCAACTACATCATAAATGCCTGGCGCTAATCCGTCAAATGTATTAACGGTATCAAATTGATTTAAGTTTGGCGTAATCGCATATTGTATATCACCAGTTCCACCAGAAACTTCAACAGTAATTGTACCGTCATTTAGACCAGAACAGGTTACGTCTGTGAATTCCTCTGTATCTATTTGAAGAGGGGCTGGGTCAACAATTAAAGTTTCTGTTGATGTAGCTTCACAGTCTTGACTTGTAACTCTAACATAATAACTTCCCGCAAGTAAACCACTGAAAGTATCACTGTTTTGCGGACCTCCAACTAAATTAGTAAGCGCGGCATCTGTATATAACTCGTAACTATAGTTTCCTAAACCACCGGTAACATTGGCAATTATGGTTGCAGATGCTTCACCAGTACAATTAATAAACGCTGCACTATCATCAATGGTAATTGTTAATGGAGGAACAGGGTCTACGGTTATTTGGTTGGATATCATTGCTTCACAACCAAAGGCATCTCGCACAAAATATTGATATACACCATCTGTTACGCTAAACGTATGTGTATTGCTACCAGACATTATAGTATAAACACTACCGTCTGTGCTGTATTCATAAGGACCCGTTCCACCAGATGCAGATAGCTGAATTTGCGCATTATTTGTACAGGTCATTTGGGTTAACTGTATTAAAGAAGCCATTACATCAGTTGGTTCCGTAATGGTAACTTGAACAGTTTCAACATCACAATTCCAACCATCAGAAACAGTTATACTGTAAATACCAGCTCCAAGATTTTCGAAAGAAGGATTAGTTTGAGAACCACTTGTAAATGCTATCGTTGTACCCGTGGCATCATATTCGTTTAACTGATATTGATATTCACCCGAACCATTTAAAACATTAATTGCGGTTACAATTGCATTGGTATCTCCGTAGCAAACTAAGGCCGTAGGTGTTGCTGTAATGTCTGCTGTAATTGGTACCGCTGGAACAATGGTCTCAGTTTCATTATCAATACAAGGAACAACACCATTATCTAAAACTTCAATGGTAAAACTTCCTGCAGATAAATCAGTAAAAGCAAAACTAGTAACATCCATTTCTGAATATACCTGTCCAGTTGTAGTGTTTGTTAACGTTATGTCGTAAGGTGCATACCCTCCAGTTGGAACAACCAAAATTTCACCTTGATTATTATCACAAGTTGCAGGAGCTTCCGCAGAAACTGCAGTGCTAAGAGGGGCTGTTGGGGAAACAATAGTAATAGTGTTGGAGTCTTCTAAACATAAAGGAACATCTGTTTCTGTTACTCTTACATAATAATTTCCACCAGGAACATTAGTAATTGGTCTTGGATTAATATTGGTATCTGTACTCACCACACCTCCAACAGGATTGTTAGAAGTATCGAAAACTTGATAGTCGTAATTACCAGTGTATCCAACAATATTAATTTCTAATGCTCCGGTAGCAGTACCAAAACATGATACAGGGGCTGTAGCTGTGGCAATTACATCAATCAAGTCGTAAGGCGCAATTTCGTAAGTCGTCGTATCCACATAACAACCTGTGGTTGCATTTGTAACACGGAAAGTATAGCTTCCAACCGCAGATAATTCAAAAACCGCAGTAGTGTTTGTATTTGAAGTCATTACCCCATTTGTGTTTGGAATAGGTAACAATTCAAAAGTATATACATCCCCAGGGGTTCCTGTTTCCGTAACTGTAATAGTTACTTGTTCGGGATTAGCACAACTAATAGCATTATCTATGGCTACGGCCGCTGTAAATGTATTTAAGGCAGTTATTGTTACCGTATCTGTTGCAGGGCAACTTTCACCATCGGTCACAAAAACCGTGATGGTCTGATCAGTTCCATTATCAACAATCTCGAAAGTATTGGATGTTTGGAAATTCACATTGTCTATACTATACAAGTAAGGAGATGTTCCTGATGGTGTTCCAGGTGTGGTGGCACCATCCAAAATAGCAACTGTTATTGTTGCGGTGTTAACTGTATTATTTGCAGCACAAGTAAATGCTGAAGCAGTTGCATCTATTAACAACGCAGTTGGTTCTGTTACGGTTTCTATTTTTGTATCCTCACAGCCTCTGCTTGAAATTACACGAACTTGATACGAATCTGCATCTAAGTTTTCAAACAAGGGACTTGCTTGTGCTATTCTAGTTGGAGTTACCAAATCAGAAGTTCTATAAAGCTCGTAAGTATAGTCTGGATTAGTTGCTGTTGCAGCATCTAAAACAGCAGTAATACTTCCATCAGAGCCATTGAAACAACTAACATTTTCTATCGTCGCGTCTAAAAGAACCGGGTCAACTTTATCATCCAAAGTTTGACGCACCTCAAAAACACATGGAGTTGCAGTGTCTAAGTCTGTAATTATAAAGACATATTCACCAGGCTGAGTTAGATTGGTAAACACCCCATTATTTTGAGAAACGGTTGTTGTTAGGTCTGGATAAGTAACCGTATAATCTAAGTTTGAAGAACCGCCGGTTACCGTAATCGTTATGTGTCCTCCTGGGTCTATCGTACAATCAATAGGTTTTATTACCGATGCAGTAGCAGTCATTGCATCTGTAAGCACCACTGGTCCAACAGTAGCATCACAACCCCATTGGTCTAGTATATATACTTCATAGGATCCAGCACCAAGACCAGAGAATATGGTCGTATTTTGAGGCGAACCTACATTTGTGCCATTTCTTACTAATTGATAAGTATAATTACTTCCTTGACCGCCAGTTACGGGGTTAATTACGGGTATACCTACAACCTCTATTTCACCCTCAAGATTAATACAGTTGTAGTTATTAATTTGTAGGTCTGCTACTATAGGAGTAGGATTTGCTAAAACAACATCTGGCAATTGTTCGGGACAACCAAGTTGGTCAATAATCCAAATTTCATAGGTTCCCGCAACAAGGTTTTCGAACCTTGGATTAGCAATATAATTAGTGGAATCAAATTCATCAGGATTAGTGGTTGTACTTACATAATATTGGTAACCACCCCATCCACCAGTAACATCCACCACCTCAATAATACCATCGTTAAAAGCAGGGTCTGTAGCACATGTAATTTGAGTTACATCAGTATCTCCTGTAATAGCAGCAGAAGGACTAGCTATTGTAAAACTTTGTGTGTACGTACAGGTTGGGAAATTGGCCTCAGTAACCTCTATGAAATAAGTTCCCGCGGCTAAATTGTTAATAGTAAACAATCCATCTGTATCGCTTCCAATAGTTGTAACATCATCCGTTGTATCTGTTGGAGTATTGTTTACATCTTGGTAAAGTATATAATCTATTGGGCTTGTGTAAGTAGTTGCAGCACCATCATTAAGATCAAAATCTGCGCTACCAGTAGCACTACCAAAACATATAATATTAGAAGTGCTCACTAAGTCTAGTTCTAAAACATCTGGTGATGCAATAGTTTCAGAGGCAGTAATAATACACCTAGTATCGATATGACGAATTAAGAAATTATGAGTGCCCGCGCTCAAACCAGTAAAGATGTTTGAGGCTTGATAATTGGCACCATTATCTACACTATATTCAAAACGAGATGTGTCATTTACAGTAGAAGTTATGACTACAGTAATAGAACCATCAGCACCAGGATTACAACTTAAATCATTATTGAACGTGGCAACTGCCGTAAGCAATTGATCATAAGGTAATATAGTCGCTGTAGTGGCGCCCACGCAACCATTATCATCATAAACATTTATGGTATATACACCACCCGCAAAATCAGTTTCAATATATGTTGAATTGGCACCAGATTGAACCGTATTAGGCGCTTCTACAGCTACCGTATTTGGGTCATCTTCTTCAATAAATTCATAAGTAACATATGTTCCACTTCCCCCTTGAACAAAAGGAGCAACATCATTTACGGTAATTGAGGCGTTATTTGTATTGTTTCCAGCCGTACAACCGAACTCTACGATTGTAGGATTTGGAACAGTAATTACAGAAGGCTCGGTAATTTCAATATTGAAAATATCCGTAAAACAATTATTTGTTCCTGTTCCTCTTACGTCATAAAATCCTGCGGGTAAATTCTCAAAAGTATTTCCGTTTAATACGGCACCTACTGGCATAGGCGTTAGGGTATAGGTTAACGGATTAATACCATTGTCTACCTGAGTTAGTGTAATACTCCCATCTGAACCAGCATTACAGGTTACATCAATATTGGTTTCTGTAAAGTCTGGAAGCACAGCAGCAGGAATATCAATAGTAATTGTCTCAAAACAATTAGGAGGTGTTGTGCCTAAATCAAAAACAGTCACAGCGTAAGAACCTGCAGCACTGGCGCCTGTCCATGTGAACGGATTAGTAGGCAATGGAGTTCTAGCCACATCTACCGAACCTGGCCCATCTATTACATATTCATAATTACCTGACCCAGATGTTACATTAATTTCAATTTCTGCATTTGCTAACACGCCAGGCTCACAATCTAAAGCAACAGTCTGTATGACCGTAAATTCGAGTGGCACCTGAATATTTAGAGGTTCTGTTTCCCCACAACCGTTTAGATCTCGTATAGCAATAGTCTGTCCTAAACCAGAGCTTAAGTTAGATACTACATACTGACCGCCTGTAAAGGTTACGGTTTGAAAACCTCCGCCATTAATGCTTATCAAGTATGTTTCTGCTGGTGGCGAAGGTGGTGTGGTGGTTGAAACACCCGCTTGATCTAATGTAATTGTTACTTGAAAATTACCTTCTTCAACACATTCATCAACAATTGATAAAGAAATTTCAGGTGAAAGATCCAATAGAACAGTTACGTCATCAAATTGTATACAATCGTTAGCGTCTTTGATATAAACCCTATAATCACCAGACTCCACATTTGCAGTTGCGCTGCTTGTCCAACCTGCAGACGCAGCTGTTGGAGGAGTATGGGAAACTGCTGGTGTTGGGTCCGTATCTAACAAATATTGATATTCGTATGGAGCGGTTCCAAATTGCCCAACAGCGGTTATAACACCTGCATTTACATTACAATTATCATTGGTAGGAGAATCTGTGGTAACGCTCAATAAGTTGGTAGATTCATCTATTGTAAAATCTACGGTGCTAATAGAGCAAGCATCAAAAGCTCCATTTCTTTCAGTTAAAAGAATATAGTATATACCAGGAGCAAAAGGACCAACATTAGTTATTGTTTGAGGCCCAGTAGGCGGGTTTACTGTAATAGTACCAGTTATGGCGGTTGGGGTAATGCTACCATTGGATTGTGCATTAAACACCTCATAATCTACCTGAGTGGCTCCAACATCATAATTTTCTATTGTAAAGGTCACATTACCATCGTCTGCTCCTGTACAAGTAATATTGTTCACAGCATCTAGAACAGCTGTCATATTAGAGGGCGAGTTGATTGGAGCCGCGGCCTCCTCAAAATAGTAACAGTCTGTAGTTATATCGTGTACGACAAACGTATAGGTTATACCAGGTGTTAAACCTGTGAATGTATGTGTGGGGCCTCCTGGGGTGTCGGGCGCAAAATAAGTTGATGCGTATGGAACAGCAAAAGTATCTAAAATACCGAATTCATAGTTTGTTCCTAATATAGCAGTAGTTACAGTAACTTCGGCAGTTCCTCCTGCTGCACAACTCGCAGTAGCTGCAGAAACATCAATATCTAAATCGTCAGGAGGTGAAGCGATAATATTTGTAGTGACAACTGAACATCCGTTAGCATCAACAACGTCAACTTCGTAGATTCCAAATTCAAGTATGGTAAAGGTATAATCTTCGCCACCCGAAGTAGTCAGATAAGTGTCTGAATAACCATTATTTCCGGTAAGGTAATAGGTGTATTCAGCTGTGCCGCCCACAACGTTTTCAACGGTAATAGAGCCTGGATTTGTTCCCGTAGATGAGTCACAGGTAATCGGTTGTAAATCAATATCATATACTATTACATCTGGTTGATTGATGGTAACGGGAAATGGATTTGAAGTACATCCATTCGCATCTGTAATAGTCACCTCATAATCACCTGAAGGAAGACCGGTAGTTTGAGTTCCATAATTTGTAGGACCATTTATTTCAATAACATCAATAACATAAGGAGGGTTTCCTATTGCTGTGTTTATAGTAACATCTAGACTTCCTGTGCTATCGCCATTACAGAGAACATGAGTGGGAGTTATTGCTGTTATGACCGGATCTGGAGCAGGACTTACGGTTATTGGTCCAGCAATATCAATACAATTTGTTGGCGCAGTATTATCCGTTACCCTAAAATAAAAATCACCTGGAGTACTTGTGGTAAAAATGTTACCAACAAACTGCGTATTGTTCCAAGGTCCTGTCGCAGAAGTTCCCCATTCATAAGCGTACACACCGGAACCTCCGGTTGCGTCGACTTCAATTGTCGCATCTACAATACAAGTTAAATTGTTTTGTAAGCTTGGAGTGATATTTAGTTGCGGATTTATTGTAATTGGTGTCGCCGTTCCTTCACAACCAAAACTATCTCTAACATTGATGTTATAAGTGCCAGCGCCTAGGTTATTAAAAATATAATCAGGGGGTCCTGCAGCTGTTGGAGCTAACCATGGCCCTCCATTAATTTGGAACTGATATCCACCATTTCCATTAGTTACCGTTACTTCTATAGTGCCATTATTACTTCCAGTATAACAAGCGGTAGGCACAGCATCAAACGTAACCAGCTCTGGTCCGTCCACTACTATTGCATTGTCTATTACATCTATACAACCATTGGAATCTCTTACGCGAATAACATAGGATTCTCCTAGAGCATTCTCTGGAACTCCTGTAAATGTTACTGCATTTTGAAAAGGCCTTTCAATAGCTATAATATTATAAGTAGCTTCAGTAAGCCCACCATTATTTAGTTCTAACTGATATTCATAGTTCGGCGTTCCACCAGTGGCAGAGGCAGTTATAATAGCATCGTCATTACATGTAACAGCAGAAGTTATAGAGCCTGAAGCGATTACAGCCGTTGGTTGTGTAATTATTTGGGTTAATTGAACGGAACAAGTATTTCCTAAATTATCAGTTGTTCTAATATCTATAACATATTCTCCAGTTGGACCAACAAATGGAAGCCCTGTAAGATTAATAGTGCTTGTGGTTTGCAGGGCTGAGAAACCACCACCATTTACTTGATACTGAAAATCAGTATCAAAGTTTTCTACTTCAAAAGTTATGGCTCCGTCTGTTCCTGCGTTACAGCTGATGTTTGAGAATGCGGTAATTTCAGCATCAAAAGCACGGCCATCTTCAACAGCCACGTTAATTGTAGCCGTTCCTGCGCATTGCTCAGGAGTTTGAAACGCTTGAATATTATCAATAGCAACATCATTACCATTGGTGCCAGTACCAATAGTTCTAATTACAATATCTACGGTTGTATTTGCCCCTGGGTCTAGTGGTGGAATAACAAAGTTTCTCCAATCTGTATTTCCAGTGTTTTCATCAATCAGGCCAGTAGTTCCGCTATCTAAGATATTACCAGATGAATCTACAATCTCTACTAATATATTTGGACGGATTAAACCTGAGCCTTGTCTTACCAAATTGATTACATCCAGAGAAATTTCGACATTCCTATTCGGTATAATTTCAATATCTTCTTTAGTATAAACAACTGTATTTACTCCAGGATCACCAACATTTATGGCCAAATACCTTCCATTTGGATCTCCCGAATTGTCTATTGGACTTACCCATGTTCCAAAAGGAGCTACAATGGTACTGGTAACGCTATATTCTAAATCGTTAATTCTTGAGTTTGCACTATTGGTAGTACGCCCATCTAAAGGACTACATGGCGAAGCAGTTCCGTCTTGTGGATCATAGCAGTAATAATCTGTGTCAATTTCTGGAAGCGGTATGTTTGGACCGGTTCCAAAATCTTCTAATAATAATGTGCTCCTAACGGGCGCCGAATTACTTATATAATCTACACTTATGGTGTGATTGCCAACAGCCACATCATTAAAAATATTGGATGTGTTAGGAGTATTAGGAGTTAGGGCTCCACCATTAACAGAGATGGAATAGGTATAATCAAAATCCGTACTGCTTGGGGTCACCGTAATTGTTCCTTCACCATCGCATTCATAGTCAACAGCTGCCGATAAAGTAGGAGGAGTCGGTTGAGGATCAACCGTTACGGTCATCTCAAAAGTACAATCATTATCATCTCTTATATATAAGGTGTGTGTCCCTTCTAATAAAAAACCTATGGCGCTTGCACTATAAGTTGTTCCACCATTAAAGCTATATTCGTATGGAGCAGTACCCCCTTGCGCATTGGTGATTCTGACTTCGGCACCAGCAGTTGGGTTACATTCCACAAGAGCAGTAACTGCTGCAGAAGCGGAAAGAGTAAAAGGCTCGGTAATCGTATAAGTTTGTGCAATATCACAATTGTTAGCGTCTAGCACACGTATGTTATAACTTCCTGCTGCCTGATTTACAAATGCATTTGTAGTTTCATAAGTTGTACCATTATCAATACTATACCTATATGGCGCTTCGCCACCAGAGGCAGTTATTGTAATTGTTGAGGTTGATGAACCGCTACATAAAATATCAGTATTTGATACAGAAATTGCCAGAGGAGCATCTTGAGCTATGGTTAAATCAAAACTTGCTTCGCAATACCCGGCATTACCCGAATTGTCTCTTACATATACATCATAATCCCCAGTTCCAGTAATAGTGATTGGATTAGTTGTACTAAAAGCTCCAGGGGTAGCACCATCAGCGACTATAGCATAGACATAGTTTCCATCACCACCTGCTGCCGTTACGTTTACATCAGTTGTTGTAGCACAAGCTGTTATATTTGGCGCCGAAGCAATAACGCTTAGCTCTGGATTAATAGTAATCGTTGCAAAATCAGTACAATTATTTCCGTCACGAACATCAATTCTGTATGTTCCCGGGCCAAGACCGGAGAAAACATTTGGTGTGTCATAAGGACCGCTGTTTAGACTGTATTCAAAATTCCCATCACCTCCAGAAGTTACTGTTGCAGTTAAAGTTAATCCGGTAGCGTCATCATAACAGAAATCATTTGGCGCAATTGCAAGTACAGGTGGAAAAGCTTCGAATAATTCAAATGAGAATGGCTCAACGCAACCATTTACATCGGTTACAGTACCATTATAAACACCATATTGCGTTAAGTTGTTAAAAGTTCCATTTGTATTGGTAGATACAGGCGTAGTGTCGGGATTGTTAAGTACATAAGTATAACTTCCCCATCCACCTACTGCAGTAATTTGGGCACTACCATCAGTAGTACATGTTGGTTGGGTTTCAGCCTCTGTGATTGTAATGGCTGCTGGAGGTCCATTTATAGTAACTGTTGCGGTAGCTGTACAATTAGTATCGTTATCTGTAACATTTATGGTGTATGTTCCGTCATCAAGGTTGGTTAAATCTATTGTTCCGTTAGTCTCATTGGTTCCAGTGAAATTGGAAGGCCCTGTAACGGAATAGTCATATGAGGTATTAAAGTTTGCAATGGTAAAGCGAGCTTCACCATCTGTATCATCGAAACAAGTAATATTACTTACCAATTGTCCAACCACAGTTATTGGCGATACAGGGTTTATTGTAAAGCTTTCTTCATATATGCAACCTTTATCGTCGGTGACTCTAAAGGTGTAAGTGCCCGGTGAGAGAGCATCAAAATCTGCTGAATTTCCTGCGGTAGAAGTTGCGGCAATAGTAGATGGAGCAATTATTTCGAACACAAAAGGCACATCTCCATTTACTACATTAGCTGTTACATCCGACACCAATGAAGGACAAACCGGATTTGTTGCTGTAAACGTTAAATCAGTTGGCGGGTTTAATGGCGCTATTATGATGTCTGGAGTAACAAAAATACAATCGTTAGCATCGCGGATTGAAATGTTATAAGTACCATCGGTTAGGTTGGCAAATACATCTGCTCCAGCAGAACCATCAAAATTAATCCCATCAATGCTGTACTCATATGGAGCTGTTCCTCCACTAGCAGTTTGCACTGTTATGATACCATCCTGTAAACAAGTATAATCTTGAGTTATTGCAGCAGTTCCAGTAACTGCATCAGGCGGCCCACTAATAATAAAATCTTCGAAGTAATCACATTCTGAACCTCCTCTTCTCTGATTAATTCTTACCGAGTAATCGCCTTGAGCTAAATTCCCAAAAAAACCAGAGTTATTCGTTGCAATTTCCACTCCAGTATCATCGATTAAATAATAGGTGACCTGGTACCCATTGCTATCTGTTAGGTTGATATTTATAGCACCATCATTTGCACCAAAACACGTTTCGTCAGTTGAATCTCTTGTATATTCTACAGCTGGAACCAAAATAATAGTTACCGTATTTGAGAAGGCATGACAGTTATTACGATCAACCACTACAAAAGTATAATCCCCCGGGATTAGAACATCAAAAATCACACTGGTTTGGTATTCGCTTGGCGGAATATCATTAACGTCTGGATAAGAGGTTATGGTTGTACCGCTTTCATCAACAAAAGACCAAATCGCATAAGTATGCGGAGTTTGTCCTCCGGTAGATTCCATCTGAATGTTACCTTCTCTACAAGATATGTGTTGTGAAACCCTTGCATTAAGATCTAAATCTGACAAATCATTTATGGTTACTTGCTCTGTATAATTACAACCATCATCTGTACTAACCAGAATGTCATAGACACCATCGTTTAAATTTTCAAAAGTGTAGTTGTTATCATTTGAAGGTCCAAAAGTATCAACAGTTGTTCCTCCTTGCGAGATTTCATAATAGTATTGAGCTTCAACATTGAGTACTGAGATTGAAATTTCTCCTAAACCATTACAGTCTGTATCTCTTGTAACAACATCTACTTGGAAGTCTCTGTCTAAAATTCCAATATTGTCAAGAATAAATACACATCCGTCGGTAACACCTTGTTGGCGCATTTCTACTCTGTATGCACCATTTGTAGCTATTGAGAAACTTGGGCCATTATTGGCGCTATAAGGCACCAAAATATTGTCATTAGTAGCGTCTACTAATTGAAATTCGTAATCCAATGGCATATTTGTTACCGTAATGTTTCCTGGAGTGGAACATATGATATCACTGCTATTAAACTGTGGATCCAGCGGGTTTTTAAAAATGTTAAAATAGAAACGGGTAAAACATCCATTTAGATAATTAATAACAACGCGATACTGTCCAGAATCAGAAGCAGTAAAATCACCGCCATTACCTACATTATTCCAAGTACAGGTATTGTTTTTATTAGCACAATCATTAGTAGCAGCAGCACAACTGGCTTCGTCTAATTGTTCCCACTCAATACTTAAAGCATCAGG
Source organism: uncultured Croceitalea sp. (assembly GCA_947499565.1). GTDB lineage: Bacteria > Bacteroidota > Bacteroidia > Flavobacteriales > Flavobacteriaceae > Croceitalea. The sequence continues at coordinate 546,598 of CANMOV010000003.1, forward strand.
AATATTAATCTGAATTAGTTCGGTATCATTAAGACCACACAAAAATATTTCTGGTAATTCCTCTCCGTCATTTGGACAAACTACGATTTCACCTTCGACAGTGTTAGAAGTATCGTTTATTAAGCCAATAATAGGATTGGTTTGGGTTATACCAAACTGAGTTACGGTGATAATTTCTTGAAAACCTTTACAGGGGTCTGCAATAATTTTATCTACGATATAGGTTCCAACTTCAGTTACTAAAAGCGTATCTGTATTTTCTCCAGGAATTAAGGTGTCACCAGCATCAATTAGACCATCACCATTTTCATCTATATACCAGATATAATTGTCAAAATTATCCCCCGCATCTAACACCACACTATCTCCGCAAAGTTGTACGGTTCTCGAAAAATCGCAAGATTCCAAATCATCCAATAAAAAGTTAGTTGCACCTGGAGTAACAAAGCCACAATCATCAAAATCATTAACACTTGGATCGTCCGTAATTACGGCGGAGTTAATTTCACCCTGGTATGTTGAAAACGCAACATTTTCAATCTGATCTGTACAAGCGTCAATAAAATCAAAGCAATTTTCAGCTACTTGAACTCGCATTCGAATGCTTGAGGCGGGATCATTTTCTTCTACAAGATTATCCGGAATAGTAAAAACAACCTCCCTTGTGGCTGGAGTATAGGTATAGGTGACTCCAGTGGGTAGGGTTAGATTTGTCTCGTCTAACGTAACATTTATGGGTAGTATATCTCTAATGGTATAGTTGACAGCATCGTCATTTCCAATATTTTGAAAAGAAAGGACATAATCTAAAAACTGGCCTAAGTTTACACCTGCACCAGTAATATCATTGCCGGCAATATCTTCTACTCTTTTTTCTAGTACAATATTTGGTTCTATTACCTCAACGTTAAATGAATTAAAGAAGGGATAGTATTGATCTCCGTCTGTGGAAAATCGAAACGTTGCTGCCGTTTCGTTATTTGGAATAACAGAATTTGTAGGATTGCTTAGTAGAAAAATATCCGTATCATACCCTAACGTATTAGTACTTGCTGGATTTCTATTTGTGGTTATAACACCATCTAGGGTAATATTACTATTAAAAAAATTATCGGTTGGATTAGCAGCATTTCCGACATCTGTAAAACCGGAATTACTTGCAGCTTCAATACTCAAACCATCTCCGGTAATTCTAAAATCTCCTTCTAAAGTTGCAGCGCCCAAATCTGCAATTACGGGGCCAACTGGGATTGTCTCGAACCCATTGTAATTAATATCTACAGTATTGGTTCCGTTTACTCTGGCAAACCCATCAAAAGTTGTAATAAATTTTCCTGTGAGCGTAGGATTTTCATATACTATAACAAGAGTCCAACCACCAGTAGTACCACCTCCAGGAGTTAATCCTCCTGTTGTTGCTCTAATATTGGCAACAGTATAGTCACCAGTTGGGTCAGCCATTGCAGTTATCAGAGAAGTTACATCAGCATAACAAGCATAAGGACTGTTTTGTTGTACAGACGCATCTGTGCTTGTGAATCCGTCAAAAAGCACTTCATCTGCAGTAATATCAACGTATACTCCGCCAGGAACCCTAAATTTTACTTGATTAAAATCCGTTTGCCTTCCTGTGCCAACAGGAACAGTATTTGCCGTATATGAGCCCCCAATATATGAGCCATTGGCAGTAGCGCTAGGATAGGTAGCAGACCAGTATAAACCCGCATATCTAATGAGGTTACAATTTGCTTGTTCAAAAGCGAATGTAGACGTACTTGAACTAAATGTTGATGGGTCACTATCAACATCAATATACTGCATGTTTTTAAAATCATTATAATTATAAAAACCACTATTGTCATTGTTTGTTGACCCGTTATTATTGTTTCTTTGATTATTATAGGCATCATTTGGCCCCTCGCCAGCGGTACCACTATCCCTATTAAGAATGTTATTTCCTATAAATGTTAAATCACCACGCAAATTACTTTGGTAGCGAACTTCAAAATTATTGTATTCTTGACCATATGAAACATACCCTAGCAGGCCTATGCTCAACAATAGGACAAGTCGAATAATATAACTTTTCATTTAAGAGAGAGAGTTTGGTTTTACGCGCATTATCCACATCTTGTCATCGTAGGCGCTATTTAGTTTGTTGTAATAAGAAATAAGTGCATTGCTCCAAGTCTCATGCTTTTTTAAATACACATATTTGTAATTGTTCTCTGGATTTACAAAGTACCCAGCATTTAAACCCTGAGAATTCATTTGCTTTACAAATCGTTTAGCATTAGAAGTATTTGCAAATACATTTGCTATAATGTAATATCCACTTCCCACGCCATTTAAACGGTAGGTTTTGGCAGAAACACCACTTGGGTTTTGGTTGTTATTTTCAACTATGTTTTTCTGTAATGTGTTAGAGCCATAACGCGAATCGTTACTGGCTATGTCCGAATTATAGGAATCGGTTCCTTTAACCTTCATTACCCACATATCATTGTTGTAGGTTCCATCCATTTTTGAAGCATATGCATTCATAGCTTCTTGCTTGCTGCTAAATTTCTTTAGATAAACATACTTACGTCCGTTACGAGGGTTTTCTATATAATCTGCATCTACACCTTGTGACTCTAAATCATTAATAAAGGTGTTCATGTATTTTTTGCCATTGTAAACATTAGCAACGATATAATAGCCGCTTTCAACATCTGGAATATTAAATGACTTTAACCCTCTACTGATTTTTTTGGATGGACTAATAGTCTTTGGTCTATAGATTTTGTCTTTGGCAACACCACTTGAATTTGTTGTGTTTGAAGCAGCTATGGATTTTTTTGTTTTATTATTCTTTAATGAGATAATGTCTTTAGGAGCTTCTGTTTCCGCAGTTTCTCTAGTAGCTAAGCTTACTGTCTTTTTAGGACTTGTTAATGAGATTACATCTTTTGTAGAAGCAGAACTTGTTATTCCTTGATTAGAGATTGGGGCGTTAGAAGTTGAATTGTTTGCAACTTTATAACTATCGGTATTTTCAAAATAAGCTTTGCGAGCCTGGTCTTTAAGGTTGGGGTTGTCATTGGTCTCTCTTTGGACCAAACGCATAACCATATTAAACCTCCGCTCTAAATCTGACTCTCTTCCTCTTTCAATTGAATCTTGACGAAGTAATAATTCATCCAATATGGCATCATTCTCTGCTAGTTTCTTTTGTAAATCAGCAATTAAGGCATCTTTTTCGGTAAGTGATATTTCTTCTACCTCTGGGTCTTCATTTAAGACAAGGTCTTCATTATCTTTTTCTAACATAACCCGATCTTCTGTTAGATTAGGTGTAAAGGAATATGCTAATGAAATCTCATGCGTAGCTCCAAAGTTTTGGGCCTCTTCACTTATTCCTTTTTCGATAGTATAACCTAAAGAAATGTTCTTGGTAAGGTTAAAACCTATCCCCGCAGCGGCACCATAAAAATCATCGTAACCAGCTTGTAACCAACCTAGTTTAGGAAGGTCTAAGATTAAATTACCACCAAGAGTATATCCTTCTTCCCCAACTCTTTTAACCCTTGCTAATGGCATTAAGCGGCCACTTTCAAAAATCCCTTCCCCATTTTTAAACTGATGGGTATATTGTAAATGTCCGGAATATGTTTTTTCGTTGAACGCAGTATTTGATTCACTAGTTTTAAGGTTGTAATCAAATAGGTTTTCAGCGAATACACCAAAATCAAATTGGCCATAGGAAATATTAAATCCTGGTTGAAAGGAAATTAACGAACTATCGTCCAAGCTATTTAGCAAAGCATCATTTGGGTCTAAAGTATTTGCTCTTCCTTCATCAAAACCACTAGTATAGTACGAGAAGTTTGCACCAAAAGTGAAATTGCTTTTTTCACTTAGTTTAATACCATAAGCGTAGTTGGCTAGCAAACCTAGATTGCTAAAAAGACCTTCGCGTTGTGTGTATAAACTTAAGCCAAGACCACTTCTGTCCCCTATTCTACCACTGTAACTTAAGTAGTAGGTTTGATTGTTATCATCAAAAGATACCGACTGGTTTCTATGAAAAAGATTTATATAAGACTTATCTTCTCTTACTGTTGAAAATGTTGGATTTATTAAAAACCTATTGAATTTTATCAAGTTCTGTGAAGGAGCTTCATAACTCAGAAAAGGATTTTCCTCTTGAGCATAAGTTCCCGAACACAAAAGTGTAATTAGGAGAATAATAAGCAATTTAATCTTTCTCATGATGAGGTTAACGAATAACAGTTATGGTTCCTTGGTTTAATGTTTTCCCCCCGTTTAGTATACGGTAGTAGAAAATCATATTTTGTTTGGTAAACGCTGTAGATGATTGTGGCCAGTTGTTTTGGTAATCCGGTTGATTTAAAACCTCCTCGCCATTTTCATTATAAATAACTACAGTAATGTCTGGGTCTCTTGAAAATGTATTTGGTAAAACCCATAGGTCGTTTATGCCATCACCATTAGCGGTGATTACATTAGGTATAGCAAAATTGTCTCTAAAAGACACCGTAAAACTTCTTGATACTGTACAATTTCCAATAGAGGCTATAAGTAAATAAGTGCCTTCTTCACTTAGCGAAACAGAATCTGTGCTAGAGATACGAGTGTTGCTTTCATCATACCACTCATATGCCGAAGCACCAGCCGCAGTTATTGTTTGCGAACTTCCTTCTTGAAAAATGATATTTTCTTCAGCATCTACGGTAACAATAGACTCGTCAAACTGGATAATTGTGATTTGGTTAGAACGTATTGGGCAACCAGTACGTTGAACTTGTAATTCGTAAACACCGGTTTCGGTAGTTGTAAGCGCTTGGTCCGTTGTAGAAACTGTACTCCCATCTCTAGACCATGTAAATGTTTCCGAGGTTAAATCAATATCAGCGGTTAGCGTTACACTATTAATACCATCGCAAAGTGCTAAATCTGTACTTGTTATGGCAACAGTTTCACCACTCGCCAATGTTGCATTCATTTCATTTGATGCTGGACTAAAAGAATCTAGACTGCCTTCTAATATATAGTCTCCATTTTCTGATGCAGATGCCAATGAGATAGTATTGCTTGTTTCTCCTGTAACAGCCGTACCGTTTCTTGTCCATTGATATGAAAAGTCTCCAGATAAATCTGTAGTTACATCGGTTTTTGTTCCATCCGTAGCTACTGCGTTTATTTGATTTAATGAAAGAACTGCGCTTGTGCTTTCACAAGAAGTATATGAACTTGAAAAAGCAACGACAAATTCAAAGCTTGCAGGTAAAACAGCGGTAATATTCTCAGAATCTATGGTGTTTCCGGAGCAAGCACCACCATTTTCAGTAACTCTCACAAAGTATATGCCAACGGCGGCAATGTCTAATGTTGTATTTGTTTCACCAGTAATAGCTGCTCCATCTTTGTACCACTGATAGGTTGGTGTTGCCGCTGAAGAAGAAACACCTAAGGTTCTAGTTTGGCTTGGTAGTAAAACAATATTAGTATCGTTATTTAAGGTAACAGAAAAGTTTCCTGCATCATTAACTGTAATTGCATTTGTAGTTTCGGTGCAGATACCAGAACCTTCAATTTGTAAAGTATAATCCCCATCAAAATTGGAAGTTGAACTATCTACTGTATAGGAACTATCACCTAAGGTAGGCGAGGTAACTGCGGTTCCGTTTTGAAACCATGTATATGTCCAGGACGGGTCATTAATGTTGGCAACCAAATCAACAGTCTGGCCTGCACATAAAGTAGTACTAGAGGAAGCTGTAATTGCAATTCCTGAAGAAGCTGCGGTCTGTATTTCAATGGTGTTGGATAAAGTATTTGCGGACCCAGAACAGTTTGGACCATAATCTATCTCTACAAAGTACATACCATCTTGTGTAACCGTAATGGCATTCGTTTTTTCACTTAACAAGGTTCCACTACGATACCAGTTGTAATTATAATTTTCTGGATTGGTAACGTTATGTGTTGCCAGTGTTACATTTCCGCTGTTACAGTTTTCGACAACACCCCCGGGTGGAATAGTTCCATCTCCATCCCTACTAATTAGAATAGGACTATTATATCCTATGTAGTACATAGAAAAGGCATCGGACTCAGGACTTGTCATCGCTGGGTTTGTGCTTCTAACCCTAAATCGATAACTATCACCTTGCACATCTGTTGCTAAGGAGAAGGTAAAATCAAAGTCAAAGGTGGTGTTTTGATCAGTTACTCGGTCTAATTCCGTAGCGCTATCAAAATTTCCAGAGGCATCGGAGAGCTCTAGTATAAATTCGTTTGCGGAATCTACTAGTGGCGGACTCCAAGTAAAATTTACAAAGTATTCGTTAAAACTATCGGACGCGCAGGCAGCAGTCCAAGGCTCTGTTGCTCCAATGTTTGTGTTTGGCGCAGGCTCTGGTTTGTTCAACACCTGACCAAAAGCCATTGTGCTGGCAAACACCGCAATACATGCGGTTAGCATAAGTGTTCTACATAAGTTTACATCTTTCATAAGGCAATGGTTTAGCTTTGGGGTCGCTTTTCTTGCTTTTCTAAGATTTTGAGGCGGCTTATTTCACTGCCTCTGGTGGTAATGTTTGTATTCTATTTACAAATATGATTCATATGAAGGGCTAAGGAAATTTATTGTTGTCCATACCCCTAAATATGTTGTGAATTCGTTTTTTTTGTTGGAGTACATCCTAAAAACGTGCGATACACCGCATTTTTCCTACATTTGCGCTTACAAATTAATTCTGATGGAAAAGGCCGAAAAAGCCCTCAATTTTATTGAACATATTGTTGAAGAAGATTTAGCAAATAATTACAAGAAAGAAGAATTGCGATTCCGCTTTCCTCCTGAGCCAAATGGGTATTTACACCTAGGTCACGCGAGCTCAATTTGCTTAAATTTTGGACTAGGAGAAAGCTATAATGCTCCTGTAAATCTTCGTTTTGACGATACGAATCCTGCGAAAGAAGAAAAGGCTTTTGTAGATGCCATTAAAAGAGATGTAGAATGGCTTGGGTATAAGTGGGATAAAGAGTGCTATGCATCAGACTACTTTCAGGAGCTTTATGATTGGGCTATAATGCTTATAAAAAGGGGTAAAGCCTATGTGGATAGCCAATCTTCAGATGAAATGGCTCAACAAAAAGGGACGCCAACAGAACCTGGAATTGCTGGACCATATCGTAACAGGAGTGTTGAAGAAAATTTAGAGCTTTTTGAAAAGATGAAAAATGGGGAGTTTGATGAAGGTATGCATGTGCTTAGGGCTAAGATTGATATGGCTTCTCCAAATATGTTGATGCGTGATCCTATTCTTTACAGAGTGCTACATAAAGCACATCATAGAACAAATACCGATTGGTGCATTTATCCTATGTACGATTGGACACATGGTCAAAGTGATTATTTGGAGCAGGTATCACATTCGTTATGTACTTTAGAATTTTTGCCGCATAGAGCGCTGTATAATTGGTGTTTAGACCAATTGGTATCAAACGATAAATTGCGCCCTAAACAACGAGAGTTTGCCAGAAGAAACCTAAGCCATACCATAGTTAGTAAGCGAAAACTACTCCGATTAGTTGAAGAAGGCGTAGTTTCTAGCTGGGACGATCCGCGCATGCCTACAATCTCTGGTTTGCGAAGAAGAGGCTATACTCCGGAGTCAATTCGGAATTTTGCTGATACTGTTGGAATTGCAAAACGGGAGAACCTAGTAGATGTTTCCTTATTAGAATTTCACGTTCGAGAACATTTAAATAGGATTGCTCCACGCGTAATGGCAGTTCTAAATCCTTTAAAACTGGTAATTACTAACTACCCGGAAGGAAAAGAGGAATGGGTGGAAACCGAGAATAATCCCGGAGATGAAAATGCTGGAACAAGAGAGGTTCCATTTTCTAGGGAATTATATATAGAACAAGAAGATTTTAAAGAAGAGGCTAATCGCAAATTCTTTAGATTAAAATTAGGAGGCGAGGTTCGTTTAAAAAGCGGCTATATTATTAAAGCCGAATCTTGTACCAAAGATGCGGAAGGTAATATCACAGAAGTTCAATGCACTTATGACCCAAAAAGTAAAAGTGGAAGTGGAACAGAAGAAAGCTTGCGTAAAGTAAAAGGCACACTACATTGGGTTTCAATAAAACATGCAATAGAAGCTGAAGTTCGTTTGTATGATAGATTATTTAATGATGAAAATCCAGACGGTCATAAAGACAAAGATTTCATGGAGTTTGTAAACCCAAATTCTCTTACTACTATAACAGGATATTTGGAACCAAATTTAAAAGATGTTAAAGCTGGGGAAAGATTTCAATTTCAGCGTTTGGGTTATTTTAATGTGGATACCGATTCGACCTCTGAAAATTTAGTTTTTAATAGAACGGTTGGCTTAAGAGATACTTGGGCAAAAATTCAGCAAAAGAACTGAGAGCGGTTGTTTTGGAGGAAAAACCTTCTTATAACAAATGCTTATAGCATATAATATATCAATCGGTATTTTCTATTAAAACAGCATTCTTAGCAGCCCTCCATTTGACCTTTCTTTTTTAAATAGACACAATGTATGTGTGGATAGTAGATAATGGAAAGAAGGGCTTTATTTGCGATTTTGAACTAGATTCAAAATGTTTTTTGTTTTTTCTCCTTAAGGAATTAAATATTTTACCATGCACGTATGGAATAGCAATTTTTTTCGTCTTATTCTTATGTAGAATAAAACGGCAATGCGAAAACTTACTTTTATACTAGCAGCACTTTTAGCTTTTGGTCATTTGAGTGCCCAAGATGAGAAAATTGTAAAAATTGAATTCGAAGGATTAAAACGCACAAAAGAAGCTTTTCTAAAACGTTTGATAAAAACAAAGGAAGGAGCTGCATATGATTCGCTATTGGTTGTTAAAGATGTAGAACGATTAAATAGGCTTACAGGTATTGCCAAGGCAATAGCAACAATTGCTGAGCAAAATGGGGAGACTATTGTAAAATATACTATAGACGAAAATTTTACCATAATCCCGGGACCACGCATTTCTACAGCTAGCGATGGTAGTTTTGCTTATCAACTTTCACTGTTCGAATTTAATTTTTTGGGAAATGGACAATTGTTAGGAGCTTCTTTCCAAAGAAATGTTTTTAATTCTTTTTCTGCATTTTGGGAACACCCCTTTCTTTTTAGTGACAAAGTGGGGTTTGGACTTAACTATCAAAACATTACAAGAGAAGAGCCTGTTTTTTTTGATGATGGGAAGAAAGATTACCGATTTAACTCTAGGATGATAGAAGGAAAATTCCTTTTTAATTTTGACTTTAATAATGAAGTGGAATTAGGTGTTGTTTTGGTTGATGAAGCCTATACTTTTGAAGGGGATGATATCATCCCTGGAAGACCCGTAAACCTTAATGCAGATAAATTGTTTTATCGGGCAAACTACAGATATGTAGATATAGATATCGACTACCAATATTTTGATGGTTTCCAGAGTGAATTTACCGGACAGTATATCCAATTTCAAAACGGAAATGCGGCCGGAGAAGATTTTTTAAATGATTTCTTATCCTTACGAAACGATTTTATCTATTATAAGAAACTTGGAGATAAAGGAAACTGGGCAAATAGATTAAGACTTGCCGCGGCTATAGGAAATGAAGATTCGCCATTTGCTCCTTTTACTTTAGATAACCAATTAAATATAAGAGGGGTAGGAAATGTTATTGATCGTGGTACTGCCGCTATTGTTTTGAATACGGAGTATAGACATACGCTCTATGAAAAAGGATGGTTTGTATTGCAAAGCAATGCTTTTATGGACCTTGGTTCATGGCGTAATCCAGGAGAAGATTTTTCACAGCTTTTTGACGGTACTTCAACGAGGTTATATCCGGGTCTAGGGATTCGTTTTATCCACAAAAAAATATTTAATGCAGTTTTTAGATTGGATTATGGCATTGGCATTGGAAACGACACCACTAATGGCATTGTATTTGGCATAGGACAATACTTCTAATCGCAGGACGATAGTCAAGGGTTTAATTATCAGAGACTTGCCTTGAAATGAATTTACTTCTTACGGAAATGTGTCCCCGTATCTTTAGGCTGGAGTTGTTAATTCTGAAAGCCCTGATAATTTTATATAATCAGGGCTTTTGAAAGAGTTTAAGGTAAAACCTAAACCTTTATTTACTATCCTTTTTTGGCGTGTTGGTTTTCTTCATAGACTCTCCAATCATATTGCTCGCCGTAAATGATGCAACCATATTATTTAGCATATCGCTACCCGCTTGCGGAGAATTTGGTAGAAGAATCAAATTTGTATTGGTTTCTTCGCCGATAGATTGTAGCGTATCGTAATGTTGCGTCACTACAATAAGTGCAGAAGCCTCTTGCGAATTAATACCAACTTTATTTAATACCTCAACAGACTCTTCTAATCCGCGAGCAATTTCACGACGTTGGTCTGCGATACCTTGTCCTTGTAAACGCTTGCTTTCGGCTTCTGCCTTTGCTTTTTCTACAATAAGAATACGTGCGGCATCACCTTCAAACTGTGCGGCAATTTTTTCACGTTCAGAAGCATTAATTCTGTTCATCGCCTCTTTTACTTGAGCATCTGGATCAATGTCTGTTACCAAAGTCTTTATAATGTCGTACCCATATTCCAACATCGCGTCCTGCAATTCTCCTTTAACGGCAATGGCAATATCATCCTTTTTTACAAAAACATCATCCAATTTCATTTTAGGCACTTCTGCACGTACCACATCAAAAACATAAGAAGTAATTTGATCATGCGGATATTCTAATTGATAAAAAGCATCATAGACCTTACTTTTAATAACCACATACTGTACAGATACTTTTAGCTTTACAAAAACATCATCTAAGGTTTTTGTTTCTATAATTACATCCAATTGTTGAATCTTAAGACCAACCCTAGCTGCGATTCGTTGTACAAACGGAACTTTAAATTGAATGCCAGATTGTCTAACACTGGTAAATTTCCCAAAGGTTTCAATAATTACAGCCGTCTGTTGCTTTACAATAAATACCCCAGAAAGAATGGTAAGAACGACGAAAAATGCTACTGGAATCCAAATATAACTTCCCATAATAATAGTGTTTTTAGTTTATGTGTTTAAAATACAAAAGAGAGTAATAGATATGTCGCTTTTTATTAAGAATTGTTACAATTAGGTGATATTGTGTATCTTCCAACAGCAGTTCCCCTATAAATTTTCGATATGAAGAAGTATTCAAAACTGCACTTATGGATGATAGGCATTATGCTTCTTGTTCAGGCTACCATTTTCAACTATTACTGGCCTAGTTTTAGTTCTAAAACCTGGGAATTTCATTTTCATTATTGGCTCGTTACGGCATGGTTTGTTTTTTTAATTATTCAACCCTATTTAGCTGTCACTGGCAAAATAGAAAAGCATAAAACATGGGGAATAATAGGTTTTCTAATTGCTGGTGGCGCAATTTTTACTGGGTTCAGTTTGCTTGATTATCCTTTACGACTAATTGAGAATTTAACTCCAGACAGACCTGGACCACCTGTCGGCTTTTATTATGGAACGCTGGTTGTTGAATTCGTTTTAATGGCAGCATTTACTTATGCAATTATTAAAGGAATCATCCACAGAAAAAATCTAAAAGAGCATTCTTGGTGGTTGATTGCCAGCGCTTTTTATATGATGATGCCGGCCGTTGGTAGAGGAATGATTGTTTTCTGGAGAGCCACTCTCCCACCAGAAAAACTTAATCCATTATTGATAACACTCTCTGCTGAGCTAATTTATATTCCGCTGTTTTTGCTCTTTGCCCATAAGTTTGGAAAAATAAAGCATCAAGCTACATTTATAGGTCTTCTGTTGGCGCTAGTTCGTGCTTTAAGATTTCCAATTGGCTCTTTGGAAGGAGTACAAGAATTTTTAAAGGCATTTATTCAATATTGAAGCTTTGCTGGACTTAGATTTTATCATATGAATATAAATTTTAAGTTATCTTTTGACCATAAATCTATTGGAAGGAAAAGACTCTAACATTAAATTCCCGAAGCTATTTTGTTTATTCCAAAAAGACTAGCAAGAGATAGTAGGTGAACCAAAAGAATTTGTATGTTGCAGTTGAAATTTAACGAATTTATAACAGCTATCCCCTTAGGGTAAAGCACTTTTTAATTGTTTTGTTGAAAACACCGAAAAATGAAAAAAGCAATTTTTATTGTATTAGTCTTTTTATGTATGTTAAGCTGTGATCCAGTTTCAGATATGGAGGCTAATATTGAAAATTTGACATCCGAAGCTCTTACCATTGAATTTGTTTCATCCATTGAAGAGCTTAGAAAGACTTTGGAAGTAGCCCCTAATGAAATTGAGCTTTTTCAGGAAGGTTTCGATATTGGCAGCACTTTTCTAGAGCCTTCATTGGTAGACTATGACTCCGTAGTTGTAAAAAATCGGGCAGAACAAATTCTTAAAGTGTATAAACCAAATAGTTCAGGTAAAAATATTTACAACATAGCCGAATGGAATTCCAGTGAGCCCTCAAAAAGATTTTTTAAATACGAATACGAAATACGGGATGAAGATTTGGAGTAGAATATACCTATTGATTAAAGGGAAGTTATATTCATCAATTTGAGTGATTTGGGCCTTATCCTAAAACAGATAAGGCTTTGTTAATCCTCTTGGAACATTCTTCTTTTCCTAGCATCGCTAAAATATCAAACAAATGCGGTCCTTTTAAATCACCTACAATAACCAAACGCAAAGGCCCCATTACTTTTCCAAAAGAAAGTTCACTCTCGGTAATCCATGTTTTAATGTTGGTTTCTAGATTTACGGAAGTAAAATCTTTAGTAGCTTCAATGATTTCAGCTACTTTTTGCATTAGTTGTGACGTGTCTTCTTTCCACTGTTTTTTAACAGGCTTTTCAGCATAGCTCTTTGGCGCTTCAAAAAAGTAGTTTCCTAAATCCCAAAGGTCCGCGGGGAAGTCCGCCCGCTCTTTTATTAACCCAACTACTTTTTCAATATAATCGTCGTCGAAAGAGATTTCGACAGAGCTCAACCTGACATCCATTTTAAACAAATCCGCTAACTCCGCATCACTTTTGGTCTGTAAGTATTGATGATTATACCATTTAGTTTTATCTGGGTCAAAACGAGCACCAGATTTGTTTACACGCTCTAGACTAAAAGTATTTACCAAATCTTCCAGAGAAAACAGTTCTTGCTCTGTTCCAGGATTCCAACCCAACATGGCTAAAAAGTTGACCATAGCTTCAGGGAAATATCCTGCTTCACGATAGCCTTGAGAATCGTTCCACGATAATGGAAAAACAGGAAAACCTCCTTTTTCACCATCACGCTTACTTAATTTTCCTTTGCCCGTTGGTTTCATGATTAAAGGTAAATGTGCAAATTGTGGCGCTTCCCATCCAAAAGCATTGTATAATAATTGGTGTAATGCTAAAGATGGCAACCATTCTTCCCCACGTATCACATGAGTAATTTCCATTAAATGGTCATCTACAATATTGGCTAAATGATAAGTTGGCATTCCATCACTTTTAAAAAGAATTTTATCATCCAAAACGTTGGTGTCAATTTCAATAGCTCCGCGAATACTATCTTTTAAGTGTAGTTTTTCATCTTGTGGAGATTTAAAACGAACTACATAGGGTTCGCCAGAATCTAGTTTTGTTTTTGTTAGTTGATTAGAAAGTGAAAGCGAGTTATCCAATTTTAGACGATTGTGCCAATTATAGATAAAAGTCTTTCCCTCAGCTTCATGGTCTTTCCGATGAAAATCTAATCGTTCGGAAGTGTCAAAAGCATAATATGCATGTCCTTTTTCTATCAATTCTAAAGCATATTGTTTATACAAGTGCTTGCGCTCACTTTGTCTGTATGGACCAAAGCCTTTTTCTTTTCCGGGTCCTTCATCAAAAGGAATTCCGCACCAGTTTAAAGCTTCAACAATATAAGCCTCGGCCCCTTCAACATATCTGTTCTGGTCGGTATCCTCTATGCGCAATACAAAATCTCCATCATGTTTTTTGGCAAACAAATAGTTGAATAATGCAGTGCGAACACCGCCAATATGAAGCGGTCCTGTTGGACTAGGGGCAAAACGAACCCTTACTTTTTGACTCATTCTCTAAAATTGAGCCACAAAGGTAATGAACTCTTTTAAGGTGAATCTGGTATTTAGGTTTATGTGGTTAACCGCATTTCTCTTGGAATCCGCTTGTTCATAATACTAAACCAAAGCGGAGGAATAAAAGACAAAACCATGGAGGTGGGATACCCAAAAGGCATTTGAGGTGAGATATCATGGTAATCTAGGGTCTGATATTTTTTAGAGGACTTATAGTGGTGGTCACTGTGCCTTGTTAATTCGTACAACACAATTCTACCAATTACATGATTGCTGTTCCAAGAGTGGCATTCCCGGACACGCTCATAACGACCAGATGGCAGCTTAAAACGTCTAAGCCCATAATGTTCAATATAATTAACAGTTTCAAGCAAAAGGAAACCAATGATTCCAGAAGCTAAAGCAAAAAGTATCCCTGTAGTTCCAAAAAACAGAAACACCAAAATAAGATAGCTTAGTTGAATGAGCGTGTAGAAAAACATATCATTATTAAAGGAGAAGAACCTTTTGTTTTCAGTGCTTAATAGCTTTCCTTGAATTTTCCAGGAGTTTACATATTGTCGGATTGTTGAGGTAAACCAAAACGAGTAAACAGATTGATTAAATTCCGCAGTAGCCGGATCTTCTTTTGTTGCTGCATGTGCATGGTGTCCAAAATTATGCTCAATATAAAAGTGCATATAAAAAGACGGCAGCAGTAAAAGTTTAGCTAGGTACCGCTCAAAAGTTTGTTGTCGATGCCCTAGTTCATGGGCAACATTAATTCCGTTAACCCCCAATACAATTCCAACAGAAAAGACCAAACCTACTAGTTCATAAATTGCATAGGCATGGTTGGTAATATCCCATAAAGTAAAAGCTAAAAATCCAAATACAATAGGAATATTTAGATAGAGCATCCAATCAAAAAGTTTGCTTTTGGCTTTTAATTTTAGTTCTTCGCCTTCTAAATTAGAAGTATCATGTGGAAATAAGACCTCTAGTATTGGAATTATAACAAAAGCATAGAAAGGAGTAAAAAAACTCCAATATCCCTTAAAATAAATACTGATTGCCGCCGAAATAGGTATAGTTAACGCTGCCAGATACTTTAAATCCTTCATATCATCTATTTTAACATAAAATTTTCAGCCCCATTTTGAAACAACGGGTATCTTGGTATTAAATATAGTAGAATTTGGACAGTTTTAATAACATACTAGGTAAGCTAAACGCCTTTACCAAAAAGTATTACACAAAACTTTTGGTAAAAGGTAGTATTCTGTTTGTGACCATAGGGCTACTATTTTTTCTCACTATTACAGCAGTAGAATATTTTTTATGGCTAGACTCTACTTTTCGTTTGGCGCTGCTTTTGGTGTTTATAGCAATAGAACTCTATCTGCTATACCGTTACATTTTAACGCCGCTGTTCTATTTATTTAAAGTAAAAAAGGGCATTTCCAATAGAGAGGCTTCATTACTTATTGGAAAGCATTTCTCAGAAGTGGATGATAAGCTTATTAACCTTTTAGACCTTGCTGATAATTTGGAAGAATCGGACTTGTTGTTGGCCGCGATTGAACAACGTTCTGAGCAGATGAAGCCAATTCCATTTGTAAAAGCTGTGGATTTTAAAGATAGTTTAAAGTATGCCAAGTATATTTTAATCCCGTTACTAGTAGTTGGTCTTATTTGGCTTTCAGGTAATATTGCTGATTTCTTTGGGTCTTATAAAAGAGTAGTTAATTATGATGTCGCTTATGAGCCGCCAGCTCCATTTTCTTTTCAATTACTTAACAAAGAGTTGACCTTGTTGGAAGACGAATCGCTTACACTGGATCTAACTACGGAAGGAAAAGTAAAACCCGAAAAGGTTTCTGTTGTTATTGATGGGAAAGCGTTATTAATGCAGGAACGTAATGGGCAATTTCAATATACATTTCAGGCACCATTAGAATCGAGCAGTTTTTATTTTACCGCTAACGGATTTAATTCTAGAACACATCAAATCACAGTAGGAAAGGTTCCGGCAATTCAAGGTTTTGAAATGCGATTGAATTATCCAAGCTATTTGGGGAAACGGAATGAGGTTTTAAAGGGAACAGGAAACGCTGTGATACCGGAGGGAACTAAAGTATCCTGGAAGGTCGAAGGTATTCATACAGAACGAATAGATTTTGTAGAAAAGGATACGACTATTGGGTTTACAAACGTGGACAACAACTTTGAGTTGTCTAAATCTATTTATTCAGATTTAAGTTACGAGTTGAGCACGTCAAACGCTAATGTAAAGCATTATGAGACCCTTGGCTATCGTATTGATGTTGTAAAGGATGCTTATCCCACAATAAAGGCGGAACAAACTTTGGACTCCTTAAATCCTAATGTTTCGTATTATGTGGGATTAGCTTCAGATGATATAGGTTTACAACGAATAGACTTGGTATATTATCCAGTAAATAAACCTCAAGAACCGCAGAGATTAAGGTTGTTAGACGCTAAAACTAACGTGGAACAATTCTATTATACATTTCCGTCTGGTTTAAACATAGAAGAAGGCCAGGACTATGAAATGTATTTTCAAGTTTTTGACAATGATGGTCTTAGAAACGGAAAATCTGCAAAAAGCGCGATTTTTAGAACTACTATTTTAAATGATAACGAACTGAAAGACAAAGAGTTGGAAACTCAAAAGGCTATTCTTCAGAATTTGGACAAGTCTTTAGAGAATTTTAAAGAACAGAAAGAAGCCTTAAAGCAAATAAACGATAAACAGAAGGAAAATAGCAGTCTTGATTTTAATGAACAAAACCAGATTAAAGACTTTTTGCAAAAACAAGAACGCCAAGAATCTATGATGCAAAAGTTCAGTAAAGAACTAAAGGATAATCTCAATAAGAGTCAGAAGAATGACGAGATGAACGAGCTGCTTAAGGAACGTCTTGAGCGACAGGAAATTGAGGCCGAAAAGAATAAAAAGCTCTTGGAAGAATTAAATAAAGTTGCAGACAAGATTAATAAGGAAGACTTAAAAAAGAGGCTTGAGGAACTGTCTAAGAAGCAAAGTAATAGCGAACGGAATTTGGAGCAGCTTTTAGAATTAACTAAGCGTTATTATGTTACGGAGAAAGCTTCACAGCTTGCCAAAGAATTAGAAAAGCTAGCTGAACGTCAAAAGCTGTTATCTGAACTTAAGCTTGGCGAGGAGTTTTCCAACGAACAACAAGAAAAACTTAACGAAAGGTTCAATAAGATTGCTAAGGAGTTAGAAGAACTTAAAAAAGATAATCAGGCTTTAAAGAAACCCTTAGATATAGCTGTTAGCAAACAAAAAGAAGAAGGCGTAAAGAAGGACCAGGAAGATGCTTTAGAAGAAATTAATAAGCATCAGGGTATGGATGAGTCATCAGAGAGTCAAGCAAAACAGGATAGTAAAAACAGGGCATCACAAAAACAGAAATCGGCTGCACAGAAGATGAAGGAAATGAGTGAGAGTTTAGAACAAAGCTCAGCATCTTCTGGAGGTGGGTCATCTATTGCTGAGGACGCTGAAATGTTACGTCAGATTTTAGATAACCTTATTACGTTTTCTTTTAAACAGGAAAATCTTTTTGATAAGATACAGGAGTCTCAGGGGGAGATTTCCGAATTTTCAAATACAGTACGGGAACAAAAAGATTTGCGGGATTTGTTTGAGCATGTAGACGATAGTCTTTTTGCACTTTCGTTACGAAGAGCTGAACTTTCAGAGTTTGTAAATGAGCAAATTACAGAAGTGTATTATAATATTGATAAGTCCTTAGAAACCATAGCGGAGAATCAAATTTATCAAGGAGCATCGTATCAGCAATATGTGCTAACAGCTTCTAATTCGTTGTCGGATTTTTTAGCAAAATTATTGGACAATATGCAGCAGAGTATGCAGTCTGGTAATGGAAGTGGGCAGGGAGAAGGATTTCAATTGCCTGATATTATTAAAAGCCAACAGCAGTTGGGAGAACAAATGGGCAAGGAAGGTCAGTCCGGGCAACAGGGACAAAAAGGACAACAGGGGAAGTCTGGAGAAAATGGTAATGAAGGGCAAGGTGGTAAAGAAGGCCAATCTGGAAAAGAAGGTAACTCAGGTGGAGATGGTGATGGTGGAGAAAATGGAAGCAAGGGCAATGATGGTAATGGTAAGATCGGGAATCAAGGTAAAGGACAAAATGGTCAAGGTCAAGGAAATGCCTCAGGCGGTAATGGAAATGGACCATCGGAGGAAGAGCTAAAGGAAATCTTTGAGATTTATAAGGAGCAACAAACCATTAGACAAAAGCTAGAACAGCAGTTAAATAATATTATTCAGAAGGATAAGCAAGATTTGGCCAAGAAGTTGGTTAGACAAATGGAGAACTTTGAGAATGATTTATTAGAGAATGGGATTACGCAACGCACTGTGAATAAAATGAACACAATTCAACATCAGTTATTGAAGTTGGAGAATGCTGCTTTAAAACAAGGGGAGCGGAAAGAGCGTGAAAGTAAAACCAATAGCGCCCAATTTCAGAACCCAATAACTACTAAACCTGATTTGCTAAAGAACAAAAGCAACACGATTGAGATTTTAAATAGACAAGCCTTACCTTTGCGGCAAAATTATAAGAATAGGGTAAAGACTTATTTTAAAGATGAAGATTGAGTTTAATTACGAGATTGCTTATCGACTTGACAAAGAATCAAATTATACCGATTGGATTAATAAGCTAATTACTAGCCAAGGTTCTTTTTTAGGAAACTTAAGTTATATTTTTTGTGATGATGCTTTTCTATTAGACATCAATCTTAAATATTTAAATCACGATACCTTAACGGATATTATAACTTTTGATTATTCTGAAGATAATACAATTTCTGGAGACATTTTTATTTCTATAGAAAGAGTAAATGAAAATGCGACTAAGTTTAAGGTTGACTTTGAAGAGGAGTTGTTGAGAGTTATGAGCCATGGTATTTTGCACTTATTGGGTTACAACGATAAGACTGATGATGATAAAGATTTGATGCGCAAAAAGGAGAATGAAATGATGCGATTGTTCCACGTGGAACAATAGAAATTATGTTTGATAAAGAATACGATGTAATAGTAGTAGGAGGAGGGCATGCGGGTGCGGAGGCAACTGCAGCAGCTGCGAACATGGGGTCAAAAACACTTTTGATTACTATGAATCTCCAAACTATCGGACAAATGTCTTGCAATCCAGCTATGGGCGGAATTGCTAAAGGACAAATAGTGCGGGAAATTGATGCGCTCGGCGGGTATAGTGGAGTTGTTACGGATAAGTCGGCCATACAATTTAAGATGCTTAATAAGTCTAAAGGGCCTGCTATGTGGAGCCCAAGAGCGCAGAATGATAGAATGCGTTTTGCAGAGGAATGGCGCCTTGCTTTGGAGAATACACCAAATGCGGATTTTTATCAGGAAATGGTTTCTGGATTATTGGTTGAAGGAGAAAAAGTTGTAGGAGTAAGAACTTCTTTGGGAATAGATGTTAGAGCGAGGGCAGTGGTTTTAACCAATGGCACTTTTCTAAATGGACTAATCCATATTGGGGAGAAACAGTTTGGTGGAGGAAGAGCAGGTGAAAAAGCTGCTACGGGAATTACAGAACAGTTGGTTGATTTTGGTTTTGAAAGTGGAAGAATGAAAACGGGAACGCCACCAAGAGTGGATGGACGTTCTCTAGACTATTCTAAAATGATTCTACAACCCGGTGATGTTAAGCCTGAGAAATTCTCCTATTTGCAAACCCCAAAACTTAAGGAACAAAGGGATTGTCATATGACGCATACGAGTGCCTTGGTGCATGATTTATTGCGCGAAGGTTTTGATAGGTCTCCTATGTTTAATGGAAGAATAAAAAGTATAGGGCCTAGATATTGCCCATCTATTGAGGACAAGATTAATCGGTTTGCTGATAAAAATTCACATCAAATATTTGTGGAACCAGAAGGCTGGCATACTGTTGAGGTGTATGTAAATGGCTTTTCAACTTCGTTGCCAGAAGATGTACAATACAAAGCTTTAAAATCTGTAGTTGGTTTTGAAAATGTAAAATTCTTTAGACCAGGTTACGCCATCGAATATGATTATTTTCCACCAACACAATTAAAGCACACACTAGAAACTAAACTAGTGAACAATCTATATTTTGCTGGTCAAATAAATGGCACAACGGGGTATGAGGAGGCTGCTTCTCAAGGATTAATGGCCGGAATAAACGCACACCTAAAGATTAATGAAAAAGAGGCATTTACCTTAAAAAGGGATGAGGCTTATATAGGAGTCTTAATAGATGATTTAATAACAAAAGGCACAGAAGAACCTTATCGTATGTTTACTTCTAGAGCGGAATATAGAACCCTATTACGTCAAGACAATGCAGATTTAAGATTAACACCTAAAGGTTATAAAATAGGTTTAGCAAAGGAGGAGCGTTTAAAACGTATGGAGGAGAAGCAAAGAAACTCTGATAAGTTTGTAGACTTTTTTAAAAATACGAGTTATAACCCTGAAGAAATCAACCCTATTTTGGAAGAGGTTTCATCTTCGCCTGTTAAGCAATCTGATAAGATGTTTAAAGTATTTTCCAGACCTAGTGTAACTATGGATCATATGCTTCGTTTAAATGCTGTTTCAAATTTTGTAGAAGAACATAGCTTGGATACAGAAGTTTTAGAACAGGCCGAAGTGCAAGTAAAGTACTCTGGATATATTGCTAAAGAAAAGAACAATGCCGATAAACTTTTGCGTTTAGAAAATATAAAAATCCCTGATGGTTTTGATTATAGAAAATTAAAATCCTTGTCCTACGAGGCAAGGGAAAAACTGGAAGCAATTAGACCAGTTACCATCTCACAAGCTTCTCGAATTAGTGGAGTTTCTCCTTCGGATATTAGTGTATTATTGGTCTTTTTAGGTAGATGAAAAAGGCTCTTTTTTTAAACAAAAGAAACCGCTTACCGTTATAATTTTAGGAATTGTATTGCTAATATTTGCATTCTTAGCTTTATTAGAAGGCTCCAATAAACTAGAACCTATTGTAGGTATGTTTTGCATTGGCATGCTCTTATTAGGATATTCAATTTCTTTTGAAATAAATGATGCGTATAGCCATAAAAAGCATTTTAGAATCTTTGGAATAAGGATTTTTAAAAGTCAATTAGACTTTTTCAAACCAGAATATGTAACGGTTTTTTCTTCTACTGGAGTAAAGAATTCTGAATGGGGTCCAATAGCTGCTATGGGCAAGCAAGTTAATGACCATAGTTATGTAGTAAGGTTATTTAAAGGAGGCCAATATTTTTCTTTGTATAGAACTAAATCCTATGAATTAGCTAAATCCAATGCAGAGAAAGTAGGTGAGCTTCTTAAGATTAAAATTCATTTTAGAGACTAGATGTTCCACGTGGAACATATTTTTGGCTTGGTTTTTGAGAATAGTTTCTCCAGCTAAATCAAAACCAAAATGAAAAAACTTTTTACGTTAGTATTAGGATTACTATTCCTAAATTCTTGTATTCCAATCCGTATTGCTCCAAGTATTTCAGATTATAAATTAACCAAAGGAAAGCGCTTTAAAAGAGGCCTACCGGAGAAGACTACTTTTGTATTTGAAGACCCAAAAGAAGCAGATGCTTTTTACAACTACATTAATACGAAATACAATCTAGAAGATTATTATGTAGATGTGGAAGTCCCTTTTAAAATAGAAGGTAATGAATACTTTCTTTCCTTTTATGAGGTAGAAATACCAAGTAAAACATTAAACTTATTGCCAATGGTGCTTGATGCTGCTTTAATAGCATCTGATAGCGATGCTATCCTTACCGATTCTTATGAATCAAGGTCTGGGAATTGGTATATTGCCATTGAGATTTTTAGTGCTGCAGAGAAAGATTGTCTTCATGATGATTCCGTTTCAAAGGACGTAGTTTTGCCTTATCTTCGAAACCTAAAAGAAGAATACCTTTCTACGCATAACTACAATGAAGTTGTATTTAAAAACTAAAGATTATTCTATTTCTCAAGAAGAGTTTGAACTTTTTTACGAGGAGGATTTGGATATGTTAATTACCAAACCAACACCCAATAATCTAGATAAGTATTACGAAAGCGAAGCCTACATTTCTCATACAGATTCTAAGAAATCTTTTGTAGATAAAATATATCAACTTGTAAAAAGCCATAGTTTAAAAAAGAAAGTTTCTTTATTAAACTCATTTGGAGCATCTGAAAGAATGGTGTTGGATATTGGTGCAGGAACGGGAGACTTTTTGCTAGCTGCAAAAAAGCAAAATTGGAAGATAGCAGGAGTAGAGCCAAACGCTTCTGCAAGAAATAGAGCTAGTGAAAAAGGAGTAGTTCTCCATTCAGAATTAAATAAAATTTCTAATAATAAGTTTGAGGTAATTACGCTTTGGCATGTACTGGAACATTTATCGGATTTAGAAAATCAGATTAAAACAATAGTTTCCTTATTATCAGAAAATGGAACTTTGGTAATTGCTGTTCCAAATTTTAAATCATACGATGCAAACCATTACGGAAAATTTTGGGCGGCATTTGACGTGCCAAGACACCTTTGGCATTTTTCTAAAAAAAGCATTGAAAAGCTTTTTGCAAAGCATCAAATGGAACTAGTAAAAATCAAACCAATGGTATTTGATTCTTTTTATGTTTCGCTTCTTTCAGAAAAATACAAATCCGGAAAACAAAATTTCGTCCGAGCATTTATTAATGGATTAAAATCCAATCTTAAGGCAAATAGCACAAAAGAGTATTCTTCGCATATATATATTCTTAGAAAATCAATTTAAAGCGGTTTAAGCGCTTTATGAAATAGCTCCCATATCTTTCCATAAAAACAAATTTTTCAGCGAGGAAAGGCTAATTAGACAAGCCTATTTTGATAGACACAACAAATCAACACTTAAATATAAAATAGAATTTATCTATTGTTCCTTAAACGGAATAAAATCATAAACTTCTAAGGATTTGAAATCCCTTTTTATATTTTTGCCGAATCTAAAATCTAAACAGATGAAATGAGCCAAGCAAGTTTTGGATTATATAGAAAAGACTAAATGGCGAATTACATATGACCTTAGAAAAACAAATAAAAATAGACAGATGAAAAAATTAGTATTGGTTGCAGTTGTTGTTTTAATGGCAGCATGTCAACAAAATAAAATTGGTTACGTAGATAACCTTAAGTTGATGGATGGCTATCAGGAAAAAATAGAAATCGAAGCTAAATTTAAAACCAAGGCTGAAGCATTAACTAAAAAGCGTGATAGTATTTCACAAGCATTCCAAATTGAGGTTCAAGCTTTTCAGTCTAAAGCTCAAAAAATGTCTCAAGCTAAAGCACAAGAGGAATATGGTTTAATTCAGCAACGCGGACAATTTATGGGGCAACAATTACAGCAGGAGGAGCAGGCTATGCAAGCTGCCGGGCAAGTAGAAATGGATTCTGTTGTTAGTAAAGTAAAAAGAGAGATTAAAGCATACGGTAAAGCCAATGGATACACTTATATTTTAGGTGGTGGAGATGGCGGAAGCGTACTCTATGGCGCTGATTCACAAGACCTTACGAACGAAGTCCTTAAAATATTAAACGATAGCTACAAGAAATAAGCTATTTTGAAATACTACTATGAGCCTCAGCTAATGCTGGGGCTTTTTTATTATATAGAGATGCAGAATAGAAGTTTGAAATAATTGTTCTCGATTCGATTTTTGTTTCTTAGAATACGCTTTGTCAGTTCGAGTGTTTTGCAAAGGAAAATGCCCGTCTGCCGAACAGGCAGCTATCGAGAACTATTTGAAGTTGTTAATACTAACTTCTCAATACAATTTTCTATCGAAAATCACCCGAAGTGACAATACGCTATTAATCATGCTATCTACTGCAACAAAAACAATAGAAATACTGTGGGCACCAAATAAATTACAATGGTTTGAGCTCCAACATAATCTTTATTAATCCGCTGTCCTAAGAACAGCATCAGTAAAGCTAAACAGGAAACTAAGGCTCCGTAAAGCGCGAAAGATTTATTGTCATGCAGTAATAAGTGAACAAGGCCTACTAGGCATAAAAGCCCTGCTAATATTTCTGTAACCGTTAAAATGCCTAACAATAATGGCACACTATTTTTAAAAGGAGATTTGGAAAAATGACCAATTAGCCAAGACAGGTTGCCCTTCCAATCTTTAACTTTATCTATTCCACTTTGTAAAAAAGTGATAATCAAAAAAATGAGTAATACAATTTCAGTAGCATTTTGGTAAAAATGTAAGTCCATAAATGTTGGTTTATGCTGCTTTTGTATGCAAAAGCCTGGTTAGTTTAATAGATAAATCGGTGAAAATAATTTTAGCATTTCCGTTACGTTCCACGTGAAAAATGGCCTCTTCTAATTCCTTTGTTATGTCCAGAATGTTATTCTCATGCACAAAAGGTGCAAACTTTTTTAGGTCAAATCCGTCCATATGGATTTTGGCATAAACCAGTTCATTAGCATTAAAATTCATTAACATAGCCTGGCGCATCATTGTAATGCAATAGTGTAAAAACTTCTTTTGAACTTCGCGGCCATTTTTAGCAAGCTCATTGCTCCAATTTATAAGATCATGGATAGCTGTTTTATTGCCTTTTGCTTTAAATGCACTGCGAACCCATTGCACAAACCATTTTTCGAAAACCAAGTCTTCCGAATCGTTGTTCATTAGGTCTAAAGCCTTATTAAAGTTCCCATTAGCTTCATGAGCCAAACGGTTTGCTTCTGCTTCTCCAAGACCTTTATCCATTAGACCTTTCGCTATAACAGTTGTAGGTAGTGGCGCAAAGTGCAACACTTGGCAACGTGACTTAATGGTAGTAATAATTTGCTCTTCGTCTTCTGTGATAAAAAGAATAATGGTGTTTTTTGGCGGCTCTTCAATTAGTTTTAAAAGCTTGTTGGAAGCGGCAATATTCATTTTTTCGGCCATCCATACAATCAAAATTTTGTAGCCCCCTTCGTAGGATTTTAAAGAAAGTTTTTTAACAATATCCTGGGCTTCATCAACCCCAATTTGGCCTTGCTTTTTCTCGATACCAATTGCGCGGTACCAATCGAACAAATTCCCATAAGGCTGTGCTTTTACAAACTGCCGCCATTCTTGCAAATAATTATTGCTAACGGCATGACTTTTTACTTTGTCTGAATTAGAAACCGGAAAAGCAAAATGCAAATCTGGATGCATTAAAGAAGCACATTTGGTATTGCAAACTTCATTTTCATCCTCGTTTTCTCCATTGGTGTTTTGGCAAAGCACATATTGCGCATAGGCAATAGCTAAAGCTAATGTTCCCGAACCTTCTGCACCAACAAACAATTGTGCATGAGGAATACGCCCAGCCTCTGCAGTGGCGGTTAAATGTTTTTTTAAATGGTTAAGGCCCAGAACTTCTTTAAACTGCATAAAGCAAATATACGTTTTAGTGTAACAGGATTTTAGCGAAGAATTTGATTACGGTTATTGTTTTTCCAGCTCTTTTTCCAGCATAGTTATGGTGGACAAAATAAAATCTTTTAGGTTCAATTCATTAATGACTACATAATCTTGATTATGCTTATGATGCCATACTTGGTTCTCTAATTCCATTAAATCTTCTTTTGGTAAATTAAATTTGAAAGGCGATTTCTCTTTGTAAGTAGTTAAGTAGTTGCTCTTGTCTAAGGGCAATTTTTTAGTGAGCTCACCATTGGCCAGGGGAAACCGCTCCATCAAAAACGGCATTAAATTCATGCTGTAATTATCTGATCTAAAAAGAATATCCTCTTCGCAGTCAATAATTAAGGTAAGCCAATTACCCAATTGTTCCCGGATTGCCCTGTTTTTTAGAATGCTTAATTTTCCTGAATTCACTATTTCACTAGAAACCCCAGTTAAAGCATCAAAAGAGTAAAAATTGCCTATGGCAATTAGTAAGGCATCAACCTGTTCCGATTTTTGGGTTAAAGAATCAGTGCGTATGATTTGGGTAAGCTCTAAACAAGATTTAGTAGCTTTTGCATTTATATTGATAGATTCTTCCAAGTATTTCAGATTATTTTGAAACTCGTCCTTTAGCGCAGTAAGTAGTTCTACTTCTGTTCGATCTTCAATCCGCTGTTGGTTCCAGGTGTTTATTTGGAGTGCCAAAAGAATCCCAATGACCACAAGTAAAATTTCACCGATGGCGTATTTAAAGTACCTGCCTGCCGGCGAGGCAGGTTTACCCATTTGGTTTTGGTTGATTAATGAACGACGTATGTGTCTGAAGAATTTAATCACTTAAATGATTTTTAGATAGTTTATTAATTTCAGATAGTTTTTGTAGTGCAGCTTCTAAATAGGGTTCTGAGCTGGATTTATTCGTTTTAAAAAATTTAAAAAAACTTAAATTAGCAGGATTCTCAAAAAACGATTTAGAATCACGAGGCGAAGCATAGGTTTTCCATTCGAACTCTGAAAAATCTTCTTTCATTATAGGAATCCAATCATCTTTAAAAGATTCTTCAACGTCCTTATGAGCAGCATAAACATTAAGCACATGTTCATCATAATAGGTGATTAGTGCTAATTGTAACTCATCATTAGAAATAATATCTATACCCTTTGATTTTAGCATCTCAAATGCACTTGATTGGGATTTAAATCGTTCAAAAGAAATAATCTCTCCTAACCAATAGTTTAAACTATCATTGTAGTTTCCTAAGCTAACCTGCTCTAATAATTTATCTGTTAAATCCTTAGATGATTTTAAGCTGTATAATTGGTTAGATAATGCAATAGAATCGTTTTCTAAATTTTGATTGATTAAGGTTAAAATCTTACGTTCATAGTTTTGGTTTTTCCGTTTCTCATTCCAATTATTAATCTGAAGTGCAATGAGGATACCAATGACTACGAGGATAATTTCGCCAATGGCGTATTTGAGGTATTTGCCTGTTTTACCTTCTGAAAGCAGGTTTTCTCGAATTTTTCTAAAGAATTTAATCACTCGTTTTTTCTCTTAGAAGGGTTAATATTTTATTTGCTTCTATTCTAATCTCTTCAAGGGCTTCAGAGATTAGGCCACAATTCAAAAAAAAGTAGTTGGCCACCCTATTTTTGTAGTCCATGTTTTCAATGGAATAATTTACAAAACCACTTGATTCTTTGCCTATTAAGTAGTCTGGATACCAAATAAAATTTTCTTTCCAATAATCATAGTTGCTTTTTAAATCGTCTAATGCAAGTTCATTAAGAGCTTCTAAGCGGGTATTATATTTTTCATAAAAATCATTAATTTTTATTTGTACCTCATTAGAAGAGAAATCACTACCGTTAAAATTGCGGAGCTGCTCGTAGCCTTTTGTTTTTAGGCTAAAATCTTCGCTCCCACCAATTAAATTGTAATATCTATTATTAGAACTGTAATCGTTACGGCTTAAGTTTCCTCTTATAATATGTTTTAGTAAAGGGGCCTTATTGTTATTGTATTTTAAAATTTCTGGGATATTTTTTAAATCTGATTCTAAGTCACTAATAAGTAAATTGTATATGGCATTTAAAGATTCTTTTTCTTTTCTTTCTTCGTTCCAGTTATTAATCTGTAGCGCAATGAGAATCCCAATGACCACTAGTACAATTTCGCCAATGGCGTATTTAAAGTACTTGGTGGTTTTACCTTCTGAAAGGAGGTTTTGCCGAATTTTTCTAAAGAACTTTATCATTTACTTTAACTTATCTATTTCTTGTTCTAATAACTTTATAGTTTTGCTATTAAACTTTTGATAATCGGTGTTTCTACTTAATAAAGAGCTAAGTAAGAACATTTTATTATCGATCATATTCTCAAATTTTCTGTCTTTTAAAATAATTCGATTATCACTGTAATCCAGTTTGCTTTTACCAATTCTATCTTTAATAGGTGCAAAACTGTAATCTACTTGTCTTAGCGAAATATTGTCGTAGAGATAAGGTACAAAGTTGTCTGAGCCATCTAAATCTTCATTTTTCTCATTCCTTTGAATGCCTGCATAAATACTTGGAATTTGATATAAGAAATCTCGAAGACTATCTGAGGCTATCAAAGAAATTGCACCAGAACTTAATGCCTCATCAAGCGTAGAAGATTTATATTTTAAACTAGGGGACGTTAAAAGAGAATAAATTAAGGTATCGATTGTTTTTTCATTTTTATCAGTAAAGTCATTACCCATAAATTGAAGTAGCCTTTCAGAATCTGCCATCAATGATTCGATTCTTTTAATATTCTCAGATAGCGCTTCCTTATTTTTTTTACTTTCAACTAGCAATCTTGCCATTAGATTTGCTGAAGCTTTACTCTCAACACGTTGTTGATTCCAATTATTAATCTGTAGTGCAATAAGAATACCAATTACTACAAGGACAATTTCACCAAGGGCATATTTAAAATACTTGCCTGTTTTGTTTTCCATGAATAGGTTTTGACGGATTTTTCGGAAGAATTTAATCATTTATAGTTGTTGTTATTTTTCGAGAAAAGGATAATTATCAACTAGCAATTTGTTTAAGTTATAAATGTCCTCCTCTATATCTTTATACATACTAGCATGAAAATTAGAAATAGATTTTTTGTGATTAATGAGATTATATAACACCAATGAATTTTCTGGAATATTAATTGATCTAGAAATAAGTTCAATTATTTTATCTGGAACGTTATTAAATGTATCGCTTATTCCAGAGTCGAAATTTGCAAATTGCTCGGAGTCATCTCCAGTAACACTAATTAAATTTATACTTTTAGACATAGCAGTATCGTCATTTTGCAAATTATTACTGGCAATAATTTGAGCAGATAATCTTAGCTCGTCATAATACTTTAGTAAACTATCTTTTACGGCACTTTTTTGAATAATATCTAAATCACCAGAAGATTTAACCTCGTCTAATGCTGTATCTATAATATTAAAAGTAAACCGATCGTTAATAGCTGAGATGTTAGCAAGATTCTCAGTACTTACCACAAAACCGTTATTTTGATAAAATGATTTTTGAGCAGCTAATAGATTTTCGTAACTATTTAATTCGCCTTTAGTGGCACGATCTAAAATGACTATCTGTGCCTTTAAATCTCTTTGAATATTAGTAATGTAGACTTTTTCCTTTTGTCTGTCTTTTCTATTTTCATTCCAATTGTTAATCTGCAACGCAATAAGAATCCCAATTACTACAAGTATAATTTCACCAATGGCGTATTTAAAGTATTTGCCTGTTTTGTTTTTCTCCATAAGATCTTTTCTAATATATCTAAAGAATTTAATCATTGGTTAGTCTTTAATTTCTTGATTTAATAGGTCTAATATTTCCGAAATGCGCTTGTGTAAGACTTGAGATTGTAAGTTCGCTGCATAATTAACCGAAACCGCAGATGAAACTATACCCTCTAACTTCTTTGTCTTTAAAATTTCACCTGCTATTATAGTGTTATCTGTTTTTGGTTTTTTAAATGGATTTGTAAAAGAACCATCCATTACCCATTTAATGTTTTGCTCGTCATTCCACCATTTATAAAAGCCGTTTCGGAGGATGCCCATATCATTGAATAATGGAATAACAGATTCCCACATTTTATTATTCCAAATATTTTCTATCTCTTTTATATGCATAACACTAGATGGCCAAGTAGTTAGTAACTGATTTAATTTTTTATTCTTAATTAAAAGGATATCTCCAGAATTAATAAGATTATTTTGAATAGGTTTAAATGTAGGGTTCCCAATCAATACATTTAATTGGTTGTAGAGGCTATCAGTATTAACATTTAATGGTTTATCTATATAATCTAAGAGTTTATTACCAGCCTTAATTATCTTTTTGCGATGGGCAATCTTTTGTTCTAATTGTAGGAGATTACTTTTGTATTCTTCGGTGAGTTGTTTTAATATTTGTTGTTCTTTATCATTATCCTTTCTATTTTCATTCCACGTATTGACCTGTAAAGCTAAGAGAATACCAAGCATTACCAGAAAAATTTCGCCAATTGCGTATTTAAAGTATTTTCCCATTTTATTATCATTTATTAATGATCTTCTAATATGTCTGAAGAATTTAATCATTGCTATTGGGTTTTGATAGCTTAATAATATTATCTATGGTTTCTTGTACTTTTTGCAATTCTCCACTAGAGAATAATATCTGATTCATAAGATCATATTGACTTTTTACATGGTATTCAAACTGTAATGACTGAAGTGCCTCAAAGTTATTTCTGTCGTCATTAAAATTAAAACTCCAATCAAAGTGCTTTGACAAATATGGATCATACTGATTGTATAAATAGTTTCTTGAGTACAGTTCTTCCTCCTGATAGTCTTTAATTAAATCGTTCCATGATACCAAGTAATCTCGCAAGGATTCATTTTTAATAATATCAAAAGATGAAGTGCTGGCAAGTGCATTAATGCTAGTCTGAGAAGGATTAAATGTAACACCACCATACGACCAAAATAAATGATAAGCCAAAGAATCTAAAACAGTTTGTTTAGGTTTAGATGTGATTGGAAAAAGTTCGATAATTTTTGCACAATTGGCATGTACATTTTGATGCTGATTTACGACTGAATCTAGCTGTTTTTTATTTTGTTTAAACTCTTTATGAATATTTGCTAATATGGCAGTTTCCTTATTAGCATTTATTCTGTTTTCATTCCAATTATTAATTTGAAGTGCAATTAAAATCCCAATAACCACTAGCAGTATTTCACCAATTGCGTATTTAAAGTATTTACCCATTTTGTTTTCGCTCATGAGTTTGTATCTAATTCGTCTAAAAAACTTTATCATATTAATAGTTTCTGTTTTTTCCGTAAGCGGCTATCTTCATCAAAGGTCTTCTAGACCTTAGGTTTTGCTTTTGCAAAATTTTGTTTCGATAATGGAAAAATTTAATCATCAATTTCGGTTTCAGTTAGTTCAATAATTTGGTTAATTGTTTCAAGGACTAAATCTAACTCACCCGTTTCACTACCTAAAATTTCTTTAAGATCAAAATGTCTATCACGCACATAATTTTCAAACTCCAAAGTTTCTAGAAAACTAAGATCTATTCGTGGGTCATTAAAAGAGTTTTTATAATTATTCCAACCAAAAGCCATGTGTTTCTTTTCATAAGGTTTTAAGTGGTTTTTGTAATTAGATACAGCTAATATTTCTTCTTCTTGATAATCTTTAAGGACATCACTCCAACTTATTAGTGTTTTACGCAAATCATTATTAGAAATAAGATCATATGACGAACTACTTGACAATGCATTTGTAATACCTTCTGAAGGATTAAATGTGTAATACCAACGCATATAATGGCTATGTAAACCTAAAGAGTCAAAATCAATTGTTTTTATATCAATTGGAAATTTTGATATTATGTATTCTGCAGATTTTACCGCCCTATTGTGATAATATTGTGCCGAATCAAATTGAATTTTGTTTAATTTAAATTCAGTATTCAATTCCTTTAGAAGCAATTTTTCTTTGTTTTTTGCATTTCGGTTTTCATTCCAGTTATTAATCTGAAGGGCAATAAGAATACCAATTACTACAAGTATAATTTCACCAATAGCGTATTTAAAGTACTTGGTGGTTTTACCTTCTGTAAGCAGGTTTTGACGGATTTTTCTAAAAAATTTTATCATAGTTTTTAGCGTGTTGTCACTTCGAGTGATTTTCGATAGAAAATTGTATCGAGAGGTTAGTATTAACAACCGCAAATAGTTCTCGATACATTTTGCAATGCAAAACACTCGAACTGATATGGTGGATATGGTG
The DNA here is from genome assembly GCA_947499565.1 of uncultured Croceitalea sp. Taxonomy (GTDB): domain Bacteria; phylum Bacteroidota; class Bacteroidia; order Flavobacteriales; family Flavobacteriaceae; genus Croceitalea. Next base: position 578,635 of record CANMOV010000003.1, read on the forward strand.
AAAGAATTTTAGCATTAGTTAAGTGATTTCAATTGCTTATTTTCTCCTGTCATTTCCCAATGCCCTAAAGCTATAGGGATATTTCCAATACTGTTAAGCGTATCAAAAAAGGCTTTGGTTTTAAATGGTTCGCCATTTTCTTCTTGCAATTTGGCATAATCTGCCATGGCATTTTCGAGCAAATATTTACCTGTGATGTAGCTTGTACCATAACCTGGTTGGCGCAAATACAAATGTTGCTCAAAAATTAGGAGTTCTTTTTCGGTTTTCATCCAACCACGAGGGGTGTATTCGCTATGTATTCCGCCAGCCTCTTCCATAGTCATTTCATTGGCATGGGCATATAGAGAACCTAAGCCACGCGCAGCGCGTTGGGCAATCATTATGTACACTATTTCTTTTGTTCTTGGACTATCATCATACAAGCCAGCTTGCATGAACATTTCCTCTACCGCTGTTGCGGTACCTTCATTACGAGAATCGAAAATATTATAAAGCAACGGCCCACGTCTAATCTCACTTTTATGGGGTTCGTTGTCCATCCGCGCCAACTCAAACCAATGGTAAAAATGCGAGTACAATGGCCTTGGGTCATAATGCTCGCCAATTATAAAGAAGTTGCGCTTTTCTTTGGGTACAAATTCTCCCAAATGTTCACGAAGGGCAACATCAAAATAAGGTTTTACAGTAACTATTTCTTGTTGACCCAGAAAGTTGATTAAGCTTTTCGCAGCTTCATCAGCCATGTTATCATACGCTTCCTGAGAATCGGCATCTACCAATTCTGGCAAGCCTCTATTTCTATGTTCTTCTAGCTTAAGCGCGGTCCAAGCACGGGCTAATTCTCGCTTTAATAACATTACCTCATCATCCCAAGTTAAGGGAACTAAATGTACGTTTTGCAAATACCAGGTATAGTTGTCTTTACCAATCCCTGAAGGGCCAGTTTTGTTTTTAGATTCATTCTGCAACCAGTTTACTAAATCGTCCGTTGCGGTAATCGCTGTGTCAATGGCCGCAATAAGTTCCGCATCATCATTAACACCGGGCTTTTCTTTTAGCGTGGCTAAAACTGTGCTCTGATTTTGGACGTCTCTTATACCGGTTATCCACAAATCTTTGGCATTGCCAGTTAGATTTTTCTTAGCCTGTGCAGTAAAAGGTGGAATAACATTTAACTCTTTTACGAATTGCGTTCGCGCTGCTGCTGATAGTGGAAATTCATAGGTCCACAACTCTAAAGTGCTATGATTTGTAGGACCTTCATGGGCTGGGACGTCACTTTTGTAAGACCATACTGTTTTGTAAAATGCAGGATCACGAACCCAAGGTTTTAAGATGTTATGGTTAAAATCGTAACCATTCATTTCTGCCCAAACTAACATCCAATCTACTTGGCTTGGTATTGCCCAATTGGTAGTATCAATGGCATGTAGTTGCGCTCTTAGATTTTTAAAGGTGGGCCAACGTTTCTCAAAAGTAGCTTTGGTATAGTCCGGAGCGTTATCTAAAAGTGGAGGTTTTTCAAAAGCGCGCCAATCATGGAACAGGGAGACAAGGGACTTATAATCGGCTGAAGTTGTTACTTGTAGCTCCGTGTCTGCAGTATCTTCTTTAGTTGCCTCTTTGCAACCGAATATGACTAATAGGCTTAGTAAAAGTATTTTGGCTAGTTGTGTTTTCATAATAGTTAAGTTTTTAATGTTTATGACCCACTTCTACAGACTCAGAACAACGCCTCCTATGAGGGGAATATAACTTAGCGGATTTTTCTCGGAAGAGTTTAATCATTGATTCGTACACTTTTGGTTTAGTAGTCTTAACATATTGTCTACTTCACTTTCAATTAAGTTTAATAATTCTAAACGCCGTCTATTGTTTAAACCAATACTAAGCGCAGTACCGTATAGTCTGGGTTTGATATCCTTGGGTATAAATTGAGGTAGGTCTTCTTTAAGTTGCTGTCTAATGTCTTCTGTAAATATTTTATTCTTATAAAATTCGTCATTGGCATTAAATAAGCCTAATGAGATGAAATTTTCAAAGTTAGAAAGTCGGTCAAAATCAAGTTCAAAATTTGTGATAATAGCTTTTGTATAGCCATCTGTTGTTTTAAAATATGTGTTTAGAGCTTTTACTATTTTTTTGTCTTTTATGATACTAAGATTTCCACTTGATTTTATGTCTTCATATGTGGCATCATTGGGTTGAAATGAATTTGCTGCCAAACGTATCGCATACCTTAAATTTTCACCAAATTTAGTAGCGTCTGATTGGTCTTGTTGAATCACAGAAATCATTTGATTTGAGTAACTGATACGCTCTTTTACTAAGGTTTTAAGTACGTCTACTTGTTGTTTGTCTTGCTTTAGGTCATCTAGCAATAAACAATAATAGCTTTTCTCTAAAGTGTTGGCCTTTCTGTTTTCATTCCAATTATTAATCTGTAGCGCAATAAGAATCCCAATAACCACAAGGATAATTTCACCAATGGCGTATTTAAAATATTTACCTGTTTTACCTTCTGAAAGCATGTTTTGGCGGATTTTTCTAAAAAACTTGATCATTTAGTGCTATATATTTGAATCGAATAGGATTTGCCAACCTTCACCGGTTTTTTGCCAGATGAGTATGTATTTTCCATTGTACGACCCTTTACATTGCCCTATTTCGTAGACAATATTTTTTGAAACGGGTTCAATTATAATTGGATGCAGTGCTAACTTATAATCTGCATTATTCATGTACGCATAGTTAGTAATTAGATCTTCTCTGCCTATAACAATAGGCCTATGGTTATAATACATGGTGTTTTGGCTGTAGAGATTGTTAATTAGATTGGTTGCGTTGTGCGAATTACAAAGCTTTATCCATTTATCTCTTTGGGCATGTATCGGTTTTAAATCTAGAGAAAAGTCATCGGCCTCAGCTAGAAACTCTAGGACACGTTTTTCTGTTTCGTGAGAGGTGTCCCAAATAACAGCATACTTCATCAATCCATTAGTTGCATTTTTGAAGCTCCCAATTTCGTAATCATATTTCCTATTGGCTTTTATGCGTTGTATCGTATTAACATCTTTTACTACAAAGTTGTTATTCGCGACGATGCTAATAAGCGTATCGCGATTAGTAAAATCGATACCATTTGGGGAGAGCCCGTAAACATCATTTACATATAACGCTTTTAAGACCTCTAAATCTTTGGTGTTAATAGCATTCATCCATCTTTTGTTAGGAGACAAATTATCTTGTGAAACATGATTAGTGTCTGACATAACTTTACTAGCCTTACTTTTTTTATTTGATGTATTACAGCTTAAAAAGATGCACATGATCATAAGAAAAAGGTGGCCAACAGCGTATTTAAAGTACCTACCTGCCGGCAAGGCAGGTTTGGTTGTGTTACTTTCTGAAAGCAAGTTTTGGCGAATTTTATGAAAGAATTTTAGCATAAGTATCTTTAAAGTTCTTTTAACTGAATTTCAATTGTTCTTTGCAATTCATCATTCCTGGCTATTGCGGAGCCTAAAAGATTAAGCTCAAATAGTTTTACGTTTCGTTGGTATTTAATCAATTTAATAAGTACTGTATTATCTAGTTCATTTCTTATCGTTGTCTCATCTACCATCATAGCTATATTATAGTCAACATTACTGTTTAGTATATAGGGAATTACATTATCATTTGTAAAGGTTTCACCATATTCCGAACATACACGAAGCCGTTCATATGTTTGTTCATAATAGCTAGTAATATCAGCTTTTAATTCATGATTAGCCATGGAAGCAAATAGTCCACTATTTTTTAAACCTGAATAAGAATTATTGCTTTTGTAGAAGTAGAAATAATTATCTAAAATCATAAAAACAGAATCTAAACCAATAGTCCCATATTCTTTTTTGGCAAGTTTTGTTAGATAACTGAATCTTTTAGTGTCACCTTTTTGAAATCCAGTTAATTGAACTTTATCCTGTTTCAGGTCATTCAGAATTTGTGCAAGGGCTATTTTTAATTCACCTTGTTGATTTTTATCCTCATTCCAATTGTTAATCTGAAGTGCGAGCAGAATCCCAATAACAACTAGTAAAATTTCACCAATAGCGTATTTAAAGTATTTACCTGTTTTGTTTTCTGAAAGCAGGTTTTGGCGGATTTTTCGGAAGAATTTAATCATTAGCTTGGTGTAATAGTTTTAAAACCAATTCGGTTTGTTGCAATACATCGTCTGTTAACTCTATATACCTTGAAATGGTGTAATGTTCTTGTCCAAAATAATTCAATAAATCTCTTGGTAAATCATTTACTTTTACATCTTTCCATAAGAGTTGGTGTGTTTTATTTTTACTAAAAGGACTTCCAAATTGAGGATATTTACTTCCAAGTTTTAGCATAAAGTTAAAAAGGTAAGCTTTATTACCATTTTGTACAGTTTTCTCAAAAGTTTGAAGTCGATTTAGTTCCATAAGTTCTTTTCTTAGGTCTTTATCTAACAAATCAATTTTTCCACTAGATATGAGTAAATTAAAACTGTTGGTATTGTAAACATTGGTAACTCTCATTCCAATTAATTCGTTATTTAAGAGTCTAAAATAACTTTCAAGATTATTATAATGACCATTTGTAAGACTGTCACCTATTGAGTTAATCCGATCAATTCTAAGGTTATTTCTTAAAAGCCTATCGTTAACTTGTATGGTGTCTTTTGTGTAATCATTAATCAAGGCTGTTTTGTATTCGCTTTTTAGAGTTTCTTTTTTTCTATTCTCATTCCAGTTATTAACTTGTAGTGCTAATAGAATACCAATCATGACAAGTGCTATTTCGCCTATGGCGTATTTAAAATATTTACCTGTTTTGCCCTCTGAAAGCAGGTTTTGGCGAATTTTTCTAAAGAATTTAATCATCTTAATTTTGGCTCAGTTTCTATTTTAGCTATGATATCTTTAATAGTTGCTTTTTTTTCCGTTAACTCGTTGTTTAATGTGCCTGTGACTTGAAGCATAATAAATAAAGTTGAAATTACCTTTTCGTCTGAATGTATTATTATTTCTGAAGCAGGTTTTAGATCCAAATCCAACCCAATAAAAGATTGTATTAATTCTTTTGAAATAACTTTAGGAATAATATCATCAGTAAATTCTCTCGTAATTTGCTGTACTCGTTTTTGGGTACCATCTCTATAACTAAAATCACTATAATAATTAGATAGTTCCGCTCGCAATATCTTATTACTTATCAATCCTATTTTTTCTGAAGACACCATATTGTCGAACCCAGTTCTTACAGGTTCGAAAATTACATGGTCTGTTAAAATCGCCATTTTTGGACTAAAGCTTTTAAAGTAAGGAGAGCCCATTTTGGCCTTCTCAAACAAAGCCAAACTATTTACTATCGAATCTATTTTTTTTGAACTAAAATGGAGTGTCTTATTAATATTTAGAGTATCCCTAACCAAATTTTCTTTTATTTCAGAAAGATAATCGCGTTCTAGGTTTTTCTTTTGTCGATTTTCATTCCAGTTATTAATTTGTAGCGCTATAAGAATACCAATAACTACAAGAATAATTTCTCCTATAGCATAGAGCAAGTACTGTGAGAATTTGTTCTGAGATAGTAGGTTTTGGCGAATTTTTCTAAAGAGTTTAATCATAGGTGAATTAGTTAAGATAAGGTTGTAATAGTGGTAGTAGCTCTCTTATATTTTTTTGGTTTGTCTCTAATTCTGCTTGAGCGCCGGTATAAAGGACGCGATAGGAGGCTAACATTACAGCCACTCTAGGAGTAAAATCCTTACTATCAATATTTGTCCAAGTATGATTATATAAATAACTGTTGCTATAGTTTTCATCATATAACCTACCAATGATATTGTATTTTTTTACAAAATCATCTAAATGAATACGATATTGAGCAAGTGTCTTTTCATTGAAATCTTGACCCGATTGCATAACAGTATAATAGTTAGACAAAGGGTTTTTTATAGTATCTGGTAAAATGTCGAAAACACCTGTAGATTTTAAGTTAGAAAATGTGTTTGTGTTATAAGCAGGTGAAGAATACCATCTTACAGGAAACTCATTTTTCATTATGTTAATTAGGGTGTCTATGTTTGTGGTAGTGGCGTAAGATTTCTTAATTAAAGAATTCGTAGCAGTAAGTCTTGTATTAACACCAGGCAGAGCTTTAGTAATAAGCAAACTGTCTATAACTAAGTCGTTATAAACAGATTGTAATGCGGTTTTTAATTTAATATTTTCTTTCCTTTTTTCATTCCAGTTGTTGATTGAGAGCGCAATTAGAATACCAATTACTACGAGGATGATTTCACCTATAGCATATTTAAAGTATTTGCCCATTTTACCTTCTGAAAGCAGGTTCTGGCGAATTTTTCTAAGGAATTTAATCATTGGTTTTTGGTTGGTTGGTGGGGAAGTACTCGTATCAAATATACGGGAACGTGTACTTCATTTTAACAAAAGCCATTCAATTTCAGTGTTTTGGATTGTTAATAGCTAAAAAGTGAATTCAATTGAACGTATGTAAAAAACCACAAAAACAAGAAAATTTAGTGATTTGCTAACATCATAAAGCTTTTAGAAATCTTTACTTTTGGCATTCAAACCGAGTAACTCATGAAAACACTAGAAGATTTCAATTTTGAAGATAAAAAAGCACTAATACGTGTAGATTTTAATGTGCCCTTAGATGCAGACTTTAATGTAGCGGATACTAGTAGGATAGATGCTGCAAAACCTACAATCTTGAAAATTTTAGAAGATGGCGGAAGCGCTGTTTTAATGAGTCATTTAGGCAGACCAAAAGGACAGCGTAATCAAGACATGTCGTTAAAACATATCTGCAATACCGTTTCAGATATTATTGGGGTACAAGTAAAATTTGTTGAAGATTGTGTTGGAGAAAAAGTAGACGAGGCCTATGCAAATTTGGAAAGTGGCGAAATTCTATTACTAGAAAACCTTAGGTTCTATGATGAGGAGACTTCAGGTGATAGTGAGTTTGCAGAAAAATTATCAAAATATGGAGATGTTTACGTTAACGATGCTTTTGGAACAGCACATAGGGCGCATGCTTCAACAACAATAGTTGCCAACTATTTTCCAGAAAACAAATGCTTTGGGTATTTATTGGCCAAGGAAATAAAAGCGATTGAAAAAGTGATGCAGACAGGAGAAAAACCGGTTACTGCTATCTTGGGTGGCGCTAAGGTTTCTTCTAAAATCACCATCATAGAAAACATTTTAGATAAGGTAGACCATCTAATTATTGGTGGCGGAATGACCTATACGTTTATAAAGGCACAAGGAGGAAAAGTAGGAGATTCTATTTGCGAAGATGACAAAATGGAATTGGCTTTAGAGATACTAAATCAAGCAAAAGCAAAAGGAGTTGAAATACATTTACCTGTAGATGTTTTAGCTGCAGATGCTTTTGATAATAATGCAAAAACGCAGGCGGTAGCTGTTGATGCTATTGCAGATGGGTGGCAAGGCTTAGATGCAGGTCCTGCGACCTTAGATAATTTTAGAGATGTAATTCTAAAATCTAAAACCATTCTTTGGAATGGTCCAGTAGGTGTTTTTGAAATGGAAAGTTTTGCGAAAGGAACAATTGCTATTGGTAATGCGATAGATGAAGCCACCCAAAATGGCGCCTTTTCACTTGTTGGAGGAGGAGATTCTGTGGCAGCAGTGAAACAGTTTGGCTTTGAAGATAAGGTAAGCTATGTTTCTACTGGAGGTGGCGCAATGTTGGAGAGTTTAGAGGGCAAAACACTACCGGGTATCGCCGCAATATTGGGCTAGTAAAGCCGTTATCGATTAACGGACTTTATCTTAATTTTTGATGGTTTTATCCATAATCCTTTATTTTTTCAATAAAAAACTGCATTTTCGCTAGTCCCAAACAAACTATGACCAAAATGAAAAGAATTAAAATTCATTATTTGGCCGTACTGTTTTTGACTACACTTACAGTTAGCGCCCAGCAAGCAGACACTACTGCCGTAAAAACGGTTGATTCACTTGAAGTAAAGTTTGAGGAAAAGGCACCTATTTCTAAAGAGGAAAGCGCTAAAACTGTACTTAATATTCCAGCAATTGAAGAGAAACGTGAAGAAAGTAAGCTTAAGGACTTGGCTGAAGCCTATACGTATGATAGTCTTTGGATAGCAGAACTACATAAAAATGCTTCCCATTTTAAGGAAATGTATGCTGAGGTTAATAACTCAAATACTGCTGAAGAATATACTACAGATTTACCCACAGACACCTTAAAAGCTCGCTTAGAAATACTAAATGCAAGGACTCCGTTTAATATTGCTTACAATCCTTCTTTAGAAAGTGTAATCAAATCTTTCTTGACAAGGAAAAGAGGATTAATGGAAAAAATGTTGACGAAAAGTCAATTTTACTTTCCGCTTTTTGAGCAAGAATTGGATAGTTATGATGTGCCTTTAGAAATTAAATATTTGGCTATTGTAGAATCGGCGCTAGACCCAAGAGCAAGGTCACGAGTTGGCGCTACAGGTCTATGGCAATTTATGTATGGTACAGGAAAAGAGTATAACTTAGATGTTAGCAGTTATGTAGATGAACGTAGGGACCCCATAAATGCAACTAAAGCCGCGACAAAATATCTTAAGAGACTTTATGCCATATACAATGATTGGGATTTGGCCTTAGCGGCCTACAATTCTGGACCAGGCAATGTAAACAAAGCAATTAGACGTTCTGGAGGGTATAAAAATTATTGGAACCTAAGACAACATTTGCCACGTGAAACAGCAGGTTATGTCCCTGCTTTTTTAGCAACAATGTATCTTTTTGAATATGCTGAAGAACATGGTTTAAAGGGGAAAAAAGTAGACCGCCCTTATTTTGAGACAGATACCATACATGTAAAAAGTATACTAAGTTTTGAGCAGATTTCAAAAATGGTAGGGATTTCAGTAGAAGAACTTGAGGTATTGAATCCTGCTTACAAATTGAATATTATCCCAAAGATAGAAGGGAAGGCATACACGTTAAGACTACCCTTAAAACATGTTGGCACATTTGTAAATAATGAAGATGCAATTTATGCGTTTGCTAAAAAGGAATTGGAATCAGCAGAAAAGCCGTTACCACAGTTAGTAACAAATAACAATAGAACGCGCTATAAAGTAAGAAGTGGCGATTATCTTGGTAAAATTGCTGAACGTTATGGTGTAGGGGTAAGCCAAATTAAGAGATGGAATGGTTTAAGAAGCAATAACCTTAGAGTTGGGCAACGATTAACCATATATCCTAGAAAACCTGTTACAAGTAATGTAGCTTCTACTTCTGTAAAAGAGGCAACGGCAAAACCTGTGGGAGCACTACCTAAAGACCCGTCAAAAATTCATGTAGTACAATCTGGAGATTCTTTATGGACTATTTCTAAGAAATATCCTGGAATTTCTATAGACAACCTGCGCAAATGGAATGGTCTTAGCAGCAATAACCTTAAACCAGGAACTAAATTGCGACTGTGTAATTGTTCTTCATAACTCAATCATAACACTTTAAAGAAATTCGTCAATTCGAGTGATTTTTCAGAATAGAATTTTGGAAAATAAAAACTTGTTCTCTATCCCTGTCCGTCCGGCAGGCGGGCTTTTCCCTTTGGGAAAAATTTGAACTAACCTTGTTTTCTCGTTCTTGCCTTCCCTTTGAAATGCTAAGAATAACACTTAGGAATGACAAAATTTACCTCTAATACTCATTGAAAAAAGCATTACACTCATTCTAATGCAATCGGTTTATAGAAATTGATTACTTTAGAATCGTTATGCGAAAACTAGGAACACTTCTATTAGTTGCCTTCTTGGCACTTACTGCTTGTAAAGAAAGCTCAAAGAATAAAAGATACCTCCCACCCTCAACAGGGGCAATTAATTCGCTAATGGTTGTAATGGAAAATGACCTTTGGCAGGGAGAAGTAGGAGATAAGGTTAGAGCGCTTTTTGCGGATAGAGTTCTAGCGGTACCACAAAGTGAAGCTATTTTTTCACTTACCCAGATTCCACCTCAAGTATTTAGTGGCGCCATAACCAATTCTAGGTCTGTGCTCTATGTACAAAAAGATAGCTTGTCTATAGGGCATGTAAAGTCAAATGTGTATGCATTGCCTCAAAAAGTAGCTGTAGTAAAAGGAAGGACCAATGATGAATTACTTACAAATATTGATGCGATTGCCCCAAAAGCAATAGCATCATTCAAAAACAATGAAATTAGCGAGGCACAGAAGCGCTTTAAAAGGTCTCTTAACAAGGAAACAGACCTTAAGGACGTACTAGGAATTCATTTAGACATTCCATCGGTATATCGCGTGGGAAAGCACGAAGAGAACTTTGTATGGCTTGATAGGCAAATTCTTAAGGGGAACATGAATATTATCGCATACACTATGCCTAATAATTCCTTTTCCAACGATTCCACCTTTGTACGAGATATTGTAAGCATGCGAGATTCCATTGGTAAAAAATATGTTCCAGGACCTTATGAAGGTACTTTTATGATAACTGAAAGAGCCTTTTCACCATACATATTCCCAGCTGAAATTAACGGGTATAAGGCAGCTGAAATCCGCGGTATTTGGGAGGTAAATGGTTATCCAATGGCAGGGCCTTTTTTAAGCTATATCATTAACGACGATATTAATAATAGAAAGCTGATTTTAGAAGGTTTTATTTTTGCCCCTTCAGCAAATAAAAGAGATGACCTTTTGGAGCTAGAAGCAATACTCAAAACCTTAGAAATCCTTCCCAAAAAATCCGTTTAGCTTTTTTAGTCAAACGCAAAACCTGTTGCTAATCTATATACGAATGCATACAGCACAAGGAAAAATAGCATAAAACAAAACCAAGAAAAAACTTTAAAATAGTTCTCTACTAGAATATGCCCTAGATTTTTAAATCCTTCTAAATAAATCTCTTTAATAAGTAGTAATTTTTTCATAACATAAATCTTTATATAGTTTCTAATTTCAAATGCTAGACCATTTTCTTCCTTTTGGGAAGTAATTAGATGTAAAAGCAGATAAATGCGATTAAAAGCAACTATTTAAGATTAGGCGGTGGGGTTTTTACACCATTAAGTGGACTTATTAAGCTAAATGTAAAAAGGCCATCATTTTAAAATGATGGCCTTTTACTTTTTTGAACTAGAACTTTATTACATATTCACGATAATAAATTCTGAACGTCTATTTTGTCTGTGTTTATCTCTGCCACATCGTACGCCATTGCCACAATCGTTAAGCAGTCTTTCTTCACCGTAACCAATAGCGCTTTCTATTCTAGATGCATCTATACCTTGCGATATTAAGTACTCTTTGGTTGAGGTGGCACGTTTGCCAGAAAGGTATTTATTGTAGGCGGCATTACCGATAGCATCTGTATGCGATTCTATTTTAATGACCATTGTTGGATACTCGTTCATTACTTCAACAAGCTTATCCAATTCCTGTGATGCATCTTGTTTTATATTAAATCGGTCAAAGTCAAAGAATATCATTTCAGTTTTTAACTTTTTAACTCCAGCTTCCACCACAACCATTTCTTGTAATCGTTTCATAGGTTGAACAAAGTCTATGACCTCATTATCTTTGGTGGCAATTGAGGTGGTTTGGTCAAAATAGCCATCTAAAATAGTCTGAAGCGTATAGTCTACTGAGGACTTTAAGTTGTTAAAGCGATAACTGCCCTTATCGTTTGTTCTAATTTCTCCTATCTTAACATTTTCACTGTCATACAACGATACCATTGCATTAGGTAAGGAATCCCCCGTAATTCTATCCACGATATAACCAGAAATTTCGTTTAGGTTAGGCATTTCTTTGCGTGTAGGCACAAAAGAATAGATATCATCTCTACCTTTTCCTCCAGGCCTGTTTGAGGCAAAATAACCTTTTTCAGTCTTCTCATCAATGATGAGAGAAAAATCATCTCTAACACTATTAAAAGGAGCTCCTAAGTTTTCTGCCTTATCAAAACCTTCAGCGCTAAAGCTAGACTTATATATATCTAGACCGCCCAATCCTTCAGTTCTATTAGAAGAAAAGTAAAGGGTGTTTTCTGTTATAAAAGGGAACATTTCTTTGCGAGGAGAATTTACGGCCATCCCTAAATTTCTTGGCTTAGAAAAGGTGTTGCCCTCTTCTATATCTACAACATATACATCTGTTCCTCCATAACCTCCTGGCATATCTGACACAAAAAAGAGTCTTTTGCCATCTGCTGTGATTGCAGGGTGCCCTGTAGAGTAGTTGTCACTATTAAAAGGTAATTCTATAGCCTCTGTCCACTCTCCATTAACTTCTTTAGACATATAAAGTTTTAAATGGCTTACTCCTTTTTTATCTCTTCTAATCTTCTTCTTTTTATTATAGTTGTTTCTAGTAAAATAAATCGTTTTTTTATCTGGAGAGAAACAAGCGGAAGCTTCATGGTATTTCGTATTTACATTTTTAGAAAAACGATAGGTGCCAGAAGCATCATTTTTAGCAGAATCAACTTTTGCGGTATATAAATCTAAATAGGGTTGATTATCCCATTTATACTTTCTGGTATTTAAAAACAAAGTGTCTTTTGCAGAAGTATAGAGTAATTTGTCTTTACCATAGTAAATAGGCGAAAAATCAGAATACTTAGAATTAATTTTTAGATTCTTTAGCTCGAATCTAGAATCTTCATCTAAACTTTCTTTTACAGAAGCTGCATCTTCTTTAAGTTCTCTAGCATTCTTTTTGTTTAGGACAACCATTATACGTTTAGCTCTCCTTTTGCGTCCTGTACCCTTTAAAGTGTGAACGTAATTAAAAAGGGTATTTTCCGAAATTTCATTTTCGTAATCTTTATACAAACGATTGTACCACTCGTATGCTTGCTTTATGTTTGAATTGAAGTAATGAGAATCACCAGCCCGCGACAATAAATGTCTTGATGGGTTCCCTTCGGCTTCTTCAATTGCTAAATCATAGAATTTAGCCGCCTCAGCATACCACATTTTATCAAAAAAGCCATCCGCTTTGCGTACCAGCCTGCTCTTTTCTTCTTTTATGGTTTTTGATTCTTCAAGATCAGTATTGATGCTATCAGAAACTATCTGGTCTGTGGCTTCTAATTGAAGATCCGCAACAGCGTTGTCTGATAATTTTTGAGCGTTAAGCCCAAATGTAAAGAGCAATATAAATATGAAATTAATTCTAGTCATGGTTCACTTTCGTTCGACTACTAAGTAGGTTATAAATGCTTAAGGCACATAGCGATCCTAGTAATAACGCCCAAATTACGTTATCATACATAAAAGAATTAGTTTTTGTTGTGAAAAGAGAAGTTTACGAGGTGAACTGTATTTATCGCGCGTTTTTTATCGATATCACCTTTAAAATAAAGCTATTTTGAAGTATTTAACTAGTAGTAATTTTACGAGTTTTCACCCGTTTTATCCTCCAGTTTTTCATCTTCTTTAGAAGCATCCTTAAATTCTTTGATACCGCTACCTAAACCTCGCATTAATTCAGGAATTTTCTTGCCGCCAAACAATAAGAGAATACATAAAACGATAATAGCAATCTGCCAAGGACCTACTAAACCAAGAAATATATTTTGAGCAATCATAATTACAGCTTTTTAAATAGAGAGTAAAAGTACAAAAAAAGAAGACGCACTTATTTTTGTTAACGTAAAATTGCCTTAAGAATTGTTGTATTTATTTATTTCCTAAAAATTTCACAATTTTAAAGTGATAATGCTCATATTAAAATCTAAGATTATATTTGTCTATTATGGCCAAAAAACAAAAAAAAGGCAAAGAAATAAAACGAAAGTTACTCCATAAGTATCGCTTGGTGATACTTAACGAAAGTACTTTTGAAGAAAAAATATCATTTAAACTTAGCCGTCTTAATGTTTTTGTTACTGGAACGCTGTTTATTATAGTATTAATAGGGCTTACCACACTTTTAGTTGCATTTACTCCCTTAAGAGAATACATACCTGGCTACTCATCTACGCGATTAAAAAGACAAGCTACAGAATTAACTTATAAGACAGACTCTTTGGTCACTGTTTTGGAATATACCAATAAGTATTTAGAAAATGTTCGCCTTGTTTTGCGAGGAGATGTTGAAAATAATGAAATAAATAGAGATTCTTTATTTGAAAAATTTAAGTTGGACCCTTCCACAATTGATTTAAAACCGATTAGGGAAGACCTTGCTTTAAGGGAACAAGTTGAACTTGAAGATAAGTATAACCTATTTGAACGAAATATTAGTAACAACGGAGAAACGCTGTTTTCCCCAATTAGCGGAACAATAACCCAAAGTTACGATTTGCAGAAAAAGCACTATGCTACAGATATTGTTGCGCCAAAAGACACGCCAGTTAAATCTGCTGCTGACGGCACTGTTATTTTTGCAGAATGGACATCTGATACAGGTTATGTGATTATCGTAGAACATAAAAGCGATTTAATTTCTGTTTATAAACATAATGGGGCTTTAAGTAAATCTCAAGGGGATATTGTTAAAGCCGGCGAAGTAATCGCTGCAGTGGGAAATACGGGTGAATTAACAACAGGTCCTCATCTACATTTTGAGTTATGGAGAAAAGGAAAGCCTTTAAACGCTCAAGATTACATCGATTTTAACTAACATTCATGTCTCTAAAATCTGTTGCTGCCAAAATTTTTGCAAAAAGAATAGCAAAAAAAAATACCAAATGGATTTTAAATCCACATAAAGCTCAAGATGAGGTTTTTAAGACTCTTGTTGCTTCTGCTTTGAATACTCAGTTTGGTAAAGACCATGATTTTAATTCTATAAAAACACATAACGATTTTGTAAAGCATGTACCTATTAGAGACTATGAAGAACTAAAAGGTTATGTCGAAAAAATTATTGAAGGAGCGAGTGATGTATTATGGCCTGGAAAGCCAATTTACTTTGCGAAAACATCTGGAACTACTTCTGGAGCTAAGTATATTCCTATTACCGAAAGCTCAATTAAAAATCAGGTAGAAGCTTCTAGAAATGCAATCCTAAACTACATTCATGAAACCGGAAATGCAGATTTTGTAAATGGAAAGATGATTTTTCTTCAAGGAAGTCCTGTTTTGGAAGAGAAAAATGGAATTAAATTAGGTAGGCTCTCCGGAATATCTGCACATTATGTTCCAAGTTACCTTCAAAAAAACCGTTTGCCAAGTTGGGAAACCAATTGCATTGAAGATTGGGAAACCAAAGTGAATGAAATTATTAAAGAAACCCAAAATGAAGATATGTCTGTGATTGCGGGGATTCCTTCTTGGGTTCAAATGTATTTTGAAAAGTTAAATTCAAAAACAGGTAAGAAAGTAGGAGACCTTTTTGAAAATTTTCAACTGTTTATTTATGGAGGCGTTAATTATGAGCCCTACCGAGCAAAATTTGAAAGTTTAATAGGGCGTAAGGTAGATAGTATAGAACTCTTTCCAGCAAGCGAGGGCTTTTTTGCATATCAAGATTCGCAGAAAGAAAAAGGAATGCTATTGCTTTTAAATTCTGGAATTTTCTATGAATTTGTTAAAGCAGATGATTTTTTCTCAGAAAACCCAGAACGAATTACCATAAAAGATGTGGAATTAGAGGTTAATTATGCAATGATAATTAGCACAGACGCGGGTTTATGGGGCTATAATTTAGGAGATACCGTTCAGTTTATTTCTTTAAGGCCTTATAAAGTAATAGTATCTGGACGAATAAAACATTTTATTTCCGCCTTTGGCGAACATGTTATTGCTAAAGAAGTTGAAGAAGCCATGCGACAAGCTATCGAAGTTACAGATGCTGAGGTTTCTGAGTTTACTGTTGCTCCAGAAACTACACCGAAAGAAGGCTTGCCTTATCATGAATGGTTTGTAGAATTCGAAAGAGCGCCATCAGATATGGATAAGTTTTGTGAAACACTGGATTTGGTAATGCAAAAACAGAATAGCTACTATTTTGATTTGATTGACGGGAAAATATTGCAGCAACTACAAATAGCACAAGTTTCTAAGGGTGGTTTTCAGAACTATATGAAATCTTTAGGCAAATTAGGAGGTCAAAATAAAGTGCAACGCTTATCTAATGATAGGAAAGTAGCAAATGCCTTGCAGCCATTTATTTTATAAGTAGTATTGACCCGATTTACTTTTGAGCGAATTTCCATGTACTTTTGTAAAGAAGTCGATATGGGTACAAAAATCAAAGAAACTACAAGAGCTCAAGAATCCACAAACGCAATTGAGCGCTTATATATTACTATGCGCCACCTATTAAACAGGGGGTTTTATAAGCCGTCTGGGGTATCTGGCAATGCACTGCGTAGCGCACTACTTTCTTTAAGACCAGAAATTTATGGCTCTATTGCAGAAGAGAAAGCGGAATTAAGCGGTTTAATATATGTCTTAGAAAGACTTCCAATTGGTATTGAAGAATGTCGCTTTATTAATTTGACTTCTGATGAAGGGTTTTCAAAATCACACTTAAAACCAATTGTACCTCCAAAAAGAAGAAGAAACTGTTATCGTATTGATGACGAACAAATGAATATTGAGATTACGAGGGGGCGTTCAGATATCTACGATATTTTAACGCACCTTACTTTTCTATATGTAGAATCTGGTAAAATCTGTGACCGAGTATTGGTTGAAGATGGAAAAGCTACAGTTCGTGATTGGGATAAAATGATAGAGTTTGTTCTGAAGGATGAAAAAACAGAAGCAGAAAGAGAGGTTGCTTTAATTCATGCTGCCAATATTTTAGGAAGGTCATTTGATGAAGTTTCCGAAATACATGATAGTTTAAAAACCAAAGACAAGCCAGACCGATTTTTAAATATTGTGTATTGGTTAGGGAAGTTGGCGATTGAAGAAGAAACTACGGGAAATAAGAGAACAATTACCTTTACACCGCTGCTTAGGGAGAGAATAGGTCATCATATTCATGGAGAGCGTTGGGCAGAGACCATAAAAGAAACCTTAAAAAAGAATAGTCTTTTAGAACGTCCAATCCATATCATAAGTGCAAATATGCACAGCGTAATGAATTCTTTATTTGCTAAAAAAGCATTAAAAAAGGAATTTCCAGACACTAATTCCTTAGATATTTATGAGACGCTCAGTTCTTCTGCGAATAAAGATTTAAGGAAAAAAGTAATAGATCTGGCAACAAAAAATGGAATGATTTATATAGACGATAAATCAGGAGCCAATATAGATGTTCAGATTTTTGATATGGCAAAAGCAAGCAAAGCAGCATGCTGTTACGATTTCCCAGATGATAAACCGGAGGTAGAAAAACCTGTTATATTTGTAATGGATTATGCCTTTGGAGAGCAAGCTTATGAAACAATTGATGAGTTGCTTAAGCCCTATGAAGTTAATGGCAAGAAATTGTTTTTAAATGTAGATTCAGTATCCATAATGGGTAAAGCAGGTATTCTAGAAGGAGGTAAAGGAGATTTAATGATTCCTTCTGCACATATTTTTGAAGGTTCTGCAGACAACTATCCATTTACAAATGAACTATGTGCGAAGGACTTTGAAGGTTATGGATTAAAAGTGGTTGAAGGAGCAATGGTAACTGTCTTAGGAACATCGCTTCAGAATAAAGATATTTTACAATTCTTTTATGACTCTACTTGGAATGTAATTGGTTTAGAAATGGAAGGTGTGCATTACCAAAAAGCAATACAATCTGCATCGCGAATAAGAAAGAGTATAAAGAAAGACGTAAAAGTAAGGTATGCCTACTATGCTTCGGATAATCCATTAGAAACAGGAAGCACATTGGCATCTGGGGGATTGGGCACTACAGGAGTAAAACCTACATATTTAATTACAGATAAAATTTTGGAACAACTTTTTAGCAACTAATAATGGCAGATAATAACAATTCTGAAGAGATAGATTTGGGACAATTATTCCAAATGATAGAGAAAGGATTTAAAAAAGTGTTAACAAGCTTTCTACGAGTATTTCTCTACTTAAAGAAAAACATATTTATTATTGGGGGGTTAGCAATAATAGGTTTAGCAATAGGATATGGTCTAAATAAAATGACCTCTAAGGAACTTAAAACAGAGGTAATTGTTAAGCCTAATATGGAAAGTAAAAATTATTTGTATGACGTTGTAAATGAAGTACAAGCAAATATTAAGGCAAAGGACACTTCTTTTTTTAATAGTATTGGAATAAATGATATAGACTTTAAGAGATTAAGAGTTGAAATTTCTAGAGTAGAGAGTAGTTCTAGCCCTGAAAGTGATTTGAAATACTTGGAGTTGCTCCAAAGTTTTGAAAATACAGGAACCATTTCCGACATATTAAGAGCTGAACTGCTAAACAAAAGCTCTTTTAATCACAGAATCTCTTTTTTTTATAGCGATTCTGATTCAGGGCAAAGATTTGCTAAATCTATCATAGAGTATATAAATACCAATGAGTATTTTGACGGGCTCATAGAAATTAATAGAACTAATTCAAAAAATAGAATATCGGAAAACAGAATACTTTTAAAACAAGTAGATGAGTTAATCGCTAACTATTCCAAAAAAATGGCTCAAGATGACTTTCTAGATGGTAATGATAGGATAATATTGGATAGCAAAGAACATATCGATATTACAGGGCTTTTTGATTTGAAAAATGATTTAATCAAAGATATCGAGGCAAAAAAAGTGGAATTGCTAAAACAAACGGATTCTGTTAAAGTAATCAACTTTGGAAAATCACAACAGATCCAAAGACCTTTTTTTACAAGGAAGATAGTTTTAATTCCATTAGTATTAGTGGGAATCTTCTTTTTGATTTCAATTTTAAAGCATCTTAACAGGAAGGCAGCTGAAATAGGTTAGTAATGTAAGAATTTAAAGAATAACTAAATGAACATTTTGATAACTGGAGGTGCTGGATTTATAGGATCTCATGTGGTTAGAAGGTTTGTAACCACTTATCCTAATTACCACATATATAATTTGGATGCCCTCACATATGCTGGTAATCTAGAGAACCTTAAAGATATAGAGAAAGCTTCGAATTATAAGTTTTTAAAAGGAGATATTGTAGATGAAGCCTTTATTTTTGAAATATTTAAAGAATATCGTTTTGATGGGGTTATTCATTTAGCGGCGGAATCTCATGTAGACCGCTCAATAAAAGACCCACTTGCATTTGTAAAAACCAATGTTATTGGAACCGTAAATCTATTGAATGCGGCTAAAGAATTTTGGAAGGATGACATAGAAGAGAAAAGATTTTATCATGTAAGTACGGATGAGGTTTATGGGTCTTTAGGTCAAATAGGGCTTTTTACGGAAACCACTTCTTATGACCCGAATTCACCTTATTCTGCATCAAAAGCTAGCTCTGACCACTTTGTAAGGGCATATGGGGAAACGTATAATCTACCTTATGTTATAACAAATTGCTCCAATAATTATGGGCCTAACCACTTTCCTGAAAAATTAATCCCTCTTTTTATAAATAACATCATTGAGGGGAAATCCCTTCCTGTTTACGGAGATGGAAAATATACTCGTGATTGGTTATTTGTTGAAGACCATGCAACTGCCATAGACTTAGTTTTTCATAAAGGGAATAACCACGAAACCTATAATATTGGTGGATTTAATGAATGGCAAAATATTGAATTGGTACAATTACTTTGTCAAATTATGGATGGGAAACTTGGTAAGCCAGCTGGATTTTCAGAGAAATTAATAGAATATGTAAAAGATCGCCCAGGCCATGATTTAAGATATGCTATAGATGCCAATAAAATAAACAAAGAGTTGGGGTGGAAGCCCTCCGTTACCTTTGAGCAAGGATTAGAGAGAACTGTTGATTGGTTTCTTCAAAACAAAGAATGGTTATCACGTGTTACTTCTGGTGAATATCAGGAGTATTACAATAAAATGTATTCATAAACTCTCACAAAAAATGAAAGGAATAATATTAGCTGGAGGTTCAGGAACTAGGCTCCATCCACTCACGCTATCAGTAAGTAAGCAGCTTATGCCTATTTATGATAAACCAATGATTTATTACCCTTTATCGACGTTGATGTATGCAGGGATTCAAGATATTTTAATTATTTCCACTCCAAAAGATTTACCACTATTTAAAGATTTATTGGGTGATGGAAAAAAATATGGGTGTAGTTTTTCTTATGCGGTTCAAGAGGCGCCTAATGGATTGGCAGAAGCATTTATTATTGGTGAAGATTTTATCGGAGATGACAAGGTGGCCCTAATTCTTGGGGATAATATATTTTACGGTTCAGGTCTTGCAAAATTATTACAATCTAACAATAATCCAGATGGTGGAATTATCTATGCTTATAGAGTTCATGACCCCGAAAGATATGGAGTAGTAGAATTTAATGAAGAGGGAAAAGCAATAAGTATTGAAGAGAAACCAGAACAACCAAAATCCAATTATGCCGTTCCAGGAATTTACTTTTACGACAATGATGTTGTAGAAATTGCAAAAAATATCCCGCCAAGTCATAGAGGAGAACTAGAAATTACCGACGTCAATAAAGTTTATCTAAAGCGCAAAAAACTTAGCGTAAGTATATTAGACAGAGGTACTGCATGGTTAGACACAGGCACTTTTCAATCTTTGATGCAAGCGTCACAGTTTGTTGAAGTAATTGAAGAGCGTCAAGGCTTGAAAATAGGCACTATAGAGGGAGCTGCTTTTGAGATGGGATATATTGATAAAAACCAGTTTAAGATTTTGGCGGAGCCTTTGATGAAAAGTGGTTATGGTAAAAACCTGTTGGGGATTTTAAATAAAAAGTAAATGAATTTTATTGAAACTAAACTTTCAGGTTGTTTTATACTTGAGCCTAAGGTTTTTAACGATGAGAGAGGTTATTTTTTAGAATCCTTCAATAAAGTACGCTTTAATAAAGGGATTGGTCAGCAAATCAATTTTGTTCAAGACAATCAGTCTTTTTCTACTAAAGGCGTAATCAGAGCAATTCATTATCAAGTTGGAGAGCATGCGCAAGCAAAATTAGTACGAGTATTATACGGTACTGTGCTTGATGTAGCAGTGGATTTAAGAAAAGACTCCCCAACTTTTGGAGAACATGTGGCTGTGGAACTTAGCAGTGAAAACAAAAAACAGCTGTTTATCCCTAGAGGTTTCGGTCATGGTTTTGCTGTTTTATCTGATGCAGCCGAGTTTTTTTATAAATGTGATAATTATTATCATAAAGAAGCAGAAGGTGGTATAATCTATAATGATTCAAATTTGAAAATAGATTGGAACTTAGCTGTAAAAGACATTAAAGTCTCCAAAAAAGACCTAGTCTTACCCACTCTTCAAAATGCATTATTATGAAAAATATATTGGTTACAGGAGGTAATGGTCAATTAGCTACCTGTATTAGGAATATTAGCAGTAATGTGGAAGAATGCAATTTTATATTTGTTGATGTTGATGAGTTAGATATTGCCAAGAAAACAGATGTTAAGATTTTCTTCAAAAAAAATAATATTACCCACTGTATCAATTGCGCTGCTTATACAGCTGTAGATAGAGCTGAATCAGACCAGAATTTAGCAAAACGGATTAATATTACGGGAGCCAAAAACTTAGCTGAAGAATGCAAAAATAATGCTGCTACCCTAATTCATATTTCAACGGACTTTGTATTTGATGGGAAAAAGAATTCTCACTATAATGAAAAAGATAAAGAGGCCCCACTTGGAGTTTATGGCGAAACCAAATTGTTGGGAGAAAAAGAAATAGTCTCTATATTAAAAGAACATTTTATCATCAGAACCTCATGGTTATACTCTGAATATGGCCATAATTTTTTAAAAACCATGTTAAAACTTGGTGAAGAAAAAAAAATAATAAGTGTAGTCGTAGATCAGATAGGTACACCTACTTATGCTGGGGATTTAGCAAAAGTTATTGTCGATTTAATTATGTCTGGAAGTAGTTCGTATGGAACATATCATTATAGTAATGAAGGTGTTTCAAGTTGGTATGATTTTGCAAAGGCTATTTTCGATGAAGCAAGAATCAAAGTAAATGTAGTTCCAATAAAAACCGAAGCGTTCCCAACCCCTGCAGAAAGGCCCAGGTTCAGTGTCATGGATAAATCGAAAATTAAAAAGAAGCTTTCATTACCAATTCCCTATTGGCGTGATAGCTTGGCTATATGTCTCACTAAATTGCAAAAGGTCAATAACGATAGTTAGTTCTTTAACCTTGTTTTATTTAGTATTGTCAAAAGAAACTTAGAAAATTTTTAAAAAAAAACTTTATGCGAAAAATAATATTAGTAATATGCTTTTTATCTCTCTTATGTTGTAAGAAAGGAAAGAGAGAGAATCAAACTATAAGCCCTCAAATAGAACAATTTAAACAAGCCAAACTTGAACTCATAATTGAGGTAATTGTGCAGCAAGATGATGTTTTTGAACTGTATTATTATGAGCAAGGAGAGAAAACCTTCTCTTCTCAGAATTTTGTTTATAATAGGATTAATGGTAAAAATGAAGTTCAAGAGATTACTTTCGTTATTCCTGTTGGAATTTATCCTGAACGGTTGAGAATAGACTTAGGTAAAAATAATGAACAGGAGGAAATGTTTTTTAACGGAGCAAAACTCATATTTGGCAAAAAAGAATATGTATTCTCAAAAGAAGAGATTAACGAACAATTTAAACCAAGTAAGTTTATGTTATTTGACCCAATTACTAGATCAATAAAAACACAAAGTATTAATAATCGTTACGACCCTTACTTTTATACAATGAAAGTAAATAGTATTGTTGACTATTTAATGGAAGACTAAAAATTGTTTAAATGAATATTTTAATAATCATACCTGCAAGGGGTGGGTCAAAGGGAATTCCTAGAAAGAACATAAGATCTTTAGCCGGAAAACCGTTGCTTTATTACAGTATAAGAAATGCAAAGAAAATAAATGATGGTGAAGTAGATATTTACGTATCAAGCGAAGACACAGAGATTCTTACACTGGCAAAAAAATTTGGAGCCAAAACTATTCAAAGAGCTGTTAATATTGCCGACGATAAAACCACTCTAGACCCCGTAATATATAATAGCTATTTAGAGGCATCGGAGATTGAGCAGAAACATTATGATACTGTAATTACAATGCAGCCAACTTCTCCCTTATTACAACCAAAAAGCATTAATGATGCATTGAAGTTATTGACGGATAAAAATTATGATACTGTAATTTCAGGAATATATGATACTCATTTAACTTGGATAAAAGGAGTAAAGGAATTTACTCCAAATTATGAAAAACGGTTAAATCGGCAGGAATTACCTCAAATATATAAAGAAACGGGAGGATTTGTAATCACTAAGTCAGCTTTTATGACATTAGATTCTAGATTCGGACCTAACACGCAGATATATCCACTAACAAAAAAAGAAGCTGTAGATATTGACGATTTTGAAGATTGGAATATATGTGAGTATTATCTAAATAGAAAAAGAATACTTTTTGTGATTTGTGGTAATTCTTCAGTCGGAATGGGACATGTTTACAATAGCTTAAGTATAGCCAACGAAATTTTAAACCATCAAGTAAATTTTTTAACAGATAAAAAAAGCAGCCTTGCTTACGATAAAATTAAGGAGAATAATTACAACGTATATATTCAAAAAGAGGAGAACCTTCTTCAAGAGATAAAAAACATTAATCCTGATATTGTTATAAACGATATTTTAGATACCAGTTCTACATATATTAAAGGTTTAAAAGAATTTGTTGATATTGTCATAAATTTTGAAGATTTAGGTGAAGGTTCAGAGTTTGCAGATTTGGTGGTAAATGCTATGTACCCAGAAGGGAAAATTAATATTGATCATTTTTATGGTTCAAAATATTTTATTCTAAGAGATGAGTTTCTGTATTCTAAAGAAAAAATAATATTACCAGAAATTGAAACGATATTAATTTCTTTTGGAGGTGTAGATCCGAACAACTATACAGAAAGAATTTTAGGATTGATCTCCAATTACTGTAAAAAAAATAATATTACGATAAATGTAATTACGGGTCTTGGGTATGAACATGATAATGAATTGGGGAAAAAGTTCCCAGATATAGAAATACGCAAAAATGTTCTTAATATGTCAGATGAAATTTATCAGGCTGATTTAATATTTACATCTGCAGGAAGAACTACTTTTGAAATTGCAGCAATTGGAGTACCTGCAATAGTGTTATGTCAAAATGAAAGAGAGACGACCCACTTCTTCGCATCTGAAAAGAATGGGTTTTTTAATCTTGGCCTAGGATATGAAATTTCTGACGAAAGAATTCATAAAGCTTTTACAGGTGCTATGAGTTTAAATGTTAGAAAGTTCATGCATGAGCGAATGCTAGATACAGATTTGAAAAATGGAAAAAAGAGAGTCATTGATCTAATTAAAAAAACTATAAATAATCTTGTTTAAATGAAAATCAAAGATTTAATTGTCAATTTTGACCATACGAAGAGTTTACAAAAACCATATATTATTGCTGAGGCCGGAGTTAATCATGAAGGGTCAATGGATTTGGCCAAAAGGCTAATCGATGAAGCTAAAGAGGGTGGCGCACATGCCATAAAATTTCAAACATATAAAGCAAGCACTATTGCATCTAAAGAAAGCCCATCTTATTGGGATACAAGTAAAGAATCTACGGAGAGTCAATTTGAGCTTTTCAAAAAATATGATAAGTTTTGGAAGTCAGAATATGAAAAACTAAAGCTTTATTGTGACAAGGTAGATATTGAGTTTATGTCTACACCTTTTGATGTTGCCTCAGCAAATTTTTTAAATGACATGATGGATGTGTTTAAAATATCGTCTTCTGACATTACTAATCTACCATTTATAGAACACATGGCCTCTTTTGGTAAACCAATTATTCTTTCAACCGGGGCAAGTTATTTGTGGGAAATTCAACAAGCATTGGAAACCATAGAAAAATATAATTTACCTGTTTGCTTGATGCACTGTATTCTCAATTACCCTACTTTAGATGAGAATGCAAATTTGGGGATGATTAAAGATCTTATAAATCGTTTCCCGAAAACCATTCCTGGTTATTCGGATCATACGTTGCCGGACAAGATGGAAGTTTTAAAAGTGGCAAACTTATTGGGTGCTGTTATTTTGGAAAAGCACTTTACCCATGATAAAAGTTTACCAGGCAATGATCATTATCATGCAATGAATAAAGATGATTTGACTCTGTTTTTCGATAAAATGGATACGGTTTATGGTTATATCGGGAGTGACAATAAAAAACCATTGAGAACGGAAGAAATTTCAAGACAAAACGCCCGACGCAGCTTAGTTGCGTTAAAAGACATTGACCAAGGAGAAGCCATAAAAATGGAACACTTGACTTGGAAAAGACCAGCTAGTGGGATTTCTCCAAAAGAAATTCAAAAAGTGTTAGGCAAAACCTCAAAGATAACAATAAAAGAAGATTCAATTATTCAATGGAATATGTTGGATTAATTAAAACTAAATAGATGATTGTACTATTATCAGGTCAAATCAAAAACATAGGAGATTTTTTAATTACGGAAAGAGCAAGAAAGCTTTTTGATTATTTTTTTGACGATGAAATTGTAATATTGGATAGAACTAAATATCTAGATGATAAGCTAGATTTAATTAATAAAGCTAAATTTCTGGTTCTTTGTGGAGGACCAGCATATGCCCCTGACATTTATAAGGGTATATATCCTCTTGTTGATGATTTGTCTAAAATAAAAGTTCCTATTGTGCCTTTTGGACTTGGTTGGTGTGGGAGACCCGCGGATGACCCGCTTAAATTTAGTTTTGACGATAATTCTCAGGCTTTTTTACAGGAAGCTCATAAATCAATAAAGAGTTCTAGTTGTAGATGCAATGTTACCGAAAAGGTTTTAAATCATAACGGATTTAAGAATGTTACAATGACGGGTTGCCCTGTTTGGTATGATTTAGAATCAATTAATAAGCCATTTAAGAAAATTAAAGAGGTGAAAAATATAGTTTTCACAACGGCTGCAGATCCTAAGCTTATTTCTCAAACAGTCAAACTAATTAAAGTTCTCAATAAACAGTTTCCTAATGCGAACATTACCATGACCTATCATAGAGGCATTATGCCAGACAAATATACTACCATAAGAGCAACAATAGGTTATTTGGCGATGGCACTAGGAGCCAAGTTTGTAAATTCTAAGATTAAAATTAAGGATGTTGCTTATGATTTAAGAAAATTGGATTTTTATGATAATTGTGATTTTCATCTTGGCTACAGAGTACATGCACATTTATATTTTTTAAGTAAAAGGTTACCTTCAATTCTGATAAATGAGGATGGTCGAGGAAAGGGAATGGTAGAAACAATGAACCTACCTGTTTTTAATATAGAAGACAAAGAGCTTATTTCTAGAATTGACTCACAAATTATCGCTTATAAAAATACAGATTTTGAATCTTTTAAGGCAGTGGGCGATTATATTGATAATCATTTTTCGATTATGAAGAATTTTCTTCAATCATTGCCAAATTAGTGTACATAATGGTCTCATTTTTTCTAAGAAATTATAGAAAATTATTCAAGAAGAATAATGCAATTAGATTCGGTGCAGAAGTTAAAAACACTGTTTTAGGCAGTAATATTAATATTTCTCGCTATTGCTTTGTCAGTAATTCAGTAATTGGCAACTATTCTTCTTTAGGAAGAAACACAACGGTTATTAACGCGGAAATTGGAAATTTTTGTTCTATTTCTTGGAATTCTACTATTGGAGCAACTAGTCATGATTATAAACGATTAACAACACATGCTTTTCCATATATAAGTCATTATAATTTTGTGAAGAAAGACGAACGCTTTATAATTAAAACGACCTTGGGTAATGATGTATGGATAGGAGCAAACGTTATTATTATGCCTGGGGTTAAAGTAGGAAACGGAGCGGTTATAGGTGCTGGCTCTATTGTTACAAAAGATGTTGATGATTTTGAAATCGTCTATGGAATACCGGCAAAATCAAAAGGCTTTAGATTTTCAAAACAAACTATAGAAGAAATCACTGAAATGGCCTGGTGGAATTGGGATGATGGTAAACTAAAAAAACATATTGGAATATTTAAAGAACCTTACGAGCAAACTGGAGCTTAAAAACCTTACACGCATTAAGAATGGATATTTTTATTATATACTGGGCGAAGGTTTATCTAAAGGTATAGTATTTTTATTTTTAGGTTTTTTTACGAATGTGTTAAGCAAACAAGACTTTGGCAAAATATCTCTTTTTTGGGTATCTGTGCCATTACTTTCGGTTTTTATTGATTTTTCTCAACGAAGCTATGTTAAGTATTTTTACATTCATAATAAGGAAAAGACAAGAGAATTAATACAGACCATTAAGTTATTCTGCCTCATTTTATCACCTTTAATCACAGCTCTTTTTTTACTTAAAGATTATTGTGAAATTTATATTATTGATAGTAAAAGTGATTATTATATTCTGTTTTCTGCATTTCTTTTTGCAATAATAGAGTTACATCTATCCTATTTTCAAATTAAAGGCGCTTATAAGAAATATAATATAATTTTTACTTTAAGAAATACTGCGCCTTATATTTTAACCGCTATAGTAATCCAATATTTTTCTGGAGATTTATATTCTTTTATGATTATACAAGGGTGCTTAATGTTATTAATGACAATTCTACTTTCAAAAAATGATTTTAACACAAGAATTCGATTCAAAAAAAGTCTTGACTATTTTAAATCATCCATTAAATTTAGCACGCCTTTTATACCAGCAATGATTTCTGTGCTAGCTTTAAGCTTTTCAGATAGATTTATTATTAATTATTATTATTCAGAAATTGAAGTAGCAAATTATACTGTTGCATATACTGTAAGCTCAATTTTTATGGCTTTTTTTATGGCAACTAATAAAATGTGGCAAAAATTTATATTAGAGAATTTAAAAGCAAAAAATATTTTTGCCATTTCAAAGGCAACCAAATATTATATTGTTGTAGTAATTTTTGTTGGCATTGTAATTATAATTAGTAGAGAGTTCCTAGTTTCTTTAATGTCAAACTCTTCTTATCTTCTAATTTTGGATATAGTGCCTACAATTGTTTTAGGGATGTTCTTTTATTTTCTATATACAGTTTTGTCTAATATTCCTTTTTTTTATAAAAACACAATTTTAATGACATTGCCGGCAATAGTGGCTGCATGCATAAACTTAATTTTAAACTTTATATTGATTCCTTTATATGGTTACAAAGCAGCAGCTTTGACTACAACTATTAGTTATTTAATTGAGTTTGTAATTATTTATATTATATGTTTACGAAAGTATAAAATAGATATACTATTTAAAACTTCCAATGAACTTAAATAAAACACTTGTTGATACTTTTAATTCATATTGTGTAGTATATGATAATATAAATATACTCTCCTTATCTCAAGTATATGTTTTTGAATTAAGTCAAAGAAGAATGGATAATTCTTTACTGGGCCTAATTAAAAAGTTAAGCTTAGAAAATTACGTTAAGTATATCTTTTTTTTCTTCATTAAAGAACAAAATATTGCTAAGACCAAATATCTTTTTATAAATGATATTTTTAACGCCAGTATGATTTCAAATATGAGGTCAGTTCAGAATCAATTTGATGTTCCTTTCAAAGAAATAATAACTGACAAAAGACTACTTTCTGATTACTCTAAATTCATTTATAAATATCTAAGCGTACTCAGTTATTTGGCAGCACTTCCAAAATATCTCAAAGTCCTAATAAATAGTAGAAAAACAATTATCGCTTTAGCAAATGAGTTTAAGATTAGTCCAACTCTATTATCACTCAACCTCTTAGACACTCTATTTGTTTTATGCACTGTAAAAGGATTATTAAAAAAAGAGAATCATACTAAAAACATAATATTGAATACGGATGTTCACAAAATATCAAGAGCAATCGTACTGCAGGCAAGAACAAATAATATAAGAACCTTTGTTATTCAGCATGGCTCAACAGTATTGGAATATGGGTATCTTCCTGTTAGTAGTGATTATATGTTAGCTTGGGGTGAATTGTCTAGCAACTGGTTCTTAGAAAGAGATACACCTTTAGAAAAACTTAAGGTTTTAGGTACCCCTAAAATGGACTTTCTACAAAACTTTACGATTAACAAAGAACCACACCATGACGAAGTTAAAAATATACTTATAATAGTAAACCCCATTGGTGATGAGAACGTAAATATATTTTTGCGTACTATTTTAGATTCAGATATTCATAAAACTTTTCAATTGACGATTAAACTTCATCCTAGTTCTTTTGATAATAGGGATTTAGTAGAAAAACATTTTGGTAATACAAAAGCAATAATTTTAAAGAATGAGAATACTCAGAACCTAATTTATGAAACAGATGTTGTGATAACGAGTACCTCTACGGTAGGGAATGAAGCCATAGCTTTTTTTAAACCACTAATCCAAATTTCAATTAAGAATTTTAATATTACAATGGATTATGAAATATACAATTGTTGTCACAAGATTAGCACATCAGAAAAATTAAAAAAACTTATCGGAGATAAAGGTAAAATCTATTCTAAGCTTACGAATTACAATAACTTTATTGAAAATTACTTTTACAGATTAGATGGACTCGCTTCAAAAAGAATTATGGACTTTATAATAAGCAAAGAATGAATTGGGAAATATTTCTAATCGCTATTGTTATGTTAACACTAGTACACATCTTTTTCGATTTAAAAAACTTATTAAATCCGTTTGTTTTTTTTTATATATACCAAACCATTTTTTGCTTTATAGCACTTTCTTACTGCGATTTACTGTATCCAAACATAGAAATTTCTAGTGATTTAAAGTTATTCATAGTAGTATCATATGTGTTAACATTTGTAGGAGCATTTATTTCAAGAAGTATCTTTTCTAGGATGGGCATCAAATATGTTAGAATTAATCAAATTTCTCTAAATAACGCTCCCTCTAACACTTTTCAGATAGCAGGATTAATAGTATTTATTTTAGGCGTTTTAACTTTTATAATTTTTACTTTCAAAACAGATGGCATAATATTATTTGCAGAAGATTTGGAAAATGAAAGGATTACCCGAAAATCAGGAGCTGGCTTATCCAATCTTATTTTTGTTGCTTTTCTGTTATATGGATATTCGATTGTTTTACTAAACACAAAAAAAAGCTTAATTATTAAAACACTGCTATTTTTGATTACTGCATTCGCCTTAATATCTTATGGTAGTAGGGCGCCACTCCTTAAACTTATTGTTGCATCATACATAATTTTTCTCATCAAATCTTCTAAGAAAATTACTTTGACAAAATTATTTAAAATAGGGATACTACTATTTATAATACTAGCAACAGTTGAAGCTTTTCGATCAAACCTTAGTGGGTCAGATGTAAGTTTTTTCAAACTTAGCTTGTTAAGACTTAGCTGGAGACCTTTTGTGAATATCCAAAATTTGCAAAGGATTTATGATTTTTTTCCAAATCAACATGATTTTCTATATGGATATAGTTATTTAGTTGATATGAAATTATTTTTGCCGGGGAGCAACCCGAATTTTGGCACTTATTTAAAAAACTTAATGGATTGGGAATTTGAAGGCGGTAGTATAACAACAACATTTATAGGACTAAGTTATTTGAATTTTGGGAAGATTGCTTTTTTCTTTACACCATTATTTTATGGATTCTTGTTCAATTCTATTTATCAAATTTTTTTCCCCAAAAAAAGAGCCTATAGTCTTAGCGTATTGTTTATTTTATTTTTTTCAATAGGTGTTTCTGGGTCGGTAAGCACGGGCTTATTTGGAACTTTAATTAACAATATTTTATTTTTGTTGCTTACTATAATAGTCCATTTGTTTATAAGACAGTTACTGCAAAAAAAACAGCTTACATTTAAAATCGAATAGTTTTAAGCTTTACCCTTCTTGCTGTTAGACAATAGAGATTAAAGTTAGATATAGCCTATAATCTTAAAACCATACAAGAGTTAACGAAAAGACTTAATAAAGGGCCTTTCATAAAACCTATACACCAAAGAGCTTAAAATCATAGTAGCTACCAAACAAAGAAATAAGGATGCCAATTCGTTTTCAAAAAGCAATTCATACTTCTTCAAGGTATAATAGATAATCGGATGTACTAAATATATAGTATAAGAAATATTTCCTAAATGATTGAGCAAAGGACTAAAAAAGTTACCTAAGTTAAATTCAAGTTTAAAAGCTGAAATGACTAATATAAAACTCAAAAGAGAAAACACCAACCTATACATACCAGCTGTTATCACAACCCTATCACCACTAATAGGAAAGAAAATAAATAACAGTAACACAACAATTGCGCCTAAACCATAAATGAAATTATTCATTGGTTTATTACGAAATATATCTGCGATAAGAATTCCTCCAATGAAAAGGAATAATTGATTAAAAGGGTTAATATAAAACTCCCAATTTTTTGAAAGTACTTGTTCAACATCAATAATATAAAATGCGAAATAAATACCAATGAATAATGTCAAACAAAAACAAGCATAAAGCAACCTTTTGTCTATATTCCTTAGAAAAATCACTAAAGGAAAAATAGAATAAAAGAATAATTCATTACCAATTGACCATGCTCCAGTAGCAATATACCTTCTAGGATCTACAAACCCAAATAGTCCAGTTAAGTTTAAAAAGAGACTATTAATTGCTCTAGTATTAGTAACAAAAAGATTAGGGTTTCGCAGTAGAATTATAGTTAAAATGGTAGTCAAAATTAATAAAGGGTGGATCCTTAAAACCCTTCTTTTTATATAATACCAAATTCCTTTTTTGAAAAAGTTATTTTCATAAACCAAATAAAGCGTTAACCCACTTAAAATGTAAAAAATTGCAACTCCATAAATGCCTATCCTTCCCCAAAAACTTGACGCATCAAAACTTCCGTATATCCATGAGAAATAATGATAAATCATTATTGCAAAAGCCATTAGGCCTCTTAAATAATCTAAACCGACAATTCTATTTTTCATAAGGTTTCAAAAAAGACTTTTCAAAAATAATCCTTTTGAGTGAAGATTAATTAATATTGTATTCTTTAAGAAAACAAGAGAACCCTATAAAATTTCAACTCCGTTATGAAAATTGCAATTCTCGGTACTCGTGGTATTCCCAACAATCATGGAGGTTTTGAACAGTTTGCCGAATATCTATCTAAACAATTATCTGATAATGGTCATGAAGTCTTTGTTTATAATTCACATTTACATCCATATCAAAACACTGTTTGGAAAGGAGTCAATATAATTCATAAAAAGGATCCGGAAGATAAAATAGGTACTGCTGGGCAATTTATTTACGATTTCAATTGTATTTTGGATAGTAGAAAAAGAAAGTTTGATGTCCTTTTGCAATTAGGCTATACAAGTAGTTCAGTTTGGGGGAGCCTATTACCAAAGAATTCAACCATCATTACAAATATGGATGGTCTTGAGTGGAAAAGGTCAAAATATTCTAAACCTGTAAGAAATTTTTTAAAAATTGCCGAGAGACTTGCAGTAAAAAGCAGCGACTTCCTCATTTCAGATTCAATAGGTATAAAGGAATATCTTAAAGAAAAGTACAATATAATTTCTGAGTTCATACCTTATGGTGCCAATCTTTTTGAAAACCCTACTAGTGAGATTTTATTGGACTACCAAGTAGAAATATCAGCTTATAATATGTTAATTGCCAGACTAGAACCTGAAAATAATATTGAAGTTATTTTGGACGGGGTCGCCATGTCACAAAGTAAGCAAAAGTTTCTGGTAATAGGAAAACATAAAACAAAATTTGGGGAATATTTGAAAAATAAATATTCCCCAAATAAAAATATTCAGTTCTTAGGAGGTATTTATAACCAAAATCATTTAAATAATCTCCGGTATTTTGCTAATATTTATTTTCATGGACATTCTGTTGGCGGAACCAACCCTTCTTTATTAGAAGCGATGGCATCGAATTCATTTATAGTTGCTCATGATAACATTTTTAATAAAAGTATTTTAAACGATGACGCCTTCTTTTTTAAAAATTCGACTGATGTAATGCAATTATTAGGCATGAACAAAAAGGACTTTGAAAATAAAGTAGCAGCGAATTCAAAAAAAATCATAACACGTTATTCTTGGCCAAAAATTAATGATGATTATGAACAATTCATTCAAGATTGCCTCAAAAAAAAACAGGTATAATATTCTAAAAAATTGCATATTGCTCTTTGTTTTTGGGCAGTTTTTTGGAAACGCAGTATTATCGGTTTGTTTTGTGTTTTTAGTTATTAGTACTATAATAAACCTAGATTCAATAAGAGGCGTTTCTAAAAAAATGATACTAGTAATCTTGTTGTTTTTCACTTTCTTTTTCATACATATAATTAGTGCTGCACTAAACACCTATAATCTTAAAGAATTTATTAAAGTAGAAAAATTTGTGCCATTTTTTATTTTTCCTTTTGTCTTTCTTGTAGCTAAAGACTATTTTACCGAACAAAGTTTTATTCATAAATGTCAATGCACCTACTTCTTAGCCGCTAATCTTAGTGTAGTGATTTTGACATTAATCGCTATAAAGAATACTATAGTTACTTCTAATATTATTTATTTTACTTACAATGAATTTACCAATCCATTAGGTATTCAACCAATTTATTATGGTGCTTTTTATTGTTTAGCTCTAATATTTGGATTTGAAATACTAGGTATTTATAAAAAGTATAAGAGATCAATTATCATTGGAATGTTTTTACTTTCTCTCGCTATTATTTTAGTTGCCTCTAGAACAGCTTGGATTATTCTAACAATAATATTGATAGTCCGACTTATTCCAATTTTGAAGAAGAATATTAAAATTAGATATATAAGCTCAGTAGTTTTACTAGGCATAGTATTGCTAGTAGTTAATAACCCTACTTTAAAAAACAGATTATTTTACTCAAATAGTAATATTAGTTCTTATTCCGGACTTTCATTTAGGTTAAAGATTTGGCAAAATTCAATGGAGCTAATTTCAAAAAAGCCAGTCTTAGGTTATGGGCCATACGACACTCAATTAGAGTTGCAGAATAAATTTTTAAAAGAAAATTTTAGACGCGCATATTTTTTAAAATTAAATTCACACAATCAATATTTGCAAACTGCTTTGGAATCAGGAATGCTCGGCCTGTTATGTCTAATATTGCTGTTATTATTGCTTTTGTTTCATGCAAGAGCAGATACCAATAAACTTCTTTTTTTCATACTTATTTGCTTATCATTGTTAACAGAATCATATTTCCGAAGATTTAATGGAATATTGTTCTTTTGTTATTTTTATTTTTTCTTTCTCTTTGTAGATGACACAAAAAGAAAATTAAACAAACAATAATGTTTTTTAAACAAGGCAGATATTCTGGTTTAATCAACCCAATCTCAATGAGTATTGACCTTTTGGTGATAAACTTATTTGCATACTATTTGCCTATAAATTTTCTAAATCCCTATTTATTTCATGCATATATCTCCTCAGCTTGGATATTTATTGCTTTTACTCTAGATTTTTATGTCATCTATCGCTATACAAAGGTTACTCACATTTTAAAACTACTTTTCAGGCAGTTTTTTTTCTATGGTTTAGTTGTCTACGCTTTTATAGGCTTTTTTAAGCAGCCTAACATGAGTAGATTGGCTCTTGCCAAATACGTTGCTTTTGTTTTTATATCTGTATTTATTTTAAAATTTGTTAGCTATTACCTCTTAATGAAATATAGAGAAAAGATTAAGGGTAATATTAGAAATGTGGTGGTGATTGGAGATAATAAAAAAACTCAACAGCTCATCAATGTTTTCAATGAAAGAACTGAATATGGATATGATTTTAAAAGACAATTTTCTGCTAAAACAGACGAATTTAACATAATGGATTGTTTCCGGTTTATAGTAAAGAATAATGTAGATGAAATCTATTGTTCCATATCTGAACTTACGAATACTCAAATTAGTGCTTTTATTAACTTTGCTGACAATAATCTTAAAACACTAAAATTTCTACCTGATAATAAGAATATATTTTCCAAAAAATTAAAGTTTGAATATTATGATTACCTACCCATACTTTCTTTACGAGATATACCAGTTCATAATCCTATAAATGCATTTATTAAAAGAGCTTTTGATGTTTTATTTTCACTATTCGTTTTTTTTGGAATTTTAATTTGGTTTGCGCCCTTGTTAGCATTATTAATCCGATTAGAATCTAGAGGGCCAATCTTTTTTATTCAGAAGAGAACAGGTTTTGACAATAGGGAGTTTCAATGCTTTAAGTTTAGATCTATGGCCGTAAATAAAGATGCAGATAATGTTCAGGCAAGTAAAAATGATATGAGAGTTACTAAAATCGGGAAATTTATTAGACGAACTAGTATTGATGAGCTACCTCAGTTTTATAATGTTCTTTTTGGGAATATGTCAGTCGTAGGTCCTAGGCCACATATGCTAAAGCATACCGATGAATATGCTAATAAGGTAGATAAATATATGCTGCGTCACTTTGTAAAACCTGGAATTACGGGCCTGGCACAAGTAAGAGGTTATCGTGGAGAAATAGAGCAAGACAGTGATATTCAGAATAGGATTAAATTTGATATATTTTATGTAGAAAACTGGTCTTTTCTATTAGATTTAAAAATAATTTTTCAGACCATACTTAATGGTATGGCTGGAGAAGAAAAAGCGTACTAATCATACTAAATGAAAAAAACCCTAATCACAGGAGCGGCAGGTTTTCTAGGTTCTCATCTTTGCGATAGATTTATTGCAGAAGGGCATCATGTAATTGGAATGGATAATCTCATTACTGGAGATTTAAAAAATATAGCACACTTATTTCCTTTAGAGAATTTTGAGTTCCATCATCATGATGTGTCCACATTTGTTCATTTAGAAGGCGACCTAGATTATATCCTACATTTTGCATCACCCGCAAGCCCTATAGACTATTTAAAGATTCCCATTGAGACACTAAAAGTGGGTTCTTTAGGAACGCTAAACCTGCTTGGCTTAGCGAAGCAAAAGGGTGCTCGAATATTAGTAGCATCAACCTCAGAAGTTTATGGAGATCCATTAGTACATCCACAAAATGAGGACTATTTTGGGAATGTAAGCCCAATAGGCCCAAGAGGAGTCTATGATGAAGCCAAACGCTTTATGGAATCTATTACTATGGCGTATCATAGACATCATGGATTAGATACTCGAATCGTTAGAATTTTTAATACGTACGGTTCTCGTATGCGATTAAATGATGGCCGAGTGGTTCCTGCATTTATGGGTCAGGCATTACGGGGGGAAGACTTAACTGTTTTTGGAGATGGTTCCCAAACTAGATCATTTACCTACATAGATGATCAGGTCGAAGGAATATATCGCTTATTAATGAGTGATTATGTAGAACCTGTAAATATTGGGAATCCGGATGAAACAACGATAAAAGAGTTTGCTGAGGAAATTATTAACCTTACTGGGACGGATCAAAAAGTAATCTACAAACCGCTACCTCAAGACGATCCTCTACAGCGTCAACCAGATATTTCTAGAGCAAAGGAAGTATTAGGCTGGGAGCCTAAAGTACATCGGTCGGAAGGGTTAAAAATAGTATTTGAATATTTTAAATCCCTATCTCCAGAAGAACTTCAAAAAAAAGAACACAGAGATTTTTCTAACAATTCTTAGTTAGACTTTTTTCAAGTAGTATTTTAGCCAAAAATTTGACAAATGAATATTCTTATTCTTGGTTCTGGAGGTAGAGAACATACTCTTGCTTGGAAAATTGCTCAAAGTAATAAACTCACTAAACTTTTTGTTGCTCCAGGTAATGCGGGAACAAATGAGCTAGCCGAGAATGTAGAAATAGCGATAAACGATTTTGAAGCTATCAAAGCATTAGTTTTAAAAGAAGAAATTAATTTGGTTCTTGTTGGACCTGAGGATCCTTTGGTAAATGGGATTCATGATTTCTTTTTAAATGATGCTCAGTTAAAAGAAGTAGCCGTAATAGGACCAGAAAAATTGGCCGCAACTTTAGAGGGCTCAAAGGAATTTGCCAAGGAGTTTATGATGCGCCATAATATTCCAACGGCAGCTTATCAAAGTTTCACTTCAATAAATCTGGAAGAAGGATATTCCT
The DNA here is from genome assembly GCA_947499565.1 of uncultured Croceitalea sp. Classification (GTDB taxonomy): domain Bacteria; phylum Bacteroidota; class Bacteroidia; order Flavobacteriales; family Flavobacteriaceae; genus Croceitalea. The sequence goes on from CANMOV010000003.1 coordinate 615,980, forward strand.
TTTTAGAAAGCCTAAAGCCACCTTATGTGCTTAAAGCAGATGGTCTAGCTGCCGGGAAAGGGGTTTTGATACTTAATAACCTTAAAGAAGCAAAAAGTGAGCTTAAATCAATGCTATTAGATGCCAAATTTGGCAGTGCCAGTGCAACTGTGGTTATTGAAGAGTTTTTAGACGGAATAGAATTAAGTTGCTTTGTACTTACTGATGGTAAAAACTACAAAGTATTACCAATGGCGAAAGATTACAAGCGCATAGGAGAAGGGGATACAGGTCTTAATACTGGAGGCATGGGAGCTATTTCTCCAGTTCCATTTGTAGATGAAACATTTATTCAAAAAATTGAAGAACGAATAGTAATACCTACTGTAGAAGGATTAAGAAAAGATAAATATCCTTACAAAGGATTCATTTTTATTGGATTGATAAAAGTTGGCAATGACCCAAAAGTCATTGAGTACAATGTAAGAATGGGAGATCCAGAGACCGAAGTTGTAATCCCAAGGATTAAAAATGACTTTGTTGAGGTGCTAGATGCAACCGCGAATCAAAAATTAGATACAATAGCACTTCAAATTGATGAACGAGCTGCAGTTACATTAATGGCAGTTTCAGGAGGGTACCCAGAAGCTTATGAAAAAGGAAAAGAAATTAGTGGTTTAGAAAAAATTAATGAATCACTAGTTTATCATGCGGGAACCAAATCCCATAATGGTAAAGTACAAACCAATGGAGGTAGAGTATTGGCAGTAACTTCTTATGGCAGCAGCTATAAAGACGCTTTACAAACGTCCTACAAAAATATTAAAGAGATTGACTTTGAAGGAATGTATTATCGAAAAGATATTGGTTTCGATTTATAAGTAAGAATGCGAAGAAATACTTTTATCTTCTTCACCATTATCACTGAAGGTTTTTAATTGACCCATCCAGTAAACCATAGCAACAAAACCTGTAATCATAAACAACCAGTTAAGGGTATTTGAACTCCACCAACTTTCCATAAAACGGAAAAAATCAAAAGGAGCAAAAAGTACGTTTACAAATAAGTCTTCAATCCAATAAAAAAATGCGCTCATCTTAGCTATATTTACTAGGCAAAAATAGTAAAACGAAACATGATATCAAGTTTTTTTAGCAAAACTAAACCAATCAACTATTTAGTTTTATTGATTTTCCTGCTTGTATTTTACACAATCAACTTTTTTGCCTTTAAAAACCCCTCCTTAGATGTTGTACTATTTGCTTTGGTCTTAATTGCAACTTTACTGCAGGTAATAGGTGTTCAAGAGATTGTTAGAAAAAGCAAAACTACCAATACAACTTCCTTTGCAATGTTATTTTTTGTGTTGCTTTGCATGGCTATTCCACAGATAATACACTTTAAAGAAGTAGTTTTTTGCAATTTGTTTTTAATGCTTTCGCTTAATCGCTTACTCCCTTTAAAAAACTTGAAGCAAGTAAAAAGTAAAATTTTTGATGCTACACTTTGGATATGCGTTGCCAGTATTTTTGACCCCTGGGTTTTATTGTTTTTAACCATAGTTTTTTTAGCGGTATACGTTTACGGTACTAAGGATTTTAAAAACTGGCTTGTTCCAATAGTGGCAATTATCTTTTTTGTTTTATTGCTAGTAACGTTTTTAACCTTAACCAAAAACATTGCCTTTCTAGGGGACCACTATATTGTAGAGTTTAAAGCAGGGTTTTTAGAAAGTTTCATCAATAATTTTAACCTAAAACCCTTTATTTATATCCTTATAGTTTTAGGCCTAATCTTAATCGTTTTTATAAAGCAAGGATATCAAGGCGTTGCGCGTATTGTGCATTTGCGATTGTTACTCGTTTATTTTTTAGTTGCCGTCTTTGTTTTTAGTATTCAAAATACCAAGACCAATAATTATATGGTTTTGCTTTATTCATTTTTTCCAGCTTCAGTATTTGCGACTAATTTTTTGGAAACACTTAAAAAGAAACGTTTAAAAGAATTAGTCCTTGTGATATGTGTTTTGTTTCCGTTCATTTTACTTATTATTGATTTAGTAAAAAAATAAAGAGATAGGGTATATTTGCTAAAATTTCTATCATGTTTAGCAGCTCAGCTTTTAAAATATTCGAAGAGAGTATTAATAAGTACCATATACTTGATGATGTAAGCCAACCCTTTTCAAATCCATATGATAAAGATAAAATTGAGCATTTATTATATCGTAAGAATTGGATAGACACGGTACAATGGCATTATGAAGATATTATTAGAGACCCTAATATAGAACCATCTGCAGCACTTGTTCTTAAACGAAAGATTGATGCCAGTAATCAAGATAGAACGGATTTGGTGGAGTATATAGACAGCTATTTTTTTAAAAAATACGAATCGGTTCAAATTCAAAATAGCGCAACTATTAATACCGAAAGCCCGGCTTGGGCTATTGATAGGTTGTCCATTTTAGCATTGAAAATTTATCACATGCAAGAAGAGGTAAACCGAACAGATGCATCTGACGAGCATCTTGAAAAGTGCAAAACAAAGCTTCAGGTGTTATTAGAGCAGAGAAAGGATTTGTCTACTGCCATTGATCAGTTATTAGGAGATATTGAAGCTGGTAAAAAATACATGAAAGTCTACAAACAAATGAAGATGTATAATGATGATGAGCTAAACCCTGTCCTTCGTGGTCAGAAATGATAAAGAAGCACATGTTTTAGTAATTCGCCTATCCGCAATGGGTGATGTCGCCATGCTTCTTCCAGTTTTGTCTTTTTTAGTTGAATCCAACCCTGCTTTAAAAATAACATTACTTACCAAAACGCATTTTGCTCCTATTTTTAGCTCATTTCCAAACCTCAGAATAGTTGAGGCTGATGTAAAAGGAAAACACAAAGGACTTTTGGGTCTTTTTAGATTATATAAAGATTTAAAGGAATTGGGAATTACTTCTGTAGCGGATGTGCATAATGTGCTAAGAAGTAATATTTTAAAATTCTTTTTTAGCCATGGGAATATTCCTTTTGTTCAAATTGATAAGGGGCGAAAAGAAAAAGCTGCACTTACGAGAGCCTCAAATAAAGATTTTAAGCAATTAAAAACAACACAGCAACGTTACGCAGATGTTTTTGAAAAACTAGGATATCCTATTGATTTAAAGAAGACAAAGCTTTTAGAAAGAGATCAACTTAATGAGAAGATTATTGAGATTACAGGCTTAAAAAACCAAAGATGGATTGGTATTGCACCCTTTGCCGCTCATGAAGGTAAAATGTACCCCTTACACTTAATGGAGAAAGTAATTACGGAGCTTTCAAAAGTTGAAAACTATAAAATACTATTGTTTGGGGGTGGGGCAAAAGATATTGAAATACTAAGCGCTATTGAAAACCAGTTTAAGTATAAGGTAGTTTCTATGGCGGGTAAGTTGTCATTTTCTGAGGAACTTAACGTAATCTCCAATCTAGACCTTATGCTTTCAATGGATAGTGGGAATGGTCATTTGGCTGCCAATTTTGGCATTCCTGTAATCACACTTTGGGGTGTTACACACCCTTATGCTGGTTTTGCCCCTTTTGGCCAACCTGAAAAAAATGGGATAACATCAGATATAGAAAATTATCCTTTGATCCCTACATCAATTTATGGAAATAAGGTTCCACAAGGGTATGAAAAAGTTATGGAGACTATTTCGGCAAAAAAGGTAGCTCAAAAAATAGTCGCAATAGTTAACAGCTAGGGCTAGGGTTTAAAATCCAAAACTTACCCCAAACTGCATTCGCCATCGAGAGTTTTGGTTGTCTACTACCCAAGGCGTATCATCGGTATTGGTATATTGAAATAAGGGTTGATTATTTTCAATTCCCCTAAAGCGGAGTAAACTAAAATTGGAGTTTACCACATTAGGTACAAAAACCAATCTCCCCCAATTTTTGTTGATTAAGTTAAATGCATTAAAAACATCCATTGAAAAGCGAAGTCTTTTTGCACCTGCTAGTTTAATATTATAACCTAGTTTAGCATCTAAGCGATGATTCCAAGGGGTCTTAGATTCGTTACGTTCTGCAATACTTCCACGATTGTTTCTTAAATAATCATTACTTTCAATAAATGCATCCAAACGTTCCCATTGCTCAGCAGCTGTTTGAGTAATTGTACCATTCCCATCTACAATATCAATTAAATTAATTTCTGAAGCGTCTCTTGGAATATAAATCAAGTCATTTCTAGAGGAACCGTCTCTATTTGCATCACCTTGGTAAACAAAAGAGAAAGGACTCCCAGAAGTTCCATTATACAGAGCAGAAATTTCAAATTGGCTTTTAGTACCCAAGTTAAACGTATAGGATTGTGAACTCACAATTTTATGCCTAAGATCAAAATTAGATGCAGATAAACTTGGTGCGTTTGGAGTTATAGATTGGTTCCATTCAAAATTTGCAGCAGGAGAACTACGTACGGTACTCGAAATGTCTTTACTTCTCCCATTGGTATAGCCAATGTATCCGTTGTAATTTTGGGTAGTTTTAGATAGACCTAAAGTTAGATTGTATCTGAATCCTGCTTCCGAGTTTGTCAACAGAAAAACATTGGTAAAATTTGGATTGATTTTAATAGCGTCACCAGTCTCCAAAAAGTAAGACCTATTATCTGCACCATCAAAATTACTTTTGTTGTCTTGCCGGTTTATAGACTGAAAGAAAATTCCTTTTAAAACTCTAGTATAGGACGCATCAAATGTTAAATCGTAATTATTTGGTAAGGCAACGTTAAGTCCTAAATTACTTTTCCATTCTCGTGGTAATTCAAAATCATTGTCTACAAGGTTAATTTCTGCGATAGGAGAATCTCCTGCTAATTCTGAAACATCATTCACAATGGTCTGCACTCCGTTTGGTCTAGTATCGATATTAAAATATTGCGTTCCAGAAATATATTCTGCATAAGCAAACCACAGATAAGGTAACCTACCTGTAAAAAGACCAGTGCCACCATGTAGTTTAATATTCCTAGAGTTATCAAATGTATACTCAAAACCAAACCTTGGGTTAATATGCGGTGATGTTCTGATTTTATTACTGAATTGGCTAAACTCTAGAGTACGACCTACTTCTTCACTTAACGGAATTTCGTTTAGTAGAAATTGCGAATCCAATCGTAGACCCAGACTTAAGGATAGTTTATCTGAATACCTATATCTATCCTGGGCATAAAGTCCCGCAACAAGAATATCTACAGTAGCTGAAGGGTTGTCCTGTACAAAATCAAATGTGTTATTTTCCAAACGGTAAACCCCACGTATACGGGAAGGACTATCGTTTAAAAAATTATCTAAGGAACTGTATTCCCAGCGACCGTTCCAGGCGGATAAAAACCCATAATCAACATCGTTATACTGCGCTAAACCACCAAATGTAAACGTGTGCTTGTCTCTAAATAAGGTGTATTTATCAGAAATTTGCAAGGTATTTAAGTCCGTATTGTACACAGATGCTTCTCTATACGTTCCTGCAAAGATTCTGTTAGATGCATCAGAGATTTGTATATGTGGAAACAATTCGCCATCAAAATCACGATTTTCACGCCCAATATTATAGCCTATACTAAGCACATTGGAGCTGTTATTCTTAAAATTTGAGTTAAGTTCTGCAGTAAAACTATTTGCTACGCTATTATGGCGAAACCCTTGATTTCCAAAGTTGAAGATTGACTCGTTCCACTCTAAATTGTCAGCAAAACTATTCACGTAGTTGTTGCGTAAAGTAAGTTTGGTATTGTCTGAGATATTAAAGTCAAAACGTAGAAATAACTTGGTACTATTGGTTTTTAGGCTAGCATTCGTAAAAGTTCCTGGGTCATAATTATAATCGTCTCGGAGTTTGTTTACAATTAAGTCAATGGTTTCTGAGGAAATATTGGAACTACTACTTCCAGGAGCATTTAAAACAGGATTATTAGAATTTGCTTGTTCAAAATTTACAAAATAGAAGAGCTTATCTTTTTTAAGGGCACCTCCGGTAGAGAAACCTAATTGAAAATCTGAGAAAGACTGTACATTTTGTTCAATACCATCAGAAAAACGACCAACGAGTAATTGATTGTTACCAAACGCATAGGCTTCAGTTTGTCTTTTATTGGTTCCATTTTTTGTAACAACATCAATATTAGCTCCCGAAAAATTACCAATGCTCACATCAAATGGAGCTGTTTTAATAGAAAGCTGTTTAATGGCTCCAAAACCTATGGGTTGTGTTCTCGCCAAACTACCTGGGCTTCCATTCGCTGAAGATCCTGAAGCCCCACTGGAAGGCTCCTGAAAACCAATAACATCATTATTGGCAACACCATCAATATTTAAATTATTAAAACGATTACTAGCCCCGGCAAAAGAGTTTAAATTAGCTTCTGGAAGGTTACGAGTTAAATCTTGAATGCTTCTTGTAATTGTTGGTGTGTTTTGAATTGACTTTGAATTAATTGTCTGTTCAATACTAGTATTCTTCTCCTTGTCTCCTACCACAACAATCTCCTCTAAAGCTTCGCTCATTTCCTCTAAAACAAAGTCTTGATACGAAGTTTCGCTTAGATTTATACTGATATTTTCCATTGATACCGATTGGTACCCAATAAAACTAACGGTAATGGCGTAGGCATTTCCAGGAGGTAAGTTTGTTACCGAATAATAACCAGATTCTTGTGATATGGCACCAAACTTAAAATTGGTCTGGGTATCTACTACCACTATTGTTGCAAGTTCTATGGGGCTTCCCTCTATAGAGGTAATCTTTCCTTCTAACTTGCCTGTTGTTTCTTGAGCGTAGTTCATTGTTGTCCAAAGAAGAACAACCAGCATGAAAATTCTTTTCATCTAGGGATTAATTTTTGAAAATAAATAAATGATAATGGTCGCGTTTTAGCAACAACCACCTCCATCATAATGAAAAGTAGATTCACTTATAAAAATATCATCTCTTCCAATACTTGCCAGAGCTCCAGCAGTTTTATCGCAAACAGCTAAAGGTTGATTTTTTAGAAGGACATGCCCTTTTTTATCATCAAAATAATCTTCATCTCCATAGTAGATTGCAGCTTTACCGGTAAAAACACATGGGCCATCTTCTGGCATGGGATCTTTAATGGCAGCAACCTCAATAGATTCAATATAGATGAGTTCGTCTGTTGGGTAAGCACCAGGAGCTAGAATACGGTATGGCTTTCTAGCACGGATTTCTATAGTTCCAAAACCAACATCGGTTAAAGCCTTTACATATTGTTTTATAGGCAAACTTCCGCTAAGACAAAGCGCACGTAAACGGTCATCGTTTCTAAGCGTAGTATTCATTTCTTGCTCACAAGTTGGGTCACTCATCACCAATTTACCATGAGGCTTTAAAACACGATACATTTCTTCAATAGCACGCTTTAAATCTTCCTCTTTAAAAATATTGAACAAGCAGTTCTGAGCCGCAACATCTATACTATTATCTTCTACCGGAAGATTTAATGCATCTCCTTTCTTAAGATCAACAAATTCTGATTTAAACCAATCATTTTCTTCTTCGGCTATTGCGAAGTTTTTTCTGCTGGCTTCCAACATCTCGTCAACAACATCTACACCAACAACACCGCCTATTTGGCGATTGAAATAAGAGAATTGCAATAGTTCCATTCCGCCACCAACGCCTACATAAAGCATTTTAGGGTTGTTTGACAAATCGCGAGCATGAACAGTACTACCACACCCATAGTTCATCTCTTGCATGATTTTTGGAATCTTTAATCCAGGTAATTCCCAAATTGGGTTTGTTGTGCAACATAAACCAACATCTGGGGTTAAAGCTGCTTCTCTATATAAATCGTTTGTTGCTTCTAAATAACTCATTGTGTAAAACTTTTGTCAGGTCGAGCGCAGTCGAGACCTAATTAAAATTAATGTTCTTTTATGACCTCTCGACTGCGCTCGAGGAGACATTGGTTTTTATATTATTTTCAGGCTACGGTTCCTTGACAACTACTACCTGCACCAGCGGTACAACCATAGCAATGTTGGGAAATGATAATATTTCTGTCGTTTAATAAATCTTCGTTATAATCTTTAATGTGCTTTACTTTACTTGCTACTTTTAAATCTAGCATCTGATTAAAATCGCAATCATATAACCAACCATCCCAACTAATAGAAATAGTATTGGTACACATTACATTTGCTACGGCAGCAGGATTATAAGCCTCCACCAAAGCATACATATAGTCTTCATAGTTTTCCGAGGCAATTAAATAATCTAAGAAGCGTGCAATGGGCAAATTGGTAATAGCAAATAGATTATGGAATTGAATTCCAAAATCTTCATCCAACGCTTTTTTAAAGTCCTTTTCCATAGCCATTTGGTCTCCAGGCAAGTAGGCTCCAGATGGGTTGTAGACTAAATCTAATCGCAATGAACTTCCAGGCATTCCATAGCCTCTTTCATTTAGTTCTTGTAATGCTTTTATAGACTTATCAAAAACACCATCCCCACGTTGTTTATCTGTTTTGCCGCGAGTGTAATGTGGCATAGAAGAAATTACATGAACATTGTGTTTTTTAAAGAAGTCTGGTAAATCATAATACTTTTTGTTTGCTCTTATAATGGTAAGGTTAGAACGAACGATAAAATCTTTGATGCCAGCTTTGGCAGCTTCTTCTACAAACCATCTAAAATCAGGATTCATTTCTGGAGCTCCACCCGTTAAATCTAAGGTATGCGCCCCAGTATTTTTTATCACTTCCAGACAAAGTTGCATGGTTTCCCTAGTCATTATCTCTTTTCGATCTGGACCTGCATCTACATGACAGTGTTCACAAACCTGATTGCACATGTACCCAACATTTATTTGAAGAATTTCTAATTTCTTTGGGCGAAGTGGAAAGTGTCCTATCTCTCCTATTTTATCCTTAAAATAAGGAAGCTCTCCATCTGCAAAAGGACCGCCATCCAATATCTGTAGTTGCTTATTTGTAACTGCCAATTCATTATCCCTTGCTTTAAGGGACTTTTGCATTGGTTTTTTCTTTGGTAGAATACTTTTTTCCATTTAATCTTTTTTATACCATGGATTTGACTAACTACATAGATAGTTTGTTATACTTATTCATCATTTGCACACCATGCACCAATGTAGCTCCACTTTCAATTGCTGCTCCCGCATGCACTGCTTCCATCATTTCTTCTTTAGTAATTCCTTTTTGCAATCCATCTTTCGTATACGCATCAATGCAGTAGGGACATTTTACTACATGTGCCACAGCTAAGGCTATTAGAGATTTTTCTCTAGCACTTAGTGCGCCTTCTTCGAAAACCTTACCATAATAATCAAAGAATTTTGTTCCAAGCTCTTCGCTCCACTCTGTGATTTTACCAAATTTTCTTAAATCTGCTGGGTCATAATATGAATTTGCCATTGTCTGTATTTAAAATGTTTTAAAAGAGATATTGATATTGTTGAATGATATCACTAAGGAATTTAGTAGCGATAAAATTCATTAAAAAAGACTAGCTAACTAACTAAAATGGTAGTAGCTAGAAAATCTAAAGAAGAGGAGATCCTTTATTGTAAAAGGACAGTGAAAAATTAGTATGAAAAATATTTTCTTGTTTAGGGAAAATAGTATCTAAATAGCTGCTAATTTTATTCAACAGCAATAAAATAAACGAAGAAAGTGTTTTTGTAAAGTTAAGCAGAATAGCAACATCTCTTTCGGTATCAATATCTTCAAAAACGGGCAATCTAAATAGCTGAGAATTGTTGTTTTCAAATAATTGAGATATTCTATTGAATAAGCCAAAACGCTGCCAAGGTAATCTTTTAAACAAGGAAGCATTAAAGTTTGCCTTATGGAGCCCCATTAGATAAAATCCACCATCAAAAGTAGGACCTAGCACTGTTTTTCCAAGTTGAAGCTGTTTGTATGCCTCAAGCAAATGTGCTGCTTTTAGTTGTGGGCTATCATTCCCAATGGTGATAATTGTATCAAACCCTTTTTGGTAAACTTCCTGAATAGCGTTTACAAAACGTTCACCAAAAGAAGTTCCTAACTGTTCTTTTTCCGTAAAATGAAAATAAGGAAGTTTTGTTTTTTTAACCTTAACTAAAGTCTCTTTATTTAGTGCTTCAAATAATGCAGCGCTTTTTACAAAAGGTTTTTGCTCAAATTCCGTAGATGCAGAATTTGCAAAAATGAGAATAGCTGTAGTATGTTTAGCAGTCTTTAGCAACTAAAGAAGTTTTGATTAGTAAACTTACGATAAATACTTCGATACGGTTTTGTCGTAAAGATGATAAAAAGTTTACGAGGAGATTTGTTAAAGTTACTTTACAGCAGTTAACTTTAACAAAAATTGGAGACAAGTGAATAAATTATCAATTAAAAATAAAAAAATTGGACTTGTTTTATCTGGCGGTGGAGTAAGAGGAATGGCGCATATTGGTGTTATTAAGGCAATGGAGGAGTTTAATCTTTCTGCTGAGCTAGTTTCTGGCAGCAGTGTTGGCGCTTTAGTAGGCGCCCTTTATGCTAATGGCAATTCTATTGAGGAAATGTTACGGTTCTTTAAAGAAACGCCTCTTTTTAAGTATAATTTCTTTACGATAGCCAAGCCAGGGCTTATAGATACAGAAAAATACATGCCTATTTTTAGACGTTATTTCCCACAAGATAGTTTTGAAGCATTAAAAAAACAGCTTTCCGTAGTTGCGACCAATTTAGAGGAAGGTAATCAGGAGTTTATTTCTAAAGGGGAATTGATAAAACCTTTACTGGCATCAGCGGCACTACCGCCTGTTTTTAGCCCTGTAAATTATAAGGATAAACTTTACGCAGATGGAGGTATCATGAATAATTTTCCCTCCGAACCTTTAAAGAATAAAGTAGACTTTGTAATTGGCAGTAACGTGTCTATTGTGTCCAAACTGGGTAAGCGAGACCTTAATAACTCCCTACAACTAACAGGAAGGACAACAGGGTTAATGGTGTATGCTATTAACAAAGAAAAAATTGAGCAGTGTGATTTGGTTATAGAACCACAAGCTTTAGAAAAGATAGGGATGCTAGACCGCAGCGGAATAGAAAAAGCCTTTAATATAGGTTATGACCGTGCTTGTTGGACTTTGGACAAAGTGTTAAGCTAAACATCATCATAATCTACCTTTAAAGTTGGGGTAGTCGGATGGGCTTGGCAAGTTAAAATTAAACCTTCAGCAACTTCACTATCAGTCAAAATTTGATTCTTTACCATTTTGGCGTTCCCTTCGGTGACACGCGCAATACAACTACTACAAACGCCACCTTGGCAAGAGTAAGGTGCATCAATATCCTTTTTTAATACCTCATCTAAAATGATATGGCGTTGGTCCATTTCAAAAGAGAAGGACTCATCATCTACCAACACTTCTATTTTGGTTTTGCCATCTAAATCCTCAGCTATAGTTTCTTCCGCTTCAGAAGCAGTAAAAAGCTCAAAGTGAATTTTAGTTTCAGAAACATCATTACCTTTTAAAGTATCTGAAACCAAATTAATCATAGCTTCTGGGCCACACAGATAGAAATTATCAAACGCCAGTTCTTTAAACTTGTTTTTAACAATTAGGTTTACAGTTGAGGTTTCTATCCGACCAAAAAGGCAATCCGGTTCTGAGGAACGACTATACACCCATTGCACCGCAAAACGTTCTCCATAAGTATCTTGGAGCTTTTTAATTTCACCGTGATACATGGTTTCTTTAGGGTTCTGATTTCCATAAACCAATACAAAACGATTTGTGTCATTATTTTCTAGAACAGTTTGTGCAATACTCATGATAGGAGTAATACCACTGCCAGCTGCAAATGCAGCTACATTTTGCGTTGTTTGCTTAGCTTCAAAAGTAAAACGACCTTCAGGAGGCATAACTTCCAAAACATCTCCTGTTTTAATTTCCTCGTTAGCGTAAACAGAAAAACTTCCGCCTTCTACTTTTTTTATGCCCACGGTAAGTTTTCCGGAAGATGGTGCTGAAGAAATAGAATAAGCTCTACGTAATTCTTCACCATTTAAGGAATGTTTTATGGTTATATATTGGCCAGCCACATATGAAAAAGTGGCTTTCAAAGCAGTTGGAATATCAAAAGTTAATGCAACAGAATTAGGTGTCAAGGAATCAACTGCGGAAACAGTTAATTTATGAAAATCACTCATAAAATTAATTTTGGATGCAAAACTACGGATTCATACTATTTTGAACGCTATTTTTTTAAAATTGCAATGCTTTTGTAACAATTCATGTATTTTAGTCACTAATCTTCCGAACAAAATAACCAACGACAATGTTCAAACACTTTATCAACCTACAGTGGAAATCCTTTTTTAGATCCGCTTCCTTTAAAACAGAAATTTGGTTTAAGATATTAATGGCCTTAGGGGCATTGTATTTCATATTCGTATTCCTTGGTTTAGGATTTGGCGCTTTCTTCATAATTGAAGAGGCAGGCTTGGGAGACCCACTTCGGGTAGTTAACCAATTTGCTATTTACTACGTGGCTTTTGATATGGTTTTTCGCTATATGCTACAAAAAATGCCGGTCACCAATATTAAACCGCTCTTATACTTGCCTTTTAAGAAAAGTCAGGTTGTGCATTACTCGTTAGGAAAAACGATGGTTTCCTTTTTTAATTGGATGCATGCTTTTTTCTTTATTCCTTTTAGTATAATTCTTCTAACTAAGGGTTATAGCGCTTCAGGAGTTATAGGTTGGCATATAGGCTTTATGGCACTTATTTACTGTAACAACTTCATTAATGTTTTAGTTAATAATAAGGATAACGTTTTTTATCTGATAGCAGGGGCTTTTGTTCTGTTAGGAGTTTCACAGTATAATGGATGGTTCGATATTACTTCGTACACCGCACCACTATTTGACTTTCTATATGATATTCCGGTGACCGCTATAATTCCTTGGACCATTTTATTGGGACTATTTGGGGCTTCCTTTAATTACTTTAAAAAGAATATGTATTTGGATGGTGGTCTCGCTACTAAGCATACAGAAGCTAAAACTGAAAATCTAGATTGGCTAAATCGTTTTGGAAACCTAGGCACTTTTTTAAAGAATGACATTAAGCTTATCAAAAGAAACAAACGCGCACGTACGGCGGTAATCATGGGCTTCTTTTTTATCTTTTATGGATTGCTATTTTTTACACAATCTATTGAGGCCTACGATAATAATTTCATGAAAATTTTTGCAGGGATTTTTGTTACTGGCGGTTTCTTATTCAGTTTTGGACAGTACGTTCCCAGTTGGGACAGTAGTTATTATCCTTTAATGATGAGCCAGAATATTCAGTATAAAGAATACCTAACTTCCAAATGGTATTTGGTCATTATTGCAACGGTGATTTCTACTTTTTTAGCAACATTTTACTTGTATTTTGGTTGGGAAGCCTATGCTGCAGTATTGGCTGGCGCAGTTTATAATGTTGGGATTAATTCGTATTTGGTTTTGTGGGGCGGAGCCTATGTAAAAACACCAATAGACTTAACATCAAACAAAAAGGCTTTTGGAGATAAACAGGCTTTTAATGCCAAAACATTTCTAATTACGCTACCCAAATTATTATTGCCAATTATCATATACACTATAGGACACTTTTTAATTAGCCCTACGGCTGGCTATATTTTTGTAGCAATATTTGGACTTCTTGGCTTTATTTTTAAGAATAAGATGTTCGCCATGATTGAAAAAATCTATAAAAAAGAAAAATATAAAACGCTTTTGGCGTATAAACAAAAAGCATAACCAACTATGATTACAGTTAATAATCTTTCAAAAAAATACGGAGCTAATACCGTTTTAAATATAGAATCATTAGAAATTCCTAGAGGACAAAGTTTTGGTCTTGTAGGAAATAATGGAGCGGGTAAGACAACCTTATTTAGCTTGTTATTAGATTTGATTCAACCAAGCACGGGTCACATAATTAGTAATGAAGTTCAAGTGGACCAAAGCGAGGCATGGAAACCCTTTACTTCTGCTTTTATTGATGAAACATTTTTAATTGGCTATTTAACACCAGAAGAATACTTCTATTTCATTGGCGAACTACGGGGAAGAAATAAGGCAGATGTAGATGCGCTTTTATCTCAATTCTCAGACTTTTTTCATGGAGAAATTTTAGGACAAAAGAAGTACTTGCGAGATTTATCTAAAGGAAATCAGAAGAAAGCGGGAATTGTTGCAAGTTTTATTGGCAACCCAGAGGTAGTTATCCTGGATGAGCCTTTTGCAAACTTAGACCCTACTACTCAGATTCGTTTAAAAGAAATTATTAAAGAACTAGCTGAAAAAGAGGAAGTTACTGTTTTGGTTTCTAGTCACGATTTAATTCATGTGACAGAAGTTTGTGAACGAATCGTTGTTTTAAATAAGGGCGAAATTGTAAAAGATATTAAGACTTCTGCAGAGACACTAAAAGAACTAGAAACCTTCTTTGGAGGATAGTAAAAAAAAATAGCAACACTTTATCGATAAGCCCCATACTAAATGGGGCTTTTTTTAGTTATCCTAATTAGGAAAGATTTTCACATTGAAGTTTTATTTTAATCGTATCATTTTGGGCGTGGTGTTGGTTGTGCTAATAAGTGCATGTTCAACTAAAAAAGATGCCTTTATAAATCGCAATTGGCATGCATTAAATACCAAGTACAATACATTGTATAATGGTAATCTTGCGTTTGAAAAAGGTAGAGAGGAATTAAACAATTCGTATCGCGATGATTTTTGGGAAGTACTCCCCGTAGAACGTTTAGAAGTAACCGAAGAAATAAAACTAGATTCCGAAGACAATAATCCCAACTTTATCATTGCCGAAGAAAAGGCGACAAAGGCCATACAGAAGCACGGTATGGAAATAGATTATGAGGAGCGAAATCCACAAACGGATGAAGCTTTTTTGCTATTGGGAAAGGCACGTTACTTTGACCAGCGTTACATTCCTGCCCTAGAATCTTTTAACTACGTACTAAGAAAATATAAAAAGAGCGATAAGTTTAATGAGGCTAGAATTTGGAGGGAAAAAACAAACATGCGTTTGGATAACCCCGAACTGGCTATTAAGAACTTAAAAAACCTCTTTAAGTATGATGTCCTCAAAAACCAAGAATATGCAGATGCGAATGCTGTCATGGCTCAGGCCTATTTAAATATTGGGGCAGCAGATACTGCAATCCAAAAATTAAAGATTGCTCAAGGGTATACTAAAAAGAAAGCTGAAAAAGGCAGGTACTTATTTATTATAGGTCAGCTTTATAACCAATTAGGTTTTAAGGATAGTGCCAACTATGCTTTTGATAAAGTAATCGCATTAAACAGGCAATCACCCCGAGTGTATATGATTAATGCACATCTAAAGAAAATTCAGAATACTTTAATTACCGATTCTAGTAAAGAGGAATTAATAGAATATCTAACAGATTTAGAAGAGGATAGAGAGAATCGCCCTTTCCTAGACAAAATATTTCATGAAATAGCGCAATACCATTTAGCATTAGGTTCAGATAGTTTGGCCCTAGTTTATTACAATAAATCTTTACGAGCCACGGAGGCTGATAAAAAGTTGAACGCTAGGAACTATGAGAATCTAGCAGAATACAATTTTGACAAGAATGAGTACAAGGCTTCCGGAGCTTATTACGATAGCGTGCTTACTAATCTAACCTTGAATACTAAAAAATACAGAGCTATAAAGAAGAAGTTTGATAACCTTGAAGATGTTATTAAGTATGAGGATATTTCATATAAAGCAGATAGTGTAATTGTATTGTATGAAATGTCGCCAGATGAACGTGTCACTTATTTTGAAAACTACATTGCTGAGCTTAAAAGAAAGGCAGAAGAAGCTGCTCAGAAAGAAGAGGAGCGCACAACAAAAGGATTTGCAGCTTTTGGTGAAACTAAAGCTGGTAAAAAGAATCGAGGCAAATTCTATTTTTATAATGTTGCAAGTTTAGGGTACGGAAAAAATGATTTTAAGACGCGTTGGGGAGACCGCCAGTTAGAAGATGATTGGCGTTGGAGTAATAAGGTCAAAGCACTGCCTTCAGAAGCTACAGGAGAACTAATAGTAGATTCAGATACAGCAGGTGAGCCAACGAGTGAAGAAAAATATTCTTTGGATTTTTATTTAGATGCAATACCTACAAAAATTGAAGTGATTGATAGTCTGCGAACAGAACGCAATTTTGCCAATTACCAATTGGGACTTATCTATAAAGAAAAGTTTAAAGAGAATATGCTAGCAGCGGATAAGCTGGAATCGGTTTTAGCATCCAGACCAGAAGAAAGATTAATACTTCCTTCTAAATATAATCTGTATAAGATTTATGAAGAATCTGGCAGTCCATTAGCAACCACCGTAAAACAAGATATCATTAAAAATCATGGTGATTCTCGTTATGCAGAAATCCTTTTAAATCCACAAGCCGTACTTGCAGATAATACGGATAGTCCGGATAAAAAATATACAGAGCTGTATAAGTTGTTTCAGGGCCAAGATTTTCTAAATGTGATTACCACATCAGAAGAATATATTAATAAGTTCACAGGAGATCCAATAGTTCCAAAATTTGAAATGCTTAAAGCAAACGCTATTGGTCGCTTACGAGGATTTGAGCCTTTTAAAGAAGCGTTAAACTATGTTGCGTTAACCTATCCTAATAACCCAGAAGGTAAAAAGGCAGAAAGCATGGTGGCCGATCAGTTGCCAAAATTGGCAGCGAAAGAATTCTCACCAGAGACAGGTTCAAAAGGAACAGGAAATTGGAAGGTAATTTTCCCATTTAAGATACATAATAATGAGGCGGCCTTAAAGCTTAAAAAGCGTTTAGAAGAATCCATTAAGGATTTAAAATATAAAAATATAGTATCCAAAGATATTTATACTTTGGAAGATCAATTTATAGTAGTGCATGGCTTTAAGTCTAAAGACTTTGCACTAGGTTATGCGGAACTATTAAAAAATAATAAGGATTACCGCATTAAGGATGAGAATTTTGTAATTTTATCATCCAACTATAAAATCATACAAGTACATAAGAATATAGACGAGTATAAATCACAAATTTTAACCCCAAAACCGTGAGCAAAATGTTTTCAGACAACAAAAAACCTATGGAGAGCTTTGGCGGACAGCCAAACAGAATTGAAAAGAATACCGTAATTAAAGGTAACATTACATCCCAAGCAGATTTTAGGATAGATGGTAAACTAGATGGTAATGTAAAAACCTCTGGTAAAGTAGTAATTGGTAAAGACGGATTGATAAAAGGAAAAGTAGAATGTGTAAATGCTGATATAGAAGGCAATTTTGATGGAGAGCTTTTTGTTTCTGAATTACTATCCTTAAAGTCATCTGCTAAGATTGAAGGAACTGTAAACGTATCTAAGCTGTCCGTAGAGCCAGGCGCTACCTTTAATGCATCATGTAGCATGGGCAAAGGTGTTTCCACTCCAACATCTAACTCTGGCACTACACATAAGATAGGGTCAACAAAATCTAATGAGCCAGCAAAAGTCTCCTAAGAAGAATAATTTAAAGAACGCTGCTATGCTTTCGGGCATTGCTTTTGAAATGGGCGCAATCATATTTTTAGCTGTCAAAGGCGGAAACTGGTTGGATGCGCATTACGGAACCGAAAAAAAAATTTTCACGGTAATTGCCACTCTATTAGGAGTGGCAATTTCTATTTGGGTAGTTTTGCAGCAATTAAAAAGAATTAAATATTAATGCAATATCAACTTCCAATTAAAGTAATTACATTACTTTTTGTAGCGCTTAGTACTTCATTTCTTCTTCATCTTTTACTATTAAACTTTTTAGAATTGCCACTGTTTGAAAACAGAATAATACTCGCTTATGTCATTAATTTTATCCTGGCAGCTGCAATTTTCTACACTCTTTTTCATTTTAAAGAAAAGCTTAAAAATGCTATTGGGTTTCTTTTTATGGGAGGTAGTTTTTTAAAGTTTATTGTTTTCTTCTTGCTTTTCTATCCAGTTTATAAGAGTGATGGGGAAATGCAGAAGATAGAATTTGCAACCTTTTTTGCGCCCTATGCAATTGCTTTGATTTTAGAGACTTATTTCACTTCAAAAATGCTTAATAAATCGGGGTCGGAATCTAAATAACCGACGTATTACAATCCGCTAAAAATAAACGTCCTAAAGCTTTTTTCTTTTTAAAGGAAAGGCTTACATTTGCACCGATTTTGAGAGACCGATATTTTGAGCGAAATGCGAAATACTTTTACAACTAAATTTCTTCTTGTTTTAGCACTCTTTGTAGGGCAATTCACTTTTGCAAGTGACTCTGATGAAAAAACAGAAGAACATGGCAAAGACCTTAAGACAGAAATTAAGGAATACATCACCCATCACCTTCAAGATTCACACGATTTTTCACTTTTTTCTTACACAGATGAAAATGGAGAACATAAATATATTGGTTTTCCTTTGCCAGTTATTTTATGGGATGAAGGTTTAAAAGTTTTTTCCTCTTCTAAATTTCATCATGGTGAAACTTTAGCTGAGGTTGATGGTAATTACTACAAGTTATACCACAGTAAAATTTATAAAACTGATGCTGAGGGAACAATTAATTATGATGAAGAACATCATGCAACAAATATTAAACCAATAGATTTTTCAATCACTAAAAATGTAGTGATGATTATTATTACAGGTTTATTAATGTTGTGGCTGTTTACAAGCTTAGCAAAATCATATGCTAAGAATGGAAGCATCCCTACTGGAGCTGGACGCTTCTTTGAGCCAATTATACTATATATAAGAGACGATATTGCAAGACCAAATATTGGTGAAAAACGCTATAATAAATACATGCCGTTTTTATTAACTGTGTTTTTCTTTATATGGTTTTTAAATATTTTCGGATTAACTCCACTAGGGGTTAACGTAACTGGTAACATAGCAGTTACAGTTTCATTAGCATTAATTACGTTTTTGATTACCAATTTTACTGGAACAAAAGATTACTGGAAACACCAGTTTGATCCTCTAGGGGATTCATTACCGTGGTACGGAAAGATATTATTGTATATCATCTTAGTACCAATTGAATTATTGGGCTTAATAATTAAGCCATTCTCATTATTAATCCGTCTGTATGCAAATATGCAAGCTGGGCACATTGTATTAATGAGCTTAATAGGACTAATGTTCATTTTTAAAAGTTGGTTAGGTAGTCCACTTTCATTTGGATTAGCTTTCGCTATATCATTAATTGAAGTATTAGTAGCATTGCTACAAGCATATATATTTACCATGTTAAGTGCACTGTATTTTGGATTTGCGTCTGAAGAACATGAGCACGAACATGAACATGAGGCAGAATTGTCTCACTAAATTGAATTTTTAATTTTTAAACTAGATAGATATGGAAATTCCAGTAATGGTAGGTGCAGGTTTAGTAGTTATTGGTGTAGGTATGGGTATTGGTAGAATCGGTGGTTCTGCTATGGAGGCCATCGCACGTCAGCCTGAGGCTTATGGAAAGATTCAAACAGCGATGTTAATTGCAGCGGCGTTGATTGAAGGTATTGGTTTCGCAGCGTTATTTGCTGTATAATCAAAAAATCTAAGCAAATGGCTGTAACGGTTGGTTACAGCCCTTGCTTTGTTTAAAAATATAACGATAAGATAATTATGGAAAAGTTATTAGAAGAATTTTCACTGGGACTGTTTTTTTGGCAAACACTCTTATTCCTATTGTTGTTTTTCCTATTGTGGAGATTTGCTTGGAAACCAATTTTAAAAGCGGTAAGTGATCGTGAAGACGGAATTAAAGATGCACTTGCAGCTGCCGAGGATGCTAAAAAAGAAATGCAGAATGTTACTGCGGATAGTGAGAAACTTTTAAAAGAAGCTCGCGGAGAACGTGAAACGATGCTTAAAGAAGCGCGTGAAATCAAGGAAAAAATGATTGCCGATGCAAAAGAGCAAGCTCAGGTTGAAGGAAATAAAATGATGAAGCAAGCTCAAGCAGCTATAGAAAGTGAAAAGAAAGCAGCTGTTGCGGATATTAAAGCACAAGTGGCTAACCTTTCAGTAGATATCGCTGAAAAAGTAATCAAAGAAGAATTGTCTGATAAAAAGAAGCAACTGAAATTAGTTGATGATATGTTGGGCGACATCAAATTGAACTAAGCAATGAACGAAGCTAGAGCAGCCTTACGATATGCAAAAGCAACTTTAGACTTTGCTGTTGAGAAAAAATCAGCAGACAAAGTTGAAAAGGACATGCGTACTATTGCTTCTGTAATTTCTGAGAATACAGAATTGCAAAATGTACTGGCTAGTCCGGTTGTAAAGAGTGATGTTAAAAAGAATTCTTTGAATGCCATATTCAAAGGAAGTAATGAAATTACTTTAGGTCTTTTTGAAACATTAACTTCTAATAAAAGAATAGAAATGCTTCAAGAAGTAGCATACAAATACATTATCCTTTTCGAGAAAATGAAAGGTGAAGATGTTGCATATGTAACTTCAGCCGTTCCATTAACGGCAGCGTTAGAAAAAAAGATTTTAGCTCAAGTAACCAAACTAACAGGCAACAAGGTTACAATAGAGAATAAGGTTGATGAAAGTATTGTAGGGGGATTCATTTTAAGAGTTGGAGATTTACAATATGATGCCAGTGTGGCAAACAAACTAAACGGATTAAAACGAGAATTTACAAATAGTCTATAAAAATGGCAGGAGTAAAAGCAGCTGAGGTTTCAGCAATATTAAAGCAGCAATTATCAGGTTTTGAAGCTACGGCTTCTCTAGACGAAGTAGGAACAGTGCTTCAAGTAGGAGATGGTATTGCACGTGTATATGGTTTGGCTAATGTTCAATATGGTGAGCTTGTTGAGTTCGATGGCGGTATGCAAGGTATCGTTTTGAACTTAGAAGAAGACAATGTTGGTGTGGTACTATTAGGCCCATCAAGAGAAATTGCCGAAGGCGCTACAGTTAAACGTACACAGCGAATTGCCTCAATCAATGTAGGTGAAGGAATTGTTGGTCGTGTTGTTAATACCTTAGGTACGCCAATAGATGGTAAAGGACCAATTGCTGGTAAGACTTATGAAATGCCATTAGAGCGTAAAGCTCCCGGTGTAATTTATCGTCAACCAGTAAACGAACCATTGCAAACCGGTATCAAAGCAATTGATGCTATGATTCCTGTAGGTAGAGGTCAGCGTGAGTTGGTAATTGGTGACCGTCAGACTGGTAAGACTACAGTTTGTATCGATACTATTCTAAACCAAAAAGAATTTTACGATGCTGGTGAGCCGGTATATTGTATATATGTAGCAATAGGACAAAAAGCGTCTACTGTTGCTGCCATTGCTAAAACATTAGAAGATAAAGGTGCACTAGCATATACAACTATTGTTGCCGCAAATGCATCTGATCCTGCTCCAATGCAAGTATATGCTCCTTTTGCAGGGGCTGCAGTTGGAGAGTATTTTAGAGATACAGGTAGACCAGCATTAATTATTTATGATGATTTATCTAAGCAAGCGGTAGCTTATCGTGAGGTATCTTTATTATTAAGAAGACCTCCAGGACGTGAAGCATACCCTGGTGACGTTTTCTACTTGCACTCAAGATTATTGGAGCGTTCTGCTAAAGTAATTGCTGATGATGAAATTGCGAAGAACATGAATGACCTTCCAGATTCATTAAAGCCAGTAGTAAAAGGTGGTGGTTCTTTAACAGCATTACCAATTATTGAAACACAAGCAGGTGACGTTTCTGCCTATATTCCAACTAACGTAATTTCTATTACGGATGGTCAGATTTTTTTAGAACAAGATTTATTTAACCAAGGTGTTCGTCCAGCGATTAACGTAGGTATCTCGGTATCTCGTGTTGGTGGTTCGGCTCAGATTAAATCAATGAAGAAAGTTGCAGGTACATTAAAACTGGATCAGGCACAGTTCCGTGAATTGGAAGCATTTGCTAAGTTCGGTTCTGATTTGGATGCAGCTACATTGAACGTAATTGAAAAAGGACGTAGAAACGTAGAGATATTAAAGCAAGCTCAAAATGACCCTTTTACTGTAGAAGATCAGGTAGCTATCATTTTTGCAGGTTCTAAAAACTTGTTGCGTGATGTACCAGTTGATAAAGTAAAAGAGTTTGAAAGAGATTTTATAGAATTCTTAAATGCGAAGCATAGAGGAGTTCTAGATACATTAAAAGCTGGAAAATTAACTGATGAGGTTACCGATACATTAACGGCGGTTTGTAAAGACCTTTCAGGTAAATATAGAGCATAATCATTCTTTAAATTGATCTATGGCCAATCTTAAGGAAATACGAAATAGAATAGCGTCCGTCTCTTCAACGATGCAGATTACTAGTGCCATGAAAATGGTGTCTGCTGCAAAATTGAAGAAAGCTCAAGATGCTATTACTGCAATGCGCCCATATTCAGATAAGCTAACAGAACTTTTACAAAGTTTAAGTGCTAGTTTAGATGGAGATGCAGGAAGCAAATATGCAGATAACAGAACGGTAAATAAAGTTCTAGTAGTTGCAATTACATCTAATCGTGGACTATGTGGCGCGTTTAACACGAACATTATTAAACAATGTTCTGTATTGTTAGATACCTATTCCGGAAAGCAGGTAGATTTTATTACTGTTGGTAAGAAAGCAAACGATGCCCTTGGAAAGAGTAATGCCATACTTTCTAACCACAGTAATGTGTATGATGATTTGACTTTTGATAATGTTGCAGAAATAGCAGAAAGCTTAATGCAACGTTTTACTGAAGGAGAGTATGATAAGATTGAATTGGTGTATAACAAATTCAAAAATGCCGCTACTCAGATTATAATGTCTGAGCAGTTTTTACCAATTGTTCCGGTAGAAGGAGATGCTTCTGGTGCTGCGGATTACATTTTTGAACCGTCCAAGCCAGAGATTGTAGAACAATTGATTCCAAAATCATTAAAGACGCAATTGTACAAGGCAATTCGAGATTCTTTTGCTAGTGAGCACGGTGCTCGTATGACAGCAATGCATAAAGCAACGGATAATGCTAC
Organism: uncultured Croceitalea sp.; assembly: GCA_947499565.1. Taxonomy (GTDB): domain Bacteria; phylum Bacteroidota; class Bacteroidia; order Flavobacteriales; family Flavobacteriaceae; genus Croceitalea. Next base: position 639,102 of record CANMOV010000003.1, read on the forward strand.
CGAATTACGTGACCAATTAAAGTTAACGTATAACAAAGCGCGTCAAGCTGCTATTACTAACGAGATACTAGAGATAGTAGGCGGTGCTGAAGCTTTGAATAACTAAGCATTTTTTGAAATAAAATAATTGAACCTCACAGCAATGTGAGGTTTTTTTGTTTTAGCATGTAACATTTTTTGAAAATTGAATCTAAAGGAAAAATCAATTTAAACTCAAAGAATGATACCAATTCAAAGAACAATTATTTTATCGATTCTATTTTTAAGTATTTCTGTAAATTCTCAAAATAAAGCATTTGAGGTAAATGTTATAGGCAAAGGTAACCCGATTCTATTATTTCCAGGTTTTACGTGTACTGGAGAAGTTTGGAAGGACTTGGTTACTGAAATTTCCAAAACAAATGAATGCCATGTATTTACCTTTGCAGGTTTTGGTGATGTTGCAGCTATTGAGAAACCGTGGCTTCCTAAAATTAAAGATGCAATTATAGATTATGTTGAACAGCAAAATCTAAACAACCCAATTATTATAGGCCACAGTTTAGGAGGCGCTTTAGGATTGTGGTTGGCTACAGATGAAAACCATCCTTATGCTAAATTAATTGTGGTAGATGCTTTACCTTCAACAGGAGCATTGATGATGCCAAATTTCAACAGCGAAAACATAGCTTATGAGAGTCCTTGGAATAACCAATTGTTAGGGATGAATGAGGTTTCTTTTGAAAAAATGGCCTCCCAAATGGCAACCGGGATGACTTTAAAAACAGATAAACATGAACAACTAACAGATTGGATATTACAGGCAGATAGAGAAACCTATGTTTATGGGTATACGGATTTGCTAAAACTGGATTTAAGAGAGGATATTGCTAAAATAGATATTCCTGTAAAAGTACTTGGCGCAACGCACCCATATGGTCTTGAAATGGCTAAGGCAACGTTTGAAAATCAATATAAAAACCTAAAAGGATACGAGATAGAATTTGCAGAAGGTTCTGCCCATTTTATTATGTATGACAAGCCAGAATGGTTTTTAGAAAAGATAGTTGCAGCATTAAAAAACTAATGAAGGAAAAAGAAGAAACATTTAAAAATATTTATCATTCTAATTATGATAAAGTAATGCGTATTTGCATAGGCTATACTGCGGGGAATAATGACGAAGCAGGTGACCTGACCCAAGAGGTCTTTATAAAAGTTTGGAGTAGTCTTGATGAGTTTAGAAATGAGAGTAAGATGGCTACCTGGATTTATAGAATTACCGTGAACACCTGTTTAACGAGACTTAGAAAATTAAAAAAGAAAGTAAAAAATTACGATGTGGAATCTGTAATTGATGTGCCTCAAGAAAATGAAACAATTGATAAAGAGATTATGTACGAAGGTTTATATAACTGTATAAATAAACTTTCAGAAACAAATAGGGCAATTATCTTATTGGAATTGGAAGGATTGCCACAAAAAGAAATTGCTGAAGTTATAGGGATAAAACATGAAGCAATAAGAACGAGAATACATCGCATAAAAAATGAACTTATTAAATGTGTAAACAATGAATAGTTTTGAAGAAATACAATCCAAATGGAACGATCAGGATAAAATAAAAGCCCCAAAAGACGGATTTAAATCATTAATGAAGAAAATAGAAGAAATTAAGAACAAGCAAAAAATAACTAACGGTGTGCTGCTTGCTACAGTTCTAGTTTTAGGGGGCTTTTTCTTTTATATCGCAGGGTATAACAACCACCAAGTCATTTTGGGATTATCGCTAATGATAGGAAGTTTAATTATTAGAGTTGTAATTGAACTTCTAAGTATTAATAGGCTTCAAAGAGTAAACAGGAGTAAAGACAATACCTTGTTTAAGCAAGAACTTACTAAATATTACAACAAAAGGAGGATAGTACATATCGTAATAACCCCATTAATTGTATTGTTTTATGCCATTGGCTTTATAGTATTATTACCACTTTTTAAAGCAAATCTAAGTGCAGGGTTTTATACTTATATTTTAATTTCTTCCATTGTTTTGCTGTTTGTTTTTAGCTTGTTTATAGGAAAACAAATTAAAACCGAGTTGACTCAATTAAAGTTTTTAAAAGATTCAGATTAATAATTAAGAACATATTTGGCACTACTTTTGGTTTCATATCTTTACATTATTGAAAAATTGAACATATGAAAATCTTAATAGGCACCATTTTAGTAATAACATTTTCTTTATCAGGATGTTCTTCCCAGAAAAAGCTGGTTGAAAACCCACCATTTGAAATGGGACAAGCAACTTGCCAATCTTGGACCGGTGGAACAGCGCAAAGTGGTTCGGGAATAAAATTGGAATTACCTGTCGCAAATTTACCATCAGAAGAGAACATGATGCAACAGGCTTATTTTAGAGGTAAAGTTGCTGATATAAAACTAGAAGATAGGGAAGACGGTAAAGTTGCTACAGCAAATTTTATAAACAGAAGCTCTGAAAAACCAGATATAGTAATGCATTCAGATTCAAGAGAAGAAGTTGGGAATCAGCCACCAAAATTAAAGGATGAATTTCCTTTTGAACTTTCTTTAGACCAATGTGTGGTGAGTTATTTAGAGGGTGATAAAGTAAAGTATTTTAAAATTGAAGGAGTAAAAGAGAAAAAACCTCTGATTTATAGATAGTAAAACGCTATGCCTTTGAACAAAGGCTGTTTATGACTACTTTTATAACAACATAAGCCCTGAAGTTCAGCTTCGGGGTTTCTTTTAAAAGCACTTTTTATTGAATCCGCTCAAAAAGCTTTTTAAGCAAACGGCAATTTATGGCTTGGCCACGGTGTTCCCTAGAATGCTTTCTGTATTCTTGCTTCCACTCTATACCTCTGTTTTTGAGCAAGCTTCAGGATATGGAGAATACATTAATATATATGCCTGGATAGCCATTTTCAATGTTTTTCTGGCCTATGGTATGGAAACAGCTTTTTTTAGATTTTATCATAAGACAGATGATAAAAACAGAGTGGTTTCTACCTCATTAATTTCATTAGTGTGCACTTCTATTCTATTCTTATTAATAGCACTAGTTTTTAAGAATGTGTTAGCTGAGGTAACAAATATCAATGTAGCATATATCAAATTCACTTCCTATATTTTAGTGTTAGATGCGCTGGTAATTATTCCGTTCGCACTTCTACGCGCGAATGAAAAACCAATGAAGTATGCAGTACTAAAGACAGTCAATGTAGCAATAAACTTAGGGCTAAACATTTTCTTTTTAATAGTATTACCTAAGCTAGTTGGTGAAGACGCAGAAAATATATTTAGCGCTTTTTATAAGAAGGGGAATGAAATTAATTACATATTTATCTCCAACGTTGTTGCAAGTGCGGTTACCCTTTTAATACTGCTTCCAACATATTTAAAAAGAAATTATTCTTTTGATTTTGGAGTGTTAAAGCAAATGCTCAAGTATGCAGCCCCTGTTATGATAGCTGGTATTGCCTTTACTATTAATGAAGTTGTGGATAAAATATTATTGACAGAGTTGGTTTCCGATAGTGAGGCTGGTAAATACGGCGCTTGTTATAAGCTAGCACTATTTATGACGCTATTTGGCACCGCATTTAGAATGGGAGTAGAGCCATTTTTCTTTAGCCATTCTAACACAGAAAATCCGCAAAAAACTTACGCGCAAATCACTAACTATTTTGTGATTTTAGGAAGCTGTATTTTGTTATCAGTTGTTGTTTTTATAGATGTACTTTCCCCAATTTTAATTAGAAATGAATCCTTAAGAGAGGCAATTAAAATTGTGCCAATAATACTGTTGGCAAGTTTTTGTTTAGGAATTTATCACAATTTGTCTGTTTGGTATAAAATAACAGACAGGACTAAATACGGCGCATACATTTCTTCTGCAGGCGCTATTTTAACCTTGTTAATCAATTTTATCTTTATTCCTAAAATTGGATATATGGCTTCTGCAACAGCAACTTTGGTAGCATACGGAACAATGATGAGCCTTTCATATTATTTTGGGAGAAAACATTATCCTATTCCTTATAATATGCGTAAAATCTTGTTTTACGGAGGTTTATCCATAGTATTTTCTGCCCTTTCTTTCTATGTTTTTAACCGAAACTTAATTGTTGGAAGCATCTTGCTTTTAGTATTTTTGGGGCTGATTTATAAACTAGAAGGAGACAAATTAAAAACCATATTCTTTAAGCGTGCAAATTAACATCATAAACAAATCAAAACACCCTTTACCGCATTATGAAACCAATGCTTCTGCGGGAATGGACTTAAGAGCCAATATTTCAGAATCCATAACGTTACAACCATTAGAAAGGACCATTGTAAAAACGGGTCTTTTTATAGAACTCCCTGTTGGTTTTGAGGCCCAGGTTAGACCTAGAAGCGGTTTGGCCGCAAAAAAAGGAATAACTGTCTTAAATGCACCAGGTACTGTTGATGCTGATTATCGAGGAGAGATAGGGGTGATATTAGTAAACCTTTCCAATGAAGATTTTACTGTTGAAGATGGAGAGCGTGTTGCGCAATTGGTTATCGCTAAACATGAACGTGCAGATTGGAATGAGGTGGATGTGTTATCAGATACAGCAAGAGGAACTGGTGGATTTGGAAGCACAGGAACAAAATAATTTCTGCTTTCGCAGGAATTTTATCAAATAAAAAGAACTTAAAACTTAGAGCTGAAAGCTTAGAACTTGCATAACATGAAAATAATAGTACCAATGGCCGGTAGAGGCTCAAGATTACGTCCACATAGTTTAACAGTGCCAAAACCATTAATTCCTGTAGCAGGTAAACCTATTGTTCACCGTCTGGTAAGCGATATTGCGAAAGTTTTAGGCGAACCCATAGAAGAAGTTGCTTTTATTCTGGGAGATCCTGCTTTTTTTGGCGAAGATGTTGTAGCTAGTTTAAAGGACCTAGCTAAAGGCTTAGGAGCAAAAGCTTCTATTTATAGACAAGATGAACCATTAGGCACTGGGCATGCTATTATGAGTGCAAAACCCTCATTAAGCGGTCCGGCGGTGATTGCATATGCCGATACTTTAATACGAGCAGAGTTTAATCTAGATAAAGATGCCGATAGTGTAATTTGGGTAAAACAAGTTGATGAACCAGAAGCTTTTGGAGTAGTTAAATTAAATGACGCCAATGAGATTGTTGAATTAGTTGAAAAACCGGAAGAGTTTGTTTCTGATTTAGCGGTAATAGGTATTTATTACTTTAAAGATGTTGGAGCGTTAAAAAAAGAATTACAGTATGTTTTAGATAACAACGTAATTAACGGAGGAGAATACCAAATTAATGATGGTATTAAGCGCATGATGGCAGATGGCAAAAAATTTGTTACTGGTCAAGTAGATGAATGGATGGATTGCGGTAATAAAAAAGTAACTGTAGAAACCAACCAGCGAATGCTCGGCTTTTTAGAGAAAGATGAGGAAAACATGATTGCGGCTTCCGTTAAAAAGGAGAATGCTAATATTATTGAGCCTTGTTTTATAGGAGAAAATGTGGTCTTAAAAAACACGACGGTTGGTCCTTTTGTTTCAATAGGGGCAGATACGGTTATTGAAGACTCAACCGTTAAAAATAGCATAATCCAAAGCCATACAAGTATCAAAAATGCTAATTTGGATAATGCTATGATTGGAAATCACGTAAAATATGATGGTAATTTTGAAACTATCAGTATTGGTGATTATTCAGTATTAGAGTAGAATTAAGATATAAACCTTTTCAGTTGTAACATGAGAAGTTGCTTTTTTATTGGGATAAGCGTGCTGTCTTTATTGATTTCAAGACCGAGCTACGCCCAGGAAGAAGAGCTACAGGTTGAAGAAAGTTCCGAAGTTTTTTTAGAAGAATATACCGATGAGTTTCAAGAAAATTTCTTTGAAGCGCTAAAACAAAAAGGGATACAGAATTACGACCGTGCAATTAACTTACTACTAGAATGTAAAAGACTAGATGCGAATAGTGTTGTCATTGACCACGAATTAGCAAAAGCTTATCTTTTAGATAAAAAGTATATTTCTGCGCAACAGTTTGCAATTGAAGCACTTATTACTGAGCCAAAAAATTACTGGTACCTAGACACCTTAGTTTCTATTTTAGAAAAGCAATCAAATGCTATAGATGCAGTTAAAGCAACAATTCCATTTAATGAAGTTAAGCTCCAAGAAAACTTGGCGCTTATTTATTATAAGAAGAGAAAATATCAAGAAGCATTAAAAATACTAAAAGGGATATCAAACTCTGATTTTAAAGAACAACTAACTTTAAAAATAAATGATTCTCTAAATAAACCTTTAGAGCAACCTACGGTAAAATCATCAGGCTTTGTAATAGTGGATAATGAGCCCACTACAAAAGGGTTAGAGATGAGCATAAAGAATCAACTTAAACTGGAGCAGTATCGTATAGTAGAAAAGACTGCAAAAGATGCCGTAGAGGCATATCCTTTACAACCTTATTTCTATTATGCATATGGCTTAGCACTCCATAAGAATAATAAGAATAGTCAAGCAATTGAGGTCTTAGAAACCTCGTTAGATTATTTATTTGATGATATCTCCTTAGCAAATAAAGTGTACAAAACACTCGCAGACGCTTATACAAAAATGAACAATTTTTCAAAGGCAAATCTGTACCTTAGTAAGATAAAACCAGGTTTTTAGTATGATTAACGCCCCAAAATTAGTACAAAGATTAAGTTTTTTAGCACTTGCGATTTTTGTAATGTCTTGTAAATCGACTAAAACTATAGTAGCCGGTGAAGTAAATCCATCCATAACTACAAAAAGAATTATTACCAATCATTATCAGAATGAATTAGACTTCCAGACCTTAAGTGGCAGAATAAAGATTGCTTATGATGATGGAAAATCTTCACAAGGTTTTACGGTAAACCTTAGAATGCAAAAAGATAGCACTATATGGATTAGTAGTTCCCCAATACCAGTAGTAAAAGCAATGATTACTAAGGATAGGGTTTCTTTTTATAATAAGTTACAAAACGAATATTTTGATGGTGACTTTTCGTACCTAAGTAATTTATTGGGAACAGACCTTGATTTTAAAAAGGTTCAGAACCTATTAATTGGCAATGCTGTTTTAGATTTAAGAGAAGAAAAATACACCTCTAAAGTAGTTGATGGTAATTATGGGCTGGAGCCAAAAAAGTTAAATGACCTCTTTAAGATTTTGTTCTTTATTGAACCAAAGAATTTTAAGGTATCTGCTCAAGAATTATCCCAACCATGGGAAAATAGATTCCTTAAAATGCAATATCAGTACCAAAACCTAAACACAAAAGTTTTACCAACTACAATAGCTATTGAAGCTATTAATAAAGATGATAAGACAAATATTGACCTTGAGTATAGAGGAATGGAATTTGGAAAACAATTGCGATTTCCATATAAAATACCAAAAGGTTTTGATGAGATAGTTTTAGAATAAATGAGAAAAGCACGCAGCTATCATATCGTAGTTATACTACTAACAATCTTTTTTTCAACTAGTTCTTATGCGCAAACTAGTCAGCAGAAAGCATTAGAGGCAAAGCGTGCAAAACTTCAAAAAGAGATTCGTGAAATGAATCGATTGCTTTCTGCTGAGAAGCAAGAAAAAGGCAACGTCTTGGAGCAAATGGATGCCTTGGACCGTAAAATTAATGTTAGACAGGAGCTAATAAGAGTAACTAATCAGCAATCAAATCTTTTAAACAGACAAATTAATGCTAATGTTAGGAGTATCGGAAAGCTTCGTGAAGATTTGGAGCTTTTAAAAGATGATTATGCACAGTTAATTAAAAAGTCCTATCAAAATAAAACGCAAAATAATCGTTTAATGTTTTTGTTGTCTGCGGATAATTTTTTTCAAGCCTTTAAGCGCTTGCAGTACATGAAGCAATACACGAAACACCGCAAACAACAGGGCGAAAGTATTGAAGCAAAAACGGAGGAATTATCTACTCTGAATAAAGACTTGGTGGAACAACGAAAAATAAAGGACCAATTGCTTGTGGAGAATAGAAGAGCAAAGAACGATTTATCAAAAGAAATAGGTTCGCAACAAGATTTGCTTAAAACTATTAAACAAAACGAGTCCAAGTATACGCAGGCAATTGATAAAAAGAAAAAGGAATCTAGAAGAATAGATAGAGAGATAGAAAAATTAATTCGCTCGGCAATTGCCAGTTCTAATAAAAAATCGGGAAGTAGCAATACCACATCCTTTGCTTTAACCCCTGAAGCAAAATTGATAGCCAATAACTTTTCATCAAACAAAGGAAAACTAATATGGCCTGTTGAAAAAGGGATTAAAAGCCAGGGGTTTGGAGTTTATGCAGATAAAGTATATCCTGGGATTAAACATCAGAATAATGGCGTATCTATTACTACAGATAAAGGAGGTCAGGCACGTGCTATTTTTGAGGGAGAGGTAATTACTATTTTCACCAATAAAATGGGTGTAAAAGGGGTTTATTTAAGACATGGAAATTACATTAGTATGTATTACAATCTCTCCAAAATATATGTTCAAAAAGGCGATAAAGTAGCCGTAAAAGAGGCATTGGGCGAAATTTATACCAATCGGTTTAGTGGAGCTACTACCCTAAAATTCTATTTATATCAAGATACCAAAAGATTAAATCCAGAACAATGGATTTACCGGCTTTAACCCATAAAAAGAGCTCGTAGTTCAGAAGCTTCTTCCGGCTTCATTTTTCCAGCAAGTACCAAGCTCAATTGCTTTCTTCTAAGTGCAGCAGCAAAACGTTCCTTTTCCAATTCGGTTTCTGGTTCTAATTTGGGCACTTCTATAGGTTTGCCCGTATCATCTACTGCTACGAAGGTGTAAATTGCCTCATTAGCTTTGGCAGGCTCACCTGTAAAGCGGTCTTCCATCCAAACATCAATATAAATCTCCATTGAGGTTTTAAAGGCTCTAGAGACAACAGCTTCAACAGTAACAACACTGCCTAAAGGTACAGAACGATTAAAAGCTACGTGATTTACAGAAGCAGTTACTGTAATCCTACGACTATGTCGTCTAGCAGCAATACTAGCAGCTCTATCCATTCGTGCAAGTAGTTCTCCGCCAAAAAGATTATTTAACGGGTTAGTTTCACTAGGCAAAACCATATCGGTCATTATTGTTCGAGATTCACTGGGCTTTTTAGCGCGCATGGGATTAGATTTTGCGCAAAGATATTGAAGTGTAAGATGGTAATAAAGAAAAGCGTTGTTATTTCTCAGAAAGCATCCAAGCATCTTGAGATACTGTATTCTTAATTTTTCTGAGGAAACGTAAAGCTTCGCGAGAATTAGTGAAACTTGAATAAGCGACTTGGTGTAATCCAAATTTGTTAGCACCAATATACTTTGCCTGGTAGCCTAACTGTTCTAGTTGTTTAACTTTTTTAGTTGCGTTTTGCTTTACCCTAAATGCACCCGCAATAATATGATGTTGGGGACCAGTTACAACTTCTTTTTTGTCAACTTTAAGGCTTAGCGCAGGTAATTCTAGTGGAGTTGTATCAAAAAAAGTTGCTTCTTGAATATATTTTGACACTTGCTCTTGAGCATCTTGTTGCACAAGTGATTGTCTTTCTATATTCTGATTATAGAATTGATAACCGGAAACCCCTGTGGCACATAACAACAGAAACACAGCAGCGTACTTCAATAAAGGTCGGAAAGCGGACTGGCTGCGTTTTTCTGGAGTAATGATAAATGGAACACTTTCTTCTAAAGCTTCTACTTCCTCCTTAAGTTCTTCTCTTAGTACGGGAGAAGCGGAAAAAGCAGCTAATCCGAAGGAAGAAGCCAAATAATTAATTTTCTCCTCAGGTTTAAACTGAATTTTTTGCTCGGTATTCATGGATAATTCACCAATACCATGTAAATCTATAGTTTCACCATTTTGTAAGCGTTCTTTCCAACTTTTAGAAGTGGTAATTACTTCTTCTAATAAGTCTTCGTATGAAAGCTTTTTAGCTTTTGAAATATGAGAAACTAATAGTCCATCATTTTTAGAAAGCTGCTGATTAAAGGAGATGACCTTTGTAGGCGGGTGTAAAGTGTTGGAAGCCGAATCAATCCTTGCAGAAGCAGTATGAGCTAAAAAAGCACCAAATTCTGGTACTACTACACAGTTATATCTGTATAGTAATTCTTCTATATAATGTTCGGTTCGCATTAGAGCAAATATTACAAAAATTGCAGGAGTACAAAATAGGGGAGATAACTTTTTATTAACATTCTATTTGTTGAACTTTGTTGAAAACTCGATTACCTGGAATTCATGTCAGAAAATGAACTAATTGCTCTACTCCGATTACAGCGAATTCCCAATATCGGAGATGTAAATGCCAAAAAATTGTTGGATAGATGTGGTAATGCAGAAGCAATTTTTCAAGAAAAAAAACAAAATCTTCTTAAAATTGATGGTATTGGAACGTATACAATCCAGAATATTTACGACACAGAACACCTTGAAGCCGCAGAAGAAGAGCTTCAATTTATAAGAAATAATAATATTGAATACAGTTACTTTTTAGAGGCATCATATCCCAGTCACCTAAAACATTGTATTGATGGACCTATTTTATTATTTAAGTCAGGTAATATTGATCTAGAAGGTCAAAAAATTATAAGCGTTGTCGGCACACGAAATATTACCAGCTATGGACAGGGCTTTTGTGAAGAGTTTATTGCCGCTATTGCTCCCTTAGACCCTATAATTGTTAGTGGTTTTGCCTATGGCGTAGATATTACCATTCAGCGTGCAGCTATGCAACATGGGTTGCAAACTATAGGTTGTTTGGCGCATGGGTTAAATCAAATCTATCCTAAAGTGCATAAAAAATATGTGGCTGAAGTTGAGAAAAATGGAGGTTTTTTTACAGAATTTTGGAGTACTAGCAATCCAGATAGAGAGAATTTTTTAAAGCGAAACCGCATTATTGCTGGTATGAGCGAAGCTACTATCGTTATAGAATCTGCGGAAAAAGGTGGGAGCTTGGTTACTGCGGATATTGCTCACAGTTACAATAGAGATGTTTTTGCAGTTCCAGGAAGAGCAACAGATAAATATAGCATAGGCTGTAATAATCTTATAAAACAGCAAAAGGCGCAACTCTTAACTTCAGCTGCAGAATTGGTGTATTTAATGGGTTGGCAGGTCGAAGAAAAGCAAAAAGCGCCTGTCCAAAAACAACTGTTTATAGCGCTAGATGAAACAGAACAGTCAATCTACTCCTACCTGCAGTTAAACGGAAAACAGTTACTGGACACCGTTGCTTTAGAGTGTAAACTTCCAATTTTTAAAGTTTCGGCTACTTTATTAAACATGGAGATGAAAGGTGCAATACGTCCGTTGCCTGGCAAATTGTTTGAAGCAATTTAGTTTTATGGGATACCCAATTACTGTTAATCGAGCTTATAGAGACAGAAAGGGTATTCTAGTTGAAGTAACTTTTAAACTATACAATATAACTGATAAACATGGATAGTTAAAGAAACTAAGTTCTTTAGGCAAAATTGGGAATACTCTTGTGATTTAAAATAAGAGGCAATATCGATAAATAACCAAATCGTAATAAATCATCAAAATCTAGTGCTTTTAAGTAAAAGCACTATACTGGAACATATTCTATGAATCGCTAGATTGCATAGCTGAAATGTACAAGAGCTATTTATGGTTTTATATAAAGACTTAGTAACCAATTTTTCCTCTAACCCTTTCCAGAACTTTATCGGCTACTTTTTTAGCTTTTTCAGCTCCAATGGCCAAAGCTTCATCAATCTCATTAAGGTTACTCATATAATAATCAAACTTTTCGCGAGGTTCTTCAAACTTTCGTAAGATTTCTTCATATAATGCTTGTTTGGCATGCCCATAACCGTAATTTCCTGCTAAATAATTAGCACTCATATCCTCAATTTGCTCTTGTGAGGCTAATAATTTATATAAAGCAAAAACATTATCATTTGTAGGATCTTTAGGCTCTTCCATTGGAGTGCTATCTGTCTGGATACCCATTAGCTGCTTGCGCAATTTTTTGTCCGGTTGAAAAAGATTAATAATGTTCCCTTTGCTCTTGCTCATCTTTTGTCCATCTGTTCCTGGTACGTACATGGTGCTTTCCTGAAGCTTTGTTTCGGGTAACACAAAGGTTTCTCCAAAGAGGTTATGAAAACGAGAGGCTACATCTCTAGTCATTTCTAAATGCTGTGATTGGTCTTTCCCTACAGGAACAATATTTGCGTCATACAGCAAAATATCCGCTGCCATTAACATAGGGTAGCTAAATAACCCTGAATTTACATCCTCTAGTCGGTCCGCTTTATCTTTAAAAGAATGGGCAAGTGTTAAACGCTGGTAGGGAAAAAAGCAGCTTAAGTACCAGGCAAGCTCAGTAACCTGGGGGACATCGCTTTGGCGGTAAAAAACAGTTTTATCAATATCTAGCCCAAAAGCAAGCCAGGTAGCAGCAGTTGCATAAGTATTGGCTCTAAGCTCATCTCCATTTTTTATCTGGGTAAGCGAATGCATGTCTGCAATAAACAAATAGGATTCGTTCTTTGGGTTTTGTGCCATTTCTATTGCGGGTATAATTGCGCCCAAAATATTTCCCAAATGTGGAACTCCCGTACTTTGAATTCCAGTTAAAATTCTTGCCATTTTTAAAATTTGATAAGGCATAAAGGTAATGTAATACGAAAAAACTTGCGCAATTTGGTACATTTGATTTATGCTGAAACTATTGAAAAAGATTGGCCAAGCTATTTATCGAATCTGGTTTTATGTATTGGTGACCTTACCAATACTAATTTTCTTCCCTTTTTTATTAGTTACAACGCTTTCAGAAAAGACGTATCCACAATTTTTTTGGTTAGCACGTAATATCTGGGCGAAGACTATACTTTTTGGTATGTTTTGTTTGCCAAGAGTAAAGAGAGAGCAAAAATTTGAGAAAGGGGAGAGCTATATGTTAATAGCTAACCATAGTAGCATGTTAGATATTATGCTAATGTTGTATTTGAGCAAGAACCCTTTTGTATTTGTTGGTAAGGAAGAGCTAGCGAAAATACCATTGTTTGGATTTTTCTATAAACGGGTTTGCATTTTGGTAAATAGAGCAGATCCTAAAAGTAGGACAGCAGTATACCGTAGGGTCCAGCATAGGTTAAATCAAGGATTGAGTATTTGTATTTTCCCTGAAGGTGGTGTGCCCAATGAGAGTGTTGTTTTAGACAGCTTTAAAGATGGCGCATTCCGTATGGCTATTAGACATAATATACCAATTGTTCCAATTACGTTTCTGGATTGCAAAAAACGTTTCTCTTGGACTTTTTTCAGCGGTGGCCCAGGAAAACTTAGAGTTAGGGTACACGACTTTGTAGACACCCAGCTACTAGGAGTTGAGGATACATCCACATTACGTGAAGAAGTTAGAGAAACGGTATTGCATGAGTTAGAAGAGAATGCTTAGAACCGGTATCCAAGTTTTATTCCTCCTTTACCAACAATGGTAAAATCTCTATCGTTATTAAAAAGATTACGACCAATGCCAGCACTTATTTCAGCAACAAAACCTCGTTTTGTTAAAAATTTTGCACCCGTACCTATACCTATAGCAAAATCGGTTACTGTTTCTGGACGGTCATTGAAATCAATTACAATATCATCATTATAAATAAAATCTTCAACAGAGTTTAGCATTCCAAAACCTTCAACAAAAAAACCAGCAGCAGGTTTTTTACCAAAATATTGGCGGTAATATGGCGATACGTAATAGTTTATGTCTAGGTTTTCATCATCAAAGGCTATTAAAGCATCAATACCAAAAGCGGACTCCTCGTTGATGATATACTCATAATTGGCTTCTAACGCTCCTAAAATTACAAAGAGGCCATTTATTTTAAGCTCATTTCTGTCTTCTAAGATAGGAGCTGAAGTATCTGATTGTTGAGAAAATCCAAAAAAAGTAATAAGGGAAAAACTGAGTAGAATGATTTTTTTCATGGTGATGTTTAGTTTGTTAAAATAGTTAATTAGGGTTAACAACTATTGTGCCAGAAGCATGTTTAAATATGGCTTTAAACTTATGTTGGTTAGAGTATATAAATTGCAAATGGTTGCTTATTATTTAGATTAAATTTGAATAATTTAGTGCGTTTTTAAGAAGAACAGGAAGTATTTAAATAAAAACACCTCGCAATTACTACGAGGTGTTTTTGGATGCCGCTAGCGCGACACAACCTAACCAACTTTATTGACCAAGTGGTCATATTTTCATAGCATTAAAAACTAAATCGAACACCACTATAAACACCTAAAGAATAAGGGTTAAAATTGCCAGCAGTCTCTGAAAAAGTATTTAGCTGGTATTTAAAAACGGGTTCTAAATTTAATTGAACTTTGGGTGAAAACTTGTAGTTAAAACCGACACCAAAATTGGTGCTAAAGTTTACAGAGTTTACATTATTAGCTTCCCCTATTTCAGTAACTAGACCTTCGGACTGAAGGGAAACAGAATTATCTACTAAAAACAAGGAGCTAACACCACCTATAAGATTTATGCCTATTTTTTTATCTACCAAGGTGTAGTTTAATTCCAAAGGGACTTCTAAATAACCCAATTGCTGTGACATACGACCATCTCTTTGTGAGCTTTGCGCAGAAAAATCATTTGAACTAGGGCTGTCTAAGGCATTCTCATTAGCTTTCTTACTTTGAACAACTATGGTTCTTGAGGTTTGAGAAAAATTTATATTGTCAATAGTACCTGTGCTATTTGCGGCAATAGACGAAGAAAACACAACTTCATTGGTGTCGTAACCATAGTCTACTTTATGTATTCCAGAGCGCACTTTTAAGCGTTTCCCTAAGTTGTAAGCAACTGTTAAACCATAGCTTAAGTTTATATTTCCAGATTTTGAATTTTCTACAAAATTAGAATGGATTGGAGAGCCCTCACCTACGGCATCAAAATAAACAGGAGCAATAGATGGCCCAACAGACCATTTATTTTCTTTGCTTTCGGCAATGGCAATATCTTCCTCTTTTTGTTCTTTAATAGCCTCAAAAATGGATTTTTTGCCATCTTTTATCTCGTTATCTTTAATGGTGGTCTCAGCAACTGCATCCTTTTTATTAGATAATTGATTTTCTATACCTTCTTTTTGATTAGAAATAACTTTATTCTTTTCATCTTTTGCATCGGACACAACTACTGCACCTGTTTTGGAATTTTCAAGAGATTTTTTGAAATCCATTTGCGTTTTGTTGTCTTGAGTATCCTTTTTAGTTAGATTCTTATTTTCGGCAATAACAGTGAGTGCTTTGTTTTTAACTTTTTGCCCTTGCTTATCATTTTGACCCTTGTTGGCAACAGCTATTCCTTCATTTTTATCCTCAGGAATATTTGGAGTGTCCTTTTTATTTGAATCGGAAGTAGCTAGCGGAATTTCGTTAATTATGGAATCTTCCTTATTTTCTTCTGTTTCAGCGACCCTTATGGTGTTGGCATTTTTAATCTGATTAATGGTATCGTTTGCAAGCTTTTGATTACTATTTACTTCATCTAATTTTTCATTAGTAGGGTTTTCTATATCCGTAGTTTCGTTAATAGGAATATTTTCTTCAAATGGATTTACTACATAAAATAGCAAAGCTAATAATGCAGCAACGCCTCCAAGTTTCCACCAAATAGGGACTACTCTTTTCTTTTTCTTCTTATCCAAGGAAGCCGCTATGGATTCCCAAACTTTCTCGTCCGGAATCTCACGGAAGTCTTTCAACTTCTCTTGGTAGAGTTTTTCTAAATTATTTTTTTCCATACTTAATATGCTTAAGCAATGTTTATATTTTCTTTTTCTATCTTTTCTTTTAAAATCATTTTAGCTCTTGCTAAGTTCGATTTTGATGTCCCAGTTGATGTCCCTAAAAGCTCACTTATTTCTTTGTGGGTATACCCATCTAACACATATAAATTAAAGGTTAATCGGTATTTGTTGGGTAATTCTTGAATGTATCCCAATAGTGTAGACAATTTAATATCCTCTGCATGGTCCGGCTGAATATCAACCTCATCTCCCATATTTTCTGACACCACATTTAGATACTGATCTTTACGATATTTTTGCAAGACCGTATTTACCGTTATACGTTTCATCCACCCCTCAAAAGAACCTTTGTTTCTAAACTGGCCAATTTTATTATAAATGGTCATAAAACTGTCGTGAAGATTGTCTTCTGCTTCAGTTTTATTGCGTGAATACTTAAGGCACATTCCAAAAAGCACTCCCGAGTATTTACGGTAAAGTTCTTCTTGAGCCTTTCGATTGCCCTGTTTACAGTTATTTATGAGTTTTTCAAGACTCAATTTATTTGTTGGTTAGGTTTAAATAAAATTGTGTTTGCCTAATATCTATTGATTAACAGGCACTTCATATTCTAAATATATAGCATTGTCGCTTTCATCCATTCCTGTATAAAATCTAAATAAATAGGGTTCTGTGTAATCTACACGAAAACTAAATGTCGCAGTAATTTCTTCTACAGCTTGCGTGCAAGGTCTATCCGTAAAAACGGTACCAATCGCAGATATTTCTCTAGTAGTAAGTGCAGATGCAGAGACATCAAAGTTTTCAAAAAACACACAGCCGCTATTTCTTGATAAAACTACCTCAATTTCATAGACTCCATTATGCTCAAAAGCTTCCGGAAAATCCGCACTGACAACTGGCAGAACTGTAAATTGAAAATTCTCCTGAGCAGTATCTAGGGAACAACTAGAAATACTTAAGAGTACTGAAATACTGCAAAGTATTAAAATTGCTTTTTTCATAGGCTTCAATTTCAAAATATAAGATGTGATTTGCCTAGAAAGGTTGCGTTCCAGAAGATTTAAGTAACTAAGATTAATCTTTTAAGGTGGTAATTGCCTCTCTTATTTTTCCTTCAAGTTCTTCTGCTAACTCTGGATTATCTTCTAAGAGTGATTTCACCGCATCACGACCTTGCCCTAATTTGGTGTCACCATAACTAAACCAAGAACCACTTTTCTTTACGATTTCATAAGCCACTCCTAAATCTAGAATTTCACCTACTTTAGAAATACCCTCACCGTACATAATGTCGAACTCTACAGTCTTAAATGGTGGAGCCACCTTATTTTTAACCACTTTTACACGGGTTTTATTTCCTAAAACATCGCCATCAGTACTTTTAATTTGAGTAGAACGTCTAATATCTAATCGCACAGAAGCGTAGAATTTTAGGGCATTACCACCAGTAGTTGTTTCTGGATTCCCAAACATTACCCCAATCTTTTCGCGCAATTGGTTAATGAATATTACTGTACAATGCGTTTTGCTAATTGTTGAAGTAAGTTTCCGTAAAGCTTGTGACATTAATCTTGCATGCAGCCCCATTTTAGAATCCCCCATCTCACCTTCAATTTCGCTTTTTGGTGTTAGCGCAGCTACAGAATCAATAATTACAATATCAATAGCACCAGACCGGATTAGGTTTTCAGTTATTTCTAAAGCTTGCTCTCCATGATCGGGTTGCGAAATAATAAGATTATCAATATCAACTCCTAAATTTTTAGCATAGAAGCGGTCAAATGCATGTTCCGCATCAATAAATGCTGCAATACCTCCATTTTTTTGAGCTTGGGCAATGGCATGTAAGGTTAGTGTTGTTTTACCTGAAGATTCCGGCCCATAAATTTCAATAACCCTTCCTCTAGGATAACCGCCAACACCTAAGGCTAAATCTAAACCTAAAGAACCCGAAGATATTACTTCTACATCCTCAATTACACTATCTCCCAGTTTCATTACAGCTCCTTTGCCGTAAGTTTTATCAAGCTTATCTAAAGTTAGTTTTAACGCTTTTAATTTTGCCTCGTTCTCGTTAGCCATGTTTCAAAAATTAGACGACTAAAATACCATTTCTTTTGCATTTAAAAATGCTTACGCAACCTTTTTAAAATGTTAACATCTAACAAATGGCTAATTCAATTATATATCAATAAGTTTCTCTAAACTTTTGAGACCACAGTATCGTATTTTTATCTATGAAAAAGAATATTAGTGGTCAAAGGCGCACCCGAAAGTGAGGTGCGCCTTTTTTATTTAATTCTTATTTTTGCATCACTTTATAAACTTAAAATATTAGTATAGCATGCAACTGTACAATACATTAAGTGCAAAAGAACGAGAGAAATTAATTGAAGAAGCTGGCAAAGAACGGCTTACTATCTCTTTCTACAAATATGCACATATCGGTAACACCGAAATTTTCAGAAACCACCTTTTTATTAATTGGGATGAACTAGAAGTATTAGGGCGCATATATGTTGCCCATGAAGGCATTAATGCACAACTTTCTGTACCAGCAGAATTTTTTGATGATTTTAAAACGCATTTAGATAGTATTTCTTTTTTAGAAAATGTAAGGCTTAACATTGCTATTGAGCAGGATAACAAGTCCTTTTTAAAATTGAAGGTAAAAGTGCGTCATAAAATTGTTGCAGACGGACTAAAAGATGACACCTTTGATGTTACCAATAAAGGAATTCATGTTAATGCTGAGCAATTTAATGATTTGATTGAAGACCCAAATACGGTTTTAGTCGATATGCGCAATCATTATGAAAGTGAAATAGGGCATTTTAAAAATGCGGTAACACCAGATGTAGATACTTTTCGGGATTCTCTGGATATTATTGAGAAAGATTTGGAAGACCATAAAGAGGACAAAAAATTGGTCATGTATTGTACAGGTGGAATTCGATGTGAAAAGGCTAGTGCGTATTACAAACACAAAGGATTTAAAAATGTTTTTCAGTTAGAAGGGGGTATTATAGAATACACTCGTCAGGTGAATGATAAAAATTTAGAGAATAAGTTTCTAGGGAAGAATTTTGTTTTTGATCATAGAAGGGGAGAACGCATATCTGATGATGTTATCGCGAGTTGCCACCAATGCGGAAATCCATGTGATGAGCATGTGAATTGCGCAAACGAGGCTTGTCATTTATTATTTATACAATGTGAAGAATGTGCTTCTAAAATGAACCACTGTTGTTCAGATAATTGTAAAGAAATACATGAGTTACCATACGAAGAGCAGAAAAAGCTGAGAAAAGGAAAACATGCCAGTAATAAAATCTTTAAAAAAGGCCGTTCAGAGGTCTTGAAGTTTAAAAAGTAGCATTTAGAGACAACTTAAATTATGCTATCTTTACTTTTAAGTTAAATATGAACCCTTTTTAAGGAATTTGCGCAACATTTTCCTTAAGTCAAGATATAAAATATGGGATGTAGCAGTTGTTCAACTGGTAAAGATGGACAACCGCGTGGATGCAAGAACAATGGCACTTGTGGCACTGATGGTTGTAACAAGCTTACAGTTTTCGATTGGCTTTCTAATATGTCGCTTCCAAATGGGCAAAAACCTTTTGATTGCGTAGAAGTCCGTTTTAAAAATAGTAGAAAAGAATTTTTTAGAAATCCAGATGGAATTCCGTTAGCCATTGGTGATGTTGTAGCAACACAAGCAAAGTCTGGTCATGACGTTGGGATTATCACCTTAACAGGAGAACTTGTAAAAGTTCAAATGAAACGAAAAAAGGTAGATGCTACCGACCAAGAACTTCCAAAAATATACCGAAAAGCTTCTCAAAGAGATATTGATATTTGGCAAAAATGCCGAGATAAAGAACCCGAAATTCAGAAACGCTCTAGAGAAATTGCCATTTCTCTTAATTTAGAGATGAAGCTTAGTGACGTAGAATTTCAAGGGGATGGTTCTAAAGCAACATTTTACTATACTGCGGAAGATCGCGTAGATTTTCGCCAGTTGATAAAAGATATGGCTAAGGCCTTTTCAATTCGGATTGAAATGCGCCAGATAGGATATAGACAAGAAGCACAACGGTTAGGTGGTATTGGTTCTTGCGGTCGTGAATTGTGCTGTTCTACATGGCTGCATGATTTTAGATCAGTAAGCACATCTTCTGCTAGATACCAGCAACTTGCGTTAAATCCTCAAAAATTAGCTGGGCAATGCGGAAAACTCAAATGTTGTTTAAACTATGAGTTGGATATGTACTTAGATGCCCTAAACGGTTTTCCTGGACAAGATACAAAATTACATACCGAGAAGGGAGTTGCTTTTTGTCAGAAATCAGATATTTTTAAGGAAACACTATGGTTTTCCTATAAGAATGACCCTTCTAACTGGCACGCCTTAAGTAAAGAAAGGGTTCAAGAAATTATAGAAAAGAATAAGAAAAAAGAATCCGTAGCTAGTTTAGAGCAGTATGTGGTAGAAACTATTACGGAAGAAAAAATGGTGTTCGAAAATGTGGTTGGACAGGATAGTCTTAACCGGTTTGATAGACTAAAGCATAAAAAGAAAAAAAGAAATAATAACAAAAAACGTAGACGAAACAAGCAAAATGCATCAAAGAATAATTAAAATCTTCGTTTTTTTTAATGTACTTGTTTTGCTTAATTCTTGCGAAACAAACACGGTGTATTCAGATTACCAACAATTGGATAATGGCATATGGCAAGCAGATGACACCATTCATTTTAACTTTTCGGAAGTAGAGACATTAGAAAAGTATCATATGTATTTAAATGTTAGAAACGACAATGATTTTGCATACAGTAATCTGTTTTTGATTACTGAGTTGAATTATCCTAACGGAGAAATTGTTTCTGATACTTTGGAATATGAAATGGCATTACCAGATGGCACTTGGTTGGGTAAAGGTTTTGGTAGTATTAAAGAAAGCAAACTTTGGTATCGAGAAAACATCGTTTTCCCAGATTCTGGCGTATATAAATTAAAGATTTTGCATGCAATGCGGCAAAACGGAAATGTTGAAGGTATCTCAAACCTAAAAGGAATTACAGATATTGGAGTAGAAATTACTAAAAGCACAAAATAGCCATGGCAAAAGCTACAAAAAAGAAAAGCACAGGTTTCTTTAAATTCATTAAATGGTTCTGGATTTTATTTGGCTCGGGGATTGCGCTAGTTGCCCTGGTTTTTTTATTGGCTTCTTGGGAGGCTTTTGGCGAAATGCCAACTTTTGAGACTTTAGAAAACCCGCAAACCAACCTAGCAACAGAGTTTATTTCATCCGATGGAGAAACTTTGGGAAAATTATATTTAGACGATAATAGAACCCCAGTTTCTTTTGATCAACTTCCTAAAAATTTAGTAGATGCCTTGGTAGCAACTGAGGATGCTAGATATTATGATCATGCTGGGATAGATGCAAGGGGAACAATAAGGGCGTTTGCGTATTTGGGTAAAAAGGGTGGAGCAAGTACTATTTCTCAACAATTAGCACGTCAACTTTTCGTAGGAATAAGAGCTAAAGATTGGACAAAGTATACCCAGAAAATAAAAGAATGGGTAATAGCTACACGCTTAGAGCGTAATTATACCAAAGAAGAAATCATCGCTATGTATCTCAATATTTATGATTTTGGGTACGCTGCAGATGGTATACGTTCTGCTGCAAGAATCTATTTTGGAAAAGAGCCGAATGAGTTGAAAATTGAAGAATCTGCCATGCTTATAGGGATGCTCAAGAACTCTTCTTTATTCAACCCCCTTAGAAGAGAAGAAATGGTATTTAACCGAAGAAATACGGTTTTAGGGCAAATGGCTAAATATGGATATATATCTGATAAAGAAAAGGATTCTTTACAAAGATTAGAGATGAACCTAAATTTTAGTCCGGAGTCCCATAAGGAAGGGTTAGCAACTTACCTAAGAATGTATCTTCAACGCAGTTGGCTTAAAAAATGGATTAAAGAAAACAAAAAACCAAATGGAGAAGATTATAACATGTATCTGGATGGTTTAAAAATTTATACTACCATCGATTCTAGGATGCAAAAGAATGCAGAGGATGCTGTTGTAGCTCATATGAAAAAGTTACAAGCTGAATTTTTTGTTCAGAATACGAAAGAACGAAACCCTACAACACCATTTCTAGATTTAGAAAAGTTTGAGATAGACAATATTATGGAAAGGGCTATAAAAACGTCATCTCGTTGGAAAGCATTAAAAGCCCAAGGCAAGTCAGAAAATGAGATAAGAGCATCTTTTAAGGAAAAAGTAAATATGACTGTTTTTGACTGGAATAGTGATTCTTATGAAAAAGATACGGTGATGACGCCAATGGACTCTATTCGTTATTATAAGACATTCCTGCGAACAGCGATGATGTCTATGGAACCACAAACAGGTCATGTAAAAGCATGGGTAGGAGGAACAGATTATAAGCATTTTCAGTATGATAATGTAATTCAAGGAGCAAGGCAAGCAGGGTCTACTTTTAAACCTTTTGTATATGCAGCAGCTATTGATCAGTTGCGCTACTCACCCTGTGATTCGTTGCCAGACACACAATATTGTATTGAGGCGGGAAAACATGGAAACATGGAGTCATGGTGTCCTAAAAACTCGGACGGAAAGTACTCAGGTGAAAATAAAACGCTTAAGCAAGCATTGGCAAATTCCGTAAATACAGTTACTGCAAGATTAATAGATCAAGTAGGACCAGGATCAGTTGCTAGAATTGCAAAAAGTATGGGTATTACTAGAGACATTTTAGAAGTTCCTGCTATCGCTTTAGGCGTTCCAGAAATGAACGTATTTGAAATGGTTGGAGCTTATGGCACATTTGCTAACCAAGGTGTTTATGTTAAGCCCGTTGTAGTTACTAGAATAGAAGACAAATACGGTACCGTTTTATATGAATATGTTCCGGAAACTAAAGATGTCTTAAGTAAAGATGTCGCTTATGCCATGGTAAATCTTATGGAAGGAGTCACACAATATGGTTCTGGCGGTAGATTACGACATACCTTTAATAAAGAAAACACAGTTTATAAAGAGGTGGTTACAGGGTATCCCTATGAACTAAATAACCCCATTGCCGGGAAGACAGGGACTACACAAAACCAAAGTGATGGATGGTTTATGGGGATGGTGCCTAACTTAGTGACGGGTGTTTGGGTAGGCGGTGAAGAAAGAGCCACTCATTTTAGTCGACTTGCATACGGGCAAGGAGCTTCTATGGCATTACCTATTTGGGGGCTTTATATGAAGGCTAATTATGCCAATGAAGAAATAGGTGTTTCAAAAGAAGCTTTTGAAGAACCAGCGGATTTATCTATTAATGTAGATTGTACTAAAATCATCAAGGAGATGAAAGATGATTTAGATACTGAGGATGATTTGGACGATTTAGATTTTTAATACCAAAAGGAATGATTAAAAAAGTAGTTTCTAGTGTTTCGGAAGCATTACATGGGGTAGAAGATGGAATGACTTTTATGCTTGGCGGATTTGGACTTTGTGGAATTCCAGAAAACGCAATTACGGAATTAGTACAGCTAGGGATTAAAGATATCACCTGTATCTCTAACAATGCCGGAGTCGATGATTTTGGTTTAGGGTTGTTACTTCAAAAACATCAAATAAAGAAAATGATTTCTTCTTATGTTGGAGAGAATGATGAGTTTGAAAGACAAATGTTAAGCGGTGAACTTGAAGTTGAACTAACACCACAAGGGACGCTTGCAGAAAAATGCCGTGCGGCTCAGGCAGGTTTTCCTGCTTTTTACACCCCAGCTGGTTATGGAACCGAGGTGGCAGAAGGAAAAGAGACTAGGGAATTCGACGGTAAAATGTATGTGCTAGAACCTGCATTTAAAGCCGATTTCTCTTTTGTAAAAGCTTGGAAAGGAGATGAAGCAGGTAATTTAATTTTTAAAGGAACCGCAAGAAATTTTAATCCATGTATGTGTGGAGCGGCAACTATTACAGTTGCTGAGGTTGAAGAGCTAGTTCCAGCAGGCAGTTTAGACCCTAATGAAATACATATCCCGGGGATTTTTGTACAAAGAATTTTTCAAGGAGAACAGTATGAAAAAAGAATTGAACAGCGAACTGTAAGACAAAAGACTGATGCTCGATAAAAACGGAATAGCAAAGCGAATAGCAGAAGAAGTTCAAGACGGGTATTATGTTAACCTTGGCATAGGTATTCCAACTCTGGTTGCCAATTTTGTTCGAGACGATATTAGTGTAGAATTTCAGAGCGAGAATGGCGTGCTTGGTATGGGACCTTTCCCTTTTGAAGGGGAGGAAGATGCAGATATCATTAACGCTGGAAAACAAACTATTACCACGCTTCCTGGAGCTTCTTTTTTTGATTCTGCTACTAGTTTTTCTATGATTAGAGGAAAGCACGTAGACCTTACTATTTTAGGCGCAATGGAAGTAGCTGAGAATGGTGATATTGCTAACTGGAAAATTCCAGGAAAAATGGTAAAAGGTATGGGCGGCGCAATGGATTTGGTTGCTTCAGCAGAGAATATTATTGTTGCTATGATGCATACCAATAGAGCCGGCGCTTCTAAATTATTAAAGAAATGTAGTCTCCCATTAACAGGTGTTGGCTGTGTAAAAAAGATAGTAACTAACTTAGCTGTTTTAGAAGTAACAGAAGCTGGCTTCAAGTTGTTGGAAAGAGCCCCTGGGGTTTCTGTAGAAGATATTAAAAATGCTACAGAAGGTAAGTTGATAATTGAAGGAGAGATTCCGGAAATGGGCATTTAGAAAAACGTTTTCATCGACGAAATGAAACCACTTGTTCTATTTACAACATCCTAGTTAGAATTCACAACATAAATTTTAACTTTTAATAGTGTCCACTTAATTTTGATTTTAGAAATATTTTACCCAAATTCAACAACTTAAAATTAACCCCATGACATCAGAATTTAACCATATGCCTGTGGAAGAAGAAATCAAGGTATATCGTAATGATTTTTATGCTGGCTTCGCTCTTTTAGTAAGAAAGCTTTTTATGTTATAAAACTCATTTCAATTGTTTTAAAAAAGGTCTGGTATTCCAGGCCTTTTTTAATGGACTAAATTTAAAATAACAGCCCGTTTAAAAGGATTAAAAATAGAAAAGGGCAGCATCATTGATGCCGCCCTTTTTCATTATCCCTATTTACATTACATTAGATTCATGAAACTGAATTTTCAAAAATGCTGCGAGAAAGATGTAAAGGTACTTTCAAAAATTTCTCGAGAAACTTTCATCGATGCTTTTGAAAAACAGAACAATCCAACTGATTTTAAGAATTACATTAGTAAAGCATTTTCATTTGAGACCATGTATAAAGAGCTATGTAATACAGCCTCTCATTTTTTCTTTATTTATAAAGAAAAAGAACTTATTGGATATTTTAAATTGAATGAGTTTGATGCGCAAACCGAATTAAAAGAGAAGAAAGGAATAGAATTGGAGCGCATTTATATTATAAGGGAACATCAGGGGAAAAGCCTTGGTAGAGAAGCCCTTTTAAAGGTTCTGGAAATGGCGATTAAAAAAGATAAGGAATATATTTGGCTCGGAGTATGGGAACGCAATTTAGATGCTATTCGGTTTTACCAAAGACATGGCTTTGTTAAATTTGATACACATCCATACTATATTGGTAGCGATAAGCAAACAGATTGGTTAATGAGAAAAGAATTATAATATGAATAAATTAACTCTTAGTTGTATACTAGTAGTATTGAGCATCAATTTTAGTATTGGACAAGAATACTATTTCCCTAAGCGCAATGAAATATGGAAACAGGAGACAGCAGATAAATTTAATATCAATCAGACAAAGCTCAATGATGCTGTTCAGTTTGCAAAAGAAAACGAATACTCAGGTTCAAAAGACCTACGTATTGCAATTTTAAAGGGGTTTGAAAGAGAGCCTTTTCATGAAATCTTAGGCCCTACGAAAAAACGGGGAGGTCCTGCAGGGATGATTTTAAAGAATGGCTATTTGGTAAGCTCTTGGGGCGATACTAAAAGGGTAGATATGACTTTTAGCGTAACTAAGAGTTTTCTTTCTACCGTTGCAGGTTTAGCGGTTGACCAAAATTTAATTGCGGATGTTAAGGATAAGGTTGGAACCTATATTTGGGATGGCACCTTTAAAGGTGACCATAATTCCAAAATAACTTGGGAACATTTGTTACAACAAAATTCTGCTTGGTCAGGAGAGCTTTGGGGAGGAAAAGATTGGGCAGATAGACCACCAAGAGAGGGTGGGATAGACGATTGGAAGTTTGAAAAGCCAAAAGAGCCTGGGACTGTTATGGAATATAATGATGTCCGTGTTAATGTTTTGGCGTATTCCTTAACTCATTTGTGGCGGCAGCCAGTACCAAAGGTTTTAAAAGAAAATTTAATGGATAAAATAGAAGCCTCAACAACTTGGCGCTGGCATGGATACAATCATGCTTGGACAGAAATTGATGGTATAAAAATGAAGTCCGTTACTGGTGGAGGGCATTCTGGAGCAGGACTGTTTATTTCTACCGAAGATATGGCTCGTTTTGGACTTTTATTTCTAAACGATGGCAGATGGAAAGACGAACAATTAATTAGTAAAGATTGGATTGCAAAAGCCATTGAACCTTCAACACCAAACACTAACTATGGATATATGTGGTGGCTTAATAAAATAGGGAGTCGTCATTGGGAGGGTGTTTCGGAAAACATATATTATGCCGCTGGCTTTGGAGGCAATTTTATTGTAATAGATAAAGAGAATGATTTAGTCGTAGTCACCCGCTGGCTAGAACCTAATAAAATAGGAGCGTTTATGAGGAAAATAATACTTGCCGTAAAATAGCAAAATAGGTTGCTATAACTTCAATATATTATCCATAAATATAATATCCCCTTCGGCTTGCAATTTTTTTGCAATACTATTTTCGAATGCTGTGTAAATCAAAAGTGAGATAGCTTTAGAATTTACTTTTGTAAGACTATTAGTCCTATAAATAACATCACGTATAGTTGAAAAGCTAACCTTACTTCTGATAGCGACATTGGCAAGATCATCTTTTGAAATATATCGTCGTAAGATTACAGATAACTTTTCGCTAATGGGCTTTCCATAATCCTCTTCGAGAAATATATTCTCACTTTTAATAATCATACCGTAATTTTTTAGTACGCCCATACAATTGATTAAGAACACTTTATATATTAAAACAACAGAGCAATTCGTATTTATCTATATTTGCTTGTAATCCAATTACAGATAAATACATATTTATTACATAAATAATGTTAATACGTAATAATATTACACAATTTACAATATTATGTTTATATTAAAGCAATTAAGGCGTAAAAAAAATATTAGTCAAACAGATTTGGCAAAAGAAATTGGGGTGAGCTTGCGCACAATACAGCTTTATGAGAAGCGAGAAGCAAACATTCCAATCAAGAACTTAAATAAAATTGCTGCTTTTTTTGACCTAAGTATTGCAGAATTGTATTTGTATGAAGTTAATGAGGATGAATTAATGTATTCTAAGAAAAGAGCGTTTTCCCGCTATGGGAATATCTTTTACCCATTGGAATATGGCAAGTTCCTAATTATGGCACCCCTACTTGCTGTTGAACAACAAAAGGAATTTGTAGCTAATGGTGCTAACAAGGATGGTTTAAAGGATACTTTTCAAATAGGTTTTATAGTAGACTTTATTGAAGATGGAGCCTATTTAGCCTTTGAAGTTAGTGGTGATTCTATGAATGACGGTACTTTGGAAGCTATTCCAAATAAAACTATTGTTTTAGGTTTGTTAGTTGATGCAAATGAAATGGATGCTGTATTGAACAAAATAGCTATTGTAGTATGTAGGGATAGGATTATCTGTAAACGAATTACAGGCTATAACGCCAAGAAAAAGACTATCTGCTGCGAAAGTTTAAACAAATCTCCTGAGTACAGTAATTTTGAAGTACAGATTTCTGATATAATTGAAGTATATCATATTATCAAAAAACAGATGACTGCTTAAATACTGTTAATTACTTCAGCAGCCTTATCCAGGGTTTCGATTGTTTTTGCAAAGCAGAACCGGAGTTGATGATTGTCCGCGTTGTTTAAGTTAAATACTGATAAAGGAATGCTAGCAATTTTATGCTCCCTGATTAGTCGTTTTGAAAATGCGATATCGTTTTCCGTTGTGATATTAGAATAATCAACCACCTGAAAATAAGTGCCCGCAGAAGGCCTAAATTTAAATCGAGAAGGTGCTATAGCTTTTAAAAAATAGTCTCGCTTTTCTTGATAAAAATTGTTTAGCTCCAAATAGTGAATCGGATTTTTTAAATAGTTGGCAATACCTTTTTGCATGGGATGGTTAACACAGAACACATTATATTGATGCACTTTTTGAAACTCTTCCATTAAAGCTTTTGAACCAGCAACATAGCCTAACTTCCACCCAGTAACATGAAAGGTCTTTCCAAAAGAAGCGCATAGTAAACTGCGATTTGCCAAGTCTGGATATTTTGCTACACTTTCATGAGATTGCTTATCAAAGACAATATGTTCATAGACTTCATCGCTTAATAAAATGATATTAGTGTCTTTTAGTATTTTAGAAAGCTCGCGCATATCTGATGGGGAGAAAATAGTCCCACTAGGGTTATGCGGGGTGTTTATAATGACCATTTTAGTTTTATCTGTGAGCTTGGATTTAAACTCCTCCCAATTTACTTTAAAACCTTTTCCTGCTAATTGTATCGGTACTATTTTCCCTCCAACCAGTTCAATAGCCGGTTCGTAACAATCATAAGCGGGTTTTAGGACAATTACTTCATCATCAGTCCTTACAAAAGCTGCTATGGCTGTATAAATGGCTTGCGTTGCACCAGCGGTTATGGTAATTTCATGTTCTGGATGATAAGCTTTGTTATAAAGGGTTTCAATCTTTTCAGCGATAATCTCCCTGAGAGAATAAATGCCTTGCATTGGGGCATACTGGTTAAGACCATTTTTTATAGCCTCATCTACAAATTGCAATAACTTAGGATTCGCACCAAAATTTGGAAATCCCTGAGATAGGTTTACGGCGTTATATTCATTCGCCAATTTCCCCATTACAGTAAAAATTGTAGTGCCAACGTTTGGTAATTTAGAATTATGCTGAATCATGACTCTTAAAATGCTTTAAGACTGAATTTAAGCATTCCTTTGGTAAGAATATAATCTAGGATGTTGTATTTTAAACTTAGTCGTATGCTTGATAAAGAACAACAAGATTATCGGAAAGATTATCTACATTAATGGTAAACCCATCAACATTAAAGGAGTTTAGCACAGCAGTAGTAAGACCAAGAGAATTACCATTTTGATTACCGTAACGTATTCCAATACAATGAGAGCTAGATGCGTATCTAGAAATATCATTTATAGAATTTCCTGAGCCACCTACATAAATAGTTTGTTGTGTTATGGAACCTCCGTTATCTCTTGCAAAACCGTTGCCTGTCCCAAATGAGTTTGCAATTCCAGTATTATTATTTCCAACAGCATTATCGGAATCTAGGTTTAATGATTCTACATTGGCATGTGCGACAAAGCTAATTTGTGAGGGTTGAAACGGAATACCAGAAATAGTTTGCGAGCCAGCAGCAGAAATTATAAATACACCCATATATACGTTTGGGGAATTGGTGTTGGCTACTTCTTCCCAGGAAGAACCATCAAACTTGTAAATTTTATTAGTATCCGTAGCGTAAGCGATTGCTCCTTGTTGGGCAGTTGTGATGGCAGATATTTCTGTTAATGTCGCCGTAGGAAGCCCCATTACCCAACCAGCATCTAATTAAGCATTCATATTTCTTGAAATAAGGCACAGTATAGCTATGAGTAAGAGGGAATTTTTCATAACGTTAAGATACTTAGTTAAAGTAAAACAAAAAACCTATCAATTTATTGTTGATAGGTTTAAGCTATTAGTTGTAAACTATTTTTCTTACCCTTTCATATTTGCAGCCAAATATTCACGATTCATACGAGCTATATTTTCTAAAGAAATCCCTTTAGGGCATTCAACTTCGCAGGCTCCAGTATTGGTACAATTACCAAAACCTTCTAAATCCATTTGGCGAACCATATTTTGCACACGATCTGTAGCCTCAACTTGGCCTTGTGGTAATAAGGCAAACTGAGAAACTTTTGCTGAGGTAAAGAGCATTGCACTGGCATTTTTACAAGCTGCCACACATGCGCCACAACCAATACATGTAGCGGCATCCATAGCTGCATCAGCGTCATGTTTATCAATTGGGATGGCATTGGCATCAACTGTATTTCCAGAAGTATTTACAGATATAAAACCACCTGCTTGTTGTATACGATCAAAAGAACTTCTATCAACAATTAAATCTTTGATTACTGGAAAAGCTTTTGCTCTAAAAGGCTCTATAACTATAGTATCTCCATCATTGAATTTACGCATATGCAATTGACAGGTAGTCACTAGCCTATCTGGACCATGAGGTTCACCATTTATTTGCAAAGAACAAGTTCCGCAAATTCCTTCTCTACAATCGTGATCAAACTCGACGGGTTCTTCTCCTTTAGTAATTAATTCTTCATTTAAAATGTCTAACATCTCTAAAAAAGACATATCGCCTTCTACACCATCAAGGGTGTATTCAACCATTTTACCTTTTGAGTTAGCATCTTTTTGTCTCCAAATTTTTAAATTTAACTTCATAGCAATTATTTATAGGAGCGTGTTTTTAATTCAATGTTTTCGTATTTCAAAGTTTCTTTATGAAGCTTGGCATCTTTAGGTTCTCCCTTATATTCCCAAGCAGAAACAAATTTGAAATTTTTATCGTCACGTAAAGCTTCACCTTCAGGAGTTTGGTATTCTTCTCGGAAATGTCCTCCACAAGATTCTTTTCTTGTTAAGGCATCTTTGGCGAATAACTCACCCAATTCTAAGAAGTCCGCAACACGACCTGCTTTTTCCAATTCTTGGTTTTTAGCATTACTATCTCCAGGAATCTTAACATTTTCCCAGAAGTCTTTTCGCAGTTCAGAGATTTCAGCTATAGCTTCTTTTAGCTCTTTTTCATTACGAGACATTCCACATTTGTTCCACATTATTTTACCTAACCGCTTATGGTAATAATCAACGGAATGTTCGCCTTTACCAGACATCAATTTTTCCATTCTATCTCGAACATCTTTTTCTGCAGCTTCAAACTCAGGACTATCTGTAGAAATAGGACCTGTTCTAATATCGTCAGATAAATAGTCTCCAATAGTATAAGGAAGTACAAAATAACCATCGGCTAAACCTTGCATTAATGCAGAAGCTCCCAATCTATTTGCGCCATGATCACTAAAGTTAGCTTCTCCAGCTGCATAACATCCTGGGATTGTTGTCTGTAAATTATAATCAACCCAAAGTCCACCCATGGTATAGTGTACTGCAGGGTAAATCATCATTGGCGTTTTATACGGATTTTCGTCTACGATTTTCTCGTACATCTGAAAAAGGTTTCCGTATTTAGCTTCTATGATTTCTTCTCCCAATTTTATTATAGTTGCTTCATCAGCACCTTTTATACCAGAAGTGAGCGCCTTTTCTTTTCCATAACGTTTTATTGCAGCAGAGAAATCTAGGTAAACTGCCTCACCTGTTTTATTAACCCCAAAACCAGCATCACAGCGTTCTTTTGCAGCACGGGAAGCCACATCACGAGGCACTAAGTTTCCAAAAGCAGGATACCTACGTTCCAAGTAATAATCACGTTCTTCTTCTGCAAGTTGTGTCGGTTTTAATTTTCCTTCTCGTATAGCTATGGCATCTTCTTTTCTTTTGGGAACCCAAATACGACCGTCATTACGCAAAGATTCTGACATCAACGTTAATTTGGATTGATGCTCGCCTGAAACTGGAATACAAGTAGGGTGAATTTGTGTGAAGCAAGGATTCGCCATAAAAGCGCCTCTTTTATGCGCTCTCCAAGCAGCCATCACATTACTTCCCATAGCATTAGTAGACAAGAAGAATACATTTCCATATCCACCAGTTGCTAAGACTACAGCATGTGCAGAGTGCCTTTGAATTTCACCAGAAACTAAATCACGTGCTATAATACCACGAGCTTTTCCATCAACCAAAACTAAATCCATCATCTCATGACGATTCATAGATTTAATTTTGCCTCTATTTATTTGGCGATTCATTGCAGAATAAGCACCCAACAATAGTTGCTGTCCAGTCTGTCCTTTGGCGTAAAAAGTTCTTGAAACTAATACGCCACCAAAAGAACGATTGTCTAAAAGACCTCCATATTCACGAGCAAAAGGAACACCTTGAGCTACACATTGGTCAATAATATTAACAGATTCCTGTGCTAAACGATATACGTTTGCTTCTCTAGAGCGGTAATCACCTCCTTTTATGGTATCGTAAAATAATCGGTATGGGCTATCGCCATCACCTTGGTAATTTTTTGCTGCGTTAATACCTCCTTGGGCCGCAATAGAATGTGCACGCCTAGGAGAATCTTGGTAGCAGAAAGTTTTAACGTTATAACCAAGTTCTGCCAAAGTAGCGGCTGCAGAACCACCTGCCAAACCAGTACCAACAACGATAATATCTATATTTCGTTTGTTAGCAGGGTTAACTAGATTAATGTCGTTTTTATGTTTGGTCCATTTATCGGCCAATGGCCCTTCTGGAACTTTAGAATCCAATACTCCCATAATTAATGTGTTATTGGGTTAAGGTGGTGGTACAATGCAATAAAAGCAAAGCCCAATGGAATAACCACCGCAAAGATTTTAGCGAATGTTTTTATGGCTGGAGTGTACTTATTATTTACTCCCATGCTCTGGAATGAGGATGCAAAACCATGCCATAAGTGAAGACTTAACAGCACAAAAGAAATTACATAAATTACAGTTCTCCAAAATGGAGCAAATTTTTCTACAGTTTCCTCATAATAACGAGTTGGATCTTCTGGCAACACATCAACATACTTATAACTCATTTCATGAACCCAAAAATCATAAAAATGCAAGCCTAGAAAAGCTAGAACTACAAGACCAGAATAAATCATATTTCTAGATACCCAAGGTGCATTAGCACTGCCTTTATATTTAACGTAACTTATTCCTCGGGCATTTCGGTTTTGTATCTCTAATATAAACCCCATCATAAAATGGATGATTACCCCGGCAATTAAAACTGGCTGTAATACATATTGAACTAAAGGATTGTATCCCATAAAATGGGACCAAGCATTAAAAGTTTCTGGGTCAATAACAGAGGTAATATTGATGGTAAAATGCTGTGCTAAAAAGAACACAAGGAAGAGACCTGAAAGTGCCATCACAACTTTTCTGGCCAACGAAGATTTTATCAATCCACTCATCAGTGTTGGTTTTGATACAAATTTACGGTACAGTAGCGTTTTTAACAAGTTTTCAAAAGCTTAACGCTTCTTATTTAGAAGCGTTATAAGCTATTTGCGAAAACGTTTGATGTAGCCTTATAAAATTCCTTCTTTATGGGTAAAAGCTTCAACAAAATGCTAATGTTTTGTTTTTAAAATAACATGATGATAGTTAAAATTCTATTTTTTTGCCCGATATTGAAATCGTCATATTTAATTTTCTAGACCAAATTATGGATATTGCCCTACTGTCGGTAAGTTTAAATGTTCATTCCACCAGAAGAATTGCCGAAGAAGCTGAGAAGCTAGGACACTATGTAGAACTTATTGACCACACCAAATGTTCCGTAAAGTTGGGTGATGGGAAACCGAAGATTTTTTTAGGAGAAGAAGATGTCACCAATGAGTTTGATGCTATTATTCCACGTATTGGCACAAAGGTAACTAGACATGGCGCTGCTATTGTAAAACAATTTGAAATGAATGGTGTCTTTAGCACTGCACGTTCTTTAGGCATTACAAGGGCAAGAAACAAGGTGAGAACTTTGCAGATAATGGCAAGAAAAGGAATTCCAATTCCAGAGACCTTATTTTCAATTAATCCAGATAATATTGGGGAACAGATTCGTATTTTGGGTGGTGCCCCAGTAATCATAAAAATCCAAGAAGGAACCCAAGGAATGGGAGTGATATTGGCAGAAAGTAAAAAGTCTGCCAAGTCCATAATAGATACTTTTTATAAAATGGATACGAGTATTTTATTACAGCGTTATGTTGAGGAGGCAAATGGAGAAGACATTCGCATTATTGTTGTTGGGAACAAAGTAGTGGCTAGCATGAAACGTACAAGTGAGATAGATGAATTTAGATCTAACGTTCATAGAGGGGGCAATACTGAAGCTGTAGAGATTACGCATAGGGAAAAATTTATAGCATTAAATGCGACAAAGTATCTAGGCTTAGGAGTCTCCGGAGTAGATTTAATGCGATCTAAAAATGGGCCAGTCCTTTTAGAGGTAAACGCCTCTCCTGGACTTAAGGGAATAGAGGGAGCAACAGGAGTTAACGTTGCAAAACATATTATTCAATTTGTTGAGAAGAATGCTTATAGAAGGCGAAAATAAGACCATAATAATTAATGGGGAGGAAATAAAACCAGGACAAAACAAACTGGTAAAAATTAATATTTCCCGATTACCTACAGGAACTTTAATTGATATTCCCGTACATGTTTTTAATGCAAAAAAACCTGGTCCTACGGTTTTGCTACAGGCTGGTTTGCATGGCGATGAAATAAATGGAGTAGAAACCTTAAGGCGAATGTTGGAGCATGGAGATTTCAATATTGAAAAAGGAGCGGTAATTGTTGTTCCAATCTTAAATATATTCGGATTTATTCATTTTTCTCGAGATGTTCCTGATGGGAAAGATGTAAACCGAAGCTTTCCTGGAACTAAAACAGGTTCGCTTGCCAGTAGAATGGCGTATCACTATACCAATGAGATTTTACCTCAAATAGATTTTGGAATAGATTTACATACAGGTGGTGGGCAACGCCATAATTATCCCCAAATAAGATACACTGCGGATGATGAGGTTAGCAAGGATCTAGCCGAGATTTTTAATGCTCCAATTTATTTCCCATCACGTTTAATTTCTGGCTCGTTTAGAAAAGCAGCTTTTAAAATGCAGAAACCTATTATAGTTTACGAGGCGGGTGAAAGTATGCGTTTTGATGAATTTTCAATGGAAATTGCTATTGCTGGAATTAAAAATGTACTTGCCGGCTATGGAATGTTGCAAATTCCCAAGCAAAAGAAAAGGGAAACCATTCATCTAGAATCTAGAAGATGGGTGAGAGCAGCTAGGGCAGGGATGTTTATTCCCGAAATTGAAAATGGCAACCCTATAACCAAGGGACAAACCTTAGGAGTAATTACAGATACCTTTGCAAAAAAGAGTAAAAAGATTTTATCTCCACTAGATGGTTATGTGTTCTGTATAAATCACCAAGCAGTAGTTAACCAAGGTGATGCACTCTTTCATATAGGAAGATAAAAGGTATTCAGAAAAAATCTTTTTTTTCGTTAGGTTCCTTATCCAATAATTTGTCAATTGTTAAACTCTGTTTTTCAAACAGAACCCATTCAATTGCTTCTTCAATATTGTTGGATTTTTTAATTTTTACTTTAGAAAACATTTTCTCTAAAAAAATATTGGTAACTGTATTAGACCTGTAGGTAACAATTGAATATGCATGTAGAGCATTTTTATATTCTCTATAAAACTTTAGCCAATCTGTGGGGACTAAAGAATAGCTATTTATGCGGTTTGATATATAAGCGACGGGAGCCTGATGGCCTAAAATTTCATGAGCAACTTTAATCACTACTTTGGCCATTTCCCAATCAAAAACTTCACCTTCATTTATTTCGGAAACAAAGAAATGGTCAAAAAAGTAAAAGGTGCCAAAATCAAAAGTGCGTACTTCTTTTATTTTATCGTAGTATGGAATGTCTACTATACTTTTCATTATGTAGTCTTAATATGATAATTACGCTACACTTTAAAAGTATAATAAGGATATATTCTCATAAAATTCTTTCGTTTTTTTGTTCGCTATATTGGGTAAGTTACTTTTTTGGCATATTTGAAAAGCATGAACGCATGATTTAGCTAAAAAACCAGCATTTTATATAAGTTTTAATTTTCCATATTCTTTAATTGAATCCCTAAAGCTTTGGTGGATAATTGCACTTCTATCAAGGAAAGAATTAGGGAAACCATTAAAAAAACCAAACTAATTCCAAAAATGATGTTAGCCCAGACTTCGAGTTCTACATAAACTAAAAACATGGTTACCGCAGCTAATAGAAAACTTACAATAGCCGTTGCTTGCATATTTTTAATGATATCCAACCGCTTTCGTAATTGTTCTATTTGTTTTTTGAGTGGAGCAGTCGCGTCTTTGGAATATTGACTATGCAATTGCCGAATTAATGCAGCAATTGCTAAATAACGCGCATTATAGGCGAGCATCGTTAAAGAAATTGCTGGAAAAAGCAGCGCTGGAATGCTAAGGGTTAATTGCATTTAAAAATTATTTTTTTTGATAATTTACCCAAAGCTCTTTATAATTTTCGACACTGAAATTTACATTTCCGCATGCACCACAAACAGTTGCTTTTAAAGGATGTCTTTTAGTACCCTTAAAGAGTAAGGCGTCGGGGTTGCTAAAAGATTCTATTGCAAGTTCATGTTTTGCACCTGCATCTCCTTTGTCCACAACAGAAAGATTGTTCATTATTTTAGTTGAACCACAAATACTACAACTATTTTCCATATTTATTCTATCTCAAATTCAATATTTTCCTTTGCCCCGTTTCCAGAAATTTCAACGGTATATTTCCCTTTTGGCAAATAAGTTTTTCCATTTTTAGCTTCTGTCAATTTCATCTTATTCTTTTTAAGAAAGTTGCGTTTACCCTCTTTGGTAAAAGCAACATCGTAAGACAAAATATTCAGTCCTTTAGCAGCATCTATATCCGTAGCACTAACTTCAATCCCATCTAATGTTTTAACTGTTGCGGAACATGTCCCTGGTTTTGAGCAATAAAAAGTAACATCCAATCCAGGTGTTTGGGGTTTGCCCCAACTGCTCCAACTATTACCCCATCGTTTAGAATGTTTTATAGTATCAACTCCAAAAACATACAAATCTTCAGCCATGATTCCAGAATTCATTTTTTGAAGCTTAGAGATATCCGCTTTATAAATACTGCGGCCATGAGTGCCAATTAGTAAATGTTTAGCCTCTGGTTGTATTACCAAATCATGAACAGCAACGTTTGGCATTCCATTCTGAAATAATTCCCAAGAACCTCCTTGGTCAAAAGAAACATAAAGTCCATTGTCCGTTCCTACAAAGAGTAAGTTTTCATTTTCTGGATCTTCTACTAAAGCATTAACTGGTGAAGTAGGGATGTTATTTGAGATGTTTTTCCAAGTCTTTCCATAGTCATTACTCATATAAACGTAAGCAGTAAAATCATCAAAACGGTAGCCATTTAACGTAGCATAAACACGTTCTTTTTTATGTTTTGAAGCCGCAACTTCGCTCACCCATAAATTCTTTGGAAAAGAGGAAGAAACATTCTCCCAGCTGCCTCCTGCATTTTTAGAAACTTGTACTAGACCATCATCACTACCTGTATATAGCAGCCCAAATTTAAAAGACGATTCTGAGATAGTAGTTAGTGTTCCGTAAGCTACATTTCCTGCTTTCTCCCCTTGCGTTAAATCCCCAGAAATTGCTTCCCAATCATCACCTTGATTTAAAGAACGGTGCAGTTTGTTTCCGCCCAAATACAAAATATCTTGATTGTGCGATGATAGCAAAATAGGAGTTTGCCAATTAAAACGATATGGAGCTTCACCTAATTCATGTTTTGGCTGGATAAGTTTTTGTTTTTCGTTTTCTAAATCCAATCGGTAGTAATTTCCAAATTGAAATCCCGTATAAACGATGTTTGAATTTCGATTATCAATTTGAACCTGCATACCATCTCCGCCCATTATCATTTCCCATGGATTCTGCCCAGATTGCTGCCAGCGGTTATTTTCTTCATTATTATGAGCGCCTTTCCAAACACCATTATCTTGTAAGCCGCCATATACGTTATAAGGTTTTTCGTTGTCTACATTTATGGCATAGAATTGACCAACGGTAGGGGAGTTGTTCTTCATCCAAGTTTCTCCATCGTCGTATGTGATATTAACACCACCATCATTCCCATTGATTAGATGACCAGGTCTATTTGGATTAATCCATAGCGCATGATGATCTGCATGAACGTTTTCCTTTCCTATGGAGCTATAGCTATTTCCGCCATCGTTAGACATAATAAGTGGAACGCCAGCAAGATAAATTCTGTCTTTGTTTGATGGGTCTACGCGCACTTGGGCAAAATAATAGCCATAACTATAAAATAGATCATCAATATAATCCTCATTTCTTTTTTTCCAAGTCTTTCCTGCATCATCACTTCTATAAACCTCAGCTCCAATAATAGGGGTATCAAATAAAGCGGCATTTGCATTTTCTAGATATTTAGCTAAATCGGCAGGTTTTACGGCACCATCTTTGACCATATTTTTTACATTCTCTGCCCGATACTTTTCCTGAAAGCCATTGGTTTTTAGATAAGTATTCAACTTTTTATTGTCCAAAGCTAAAAGTGCATCTTTGGTCATAGTTTTAAAGTCTTCTTTTTCCAATTCGTCAGATGCGTTCTTTGTCTTTTCTTTTGCTACTCTTCTATACTGGCTGTCGTGAACTGCATAGACCGTATCGTCATCAAAAACAGCTAGACCAATGCGACCAACGCCATCCCCAGTGGGGAAACCACTTTGTGCAGTAGATGATAACTTCCAAGTAGTTCCACCGTCTGTACTTTTATAAATGGCAGAACCTGGACCATTACCAGTAAAATTCCAAGCTTTTCTGTCTTTTTGCCAAGCTGCGGCATACTGAATATTAAAATTAGTTGGAGAACAAGCAATGTCAATTATTCCAGTTTCGTCGTTAATAAATAAGGTTTTGTTCCAAGACTTTCCACCATCGGTAGTTTTATAAACACCTCGCTCTTGGTTTTTAGAATAGAGATGACCGGTAACGCCAACAACAACTTCATTGGAATTATTTGGGTTTAGGATAATCCTACCAATATGGTGAGAATCTTTTAAGCCCATATTTTCCCATGATTTACCTTTGTCGGTTGATTTTAAAATTCCGATACCTGCATATGAAGAGCGTGAAGAATTATTCTCTCCAGTGCCTACCCAAATGATTTGGTTTTTCCAGTCTATTGCAATTTCTCCAATGTTCTGGGTTCTGGAGTTGTCTAAAATTGGCTCAAAAGAAATTCCATTAGAAGTGGTATGCCATAAACCGCCTGAAGCATAGGCAACGTAGAACTCTGTTGGATTGTCTGGATTTACCTCCAAATCTACAACGCGACCACTCATTACAGAAGGGCCAATGTTTTGTAATGGAATGTTTTTTACTATGGAGGTTTTGGTCATTTCAACCTTTTGATTTAAGGCTTTATCGACAACCTCTTCTGATGTAGGGTTTTGTTGTGAAAAACTAACTTGAATAAAAAGGAAAGAAAAAAGGAGTGCTAAAAATCTCATTTTGGGTTGGATTAAATTTGATGCGGAAGTTATGAATAACTAGTTACTACAACAAACTAATAGTAACTGAAAAAAGCATTTAAAATATTGAGAATATGATAATTAAACACATAAAATTTTGTGAGTTTCATTAAAATACTGTTTATTTAGTGTCAAGTAACCATTAAAACTAAAAACATGGAAGAGTATTTGCCGTTAATTATTCAGCTCGTTTCGGGAGCTGTAGGCGGAAACGTAGCTGGTAAATTATTGCCAAAACTTAATTTAGGAACTCTGGGGAATTCTATTTCTGGAATTTTAGGCGGAGGATTAGGAGGATATCTTTTAGGAATGCTTGGCTTAGCAGGTGACGGAGGAATGGATGTAGCCGGAATTCTTGGTAGCGTAGCCGGCGGTGGTGTTGGCGGCGGCGTAATAATGGCAATAATTGGCGCTATAAAAGGTGCAATGTCAAAATAACTAAATAACTGCCAACTTAAACTTGGGCCCCTTGGGCCCTTTTTTATTTCTCTAATTCTAGAAGAATATTTTTCACATTAAGTGCCATTGCTGTTTTAGCATTGTTTATTTCCTCATGTAACTTTTTATCTTCACCGTAACTCATATCGGAAACTGATTCAAAAGCTTTTTTATACCAATCTTCCCAAGCTAGTATAATTGCTTTTTCATCAGCGATATTAGCACCTTCTTTTATGGCGACCTTACTTAATTCAAATTCATTAGAGAGTCTTTTATTACTAATTTTCACTAGATTTTCTAAAATACCACTTGCAGTTTTAGAATTGGAATTAACTAATTGCAAACCGCTAGCTAATGCTCCGACACCAACATTTTTTAAAGTTTCTTTGGATACTTTATCTATACGGTCATTGTCTGTATGATAGAATTGATCTGTAAAATGCCAAAGTAATAATCCAGGGATATCCGCATCCAAAAAAGGCATATGATCACTTCCGCCCTCGAAAGGGTTCGTGTTTACCTCCCAATTTGCGAATGCACCTTGCTTTTTGAAATTGGAAATAATAAAATCGTTTAGATAATGAGGTTTCATATCTTCTAATGCGAGCACATCGCCTCCCCATTCCGAATGTTTGTCTTTTCCTCGAGTCCAAATTGCACTTGGGTCTGGCATTTTTTCAATTAAGAAGGAACCTCCAGTGATTGCCGTATTTTCACCAACCATATCTAGGCTAATACCCCATTTGATGTCCGCTGCTCTTTTTTCGTCATCAGTTATATAGCGTCTTGTAGAAATAATTTCATCACCCCAAAGAAAAGTCATACTTCTATCTAGTGCAATCTTATTATTAGTAATCAGGTTTGCTGCTATACTAGCCATTTCTAGCTGTGCTCCAACACCAGTGGCATTATCATTAGCACCAGGTTCTTGTATATGTGCACTAAAAACGATACGTTCTTTAGGCATTTTACTGCCTTTAATATCCGCGATGATTGTTAGTTCTTCAGAAGCATAGATTTTTGTTTTAATGTTTACATGAACTTTGTTTTCTCCTTTTTCCAAAGAAGCCTTTAATTTCTCTTTGGCATCAAAAGAAAGTGCAATACCCCAAAGTTTGCTTTCTAACTGCGGAGGCAAACTTCTAAATTGGATTGAAGTGGTATTCTTTTCTGGTTGCAGATAGGAAGGGTTATTATAAGTGATAATACCTAACACTCCTTTGGCTAATAACTCTTTGTAAAAAGGCCAGATAGATTGTTCTACAAAAACTATTTTACCAGTTAAAGATGTAGCTTTTAAATCTTCTAGATTCGTTATGGAGACAACTTCGGCAGTAATACCATCTCTTGGAGTGGATACAGAGTTAAGGTAGGTCATGTTACGGTTTGTCTCCGAAACCAATATTGGAACATCTTGCCCTGCTATTTTTAGGGATGCTGATACAGGTTCCCAAGTAGGGTTTTTTAAAGGTCTTTTTTCGATACGATAGGTTAAAACATCGCTGGGATTTGCATCACTTTCCAAAACATAGCCCGCTTTTTTCAGGT
This sequence comes from uncultured Croceitalea sp., assembly GCA_947499565.1. Taxonomy (GTDB): domain Bacteria; phylum Bacteroidota; class Bacteroidia; order Flavobacteriales; family Flavobacteriaceae; genus Croceitalea. The sequence continues at coordinate 680,689 of CANMOV010000003.1, forward strand.
GTTTTTCTATCCAATAAACACTTTCGTTAAAGCCAGTATTGCCAGCTACACGCCAATATTTTTCCACAAAAGCAGTAGTTTCATAGGCTAAGTCCCCTGTGAATTCTGTCCGCACTAAATCCAAATAATCATCACTACTAAGTACCTTTTTTTGTGGTTTGCATTGGAATAAAACAAGTAGTGTAAGTGAAAAACAGAATTTCCGAATCATAATAGTAATTTTTGATTGATGCCTAATACAACCTTAGGTGTATTTTGGTTAAAATTCGTGAGTTTGAGGGATTTTTTATGTCAAAAACTGAAAAAATTGTATCGAAAACAGGAATTTATTAGCTACAAACCGTATTCTCGATACAATTTTCTTTCGAAAATCACTCGAATTGACGGTTACCGTATAGTTCAATTTTAAAGATACGCTGCAGATTAAAGTAGTTAAATTATAGAAGCTGCAATTTCTACAATGTTGTAAAATGTATTTGTAATTTTAGCCATCAAGATTTTTATATGAAGTATCATACTATTCCAAATACCCTATTTATAAAAAACCGCAAAAAATTTAGGGCACAAATGAAGCCAAAGAGTATTGCTGTTTTTAATTCTAATGATGTTTATCCTATTAGTGCAGATGCTACGATGCCCTTTGAGCAGCAGCGTGATATTTTTTACTTAAGTGGCGCAGATCAAGAAGAAACGATTTTGATTTTGTTTCCGGATGCGCTGGATAAGAAACACCGTGAAGTACTTTTTGTGCGTGAAACAAATGAACATATTGCTATTTGGGAAGGTGAAAAACTAACTAAAGAAAGAGCAACTGAAGTATCAGGTATACAAACTATTTACTGGCTATCAGATTTTGATAAAGTGTTTTTTGATTTGATGACTGAAGCAGATACTGTTTACTTTAATACAAACGAACATTACCGGCAAGCAGTAGAAACACAAACAAGGGAAGACCGTTTTATTAAGAAATGCAAAGAAAATTTTCCTGCGCATCAATGGGCAAAAAGCTTTCCTATTTTGCAGCAAATTAGAGGTGTAAAAGAACCGGAGGAACTGGATTTGATGCAAACCGCTTGTAATATTACCGAGAAAGGATTTAGAAGATTATTGGGCTTTATTAAACCAGGGGTATGGGAATACGAAATTGAGGCTGAACTATTACACGAGTTTATTAGAAACCGTTCTAAAGGATTTGCCTACACACCAATTATAGCATCCGGGAATAATGCCAATGTGCTGCATTATATAGAGAACAATCAGCAATGTAAAGACGGCGATTTAATCCTAATGGATGTCGCAGCCGAGTATGCGAATTACTCCAGTGATTTGACAAGGACAATTCCCGTAAATGGCAAGTTTACAAAACGCCAAGCAGCAGTTTATAATGCAGTACTTCGAGTAAAAAATGAAGCTACAAAACTTTTAGTTCCCGGAACATTATGGGCAGAATACCATAAAGAATGCGGAAAACTCATGACCTCAGAATTGTTAGGTTTAGGCTTACTAGACAAAGCTGATGTGCAAAATGAAAATCCAGACTGGCCAGCCTATAAAAAGTATTTTATGCATGGCACTAGTCATCATATAGGCTTAAATACTCATGATTATGGCGAGCTCAAAACACCCATGAAAGCCAATATGGTTTTTACCGTAGAACCTGGAATTTATATACCTGAAGAAAAAATGGGTATTCGCATTGAAGATGATGTAGTCATCCAAGAAAAAGGAGCACCTTTTAACCTTATGGCCAATATTCCTATAGAAGTGGAGGAGCTAGAAGAATTAATGCACGCATAGCCTGTTTTGTAAGTTCTCAATCGCTTTGCTCATTTCAAAATGAGCAAAAGTTAAGGTTAGTCATTTCGAATGTATATGAGAAATCTACCTTTCTTTTTTCTGAAAGCGTATGTTTTGAGGTAATGGTTCACAAAGTGATTTGTTTACTAGTTTTGCTCTCATCTCTTTTTTATCACTAAAATGCCTTGAGATATTTTGAATTATTTCTGTAAAGTTATCTGACCCATCCTCTCTTTTGTGGTAAAAGACTTTTATGGAACGACAATTTTCATGTTCGAATATTGTGTTCAAAAGTGTTCTATCCGAAAGGCCACAAGAATGCCCCATGATATAAACTTGAAATTTTTCAGAATCTATAAAATCAAGTAATTTTTTGTAATTCGAATTTTGAGAATATTTAAATGACTTAAAATTTTTTAAATATTCATTTTCATTCAAGTTTTCAATATACTTATAGTCCTTATCTATTTCATCTCCAAAACCAAAGTTTATTGATTCTTCATCATCTTTTATGCTTCCATGAATATTTATAATTCTAGCATATCCTTTTTCATTATTTAAAACATGCCCATTGTAATAACTTACTGATGAGGTATAATTAAAATTAAGGAACAGAGTATATGGGTGATTAAACCTAAGAATGTCATAGAAAAAGGAATCGGAATTGAGATACTCTTTGTAATCAGAATCTCCTTTTATTAAATCTTCATGGTCTTCTTGAGGAAATTCATGGAGAAAATCAGAATTTGGATTATTTTTTAAATCTAGATAATCCATCTTAAAATATTTTAAAATTGAAAAAGCATTGTTTGGTTCTTTATCCAAAGATAATTGGCTTTCCACTTTGTTATTTAAATAGCTTATGAATAACTTTTTTATTTGATTAAACTCCTTATTCAATTGAGCTACATATTTCCTATTATTAATAATTTGCTGTTTTTCAAAGTCATCTTTATTTCCAGTAAAGTGGGAAGCTCTTCTTTTCGATATACTTTTAAGTTCATTATAATACTCATTTTCAACATCAACCCAATTCTCTAATGCCTTTAAATTTAGATATTTAAAAAAATCGTTTTTGAATTTAAAGATTGGATGAAAATTGGAATTGTCTTTAAAAGAGCCATAATTTTTTCCATCATATCTATAACCATATTCCTCTGAATATTCTTTAAGTCTTTCTTGAAATTCTTTAAAATTTTTATACTTACCATTAAGTAACTTGAAATAATCTGGATTTACATAGACTACCTTACCTATCAATTCGTTCTGAAAATTATTTTTCAAATTTTCCCAAAAAGAATCCATAAAGTGTGAATAAGAGGTGGGCAGTCCGTGAGCTAAATCAAAACCGTTTCCAATGATTACAAGTTTATTCATATAATAAAGTTAACTGAAAAAGTGATGAGATTTCTCAATCGCGTTGCTCATATCGAAATGACAAAAGAATATGAAAAGTTATTTCGAACATATGTGAGAAATCTAACTTTATTTTGCTATAGATTTCTTGGTGATATTCATAACAACAAAAGCCACAAGCGCAGGTAATACCCAACCCATTTGATACTCGCTAAGCGGAATCCATTTAGAAATACCTGAGATGGTCTCACCAAATCCAATGCTTCCTAAAAAATCTGGAATACTAAAGATAATAGTCGCAATAACTACCGCTCTAAAAACTTGCTTTGAAGCATAGGCATCCGGGACCACATTTAATAGAATAAGGATAATGGTAATGGGGTATATAAACATAAGTGCTGGTACAGCAACTGCTATGATATAATGCACATCAAACTGTCCCATTAGAACGCCAAGCACGCAACCAATGATGGCTGTAATTAAGTAAGCGTTTTTCGAGTTTTTAAACTGTCCTTTTACAAAGTCTGCTGTTCCAGTAACAATACCCACAGCTGTTGTAAAACAGGCAAGACTCACTAAAATACTAAGAAACAGATTAGCAGTGCTGCCCAAAGTTTTTAAACTTATTCCGCTTAATAATCCTGTGCGATTAATATTAGCATCAAATTCTTGATGCATTAAGGCTCCAGTTATTATAAGCCCTGCATAGATTAAGAAAAGCCCTAAGCCCGCTAGCAAACCACTTTTTGCAATAAGGGATTTTTTGGCTTCATAGGAACCTTCATCTTTTCTCAGATTAATTGAAATTATAATCACGCCACCTACAACCACAGCACCAATTGCGTCAAAAGTTTGATAGCCTTCTAAAATTCCACTGGAAAAAGGACTAGAAAATTGATTTTCTCCAAAGTTAAAATCAAAATTAAAAAGTGCTGTTCCAACAATCGCTAGGAGAATTAAAATGATAGCAGGGGTTAATAACTTGCCAATAATGTCTAAAATTTTAGAACGATTTACCACAAATAAAAAGACCAATACAAAGTAGATAACACTTGTTAAAAGGGAGGAAGAATCAAAAAAGGGCTGTACACCCATTTCATGAGTTACAGACGCTGTTCTTGGTGAGGGCAAACTAATAGATATTGCATAAACGATAAAACAATAAATTACACTAAAGGTTGGAGAAACTTTTTTGGCAAAGTCGAACATTCCCCCTTGTAATTTAGCATGAGCTAATATTCCTAAAATAGGAATCAAAACAGCGGATATGCAAAACCCAAGTGCAACTAGCCACCAAGCGCTTCCCGCTTTAAAACCTAATTGAGGGGGCAGAATAAGATTGCCTGCTCCAAAAAACAATGAAAAAAGCGCGAAAGCGACTACAACAGTGACTTTTTTACGATACATGTGTCTAATTTATTTGTTAATATAAGTTAAAATTGTATATTGTTTTCCGTGTTACTCATCGGTGATTTTTAACACTTAATCGATGCATTTCATCGAAAACTCGAATTCGTTAACCAAATACATATACTAAAAACTAATATCTAACCGTTCGTTTACTTTAAGGTGATTTATTTACCCTATACCAAAACAACAAAAAAGTAAAATAATAACCATGCATTTTCGGTGCCCAAATCGATATGCCAAATACAGCTGCCCCCGCTTATGAAAAAAACTACTACCCCAGAAGGCAACAAATTCACTGGTATTTTTTGCAATCTTTTTGGTCACCATTACACAGTTTCAAAAAGAGTTACCCAACATATAAAGGAGTATAAATGCCTGCACTGTCAGAAGCAAGTAACTACAGATGAACGCGGAAAACTTTCTGCATTAACGCCAATAATGCAAGAAATAAACAAGACATTAGAAGAAATGTACCAAAAACGTAATCGCAAATCTGCACGCAGACAAGTGGCTTAAGATGCATTAAAGCTATTCCAGCCTTGTGCTGTAATAGGTATCTTGGTGTTATTACGAGCAACTAAGTGTGCACCTTCACTTTGTTGAGTAATATGTCCAATAACAGTTAGGTTTGGATTTCCTTTAATTTTATCAAAATCACTTTGTGCTATAGTAAAGAGTAATTCATAATCTTCTCCTCCACTTAAAGCAATCATTGTACTATCCATTTTAAATTCTTCTGAAGCTGAAATTACTGTTGGATCTAGCGGAATTTTTTCTTCATATAAATTACAGCCAACATTACTTTCTTGGCAGAGATGCAAAATTTCAGAAGATAAACCATCACTAATATCAATCATAGATGTAGGTTTAACTTCTAATTTTTCCAGTATTTCAACAATATCTTTTCTGGCTTCGGGCTTTAATTGTCTTTCAATTAAATAGGAGTAGGGTTCTAAATCTGGTTGGCTTTGTGGGTTTACCTTAAATACTTCTTTTTCACGTTCTAAAATTTGAAGTCCCAAATAAGCTCCTCCTAAATCTCCGGTTACTACCAGCAAATCATTTTCTTTGGCCCCAGAGCGGTAAACTAATTTTTCTTCGTCAGCAATACCAATTGCCGTAACGCTTATCAGCATTCCTTTGTTTGATGAAGTAGTATCACCACCTACTAAATCAACACCATAAACTTTACAAGCAGCAGCAACACCAGCATAAAATTCTTCTAAAGCTTCTAACGGAAATCGATTTGATACAGCTAAAGAAACTGTTATTTGTGTGGCTACGGAATTCATTGCGTAAATATCAGAGAGATTTACAACTACAGCTTTATAACCAAGATGCTTCAAGGGCATATAGCTTAAGTCAAAATGCACTCCTTCTATTAACAAGTCCGTGGAAACTATAGTTTTTTGAGTTGCAAAATCTAAGACTGCAGCATCGTCACCAATACCCTTTAAGGTGGATTTTTGTTTTAGCTCAAAATCTTTGGTAAGATGTTTTATTAGTCCAAATTCCCCTAGTTCTTCTATTGAAGTTCGTTGTTCGTTTTTATCCGCTAGCATTTTGCAAAAGTAAGGAGTTAACCTAACAATTAAGCATAAAAAAACTGGAGTTAAAAAGGCTCCAGTTTTAATTTTAAATTATTTGAAATGAGTTGTAAAAACTACCCTAAAGAGTATCCGTCTCTGTAAGTACGTTTTACATATTTATTAGCAGCATCAAAATTGGTTACCTTCATATTAGCAGCATCCCATAATAAACGTTTTCTGCCATAATATTGTTTTCCACCTCCCCAGAAACTCTGATTTTCCACCGTTGGGTCTACTTCAAAATAGGCTTTTAAGGCTAAGTTCCCGATAAGAATACTTTCTGTAAATGGTCCTGCATAATCAAAGGATGAGCTAGTTTCTGCATTACCATAACCTGCGATACATGCATTTACCCATTGCAAATAATGCCCTTCTGGAACACGGGCTATAGTTTCTTCAACTTCAAATTGCTCATTAAGTGTTAAAGGGAGAAGCCTTGGGTTTGCACCATAACAATCAGCCATCAATTTTCCTTTTGTTCCAATGAATAAAACTCCACCATCCCAGTTTCCTAAAGCTTCACTATCCCCTAATTCATCTGGTCTTTCAGGTAGAAGACCACCATCCATCCATGTAACCTTAATGGATCCTTTTCCATCCGTTCTGGGATATTTTAAATGAATCTTACTTGAGTTTGGAAAACTTTTAGGGTATTCTGCATACTGGAAATTGCCACTGAAGGAATCGGAAACACTACATTCCACTTGATTTGGGTATAAAATGGGTAAAATTCTGTAAACAGGATCCATAATATGGCAAGCCATATCACCTAAAGCACCTGTGCCAAAATCTGACCACCCTCTCCAATCAAAGGGTAGAAAAGCATCATTATAATCTCGCATTGCTGCAGTTCCTAACCATAAATCCCAATTAAGACCTTTAGGAATTTTATCTTTTTTGGTAGGTGTTTGTAGCGCTTGTGGCCAAATAGCCCTATTTGTCCAACATTTTACGGTATGCACATCACCAATGATACCCGTATCATAAATCTCCTTCATTTTGCGCACGCCATCTCCAGAACCTCCCTGATTCCCCATTTGGGTAACAACCTTAAATTTTTTGGCAGCTTCAGTTAACATTCTAGCCTCCCAAATATCGTGAGTAAGTGGTTTTTGCAGATATACATGTTTCCCCATTGCCATTGCTTGATAGGCTTGTACGGCATGATTATGATCTGGTGATGAAACAGAAACAGCATCTATATTCTTCCCTTCCTTTTCTAGCATTTCTCTAAAATCGTTGTAGTAGCTCGCTTTTGGAAAAGCCGCTCTAGATCTTACTGCCTGCCTATCGTCAACATCGCATAAAGAAACAATATTCACATTTGGGCTTTCTGCAAAAGAAGCAATATCGCTATGACCTTTTCCACCAACACCAATACCTGCAATATTAAGTTTGTCACTTGGTGCTATAAAGCCTTGGCCTCCTAATACATGCCTTGGAACAATCATAAATCCTGTAGCTGCTACTCCTGTATTTTTGAGAAATTTTCTTCTAGAATTTTTATGGAAAGGTTTCTTCTTCTTGGACATAAGGAAATACTATTTTGAGATTAGTTGATTTTGACCTTCAAGGTAAATTAATTATTTGACTTTAAAAAAGACGACTTCTTAAACTTTTTATAGGCAAGTTTTGCATTTAGTATCTTTATGGTGTACTTAAAAGTTTCCCTGCTATGAAACAGATATGCTTACTATTGTTATGTTATGTTTTTTTTGGATGTTCATCAAGCAGTGATGATTCCCCAATGGTAAATAGTTCGGAGCCGGATACAGTAAACCCCGTTGACCCTATGGAACCGCAATCTGGCATTATACCTTGCGAAAATGGGATGGCTGGTGAATTCCCATGCAGTGGATATGATTTACTTGCAAGAGTTACGTTGACAGAACTATCGGCTGCTTCGGCAAATGATATTTGGGGTTGGACAGATACTACTACTAATAATGAATATGCATTAGTAGGTTTAAATAATGGTACTGCCTTTGTTGATATTACCGATGATGAGAATCCAGTCTATTTAGGAAAATTGCCCTCTGCAAGTGGGCCTAGCCCATGGCGCGATGTTAAAATCTACCAAGATTATGCATTCATTGTGGCTGAAGCTCCGGGGCATGGGATGCAAATTTTTGATTTGACTAAACTCCGTAATGTTACTAATCCTCCCGAAAATTTTACCGCGGATCAGCGATATACAGGTATTGGAAATGCCCATAATGTGGTCATTAATGAAAGCATGGGTTTTGCTTACCCAGTTGGTACTGCTAGAAATGATGCATTTAACGGCGGAGTTCACTTTGTGGATATTCAGGACCCCATGAATCCTACAGGTGTTGGAGGGTATGGTGTTAATGGTTATTCCCATGATGCACAAGTAGTGTCCTATGCTGGACCTGATGCGGATTATTCAGGAAGAGAAATCTATATTGGTTCAAATGAAAACCAGATTGCCATTGTGGATATTACTGATAAAACAGCTCCATCAGAAATTTCAACCATAAGTTATAGTCAGTTAGGATACACGCATCAAGGATGGTTTACTGAAGATCAGCGTTATTTTATTCTAGGTGATGAATTAGACGAGCGAGATTTTGGTTTTCGTTCTAGGACATTAGTATTTGATTTACAAGATTTGGATAACCCAGTTTTACACACAACTTACACAGGTCCTACACCAGCAATAGACCACAATGGATATGTTCTTGGCAATGAATTTTTCCTTGCCAACTATACTGCTGGACTACGAGTTTTAGACATCTCTCAGATAGGGAGCGAGGTAATTACGGAAAAAGCTTTTTTTGATACTTTCCCATCCAATGATGCTACAAGTTTTGATGGTGTATGGAGTGTTTACCCCTATTTAGAAAGTGGAAAGATTCTGATTAACGATATTGATTCAGGATTGTTTATTGTAAGAAAATCAAATTAACGGTAATCTTTTTAGCTATGAAAAGGATTGTTTATTGTTTAGCGATACTCTTCGTATTCTCTTGTACAAAAGACAAATATCGCTTAGAAGATTTAGAAAGTGTTCAGCAAATTGCTTGGGTAAAAAACTTTGGTGGCTCAGGCAATGAATCGCCAAGGTCTATCATTCAAACTTTAGATGGAGGATATGCAGTGGTGGGTTTTACAGATAGTACAGATGGGGATTTGGTAAGCAAAAACTTAAACGTTAATGACTATTGGTTATTAAAATTGGATGTAGATGGAAATATGCAATGGCAACGCACTTATGGAGGAAGTAAAGATGATCAAGGACAACAGGTAATTCAGACTTCAGATGGTGGGTATGCAATAACTGGTTATGCGATGAGCGATGACGGAGATGGAAGTAATAATGAAGGTTTTCATGACAACTGGATATTAAGGTTAGATGCTTCTGGGGATATTTTATGGGAAAAAAGTTTTGGTTTTTCTGGCCATGATCATTCTTATGATATTGTTGAAACTTTAGACGGAGGTCTATTCTTTTCAGGTTTTTTAGACGTAACTTCTTCAAATGGGGAAGGCAGTACTGGTAAATCTTCTGGTTTAACAAGACATGGTGTTGGTGAATTTTGGGGGACTCGGTTAGATGCAGATGGAAATATCTTATGGCGTAAGTTTTTTGGTGGATCTAATAATGATCGCTCTTTTGGGGTTATTAATGCGTATGATGGAGGGTTTATTCTATCAGGGGCTTCGGAAAGTGATGATTTTGATATTTCCAATTCTAAAGGCAGTTATGATTTTTGGGTAGTAAAAGTTGATAAGAACGGCAATTTTGAATGGGAGCAATCTTTTGGTGGTACTGGGATAGACCAATCTCATGATATTACAAAAACTGCAGATGGAAATTATGTATTGGTAGGCAATACCTTTAGCTCAGACACCCAGGTTACTAAAAACAATGGAGAGTCTGATATTTGGTTGATAAAAATTAATGACGCCGGAGAACTTATTTGGCAGCATAGCTATGGAGGGAGTAGTTTTGATGCTGCCCATTCCGTAAACCTAACTTCAAGTGGTGGCTTCCTAATTTCAGGGAATTCCAGAAGCTCGGATAAAGACGCATCTGTAAACCAAGGGGAGAACGACTTTTGGATGCTCACTGTTGATCAAAATGGAAAAATTTTGAGAGAATTTTCGCTTGGGGGTACCGATTTGGACTTTGCTTACGATGCTATCCAAACAAGCGACGGCAGTATTATGTTGGTTGGCGAAACAGCCAGTAGTAACTTCCCAAAAATAGACCACAAAGGCGGGATGGATTTGGTAGTTCTAAAAATCAATTAGACAAGGCCTCTTTGTCATAGAAAACCCTTATCAAATTATTCGTTATTATAATGTTAGGAAATAGGTAAAAACCCTACTTATAGCCTATATTTGTATGCTATTTAGATTAAATCTAGTTAATTATGATTCAAGTATCAGAAACAGCAAAACAAAAAGTCATTACGCTAATGACAGAGGGAGGCTTTGATGCTACTACAGATTACGTGCGAGTGGGTGTAAAAAGTGGAGGATGCAGTGGACTTTCCTATGAATTAGATTTTGATAACAAAATGGAGGAAACCGATAAGGTTTTTGAGGATAATGATGTTAGAATTATTGTAGATAAAAAGAGCTTTTTATATCTAGTAGGAACTACTTTGGAGTATTCTGGCGGATTAAATGGGAAAGGTTTTGTATTTAACAATCCAAATGCGCAAAGAACTTGTGGTTGTGGAGAAAGCTTTTCATTATAAATTGAGACATTAGAAGATGGCGTATACAGAAGATGATTTAAAAAAGGAATTAGAAACTCAAGAATACGAGTATGGTTTCTATACGAATATTGAGTCTGATACTTTTCCAAAAGGTTTAAATGAAGATATTGTTCGTGCAATTTCTAAAAAGAAGAACGAGCCAGAATGGATGACGGAATGGCGCTTAGATGCTTTTCGTATATGGGAAAGTATGAAAGAGCCGGAGTGGGCAAATGTGCGTTACGAAAAACCGGATTTTCAGGCAATCAGTTATTACTCTGCACCAAAAAAAGCAGACCCAAACAAAACTATGGATGATGTAGATCCAGAGCTGTTGGAGATGTATAAAAAACTCGGCATTTCTGTAGATGAGCAAAAGCGATTGCAGAACGTTGCTGTAGATATTGTAGTGGACTCCGTTTCAGTAGCAACTACGTTTCAAAAGACCTTAGCTGAAAAGGGGATTATTTTTATGCCTATCTCAGAAGCAATCCAAGAACATCCAGAATTGGTAAAAAAATATATGGGGACAGTTGTTCCTAAAACAGATAACTTTTATGCGGCTCTAAATTCAGCCGTGTTTACAGATGGTTCTTTCTGCTACATTCCTAAAGGGGTAAAATGCCCTATGGAATTATCTACTTATTTTAGAATTAATGAGGGGGGTACTGGTCAGTTTGAACGCACCCTTGTAGTTGCTGATGAGAGTAGTTATGTAAGTTATTTAGAAGGATGCACAGCACCTTCACGTGATGAAAATCAATTACATGCCGCGGTGGTAGAATTGATTGCTATGGACGATGCCGAAATAAAATATTCCACAGTACAAAACTGGTTCCCAGGGAATAAAGAGGGAAAAGGCGGCGTATACAATTTTGTGACTAAAAGAGGATTGTGTGAAAAGAATTCAAAGATTTCTTGGACGCAAGTAGAAACTGGTTCTGCTGTCACCTGGAAATATCCTTCTTGTATTTTAAAAGGGAACAATTCTGTAGGAGAGTTCTACTCAATTGCTGTTACAAACAATTTTCAGCAAGCAGACACGGGTACCAAAATGATTCATTTAGGAAAAAATACTAAGAGTACTATTATTTCTAAAGGTATTTCAGCTGGGAAATCACAGAATAGCTACAGAGGATTAGTTCAGATAGGTTCAAGAGCAGAGAATGCACGTAATTTTTCACAATGTGATTCTTTGTTAATGGGCAATGAATGTGGAGCGCACACTTTTCCATACATAGAAGCTAAAAATAAATCAGCTCAAATAGAACATGAAGCTACTACCAGTAAAATTGGAGAAGATCAAATTTTCTATTGTAACCAAAGAGGTATAGATACCGAAAAAGCCATTGCATTAATTGTAAATGGTTTTAGCAAAGAAGTTTTAAATAAGTTGCCAATGGAATTTGCGGTAGAAGCTCAGAAACTATTGGAAATAAGTCTTGAAGGTTCCGTAGGATAAAAACACAGCTTGAAAATGAAAAAACTAATATTCACTTTAGTATTCGCAATTACTTTTATTTCGTGCAAAGAAGTTAAGAAGGAAGCGGAGGAAGCTATCGTAAAGTCAGAAAAGCCAGATGTAAAGCTATATACATTTAGCGGCGGAACGGTTATGGTAAATAATTTAGAGTTGTTTTCTCAAGACACCACATATCAGGGTCAAAGTAAAGAATTTGCAGACCCGTTTTATGTTGTTAGCCATCCAAAAGGAAATTTAATGTGGGATGCAGGACTTCCAGAAGGGCTTATTGCTTCTCCGGAACCAATCACACCTCCAGGTGGAGCTTTTACTATTTCCAGAAAAGATTCTGTTATAAATCAATTGAAAAGTATTGGAATGACCGTTGAAGATATTGATTATATCGCTTTATCACACAGCCATTTCGACCATAGTGGTCATGCTAATACACTTAAGAATGCTACTTGGTTAGTCCAGGGTGCAGAATATGATATGATTACTAGTGATGAAATAAAGAATGGTGAAAACGCTGGACTATTTGAAGCAATAAAAGAGCTGACCAATGTGAAAAAATTAGATGGAGATTTTGATGTTTTTGGTGATGGTAGTGTGCTCATAAAAGCAATGCCAGGTCATACGCCAGGGCATCAAGTTTTGTATTTGGATTTAGCAGAAAACGGTCCAACACTTTTAACAGGAGACTTGTACCATTTATATGAGAATAGAGAACATAAACGAGTGCCTATTTTCAACTTTGATGTTGAACAAACACTAAAAAGCATGGATGCTTTTGAAGCTTTTGCAAAAGAAAAGAATGCTAAAGTTTACTTACAGCACCAAAAAGAAGATTTCAATAAAATGCCAAAGGCGCCAAAATATTTAAATTAAGAGACGATGTTGAAAATCAATAATCTACATGCCCAAGTAGAGGACAAGGAGATATTAAGAGGAATAAACTTAGAAGTAAAAGCAGGTGAAGTCCATGCTATAATGGGACCTAATGGTTCTGGTAAAAGTACATTAGCATCCGTAATTGCTGGTAAAGAAGAGTTTGAGGTTACTGAAGGTTCTGTTGAATTGGATGGTGAAGATTTAGAAGAAGTAGCTCCAGAAGAAAGAGCACATAAAGGAGTATTTCTTTCTTTCCAATACCCAGTAGAAATTCCAGGGGTTTCTGTAACCAACTTTATGAAAACTGCTATCAATGAATCTAGAAAGGCAAGAGGCTTAGAAGATATGCCTGCAAAAGATATGCTGAAGATGATTCGTGAAAAGTCTGAGCTTTTAGAAATAGACAGAAAGTTCTTATCTCGTTCTTTAAATGAAGGCTTTTCAGGAGGAGAGAAAAAGCGTAACGAGATTTTTCAAATGGCAATGTTAGAACCAAAAGTTGCTATTTTGGACGAAACAGATTCTGGTTTGGATATTGATGCTTTGCGAATTGTTGCCAATGGCGTTAACAAATTAAAGAGTAAAGAAAATGCTGTAATTGTGATTACACACTACCAAAGACTACTAGATTATATAGTCCCAGATTTTGTGCATGTTTTGCACAATGGAAAAATTGTAAAGTCTGGCGGGAAAGAATTGGCAATGGAGCTTGAAGAAAAGGGATACGATTGGATTAAGAACGAAGCGGTAGTTTAAAATGGATTTAAAAGATAAATTGATTTCTTCCTTTATGGCTTTTGAGAATAATGTGGACGTAGAGCACCCAGTTCATGATATTCGTTCCGAAGCAATAAAGAATTTTGAAACAAAAGGCTTTCCTAGTAAAAGGGAAGAGGCTTGGAAATACACATCCTTAAATAATCTTCAAAAGATAGATTTTAGTATTTTTCCAAAGCAAGAAAATACTTTAGAATACAAAGATGTTAAACGTTATTTTCTGCATGAGATAGATACCTACAAAATTGTTTTTATAGATGGTATTTACAGTTCTTTTTTATCTGAAACCACGCATGATGGTGTAGATATTTGTTTGATGAGCTCGGCTTTAACGAAGCCCATGTACAAGCAGATTATTGATGTATACTTTAACAAAGTAGCTTCCAAAGATGAGTCCTTAACCACATTGAATACTGCATTTAGTAGGGAAGGGGCATACATTTATATTCCAAAGAATAAAATGCCTAAAAAACCTGTTGAAATTTTAAATTTTGCAACAGGGAATGAAGCTTCTTTGATGTTGCAACCACGTAATTTGGTTATTGTTGAGGAGAATGCCGAGGTGCAGATTATAGAACGTCATCAAAGCCTTACTACGAATGAAGTATTGACGAATTCAGTTACTGAGATTTTTGCTGCAGAAAGTGCTATCGTAGATTATTATAAAATTCAAAATGATGCAGCTAGTGCTTCTTTAATAGACAACACCTACATTAACCAAAAAGGTAAGAGTAATGTAAATGTGCACACCTTTTCTTTTGGTGGAAAACTAACCCGTAATAACTTGAATTTCTATCAGAATGGAGAGTATATGGATTCTACCATGAAGGGGGTTACTATTTTAGGAGAGAAGCAACATGTGGACCATCATACTTTGGTACATCATATTGAGCCTAATTGTGAGAGTCATCAAGATTACAAGGGTATTTATGGTGAGAATTCTACAGGGGTTTTTAATGGTAAGATTATCGTAGATAAGATTGCACAAAAAACCAATGCCTTTCAGCAAAACAATAACATTTTAGTTAGTGACAAAGCAACCATAAATACAAAACCACAATTAGAAATTTTTGCAGATGATGTAAAATGTTCGCATGGTTGTACCATTGGTCAGTTAGATGAAGATGCTTTGTTTTATTTGCAATCTCGAGGAATTCCTAAGAAAGAAGCAAGAGCACTTTTAATGTATGCATTTGCAAATAATGTCTTGGAGAGTGTGCGTATTCCTGAGTTGAAAGGCAGAATTAATAAATTGATTGCCAAAAAGCTTGGCGTTAATTTAGGGTTTGATTTATAATAACCTTCCACAGGTAAGAAGCTAAGACATGCCCAAGACATCTTTAGACGTAAATACTATTCGTAAAGACTTTCCTATTCTCAATAGAGAAGTAAATGGAAAACCACTAGTCTATTTAGATAATGCTGCAACTTCACAGACACCGCAGCAGGTTATAGATGTGATTGTGGATTATTATCAAAATTACAATGCAAATATCCATAGGGGGGTTCATGCTTTGTCTCAAGAGGCGACGGATAAGTATGAGGAGGCACGTATAAAGATTCAGAAACATTTTAATGCTGAAAAGTCCTATGAAATCATATTAACTTCTGGAACTACGCATAGTATAAATATTGTTGCTAATGGTTTTTCATCACTTATTAAAAAAGGGGATGAAATCTTGGTTTCGGCCATGGAACATCATTCTAACATTGTGCCTTGGCAAATGCTATGCGAACGAACGGGGGCTGAGTTAAAAGTAATTCCTATGAACCAGGATGGGGAGTTACTTATGGAAGTGTATTCAGAATTACTTTCAAACAAAACAAAACTTGTTTTTTGCAACCATATTTCTAATGCTTTAGGAACTATTAATCCTATTGAAGAAATTATAGAAAAAGCACATAAAGTTGGAGCTGCAGTTTTAATAGATGGCGCCCAAGCTGCACCCCATTTAGTAGCTGATGTACAAAAATTGGATGTAGATTTTTATACCATTTCCGCCCATAAAGTTTGCGGACCAACCGGTGTAGGAATGTTATATGGAAAAGAAGAGTGGCTTAAAAAATTGCCACCTTACCAAGGCGGCGGAGAGATGATTGCGGAGGTAACTTTTGAGAAAACCACCTATGCAGATTTGCCCCATAAGTTTGAGGCTGGTACGCCAAATATTTGCGGTGGAATCGCTTTTGGAGCTGCATTGGATTATATGAATACCATTGGCTTTGAGAACATAGCTGCTTATGAGCATGAACTTTTAGTTTATGCCACTACAGAATTACTGAAAATAGACAGCCTTAAAATCTATGGTACTGCACAGCAAAAGACTTCAGTAATTTCTTTTAATATTGATGGAGTACATCCCTATGATATTGGTAGTATCCTAGATAAGTTAGGTATAGCAGTGCGAACGGGCCATCATTGTGCACAACCTATTATGGATTTCTATAAAATTCCCGGAACAGTCCGTGCCAGTTTTAGTTTTTATAATACTCAAGAAGAAGTAGATGCTTTATTAGCAGGAGTAAAACGAGCAAAAACTATGTTGCTTTAAAACTACTTAACATTTTGCCAATCTTTTGATTAACACTTCTTTGAATCGTATTTTTGCACAAACAGAATAAATGAATATTCAGGCTATACAAGAAGAAATCGTAGATGAGTTTTCCATGTTTGAGGATTGGATGCAACGCTATGAATATATGATAGATTTGGGTAAATCGCTACCCTTGATAGATCAGCAATATAAGACTGATGATAATATTATTAAAGGTTGCCAAAGTAAGGTTTGGGTGCATGCAGAATTAGATAATGATAAGCTAATTTTTACTGCAGATAGCGATGCTATTATAACAAAGGGGATTATTGCTATTCTTATTCGTGCTTTTAGCAATCAAAAACCCCAAGATATTATTGATGCAAATACCAATTTTATAGACGAGATTGGTTTAAAAGAACATTTATCCCCTACTAGGGCTAATGGTTTGGTGAGTATGATAAAACAATTGAAGCTTTATGCGATAGCTTACCAAACACAATTGAATTAAAATGAGCGAACAAGCTACAATAGATACAGCCGAATTAGGTGAGAAAATAGTTAGGGTTTTAAAAACAATTTATGACCCAGAAATACCGGTAGACATTTATGAATTAGGATTAATATATGATGTCTTTATTAATGAAGATTACGATGCTAAAATTCTAATGACCTTGACATCTCCAAATTGCCCTGTTGCAGAATCGTTACCTGTGGAGATAGAAGAGAAAGTAAAGTCTTTAGACGAATTAAAAGATGTTGAGGTTGAGATTACTTTTGATCCACCATGGACGCAAGAACTAATGAGTGAAGAGGCTAAATTAGAGCTCGGGCTATTATAATATGAGTGATGAGATAATAAATAGAGTCGCCCAAAGCAAATTGGTTACTTTCGATTTAGAAGAACTATATCCAGAAGGTAAAAGAATCTTATTCGATATTAAGGATTGGCTTTATGAAGAACTCATACTTAGAGAAAAAGAATTTAGAGCCTTTGTTGAAAATCACAATTGGGAACAATATCAAGATAATTATGTTGCTTTAACCTGTTCCAGTGATGCTATTATTCCAGGTTGGGCGTATATGCTCGTTTCATCTAGGCTTAGTCCATATGCTAAAAAGGTAGTTTTAGGAAATTTAGAAGAGTTGGAATCTTCCATCTATCTACCTATCATTTCAAATCTAGATATTTCTTCATTTATAGATAAGCCGGTAATCATTAAAGGATGTTCTAATAAACCTGTTCCCCAAAATGCATACATAGCTGCAATAGCAAGAATACAAACAGTTGCAAAAAGCGTAATGTATGGTGAGGCTTGCTCTTCTGTCCCGCTATTTAAGAGAAAGTAAAAAGTAAATTCGTTACCCAAAAAGAATGTGACAATTCTTACTTTTGCGTTTCTAATGAACATAAACACTACATTATGAAAAAAACGATTTTAACCATTGCAATGGTTTTTACTATTGTATTGGTAAACGCACAAACAAAAGAAGAGCTAGAAGCTCAAATTGCTGCTAAAAAAGATTCTATTGCAGCTTTAACAGGACCAATACAAGGTCGTGTAGATGCATTACAGGCTCAAATAGATGGTATGCCTGGATGGAGAACAGGTGCTTTTGGGACTATTGGAGGTAGCTTATCCAACTTTAATAATTGGTTTGCTCAGGGAACGCCAAACAATAGCTCGGGTAACATAGGCATTACGGGGAATGCTTTTGCTAACTTAAAAGAAGAGAAGTTTTTTTGGAATAATTCTTTAAATCTTAACTTGGGTTGGGTAAAATTGGATAATAAGGATATCGATACGGATTCTGAAGATTTTGAAGCACTTACAGATGTTTTTCAACTTACCTCTTTATACGGTAGAAATATCAGCAAAAACTTTGCTGTTTCAGCTTTAGGAGAGTATAGAACCACGCTATTAAACAATTTTAATGATCCAGGATATTTGGATTTAGGTATTGGTGGTACTTGGACTCCAATAGAAAATCTAATAGTGGTAATCCATCCTTTAAACTATAACTTTGTTTTTGCTGATAATGATGCCGTTTTTAATTCTTCTTTAGGTGCAAAAATTGTTGCAGATTACACACGCAAAATAGGAGCTGTAGCTTTTAAATCCAACCTATCCATTTTTTCAAGCTATGAGAGTAGTAATCTAAGTAACTGGACTTGGACAAACAACTTTTCATATACTTTATGGAAAGGGATAGGAGTAGGTTTCGATTTTGGATTAAGAAATAATAAACAAGAAGCTTTAAACTTTGCTCTTGCTCAAGATCCTGCAACAGCTACATCTTTTGATGATTTGGATAACGAACTACAATCTTTTTACACTATAGGATTGAGCTATTCTTTCTAAACAGAAAAATGCATAAATCAAAAAAGCCCCAACATATGTTGGGGCTTTTTAGTTAAGTAGGTATAAAAAATTGGGGCATTAAAGTTTTTAATGGTTGAATTGAAGTGAAAGATTTGGGAACAACACTAATAATTCAACACTTCAAATCTACGTTCAAAGAAATCGAATTAAAAAATATTGTTGTCAAATAATTGGAAAACGTGGTCTAAAAAATGAAGTGTTTTAAAAGATCGATGAACTACTTCTTTTTGTAAGAATTTCTCTAGTACTCATCTAAATTTTCCGGATAAAGAAAATTATTATAGGGGAAACGTGTTACGTGAATATCTCTAACTTCATTATAAACACGTTTTCTAAATTCATCTAAATTCTCTTTATTCAAGGCCGAAATAAAAAGAGCTCTGTTCCCAATTTTATTGTACCAAGTTTTCTTCCATTCTTCCAAAGTAAAATGGACACTGGTCTTTTCAGTTACTAAATCATCATCATCAATAACATCTGGACTGTACTGATCAATTTTGTTAAAGACCATGATGGTCTTTTTGTCTGCACTTTTGATTTCATCAAGGATTTGGTTCACAGATGCAATGTGCTCTTCAAAGTTAGGATGCGATATATCTACTACATGTAATAACAAGTCCGCTTCTCTAACTTCGTCCAAGGTGCTTTTAAAACTTTCTACCAATTGGGTTGGCAGTTTTCTTATAAATCCAACGGTATCGCTTAATAGAAAAGGAAGATTGCCTAGGACTACTTTTCTTACCGTAGTATCCAGGGTAGCAAAGAGTTTGTTTTCAGCAAACACATCGCTTTTGCTTATCACATTCATCAAAGTGGATTTACCAACATTGGTATATCCTATAAGTGCTACTCTAACCAACGACCCTCTATTTCCTCGTTGGGTTTCCATTTGCCTATCAATCTTTAAGAGCTTCTTTTTTAGTAAAGAAATTCTATCACGGACAATTCGTCTGTCTGTTTCAATCTCGGTTTCACCAGGGCCTCGCATGCCAATACCCCCTTTTTGTCGCTCTAAGTGGGTCCAAAGGCCTGTTAGTCTTGGTAGTAAATATTGGTATTGCGCCAGTTCCACTTGAGTGCGCGCATAGCTTGTTTGTGCGCGTTGTGCAAAGATGTCTAGAATTAGACTTGTGCGGTCAATAATCTTGCAGCGTAAAAGCTTTTCAATGTTTCGTTGTTGCGCTGGGCTAAGCTCGTCATCAAAAATTACAGAGCCAATATCATTTTTCTTCACATAGGATTCTACCTCTTCCATCTTCCCACTTCCGATTAATGTTTTAGGATTGGGAATTTCCATACGTTGCACAAAACGTTTGGTTACTTCTCCACCGGCTGTGTAGGTCAAAAATTCTAACTCGTCTAAATACTCCGTTACTTTTTCTTCATTTTGAGATTTGTTAATAATCCCAATCAACACCGCTTTTTCGTAATCTATAGATTTTTTCTCTAGCATAAATAAAGTAAACAATCTCGAGATAAAATCGAGAAGTATTTGTTAAAACTAATATTTGATATCGAAATAAGTATTAACGCATTTAAATCTCGATTATCAGGTAAAGTGCAAAGCTAAGCAATGTTTGTTATAGCTTTTTTGTATTTTCAATTTCTTACCAAGCTAATTCAATACAAATGGCAAAAAAATTCTTTGTAAAAAGAGCAGAAGTCTCTAATGAAGGTTTTAGGTATAGAGGTCTTACAAGTACACGATTAGAAAATTTAACAGATGCAATATTTGGCTTTGCCATTACCTTATTAGTAATCGCTTCTCAAGTACCAAAAACATATGTAGAGTTGCAAGCGTCTATGTATAGCTTTATTGGGTTCGTGTTTTGTATTATGCTATTGTTGGGGCTTTGGAATAACCATAACAGTTTTTTCTTGCACTATGGGCTACAAGATAAGATTACAAAAACATTAAACTTTTTATTTCTCTTTGTCTTACTTTTTTATGTGTATCCATTAAAGTATTTGTTTTCTTACTTAGGAACTTCAATTTATGCAAGGATAATGCTTTCTTTAGGAGATAATTCTGAGGCTTTGCGATTAGTTATAGGAGATCTCCAAGGCGCAAGTATGGATTCTGCACAATGGAAAGATTTAATGATTCGGTTTGGTTTAGGACTGTTCTTCATGTACTTGTTTATGTTTTTAATGCACCTTAATGCGCTAAAAAGAAAAGTAGCATTAGAATTGTCTTTGAGAGAAGTTTTTATTACCAAGACATTCATACAGGCGTTTGCTATTTTAATTGGAATTACCATAGTATCTATGTTAATTGTTATCCTATTTGGAGGTGAAAGTGCAGCTATTTCTGGATTTGCGTATTTGCTAGTTCCTGTTTTATTGCTAACCCATCGTAGCTATAGAAATAAAAAAATGAAAAGCTTATTTGATGACTAAGCTTGATAATATAAATAAAATAGATGTCACAAAATAAAGATCAGTATACCGTAGCCTTTTACAACTTGGAGAATTTTTTTGATACTGTAAATAATAAAGGGACGCTTGATGATGATTTTACACCAGACGGATTTAAAAGATGGGATGATAGAAAGTTTGGGATTAAAGCAAAAAAAATGGCTAAAGCCATTGCTAAGATAGGCACAGATGACTCCAACAAGCCTCCTATATTAATAGGTATAGCAGAAGTTGAGAATAGCGATGTGATAGCTACGCTACTTAAAAGTGGAGAATTAAAAGATATAGCCTATGATTATGTGCATTTTGATTCCCCTGACGAGCGCGGGATTGATACTGCACTAATTTACCAGAAAGACTATTTTGAAATTATTGATGCCGAAACAATACCACTTCTAATCTCAAATGGAAATGGTGACAGAGACTTCACTAGAGATATATTATATGTTCACGGTAAACTAAATAAGGAGGAAGTGCATGTATTTGTTAACCACTGGCCGTCTAGAAGAGATGGTGAGGACGAAACATCATACAAAAGAATAGAAGCTGCAAAAACTATTCTTGGAAAATTGGAGGAATTATCAATTCACAAGGACATTTCCAATTGTATTATAATGGGAGATTTTAATGATGACCCAAACTCGGAAAGTATTAAAACTTTGATGGAATCTGGTAGATTTATTAATCCGATGCAACAAATGCTTTCGCCTAATACTGGGAGTGCTAATTATAGAGGTGAATGGAGCCTGTTTGACCAGATTTTAATATCGCATAGTTTTTTGAATTATGAAAAAGGTACTCATAGTTTTAAGAAGGCCGAAATCTATGCCCCAAATTTTCTAAAGGAATGGAAAGGCAAGTATAAAGGAAACCCATTTCGCACGTTTGCTGGTAAAAAATACTTAGGAGGGTATAGTGATCATTTTCCGGTCTATATTGTCCTCAAAAATAATTTGTAGGAATTTTTACCACGTTTTTTGTGTATTTCACAACAACACCCAGTTAAAAACCATGTATTTTGCCGAATTAATCATTTTTCATGAAGGGTAGGTAATATTTGAAAATATATTTGTAGTCCAATTCTTACTAAAATTATAGTCATGGATTACAATAAAATTGTTGCCTCGACAAAAATTCAAATGCTTTTACTTGCTGCAATGCTAAGTTCCTCTATGGTCTTTGCGCAATCAAAAACCCAAAGCGATGCAATAACTGCTAGTTATAATAAGGATAAACTTAAAACATTGATTGCAAGTTTTGAAGCCGACTTTAAACTTTCTTTAAAAAGAAAGGCTTTGTTATTAAAATCTGCTGACTTCCATTTTGCAACAAAATCTAAAGATGGTACTATAACTAAATTCAGTGATTTTGGCACTGATGGCACCCCTTTATTCTATGCTACATACAATATGCCAAGTAGTAAAGTGTATAGAGCTCATACATTATATACAGGCGGACTTTTAGATTTAGGTCTTGATGGTTTAGATATGCAAGTTGGTGTTTGGGACGCAGGTATTGCGTTAACAACGCATCAAGAATTTGATAATAGAGCAGTAAATGCAGATTCCAATGGAGGTGAGTTAGGTTCACATGCTACTATGGTAACAGGCGCAATGATTTCATCTGGCGTAAAACAAAACGCAAAAGGTGTTGCTTATAGAGCAACAGCGCTTAGCCATGATTGGACGAGAGATAAAATTGAAGTAGCGGAAGCTGCATCAAATGGGTTATTATTATCTAACCATTCTTATGGTATAAACTCAAGTAGAGTTCCAGATTGGTATTTTGGATCATATATAAAAGTATCCCAAGATTGGGATAAGATTATGTATAATGCACCTTATTATTTAATGGTAGTCGCTGCCGGCAACTCACAGAATAAACAGGATAATAGTACCCCAAGCTTTGGAAAAACCCAAGATGGGTTTGACTTGCTGCTGGGTTTTACAACTGCAAAAAATGGATTGGTAATTGCTGGTGCTGATGTAAAGATTGGTGGAGAAGGAGAATTAAAAGAAGCTTCAGTATCTGGTTATAGCAGTTTTGGTCCTATAGATGATAGCCGTATTAAACCGGATTTAGCCGGTGATGGCACATCAATTTATTCAACTTATTCCAGCAATAATCAGAGTTATAATAGCGCAATGGGAACATCTATGGCTGCCCCAGGTGTTACGGGTTCTTTGTTGTTACTGCAAGAATATTATGGAGAACTAAATGGAGGGTATATGAGAGCAGCTACTTTAAAAGGGCTCGCTTTACATACTGCTGACGATGTTAAAGAAGCTGGTCCTGATTATAAAATGGGTTGGGGCGTACTTAATGCAAAAAGAGCTGCCGAAGTTTTGAGGAATAGAGAATATGCAACTATAGTTTCCGAAGAAAGCTTAATAAACGGACAATCAATTTCAATGACAGTAAAAGCAAACGGAATAGAACCGTTAAAGGCATCAATCTCCTGGACAGACCCAGAAGGTCAGTTTATAAATCAAGGTGATTTAAATAACACTACTGCAGCTTTGGTGAATGATTTAGATATCAGAATAACTAAGAAGGGGAGCTCATATTTCCCATGGAAAATGAGTGCAGCAAATGCAGATGCAAAAGCTAGCAAAGGAGATAACCAAGTAGATCCTTTTGAGCGCATAGATATTTATGATGCTGAAGGAGAATACACTATTACGATAACCCATAAAGGAGCGCTTGCCAATGAGTTACAAGATTTTTCTTTAATAGTTTCAGGAATTACATTAACGGAATGTGAGTTAATTGCTCCTACTGGTATTGAGCTTTACGAGGCTGATGAGCATAGTACATCTTGGTCTTGGGGTGCAATTGAGGAAACATTATACGAAGTTGAATTTAAAGAAGCCAAAAACACCAATTGGAATACTGAATTAATATGGAATAGTAATATAGAGTTTTCAGATTTAGAAGAAGGAAAAACATATCACATACGTTTACGCTCTGTTTGTTCTTCAAATTTAAGTTCGGAGTTCAGTGAAATAATTGAGTTTGTATTTAATGGAGCTGCTACGCAAATGAAAAAAAATATTCCTTTTGTTTTTGAAGATGAATTACGTATTACTATTTATCCAAATCCTGTAATTTCTGAAATAACTATTGAAGCAGAAATCTCAGATGTGGCTACATATATGATTTCTACTTCTTCAGGTAATATTATTAAAAAGGGTAATGCGAATGAGGATATAAATGTTTCCAACCTTAAATCTGGCCTTTACATTATTACAGTACAAGATTATTCTGGTGTTAAAAGCACTAAATTTTTTAAAAGCTAAACATCCTCAACAATAAAAATCGCATTATTATTTAAGTCATAAAATCCGAATTCATGGGTCCCCCAAGGGGTATTTAATTGAAGTTTTCCTTCTTTTACAGTGCCTCTTCCCATGAATTCTTTAAAAATAGGTTTAATATTTTTTGCAAATAGTTTAATGACGGAACCTCCCAACAATGGGTCTTCTTTGGTATCTGCATGCCATTGTAAATGAATAAAAAAATGCTCTCGTTTTAAGCATGCATACATAGTATCTGCAGAAATAGTTTCGAACCCAGCATATTTTTTATACCATGCTATATCTCTTTTTATATCTTGAGATGGAAGAACTGGGGTTATATGCAGGAGTTCCGTTTTCATATTTTCTTTATTTGATTATCGGTAAGTAAATCATCCCCGCGTAAGCGCAAGAAAACTTGTGCAGTAGTAACTACATCCAATTCGCAATAGATGACAATCCTGTCCAAATCATTTTCATTATAAAACACATCTCTTACCATACTGCCATCCATATCATCTTTAGGGGATGGTATTCCCAATATATTGGCCATTAATTTTAATGATGTAAAATGCTTGTAGTCGCCAAATTTCCATAATTCCATGGTATCTAAGTGAGGAATCTCCCAAGGCTTTTTTCCAAATAGGTCTAGTTTATAGGGTAGTTTAATACCATGTATCAACATCCTTCTTGCTATATATGGAAAGTCAAACTCTTTACCGTTATGACCACAAAGCAAATGTTTAGCCTGGTTAAAGTGCTCTTGGAGCAATTTTTTAAAGTCTTTTAATAGGATTACTTCATCACCGTAAAAAGAAGTTACTCTAAAATTTTTGTCAGCACCCTTCTCTACAAAATACCCAACGGAAATGCAGATAATTTTTCCAAACTCCGCCCAAATTCCTGCCCTATCATAGAATTCTTCTGGAGTAAAATCTTCTTTCCTTTGGTATTTGGATTTTTGCTCCCAGAGCATTTTTTTTTCATCAGATAATTCATCAAAAGTCGCATTTTCCGGAACAGTTTCAATATCTAAAAACAGTATGTTTTCTAAATTAATTTTGTAAAGCATGGGGATTAAAATAGTAAAATGTCTTTAACTAAGCACCATTGAGCCTATTTATCGTATATTCATTGTTCAAATTTCTTGCTATGAAATTGAAAGTACTTCTTTTAGCCGTAATGGCTACATGTGTTATAGGGTGTTCAAATGATGATAATTTCACTGAAGAACCCCAACAACTTCAAAAAGCGAGTTTTAAAGTAGTTGGAGAAGATGCCAGTTCTGTCTATTTGTTTTCTTTTGATGGAAATCTCGAAACCTCAACTACTGATAATTTAACTCAAGAAATTGGCGTACAGCCAAATTACTTAACCTTAAGACAACTAGATAACTTACTTTCTTTTTATTCTTTTTCTGAAGGAGTGTTTTCTTTGGTTCAAATAGATATAGAAACGAATACAATAGCTAGTTTTGATGACTTCTATGCAAACGGTCCAGGAAGATCGGTAGTGTGGGGTACTAATAATTTAAACACTGTTTTCTTTGGATACTTTACCCCTGGGAATGCTCGAAATTTAGCTATTCAAAATGTAGAATTACCAAGTTTAGATAGCCAGGATTTTACAATAGATTTTAATATTGACACCTTGTTCCAACCAATACAATTTAACGGCAAAATATTTTTGACGTACCGTGATAGTTTAGGTAATTATAAGGTGACATTTTATGATACAATAAGTAAGACACAAGGTCCAATTGTAAATTTTAATACTGTACCAGTAAGTATTTTAATAGATAACGCTGGGGATTTAGCAGTAGTAAAAAATGGTGTTGATGCTACTTTAGAGAAGTATGATAGTAATTCACTGGTCTTTTTAAGTAGTGAAGAACTTAATTTTAATTCAGGTTTTGTGCCTGGCCCTATTGATGGCGCTGTTCTCTCAGAAGATAGATTATACTATTCCAAGCCATTTGTTCAACCAGCAAGATTCTCTGCTGGTCCAGCAATTTTTGACTTAGTTACTCAGGAGAATATAGTTGTTGACTTAGCTAGTATTGCAGATAAGCTAGAAGAGGAGTTAGAAGCTTCCATTATTCTCGTGGGGCAACGATTTAGTAAAGCGCAAAAAGTCTTTCTAGTTAGTTATGCGGTGGTTTCACAAGAAATAAAAGGAGGGGTAGCACAAATATCTATTGATGGTAACTTAATAAGCAATACAACCTTCCCCTTTCAACCTAATGTTATTTTAGAAGACTAAAACAGGCTTTGTTGTTTTACTGGGCTTTCATGCTCTAATAACCATTTTTTGCGATGTAAACCTCCAGCATAGCCAGTTAAATCACCATTACTTCCAATAACACGATGGCAGGGCACAACTATCCACAACGGGTTTTTGCCATTTGCGGCGGCTACTGCACGAATGGCCTTTACATCACCTAAAGTTTTAGAAAGTTCTAAATAAGAAACTGTTTTTCCATACGGGATTTCTAGAAGAGCATCCCAAACTCTTTTTTGAAAGTCTGTTCCTTCTGGATTAAGTTTTAAATCGAAAGATTTTCGTTTTCCGTCCAAATATTCAGAAAATTGGTAAACGGCATCTTCTAATACTTCAGGAATAATAGCTGCTGGTTTTTCTCCATCAAAAACTATGATGGATGCTAATCCATTTTCATCCCCTTTGAATTCCGCATAACCTATAGGAGTTTGAACGTATGCTATTTCCATTATTCTACTTCGTTTGATCCTTCAATAATGCCAAGTCGCTTAGCTCTTGCTTCCCAGTTTTTTCTAGCTAACACCTGTAAATCTTCAACATGGTCACTCTCATCCATAATTTCTAAGCCAAGTAAGGTTTCTATTACGTCTTCCATGGTGACAATTCCACTAACCGAACCATATTCGTCTACCACCAATGAAATATGTTCTTTCTTTTCAACGAATTTTTCAAATAAGTCAGGGATTGGTTTATCTCGATTAGTAACTAAAATTTCTCTCTTAATAGTCCCAAGAGTTTTTCCTCCATTTTTATTTATGATGGCCTCTAACAATTCATCCTTAAGGAAAAACCCTGTGATGTTATCAGCTCTATCTTTAAAAACAGGTATTCTGGAAAAACGAAACGGGCGGTTGTTGTCAAAAAATTCTTGGATTAGCGTATCCTCCGAAGCTATTTTCATTACGGTTCTTGGTGTCATCACATCTTTAGCCTCAATTTCATTAAATGTCAAAAGATTTCGTATTACTTTTGATTCTGACTCTTGAAAAACTCCTTCTTCTTCAGCAATATCTGTCATCGCCGTAAAATCTTCTTTGCTAAAAACGCTCCCATGATGTCCTTTACCGCCTACTAATTTTGTGAAGAGCTGCAGTATCCACAATAAACCAGTCCATTTCATAAAAAAGACCATAGCTTTTAGTGCTTTTGCAGTAAAGTTTGATAATTGTTTCCAGTAAGTTGCTCCAATAGTTTTTGGAATAATTTCAGAAGCAACCAAAATCAGAATTGTCATTATGGTAGAAACAACACCAACCATAAGGTCTTCTGTAAATTCTATCCCTAGAATAGATCTAGTGGTATTACCATATAATTCTACATAGGCTACTTTTGCTTGCACCCCAACCAAAATTGCACCAACCGTATGAGCAATTGTATTTAGGGTAAGAATAGCAATTAAAGGTTTGTCTACATCCTTTTTCATTTCTTCTAACGCAACTGCATAAGCTTTACCTTCTTGCTTTTTTACATTTAAAAAAGTTGGCGTAATGCTTAAAAGAACAGCTTCAAGAATAGAGCATAGAAATGAAAAGAAAATTGAAATTAAAGCATAAAAAATGAGGAGACCCATAATAATATCTAGTTGATACTAAAGTAATGATTCGTTCTTAAATTTACTGAATCACACTATAAAATATATCTTGAAGTGCAACTCTAATATTAAGTTCATACAACTTTCGATGGCTTCTATTGGGATAGACTCGATTAGATAGAAAAATAAATACCAATTGGTTTTTTGCGTCTGCCCATACAAAAGTACCTGTAAATCCGGAGTGTCCAAAGCTATTTGGACTTGCTTTAGGGGAGGGATATGCTTGCGAACTCTGTAAAGAATCATTCCCTAAAAGCGGTTTATCAAAGCCAAGTCCTCTTCTATTTTCATTTTTTGTATAATGCGCTTTGGCAAATTCTTTTACTATAGGTTCAGAAATGTATCTTTTGCCATTTAAGGTGCCATAATTTTGATACATGAGCATTATCTTGCTTAAATCATCAGCTGTTCCAAACAAACCTGCATTGCCAGAAACACCGCCAAGCAAAGCAGCATTTTCATCGTGAACATATCCTTTTACTAAACTTTTTCTAAATAAGGTGTCTATTTCGGTTGGAACAATAGAATTTGGATATTCCTTTTCAGTTGGATTAAACCCTAAATTTTTGCAACCTAAAGGAGTATAAAATTCCTGTTGTAAATATTGTTCGTAGGACTTACCTGTAATATTAGAGATTATTTCTGGGAACAATAAAAAAGGCAAACCAGAATATATGTATTTTTTATCAGGAGAAACTTTAGAACGATTGATGATACGATATATCTTGTTTTTAAATCTATTCTTTATATAAATTCCATCATATGCTTTTTGATTAAATCCGACTTCCGATTTTTTCTTGACAAACCTTTTTTTAAGTCTTCCATCCTTGCTAACATTATTTAAAAAAACGATATAAGGAACTAAACCCGCTTGGTGACTTAAAATTTCCCTTAAAGTTAGCTGTTGCTTATCCTTCTTCTTTTTCCAAGGTTTCCAATAATTACTAAAAGGAGTATCTAAGTTCAATTTTCCTTCATCTACCAGTTTCATCAAAGCAGGTAATGGTCCTATGATTTTAGTTACAGATGCTAAATCATAAACATCTGTTTTGGACACAGCTATTTTATTCTGATAGGTGTGAAAGCCATAGGTATGATGAAAAACAATACTGTCTTTATGAGCAACTAAAATTTGCGCTCCTGGAAACGCCTCTTGCTTAATGGCAAAAGCTATTATAGAATCTACTTTTTTGGTTAGAACGCTGTCACTAAATGAATTTTGCGCCCAACAGCTTAGGCAAATAAGAAAACTAAACAAGGAGGTTAAATGGGAAGCTTTCAAGTATTAAAGAATAGTTGTTGAACTATCCTAAGATACGTATAAAGTCTTTTGCAAAGTAGCTCGCTATAATATTAGCGCCAGCTCTTTTTATAGCCAAAAGTTGTTCCATCAGCACCGCATCATGGTCCAACCATCCCTTTTCGGCTGCTGCTTTAAGCATTGCGTATTCACCAGAAACTTGATACACGGCCACCGGAACATCTACCTCGTTTTTTACTTCACGAACAATATCTAAATAGCATAGCCCTGGTTTTACCATAACAATATCTGCACCCTCATCAATATCTTGCTGCACTTCTTTTATAGCTTCAAACCGATTTGCGGAATCCATCTGGTAGGTCCTTTTATCCTTAGGCACATTTTTAATAGCTACAGGAGCAGAGTCTAGAGCATCTCTGAATGGACCGTAAAAGGCACTGGCATATTTAGCAGAATAACTCATGATTCCTGTATCCTGAAAACCTTCATCTTCCAAAGCTTCCCGGATAGTAAGTATACGACCATCCATCATATCACTAGGGGCAACAAAATCTGCTCCAGCAGTTGCATGTGAGATACTCATTTCAGCTAGTACCTCGCAAGTTTCATCATTAAGAATTTGACCTTCAGCTACAATACCATCATGACCATAAGATGAAAATGGGTCTAGTGCTACATCTGTCATGACCAACATTTCTGGACAAGCATTCTTTACTGTTTTAATGGCACGTTGCATTAAACCATCTGGGTTTAAAGCTTCTGTTCCCTTGTTATCTTTTAAATTGTCATCAACTTTCACAAAAAGTAAAATGGCGCAAAGTCCCATCCCCCATAAATCCTTCACTTCTTTTTCAAGAACATCAAGACTCATTCGATAATAATTTGGCATTGATGCTATTTCTTCTTTTATGCCTTTGCCTTCTACTACAAAAAGAGGTACTAGAAAGTCGCTTGGTGTAATTATAGTTTCTCGAACTAAATGTCGGATAGCTTCTGAAGTTCTTAATCTTCTATTTCTAATGAGTGGGTACATTTCTTTAGTTTTAAGTATAAAGCTTTAAGCTTTAAAGCGATTTTTTGATAGTTTTTATTAAAGCAGCTAACATTTTTTTAATTTCATCGATTTCCGATAGCAACAGATTTGACTTTTCTTCTTTGATAAAACCTAGCTCTTTTGATACTAAAATTAGATAATCTAATTCATATGCTGATCCTGATGAAATATATAGAAAGCGAACAAGTTCTTTTTGGGTTTCTCTACCGCAACCCTCTGCAATATTTGTTGGGATTGATAACACGGCTCTATTTATTTACGACACCAAGCCAAATAGCTCTGATTTAGGATATGTTTGAGTTAAAGAATAAATAGTAACAACAAGCTTATGCGAACGTTTCCAAACTTGGTAGTTTTTATAGTTGGTCATAATAACTTAAAGCTTTAAACTTATAACTAAGAGCTACACCTCTATTTCTCCAATTAAATAAGGAACCGCTTTCCCTGAAATTTTAACGCGCTCTCCTAAATACTCGCAAACAAGGTCTCCACCTCTTTTAGAAAGTTGTTTGGCTGTCATTTCTGTTTTTCCAAAAACTTTAGACCAATAGGGAGTCATTGTAGTATGTGCAGAACCAGTAACGGGGTCTTCTGGGATACCGCATTGCGGAGCAAAAAAGCGAGATACAAAATCTACTTTATCCCCAGGTGCAGAAACGATTATTCCACGGCAATCTAATTTGTCTAATAAAGTGAAATTTGGTTCTATCTGTTCAATTTCTTCCTGTGAATTGTAGATTAAAAGGTAGTCTGTCTTGCCTTTTATGGTACGTTCAGGTGTTAAACCTATAGCTTTATTAATCTCTGTATTTCCTTGAATAGCAACTATTTTGTCGGATGGAAAATCCATAACCATATAATTATCATTGGCTTTTTGAACAAGAAGTTCACCACTGCGTGGAGAATAAAAACGAATGGTATTTTCTATATGGCCATGATAATTATAAAGCACATATGCTGATGCTAAAGTGGCATGACCACATAAGTCAACTTCTGTTTCAGGGGTAAACCACCGCAGTTCATAAGTTGCATTTTTTTGTACAATGAAAGCAGTTTCCGCAAGGTTGTTCTCTTGCGCAATTTTTTGCATTAATTGTGTGTCTATCCATTCATCTAGAATGCAAACCGCTGCGGGATTTCCACCAAAAACATGGTCCGTAAAAGCATCTATCTGGTAAATCTTCAATTTCATATTATAAAACTAAGCATTAAACCCATTCTTTTGGATTTTTAAGAACATTCACTAATTTTTCTTCCGCACTGCCTTTTTCAGGATGATAATCATATTTCCACTGTACATTAGGAGGTAAGCTCATTAAAATACTTTCAATACGCCCATTAGTTTTTAAGCCAAATAAGGTTCCTTTATCATGAACTAGGTTAAATTCTACATATCGACCACGTCTAATTTCTTGCCAATTACGTTGTGTTTTATTGTATTCCAGGTCTTTGCGTTTTGTAACAATAGGAACATAACTTTCTAAAAAACTATCTCCAACAGCTGTAACAAAATCATACCAGTCCTCAATGCTTGTTTCATTATTAGTTTTACAATAATCAAAAAAGAGACCGCCAATGCCGCGTGCTTCGTTGCGATGAGCATTCCAGAAATAAGTATCGCAGCGTTCTTTATAGGTTTGATAAAAGTCTGGATTGTGTTTATCACAGGCTTGCTTGCATACTTGATGAAAATGATGCGCATCGTCTTCAAAAAGATAATATGGGGTTAAATCTTGACCACCACCAAACCATTGGTCTACTAA
Source organism: uncultured Croceitalea sp. (assembly GCA_947499565.1). Lineage (GTDB taxonomy): Bacteria > Bacteroidota > Bacteroidia > Flavobacteriales > Flavobacteriaceae > Croceitalea. The sequence continues at coordinate 713,282 of CANMOV010000003.1, forward strand.
TGTGCCGGCTTTGTCATACATTTCAAAATAGCGCCAATTAGCGTGAACAGTTGGGACCATTGGGTTTTTAGGATGCAGGACTAGGCTTAACCCACAGGCAAAAAAATCGGCATCTTTAACACCAAAATAGTTCTGCATACTTTCCGGTAAAGCACCATGAACGGCGGAAATGTTTACGCCTCCTTTTTCAAATACATTACCGTTCTCGATAACTCGAGTTTTACCACCACCACCTTCAGGTCTTTTCCAGATGTCTTCTCGGAATTTTGCTTTACCATCTATTTCTTCCAATTTCGAAGTAATTGTATTCTGCAACTGTTCTATGTACTTGTAGAATTTATCTTTCATAATTATTCCGTTAAATGGACTAATGTGGATTGATGCTTTTTAAGCAATGTTTGTTTTGTAATTTTTATTGAATTTTTCGTCATTTCTAAAAGCAAAGCAATGACTACTTCAATTGGACTTTCTTTGCGTTCTATAAAAACTGTTCTCCCAACTTTATTATTATGAAAATCCATTTTGCGGGCCATATCTCTATTCCTAAACGCATTTTCGTGCCAATCTGTAATATTTTTGGTCCACTTTATAAGTGTTTTGGTATTTCTAGACCATTTGGTACATTTTTTTGCTATTAAGTAGTTCCAAAAAGCATGTCTAAAGGCATTGGCGGGGGTATTTTTATAATGTAATCTTCCAAAGTATTCCGTAGAAATAGAAAGACATTCCTTAGTTGCATTTAGCGTTGGAAGAATAAAAAGAGGATTGCTAAAACCAAGCTTAAAGAGCTGCCAGAAACTTTTAAAATTAATTCGCCTGAGTGTTTTAAAGAGATTCATTTGACTTAGCTTTTTCTATAAAGTTCATAAAGCTCCATATCAACGAATTCTCCATTTGGCATTTGGTGCACTTTTGGCACTATTTTTTGCCAAATGAATTTATTTTTCTCCGCTACTTTTTTGCTGGCTATGTTAGTGTGATGAACAATTATTTGTAAGGTATTTAGATTTGCCTTATTAAAAGACCATCTTACAATCTTGTCTACCAGCTTTGTCATTAAACCTTTTCCTGCATACTCATAACCTATACAGTAGGCTAACTCTCCTTGACCCTCTACTTTTTTTAATTCTTTTACATAAACAAGACCAATAATAGTCCTATCGGTATTTTCTTTTACAGTAAATAGAAATTCCTCCTTTGCATGGAACTCTTTTACTTTTTTAGCAACAAAAAGTTCGGATAAGGTGGGATTTAAATTTTCTCTTAAAGTCCCTGGAAAGAAATCTGCAAATCTATCTGCATTTGAAACCATAAAATTGCATAACCGCCAAGCATCTTTCTCTTGGATAGGGCTTATACTATAGTTTTCAAAATCAATTTGCATACTGCTCCTCTTTAAAATATGCTACACGGTATATTCTTTTACTGCTTCTATAAAGGCTCCAGCATTTTCAATAGGAATATTTGGCAAAATACCATGACCTAAATTTACAATGTAATTGTCCTTGCCAAATTCAGTAATCATTTGGTGTACCATCTTTTTGATTTCTGCAGGAGGAGATAGTAAACGGGATGGATCAAAATTACCTTGTAAGGTAATTTTACCACCGCTCAAATAACGGGCGTTTCGAGCAGAACATGTCCAATCTACTCCAAGCGCAGAAGCACCGGATTTGGCCATATCATTTAATGCAAACCAACAGCCTTTTCCAAAAACAATAACGGGAGCTTCATCTTTTAAAGCATCTATAATCTGTTGAATGTATTTAAATGAAAATTCTTGATAATCTGTTGGAGATAACATACCGCCCCAGGAATCAAAAACTTGAACTGCATTTACTCCAGCTTTTACTTTCTCTTTTAAATAGGCAATTGTGGTGTCTGTAATCTTTTGTAATAATTTATGAGCTGCCACGGGCTGCGTAAAACAGAAGCCTTTTGCCAAATCAAAGTTCTTACTACCTTGTCCTTGTACGCAATAGCATAAAATAGTCCATGGAGAGCCAGCAAAACCTATTAGGGGAATGTCATTATTTAGTTTTTCCTTGGTCATTTTAATGGCATCCATGACATAACCTAAAGTTTCTTGAATATCTGGAACAATAACTTGCTCAACATCTTTAGATTCCCTAATTGGTTTAGGTAAGTAGGGACCAAAATTTGGCTTCATCTCAACATCTATATTCATTGCCTGGGGAATTACCAAAATATCGCTGAAAAGTATTGCTGCATCCATTCCGTATCTTCTTATTGGTTGTACGGTAATTTCTGATGCTAGCTCAGGAGTTTGACAACGGGTAAAGAAATCATATTTCTTTTTTATTTCCATAAATTCTGGGAGATATCGCCCTGCTTGGCGCATCATCCACACCGGAGGTCTAGCTACAGTTTCTCCTTTTAAAGCTCTTAAGAATAAATCGTTCTTAATCATTACTTCTAAAATGTTTAATTGCTTGTACCAATACGTTTTCTATGGTTGGTTTATTTGCAATGATTACTTGGTTTGTATATTTTTTTACTTCTACTGCTGTAGTTTCGCCAATACAGAATGCCCAACTATTATTAAGTTGATTTTCTTCTACAAAACTTTGCACTCCGCTCGGACTAAAGAATAAAACCCCATCAAATACCCTACTGTACTCCTTGTAATTTAAATGTGTGTTATAACTGTGGACTTCTTTATACCGAATGTTATTTTTAATCAACATATCAAATAATTCTTGCCTTCTTAAGTTTCCCGAAAAAATCAAAAAAGAGCTTTTTTGATACTTTTTTTCGATATTTTGACCTAATTCTAAAGAGTTTTTCGCTATTTCTACAACTTTTAAGTCATTTTGTTCTAATAGGCTTTTTGTTTTTTCACCTACACAAAAAGCCTTTTCCTCTGTTAAATTTGACTTGCCCTTGTTCTTCAAAAAAGCATTAACCCCGTTTTGACTTGTAAACACGTAATAGTCAAAATTTTCATCAATTTCAAAAGGAAGGAACTCAATATGTATAGCATTATATTCCACAAAGTTTTGATTTGCATTTAGTAGCAATTCTCTTTGTGAAGCTGACAATATTTTAGTGGATAGTATTGAGGCCATCTTTTATACTTTCCATTAATTTACGCCCGCCATTATCTAAAATTTGAGTTGCACACTGCTTCCCGAAATTTTTAAAATCCTTTATAGCGCACTCTTTTTTAACCTCAAGTTTTTCTTGCCCATCTAAGGAATGTAAGCAACCTATAAAATATACTTTTCGGTTTTTTATTCTTGCTAAAGCCCCAATAGGAGCCGTACAACCACCTTCAAGAGTTCGTAAAAAATCACGTTCAATAGTAGTGCAGACATCACTTTCATGATGGTTTAGTACTGCAATCTTTTCTAATGTTTCTTTGTTTTTTTCGAGCCCAACAATAAGCATAGCTCCTTGTGCTGGCGCAGGAACCATCCAATCCAATTCTATAGCATCTTTAGGAAGTAATTTAATACGCTCTAATCCGGCTTTTGCAAAAATCGCCCCATTCCATCCATTTTCAATAAGCTTTAAAAGACGGGTATTTACGTTGCCCCGCAAATCTACTACTTGGTGTTCTGGATAACGATGCAGCCATTGGGCTTTTCTACGCAAACTGCCAGTTGCTATAGTACCTTTTCCTTCTAAAAAGTCTGTCCCTAAATGCACAAGAATATCCTTGGAAGTAGCTCGTTCTAAAACAGCTGCTTTAGCAATTCCTGTAGGTAATTGTGTTGGCACATCTTTCATGGAATGCACCGCAATATCAATATCACCTTTCAACAAGGCAACGTCTAGAGTTTTAGTAAATATGCCTGTAATACCTAATTCGTAAAGTGGTTTGTCTAATACTAAATCCCCGGTAGATTTTACAGGAACCAATTGGGTGTTTAGCCCTATATTATCCAATTTTTGTTGAACAGTAGTGGCTTGCCAGAGCGCCAATTCGCTATCGCGCGTGCCTATGCGAATCACCTTACTCATTTAGAGTCTATTTTTAGTTGGAATACCTGTTCAATTAAAGCAAGGCTATCATCAGTATCTACTTCAGACTTTTTTAGATGATTAGCAAACTGCTTGGTAATTTTCTGAATAATCCGTTCCGAAACCAATTCCGCTTGCTCTTGATTAAAATTGGTAAGTTTTTTGGAATGGAAATCCAATTCTTCCTCCTTCATTATCATTAGCTTTTCTTTTAAAGCATTGATGACGGGAGCAAATTTTCTAGTTTCCAACCACTTAACAAAATCGTTTTTAACTTCTTCAATTATGGCATTAGCTTTAGGAACATAAGCTTTCCTGTTAGCTAAAGTCTCATCTGTTATTTGCGATAATTGATCTAAGTGAACCAAGGTTACGTTGTCTAATTCTGTTACATCATCATGCACATTCTTAGGTACAGAAAGGTCTAGAATTAGTAAAGGTTTTTTTGAGTGTATTATTGATTTTGATACTGTTGGGAGCTGCGCTCCAGTTGCGACTACCAAAATGTCCGACTTACGTATTTCCGTTTGTAAATCGCCATAATCTTTAACTACTAGTTGAAATTTGCCAGCAACTGCTACTGCTTTTTCCTTTGTTCTATTGATTAAAGTGATATGTGTATTATCTGTGTGCTTTACTAAGTTTTCACAGGTGTTCCGACCAATTTTACCAGTACCAAAAAGCAAAATGTTCTTATCTGAAATATCCGAAATAGTATTCAAAATATATTTAACCGAAGCAAAAGCAACTGAGGTTGCACCTGTTGAAAGCTGAGTTTCATTTTTAATACGTTTGCTGGCTTGGATAACAGAATTGCACAAACGCTCTAAGAATGGATTAGACATCCCATGTTTTTTAGACCTATAAAAACTTTGCTTAATCTGACTAATAATCTCGAAATCACCTAGAATTTGACTATCTAAACCAGTACCAACACGAAACAAATGATTAAATGCATCATGGTTTTTATAAACGTAGGCTACTTCTTGGAACTCTTCAACAGTACCTTTTGTGTGTTTACAAAGCAACTGTATTAACTGGAAAGGGTGCTGGGCAAAACCGAATAGTTCGGTACGGTTACAAGTAGAAATGGCAAGTAGCCCTTCGATGCCTTCATTTTTAGCATCCAGCGTAATGGCATCAATTTTGGGAACATCTAAACTAAACTTGCCACGCACTTCGGCATCTGCTTTTTTATAGCTTAAGCCAATAGCGTAAAAAGAACTGTGTTTAGAAAGATGGTAATTCTTCATTGAACTGTAACAGCGCTGCAAAAATAAACTCATATAAATCTAAAAAATAACGCTAGCGGTACTATAAATAACACCAAAAGAGATTTTAGATGCCTTCCAAGATTATTTTGTCCATAAACACTGTGTTTATTGACAAAACATTTATTTTCTCTTATTGTTTAGAGTAATTCTAAATAGCTATATTTGTTGTTTAATAAAGAGAAATATGCAAGAAAATATCGCTAAAGGTTCATATGATGAAATTTTGATAGACCAAGACTTCTATGTGCTTAAAATTCAGAATGATACAGAGCAGTTAAAGCAAATAAAGCGAGATATAGATAGTACTTTTATTCAGTTTCATTTTTCCCTAAAAGGACATGCTAAATTCTTGTTTAACGAAAGCAATTATGCTTTGGAAGTTTCAGAAGAAAATTCGCTTTTGCTTTATAATACTCAGAAAGACTTGCCGCTAAATGTAGTTTTAGAACCAAACTCTTGGCTGCTTTCTGTGGTAATGACCATTAGAAAGTTTCACTCTTTATTTTCCTCAGAAGCAGATTACATACCATTTTTAAGTGATGTTAATAGCGAAAAAAAATATTACTCCCAAGAAGTCTTAACACCAGGAATGGCAGTGGTTTTAAGCCAACTTATGAGCTACAGCTTACATCCATCTATAAAAAGTTTATATGTAAAAGGCAAGGTATACGAATTAATCTCGTTGTATTTTAATAAGAGTGAGGATGCTAACTTAGAACAATGCCCTTTTTTGGCAGATGAAGATAATGTTAGGCGTATACGACAAGCTAAAGAAATTATTATTTCAAGAATGTCTGAACCGCCTACTTTAGCTGAGCTTTCAGAAGAGATAGGGTTAAGCTTAAAGAAGTTGAAAGAAGGCTTTAAGCAAATTTACGGAGATTCTGTTTTTAGCTTCCTTTTTGATTATAAGATGGAATATGCTCGTAAAATGTTAGAAACGGGGCAGTATAATGTTAATGAAGTAGGATTAAAGATTGGATATAGTACAGCAAGTCATTTTATTTCATCGTTTAAAAAGAAATATGGAACCACCCCTAAAAAATATTTAACTTCAACCACTTAAACACTTTATTAAAATGAAATTCATCAAATCAATCATCATTATGCTTTTTAGCATATCAATTGCAGTAAGCGGACAAGAAACAGAGGCTGAAACACCGCCTAAAAAACCAGATTTAGTATTGGTATTTACAAAAACCAAAGGCTATAGGCATGAGAGTATTGCAACGGGTGTAAAAGCCTTACGCGAAATGGGGCGAAAAAATAACTTTATAGTACTAAGAACAGAAAGTTCAGAAGACTTTAATACAGAAAATTTAGCTAATTATAGTCTAGTTGTTTTCTTAAGTACTACTATGGATGTTTTGGATGCAAGTGAACAAAACGCATTTGAAAAATACATCCAATCTGGTGGTAGCTTTTTAGGAATTCACGCCGCGTCTGATACGGAATATGATTGGCCTTGGTATGGAAAATTAGTAGGAGGTTATTTTGACAGTCATCCTAATGATCCAAATGTAAGAGAAGCTAAAATTGATGTTATATCCAAAGAACACAGTTCAACAGCCCACCTTAAAGACAGTTTTAAGCGTAGTGACGAATGGTACAACTTTAAGAATCTAAATCCAGATGTTACTGTTTTAATGAAATTGGATGAAACAAGTTATAGTGGCGGTACTAATGGCGATGATCACCCGATAGCTTGGTATCATGAATATGACGGTGGTAGAGCATTTTACACCGGCGGTGGTCATACCAATGAGTCTTTCGCAGAACCAGATTTTAAACAACACCTTTTGGGTGCTATAGAATGGTGTTTAGGAAGAAATTAGGAGCGGCCTTGCTATAATAATTCCAATATTATTTTTTATGTTTTTAAGGTAATCTACTAAGGGTACTTTGGAGATTTTTACTTCGCCAGAACTTGAAGCGTGTAGTAAGTGAATTCTTCCATTGGGCTGCCTAATGGCAAAACCGGTATGCGTAACGTCCAGACCCTTTATAGCTGTCGCCAAAGCAATAATATCCCCAGATTTAATTTTCTTTTCTTGAGCTTTAATCAGGTTTTGAGGTAAATAACATAGGGTTTCTTTTGCAAGTTCTGCTTCCGTTTGTTGAATTCGCTTAAAATTTTTATCATCTTTTAAATACGGATATAAATCTCTATGGGTTCCCATAAAATTAATTGGTTTTTCTAACATTACACCTCCTAAATCTGTGGTAATATCTTTTACTAAACCTATTTTCTCATTATCCCTAATCCAATCCGTAAAGTAATGTAAACGAGATGGATAGCCGTCTAAAACTCCATTTCTATACCGAATGGTTTCTAAATTTTTAGTAAAATCATGGAATAACTTTTTTGGTGTCTTAAGAACTAAGGTAAAAGCCAAGACATTCTCTACAAAAGTGGTACAATCTAAGCCTCTAAGATTAATGACTAAAGATTCTGTAGTGCCAACTTCAAGAGTTTTTTCTAGATAGGGTATTCCCAAAAACGAAGTCCCAACTTTGGCAATACTATCACCCAAAGAAGCTGCCTTTAATTCTTTTAATGCTTCAATCTTAATATTATATAATGCTCTATCTGCTGGAGAACAAGTAATTTGGGCAGAAGCGAAATAGCAGGTAATTACTAAAAGAGCAAAAATGTAGTTGCGAATCATACTACTAAAATACATTAAAACCTATGATTGACTTTTTCTATGCCATAATAACAAAACTTGTTCGCCCTTTTAAATAGATAATGAAGTAGCTGTTGTATTTTTAACACTTTAAAAGAATAACCAATTTCATCGCTATGAAAGGAGTTTTATTGGTCAATTTAGGTTCGCCAGACAGTCCAACAGCAAAAGACGTTAAACCGTATCTGGATGAGTTTTTAATGGATGGTCGTGTAATTGACGTTCCCCCTTTGCTACGTAATCTATTGGTTCGCGGAATCATATTGCAAACAAGACCAAAAAAATCAGCAAAAGCATACTCAAAAATTTGGTGGGACGAAGGCTCACCATTAATAGTAATCTCTAAGCGTTTTGCAAAAAAAGTGAGAGCACACACAGATATGCCGGTTGCTTTAGGAATGCGTTATGGATCTATGAGTATTAAAGAAGGCTTACAAGAACTTAAAGACCAAGACGTAGATGAGGTCTTATTAGTGCCATTATATCCACACTATGCGATGTCATCTTATGAAACCGTAGTAGTTAAAGCTATGGAAGATCAGCAGGAGCATTTCCCAGAAATGAAAATGACAACCATGCCTGCGTTTTATAGTAACGAAGACTATATAAAAGTACTATCTGAAAGTATTGCAGAGGGGTTAAAAGATTTTGAATACGACCATGTTTTATTTTCTTATCATGGGATACCAGAACGTCATATTCGCAAATCGGATCCCACAAAATTTCATTGTAAGATAGATGGTTCTTGCTGTAGTATAAATTCGGTGGCACACCATACATGTTACCGTCATCAATGCTATTATACTACAGAACTGGTAAAAGCATATTTAGGACTTCCTGAAGAAAAAGTGAGCTCTTCTTTCCAATCGAGATTAGCAGGTGACCCATGGTTAAAACCATATACAGATTATGAATTTGAGCGTTTTCCAAAAGAGGGAAAGAAAAGACTTGCCGTTATTACCCCAGCTTTTGTAAGTGATTGTTTAGAAACCTTGGAAGAAATTGCCATGGAAGGAAAAGAACAATTTGAAGATGCAGGAGGTGAACACTACAAACATATTTCCTGTTTAAATGATAATGATGCCTGGGTTGAATTAATGGCAAAATGGATTAATGAATGGGAAGCTAAAGAAATTTTGCCCGTGTAATGGCAAACGTATCTTCAGACGAGCTAGGAACAAGGCCTATTGGTAAACTTTTGGTAAAACAATCTGTACCTGCTGCCATAGGCATCCTGGTAATGTCTCTGAATGTACTTATCGATTCAGTTTTTGTGGGAAAATGGATTGGCTCTATAGCAATTGCTGCTATTAGCGTAGTACTTCCAATTACCTTTTTTATTGCTGCTTTGGGAATGGCTATTGGTGTTGGTGGTTCCAGCATTATCTCTCGTGCTTTGGGAGCGGATAATCGTGAGAAAGCATTAAAAACTTTTGGAAATCAGATTACGCTAACTTTTGTAATGACCATAAGCATGGTTATTCTTGGTCTAATCTACGTAAATGACTTAATCCCAGTTTTTGGAGCTAAAGGAAGCATTTTTGAACCAGCAAAGATTTACTATATCATTATCTTATATGGTGTGCCGTTTTTGGCGTACACCATGATGGGAAACAATGTAATGCGTGCCGAGGGCAAACCTAAATTTGCCATGAATGCAATGATTATCCCTTCTGTTGCAAATTTGTTTATGGACTATTTGCTCATTTACGTTTTTGATATGGGTATGGCTGGTGCAGCATGGGCGACCACCACTGCTTATTTTATGTCTTTTAGCTACGTATTGTACTTTTTTCTTTCCAAAAATTCTGAGCTAAAGATTAACTGGGGTCATTTAGGATTTAATATGCCTATTTTAAAAGAGATAAGCTCTTTAGGTTTTGTAACCTTGGCTAGACAAGCTGTGGTCAGTTTTACGTATTTATTAATGAATAATATCCTCTTTAATTTAGGAGGAGAAGCAATGATTGCAGTTTATGCTATTATTGGTCGTGTTTTAATGTTCGCATTATTTCCAGTTTTTGGTATTACCCAAGGTTTTTTGCCTATTGCTGGGTATAATTATGGTGCCGAGAAATATGAAAGAGTAAAAGAATCTATTTATACTGCTATAAAATATGCTTCCGTATTAGGGAGTATTGTCTTTCTTGGTTTATTAATTTTCCCCGAAGCATTAACGGCACTTTTTTTAAGTAATAGAGCAGATTTGCCTATGGAAGATAAACTAGTAAATGCTTTTGTTCTAGAACGTACTCCAAATGCTATAAGATGGGTATTTGCAGCTACACCTATTATTGCGTTACAACTAATAGGAGCGGCTTATTTTCAAGCAATAGGGAAAGCCATACCCGCCTTACTTTTAACCTTAACCAGACAAGGCTTCTTTTTTATCCCACTAATATTAATACTGCCATCTTATTTTGGAGAACTTGGTATTTGGATTTCATTCCCAATTGCTGATGTTTTAGCTACTATTGTTACTGGAATTTATTTGAGAAAAGAGGTTAAAACAAAACTTGAATTCACATAAAGGAAGTTTTACTCTGTAATTTGAGCTGCAGCTTTGCTTATAATTTTCCATTCCCCCTTAAGTTTTTTTAATAGAAAAATATCCATAAATAATAAGTCACTCGATGGTATTCTAATTTCTGCTTCGGCAGAAGCAATATTATTCGCTATAGTTACATTCAATATTTTTCCATAGCGTCCGTTAAATTTTCCTCTTTCCCTTTTTTCAAACAATTTAGCATATTCTTTAGGCGATAAAACCCATAGTTCTTGGTCCTTTTTTGATAAGTATAAAGGAGCATTTTCATAAAATGCCGATTCAATTAGTTTTGGATAACTGTAAGATGAACCTTGGATATACCTATTTAAAGTTTCTCTAACTTGTTGTTCTTCGGTCTGCGAAAACATAGAGATGGTTATTAATAGCATACCAGATAAGAGAATGTACTTTTTCATGATAATTTTATTTTAGTATTGGTTTTATTCTAATGATTTTACCGTCTTCTTCGTCAGTGAGCAGGTATAGTTTGCCATCAGGGCTTTGTCTTACTTTTCTCGAACGCACGCGCTCATCTATAAAAAGTTCTTCAGCACTTTTAATAATATCACCTTCAATATGAAATCTCCATAAACTGCCTCTTGAGAGACCTGGGACAAAGAGATTATTTTTCCATTGCGGGAATTCATTTCCTGTATAAAAGCATAATCCGGTTGGCGCTACCGTATGTAACCAAAACCAAGTTGGAGGCGTTAAGGTAACTTCATCTAACCTAGGGGGCTTGTAATCTTTGCTTCGCAATTTTCCTGTTGTAGCATTTGGCCACCCGTAATTAGCACCAGCTTTTAGAACATTTAGCTCATCACCTTGTATTGTTCCATGTTCTGTAAACCATAGTTTATTGGTTTCTGGTTGTAAAGCAATACCCTGAGAATTTCGCAACCCAATCGCATAAAGACCAGGGACGGCTCCTTCACCAAATTTTGGATTGTCCTCTGGAATGCTCCCATCATCATTAAACCTAAAGATTTTACCTCTTTTGTCTTTTACATTTTGAGCAATTGGAATTGGCGGTTCGTCATGTTCCCAAAATAGACGTTCACCAACGGTAATGTATAGTTTTTTGTCTGCGCCAAAAACCATACCTCCGCCATAATGATAGTTTTGTTTAGTGAAGGGTTCTGCAACAAATATGCTTTTAATTTGCGTTAAAGAATCACCTTCCAGCTTTGCTCTAATGAATTTTGTAGTTCTCCCATGCACCAGTTTTTTGGCGGCGTAAGAAAGATAGATGAATTGATTCTTTTTAAATTCAGGATGCGTGATGACTTCATACATTCCTGAATTATCTCCAAAATGAACAATGCCAATACTATCCGTAAGGTCTTTTGGAAAGCCTTTAACCTTCTCTTTTGTTTTCGAGTTTAAGTTGACCAAAACAAGATTACCATTCTTTTCTGTGACCAAGGCTTTTTCTTCAGATAGAAAGGCTATACTCCAAGGTTTATTAAGGCCGGTAATTAGTACTTCTTTTTCAGGTAAAGGAAGAACAGAAACTCTGGGTTCTTTTTTAATGCATCCACTACAAATTATTAATGAAAGCAAAAAGACAATTCGCATGACATAGTATTTGTCACAAATCTTGATTTATTTTTATCAAAATGCTTTAATAAACATGAATCTTAAAACGATTTTAAAGGAATTTTTTAACCCATTTTCTTTCTATATAAAGAAGGAGTTTGCTTTGTGGCTGCTTTAAAAGCTAGGTTAAAAGAAGTTACATTGCCAAAGCCACAGTCATAAGCAACAGTTGCAATTTTTTCTTGCGAATAAGCGTCAGAAACCAACAACTTTTTTGCCCTTTCGATTCGAAATGAATTTACGAATTCCGAAAAGTTTTTCTCTTCATTTTCGTTTAGTGCCTGAGATAAATTTCTTGGAGAGACCTTCAATTTTTCAGCAACTTTATCCAAGGTTAAACCGCTATCCAAGAATAATTCTTCGTCTTTAAAAAGATTTTTAATGGATTGTATCAAAGAAGATGCAGTCTTTACATCTAGCTGTGAATCTTGATATTTTAAAAGTGAAAAGGTATGCTTACGTAGCAACAAAAACGAGAATACATAAACCAACAAAGAAAAGAAAATAGCTCCTCCAATATAAAAGGGAATAAGGCCAGCAAGATGGCCAATATAAAAACACCAAATTAAACTTGTTCCAATAATCAAATTCCTGTACCATCCGATTAATTTGGAGTTTGAAGATTTTCTAGAATTAATTAAAAGTTTGATCGCAAGCAATAAATAGATTGCTAGATGAATAAACACAGCAATATAGATGGCATAAGATATAAAATCACCTCTATTGGGAATAATTGCCGCAGCAAAGAAGAAAAACAAAAATGGACTTAGATGAAAGTAGTTTGTTTGAGAAAAACTGCTTTTCTGCTGAAAGAGTGTTTTCCCGTAAAACCATAGCATTGGACCCACTAATAAAATGCCAGAAATGCCAATATTTCTTAACCATGGTTCAATGTCTAAGTAAACATTTAGAACCGATTTTCCAATACGTATCGTAAGCCCTAGGATGAGAAAAGCTAGAAAAGCATTTCCTTTTTTATTCCCTTTTTTTAAGGTGAATAAATAGATTGATAGAAATAGTGCTTGCACAAGCCCCAGGCAACTAAGAACAAGTATAATACTATCTTTATCCATACACTAAAAATATAAAGAAGAGTTTAAATACAATTAACTTCTTATTTTTAACCAATATTGAACGAGAACACATGCGAAAATTTCTAATTCCAGTTTTACTTTTATTATTTGCTTACGGCTGTGCAGAAAATCAGATACCAGTGGAGACACAAACTTTATTTATTGGGACTTATACAGATGGTTCATCTGAAGGAATTTATACTTTACAATTTAATCCTGAAACCGGCACTCTAGATTCGCTTGAGTTAAAAGCCAAGCTCCCTAACCCCTCTTTTTTGGCAATTTCCAAGGATAAAAAGAACCTTTTTGCAGTGCAAGAAACCGCTGATTTTGATTCCTTAGGTGGTGGAATCACTTCATTTTCACTACAAAATGATGAATTAAAGATTTTAAATAGTAAAGGTTCGGGAGGAGCACATCCGTGCCATGTTGCAGTTTCCAGCAACAATCAAATTGCGGTTTCAAATTATACAGGAGGGAATCTTGCTATTTTCGATTTAGGTGAAGATGGCAGTCTAGCGGAACGCCAACTCATAGAACATAATGTAGATACGCTAAAAACCGCTCATGTACATAAAGCTCATTTTAATGAAGATGGTCTTTTTGTTGCAGACCTGGGATTAAGTGCTTTAAAACGATACGACAAACAACCTTATGGATGGGTGCCTGCGCATCAAAATACCATTGAGATGGGACAAGGTGCTGGATCTCGCCATTTCGTCTTTAGTGAGAATAAAGCGTATCTCTACGTGCTTAATGAGCTTAATGCTACAATTGTTGTTTTAAAAAGGGATGATGAAGGGAGTTACAACATAATACAAACAGCAGCTACAAATGATGACCCAAAATGGTGTGCAGATATTCACCTGTCTAGTGATGGTAAGTTTTTATATAGTTCTAACCGCGGTAAGAATACCATAGTTATTTATACTGTTGATGCCGAAAACGGAGAAATCACTTTTGTTGGCAACGAGTCTACGCGCGGAAATTCTCCTCGTAATTTCACCATAGACCCAACAGGAAAATTTGTGTTAGCGGGAAATCAAAAAAGCGATAATATTACCGTTTTTAGGAGAGATGCTGAAAAAGGCACTTTGGAATTTTTAAAAGAGTATAAGGTTCCAAGTCCGGTTTGTTTGGTGTTTCTATAATGTCATTTTTAAGAGAGTGAAGAATCTATTTTTCTTCATCTTTACAAAACGCATCTAGTTTTTCTTGAGCTACCTCAAAACCTAGTAGTAGTGCTTTTTTCCATGCCTCACAAGCATCTTTATATTGTTTTAGGTTTTCTTTTGCATTTCCCCTATTATAATGAGCTTTGGCATAATTAGAATCTAATTTTATTGCTTTATTATAGTCTTTTATAGCCTTTTCGTGTTGATTTAGATTACTTTTTGCAACCCCTCTATTATTATAGATTTCTGCATCATTAGGATCTAGTTCTATTGCTTTGCTATAGTCTTTTATAGCCTTTTCGTGTTGATTTAGATTACTTTTTGCAACCCCTCTATTATTATAGATTTCTGCATCA
>CANMOV010000004.1 GCA_947499565.1 uncultured Croceitalea sp.
TAGTAAGTAGTAAGTAGTAAGTAGTAAGTAGTAAGTAGTAAGTAGTAAGTAGTAAGTAGTAAGTAGTAAGTAGTAAGTAGTAAGATGAATTATTTTTTAAAGTATCTCAAGATTTCTTTGATATTCTTTTTTATAGTTTTTGTTTCCTGTAAGGGAGAAAATAAGACAGAAATTAAAACGGAGGCTATACGTTTTACTAAAGAAGGTGAACTATCAATTTTCAAAAAAGATTCGCTTTTAATAAATATGGATATTGAAATTGCAGAATCTGACTATGAAACCGAAACTGGATTAATGTATCGGGAGTCTATGGAAGAAAAGCAGGGAATGTTGTTCATACAAGACGAATTTAAGGTCCAAAATTTTTACATGAAAAACACTCAAATTTCTTTAGACCTAATTTTCATTGGCGAGAATCTAAAAGTTGTTAGTTTTCAGGAAAACGCTAGGCCTTTTGACGAAACTAGTCTTTCGTCTCAGGTTCCAGCAAAATATGTTCTTGAAGTTAATGCAGGGTTAGCTGAAAAATGGCTTTTAGAAGTAGGTGATAGTATTTCTTTCACAAGGTAAATTCATGACAAAATTTTTACTTGAAAATCAAGAAAGTAAACGACTTCTCTTTCGAAGCATAGTCCAAGAAGATTTTGACTCGTGGTTACCTTTCTATGAAAATCCAAAATCTACACAATACTGGGATGGGTTGCCTAAAAATGCTGAAGATGCCTGTAGGGAACAGTTTGATAAAATTTTTGAGCGTTATGAAAAAGGGTTAGGTGGAATGAACGCGCTTGTTCTAAAAGAAACCAATAAATTAGTTGGTATTTGTGGCCTATTAGTACAAATAGTAGATGGTATAGAAGAATTGGAAATTGGCTATTCTGTTTTACCAGAATATTGGAGAAATGGTTTCGCTTATGAAGCTGCTCATAAATGCAAAAACTTTGCCTTTGAAAACGGTTTTTCACCATCCTTAATTTCTATTATTCATATTAACAATGTTCCTTCGCAAAAAGTAGCCTTAAAAAATGGTATGAAACTGGATAAAACCACTAGTTACAAGGAAAATCCTGTACATATTTATAGGACTAACAATTGAATATTCATTACTTTCCAGCTTAATCTAAGCGTGTAGTCTTAATGAGTAGTATTCATTATACCATACTTATTGATAGTAAATCAGAAACGAAAGCCCTAATTGACCAACTATTAAAGGGCACTTTTTCTTCGGGTTTTTCAAAATTAAAAGGAAAGAAAGGTGAGCTATTCTCAAGTTCTCAAGTAGCTTATTTTTTAAATAAAGAAGAACAGCATGGTATAAAAATTATTACAAAAGAAACTCAACAATTGCTACTAACCATGAGCAGTGGTGAGCGGAAAAAAGCATTACTCAACTACTTTTTAAAGAAACTACCCGACTATTTAATTCTAGTAAATCCATATGATAATTTGGATTCCAATTATCAGAAAGAATTAAAAGAAAAACTAATAGCGCTTTCAAACACAATATTACTTATCCAAATTGTAAGCCGTAAAGAAGATATTTTACCAATACACACAAAGTTTATAAAACTGAATGAGAGTGAATTGATTCATTATAAGAGCAAAGAAGCGTTTTTTAACGATAGCCAAATAGTAGAAACCAATTTTTCTAATTATAAGATTCCTTTAGCTTTAAATCCTATAACTAGTTTAAAAGAAGTTTTAATTAGGTTCATAGAAGTATCTGTAAGTTTTAACAATAATCCAGTACTTCTAAATATTACTTGGACCATTAAATCTGGTGAATTTTGGCATCTAAAAGGTCCAAATGGCAGTGGCAAAAGCACTTTGCTATCTATGATAACAGGCGATAGCCAAAAAGGATATGGACAGCACTTGTATTTGTTCGGAACTAAAAAAGGAAGTGGAGAAAGTGTTTGGGATATAAAAAAACATATAGGATACTTTACTCCAGCAATGACCGATAAATTTAGAGGATATCACACTTTAGAAAATATGTTGATTTCTGGACTGCATGATTCTATCGGACTCTATGTAAAACCTACAGAAAATGAAAAAAGATTAGCTATTGAATGGTTAAAGTTATTAAACTTAAACAACAAGAAAGAGGCCCATTTTCATCAATTAACAACTACAGAAAAAAGATTATTAATGACTGCTCGTGCCATGATTAAGCATCCGCCATTATTAATTTTGGATGAGCCAACTGCTGGTCTCGATGATTACAATGCAGCCCTTTTTGTTTCATTAATAAATAAAGTCGCTAAAGAAAGTAAAACTGCCATTATTTTTGTTTCTCATAGAAAAGAACATGGTTTAAACCCGACTTCAATTTTTGAATTGATTCCTACTAAAAACGGTTCTATGGGGAAAATCCACTACTTTTAGTAGATGGATAAGCAAGCTGTTATTTCCTTACTAGAAGAAAACCATCAAATTTTTATTTCAAAAATTTCTTCTTTATCAGACACTGATTTTAATAGAAAAATAGCTTCCAAATGGACATCTAGTCAGCAATTAGAACATATTATTAAATCTGTAAAGCCTGTAGATATGGCTTTTAGCTTACCTATGTTTGTTTTAAAAATGAAATTTGGCTTAGCTAATAGACCTAGTAAAACCTATCCTGATTTAGTGAAAAAATATTTAAAAACATTGGAGAAGAATAAAGGTTATGAAGTTCCTCCAGAATTCACTCCTGAAGAAATTCCGCTAGCTAGAAAAGAAAAAAGTTTAAAAAAGCTCAAAAAATTAGCTTCTAAATTAGCTAGCAGAATCCCAAGGTTTTCGGAAGAAGAGCTAGACACTTATATACTACCTCATCCCTTAATGGGAAAGCTAACGCTAAGAGAAATGCTCTATTTTACTGCTTATCACGTGGAACATCATGACCGGCAAATTTTAGAAAACCTAAAATTGAAATGATGCTTATGGATTTAAAAGAAAAGCTAAAGCTTTATAAAAGAATCGTTGAGAAAGCGGGTGTTGCGCTAAAAGGAAAAACAATGTTTTATACTTCATCAAACGGCTATATGTTCTCTCAATTAAATAAAGCTGGGGAAATTGGTATTCGTTTATCAAAAAAGGATACGCTTGATTTTGATTCAAAATTTGGAGCGCAACCTTTCAAATCTTATGGCGCTACAATGCGGGAATATGTATTGATACCTGATAATTTATTAGATGATATCCATTTAACAGCATCCCTTCTACAAAAAGGGTATAACTATGTGAACTCTCTTCCCCCAAAATAAGTTAGCTATCGTATGGGCTTTTATGATTTATCAAAAGAAGAACGGGCAGTATTAGTAGCTAAAATCGATTCAGAAATCTTAGAAGATTTTTCCAACAGTTCCTTAAAACAAACGCTAGATTATTTTTCAGATGAAGATACCTACATTAGAAAATCTGCGTATTTAGCAGTAGGAAAAATTCATAAAAACAAAAAGTTAGCTGTAAACGCTATTATTTCTTTACTTGACAAACTCTTTACTTCAGAAAAAGAAAAAGTAAGGCAGACTGTCGTCAATGCTGCCGGCGAAGTAGGAAAGCAAGCTTTTGAAACTGTAACTCATTTTTTTGATAAAGGATTGTTTGATGAGCATCATTCAGTAAGAAATGCAGTCATTGGTTCCATAAAAAAGATGAGTGAAAAAAATCCAATTCCAGTTTTAGCATGGGCAAAGAAATATTTACATCATGAAAATAAAGAGATTAGACGAGAAATTTGTCATGGTATAGAGCTAAGGGGGCGTACGCACCCGCAAGACATTCTACCGCTATTAAAAGAGTTGCAAAACGACCAAACCAGTCGTGTTAGCAATACACTAATTCATGTACTAGGGCAAATTGCTTATAAGAAAGGCTGTTTAGAAACTGTAATTGCCGAATTAAATACTTGGGAAAACAAACAACTAGTTGAAAAAGCTATAGATGAAATTGTAGACGTACATCATCGCTACAGAAGCTTTGCCATATTATCACAAAAAGAGGCCATTGCTTATATTACAGAAAACTATAAGACGAATGTTATAGAATAAAAAACCACCTGCAAAAGCAGATGGTTTTCCTATTTGAGTTAGCTTCCCGATAACTATCGGGATATAATTTATTCCTTACCGGAAGAAATTCTTTTTCTAAGTGCATCAAACATTATTGGCGTTGCAATAAATACTGATGAATATGTACCTACTATTACACCTACAATCATTGCGAACATAAACCCTCTTAGTGATTCTCCGCCAAAAATGAATATTGCTAAAAGTACAATTAAGGTAGTTAAAGAGGTATTTAATGTTCTACTAAGCGTACTATTTAATGCTTGGTTTACATTATTACCTTTATTCCATCCTTTAAGATTTACGATTTCACGAATACGGTCAAATACTACCACCGTATCGTTTAAGGAGTACCCAATCACCGTTAGAATTGCCGCAATAAACGCTTGATCTATTTCCATATTAAAGGGCATAATAGCGCTTGTTAAAGAGAAAATACCCAATACTATCATTACATCGTGGAATACAGCTATTACCGCTCCTAATGAGAATTGCCATTTTCTAAATCGTAATAGGATATATAGGAATACCACAGCTAATGAACCAATAATAGCCAAAAGCGCATTTTTCTTAATATCATCCGCAATTGTAGGGCCTACTTTTACAGATTGCAAAATCCCAATGGATTTTTCAGAAGCTCCAACGGTAAAGTCTTCAAAAGAAGTCCCGTTAGGCAAATAGTTCTGTAATGAGGTATATAGCTTATTCTGTATTTCAGCATCTACTTCAATACCCTCTACCTCTACTTTATAAGCAGTGGTAACTTTAATCTGATTCGCATCTCCAAATGTTTTTACACTAGCACTACCAAAAACATCATTTAGCTCAGAGGCAATCTCAGAAGGATTAACCGCTTGCTCAAAACGAATTTGATAGGAACGTCCTCCTAAAAAGTCAACCCCTTGTTGTAGTCCAGTTGTTAGCAATGAAAATGCTCCTACACCTACTAGAATCAAAGAAATAACATAAGCAATCTTTCTTTTCCCTAAGAAATTGATGCTCATATTCTTGAACAAGTTCTTAGTAATACCAGTAGAAAATTGTAAGTCTCTTCCTTTTTTGGAAATGTACCAGTCTACTAATAGTCTTGTTATAAAGATTGCAGTAAACAATGAAGTAACAATACCAATTAATAAGGTAGTAGCAAAACCTTTAATTGGTCCAGAACCAAATATGAAAAGGATAATTGCGGTTAAACCTGTAGTAATGTTGGCATCTAAAATAGAAGATAGGGCATTGCTAAAACCATCTGCAACTGCTTGTGCTTTTCCTTTACCTCTATCCAGTTCTTCTTTTATACGTTCAAAAATAAGTACGTTCGCATCAACAGACATACCAATAGTTAATACGATACCTGCTATTCCTGGTAAAGTTAACACGGCGCCTAAGCTTGTTAAAACTCCAAAAATCAATACAATGTTGAAAATCAAAGCAATATCAGCGAAAATACCTGCTTTTCCGTAGTAGAAAATCATCCATAGCAATACAAAAGCCATGGCAATCATAAATGACATAAAACCACTATCGATAGCCTCTTGTCCTAAAGATGGACCCACAACTTCTGATTGAATTATTTCTGCTGAAGCAGGTAATTTACCCGCTCTTAATACGTTTGCAATATCTTTTGTTTCATTTACTGTAAAAGTTCCTGTTATCTCAGAACGACCACCAGAAATAGGTCCTGTAGAAACTCCAGGAGCCGTATATACTTTATTATCTAAAACAATGGCAATACCTGTTTGATTATTAAAAGCATCACCTGTTAAGCGCTCCCATTCTTTAGCTCCTTTAGTATTCATAGTCATACTAACAGCAGGCTTATTAAATTGGTCAAAAGTATCCTGTGCATCAGAAACTACATCCCCACTTATTCTTGGTGTATTATCACGATTAGATTGTAAAGCATATAACCCCACCAACTCTGCATTTTCAGCTGGGCGCTCCCATGCAAATTTTGTGAATTGAATATCTGCTGGCAATAATCTTCTAATCTGCGGCATTTTCAGATAAGAATCTACCTCAGCCATATCAGCAATTGCTACTCTAGCTATAGCGTTATTGGTTCCAGGAAGCAGCTTACCAAGTAAAGGGTTGGCATCAGGAGTAAGATCCAATGAATCTTGTGCAACGTCTGATAGTAAAGAATCTATCTCGCTTTCTGGGTTTTGAATTTCATCTTCTTTTTCTTCTGGCTCTAAAATTTCTTTAAGACGTTCATTAGCACTCACAAAAAATTGCCCTAAGCTTGGATTGTTTTGAGGATATGTTTCCCAAAACTCCAATTGCGCAGTACTCGATAGTAATTCTTGGGCACGAGCAATATCGCGTGCTCCAGGTAATTCTACCAAAATACGTCCAGAATTTCCCTCTCGTTGTATGTTTGGCTGTGTAACTCCAAAACCATCTATACGTTCTCTTAGTACTTCAAAAGCGGAAACAATAGATTCATCAATCTTCTTACGGATAACCGGCTTAACCTCATCATCCGACATTTGGAAATTGATAACATCACTTAAACCTTTGTTTGCGAAAACATCGGGAGAAGCAAGTTTAGTATCACCTTTTACATTATCAAAAGCATCAAAAAATAGTTCTAAGTAGGTATCGTCACTACTTTTAGAAGCCTCATCAGCATCAGCTATTGCTTTATTAAAAATTGGGCTTTTCGTATTATTTGCTAAACCTTTCAAAATATCCTTTACAGAAATTTGAAGTGTTACATTAATACCACCTTTAAGGTCAAGACCTTTGTTTAGTTCGCGCTTCTTAGCATCATCATAATTAGTATACCCCAAAACCGGATTTGCCCCAATGGAATCTAAGTAAGAAGCTTCAACAGCCTCTCTCTTTGCCACATAATCATCTTCTGCTTCTGAAATCTGATTCACCGCATATGTCTCGGCATCACCCTCAATCTTGCTTGTGATAAAAGTGTATGATAATTGATAGATGCTCACCAAACCAAAAAGGAATGCGAAAAGCTTTATAAGTCCTTTATTCTGCATTGATTACGTAATTTTTCTTAAACAGCGTGCAAATATATCATTTCAAATAGGATTTGCCAATAGAATTCTCTTAATTATGGTTGGGCTGCACAATAATGAAAAATGCCACTCCTTCCCTTTTGGGTTAGAAATGGCATTTTCTATTTTGAAAATAAATTAGTTTTTACAACTGTAACAATCCATTAGTCTTTGTTACTCCTTCTGCACTTTCCTGCATCTTTGCCTTTTCCGCATCACTTAATTCTATCTCCACAATTTTCTCTATACCGTTCTTACCTAATAGTACAGGAACACCAATGCAAATATCATTTAAACCATACTCTCCTTCTAAGAACGTTGAGCAAGGAAACATTTTCTTTTGGTCACAAGCAATCGCCTGTACCAAACCAGAAACTGCAGCACCGGGTGCATACCAAGCACTTGTGCCTAGAAGTCCCGTTAATGTAGCACCCCCAACTTTAGTTTCTTGCACTACATAATCTAATTTTTCTTGTGATAAAAACTCAGAAGCTTTAACGCTATTTCGAGTAGCATGATTAATTAAAGGAACCATTCCTTTATCACTGTGACCACCAATTACCATTCCATCAACATCTGAAATTGGTGCCTCTAAAGCTTCGGCCAAACGATATTTAAAACGTGCACTATCCAAAGCACCTCCCATACCAATAATCTTGTGTTTTGGTAGGCTTGTAGTTTTATGAACCAAGTAGGTCATCGTATCCATAGGGTTACTAACAACTATCAAAGTAACATTAGGGGAATGTTCAATCAAACTTTGAGAAACTGATTTAACGATTCCGGCGTTTATGCCTATTAATTCTTCTCTAGTCATTCCAGGTTTTCTAGGAATCCCAGAGGTAATTACCGCAATATCGCTATTTGCAGTTTTAGAATAATCACTTGTACTACCAGTAATTTTGGTGTCAAATCCATTTAAGGAAGCTGTCTGCATTAAGTCCATGGCTTTACCTTCAGCATAACCTTCTTTAATGTCTAGTAAAACAACTTCTGATGCAAAATTTTTAATAGCTATGTACTCAGCACAACTTGCGCCAACTGCTCCAGCTCCAACAACGGTAACTTTCATTTTTATGTTTTTAAGAAGTTCTTGAATTCCGCGCAAAAATATGGATTTTTTAGGTCAAATTAGCCGATACTTAGCATTATTAAAAGGTACATTTTAGGATTCATATGTTAAAAAAAAGTACCCTTTAGCGAAGAAATTGTTTAAAAACGGTTATACATCGATTTTTTGCAATACACAATCCATTCTCACCGTTCTAATAGTCCCAAATTTATTATTTAACCTACGTAATATGAAAAAGTTCTTTTCATTATTGGCCATTTTGGTCATTATTGCTGTGAGCAATTGTTCCGAAATTCCAGAAAACAACGACCCTATTTTAGGAATATGGTCTAAATCCGAAATTCTATCTATAGACGGAAAAAATGAGAATGAAGTTCGTGAAGAATGGATTTTTAATGATGCTTACCTTGGAAGATATCATAGTTACACCAACGATGATTTAGAATTTTATACTGATTTTAGTTGGAGTTTAGAAAATGAGACGTATACCATTATCTATACTGGAACTGATATACCTAACGCAGAAGTAAATCTAGAAGAAGCTGTTAAACCAGAACAATTAGAACTTGAGAACGGAAACATTTTTGCGCTCAGAGAATAAAGCAGACACTAAATGCGAATGAAAGAAAAAGCCCGTAGTTTAATTGCTACGGGCCTTTCTTATATTGTATTTTCTTAATGACTATCTAAAACCAAAATTAATTCCTGCTGTAAGTGTGCTAAACTCAGCTATGGTATAATCTACATTTAGTCTAAAAAAGCCAAGCTTTAATTTAGTTCCTACATTAGCCGTAACTCCACTAGCTTCTCTTTCAATAGAAAAGGGGTCTGTAACAGTTTCAGAAAGTGGTCCTATCCCAGCTGTATAATTGCCTAATACATCGGTTGTAGAGTTTCCTGTTATATAACCAAAGCCTCCATAAAAATTGATTATCGGTAATCTAGTTGAAGCTACTGCAGCAAATGTCCAAGTATTAAATGTTGTTTCTATTCGCTGATCTTCCCCTGCTAAAATTCCTTGGTCCGTAAAATCATACGACGCATTCAAATTTGTGTAACCGATTACCGCAGAAATTGCTACTGGCAATATTTTATCTCCAGGAAGAATCTTGGTAAAATCATACTGAAGTCCAGCTCCAAAAAGACCAAACTCTACATCATCATCAAAATTTATATTTGGCAAGAACCTTGCTTTTACTTCAAGACCTTTAATTAAGCCTAAACTAGCTTGTAAATATGCCGTTGGTACAAAATTTAAACCTTCTGAAGCTAAACCTGAAGGAAGCTCAAATTCTTGACGTTGGGCGGGTAAGCCTGGGCCTACTTCTGCTTCAACAAAAACACGAACACCTTCAATATCTCCCAGGGCAGAAGAAACTAACTGTGTATCTGTTCTTGCATCACTACCTCCTACCAATTGTAAATTGGTATAATTTGCTTCATCAAAGAAAAATGCTTTTTTATCTCCTTTATTCTTAAAGCCAGTAATATTGCCAATTAGTGAAATTTCAAATCCTCCTAAAGGCTTGGCGTCTGCCGAGTTATACCAACCATTTCCCATACTAAAAATAGCAGCCTCGGATAGTGGTCCAAAGTAATCGTTGGCAAAACGCTCTGTATCTTCCACACCAGCTGCAAATACATCACTAAAATCGGATTGTGCCATTAATCCTAAGGAAAAACTACACATCATACTAAAAAGAACTATTCTCTTCATTTTGTAAAATTTTTCCTAAAACTAAAAAACTCGCCCTGTAGGAGCGAGTTTTTGTTGTGAAACCGTTGTTATTTATACGTCAATGTTCGCATAAACGGCATTTTTCTCGATAAATTCTCTTCTAGGAGGCACTTCGTCTCCCATTAACATAGAGAAGATACGGTCTGTTTCTGTAGCATTAGTAATGGTTACCTGTCTTAGCGTTCTAAACTCAGGATTCATAGTCGTATCCCATAGTTGTATAGCATTCATCTCACCTAGACCTTTATAACGCTGAATACCAGCTCCGCCATTCATAGAATCAACAATTTCATCACGTTCCTTATCTGACCAAGCGTAACGCTTTTTAGAACCCTTTTTAACTAAATATAAAGGTGGTGTTGCAATATAAACATGCCCGCCTTCTATTAACTCTCGCATGTAGCGGAAAAAGAAGGTTAGAATTAAAGTTTCAATATGACTACCATCTACATCGGCATCACACATGATTACTACTTTATGATAACGTAGTTTTTCTAGATTTAAAGCTTTGCTATCTTCTTCTGTTCCAATAGTAACACCAAGTGCAGTGTAAATGTTTTTTATCTCTTCATTTTCAAAAACTCTATGTTGCATTGCTTTTTCCACATTTAAGATTTTACCTCTTAAAGGAAGAATTGCTTGAAACATTCTATCTCGTCCTTGTTTTGCTGTTCCTCCTGCAGAATCACCCTCAACCAGAAATACTTCACAAAGTGCAGGGTCTTGCTCAGAACAATCGGATAATTTTCCAGGTAATCCTCCAACACTCATAACGGTTTTTCGCTGCACCATTTCACGAGCCTTTGTAGCTGCATGCCTAGCCTGAGCTGCAAGAATAACTTTTTGGACAATAACTTTTGCATCATCTGGATGTTCTTCCAAATAATTCGTAAGCATTTCGGAAACTGCCTGACTTACAGCTGAAGAAACTTCTCTATTTCCAAGTTTTGTCTTTGTTTGACCTTCAAACTGAGGCTCCGCTACTTTTACAGAAACAATAGCTGTTAAACCTTCTCTAAAGTCATCTCCTTGAATTTCAAACTTCAGCTTATCTAGCATCCCAGAATTGTCCGCATACTTCTTTAAAGTAGAAGTAAGACCCCTTCTAAATCCTGATAAGTGTGTTCCTCCCTCGTGGGTGTTAATGTTATTTACATAAGAGTGTAAATTTTCGGAATAGCCATTATTGTAAATCATAGCCACTTCTACAGGAGTACCATTCTTTTCGCCTTCCATTGAAATAACTCCCTGAATTAAAGGCTCTCTGGTAGCATCTAAGAACTTAACAAATTCCTTTAACCCTTCATTGGAATAAAAAACTTCAGAAACAAACTCACCTTTTTCGTCTTTTTGTCGTTTATCCGTAATGGAAATTGTTACTCCTTTATTTAAAAAGGATAATTCACGCATTCTATTAGAAAGCGTTTCGTAACTATATTCAATAGTTTGAGTAAAAATTGTAGTATCGGGTAAAAAGGTTACTTCCGTTCCTCTATCCTCTTCTTTGCATTCCCCTATAGTTTTAACAGGATACATCGCTTTACCACGCTCGTATTCCTGTTGCCATATTTTACCTTCTTTAAAAACGGTAGCTTTTAAGTGACTTGATAAGGCGTTAACACAAGAAACACCTACCCCATGCAAACCACCAGAAACCTTGTAGGAATCCTTATCAAATTTACCTCCTGCTCCAATTTTCGTCATTACGACTTCAAGGGCAGAGACTCCCTCCTTTTTATGTATGCCAACAGGAATACCTCTACCATTATCTCTTGTTGTAATAGAGTTGTCTTCATTTATGGTAACACTAATAGTGTCACAATGACCACCCATAGCTTCATCTATAGAATTATCTACTACTTCATATACCAAATGGTGCAATCCTCTGACCCCAACATCACCAATATACATGGACGGACGCATACGCACATGCTCCATACCCTCCAGAGCCTGAATACTGTCTGCGGAATAGTCTTTCATAGGAGTATCTTCTTTCTGCCCAGAATCACTATTTTTTTTGATTTCTTCGTCTTCGTTTTTAGCTTCTTCGCTCATAGTTTTCTAACTAAATTATTTTGCGTTTTTCAAATCTTACAAATATAACCAATACCCAATAGAATTAGGGGTTTGTGCTATTTTGATACTCCCAAGTTATTAACAATAATTGTGGAAAATATTATGGTTTTTTCAAGAGAAAAATCATTTTGAAAAATAGCCCTAAAAACATAAGAAGCGACATGGTATGTCGCTTCTTACTGACTAATTGAAATGAAGAAAAAATTATTCCCAAGCTCACATATGGGAACAGATTATTTTACATAGGCATCATCATGAACGTTAGCCACTGCCCTACCAGAAGGGTCATTCATGTTTTTAAACGCCTCATCCCATTCTAATGCTATTTTGGTACTACAAGCTACAGAAGGTTCCTGAGGAACGCTTAAAGCGGCTGCATCTGAAGGAAAATGACCTTCGAAAATAGAACGGTAATAGTATTCTTCTTTTGATGTTGGTGTCTGAATTGGAAATTTAAAGTGTGCATTTGCTAACATTTCATCACTTACTTCAGTTGCGACCACTTCTTTTAAGGTATCAATCCAACTATATCCTACTCCATCTGAAAATTGTTCTTTTTGTCTCCAAGCAACGCTTTCTGGCAAATAGGATTCAAAAGCTTTACGAACTACCCATTTTTCCATTCGCTCACCGTTAATCATCTTATCTTTTGGATTAATGCGCATTGCAACATCCATAAATTCTTTATCTAAGAAAGGAACACGACCTTCTATACCCCAAGCTGCTAAACTTTTATTAGCACGTAAACAATCATACATATGCAACTTGTCTAATTTCCGTACAGTTTCCTCATGAAAATCTTTAGGACTAGGTGCTTTATGGAAATATAAATACCCTCCAAATAGCTCATCTGCACCTTCTCCTGATAGTACCATCTTAATACCCATAGACTTAATTACCCTAGCCATTAAGTACATTGGTGTAGAAGCACGAATAGTAGTAATATCATAGGTCTCTAAGTTATAAATGACATCCTTTATGGCATCTAACCCTTCCTGGATTGTAAATTTAATCTCGTGATGAACTGTACCAATATGGTCAGCTACTTTTTGCGCTGCTGCAAGGTCAGGTGAGCCCTCCAATCCCACCGAAAAAGAGTGGAGCTGTGGCCACCAAGCATCTTTAGTGCTTCCCGATTCTATTCGTTTCTGAGAATATTTTTTAGCTACCGCAGAAGTAACTGAAGAATCTAAACCTCCAGAAAGTAAAACGCCATAAGGCACATCCGACATTAACTGTCTTTTAACGGCGGCATCCAAAGCATCATGAATTTCCTGAATACTGGTCTCATTCTCCTTTACAGCTTCATACTCCATCCAATCACGCTTATACCATCGAACAAACTCGCCATCCGAACTATGCATATAGTGCCCAGGAGGAAATAACTCTATTTTGGAACAGGTTCCTTCCAGTGCTTTAAGCTCTGAGGCTACATAAAAGGTTCCATTTTTATCCCATCCAATATAAAGCGGAATAATACCCATATGGTCTCTGGCGATAAAATATTCGTCTTTCTCCGTATCATAGATAGCAAAACCAAAAATGCCGTTCATTTCGTCTATAAAATCAACACCTTTTTCTTGATATAATGCTAATATAACTTCGCAATCTGAAGCTGTCTTAAAATCATACTTTCCTTCAAACTGTTTTCTTAGCTCATTATGATTATATATTTCCCCATTAGCAGCCAATACCAACTTTTCATCAGCGCTAAACAAAGGCTGTTTGCCAGACGCCGGATCTACAATGGCCAAACGCTCATGGGCTAAAACCGCATTTTCATTAGCGTATATACCACTCCAATCTGGTCCACGATGCCTAATTTTTTTAGACATTTCTAACAACTGAGGCCTAAGTACTTCGGTACTTTCCTTCACATCAAACGCACATACAATACCACACATAATTCTAATATTAATAACAATTTTGAATCAAAAATCCATCAATAATTACACTAATCAAACGTTGTAAATAAATATGCTTACATATTTAAATAATAGATACCTAAATTAGATTAAATTGAAATTATTCTAGAGGTTTTGAAAATAAAACATTTCACTTTAAAAGAACTGCTTTGTGTTTTCATTAAAATTCCAGCTCTCAATACTTTCTCTAAAACAAAAACTTGAACTGACTGTTTTTTAAAATGATTACAAACTTTAACGTCTTTTTATAAATGGTAGCTAAAAATATCAGGTAGTTTTGGAACTTAATAAAAACCTTAATTATGAAAAAAATAGTTGCTATTGCATTTTTTGCAATGACTTTAATTTTTAGTACTGAAGCTGAAGCTCAAAAATTTGGAGGATTAGATAAAAGTCCTGCTGATATTGCTTCTTTCCCTTCTAGCTACAAAGTATCTGACAAATCTGTAAAAGTTACTTACAGCAGACCTCAGCTAAAAGGACGCAGCATGTCTGAATTGGCACCTGCCGGAAAAGTATGGCGTACTGGAGCAAACGAAGCTCCTGAAATTACTTTTTATAAAGACGTGACTTTTGGTGGTAAAAGCGTAAAAGCTGGTACCTATGCATTGTTTACTATTCCTGGCACAAATGAATGGACTGTTATTTTAAACAATAACTTAAACCAATGGGGAGCTTATTCTTATGACAATTCTGCCGATGTGGTTAGAGTTTCTGCTAAGGCAAGCTCTGATTCTGAGTCTTTAGAAGCCTTTTCTATAGCTTTTAAAGAGGTAGAAGGTGGAACTCATCTAGTTATGGGTTGGGGAACTACTCGTGTAGCTACTCCAATTATGCTTTAAATTAAATAACATAAAATTTAAAAGCCTCTGGATAAATGTCTAGAGGCTTTTTTTATAATATTTCTTATAATTACTTTACCTTCTTGCCTCCAACAAAAACCTGTTCCGCTTTAAGCTTAGGAATCGTAGTAACTGGAACTTCCATAATGTCATCACTAAGGATTACAAAATCTGCTTTTTTGCCCACTTCTATACTACCTTTTTCATCTTCTTCAAAATTGGAGTAAGCAGCCCAAATTGTCATTCCTTTTAAAGTCTCTTCTCTAGATAAAGCATCTTTCATTTGAAAACCACCTTCCGGATAACTTTGCAAATCTTGTCTAGCAACCGCTGCATAAAATGTTAGGAACGGACTTACTTTTTCCACCGGAAAATCAGTACCTAATGCAACCATTCCTGCCTTATCCAATAACTTTTTAAAAGCATAAGCACCTTTTACACGTTCCTCCCCCAATCTATCTTCTGCCCAGTACATATCGCTAGTGGCATGTGTAGGCTGTACTGAGGGAATAATTCCATTTTCAAAATAATCAAAATCTTGTTCAGAAATTACTTGGGCATGCTCCACTTTCCAGCGTCTATCTTCTTTTCCTTCTAAAGCATTTTTGTAGGCTCGCAACACCACAATATTGGCAGAATCCCCAATTGCATGTGTATTCATTTGATATTCAGATACAGCAATTCGTTTCGCCAAAGCTTCAATATCCCCAACTGGAGTAACCATGGCACCAAAATGACCTTCTTTATCGGAATAAGGAGCTCTAAGTGCTGCTCCTCTGGAACCTAATGCTCCATCTCCATATACTTTAACAGAACGCACATTTAATTTCTCTGTTTTTACAATTCCTTTTGGAAGATAGTATTCTAAATTTTCTTGAGTATTACTAATCATAGCGTAGACTCGAATATCTAATTCTCCAGTTTGCTGAAGACTATCTATTAATTCTATGGTCGCTTTGTTTAAACCCGCATCGTTTACAGTAGTTAAGCCATAATCAAAACAAAGTGTCTCTGCATCTTTTAATGCTTGAATTTGAGTTGCTTTACTAGGTTTAGGTATTACTGCATCTATAAGTCCCATTGGATTGTCTACTAGCACTCCAGTAAGATTTCCATCCGCAGCTTTAACAATTTCTCCACCCACTACCTTAGTATCATTAGTTATTCCCGCTAAATCCAGTGCTTTTTGGTTTACCAAATAGGCATGACCATCTACACGTTCCAATGCTACAGGAATATTGGGAAATAATGCATCTAACTTATCTTTTGTTGGAAATTCTTTTACCTCCCAATCGTTTTGGTCCCAGCCGCGACCTTGAATGAAGTTTGAGGGTTTTTCTTTTTGAAATTCAGCTACTTTTTGCAAAATTTCATCATAACTGGTTGTTCCTCTCAGATTCACAATTTGCTGCGTTAATCCAAGACCATAAAAATGACAATGTGCATCTATTAGGCCGGGTACAATGGTTTTACCATTGGCATCTAGTATTTCTTTTGCACTATAATCCTCCAAGCTGTTCTCTGATACCGCTATAAATTCACCGTCTTTGACAGCAAAAGTTGTAGCCTTAGAAAAATTTTCATCTACCGTATAAATTTTAGCATTGTAAACGAGTAAGTCAACTTCCTCTTTTGGTGTACAGGAGAACAATAGAAAACCTACTAGGACTAAAAGTGTATATTTTTTCATTTAAATATTTATTTATTTTGTGCTTTAGTGGCATTAATCCAAGAATCTATTTTTTGCTCCAGAAGGATTAATGGTAAACTTCCCGAATTTAAAACCTGGTCATGAAAATCCCCTACCTTAAAATTGTTTCCTAAGGCCTTTTCTGATTTATTTCGTAGTTCACGAATTTTTAATTGTCCAATTTTATAAGATAGTGCTTGCCCTGGGGTAGCCATATACCGTTCAATCTCGGCAATGATTCCGGCTTCAGAATCTGCCTCATTCTCCAGAGAATATTGTATCGCCTGTTCCCTAGTCCATCCTTTTGCATGGATTCCTGTATCTACTACCAATCTTATGGCACGGTGCATTTCCATACTTAACATTCCAAAATATTGGTAAGGATCTCCATATAATCCTAACTCCTTACCAAGGGATTCGGCATAAAGTGCCCAACCTTCCACAAAAACACCCATACTTTCTGGATGTAAAAATTCTGGCAAATCTGTATTTTCTTGTTGAAGTGATAATTGAAAATGATGCCCAGGTACTGCTTCATGCAAAAACAAGGCTTCGCTAGTTAATACATTAAATTCTTCTACATCAGGTATCGGCACATAAAAAACACCAGGTCTTTTTCCATCTTTTGAACCTGGAACATATTCTGCGCTTGCCGAAGCTTCCCTAAAAGCTTCCGTACGTCTAACCTCAAATCCTGCTTTAGGCCTTAAATTAAAAACCGAATCTAGTTTGGCATCTATCTTTTCTTCCATAGCTTTAAAATAGGATACCACTTGCCCAGGCTTATTAAAGGGAGCTAATTCCTTATAGGTTCTAATATGCTCGAAA
Source organism: uncultured Croceitalea sp. (assembly GCA_947499565.1). Lineage (GTDB taxonomy): Bacteria > Bacteroidota > Bacteroidia > Flavobacteriales > Flavobacteriaceae > Croceitalea. Next base: position 17,253 of record CANMOV010000004.1, read on the forward strand.
AAAGCCATTAAATCTCCCTCAAAATTTAAGGCTTCCATAGCTTTTCCCATTTCTTTTCTAATTCTAGCAACTTCATTTAAACCTAGCTGATGGATCTCGTCTGCCGTCATATTGGTAGTTGTATGCAAACGAATCAAATAATCATAAGTTTCAGAACCGTTCGGAACGGCCGAAATGCCAGAAGTAGCTCTTGCTTTAGGCAAATAACTTTTCTCTAAAAAGGTTTTTAGTTCCGCATATTTTGGAATTATTCTTTCTGAAATAACTTTAGCATATTCCTTTGCTAGATACTCTTTATCTTCTTCGCTAAAGCTTTCTGGTATTTGATGAATAGGCTTATAAAAAAGATGGTTTTCCAAATTATTAGAAACAAAGTTTTCTAATTGCGGAATCATTTTTATTACTAAAGATTTAGGCAATACAATATCGTTTTCCAAACCTTTTTCCATGTTTGCCATACTAGTATCCAAAAAAGTAAGGTAATCCGCTATCCTGCTTAACCAATCCTCATAGTCTTTTACGGTTACAAAAGGATGAACGCTTGTTCCACCTGCCAACTGAGCTACATATAAGTGTAGAGATTGAATCTGTCCTAAAGGAAAAACTGCCAACGTAGGTAAATTGTAAATTGGAGATGTTACCACCGCCAATTCTTTTTCTAACCCTTCTTTTTTAATACTACAATCCCACTCCATAGTACCTAAAGCCAGATATTGGGTCTCATTTAATCCTGTAGTATCAATATTAGCTATTCGCTCTAAAAAGGCAGTATACTCTTGTACTAATTTTTCTTGATATGCTTCTGAAACATAATCAGCTATAGTGTCATTATAAACTGCATAACCCGCTTTTGTAGCTTCAATAGGGTTAATTATAAGTTTAAACTCTTGAAAATCCTTAAAAAGTAATTCTAAGTCAGTAGATGTTTGCCTATGGTTGGATTTGTTGGTTTTCTTGCACGCAAGAAAAAAAATAAAACAAGAAAATAGCAGTACAGTAAATTGCTTGGTCATTTTAAGGCTTTAGCTCAAAAATAAGCAATTGCAATTAGCTATCAACTTTCATTTTTCGATAAATGAAAACTTGTATTAGTGCTTTAAATAGTGATTAAAAATTCCGAGAAATCTGTTCTATTAATCGTTGAATTTGGTCATTACAAATTCTACCCTACGGTTTTTCTCTTTTATTCTTCCGTTTCTAAGTGGTTGAGCATCGCCTGCACCTTCCCAAACAACACGATTATCATCTATACCAAGTTTTTTTAGGTATAATGCAACTGCTCTTGCTCTTAATGAAGATATAAATTTATTGTACTCAGGATTCCCTAAATTATCGGAATGGCCAGTAATCTTCATCTGTACCTCGGCATTTTCTTTAAGGAACTTAAAAATCTTTTTAACACTAGCTATTGCCTCCTTGTCTAATTCGTATCCTTTTGGTTCAAATGGATTACGTTCTAAAACATAAATCTTATCTTCTTCATAATTTATTCTTGGTTGCTCCTCAAGCATAAAATCATCTACATAATAATAGGAGAAATCTTTAGAAAGCACTGGTTTTTCAGTCTTTAGCAATTGGGTGTTATTGTTGTCCTGAAAATTCCCAACAATAATATGCTCCTCAAAACCTTTTGCTTCAAATTCCCCAGACAGTGTTATCCAACCATCTGTGTCTGCCATTGATTTGTCTGGTGAGAGTTTTACTTCATGAAACTCAATACCATCTTGTAAATTTAATCTTGAAGCCGTTAAAGCAGAACTATTTGGAACCCTTACTTTAGTATTGGTTAATACAATTGACATGTTTTTTAAAGCCAAACTAGAAGCCTCTGCTAAACTTACCTTAAACGAAACTTTGTAAGGAAATTTTTCTCTAAGTGTTTTTGAGGTGTTTAGTTGAATGTATTCACGATAGTCGTTTAACGCATAGAAATAAAGTCCCGCGTAACCAGCCCCTTCAATAGCCTTTTGCTCCCCCTTAAAATTAGATGGTATACTAAAATCACCTGTGCCACAGGTATTAAAATAATCCCCTGAACTAGATGTAGGAAGGGAAACATCTTCTACTAAAACATTAAAGTTTGTAATATTTGTTGGACAAGCTTTATTGTTTTCAAAGCCTGGATTTAAAATTAGGTTCTGACCATTTAAAGAGGCACTGCAGATAACACAAAAACCTACAATTGATAAAATACGAGAATAAAAATGCACCATACTATTATGTCTTTTTTCGGTTCTCGTACCGCTTTAAAAACGTTACTTTTTAGCTAATATTGTTTCCTTTCATACTTTTGGTTTTAAAAAACATTTAATTGTTTCTTACATACTAATTCTCAATAAAATACGTTATCATACTCCAAATCTTACGAAAATGCACAAATTAACCCTTGTGCTCCTATTAGCATTTTTTTCTGCCTTTGGCTATAGTCAAAATACAGTAACGGGGAAAATTGTTGATGAGCTAGGACTTCCTATTTACCTAGCATCTGTTGAAATTGATCAAACAGGTGAGGTAGTCTATACCGATTATGATGGTAACTTCTCACTTACCAGTAAGAAAGGCTTTCATTGGAAAATAAATATAACTTCTACCGGCTATAAACCAGAGTCATTTTTTGTTTTAAGTAATGGTAAAACAGAAAGTTTAATGCTTGAGTATAATGAGAAGATGAAAAAACTTCTCAACGAAAACTCTAAGCTTTCAAACAATTCTTATGGGTTCTTATTTAAAAAACCGACGCTATACTTTAAATTATCTCAGCCTTTAACGCACTAATAATAAAGCATAAATTCTACGCGTCTATTTATTTGCCTGCCTAATTCTGTATCATTCTTAGAAATTGGCCTAGTACTGCCATGACCTTTAAAATCAATTCGATTTTTACTTAAACCCAGTTTAATCAAATAATCGACTATGGATTTTGCTCTTTTTAATGATAAGCTCTGGTTATAAGCTTTAGAGCCCTTATTATCCGTATGACCAATAATCGTAATCTTTAACTCAAGATTCTGTTTTAGGTAATCTAGTAAAGCATCGATGTCTGCTTTAGCGGTTTCATTCAACTTAAACCTATCAAAATCGAACAATATATTCTTAAACTCGAGAATACTATCAAGTTCATATGAAGGCATTATCTGCTCCGTTCCTTCTAAAGATAAAGAGACCATATCTATATAGTAATAAGCTCCTTTCTTTGTTTCTTTTCTTTTGGTTTGGACTTTCCTAGTGAGTTTATTATTTCTAAGGTTTCCTAGCAATAAATACTTTTCGTAACCTTTAGCAGTAAAAGATGTAGTTACTTCTAACCAGTCGCTTTTATCTTCATGGAATTTAGGATGATTTATTTCAAAAAAGTGAAACTTATTCCCCTTAATGCCATACAACCGCCCTTTTGATAATTCTTTTTTTGTATTTACTGCTATTGGTTTATATGAGCACACCACTCCAAAATCTTTAACAGCAAAATCAGAACCTTCAGCCAAACTTATGTAAAAGCTTAATTTATATGTTTTTCCCGGTCTTAATACCTTCTTTAACTGAACTTGAATATATTCTCTATAATCACCTGGTGCATAAAAGTATAATCCGGCATATGCACTACCGTTTTTTGGGTGTTGGATCCCATTAAAATTTTCTGGAGCGCTCATTACTGCGCTGCATGTATTAAAATAATCTGTTGTGCCAGTCGTAGGTGTAGACCATGACTTTACATTCTTATCAAAAGTTCCTAAAGTATTTGGACATTCATGGTAGTTCTCAAAACTTGAGTTCTTAACTAAATTTTGGGCCATAATACCATAACCTTTAAAATAAAGAAGAACAACTACAACATATAGAAACAAACGCATACAATTCCAAGATAAGAAAATTGTAATGCTTTAAAAGCAATTTCAGCTTTCGAAAGCCCTAGAAATCAAATTTATACGAAACTCCGGCTAAAGCTTGGAAACCTTGAACTTGGAAATTACTCCAACGTTGGTAATTATTGTTTGCAATATTTGAAGCTTTAGCAAAAACAGAAAGTTGTTCGTTAAAACGATAACCCAAGTGCGCATTTGCATCAAAGAAACTGTCTAAAGTTACAATTGTAGATGGGAACAAATTTGGAGGTGTATTGGCCTGAGCATTTGAAACCAAATCTTCACGTTCACCAACAAAGAACAGGTTAGCTCCCATAAACCATTTCTCTGAAATTTGATAATCCATAAATAGCGAACCTTTTAAATTGGGTAAATTCCATGCTGGATTATCAGTTTCTGTGTTGTAATTATATACTTCTGCATTAAGGCCAAGTGTAAAATTTCTATTTACATCTACATTAAGTTCTCCAAAAATCCCTAAGGTTCTAATATCATCGTAAAATACCTGAAAAGAATTTCCAAAATTATATCCCTTTTCATCATCACGAAATAGATTTTGCGGATTTAGTAGAAAAAGTGGACGCCTATTTTCAGCAGTATAAGAGCCTTTAATATTATACCCCACATTAGCAAACAATTGCCCCTTTAAACCTACATAAGCTTCGTACTGTTGGTCTGTAGGCTGAATAATTAGTGTTGGAGACACATAAGGATTCTCATTCACAAAATCATAATAAGAATTCTGTCTTAACTGTCCTTCAAGACCTCCGTAGGCAATAACCTGTTCATCCAAAAGACGGTATGATGCAGTTATAGCGGGGTAGATATAAAAATTACCAGCATTATCTTCCAAATCCATTCCATAAACAAAATTTGCACCTAGGTTTACGGTTAAATCATCTCGTAAAACCAACAAACTTGGATTAACGGAAACCTGAAATAGTCCATAATCTATTTCTGAAGTATTCGTTGTGCTATTTAAACTTGCATTCTTAAAATTACCTCCAACATAATCTAACTTTGTATTTATTGTGACCAACTCTTCTGTTATTGGAAGTTCAATAGAAGGTTCTAACACTATTCTATTTTCTCCCGATTCCACCGCATCCCAAAAACGTCTCATTAAAATTTTACCGCTTTTAAAAAAAGAATCTTCCAAATTTAAGTGCGCTTTGGCTTCTGCATTAAAATAATTCTGGCGTTCATCTAATGCTTCCACTTGAGTTTCCGTAAAAGTTCCTCTTTCTATGCCATACCAGTTATATAGTTGATGTTGTAGGCCAACACTAACTCCCCAGTCCCTATCGCGGTCCTTTTTCGCATAGGAAACATCAAATTTTGTATCATAAAAATCTGTTTCCAAAGGTGTACTATCAATATTACCACGTGAAGAATGATGACTTAATCCAAAATCCAACAAATCCTCTCCACGATTAAACTCTCGACTAGTATAAAAATCTACAAGAGCATTGTTGAAATTACCTAACCCAACTGATGCATAAGAATTATACAAGGTTGGTGGAGGCGTTTTTTCTACTCTAGAAGCTTTTCCTTTGGCCGGTGTAAATGTGGAGGCCACTGGGACTGAAAAAATATTGTATGTAATCTTCTTCTTTTGAAGTACAATAGAATCGTTTAAACTAGGAACCGATTTAATTTTAAAGGCATCCGAGACGGTTGGTGTATATGGTTTTACAACCGTAACCGTCTCCGTACCAATATCGTCAGTTTCTTGGGCCTGAACCACCCCAAAAAGGCTCAAAATAATAATGGATAATAAGGTATATGACTTTGACATTTTCTTTTTTTAGTTCTCGTTTGGATTGACTGATGAATTAATTTCTGCTTCTCTAGCTTTTATTAGGGAAAGTTCTCCTTTTGCCTCTGCTACGATATCATTGAATTCTGAAAAATTTTCAATGACACTATCCAGAATGTATGTAGCTTGAAAAGCATCTCCCAAAGCATAAAAATTCTTCGCCATTAGCACTAAGCCTTTCCCTCCCCATTCCTTGTAGGAGGCATAATCTTTGGCTAATTTCTGTACCGAAGTATTAGAAGCTTCAAAATCTTGATTTTTATTTTTGAAGTAGGCATCGTAGTACCATGCTTCCGCAGCGGTTTCGCCTGTAGCTATTTTTTTAACCTCGGAGAAAGCAGTTTCTGCGCGCTGTTCATCACCAGTTTCTATAGCTGAACGGGCAATCATTATTTGAGCGTCACTTTTAATCCGATTATCAATTTTTGGTGCATTTAAAACCTTTTCCGCATATGCTAAAGTTTGCTCATAGTTTTTCTGCCCATAATAACCTTTCATAAGGTTTGATTGGGCAAATGTTCTGTTTTGCACAATCTCAGCAACACCTTCAAGTTGTTTTAAGTATGGGATTGCACTTTGATAATCTTGCCTACCAACATAAATCTCACAAACCCGTGTAAGTGCTTGTTCTGCATACTCACCTGCGCCACTTTCCGTCACATTTCTAAATTTTGCCAGTGCTTTTTCTTTATCCCCCTTAGAAAAATAAAGTTGTGCTAGATTAAAATTAGCTTTAATGGATTCTGAACCATTAGGAAACTCTTTTAGATAATCTTCATAACCTCGAATGGCTGCAGCGGTATTTCCTTGAGCATATTTTCTGTCCGCAGCTTCAAAACTGGCAGCATCCAATTCAGAATCTGTAACCTCAACAAAATCCAAATTTCGCACCCATGCGGCATATTCGCTCACCCTGCCTAAATCTACATAAACCAATTTAGCCGTAGCTACTGCTTGTTTAGCTTCTTGAGTGTTAGGATATTCCTTGACAACACTTTTTAATTTTGTTAATGCCTGTTCATTTCTATTAGCATTGTAATGCACCAAACCTTGACGCAACATCGCTCTCGGAGCAAATTTACTCTTGCTAAACTGATTTATTAATTTATCATATGAAGCTAATCCCTGAGCTTCTTTATCTGTCTTTACATAGGTATTACCAAGCTCAAATAGTGCATCATCACGTAATATTGATTTTGGGTAGCGATTAATAAATTGATTAAGGCCATCTATCTTCGCTGTATTATTACCTATAAATCCACTGCATATTGCTTTTTGAAAAGCTGCGTAATCACGTTCGGGACCATTTAACTTAGAAGAAGTATCATAAGCAGTAATTGCAGCTTTATAGTTGCTCGTTACAAAATAACTATCACCTAATCTTAAGTAAGCATCATTCTTTCTTTCTTCATCTATAGCTGATTGCGAAACATTTTTAAAATAGGTAACTGCAGTTTTATAGTCTTTCAACTTAAAATAACAATACCCAAGATTATAATCCAACTGACTATATTCCGGAACTTTATTAGCGCTTGGGTTTCTTTTAAACTGCTCAAAAGCTACTAGAGCATCATCAAAACGATTTAATCTATAGGCAGATTCTGCCTTCCAATATTGAGAACGAGCTTCATAAATAGGGTTTTCCGCCTTTTTCAAAGACTTAGAAAAACGCTCTAAAGCATCCTCATAATTAGTATCTACAAATAATTCAACACCGCTATAAAAAGCTACTTTTTGATAGGTTTCATCACTAGCGTAACTGGCATTTTTTTCTAACAACTCCATTGCTCCATCAAAATTCTTAGAAGTTATGTAGGAGTCAACTAATAATTCTTGTAATTCTTCTTGATGTTCATCTTTTGGATATTTCTCCAAATACGTAGTCATTACTTGGGGAACAGGTTCGTAGGCATTCCCAATTTCATAACTTAAACGCGCATAGTTTAAAAGTGCATCTTTTTCAATCTCTGGATTAAAATCCATTTGGGAAGCATTTCTAAATGCATTTAGTGCTTCAGGTTTTTTATCCAATTTTAAATAACATTCGGCTAGGTGGTAATAGGCATTTTGGGCAACGCTATTATCACCTCCAATAATTTTGTTAAACTGACCAATAGCAGATTCAAAATCACCTTTTTTGTAATAACTATAACCCAATAAATAGTAATCTGTGTTATTAAATCGGCCACGTTTTCCTCTGTACTGTTTTAAGTAAGGAATTGCTTCGTCATATTTTTCTAAATTGAAATAACTTTCTCCAATTATCTTATTTAGTTCGGATATTTCCCGTCTGTCAGATTTAGGTAATTGCTTTTTGGCCATCTCAATAGCCTTTTCAAAATTTCCTAGTTTAAAATTTAAGTCGGCCTGATAGTAAGAAAGTTTTTCTTCTAAAAGTTTTGGGTCTGTTATCTTATCAAAACGGGCACTTGCTTCATCATAATCATCTTGTTCATATGCTATATACCCTAAATAATACTTTGCTTGCGAGCCGTATTTTTTGGAGTTGCTTACCCTACTCAAATAACGCTCTGCCTCTTTTGGTTTTTTTGAAGCGTAAAGTGCATAGCCATTATTAAAATTGAAGCGCTCTTCATCACTTTTAGCCATGGCAGTTTTATCTACTTTTTTATACCATTTTAGTGCATACGGATATTTTCCCGTCTCAAAATAGTAGTCTGCAACATCCATAAATGCTGAGTTTCTTTTTGTAGAAGTAGGATAGCGTTCTACAAAATCTTCCATTAATTTATCCGCGCCTCGCTGATTTAAACGTATAGCAGCATTAGCAGCATAGTAACTACTATTGGCTTCTGTTTCATAATCGTTTGTAGTGGACTTTACTTTTTCGAAAAGTGCTTGTGAAGCCTGGTATTGCTGATTATTATACAATGCTAAGGCATCTTGAAATTGCTTCTGTTCGTGTGAGTAAATTTTGGTTTCTTGTGCCGTGCACAAAAGGCTAAATCCTAAGAAAATTAGGAAAAGAAATGCAGTGGTTCTCCGATTCATAGTGTTCTACGCTGTTCTCGATTGATGATACCATAACGTCAAAATCTGCGCCAAAGTATGTTTAATGGTTTTCAAAATTTAACATTAGTAGTATTTTTAGAACTTCGTACCTTTATTTTATCAAAAACAAGAAATGCCCGAAACCATATTAAAATTGCAGGATGTTTCCATTTTTCAAAATGAAAATTTAATCCTGAATAATGTAACTCTGGAAGTAAAAAAAGGAGATTTTGTTTACGTTATTGGAAAAACCGGAAGTGGAAAAAGTAGTTTCATGAAAACGCTGTACGGCGATTTACCTCTAAAACAAGGCTATGGAACCGTTGTAGATTTTAATCTTAAATCTCTAGAAGAAAAGCAGATTCCTTTTTTAAGAAGGAAATTGGGTATTGTTTTCCAAGATTTCAAATTATTATCAGATAGAAATATAAATAACAACCTAAAATTTGTTCTTAAAGCAACCGGTTGGACAGATGTTTCAAAAATGGATTCCAAAATCGAAGAAGTTTTGGATAAAGTTGGAATGAAAACCAAAGGTTTTAAATTTCCACATGAGCTCTCTGGTGGCGAACAACAGCGTATTGCAATTGCTAGAGCTTTATTAAATGACCCAGAACTTATCTTAGCGGATGAGCCTACTGGAAATCTTGACCCACAGACAAGTGTAGAAGTGATGCGGGTTCTGCAAGAAATTAATGAAAGTGGTCGCACCATTATTATGGCAACTCATGATTATGCTTTGATTCTAAAATATCCGCATAAAACAATTAAGTGTGATAGCAGCAAAATGTTTGAAGTTATACAAAAAGCAATCTAAAAATAGGGTAACAAAAGATTTTTGTTTCTTTGCCAAATAAAATTTTTACCCTTCTATGGAAATTCTTGGTATTGATGTTGGTGGATCAGGCATGAAAGCTGCATTAGTGAATACAGAAACCGGAGAGATGCTCTCCAAAAGACATCGAATACCTACTCCTAAATCAAGAACGCCAGAGGCAATGGCCGAAGTAATTGCTCAGCTTGTAAAACACTTTGATTACTCTGGCCCTGTTGGTTGTGGATTCCCTACCGTAATAAAAAATGGTATATGCAAATCTGCCGGTAATCTTGATGATTCATGGGTTGGTGTTGATGTAAATAAACTTTTCGAAGACGCTACTGGGCAACAATTTTCAGTAGTAAATGATGCAGATGCAGCTGGGTATGCTGTAATAAATCATGGAATTGGAAAAGATTTAGAAGGCTTCGTTATAATCATAACAATAGGAACAGGGTTAGGAAGCGGTGCTTTTGTAAATGGAGAATTGCTACCAAATTTTGAATTAGGGCAAATTCCCTATAAAAAATATAAGAAAATTGAAACTTGGGCAGCCGGTTCCGCTATGGAAAGAGAAGAGCTTTCATACCAAAAATGGGCAAAACGTTTTAATAAGTTTCTGAATATTGTAGATTTAATAGTTGCTCCAGACCATATTATTTTAGGAGGGGGAGCATCTAAAGATTGGGACCAATACAAAGATTGTATTGATGTGGATACACCAGTTATTGCTGCTCAACTTAAAAACCATGCAGGTATTATTGGAGCAGCAATGGCTGGGTCAAAAATTAAAGTTACCGATTAAGCTATTTTATTACGCTTACGGTCTACTTCCTTTAAGTAAATCTTACGAAGCCTTAAGTGTTTTGGAGTAACCTCAACATACTCATCTTTCTGAATATATTCTAAAGCTTCTTCTAAAGAAAATTTTATTGCTGGGACAATTTTAGCTTTATCGTCCGCACCAGACGAACGTACATTTGACAGTTTTTTAGTTTTAGTCACGTTCACTGTCATATCATCTGCGCGAGAATTTTCACCAATCACTTGACCTTCATAAATATCTTCACCTGGATCAACAAAAAACTTTCCGCGATCTTGTAATTTATCTATAGAGTAAGGAATTGCAGAGCCATTTTCCATAGAGACTAACGAACCATTATTACGTTGAGCTATATCTCCTTTTAATGGTTGGTATTCTAAAAAGCGATGCGCCATAATGGCCTCACCCGCTGTTGCTGTTAATAGTTGATTACGCAAACCTATAATACCCCTAGAAGGAATTATAAACTCACAAAGCATTCTTGAACCCTTAGCTTCCATGCTGGTCATCTCTCCTTTTCGAATAGAAACCATCTCAACTGCTTTACCAGAAACTTCCTCAGGTAAATCAATAGTTAAATGCTCAACAGGCTCACATTTTACACCATCAATTTCTTTAATAATAACTTGTGGTTGGCCAATCTGAAGTTCATAACCTTCACGACGCATTGTTTCAATTAAGACTGAAAGGTGTAATACACCGCGACCAAATACCATAAATTTATCAGCACTATCTGTTTCTTCAACTCTAAGTGCCAAGTTTTTTTCTAATTCTTTTTCAAGACGTTCTTTAATATGACGCGAGGTAACAAATTTCCCATCTTTACCAAAGAATGGACTATCATTAATAGTGAACAACATACTCATTGTAGGTTCGTCTATAGCAATGGTCTTTAATTTTTCAGGATTTTCAATATCGGCAACCGTATCACCGATATCAAAACCTTCGACACCAACCAAAGCACAGATATCACCCGTTTTAACTTCGGTTACTTTTTGTTTACCTAAACCTTCAAAAGTATAGAGCTCTTTTATTTTAGATTTAACAACACTACCATCTCTTTTAACTAAAGAAACTTGTTGCCCTTCTTTTAAAGTACCTCTTGTAAGTCTGCCAATCGCAATACGTCCAGTAAAAGATGAAAAATCCAAAGAGGTAATCAGCATTTGCGTATTACCTTCAACTGGTTTAAACTCTGGAACGTGTTCTATAACCATATCCAATAAAGGCTCAATATTGTCTGTTTGCTTTTGCCAATCTTCACTCATCCAATTCTGCTTTGCAGAACCATAAACAGTTGGGAAGTCTAGTTGCCATTCTTCAGCACCTAGCTCAAACATTAAATCAAAAACTTTTTCATGTACTTCTTCCGGAGTACAGTTTTCTTTATCTACTTTATTAATTACTACACAAGGCTTTAGACCTAAGTCAATCGCTTTTTGCAGTACAAATCGAGTTTGCGGCATTGGACCTTCAAAGGCATCTACCAAAAGTAAAACTCCATCAGCCATATTTAATACGCGCTCTACTTCTCCACCAAAATCAGCGTGACCAGGAGTGTCAATGATATTAATTTTTGTGTCTTTATAAACTACAGAAACATTTTTAGAAACGATAGTAATACCACGTTCACGTTCTAGGTCATTATTATCTAAAATCAAATCCCCCTTATTCTCATTGTCACGAAAGAGTTGACAATGAAACATTATTTTATCAACCAAAGTAGTTTTACCGTGGTCAACGTGAGCAATAATGGCAATATTCTTAATTTTAGACATAACCTTGTTTTTGAGCGTGCAAAGATACTGCGATTTACTTACGCCACAACACAATGAAATGTTATTTTTATCTTATTGATTTTTAAGGATTTATTATCCATCTATTCGTTTGTTCTCGTCTTCTAGACCAGTTTTTCTATTCCTAGCCTTTTTTATTTCATTTCTCCCAAAATCATAAGTAAGTCCAAATGCTATCTGTCTACTATCATTACCCCCACTACCATCAATAAAAAGTTCCCCAAATTGAGTGGTCCCCCTCCATGGGACTGTGTACAGAATATCATTGAATGAAAGTCTTGCCATAAAGCGATCATCGAAGAATTTCTGCTGAAAGGCAAGATTTAAAGACCCTATTGATTGTGTGCGATAAGTACCTCCCCATATAGAAGGAGAACTATACCACCCTGAGACTTCCATTCTTAATGATTTAGATAGCTTGATTGTATTTTGTGCATAAAAACTCAAAGTCTCCTGGCGAACTGGCAAAAATTCTGGACTTGTAGCTTTAAAGTCACTGATGTAGGCATTCAAACTAAAATATAAATTCCACCAATCATAGATTTTCTTTGGGTAAGAAATGCCGAGATTGATAACTTCCTGATTAGCAACATTTAGTGTGGTTAAAAAATTGGTGTTTTGTCCTTCGGCTAAGGTAACTCTGGCAAAAAAATCGGATACATAGCTATAGCTCAATGAAGTAGTCAATCTGTAATTGAACGTATGGGACAATTTTACATTATTAGTATACTGTGGTTGTAGAAATGGATTTCCCTTACTGAATGAGAGTTCATCTAATTTATACTCAAAAGGATTTAACGACTGGTAATTGGGACGTTGGATTCTGCGGCTATAGGTAAGTGCAAATTGGTTTTTGGGGTTCAATTGGTAAGTAAGTCCTCCTGATGGGAAAAAATTCGTGTAATTTCTCTCTACTCTATCATCATTATTTTGTTGTTGGCTGGTCAATATTCCATCTGAGTCAGTATTTTCCATTCGTAGACCAAATTGAACGTTCCATTTACCCCATTTTCGATTATAATTAAAATATACTGCATTAATGTTCTCTTGATATTCAAATTGATTGCTTTGGGTGGGGTCCAATACATTCTGCCCGTTCACTTGATTAAAAAAGTCAAAGGTGTTATCGGTAGTTATGTATGAAAGCTTAAAGCCCAATCCCAACTTACCTTTTAGGAAGTTTTGCTCATAATCAACCTTAGCAGTGGCAATATCAATGTCAATAGGAGTGTCTTGAAAAGTGATTCGCTCACTAAGCATCTGTTCTCCATTACCATTAAAATAAGTATTGGGTTGAAAAGCATCCCGTTCACTGTTGTAACGACCATAATCTAAGTCTACATTTATAGAATAGCCCAAAGTATCCGCATAGCGATAGTTTAAGTTAGAATTTATATTGTATGAAGTATTTTGAGTTTGGTTAAGGGCTATTAGAATACTATCAACTTGAACATTATTCACCACACGAATAGGTGTTCTAGTATTGTTGGTATTGAAACTGTTGTTAAAATTTCCATTAAAAATAGCCCCAATGGTATGTTTGGAATTAACATAGTAATCATATCCTAATTTTACATTGTTCGTATTTCGGTCATAAATACTATTGGTACGTGCATCAAACTGAGTTCCAAATTGATTTCTCAACAAATTGAGAAAACCCGTACTCTTACCAAATCTATTGCTATAGGTACCATAAAAATTACCTTTTTTACCTCTATTATTAAAATTAACGCTCGTATTTGTTCGGCCAAAATCGCCTACCGTCATTCCAGATGTAAAGGTTCCATTAGTACCAATACTTTTATCTTTTTTTAGTTTAATATTGATGATTCCTGCATTACCGGCGGCATCGTATTTTGAAGAAGGCTGGGTAATAATTTCTACGGCTTCTACATCAGTTGCTTGTAGACTTTCTAAATAGTTGGTTAAATCTTCACCTTGGAGTACAGAGAGCTTTCCATCAATAAAAATTTGAACTCCTGTTTTTCCCTCTAGAATTATACCACCATTGTTATCCACAATTACTCCCGGGGCTTTTCGCAAAAGCTCGAAAGCGCTTGTGCCGGTAGCATTAATCGTATTTTCAACATTGAATACTGTTTTATCGGCCAATACCTGAACCATAGGTTTTTCGGCTACTACTGTTACTTCCTCCAGATTCTGGGCCTCTGAATTGAGAATGAATGATCCTAAATCCAAATCATCCCCCTTAAAATCAATTCTTTTTTTAAAATCAGCATATCCCAAACTAGAAATTGCCAAAGTATACTTACCCGGTAAAATCCCATTGAATTGAAAAACTCCAAAGTCTTCCGTAATTGTTGCCTTAACCAAACTGGAATCTTTTTGGCTATTTAAAACCACAGCAGCGAAGAGCATGGGCTCTTGATTTTTATTAACCACTTTTCCTGTAATGGACTGAGCAGAAAGTCCAACAGAAAAAAGGAGAAGAAAAGATAAAGTAATTGTTTTCATGATTGTTCGTTTTTTAATTATGTACACAAATTTTCCATTTTGGATGAGCCTATAAAAGTAAAAGTTGATGAAAAGCCCCATTTTAAGTTGAGTTGACCATGGCGATTCGTCCGCAAATAGGACAACTCATCTGAAAATTGTTTGGATACTCAATTCCTCCCCCTACATTGTCTTTATTAATATTTTATGATAGAATATTTGTCTATGGCATACTAAATATGCAATCCGCTAGGTGCTGCCATGGGCAAAAAACGTACAATTATGAAGAATAGAATTTGTGGTTTATTTATACTACTATTTGTTTTGATTTCGTGTCAGTCAAAGAAACCAGATACTAAAAAAACAGCAATTGAAAACCCAAATAGTTTATCCATAAAATTAGTTAACGGCGAGTGGTTTAATGGAAACATTTTTGAAAGAAAGACAGCCTGGGTTCGTGAAGGCATTCTAAGTTTCAAGAATCAGAATACTGAAAATAATACAATAATTGACCTCAGTGGAAAATTTATTGTACCGCCTTTTGGTGAAGCGCATAACCATAACTTAGAAAGTGAGTATGAACTAAGTAAGCGAATTAATTCTTACCTAGAAAATGGCGTTTTTTATGTTAAGCATCTTTCGTCAATAAAAAAAAGAATCGACCCGTTGATGCATCATTACAACAAACCAGGTGGTATAGATGTGACCTTAGCCCATGCACCACTTACAGGAACTGGCGGTCATCCTGTAGCACTACGTAAAAGGTTTTTGGATTATGGATATTTTGAGGGGCTCTTTGAAACCATAGAAGAAATAGAATCACATGGGTATTTCACAATCGACGATTCTCAAGATCTAGAGAACAAGTGGAGTAAAATACTTTCCTTTAAGCCAGATTTTATTAAGATAAACCTACTTTATTCCGAAGAGTATCAAAAACGAAAAAACGATACCGCTTTTTTTGGCAAAAAGGGGCTGAATCCCGAACTAGTTCCAGAAATTGTAAAAAAAGCCCATCAACATGACTTACGTGTTAGTGCCCATGTTGAAACCGCCCATGATTTTCATGTAGCAGTCAGGGCAGGTGTAGATGAGATTGCCCATCTTCCAGAAATTAGTAATGGTAAGCAAATTTTGGTGGAAGATGCAACTTTGGCCAAAGAGAAAGGGACAATTGTAGTTCCTACGATATCTTTAGTAACCAAAAGGAAGAAAAAAGCAAATTATAATCAATTGGTAGAAAATATAAAGACAAACCTCAAAATACTGAAAGAACAGGAAGTACAAATAGCCATTGGTTCAGATATGTACAATGATAATTCTACTGGGGAGTTCCAATTATTGTACAGTTATAACATATTTAGTAATCTTGAATTATTAAAAATGTGGTGCGAAAATTCAGCGTCCACAATTTTCCCTAATAGAAAGATCGGACATTTAAAAGAAGGGTATGAAGCAAGTTTTTTAGCTTTAAGTTCCAATCCTTTGGAGAGTATGAAGGAAATTAATAAATCTATCATTCTAAAAGTGAAACAGGGGGAAATTTTAGATAATTAAATTTTCAGAAATGGCATCAAAACACAACATATTAAACAAAACTTTATTTGGAAAAATACAGTTTAAGGAAGTTTTAGCTGTCTTTCTTATTTATTCGATTTTCTCTTGGCTCTATCGCTTTGTACTATGGTATAATGGTGGTTGGTACGAGAAAGAAGGCATTTGGGGGTGGATGAATCTGGAAGGGTATTGGTTCGCCTCAGGAATGTCATACACATGCTATTTCTTTGCCTCAATTATCATTTGGGTATTAGGTGTACAATTGCTACGCAAAAAGCATATGATTGTTCAAGTCATTGCTGTATTGATATTGATTCCCATAATCATATATATTACAAGAGAGCTTCGGTATGTGCTTATTGATTATATGGGAAGACCAAGACTACAGGGTACTGGTGAAATTTGGGATTGGTACATTCCTTTATTGTTTTTAATGATACAGTTCGGGTTCTTTTTTGCTTATCGCTATTTTAAAGAAAATCAAAAAAAAATGGAGATTGAGGGTGAGCTCCGGCAAGCAGCCCTTAAAAGTGAGCTTGCAGCAATAAAGGCGCAGTTGAATCCGCATTTTTTATATAATGTTTTTAATACCATTAATGCTTCTGTACCCTCAAAAATGGAGGAGACTCGCCATTTAATCGCCACTCTCTCGGACCTTTTCCGTTACCAACTTAAAGCTTCAAAAAAAGAATTAGTTCCTTTAGGCGAAGAACTGGAGTTTGTAAATAAATACTTAGAGTTAGAAAAGGCCCGGTTTGAAGACCGGTTACAAATTGAAATAAATGTTCCCGAAGAGTTGTTATGCGAGCAAGTTCCTCCTATGCTCCTGCAACCTTTAGTTGAAAACTCTGTTAAACATGGTATTTCTGAAAGCCTAAAAGGTGGAAAAATATCAATCTCTGTTTTTAGAGACAAAGGGAAACTAAAGTTCGAAATAGCAGATACGGGCAAAGGGGTAACGGATAAGAATGGCCTTTTTGGAAAAGGTGTTGGATTAAGCAATACGCGAATGCGCTTGCAGAAAATGTACCAAACCCAATTGGAGTTAATAGACAACGAGCCTCAAGGACTCAAAATATGCTTTGCAATATGAAGAAAGTAATTATTGCCGATGATGAAAAATCAGGGAGAAAGCTCATAAAGGAATATTTGGAGGACTTTCCAGATTTGGTTTTGGTTGCGGAGGTAAATAATGGGGTCGATGCTATTACGGAAATCAATCGTTTCAAGCCAGATTTGGTCTTTTTAGACATTCAAATGCCAGGAAAAACGGGTTTTGAGGTCCTAACCCATCTTGAAGAGTTGCCCAAAATTATTTTTTCTACGGCCTATGATGAATATGCATTGAAAGCGTTTGAGGTTCATGCGGTAGATTATTTGCTCAAACCATATACTAAAGAGCGTTTTCAAGCAGCTATTGATAAGCTTTCAAATGACAATGACAAGTTGGGAGCCCTTACCAATAGCCTTTTAATGGAAAAACCATCGTATCCCCAGCGAGTGTTGGTGGAACATAACAAAAAATTAATTACTGTAAAAGTGGAAGATATTGTATGGATAGAAGCATTTGGCGACTACAGTAAATTACATCTTTATAAGGGAATTTACCTTAGCAATTTTGGCATCTCACAATTAGAAGAAAAATTAAATCCAAGTAATTTTATAAGGATTCACCGTTCTTCGATAATAAATCTGGAAAGTGTAAAGGAGCTCCACAAGTATGGTAAAAGCTATGATGTTACTATGCAAAATGGAGATGTGGTTCGGGTAAGTAGGGGTTATATGGATGCCCTAAAAAAAATCATGTTCTAAAAAGAACCTATTTACCTACACACCAACGTTTTTCGTTTACTATCCAACCAATACTTAAATTAACTACTGGGTGAATCCCCCCTTTAAAAGGTCCCACGTAGTAACCTGCTCCAGCATCAATAGAGAAACTTAGTCCAGAATTGTAGCTGCGCTGAACCCCATAAACAAGTCCTGCATAACCGTGTACACCATCAATAATTTCATTGTTTACCACTCTAGAATCCGGAGAAAAAATAGCAACTGAAGGGGCTATATAATTTCCAGAATTCCCGTAAATCTGTCTTCCCCTTCTATCGCGTCCATTAAAATTATGGTAATATCTATTTTGAAGGGTAATCGCGGGAAAGAAATCAAAATCTTCTATTGGATTCTCAGAGGCTGGTTCAATAGCCGCTTGCCAAGCCACTCTAAAGTCTAGTGTACTATTTACTCCAAGTGCCATTTCGTATTCGATACCTGGGTTAAATAGATTTATTTTCAGCTGTCTTATTTCACAATTTTTCCCATATTGGGCAGTAATTCCAATAGAAAACAGCCAAAAAATTAAAAGTGTAATTTTTCGCATTGTAGGTTAATTTGGTAGTATAGTAACAGATACTTTTTCAAAATAGTATTTTTGCCTAAAACATATACTATGCAATTAAGTCTGATTCCTCAGCTAAAACATACAAAAAGTGACAATTTTTTTCTTTTAGCAGGTCCTTGTGCCATAGAAGGTGAAGAAATGGCCATGCGTATTGCAGAAAAAGTAGTAGCTATAACAGACGAGCTTAAAATACCTTATGTTTTTAAAGGAAGTTTTAAAAAAGCCAATAGAAGCAGGATTGATTCTTTTACCGGCATTGGAGATGAAAAAGCGTTGAAAATTCTCCGAAAGGTATCCGAAACTTTTAAAGTTCCAACAATTACTGATATTCATACAACGCAAGATGCTTTAATGGCCGCTGAGTATGTAGATGTCTTACAGATTCCAGCTTTTTTAGTTCGCCAGACCGATTTGGTTGTTGCAGCTGCTAAAACTGGAAAAGTGGTAAACTTGAAAAAAGGACAATTCATGAGTCCAGAAAGTATGAAACATGCGGTTACTAAGGTGACTGATTCTGGTAATGAAAAAGCATGGATTACGGACAGGGGAACCATGTTTGGTTACCAAGATATGGTTGTTGATTTTAGAGGCATTCCAACTATGAAGCAATATGCTCCTGTTGTTTTGGATGTTACACATTCTTTACAACAACCCAACCAATCATCAGGTGTAACTGGCGGAAGACCAGCACTTATTGGCACTATGGCAAGAGCTGGCATTGCAGCGGGCGTTGATGGTCTTTTTATGGAAACTCACTTTGATCCAGCGAACGCAAAAAGTGATGGGGCAAATATGCTAGACTTAAGTTTATTGCAAAAACTTTTGACAGATTTGGTTGCGATTAGAAAAACGATAAACAGCTTATAAATAAGCGTAATTTTAGCACATTGCTCATTGCCGATTTTAACTCTAAAAAATTCAAAATGGGCGACCGGTTAGTTTTAATAAAAACCATTGCTTCTTACTGTATAGGCATTTTCCAAAACAGTAACCAAAACCTCATCATCAATCTCTTCGAGTGTACTATATCTTAGCGATTTAACTACTTTTCTATTCTCGGTCACCATTTTGTCTAAATGTTTGGTTAAATGAGCAGAATTCCAAAAAGCGATATCTACAAATTTCTTTTTCGGCGAAGCGTTTAAATAACATATAGGGCTTTTACCAGCATAAAAACAGGGAATACTCCATTTAAATTTTAATTCTACGTCCGGTATTATCGCTTCAATGGTAGCCTTAAGATGCAATAATATACTTCTATAAGGTTCATCTTGATTTAAAATATACTCCTCTGCTGGGTTCATATTCTAAAAATAGGAAACAATCATAAATTCTGTTAAATATATTTTTATTTTCAAAAATAAATTAACTTTGTATTTCAAAGTACTTTAAAATGGAAGAAAACAAATACTTAGACGATATTTCTCAAATCAAAGATTTAATGAGTCGTTCTTCACGTTTCATCTCACTTAGTGGTCTATCTGGCATAATGGCTGGCATATATGCTATAGCCGGTGCGCTTATAACCTATTTGTTTCTGCTGCCAGAGCCTGGCACATATCTTACTCTGCACAGTTGGAATTTTAAACTCATTTTAATAATCTTAATAGCTGTTGCTTCTCTAAGTATATTAACTGCTTATCTACTAACTTCAAAAAAGGCTAAAAAGAACAATGAAAAAATATGGGATGCTACTACAAAAAGGTTATTGGTTAGTTTCTTGGTTCCACTAATTACCGGTGGTATTTACATTCTCATAAAATTAAGTAGTCAACATTATGGTTTAACAGGCTCACTTATGCTTATCTTTTACGGTCTTGCATTGGTAAATGCCTCAAAATATACTATTGGTAATATAAAATATCTTGGTTATGCCGAGATTATATTAGGCCTTATCTGTTCTGCTATGCCGGGTTATGGATTTTGGTTCTGGGTTATTGGATTTGGCTTTTTACATATCATCTATGGAAGTCTAGTCTATATTAAAGAAGAGAAAGCGTAGCATGGGTATTATTGATAACATCAACAAACTATTTGATCATCGTATTCGATTAGGCATTATGTCTATTCTTGTAGTTAATGAGAATGCAGACTTTACTTCCTTAAAAGAATTGCTTAATGTGACTGATGGTAATTTAGCTAGCCATACCAAAACATTGGAAAAAGCAAATTATATCACTGTTGAAAAATCTTTTATAGACCGAAAACCTAATACTAAATATAGCGTCACAAAAAGTGGGCGAATTGCATTTGAAAAGCATATTGAAGCCTTGGAAAGCCTCATTAAAAAGAAAAAATAATTTTTTTATCAATATACTTTGAAATTCAAAGTACTTTAAATATTAAACATGGAAACAAAAAGAAGTAAAATTGGAAACTGGTTTAAAACATCTATCTCGGCGCGAATGCTCATTGTTGGTTTTATATTAGTCATACTATTAATACCGTTAGGTTTTGTAAAAGATTTAATACGAGAAAGAGGGTTTAGGCAAACTGAAGTAATTCAGGAAATAAATCAAAAATGGGGCAATCAGGTTACATTGTATGGTCCAATTATAAAGATTCCATACAAAACCTACAAAGAAGAAAAGGTTTTTGATGCCAAATCTAAAACTTACATTAAAACCTATGAAGATGTATTCCATAACGCTTACTTCTTACCTGAAAATCTAACTATAAACGCCCAGGTTGATACAGAATCATTAGAGCGTGGCATCTATGAATCTGTAGTTTATACTTCAGATATTGAGCTTAATGGCAGTTTTAAAGGGTTTGATTTTTCCGCTGAAGAAATTCCTGATGAAGATATTCTCTGGAATAAAGCTACTGTGTTTATGAAAACAACAAATCTAAAAGGAATTCGAAACGAGATTTCCATTCAGCTAGATACAAATAAGTTTAGTTTAAAACCCCAGTTTAATGACCAATACATGAGCACATTATCAAGCGGATTTATAAAAAAGCTTAAAGCAGATAGTATTTTATCCTATTCCCTAAATATAAAAATTAATGGTAGTGAACAATTGCAATTTATCCCGGTTGGAAGAGAGACGCTTGTTCGTATGAAGTCTGACTGGCACTCCCCTAGCTTTAATGGTAATTTTTTGCCGGACGATAAAACAAAGAAAATAACAAAAGATGGTTTTGAAGCCAACTGGAAAGTGCTGGAAACCAATCGCCAATTTGGACAACAGTTTTTTGATAGGTTACCAGACTTATCTGCGTTTTCTTTTGGTACAGATTTAATAATTCCTGTGGATGATTATCAAAAAACACAACGAACTAGCAAATACGGATTACTAATTATTGGTTTAACCTTACTTGTATTCTTACTCATTCAAATTATCAGCAAAATAGACATACACCCTTTTCAGTATTTAATGATTGGTTTGGCTTTAGTAATGTTCTATACGCTACTAATTTCAATATCTGAACATCAAAATTTTCTAAAAGCATATTTAATAGCTGGTACCGCAGTAATTGGGTTAATTACTATTTATTCTAGAACTATTTTAAAGCATATAAAGTTTCCTCTTTTAATAGGTGGCTCGCTATCTGCGCTATATGCCTTCATCTTTGTGATTATTCAATTGGAAAATTATGCCTTGCTGGTAGGAAGTATAGGGCTATTTATTATCCTAGCTATTATCATGTTTGCTTCTAAACGAATTGACTGGGGTCAGTCTTAATTATCACTACAACTTAAAAATACCGAGATGAAATTTAAAGACTTACTGTTTGAAAAATATATAGAATTAAGAAATATTTCAATAGGGATATTTGTTACCACCCTGCTTTTAACTATCCGTATAAAGTTAACACAAGATCCGCTATTCATTTTTTTAGGATGGAATCTAATTTTAGCGCTTATTCCATTTGGAATAACTCTTTTTATCTACAAAAATCCAAGCATATTATCTAGATGGTATTCCAGAATTGGATTTACTTTAATTTGGCTATTGTTTTTGCCCAATGCCCCATATATTGTTACAGATTTTATTCATTTACAATTATCTAAGCCTAATCTCCTTATTTTAGATTTTATTCTTATAGGTTCTTGTGCTATTACTGGTGTTCTTTCTGGATTATATTCTTTTAAAATAATGATAGAATTGCTTTCGTTATTTTACTCCAAAAAGTTTATTCATATCCTATCCATAACTATTTCCCTCCTATGTGGATTTGGAGTTTATTTAGGTAGGGTAGTCCGTTTAAATAGTTGGGACATTTTCACAAGGCCTTGGCATACATGTATTCTAATTCTAGATAGTATCACAGAACCTCTAGCATGGATAATTACAGTAAGCTTTGGTTGTCTATTTATCCTGAATAAAAGACGTAAAATGGATTAGGAATAAAATAAGCTACTTATTCTTCGGTTCCATCTACATAATCTTGTAGGTACTTGTACCTTTTGGTTAGTTTACCCTTAGAAGTCATTCTTGCTCGTTCTAGAATTCCATCCTTATCATCATTAAAAAATGCAGGAATCACATATGTAGAAAAAGCTTCCCCAAAACCATCGCTAGCATCACGTGGTAGTTCTGCGGGGAGGTTATCTACTGCCATAACTGCTATAGCGACTTCATCTTTGTAATCAATTTCCTGTTCGGTTTTTGGGTTATATCCGTATATAGGATTTGCAATTGTTGAAGGCTTAATAGTGGTAGCAACCGGGCCATCTATATCACAACTTACATCGGCAACCACTTTTATTTTAAAATCTGGATGCCTAGTATCTTCCCGTGTATAGAGATAAGGTGCTCCATCACCATAAAAATGACCGGCGATATAAAAATCCGAAACTTCGGCAAAACGAAAGAAATTTGATTTATACTCTTCTGGGTTTGCAAAAAAGTCCGCTTTATTGCCTCTTACACCATCCTTTCGTTTATTATATTCTGAGGCATCTATTTGGCAATAGACCGGTTCATTAAAAGTTTCCTCCAAATATTCACCTACATTAACTCTTTTAATTTGCATAGCGTCCAACATCTCTCTTGCACCATTGCCTACTCGACCTCTACCAGTTAATAGGGTTTTAATATTTGGAAGTTTTACTTTTTTAAGTTCGGTAATTAAAGCAGCTTGGTCTTTTAAGTGTTCCGCTTTAGGCAGTTCAAACAAACTAAACTTAAGTCCATAAGCCCGTATACCATTATAAGCCCCTACAATACCAGCATATCTTCCAAAAGCTACCAAACGCTGACCTTTTTGGTTGGTAATTACCTCATGGTCGTATAATTCAATATTCTTTTCAAGTATAGCGCGTAGTAAATCCCTGTTATAGGGTTGTTTTTTTATGGTATGGGAAAAGAAAAAGTACTTTTTATTAGGAAGTAATGCTTCAATAGGTACTTCTTTTACTCCTAGCAGCACATCACAGTCTTCCATTTTATTCGCAACCTCGATAGTATGTGCAGTGTATTCGTCGTCCGAAAACACACGAATTGGTGAAGGTTCGACTATTATTTCAGCTTTTGGAAATTTTTCTAAAACACTTTTACAAAGTGTTGGTGATAGCACAACTCTTTTATCTGGTGGGTCTTTACGCTCTCTAATAATTCCGAATTTCACACGTTTAAATTTTAGTAATTATTTAATAGTAAATTAATTATAAAACTAAGAACGTGTGTAACCACTCGCTGTACTCGTTCTCTCATTAATAAATTTAAACATCATCTTGTTGAAGCAATTTTTAAATTTATAAATGTAAGTTTCATTTGGTATAATTATTGACCTAAAATAAGGGTATTGTTAAGGGTAAGCAAACTTTTAATTAACTTTGCCGTCCTTTAAAATTGTTCATTGAAAATAAAATGAGAGGATAAGTTCCTGAACCATGTTCAGGGCATAATTCGATTAGGCGAATCCATGATTTGCTATCTCATTATGGGGCCGACTGGTTTTGACAGCGAGACCAATGGTAATGTAAGCATGCCGAGCGCCGGATTATAGCTCGTTAAACTCAGGATTCACACTTTTAATTGGCGATAATAATTACGCTCTTGCCGCTTAATCTGAATTATAGTAAGATTAGCCTCGTCCCTACTAGGTAGGGAAGCGAGATGTCTTTGAATAGCCCTTGTTGACGGCGATTCGTTTAAAGACACCATAAAAGTCAACACAAGGATACTATTCGCTTTGGTAGTATCACCAAAATCTTAAGAAGCTAAGTAGGTATTGGGCGGTTTTTGGTCAGGTACTTATCTAAAATTAAACAAAAACTAAGCATGTAGAAAGCTTTATAATTGCTTGTTTGGACGGGAGTTCGATTCTCCCCGGCTCCACTTTTATAACACCAAAATTAAACAAAAACTTGTAAGCATCTGATTTACAGGTTTTTTAATTTTATATAGTTTCATTTAATATCAAATATTACTATATTTTAGTACACCTATTCGGTGAGCATAATAATATTAAAAAATGCTCACCGATTTCTTTGTAATCTATTGATTTTATGTTAATTATAAGATTAATATTTTTATTTTTTGTACCTTGATTTCTATATTAAAAGGAACAAAAAATGAATACTTCTTTCGCACAGCTATTTTACATTAAGAGAAGAAACCTTAAAAAACAGGCTAAAGTGTCAATATATCTGCGATTGACAGTTAATGGAAAAAGAAGTGAATTAAGTATTTCTCGTAAAGTTGATCCTGAAAAATGGAATGCCAAGACTGGAAAAATGCGCGGTTCAGGAATAGAAGCTGTTCAATTGAATCAATACCTTGATATGATTCGCGCTAAAGTAAATAGGATTCAGTTTCAATTGGTTGAGGAAGGCAACCCATTTACAGCTGTAGACATTAAGAATATCTATCAAGGTAAGGATAGAGAAGTAAAAATGCTCTTAGAAGTATTTGATGAACATAATCGCCAGATGAAAAAACTTGTTGACAAAGAATTTGCCATAGGTACTTGGAAAAGATATTTCACTACTAGAAATCATATTGCAGAATTCATTCATCATGAATACAAAAGAGGAGACTTTCCAATTCAAGATGTAGACTTAAAATTTATTACTCGTTTCGATTACTTTATGAAATCTGTCAAAAACTGTAATCACAATAGTTCTTTAAAGTATATCAATAATTTTAAAAAGATTGTTCGCCTAGGAGTTGCTAATGGTTGGATTGCTAGAGATCCATTCTACAATTTTAAGGCAAAATTCAAATGGATCGATAGAGAGTTCTTATCCAATGATGAATTAGAAAGTTTAATTAACTTAGAAATAAGGTGGCCTCGAATTGATATTGTTAGAGACATGTTTGTATTCTGCTGTTACACAGGACTAGCATATATTGATGTTCAAAAATTGAATCAGGATAATTTGGTGAAAAATATTGATGGTAATCTTTGGATTGAGGCAAAACGGACTAAAACAAACGCAAAATTTAGTATTCCCTTGCTCCCAACTGCTCTTGGCATTATTGAAAAATATAAAGGCCATCCTAAAGTCATTAATGGAGAATGCATATTACCTGTTCTAAGCAACCAGAAATCAAATGCCTATTTAAAAGAGATTGCAGACCTCTGCGGGATTAAAAAGAACTTGACTACTCATTTGGCAAGGCATACTTTTGCAACCTCCGTAACGCTCTCTAATGGCGTTCCTATCGAAACTGTTGGCAAAATGCTTGGGCATAAAAATTTAAGAACTACACAGCACTATGCAAAAATCATAAATAAAAAAGTTAGTGATGACATGGCGGTTTTGAAAGATAAGTTAGCTGCTACCTCCCCAAATAAAAAATTATTAATTTAAGTTCAAAAGTAACTTTCAACTACTCCATCTACTTTCTGCCGAAGTGCCTCCAAATCTTACCATAACTTGCCTGCGTAGGATCCTGTTTCGATTTTATAGTGTTCAGGTAGATAAGCGTTAGGTAAAATCGAAATAGGGCGCACTTGCTGTAATCTAACTTTTACTTCTTTTTTCTACCTGAGGGCTGTTAGTTTACCATTAAGACCTAAAAAGGTTCAAAATTTATTTAGTAAAAAAAGTTTGTCAAAAAGAAACAAATGGTAACAATTACTATTTTTTACTGTGAAATTTTTCGTTGTTTACAGGGCTTCCAAGTGCTTTTACTGTAAATTAGTAAAAGAGGAAAAACTACTATGTGCATAATTAATTGAATGTCAATTAATTAAAAAACGTAACGTCGCGATAGCGTGTTACCCTCTTGCTTTACATTCTTCGTCCTGCAAACAGGACAAGAAATATAAACTTCCAATATTTCAAACAATATCAAATTCAGGTAAAAGAAACTAATATTCTTTTTTTTTAAGGTTTTCACAATTTACACTTGACCATAACTTGATAAATATCATTAGTCAATGAATCAATGTCTTTAGAGTTCAATGAATTTTTCCCGTCACTAAATATTTTACCTAAAGAATGTTAATTTTTTTATTAAGAATTAGAAGTAATACATAAAAGTTAATATTCCAATAATATAAATTGAAAGATGGCCAATAATTGGACCTATAAGTACCATTAAACTTAGATGACTTGTTGTCAAGACCTTAATTTCAAATTCGTAGGCACTTTCATTTTTGACTTTAAATTCTAAGATTTCAAAATTAGGCATACTAACCTAATATTAGTTATCCTATACTAGTATTCCCATTACATGATAAGGTGCGATACGCTCATAAAAAAGTAATTTAGTAGAGCATAAGCTATATAAAATATCAGAACATGAAATATAGAATTTTCATATTGACTATCATCAATTTTATTCTAGTACTTTCTTGCGAATCAGATGACACCAATTTAGACTTAAAAAAAATTCAAGGGTTTTATAAAATAGACAAAATTTATTCCGACCAAGAAGTTGATTTAAATGGTGACGCTGTTAGATCAACGAATCTAAAACGAGAAATAAATGATTATTTCAATAATTTATTTTATGACTTAGAAATTCGTCCAAACTATACTAATAAGACTGACACAGAACTAATAACGTTATCATACCCTCAGCCCAATCTTTCCTTTGATTACCCAAGTCAACCAGATGGGTTTATAGAATATGCTAGACAAGGAATTTCATTTCATTATAAATTAGTAGATAACACTTTTATATTTGATGCAAATGACGAGTTTATCAAAATAAACAAATTAGAACTATTACAACCGGGAAACGTTATCGCACATTTTTCAAAAATTTACTACGATTTTTCGACGCAGAACTGGACCGAAATAAAAATTATTGCAATCTACAAGAGGCAAGATTAATCCGTCCATATTTTATACATCTCCAACTTACATCAAAGTATCTTTGCTCTTTTTTTTAAAACAATTATTTAAAAAATACAACCCAGTTGTTACTAATATTAAAACACTAATTGTCACTAATACAAAGTTCCAAATTCCGCCAATGAAATTAATATAATCAACCTCGAAAATATCCATATTATTTTGCGAATATAGTCTCATTAAATAACCAAGTCCGTTAACAGACATGTGTGACAATATTGTCAGCTTTATATCCTTGGTGCAATAATAAATCCAACCTAAAAAGATACCCATGATAAAACCAGTTACAAATTGCCAAGGATTCAAATGAACAATTCCGAAAAGAAAACTAGATAATAAAATAGCTCTAACTGGGGACAGATTATAAAGCAAACCCCTTAATAGAAGTCCTCTAAAAATATACTCTTCAATAATTGGAGCACATATAACCATTAATAAAAAAGAATAAATTCCAGTCTCTTGCATTATGCTATACATATTAGATTTTATGGAATCTGGAATTGGAATCAAACTAGCCAATGGAGCTATAATTCCCAACATTATAATTAGAGAAATAAAAACTGTTATTATGAGTACCTTTATACTGAATTCAAGAGGTTTAGGAAATATTACACGTCTATTTTTACTATTACTTATGAAATATAAAATAATAGCCACAGGACCCAAGGACAACATATAATATAACAGGCTTGATTTCTCATGATTACCTTCATATGTTCCTAGAACTAGTAATTCAATTACCAATGAAATTACCAGTATAACGGAAATTGATAAGCAAATAAGAATTGATTGCCACCAATTTGGGAATACTTTTTGAACATCAGTCACATTGCCTTAATTTTAAACTAAAAAAATATATGTTAACTTCATACAAATTATAATACATTATTTAACCTTGAAATAATATCCTCTTTATGAATGTATTTCTGACCGTTACTTCCTAAAGGAAAGAAAATGATGTTCTCCCAAATAATTTTGTTATCGTTATTACCTTTATTGGCAGTTATTTCTAGCTCGAGCCAAGAATTTTTAAAATTCAAAATCAGTCTATAGCAATTATTTAAGTTATTGTTTATCCAAAAGCCCAAGGGTATTGTAAACCTTTTATTTGAAGTGTTATGTTCTTTTAATGAATAGCCTTTCGATGATAATATTTGATCAATAGCCTCTTGAATATTCAAAGATGACCTTAAGACAGAATTAGCGCTATTCATATACCTAATCGAAAAATTAATAATTAACTATCATAATAAACCTCAATTAAATTAACACTTTATATAAGTAAAACATCTATTATTATAAGGTTTTTACTTGTTTTAATATTTATAATTAAGTCATATTCTTTAATTTAATAAATAAAGTAAAGTTTTATTCATTTCTAAATTGATTTTAAATACAATCATCCGAAATATCATATATTTCGCTACCTAAAATATCAATTTTACCGTCTATACCAACTTTCAAATGAAACCTATCTATCCTTAATGGATTACAAGTGCTAATGAGCTTAGTGACCAGTAATTCATAGCCAGAAGGTATTTTCCGTATACCTCCTACTTCTTTAATATCAGTACTGAATCTATAGTCATTAGAGAAGACCAAAAGAATGGCGTCAGACCTAGTATTAATAGTTCCAAGGAAGTCCCGAACACTTCTTGGGTTAGCGGCTACAAGTGTTTCATTTCCAATGTTATATTTTATATAATAAAAACAGAAGTCGGGCAAACAATCTTCCGCAAAACCCTCCTCGTTATTTTCAAAAGAGTCAAATTGAAAGATACAGTCATCTTGAGGAGATGCATTCTGACATTTAGTTCCCGAACTAACAAGGATATCTTCAACTTGAAAATCTGTAGAATAAATCAATTCCCAATAATCCACTTCCATACTAGGTTCTAATTCTTCGTAGGGATATCTGTCACTTATTTGCTCAAAATCTTCAGCTACAGCATTTATATTATTGGTGTTTTCATCGTCGCCACAAGAAGATAATAAGGCAAGTATTAATATGCCCACAACGCTAACTTTTATATTAGGATTTAAACAAAAGAAAGACATTAGCCTATTGATGTTTTCAAACATAGTATTATCGACTACCTATAAGTTCAAGAGTCTTCTCCATTTCTAAATCTCGATTTCCTAAAAAGCTTTGTATTGTATTTTTTGTCTGAATATCGGGTATTACTCCAGAATTGGGTTGCTTTTGATTACTAAATCCCCCCATAACCGGAAAGTCAATTTCAATTTGCGAGTGAGGTAATCGCAAAAAGAGTATTTGCCCACCATTGATGTCATTAAGATTGCCTCCCGTTTCTTGACCAATTAGTAGACCTAGTTTCTGTTTTTTAAATCGATACGCTGTGTAGAAAGCAAGAGAAGTATTGGCCGCACTAGTTAATAAATAGGATTTTCCCATGTATACCCTTTTATCCGTCCTTTTTATAGCTTGGTCAAAGTTCTCTTTGAATATATAATATCCTTCTTTTGTCCTGTCTTCTTTCGGCTTTAGATTAAAATACCAAGGATTGTCACCCCAACTTTGAACAAAGGGCTTCACTTCCTCTGGAAAATTAACATACCTAGTTCTCCCCACTCTATCAAATTTGATACTTGATTCGGCTAAATAGCCAAAAAGCTCATCAGCCATTTCGTCATTACCTCCATTATTTTCCCTGATATCTATTACCAAATTTCCAATTTTCTTTGAGTTCAATTCTTCAAAAACATCTTCTAAAAATTTCTTATAATCAAGGGTCATCGCTTTCCAACCCATTAAACCAAAAGAATTCAATTTTAATACAGCTACATCTTCGTTTAATATATTGAAGCTCCACATATCATCTCTTGATTTAGGAAATTTCGGGTAACGTGCTTCCAGAATTTTGGCTCTATCCTCTCTTGAAATCGTTGCAACCCTAATAGATTTCTCTAAATTTTGTGTTGGTTCTTGAATTATCAATTCGACTTCATTGTTTTCTATTGGAAATACCAAAGGATAAAAAATATCAAAAGCATTATATCTGAAGTCATAACCATCTACTTGCAATTTATAAATACGATTACCGTCAGTAGCACCATCTGCTGCCACCAATGACATTAACTCATTCTTGATTTTATTTACCGGAATACCATTAATTCTCTTTACCGTTGTTCCTCTTTGTAACATCATATTTTCTGATGCATTATGGTTAACAACCATTTCATTTTCAATCCATTTAAAAGTAAAGGGAAGTTTATCCTTTTGATAATGGATAATAGAATTTATGATTTTACTCTGATTGTTAAATCCCGCTTTTGTGTGGTCGCATTTTAGCTTAGCGGTAAGCTTAGAGATTGCTAGATATGCTTCCTGATGAGTTAAAGAAATACTAAACGTTTTTTTAAGTTTTTTGAGTGCCGCAAGAATCTCTTCTCTAGTATTATATCTATACGTTCCAGGATGAACTTCTAGGACCATTTTTTCTATCAAAGCGTAGTCCTCCAAAAGTTTATTAGATGGAATCTTTTTTAGAGAAGTTATATCTACTACTTGTTCCTTATTCCATTGATTTTTTGAAACCACACTCTCACCAGAAGGAGGTATCATAAAAGTCCTATTTTGAATACCTTCCCAGTTCGGATTTGTATCATCATTTATGAGTACAAACTTGAATTCTAATTCTTGCTCCCCTTCAGGAAAATCTATAATTAAACTATAATAATCTAAATCATTTTTTTCTAGAACAAGGGATTGAGACCAGTCTAATGGAGGGACACTACCTCTTAAACCAACCTTACCTTTATAATCTTTTGATAAACCATCTAAATGAAAGGTAATTCGTGCTTGACCATAGCCAAATACACTAAATAATAAAAGTGCTATTAGGAGATTTATCTTACCCATAATGGTATTGGTTTTTTATCATTTTCTACACCTTTCTTTACAAACCAAGATGCACTCATATTCTTTTGATTTTGAGATGTAACTGAATCCCTATTTAGGGTCATTGTTATTCTATCAGAAAATCCATTTGTGCCAACTATAATATTCCACTGTGTATGTCTAAAGAGAATGTTCGTTGTATCCTTTTCTATTAATGGATTTTGACCTATTATGGGCTCCATTTGCGCATATACTTCATTATCATTGAGTATTGTAATAAATTGTGTTTCAAAAATATGCTCTATTGTCAATGTTGAATCACTGCGTAAGCGACCTCCAAACCCCACACGTACAGGGCTTCCATTTCTAACGGCGTTAACCAACTCCATTTTATTGCCTTCCAGAGCTTCACCAAATGCATTGTTTTTATAAACTAATACCCAATCTTTTTGATGTGGTATGCTTTGACATCCTAGAACTATAATCACTAAAATAAGATATAGTTTACCTTTCATTATTCTGATTTAATGTTATGGAATAATCAAAATTAGTACCGTTAGAAAAAATAACTAAGGCACCCCCACTTTTATGGTTAGCAATCTGTAACAACAAATTTTTACCATCATATCTAAAGCGCCCCTTTTCTAATTCAATCCCTCCATAAATTATATATGGCACCCCCCAAAGACGAAAATATTTAGGCTTTATTGAGTACCACCCCTTTTTATCCTTCTCAATTTTTAGATTGAATTTGCTTATTAATTTTGTAGCATTAAAAAGTTCTAAACTAATACGTTTTTCACTTTTTATTTCAACAGTAATAACATCTGTTTTATCATAGATATCTTTAACATCTTTTGGTTGAGTTTTTATTATAAATTCTAAAAAATATTTGAAATAGGGTTGAGGTTCTGAAATTGTAAAAACTGAGCCAGAAGATATTGGGAACTGTTTTTCATCCTTAACATCTTTTGGATAAGAAGCGCAACTAGCCATTAGACTAAGTGTCAAAATAATTTGAAGTTTTATTTGAAAATTATCTAAGTATAGTGTTTTAATCATTTTATTATTCATTTAAATATAGGGGTACATTGTCATCGTAACTGCCTTTAGCAAACCAAGTCATTGTATGATTTTGAGGAACACGTTTAATCATAGTTCCTGTAAACTTGTCATACCAAACTGCATCAAAATTGCCTCCAGTTGTAATGACGACGCGCCATTCTTGGTTAACGAGTGAGGTATCTGAAAACTTAGAAGTTAAATTATTCCAATCGGCTGTAGCTACATAATGAGGGTCCAAATGAACAACAACCTCAGATTCATTTAAAACAGCAATCCAAATAGGTTCTGACAAGTGTTCAACGCTTCGCGTTTTTCCCTTACTGCCCCATCCAATCTTAATGGAAGCACCAGCTCTAATATATTTTATAAGTTCTGCTTTACTACCCATTAACGTTTCGCCCTTTTTGTTATTCTTGTATACTACCTTAAAATCTGGTTTGAGTTTTTCTTGTTTGCAAGAAAGAATAGAGCAAAAAAAGATTAACGTAAAAATTCTTAGTACTATTTTCATAATATAATTTAAGTTCTTATTAGTGAAGTATTATTCCAAGCCAAACTATGCTCACTCTAAATATTTAAAGGTATCTACCATAATATACTTTGGACTTCTACTAATAAAATCTCTAAAAAACGCCGTATGGCTTGCTCCCATTAAAATAAATACTCTGTCGTCTGGTTCCAAATCAAGACGGTTTATGTTGGAATACATTCTTAAATTTCTTTGGTAATATTTTGCCGCTTCATCTGCACCTTCAAAGTTACCATCCGTACCTGCGTGGGTAAGAATATCTGCATTAATAGTAATCAAAAAATCTAGATATTTATCGTTATTAATTTTTAACAGTTTTGTCAGGAGTGGAATGCTCTCATCATTTGTATCATAACTATCGACTTCTTTGAAAGGATTCTTGTAATATTCAGTAACCGTTGTTGAATCAATCTCATTTTCAATTTCTCTTGCTATTCTATAGTTATAATTCATTCTATGATCAATACCATAGATTCGTTCTGTTCCCGATAGTCGACCCAGTTCGAAAGCTAACAGTTCTATTTCACCAGGTTTTTCAAACTTCAACTGTGGGTTTTGCTTATAAGCTTTATATTTATTTTGAACATTTATTGTCTTTTCTGGAATTGTTTCAACAATGATTACAGTCGGCTTGAATTCAGACAGTTTTTTAGCAATTGCATGAACCTCTTTTATGTTTTTTTTATCCTTTTCATTGAACTTTGTAGTATTTTCATCAGGGGTAAGTCCCATATGAAAAGTACCAAAATTCAGCACTTTTATTTTATTCGTTTTTTCCCCGTTATATCGTGAGTTACTTTGAGCAACAAGGGATATCGTAAAAAGAAAAAAACAATAGACTAAATACTTCTTAAATTTCATAGTTAAAATCATTGATGTTTGTTAAAGAGATAATTAAACTTTTCAAATGTTTCATTAAGAGTGTTCCATATACATTAGTTATTAATAAACTGACAATTAATACCACCACAAATTGTTCCTATTGGGAATTTTAAAATTGTAATGTATTTACAGGCCATATTTATCTTTTAGCTTAGTAAGAGTTACTTCATCGTAATATGGTTTCCCAGCGTGGCTACCAAAAATTTGTTTACCATTTTTTAATGTATGTATTCTATCAAGAAGCATATAAAGAAATCCTTTGTTCATTTGTTTTTTTCTATATGCTTCAAGTACGAGAGGCAAATACTTTTCTTTATACTCCCAATCTGTAGGTCTAGAATGCTCAAGTAACAAGCAAGCTAGGTTTTGGTAATATTCACCAACTATATCTTTGCCAGGGTATCCATATTTATCTAATATCTTTGATAATTCAACAGCAACTTGTTCATCGAGAAGATTTTGTTTTTCAACATTTTCATAGTAAACTTTGCTACTGTAGCGGTAGCGCAAATCCATTTCCTGCAATAGAATTAGCTTGTCAATCAGCGCTTCATTTAAACCCTCTAAGTTTTGCTTACGCTTATTTTCTTTTAAAAATTCTAAGGTAAAAGGCTTTATATTTAAATCACAATCAGTTGTTAGATTTAAAAACAAATCGCCTAGTCTTTGATGAAATCCTAATTTTGTGATATCTCCCTTAACAGACTCTATTTCAGAGGCAATCATTGTACAAACATTTTTTGAATTAAGTGATTTTGCTTTTTTTAAAAATTCAAAAACTGTTACAGCATCTACTCCCATTTTATTATATGCTATAGCTATATTATAATAGTCTACCCAATACGGCTCAACATCTTTAGCCTCCTTCAATTCCTCATACTCACCTTTCAACATACTCTTTCCTACATCATAGTTTTTTTGACTTACATTACCCTCAAATTCTGGATAATAGTCCATAACAATCTCTTGAGCATTTAAATAACTTGAAGAGAGAATAACTAGAGTTATCAGTGTCTTTAGTATTTTCATATTTCTTATACTATCCATTATTGCATAAAGTTACTATTTGAATCAAATTCTAGAATAGCATAAATAAGGCTTAAGATAACTTAAACCTATTATATTTAGGTCAATACATTTTTTATATGAATAAAATAATATTTTATTCATATAAACACTAAGGAATGATTTTTACAAAATCAATATGTTTTGCATTATGAAGTGCTACAGTTAGGTAAGTGTTGTTCTTGACAAAGGAGAAATCAATCTTTCTGAAATGAATAGGAGTTCCTAAAAAGCTGTTCTTTTGGAATGATTTTAATTCAAAGGGAGGTTCGGTTTTACTTTGCGCAACAAGTTTACCCTCACCATTCATAAAAACTTCTAATACTACCATTAGGTTTTTATTGTAATATGTTCCAATAAACTTATTTAACTCTGTTTTGCTATGTAGATACGGCTTATATTTTTTATAAATTGACTCCCCGTCTTCATAAATAAATTTAAACCCTGAAATTTCATTGTCATCTTTATTTATTTCCAATTTTACATCTTCTTGATAATCACTTGTAAGTAAAAACAAGCTCTCTGATAAAGGTAGAAGCGTATTACTTCTTCCATAGTTTGGCCTTACATATTTTAATGTATCATTAGTTACTTTTAGCTCACGCAGCAAAAAACTAGTTGTGTTAAAATAACTGCCCTCCAGTGTTTTTAAATAATTGCCAGATACTTCTTTGAACTTTAAAGTATTATAATCGAAAGGTTGAGGCGGTGGGTAGCCCATTAACATATCTGCTATCTGCATACCGACAAAACCATTGTATGAAACGCCATTATTACTTAAGACGATAACAGTAATTTTCTCTTTAGGAAATCTAAAAACCGAAGAAGCAAAGCCTCCCAAAGCACCAGAATCCCAAATTTTATATCTACCATCCCGCATTTCGTGAATGAACTGTTGTCCAAAAGTCAAATAACCATTAGGTGACTCTAAAGTTTGTCCGTTTTCCAAGAACGCCTTCTCGTCGACTTTTGAACCGATGCCATTGTCTTTTTCTAGGTGGATAAACCATTTCAACAAATCTTCCATAGAGGAAACTAAACCTGCTGGTCCAACATCAAAGTGATTCACCTCGCTTAAATCTTCACTATTAGGTTGATACGATTTAGCCAAATTCTTATCATCTTTTCCTTCTATTAAGAATTGTGTATTATACATAGCTAAAGCTTGAAATAGCTTTTCTTCCGCATACTTGGAGAATTCTTGTTTTGTAATACCTTCAATAATTTGAACCATCAATTTTGCTGCTATACCACTGAATTGATATTGACTTCCAGGCTCAAAATTTAACTTCCATTTTCTAGAATAAAAGCGCTCCGCATCAATTTGATTAAAGTATCGTTCAGAGGAAGAACCGTTGCTTATAAATTTTAAAGGCCAATAGCCTGGTAAGCCAGTTGAATGATTAAAAACATCTTTAAGAGTAATGTCTTGGTCATAATCTGGGAAGTCACTTATGTATAACTTAATTTCATCATTAAAACTTGCTTGTCCGGATTCTATTAAGTCCAATAACAAGTAAGAAGCAAAATGTGGTGACATTCCACCAAGTCTAAATTTAGTTTCCCCATCAATTGGTTGTAGATTGGCAACATCAGATAAGCCAATATATTTTTCATAAGTAACTCTATTGTCTTCAATTATACCTACGGCAAATCCTGGCTTGCCCATATCACTTAAAGAACTTACTAAACTATCAATAGAAGTGCCTTTTGTAGTAGACTTTTGAATTACCTGTGCACTAGAAATTGTAAAAACAAATAGTGCAATAACGAATAAATTATATCTCATTACTTTTTTGAGATAAACATATTGAGTCTAAAGTTATTTTCAGCGCCGCTTAACTGTAAAGATGTACGAAAAAATAATATTGAACCTATTCTTGATGAGTCTTTCTAAATTTATTCGGGGTCATTCCAGCAAACTTTTTGAAAGCAGAATAAAATGTAGACTTTGAAGCAAAGCCAACTTTATTTCCAATGTGTTCTAAAGTATAGATATCATTTTCTAAAATCAAAGTTTTGGCTAAGGTTACTCGCTTTTGATTCATTAAATCATTAAAGTTGGAATTCATAGTTTCGTTTATCAACTGGGATGCCTTAGCTGTTGGAATTTTAAGCTCCTTAGCCAAATGCTCTAACCTGTATTTATTATTAGTAAAAACTTCAGGTTTGGCAATAATAGTTTCAATCGATTTTTTTATAGCTACTGAATCATCTATTGATATTTTACTTCTATTATATTTTAGGATTTGCTGGCCAAAAATTGAATTCTTCCCTTTTTTTGATTTTAGAATTACAATTAACAATACATAAATTGAAAGCCCTAAAATAACAGATGAATATATATAAACACTATTAAAATAGAAGGATAATAAGTATGCTATTAAGATAATTGCCACCATTATTTGGAGCGTGAAAATCCAGTTGAAATCTTGTTTTTTTATCCGATTATTTGATGCATTGTATTTAACATTTCTATACAACCATAGCGATTTTATCAGATACACTGCCCAAAACAAAAAACCTATAGAAAGCCCATAAGTCAACCATACATTTTTATTAAATTCAAAAGGAAAAAAAGTAATTAAAAAGACACTAGGCACAAAAGATATTAGAAGATGTAAATAGACTTTTGGTACAGGTTTCCATTTTAAGAAATAAGCTGTATATAAAAATGTGAGGCTTCCTATAAGATAAGAAGAAGTAATTCCTAAAGGAAGTAAAATGGGAATGAGGAAGCTGTCAGGATAAAAATAATAAACAATAGTTTTTAAAACCCTAATGGATAGTACTAAAAGTAACATAGATAAAATAATATGTTCTTTCAACCTTGGTTTTATAAATAAACCAAAATACAAAGCAAGAACAAAGCAGTTGATTACTCCTATGCTACCAAAAATGAATTGTGCAGTTTCTGCAATTTCGGTCATTTGCTTAACATTATTAGTTGGTTTTTAATTATTGCCTAATATAATTAAAAAAGATTGCTACAATATTTTATAATTTGCATAAACTAAAGACCAGGAACAAAAACTCTTAATACGTATGTCTAAGATTTTTTCAATGTTACATTCATTTTTTGTGATTTTAGTAGTTGTCCAACTTTCGACAACGATACTAAGTAGTTGTAAGAAAGTTGTAAAAAATGATTTTTTAATTGATAAATCTCTTAGTACAAAAGTTGGAGATATTACCGCAAATATTAAAGTAGACACATTAAATTTTAAAGAGTGCTACGGTGGACAAAATATCTCGCAATACTATGCCTTTAATGACAAACCGTATAAAAATGGAAAAAGCCATTTAAAGGAGTATTTTGTTGAAAACTTGAACCAAGAGAACTTCAAATCATTTAATGGTTTGATTAGAATCCGCTTTATTGTCAACTGCAAAGGTGAAACTGGTCGTTATAGAATACACGCTATGAACTGGAAATATGAAAAACAGGAACTTAAAATAAAACAAAAATCTTCCATCATAACCTGTTTAAACTCTTATGGAGACTTCAAGTTATTATCAAATAATGAGTTTCCTCAAAACTATTACTTCTACATCATTCTAAAAATAGAAGAAGGCTTAATTCAAGAACTATTACCGTGAAAAACCTCTTCTTAATATTCTTTATATCGTTTAGTACTATAGCCTTGGGGCAGTACAACTGCGAAGCATTCAAATTAAATGGTGATTTATGTAAATACAAAGCGTGTAAATATCTTGATTCTGTAAACAAGCCGTTTCAACTCACTAAAGGGTATCACGATATTTATAATAAAGCTCTTGAAATTTGCCCTAACTATCATCAAGCATACCGAAATAAGTCTACTGCTTATTTAAAGACAGGGGAGTTTATTATGTGGAAAAAGCTGATGGACAAAGCTGTTGAGCTTTCTCCAGAAGAGCATTTGTCTTACAGAGGTTGGTGTAGGTATCAATTCTTTCGAGATTATAAAGGTGCATTAAAAGACCTAGAAGCGTTAGAAAAAATATATCCTGATGATTTAGGGTATTCTCAAAATGGGATGTACCACCTTAAAGTAGTCCAAGCACTTTGTCAAAAAATGCTGAATCAACCAAAAGAAGCTATTTCAACACTTGAAAAACATTTAAAAAAATCGAAATTTAAAGACCTCTATGACTACTATCATTTAGGTATCTTATACTCCGAGAGTGGTCAATACGAAAAAGCATTATCAGCGTTTAAAATCCAAATTAAGGAATATGATTTTGATGGACTACAATACCATCTAGCGCTTTTACATAAGAAATTAGGCAACCTTCAAGAGTACAGAGATTGTATTTTTAAAACGAATGAGCTTCATAAAAAAGGAAGGGTAATGACCGACCCCTATACGCATCCATTGGATTTCGTATTTAAATCAGACATAGTTCTAGAATATGAAAATGTATATGCCAAAAAAGAGGATTAGCTTCTTTTCACTCTGTTAAAAAGGATGTAACAGCTTCATAGAAACTCAAAGCTTGAAAGAATGACCTTCAAATATTTCTTTAGTTAATCAGTTCACTGGAAATTGCGCTTCAAGTGTTGAAATAGCCTCTTTTGCCTTAGTATTTGCAGCAAACTTAGATTTCAATTTGTTTATGGCGACATTCCAGTTTTTACCGCCTAAAATCCCTAAAGTTTGCGCATTGTAGAAGATATCATTCATATTTTCAGAATCCATTGCATTATAGAAGTTCGCTAAGACCAAATCACTAGCTTCTTCAGTTTTATTGAGTTCCTTTAAGGCATAAGCTGCGGCCAACCGATGGTCCCAAATAGGAGTCCCTAAATTCCAATGTGGCTTAGTAGAATCCATTAGAGCATTTAAAATGAAATTATATGCGCTATCATCTTTTAATTCTTTTAAGCCATAGAGTGCGCTAATAAGGCTTTGGTTTTTCCAAGATGGTTTACTTGGTAATTCCAATAAGGCATCGAGAGCAGCATTATCCTTTGACTTACCTAAAGCTATAGCCGACATAAATACTACACGGTCGCTATAGTCTTTAAGACCTTCTAGATATATAGGAACATACTTTTCGTCAAGGGTATTTCCTAAGAAATTAATACACCAAGCCTTTGTCCAAGATTTTTCCTTTTCTATTAGTTTTAATAAGATGTCCTCTGTTTCCTTATCTAAAAGGATTTTATCGGAAGTTGAGAAAAGCTGAGATAATTGACTAATTGCAGTAAGGCGCATTCTCCAATAATTTTCATTTAAAGCTCGAGAATGCAAACCGCTTTTTATCCCTCGCATAGTATCGGGGGCATCATCCAATGAAATTGCTGTAAGTCGCTGCATTAGCGAAACCCTATGTAAAGCATCTTGGCTAGTTTCAAGCTCAGTTAAAAGCTGTTCTATGTTTTTTTCTATAGGCATCTGTTCCTTAATCCAAACATCTTCAAAATCAATATTAATTAGCTTTGGAGGTTCTGATAGTTTAAAACTATATGAGTTTTCTAATTGAGGTTTTATTTCAATTTCTTGGATTTCATCATCAATTTCAACTAGCATTTTACCTTTAAAAAAGGGTATTCTTTTATTATCTACAATGGAATCTACTTTTTGCTTTTGATAAAGTTTTAGGGTAAACTCACTTTCCATCTCATTAAAATGATGTTCGATTCTAAACTTTGGATGTCCAGCACCATAAATCCATTGCTCAAAAAACCAATCCATCGGTTCCTCTGAAACTTCATTAACTATATCAATAAAATTATTGGTTTTAACTAACCGACCTCCAAATTTTGAAACATACAATTGTATTACTTCTTGCCATTCTTTATCTCCCAATTCTTTCCTTAGCATATGTAAGACTCTAGCACCTTTCCCATAAGGAGTATTGCCATTAACAAATGTATCTGTGCTTGGAATAGAATCAGGAACAATAATAGTAGGTTGTCCAGAATTCCAATCGTTAAGATAAGCACCTAAATCCGGTGATAATTGATAGGTCAGAAACTCTGTATTTCCGTTTTTATGCTGATTATAGAGACCCGAAAAGTAGCGTGTAAAACCTTTACTGAGCCAAATATCATTCCAGCTAGCAGGTTTTAGATAACTTCCAAACCATTGATAGGCCAACGCCTCACCCTCTGTTAAGTCCCATCCATATAAGAAATCTTCGTGAGTAGTCTTGTCGTCAATCATATTTTCAGTAATCAGGGAATTACCCATACCAGGCTTCCATCCTCCAAAATCTTGAACAAAAATTTGATTGTAATATGGTAGAGGGAACTTTTGACCCGTATATTCGGAAAAGAATTTCATCATATCTGGAAGACGAACAACACTCTCACGAGTACCATCGAATTCATCTGGATAGCCAAAATTATTTATAACAATATCTTCATAGTTCTGTTGGTATTTTTTATAGTCACCTATGACCATAAAAGTATGATGTGGCGAATGCTCCACGTCACATTTCCAATGAAAATTTATTTGATTATTTGTAATTGGTTTTTGAGATAAAAGTTCACCGTTGGCTATGACTTGTAAAGGCTTCTCCACCGTCACAATTAGTTCTGAGGTTCTGACATCTTGTGGCTTATGATTAGAAGGAAAAAAATACTTATTTGACTCCGGCTCGCCAAAAACCCACAATTGTTTTCTTCTTTCTTTATCCGTTTTTGTTGGTGCAAAATAACGCGGTCCATTTCCAAAACTTCCCCAAATATTTCTTGGGTCAGATGGGTTATCGTTTTTAGTACTGTACTCGATGACCAATTTTATATCTTTAAAACCATTTATCTTTTTATCGGATAGAATATTTACTTTTTGAGTAGTATTATTTACACGAAAATCAACCTTTTCATTATTTAAAAGCACTAAAGAAATATCCAAATCCGCAGCATCTAAAGCTATAGTATCGATGTCTTTTAATGTGGTTAAAAAAAGTGTTGTTTTTCCAAAAAGTTTATGGTTATCCCAATTTACATCTAGCTCTATAATTTGATGTTCTACATCGATTGCATCCTTGTTAACCACTATTTCCTGACTACAAGACGTTAAGACTACTAAAAGTAGTAACAACCATTGAAATTTTATCGCTTTCATTTTATCACACTATTTAAAAAATATCGCTCTTTAGATTTTGAAGTCGCTCCTATGCGTTTATAGAATTTCATTGCTCTAGTATTAAAATCTGGGGTTTGCCATTGTATGATTGCGCAACCGAGTTGTTGTGCTTCTAGCTTAATTATATCTATAAGTTTTTCTCCAAATCCCAATCCTCTTGCAAACTCTCTAATAAAAAGACAATCCATATAAATATATTCGCATGCATCCCAAGTAGCATATTGTTTCATATAGGTAGCATACCCTAAAAGGACACCTTCTCTTTCAATAACTAAACAATAGAGCTTAGGAAGCTGAGAAAATAAGTCAATGGACAATTGTCTTTCCTTTCCTTCAATTTTATATTCGTCCCTTTCATATATGGCGTGCAAATGACATAGTTCAATAATTTGAGGTATGTCCGTTGGTACTGCAAAACGTATTTTTCCATTAATTTTCATAGTATTATCTTAAAAATCTATAGGTTAGTTTAACTAGAAAGATGTTGTTGATGTCTCTAATATTTGAGCTTAGTGATTGTGACAAACCTTGGTTAAAATCTCCAAAATTTGAAGCATCTTGACTCCATACCAAGTAAAGTTCAGAACCTGGGGTATACTCCCAACGTAAAACCATATTGGAGCGCCATTGGACAAAAGCAAAATCCGGTTGACCAAATGAATAATCGGTAAAACCATCTATATTTTCATCTACTTGAAAATTACCATCCTGCAAAGCGATTTGTTCATTAGAGAAGCTAGTCAGTCGGGTTTCAAATTCAGAACCAATTGGATTATTCACATAACTAAAACCATTAAATACTCCCTTGGAAATAAAGGGTTGTCCCCAATATTGCAAACTCAATGTAGGAGTCAAAATGTAATCAACCCTTAGAGGGATGCTTAATGTCTGCTGTTCAATATCACCTAATAAATACCTGGATTGTCCATTAAAATCAGTAGTTGCGACATATTGAAGCTTGTCATCCGTTTTTGTATAAGATGGAGCCAATGAAACAGTTAAAGCATTTAATGGTTGATAGGTCAATGAGCCACCTATCGCGAAACGATTTAGAGCTTTGTTACTGGCGATTTGGTTTGATAAATTAAGCCCGAATCGAAGTTTTTTTCTACTATCAGAATTCAATCTTCCTCCAATTGTATACTCTTCGGGCATTTGAAATCTAGGACCACCTCTCAGTAAAAAATTATTAAAATTTATCGGCTTATAATCAGCAAATAGATTTATCCAAGTATTGTCTTTAAGATTTAGCCAGGTATTTGTATTAAGAATAAGTTCATTGAAATTCCCACCAAAATCAAAAGCCGCGAATTGATTGTAATTAATACGCCAAGCACGCATTGATTTAAGAGGCTTGGTTGTGCGATAACCTAACCAACCATAATATCTTAGGTCGTCAGCACGCAATTGAAATCCAATATCATTCAATTCCAGTTCTGGAGAACGCCAAGTAACACCTGTCTGGAATAGCCAATTACCAGCTCCTTTACCTATTTGAAGGTTACCTCCCGTTCCAGTAAGAGAAGTAGCAGAGGGGTCAACATTCACGTGTTCCGTATCCTCTCTTTGAAATAAGTGTGTTATTGATTGCTGTGTTCTTGTTATTGCTGTTTCAGAACCAGAAATTTTGCTAAAAATGAGATTGCCTTTTAGGTAATAGGTTCTATTTTTCCAATTATGAGTGACATCTAACCCACCAGTGTATGCCGATTTATGAAGAAAATCAAGATTATCTGTCAAGTTTCTATTTGTGGCGGTAAATATGCCCCCAATAAATGTGTTGTTATTATTAAAATCTTTCTGAACACGTGCTACCAAATAATTAGAAAATGGTTCAACAGTCTCTTCTCGGTCTTCTGTGCCATCAGAAATTAAAGCAGTTTCTTTAGCTGTAACGGCTTCTAAAACACCTATTGACCATCCATTTCGCGTTTTCCCACTGAACTTAGCTGCTCCCAATATAGTAGATATATTAGGCTGACTACTAAATTCCCCTTGTTGTAAGTTTGGGAAACCTTGAGGAGCCCTTCCAATACGCCTAGAATAAAATAAATTATCAAAACCAAAAGTACGACCTCCATTGACTGAACTTGAAAATGCATAGTCAAAAATATTTTTGTTTTCAATAAAGAATGGCCGTCTCTCTTGAAAGAAAATTTGAAATCCATCCAAAGCAATAGCAGATGGGTCAGCTTCAACTTGACCAAAATCTGGGTTTATCGTAAAGTCCAAAGTTAAATCGTTAGTAATCCCAAGTTTACCATCCAACCCAACGTTTAACTT
Source organism: uncultured Croceitalea sp. (assembly GCA_947499565.1). GTDB lineage: Bacteria > Bacteroidota > Bacteroidia > Flavobacteriales > Flavobacteriaceae > Croceitalea. The sequence goes on from CANMOV010000004.1 coordinate 61,816, forward strand.
TGTCTCACTAGACCTAATAAGAGGGTTAGAACTTGCTTGACCTAGTTCATTTTGTGATACAACGGTATAAGGTTGAATCTCTAGTTGACGCTGCGGCTGTAAATTTTTTAAACCGTGTAGCTCTCCAAAACTACTTACCCAACCAGGAGCGTTTAAGGGTGTTCGTTGCCAAACGGAACGTTCCTCTTTTCTAAAGAAACGCCTCGTAGACTGAATTCCCCATACTTGCTCATCGGCCTTGCCAAATCGTATCTGACTTAATGGTATCCTTATCTCAGCAGTCCAACCTTCATCATCTATATTTGTTTTGGCGTACCAAATAGGATTCCACGTATTATCCCAATTTTGACCATCATTTGTAATGTATTCCTCTCCCTGAACTCCAGAAACTGAAATGGTGAACGAATATGCCGTACGCAAGTCACCTAAACTACCAATGTTAATTTCAACCCAATCACCATCAAAACCATCTCTACGCGATAACCTACTTACAATTTTACTAGGCTCATCATCGTAACATTTAAAAGCTACATATAAATTCTTATCATCATATAAAATTTTCAAGTTAGAAGGATATGAGGGTGATGTATTTTCATCTGGACTATACTCTATGTAATTGCCACTCCATTTTACTAAATCCCAAGCTGAATCATCAATAATTCCATCAATTTTTGGTGGAATTTCTTCTCCTAAATAAGTCGTATTGTAAATACGTTTAGGGATAGTGTCTTGTGAATAACATATTGCACTTTTAAGACATAGAACAACTAAGACAAAAAGTATGATTTTTTGCATAAAAATTAATTTTTAAAATAATTGATACTAAGCTTTCGTAATTTTTAAATCAAATTACTTTAAGTTGTTTTTATTCCATTCTTCCCATAAGTGAGATTCACTTCTCCACAACGGTAGGGCGTCCTCATTGGTTTCATAATTCGGATAAAGCACATACCAAGATGTACTGTTATATCTATCAATTCCTCCTCCAACAATACTATCTTTAAAATAATCTGCCATAAAACCTGTGGCATAACCATTCGTTCCAGAAATTTTAGTCCAATGTTTTTTCATTCTAAATCTAATTTTGACAGAGTCATTATCTATTCTAGGTTCTTGACCAACAATAACTTTAATCTGAGCGAATACCTCTTCTTCAAAAATTGTCAAAAAATCAGCATCAGCTATGTGTTCGACGCGATTACCCCCCCAACCAAGGCGAATAGGATAACCTAGTCTTACAGCCCTGATAAGTTCAGATTTCTCTCCGTAAATTGCCTCGCCACTAGCATCGTTTTGAAAAACTTTATGCCAACCACCTTGATTATATACTTTTGACGTTTGACAAGAGCAAATAAGAAAAAGAGCCAGATAAAAGATTCTATTTATCATATTCATTAAGAATTTAATTTTCGATATGCATTCTTCTTTACAATAAACTCATCTCTAAATTCGAAAACATCACAACCATAAATTTTCCCTTCATTGGCGTCCACATATTCCCATTCCCAATAACCAAAATTTCCGTTTATATGAATATTGTTTACCATAGAAGAAATTGTATCATCAAAAGCCATCAACTGCCCAACTGCTTTTGATACTTCTACCTTACCCTTGTAAGCTTTCTTTTGATTCATCACAATTGAAGGTTCATAAACACAATCCTCAGTAAAATATTCTAATACCCGTTCTGTATTTTTGTCAGACCAAGCTTTCGCGAAAGCATATAAACGTTCTTCTGTCATAAGACTTTGTTTAGGGTATCATTTTTATACCCCACAAAGTCAGGGTATTCCGGATTTTGAAGTATATGTTGAATCCAAGATGCACGTTCGTGGCCAAATACCTCTAATTCCCATACACATAGTAAAGAATTTGTATTATATGGTGAGTCTGTGATAATGTTCGGAGTATCAAAACTCGAAAAAAACACTTTAGTTTCTACCATTTCACCACCAGTCCACCAACTTAAAAGAATCCACACACCTTCTCTAGCTTCGTGTACAATCAAAAAAGCTTGCTTGTAATTGGGTAATTTGCCATTTTCTATTTGCTGGAGCCAAACAGGTAAATGCTCTGTCACATTCTCTAGAATAGAAAAAGATGTAAACTCCTGTTTATTTGTAATGGTATAGGTCTTCACATTCCATTGTTCAATGCACAAATTCTTATTGAAATTAATTGACCGTGGTCTGTATGCTTCAAAAACTGCACTCATCTTTCCTCTGGTTTAATAGTTACATATTTGGCTTTCATCTCATCAACTTTTTCTTGCGTTTTTCTATCAAGAACTTCCTTAGTTGATGACGGGTATTTCTTGAGCATTACTTTAGGTCGTATAGGTCTAGGTTGAAAATCACCTCCGCAACTCGGACAAACATTTTCAAATAATACTGCAGCACAATAGGTACAGTAGGTACACTCAAAACTGCATATCATAGCATCTGTGCTATTACTAGGTAAAGATTTACCACAATGTTCACAGTTTGGTCTTATTTCTAACATTATATATAGTTTAAGTAGGCTTACTAGTAAGCCGCCCATTTTGTCGCTACTTTTGCGCTAGCCAATGATTTTAGGTATTCATCCACTTTCTCTTTAGTTTTCAAATGCTTCAAGAGAGTCTCTTTATTAAAGTCCCAATGCATCTTCATTACTCCAGTAGTACCAATTATTGCTGACCAGCTATTATCCTTTTTACTTGCAAAATCAATTTTTGGAATCTTGTTTTCTTCATTCAGAACATTTGGTGCCTGTTGAAAAATGCCTTCTATTTGGGCAAATACCTCTCCTTCAAAAATTGTTAAAAACCCAGCATCAGTCCAATGCTCAACAGGTCCCATTGAGAAGCCTACTCTAATTTGTTTGCCACTTTGAATTGCTTTTGTGAGAGCCCCGATAGACCCATTCGTTCCCTTTCCATTCGCATCAGTTTGATAAACTATATTATTATCATCATTTATTTGGGCATTCAGAGTGAATATTAAAAATGTAAATAGAAATGTAATGATTGTTTTTTTCATCTTTTATATATTTATTTACACCCACAAAACCTGAGCGTGGATTATTCAATTTATTGTTAGTTCCCTTAGCTTATCAATACCCTGACGAAAGTGAGTCAATGAAGATTTCACTCTCTAATCCGGAATTACTCCTGAGCTAAGAAACTTATCTTTAGAAAAGCCTCCCAATGATGTAAAATCAATCGGGGCTTCTTTATTTCAAATAACCTTAAAGCACGTTCTTTACAAATGCACTCAGAACTGCATATCATAGCATCTATGCTATTACTCGGTAAAGATTTATCACAATGTTCACAGTATGTTCTTATTTCTAACATCACAAATACTTTTCAGCTATTGTTTCCATATGCCATATTTCGTGACCAGTTATAGTAAAAGCTGCAGCTCTTGCTGACATAGGGCCACCATTAGCAATTCCAATATTTTTAAGGTCATCATCTCTTAAACTGTTTAATAATGAGATAGAACTTTCCCGAACAATTTTGAACTCAAAGATTAGTTCTTCCATTGTTTTTGCCTTAGCCATCGAAGGCAGGTTATAAATGTTCTGGTCAAAACCTGCTAATTCAGTTTTGTCATTGCGTGCGATACGAAAACAACGGTATTGAAATATGCGTTCAGTATCTACTAAGTGTTGCAATATTTCTTTGCAATTCCATTTCTTCTCAGCATAACGATAATCTTGTTTTATTTCAGGTATACCCTTAAAAAAGCCAACTACACTTCCTTTTCCCATTTCAAAACTTTGCCTGAGTGGAAGATTTTCTGGTAGTTTCTCTACATAGCGACTATAATAGGGGTCGTATTCTGAAGTATTTAAATCTAATCTTGTCATTACAATAAATTTATAGCTCAAAGATAAAATGCTTTTATTCTATTTATAATTATAATAATAGGCAATAAAAATAAAAAACCTATTTTTGTAATGTAAAATTACTTTTATCTATAACTTATGAAAATAGACGCTATTAATTGGAAGATTCTAAAAATGCTACAAGAAAATTCTCGAGTTGCGTTAAAAGATTTAGCAAAGGAAGTTGGGCTTGCTTCGCCGACTGTATCGGAACGTATTCAAAAACTTGAGGATGCAGGAATTATTGAATCTTATCAAACCAAGGTTAATTTAGACAAGCTAGGCTACTCACTAGGAGTGTATATCACTATCAAAATCAGATTCGGGCAAACACAGCGTTTTGAAGAATTTATACCTACTGTTCCGGAAATAAGCGAATGTCATAAATTAACCGGGAGGGACTGTATGTTGTTGAGAGGAGCGGTGCGTGACCCAAAACATCTAGAAGAGCTCAACATTAGATTAGCAGCTTACGGTGAACTAACGACCTCACTTGTCTTAAACTCGATAATGGATGGTAAGATATACAGTGAGCCCTTTTAATTTGAAGGAATTATTTATTGCTATAACTACTAATGTAATTAAATCAACTTTTCGCAAATCACCAAATTAGATTGAAATCATATATTTAGAATGTTAAAAAAACACCAATAGAATATTTTGAATATTGATGAAAATAATAAAACTTGGTATAAACAATTACCTATTCTAGATGGTTTAGAACTATTAAATGCCAAATCACATACTCTTGATTTTCCATTTCATACTCACGACACTTTTAATATTACATTAATTTTAGATAATACCTTTAATACAAAACTGCAAAACAAATTATTAAGAGCACCAAAAGGAAGTTTATCTATAACCAATCCAAAAGAAGTACACGCAACACCTTGCGATAAAGAATTGGGGAATTCATTTTTTACCTTTTATATTTCTCCCGATGTAGTCAAGTATCTTAATAAATGTAAGGATGCCTACTTTGAAGATAGAATTATTTATGATTCAAATTTGTTCATCGAATTTTATTATCTGTCCCAACTAAAAAAGGAACAATTAATCATTAGTGAAAATCGCTTACTAAGTATATTAAAAATCCTAGTTAATAAATACGCCACTACGAAACTGAGAAACCTCAACAAAACTCTTTTGTTCCAGAGCTTTATTAATGAAACCAATTTTGATTCTTTTTCGTTGGATACGACAGCAGCAAAGTTTGGAATTAACAAATACAAATTTTTAAGAATATTTAAACAAGAAACTGGACTAACACCATATAACTATGTTTTATTAAAAAAAATTGAGCTTAGTAAAGAAATGTTAAAAAAAGATATACCAATTCTCTATGTCGCCATAGATAGTGGTTTTTATGATATCTCACATTTCTACAAGACTTTCAAGAAGTTTACAGGAGTTAATCCTTTAGATTTTAAAGCAGCATTCTATGTGAACTAATGAAATATTTTACAATACGATTCTAGTTCAAAGGCTTCATCTTTGGTAAAAAAAATGAAGTATTATATTTCAATTGGTCTAATTTTTATTACTATAAATGCATTCAGCCAAAATGATTCCGTTCTCTCTCAATTTTCTAAAAAACAATTAATTGAAGATTATGATTTGATGGTCTCATCCTTAAAAGAAGCGCATACAGGTCTGTATTGGTATACAAGTCCTTCTTCGTACGAAGAAATTTTCCAACAACATCGAGACAAGATTTATGAAGGGATGAATTCTTATGAATTCTTTCGAATTCTTTGCTCAGTTACAGCTGCCGATAAAGAAGGTCATTCGAACGCAAATCCATCAAAAGAAGTTAGTAATTATTATAGGACAAAAGGTAAATTCTTACCAATTGGGGTTAAAGTAGTAAATAAAAAGCTCTTTGTGATAAATAATATAAACTTTAAGAGAACTAGGGGAAACGTCATAAAGAGTATTAATGGTATTGCGATTGATTCAATCTTAAGAGAAATTTTTAGGCACAAATCAAGTTTGTCTGATGGGTTTACTACCACAGGAAAATTTAATAGTATTAACAGATATTCATTTTCAAGCAATTATTTTGACTATGTCTATGATTTTAAAAAAGAAAAGTTATCAGTGACACTATTAGATACATTAACTAATTTAGAAAACACACTTTCCGTTAACTTGGTAAGCAGAGACAGCCTATTATCCATAGGAAAAACAACACCAAGAACAGAAATTGAAAAAAATGAAAAACTTTTTAAGTTTAAAATTCATCAAAATACTAAAATAGCAGTTATGGGATTTTCCACTTTTAGCTATAATGCTTACGCTCGTAAAAATCTTAATTTCAAATCTGTAGTTGATAGTCTGTTTCTGGTTATCAAAAAACATAAAATAAAAAAATTAATTATTGACATTCGCAATAATAGCGGCGGTACAGAAGGTGCTGAAGATTATCTCTATTCACATCTTACAAAGAGAGCATATACTAAATATGAGTATGTTGAAGTAAAAAGCCTGAAATTCTCATTTATCAATCAAACAGACTATAAGGACAATACGGAGTCCCTTTATAGTATGCTTAAAGGCGAGCATTATCTATCAAATGATGGAAGGTTTTTAAGGAAAAAAAATGTTTTACCTACAGAATTACCAAAGAAAAAACCTTTTAAAGGGGATTTGTATATTCTAATCTCGGGAAGAACTTATTCAGGAGGTTCTGAGTTTGCTTCAATAGCTAAATCTCATAATCGCGCTTTATTTGTTGGTGAAGAAACAGGCGGAGGATTTTATGGGCAAACTAGTGGGTCCTACATCTATCTTACTCTACCAAATACACAAAATAAAGTTCGAATTCCATTATTAAAGTTTTTTACAAGCTTTAAAAGTAATGATATTCCCTTTGGTCGTGGGGTCATTCCAGATTATAAAATAACGCAAACCTTTGAGGATTATATTAATAACGTTGATTCCCAAATGGAGTTTACATTGAATCTAATAAAAGATTAGTATTCAATTCTTACTTACTCTCAACCCAACTCCTAAACTCTGGACTTCGACTGTTAGAAGTGTACAATGTGGTTTTTCCATCCTTTAGGTAAATTTCTAATCTATTCTTAGTGTAGGCGTGATATTTGGTGATACTATTAAAGTTTACTATTTCACTACGATTTATTTGATGAAAGTATTCTGGGTCTATTAACTCGTTTATTGCCGATAAGGTATAGTTTAAAATATGCCTGTTGCCTTCGAAATCAAAAGCGAATACAAAATCACCCTGCGCTTGAAAATATACAATCTCTGAAGTAGATAAAAGATAAACCCCGCTACTCTTCTTCACAGTAAATGTTTTCTTGAATTTTTTAATAGGCTGGTTTACCAACTGCTGCAACTGATGTATGACATCAACATTTACCTGTGGTATTACCGTAGTATTCTCTTTAAACAAAGTTCTATACTTTTCAACGGCTTCTTGAAACTCATCTTCCGTATATGGTTTTAATAGATAGGCAATTCCACTTGTTTTAAAAGCCTCCAAGAAAAACTGATTATATGCTGTACAAAAAATAATGGGGCAGCTAACAGGTACTTCTTTATAAATTTCAAAAGACTTTCCATCGATAAGTTCGATATCCGAAAAAATCAAATCGGGTTTTTCAGATTTGGTCAAGTAGTTTATACCATCAGCAATAGAACGGTGCCAATCTACTGTTGTGGCATCTTTTATATGTTTTGAAATCAGGTCCTGTAATTTCTCACCTGCACGCTGTTCATCCTCTAGAATTAGTATTCTCATATGGGCCTTATGTTTTTAATAAGTGGAAGCTTTACCGAAAAATGGGTTTCTGTGTCTTCCACTTGAACACTCTTATTGCTTAAAAATTGAAAACGTTTTTTAATGTTTTCAAGTCCTTTGCCCGTACTCTCCACCTCGGTTCTCTTGAGGCGTTTTAGATGATGTACCTTAATCTCATTTTCTACTACTAATATGGTTATTTTCAAAGGTTCTTCAAGACTACCGTAATTATGTTTTACTGCGTTTTCAAGTAAAAGCTGCAAAGAGGCAGGTGGAATTAAATACTTATGTACAGATTCTGTTTGTATATCTTTTTCAAAAACATACATCCCACCAAATCGCTCTTCCAACAAAAAAATATAGTCATCTATAAAATCCAGTTCATCCTCTAGGCTTACCACATCTTCGTCCATACTGGTAAGGGTATATCTGTAAATTTTGGACAGCCTATTCAAATATTTCTTCGCTTGACCAGGATTTCTATCTATTAAATCATCTAGTGCATTCAAACTATTGAATAGAAAATGTGGATTAATTTGAGCCTTAAGTACCGAAAGCTCCATTTGTAGTTTTTCAGTTTTCAGTCTATCAATGACCACATTGTTCACTATCCAATCTCTGGTAAATCGATACACCAATGAAAACTGAAGACTAGAAATTAATGGATTTAGCTTTCCGAAAATTAAACTATCCTGAGATTGTAATTCATTTAAAATAGCCGCCATTGTGTTTAATTCGGTTTTCGCGAAAGCAAAATGAAGCAGTAATCTCACTACTTCAAATACTACAAATACTATTAAAAGAGCTACTCCGTAATGAATCCACTTTCGCATCTTTAAATATTTCGGAATCAAATAAAAAGCATTTAGATAGAAAAAAATGAAAAATGTAATGGCCGCAAGCGGAGCTACAGGACCAATTTTATTTTCAGTATCAAACCAATTTTGTGCCCAAGAAATATTAATGGAAGAAAAAAAAACAAACCAGATAAGAAGGTGAATTACACCCTCTATAATATGTGTCCGCTTTAACGACTTTAGTTGCATACTATGGTTTAATCAGTTCTTAATAATCTCTTTTACAGGGCACTTAAAATTTTCAAAGTTTCCGATTCCCAACTCATCGGAAAGTTACCCCAACTCACGGAACACTCAAAAATCGAATGAACCTTCACGGTAATTTAGCCTTGTAAATCAGTCGTAAAGTAAACAATAAAACATTTTAATTATGAGCTTAAAAATATCAAATTTAAATAAGACCTATTCAAATGGTGTAAAAGCACTAAATGGTCTTAACCTCGAAATCGGTACTGGAATGTTTGGCTTACTCGGCCCGAACGGAGCTGGAAAATCTTCTTTAATGCGGACTATCGCAACACTACAGGATGTTGATGAAGGTTCTATTGAATTTAATGGAATAGATGTTTTAGACAACCAAATGGCATTGAGAGAAGTATTAGGTTATCTACCCCAATCTTTTGGTGTATATCCAAAAGTATCTGCAGAAAACCTTCTAAACTACTTTGCAGTATTAAAAGGTATTACCTCTAAAAAAGAAAGAAATATTCTTATCGATGAAGTTCTTGAAATTGTCAACTTAACTGATGTTAGAAAAAAAGCAGTGAGCGGTTATTCGGGAGGAATGAAACAACGTTTCGGTATCGCTCAAATACTTTTAAACAATCCACAACTCATCATTGTAGATGAGCCTACAGCTGGTCTAGACCCTGCAGAAAGAAATCGTTTTTTAAATGTACTTCGTGAAGTAGGTGCAAAAAACACTGTGATTTTCTCTACCCATATTGTAGAAGACGTAAAAGAACTCTGCACAGATATGGCCATCCTTAATAAAGGAACCATATTAAAGCAATGTAAACCTACAGATGCGGTTGCGGAATTAGAGGGCAAAGTTTGGGCTACAACAATGACCACAGATATGTTTAATAGTATGGATAAAGAATATGTGCTATCTAAAAATTATAACCCTGACAATACGCTAAAGGTAAGAATCTATGCAGATTCAAAACCTTCAGAGCACTACTCACAAGATGTCGCCAATCTGGAGGATGCTTATTTCGTACACATTAATCAACTTTCTTAAAAACTACAACGATGAAAACGATATTCAACTACGAGTTAACAAACTGGTTAAAAGACTGGAAGTTCTATCTGTATTTACTATTCTTTACTGGAGGTGCTTTCTTATTATTTGCCGGAACAGCGGGCTTCTTTGACCCTGTGAACCCAAATGTAAAAACAGTTTCTTATTTAAATTCTCCTTTTCAATTGGTAAAAATTTGGAGCTTTATTTTCAAAGGAATCTTATTTCTAATTCCTGCAATAGTAGGTGTAACAATTTTCAAAGATTTCCGCCACAAAGCGCACTCTCTTCTTTTTACTTTTCCAATCAAGAAAAGAGATTATTTAGCTGGTAAATTCCTTTCAGGATTATCTGCTTTAGGAATTATTATTATATCGATTGCAGTGAGTATTATTGCTGCGGAACAACTACCAGGCCTTCATCCTGATAAAATTGGTGATATCGGTATCACAGGGCACCTACAGGCACTATTCCTATTTGTTATTCCAAATGCATTCATATTAAGCTTAATTACGTTTTCTGTAATCACATATTTCAGGAATCTATATGCAGGGTTAGGTGTTATTATCATTCTTTTCCTTGTTGGTAATATTATCCCAAATGCATTCGATAATCCTTATGTTATTTCATTGCTAGACCCACTTGGTGAGAATGCTTTTTCTTTTGCAACTGACAATTGGAATCAGTTTGACAAAAACCTGAAAGCGATTCCCTTAACAACGACAATCATTGCCAATAGAATTTTATGGCTAACTATGGCATTCATTACGGGGTTATTTACCTACAAAAAATTTAAACTTCACGAGCACAGAAGTGGTACATCTAAGAGTGTAAAAATTTCTAAGAAGGAAGCAAACAATAATAAAAAGAAGGTTAAAACTGTATCAATGCAAATAGTTAAGGGACCGAAACTAGAGCAAAGCTTAACTACTCTATGGACCCTATCTATGTATAATCTTAAGTACATTGTTAAAAGCTGGATGTTTTACATTGTAGTAGCCTTGGGAATTCTTGCCGTATTTTTTGCTATAAATCAAGTAACCAACAATCAAGCAGTTGCCATAATGCCTGTAACGAATGTGATTTTGAGTATCCCAGCATTCTTTTTTACTACAATAATCACCCTATTGACTTTTATGTACGGCGGAATGCTAGTGAATAGAGACAAAACTAGTCAAATGAACTTTCTAGTAGATAGTACTTCAATTTCAAATACGAAATTGTACCTATCAAAAGTTCTTGCTATCGCAAAAATGCAATTGATTTTATTGTCGTTACTATTGATAGTTGGTGTTGCGGTTCAAATTCAAAACGGTTATACAAATTTTGAACTAGGTCAATACTTTTTTAATCTTTTTGTCATCCAGTTTATAAGCTTGTTCATTTGGGCACTCACTTCATTATTTGTACACTCTATCTTTAGAAATACGTATTTGGGTATCTTTTTTTTAGTGGCATTATGGTTTGGAACATCAGCACTTCCAGAAATAGGTATCGAATCTAGAGTAGCACTTTTTAACTTTTATGAGCCACTATCATATTCAGATTTATACGGCTATGGAACACAATTAAAAGGCTTTTTCCTTGGTAAAGCATACTGGTTAAGCTTCACCCTTCTTTTATCGATTGCCACTATAATAACCGTTTCTAGAGGTACTTCACTAAATTTCATACAACGTATAAAATCATCTAAAGGAAGATTAACTATGGTAACTAAAATGATGAGTTTAGCCTTCATTTCATTTATCGCATTGACAGGCTTTAGTATCCTTAGAGGTGAGAACAAAAATGATAGTTTTTCTTCAAAGCAAAGAGCCAGTGCTTTTAGGGCTTTTGAAAAAGAATTTTCAAAGTATGCTACTATCACCAAGCAGCCCAAAATAACAGATATGGATTTAAGCATTGAACTATATCCAAAGAAAAATACATTCGAAATCTCAGGTAAATATACACTTGTCAATAAAACTACTCAACCAATAGATACGCTTTTAATCAAAACTGGTTTTGACGAAGAAACCTCTTTTACCATAAAGGCTAAAAACAAGTTAGTAGATAGTGATAACTATGTAAAATTTTCAGTTGTTGCCTTGGATAAGCCATTACGGCCAAAAGATAGTCTAACCTTTGAATTTGATATTAAAAGTCAAGACCCTTCTATCTTTGATACCACTCAAGAAGCCGTAGCCAATGGTAGTTATATTAAAAATGAAATCTTACCAAGATTCGGTTACTTTTTAAACACAAAAACAAATGAAGAAGATGTTCATACTACAAATTATTACGCTAAAGATGCCGATTTAATGAATGTTAGTACTGTAATAGGTACAACTAAAGGTCAAAAAGCGTTTGCTCCTGGTAACCTTGTTAAACAATGGAATAATAACAATAGAGACTATTATGAATATGCAACAGACACCCCAGTTAAAAACTCCTTAGGTTTCCTATCTGCAACGTACAAAACTCATAATCATAACCATAAAGGGGTAGATTTTGAGGTAAATACTCACGAAAACCACGAGTATCGCATTCCAGAAATGGTAGAAGGATTGAAAGCTTCTTTTGACTATAACACAAAATATTTCAGCCCTTATTTATTCAAAAATGCCAATATTATTGAGTTCCCTAAAACATTTGGTACCTACGCATCTGTAAATGCTAATTTGATTCCAACTTCCGAAGTTCGCTTCATCGCAAATACGGATGAGAGTGATGTAGACATCTCTTTTTATAGTATAGCACACGAACTTACACACCACTGGTGGGGGTATCAAATAATGCCTGCAAATGCTCCCGGAGCCGTAATGATAAGCGAAAGTGTAACAGAGTACCTTACACTAAACATTTATAAGAATGTTTTTGGAGAAGAAAAGGCACATCAGTTTTTAAAAATGCAACGTAATCGCTATTTAAAGGGACGTAATAGAGATACAGAATCTGAAACAACCTTATCAAAAGTAGCTTACGAAAATCAGTATATCTCTTATGGAAAAGGAGCGATTGTTTTCAATACGTTGAGACACCACATAGGCGAAGAAAAACTGAATTCAATATTAGGAAGTTTCTTAGAGGAATTTTCTAGTGACAAAGGTATCTATCCAACGAGCAATCAACTTATTGAAAAATTACGTCAAAACGTTCCTACTCAATACCAATATCTAATCGAGGATAGTTTTGAGGATGTCGTACTATATGAAACTTCTATCGAAAATGCCGATACCAGCACAAACGCTAATGGTTTCAGCACTTTCATAGATATTAGTACTTCTAAGAAAAGTTACTTGGATGGCACAGAGGAAGATAAAAACTTAAATGACTTTATAGAAATTGGACTTTATAATGAAAATGATGAGTTGCTAAAGCTTGTTAAGACTACAATTAACAATACTCAACAAAAGGTGATTATTGACTCTGCTACAAAACCAAGTAAAGTTGTAATAGACCCTAATTTGCTTCTTATTGAGAAGGATATCGAGAACAACACCTTCATTTTTTAAATCATTTAAAATTGGTTCAAAGTGTTTGGCTCTTCGATACATTGGACAACATTCTTCTATCTATTGATAGACACTTGTATTGTGCTATTCACTTTCCATCTTATTATTAAATCAAAGAGAAACAGCCTAAATAGGTTTCTATATTTAGGCTGTTTATTAACTACTATTAATACAACTAAGATTTCTACAAACGAGAACTCCCCAGACCAAAGCATGCTTATCAACTTGTTAAGGAAAGGCAATCAAGCACTCTAGAATAGCACAACAAAAAGGATTAGCAAAATCCAAAGTAATACTAGAATGTGGTACCCTAATCTTTTTTGTTGAAATTCTTTATTCTTCTCATGGCATATAACTATGTTATACTTTCATCCGAAGTTAGGCGTAGTATAAAGGAAGGCCTACTCATTGAGAAAATTACTGATATCCCTTATACTCCATATAATCAGCCGTATTCTTTGCCACCTCTTTTCCATGGAGTTTTTCTACTATATGAAAGGAGAGGTCAATTCCCGCTGATATTCCTGCAGAGGTATATATTTTTTGGTCGGATTGAATGAAGCGTTTGTCTTTTTGTGGTTTGGCAGATGGCACCATTTTCTCTACAAATGGATAAACAGTGTTATGTGTGCAATATGGCTTCCCATCTAACAATCCTATTTTCCCTAAAATAGCTGCTCCTGTACATACGCTCATTGTTAATTCAGATTTTTCAATCGTTTTTGCTATCCATTGCAAAGCCTCATTATCCTTAACTACCAAACTAGCCCCAATTCCTCCAGAAATTATAAGTATATCAATATCTGGAGCATCCGCAAATGAATGGTCTGGATTTACAGAAAGTCCGTTCATAGCAATAACAGGCTCTTTAGTCTTGGCTATTATTCTAACATCAAATAATTCGTCATTGTAGATTTGATTTGAAACTGAAAACACTTCAAAAGGCCCAGCAAAATCAAGCACTTCCGCGTTTTTAAAAATTAAAATACCAACAATTTTTTTACTCTTTTCAATGGAATCAATTCTTACTTCACCACAAACATTTGCCTGAATTAAGTTCAATGTGATTATACCTATAATGAGTGACAATAATTTTTTCATAATCGTTTTTAATTTAAAGAATAGTTAACAAAGATCAAAATAAAGTTTCTTCCACATATTCATTAAATAACGCTAATCTTTATTTTATTCTAATTAATACGATATAAAATACTATTTATCATCATAAATTAACGTTAATGATATTAATTGCCGATAAAAATTAGAACTCTTATTTATGAGATGATGTTAAACGATACTTTATTGAAACAAATTCGCTAATAAATTGACAAAAAATTACGCTAATGAAAAGTTACCTATTCGGTGCGCATAAAAAATTAATCTTTTGAAGATTACTATTTATAAGGGTTTTAAGGAAAAGGTTCTAGTCTCCCCGGCTCCACAATCAAGCGCAACTTTGTTGCGAATTGAAATAAGAGAGTCCGAGAAGTTTACCTTATTGGAATAATGGGTTTTACGACGTCTGTCTTGAAAATGCAAAAAGTTACATCTACAGGACGTAAGTTTGGAGAACAACAAAGTTATTCTTTCCAGCTCCGCAATCATTCTAAAAACACCCTGCATTTTGCCATATTAATCCTAGATACTAAAATCATCACAATACTTCCAACCATTACTGGTTTTATTCATTGATAGGTCATCAATCCAAAAATCTTGGAGGTCTTTACCATAAAAAATAATAAAAGGTGTCTTATTATCTGCTTTATACTTCACTTTCACCTTAGCTGAATTTAAAGAAGGTATTTCTTGAACTTGCAATACTTCTTCAATTTCATACGTAAATGCTTTTGCTTTAACATTACCCCCTTTTTCAGGAACTTTTTCCATATATTCTAAAGCCTTTTCAGTTAGAGCGATACTGTATTCCTTTCCTTTGTTATAGCGTGATTTTAATTCCCGAACAAATTCCATGGTCAGATAACCATCTTCTACCAATTGCGCATACTTTCCCAATAATTCTTTATCATAATCGGTATCTCTAAAGGTTGCTTTCCCTATTCTAAAACTTGCTATTCGCTGTTCTGGATTTTTCTTTAGACATTCTTCTAGAATTTCTTCAGCATTTGAATTACTAAGATTATTTGATTCACAAGAACAGATTAATATAAGGAGCATTGTAAAAATTATATTTTTCATATTATATATTTTATGTATTAGATTAAAAAACTAGTGTTCCTATTTTTAGAGATGGCAGCGGTTCTGCATCAAATTCTTTATAAAATTCAATCTTCCTGATGATAGCTTCAAATCGAAATCTATTTCGTCTTTTTTGTACTTGAGGCTTCCTTAATTCGTAGGAAGTTTTGCAAAAAAGGTTAAATGGGGTTCCTTTATCTCCCCTATTTTCATAATACTCATAGATAGCCTTAGCCTCCTCTTCACTCATAGAAATGTAATGAGTAAGATGTTGCCAGCTTTTTTTGGTAATAGAACGTACATAAGCTACCGGTCCTTCCCCATAGTTTATTACCCGAATATCATTGTTAATTCCAATAGATAATCGTAACCGTTTGCTCTCGAAATCATATTCTTGAATAGTAGCTCTAGCAATACTATAGGAAATCACATCTTTTGGGTCAATGGTTTGCAACAATTCGTTAAAGCTTCCCTGATATTTCGAATTAAATTTTGCCCTAATCTCTTTTAATTTAAACGAATTGTTTTTATAAGTCTCTATCTCATTATACTGGTCAAAAAGTTTATAATAATATTCCATTGGGGTAACATAAGGTGGTGGAAAAAAAGCAGCACATGCGTCATTAATTACAACTTTGGTATCACCATTTTTGCGTTGGTAATTTCCAAAACCGCTTCGCTCATAACCAAAAGTCTCTTTATAGTCAAAATCTTGACAAAGTTTTGTTGCAGCCAAGTAAAGGTCCTTTTGTGCTTGCTTATAAAGATTGTTCTTTTTATTTATAGATTCCGACCAATCGTATACTGATTCTGAAGGCTTATATGTGTTTTTCTCTGCTGTACTAGTTTTTACCACCGCATTGTTTGGAGTTATATCTTTAGAGGTGTTTATAGTATCCCCCTGATTAAAAAAAGCCTCACCCTTTTTTGTAAAATCGTTTTCTTTTTGTAGTTGATTACTTTTTTGCTTTTCTGCACAAGAAATTAATACGATAGTACTTACTAGCATGGTTAAAAAACTGTTTTTCATTTAAGTATTCATCTAGGTTGGTATGATAAATTAACAATGCTTATTGGAAGATAGGCTACGGTTTTCCGTAAAATGAATGAATAAAAAAATATGTAATATTGAATTCTAATCAAACTTCCAACCAATGAATACCACTAAGATTCTTTCCATATTTATATTTCTAAGCTTTTTATGTGACAGCTATGCGCAAGATTTTGATACGCAATTAGAAAAGCTTGCAGAAGGTTTAGCTAAACGGATTGAAAGTAAGGGAAAGGCTAAAATAGCCGTTTGGGGTTTTTTTACAGAGAATGGGGAAAGAACTGCTCTAGGCAATTACCTTACAGAAGATTTTTCTGTGTACCTCACTAATTTTGGAGATAATTTTGAAGTTATAGATCGTAACCATTTAAATGTACTATTAAAAGAGCATAAACTAAACGCAGATGGATATATAGACGAGAATACAGCAAAAGAATTAGGCAAAATTGTAGCTGTAGATGTAGTTATTACTGGTACTTATACCGTATTAAATTCTATAATTAAAGTAAGAGCAAAAGCCTTAGATACAGAAACAGCCCTACAATTTGCTGCTAACATGGGTAATCTTCCAATCAATGATAATATTGCTTCTTATTTAGGAATTAGTGTAAATGGTGGTAATACTACCAATCGTGGATTTAATACGCCATTAAGTTCAAAAGAAACCATAAATAATCCTGAGACGGTAGATTCCAAATGTTCGAAAGAGAATTTTGGTAATGTCTGTTTTTATAACACCACCTCGACAAAAATAGTTTTAAGAGCAAAACACTTTCGGCAAGATGAAGGTTCATCTGTGAACATGACGGACATTTTTATTGACCCTGGTGAAACAAAATGTATGTATAAAATAAAGAATAGAACACTTAGCTTCTACATTGTTAAATGGGATATTTTTCAAAAAGAACTTAATGGTGGTCTATATAAATTACACCAGGACCCCACAGCAAAATATCTTTTGGACAAAGGTGAACTAAAAGTGGAAACCTGCACCTCCAAAACCTATACTATAAAGTAAATTACTTTTCAATTATGAATCTTAAAACGGTATTAACCGCTCTTGTTATATTTCCTTTAATCCTAACAGCACAACATTTTGATAGCGGTTTGGAATCTCTTGCAGAAGAACTTGCCGAAAAGCTCAACGAAAAAGAAAAGACCAAAGTTGCTATTTGGGGCTTTTTCACAGAAAGCGATAAGCATGAAGATTTTGGTTCGTATCTAACCGAAGATTTTTCCATTTATTTAGGTAACTATGCAACTAATTTTGGCATTATTGACCGTCCACACTTAAAAGTTATTTTAAAAGAACACCGATTAATTGCTGATGGGCTTATTGATGAAAAAACCACTAAAAAACTCGGGAAAATTAGTGCCGCTGATGCTATTATTGTAGGCACCTACACAATTTTAGATAATAAAATAAAAATCCGTGTGCGGATATTAGATACTGAGACTGCTCTGCAGATTGGCGGAGTAATGCGTGCCTTATCTATGAATGATGATATTGCACATTTATTAGGTAAACTCTAAGCTTTGCTAAGCTAAGGATGTATTCTTTCTAATGCTTTCTGTAAAGCTTTTGCATTTGTAAAACCAGGACCACTCTCATTAAAAAAATGTGATAATTTAGAAACCTTAGCGCCAGTAACTTTATTATAAGTCTCAAAATTAAGGTTGATTTCACAGGTGGTCATATCTAACTGATTAGTATAAAAATTATAGGCCACCGTACCTATACAAACCAATTCTGTATTCGCAGAAGAGTCTAAATTACCAGAAAGTAATTGGTCTTTGTTGGCATCTCCACCAACTTTAAGAACATATGAATTAAAAAAGGTTTTTCCTAAATGATTTCTAAGTGAAGCATCTAACTCGGAATTATTGTAAATATAAATGCTAGCTGTATTGGGTAAAGGTTTTACTGCATTTATCTCACTTATTTTTTCATCCCTCTTGGTTTCATCAAAACTATCGCTAATATCAGTTGCTTTATTATCTTCTGTTGTTTCTAAATCATCAGAAAGTTGAATACTTTCTGATTTTTTAAAAAAAGAGTTGAGATCTAAGCCAGATATTCTTAATAACGCAGCACAAATTAAAAGTATTGTCAATACTAAACTCAATGTGTTTTTTATTTTTCTTTGCCTACTTCTGCGCAACATTTAATTACAGTTTATAATAAATCATCTAAAATATTATTGCTTTCATGACCCTCCTCTATGTATAAATCTCCTTTGTCATCAATCAAGAATTCAATATCAAAATGATTGCTTATAACATCGTAAATATCAATAGCAATCTCTTCCTTAAATCTTTCGATGGTCATTGTGGGTATAAATAGAAGCCCCAATAAACCCATTTTTTTATTTAATAGTATTGTTTTTTTAAGTCTTTTTTCCATTTCTATGATTCTATCGTCTAGAACCAATGTAATTAATGGTTGCAAATCTTCTTTACCCCATTTATGGATTACAGCTTCTAGTGCCTTCTTCATATGTTCATCAAAAACATCAATAATAGCATCTGTTTTAACTGATTCTGCCATGAAATTCAATTCTTTTAACAGTTGAAGGATTTGCTCAATTTTATTTGGCAATTGCAAATCAGTTTGAGATGAATTATTAGAAGTTAAATCATTATTGATAAATTTTGATAACGGTCTTGGACTATAACCTACAAGCCAAGCAATCACCTCTATTGTTTCATTTCCGTGAGGCTTATCTGTTTCACCAACTAAAAACCTTCTTATTTTTTTATAGCGGTTAATATCATTAAAATCTAAATCTGTAACAATCTCATGTTTTAGACGCAGAAACCTTTTTAAAAATCTCTTATCACTATCTGGGCAATCTTTATAAAAAATTGTTTTGAATGCTTCTCTAATTTCGGGTAATGTAGGATTAGGGTAGCCTTCAATAAGACCACCTTTATCCTCGTGATATTTTTTTAATATTTCTTTTCTGTATGTAGTATGCTTATCCAAAATCAAACCCCATTTGTATAGATTTTCATCCTGTTCTACCTATTTCAACCCAAAAAAGACCAGAATTTCTTTTTTACCTCTGCTATTCCTTCTTTTACAATAGAATTAATTCTTCTATGCCTAGCTAACATAGTTAATCTTTTGATAAAAGCCAATTGAGTGGTAGTAAATAGCTCAATACTTTTTCAAAAAATCATGAATACGAAGAGTCCCCTAGAACGGCAGAGGTGATTCGATTACTGCCAATTTGAAAACCATTTAAAACCAATATTATGGATAACAGGTTTTTAGGTTTGATTGTATTGTTAGCTCTTTTAATTTTTACATCTTGCGAAACCGAGAGTGTAGAGCAACAAGAAGAACTGTTAACTATTTCATCTAGTGAGGGTAGTACCACAAGCCCCAAAGACGGAAAAGATTAGCAAAAAAAAGAAAAGGGCGCTTTGTTAAATAGCGCCCTTTTTATATTTGTAAGGAAAATACATATGGTATGAGATTAAGACAACTCTTAATAATTGCAACTATTCTCTTTCTAATATGTGCATGTGTTCATAATAGCGATAGGGTTGAAAACAAAAATTCTTCTCGTAAACATGCAGAAAAAATAGCATTATTACACAAAATCGACACTACTAGTAACATAAAATTACTAAACGAAATTATAAAATCATATCAGGATAAAATCTCTGATACTGTTCTTTTGCAGGCAATCTGGAAAAAGTCATCTCTTTTCAATGAAATGAATAAACAAGATTCTGTTTTAAAATATGATAGACTTTTATTGCAAGTAGCAAATAATTTTAAAAATCTAAATTATAAAGCTAAAGCAGAATCTTATTTGGCATACGACTATCGTGAAAAACAATTGTTTGATAGTTCATTTTACTACTATCAGAAAGCTAAAAACAGTTACTCTTTAATTAAGGATAGTACTCAAATTGGTAGAAAGTTACTGGAAATGGGTAAAATACAGTATCGCAAGAACGATTTTTATGGTTCCAAAGAATCTATTACTGAAGCACTTAGTTTTTTTGATAAAATTCAAGATAAAAAATATATTATTTGGTCATTAAATGAATTAGGGAATAACTACGCAGCACTAAAGGATTATGAAAATGCAGCGAGTAGCTATAAAAGAGCCATTAAAATGGAGAAAGACTTCACAAATAGAATCCTTTATCAAAATAATTTAGCTGTACTATACGCTGAGAGCAACAATTATGACAATGCCATTGAAATTTTAAAAAAAATAATTGTCCTAATTCCACCTAATTTTAAAGAAGAAGAATATGCTAGGCTTATTCACAATTTAGCCGAATATAAATGGAAATTAGAAAAAACTGATATTATAAAAGAGTATTTACGTGCATTATCAATCAGAAAAAAAAGTGGTGATAAAAGAGGTCTTTTGTCTAGTTATAACAGCTTAGCGGAGTACTTCATGAATTCGAACAAAAAAAAATCTAGTAAATATGCCGACACTCTAATTAGGTTGTCAAAAAAACTTGGTATTCCAAAAGCAGAGACAGATGCATTACAAATACTTATGCAAATTGACCCAAATAACATCAGGCATAAAAATCGATATATTTTTTTGAAAGACAGCCTTTACCAACAAGAGCTGAAAGTAAAAACTCAGTTTGCAAAATTAAGGTATGATGATCAGCAAGAAAAACAACAACTTCTAGCTTTGGAGGCAGAAACCGCAAAGCAAGAAACTCAATTGGCACAGCAAAAAACCCAAAAGGTTATTTTTCTTTCCCTAAGTACGCTATTGTTTATGGGTGGTTCCTTCTTATATTTTGTGCTACGCCAACGCCATAAAAAAGAAAAACTTAAAGAAGTTTACAATACAGAAAAACGTATTAGCCAAGAACTACATGACGGACTTGCCAATAACATCTTTGGTTTAATTACTAAAATACAAAGCAAAAAAAATACTCCGCAGGAAGTATTAGATAGTCTGGATACTATTTATACTACTACAAGAGAAATTTCCCATAAAAATTCTGCGATTAAAACGGGCCATTTGTTTAAAGAAGAATTGCTAGACCTTATAGAAACCTATCAGGATCAGAAGACTAGTATACTAACAAAAGGTATCCATACCATAAATTGGCAGCACTTAAAAGAACAAAAATGTATTGTACTACATAGATCCTTAAAAGAGCTTTTAGTAAATCTGAAAAAACATGCAAAGGCTACTTTAGTATCCATACAGTTTCAAGAAGTAAGAAATGGTATTAAAGTGACATATAACGATAATGGTATTGGTTTAAAATCAGCTACGAATAAAGGAATTGGTCTTACGCATATGCAATCACGAATACAAAACTTAGATGGGGAATTTAAAATTTATACTAATAAAACAAGAGGTACCAAAATAGAAATCATCCTTCCTTAAACTGACTACGGTTATCCGTATTCGCAGTACGTTATTATTTGTCATATTTACAGTAAATTCATTTATCATTTCCAAACGATAAAACTAACTTCTAAGTAGGATTATATAATGTTTAAAAAGATATTAGTTGTTGAAGATTTAGATTCCGTAGGTCATGGCATTTCCATGATGTTAGAAAAAGAACTAGCAGTGCCAGAAGTAGTGCTAACGAAGTACTGTGATGAGGCCTACTTAAAAATTCAAAATGATCTACAAAATAATACGCCTTTTGACTTACTTATAACAGATCTCTCCTTTAAACATGACCATAGACCATTAAGACTAAAATCTGGCAGAGATTTAGTTGAAAAAATAGTTGAAAAAGGGTATAAAATACCCATCATTATATGCTCTGTAGAAGAAAAAAATACTATGATTAAAAATTTAACTGATATTGACAATGTGGTTTCCTATATACTAAAAGGAAGAGATGGGCTAAAAGAACTAAAAAAAGCTGTTTGTGAAGTCGTCAAGGGTAATACTTATTTTCCCGAAAAAATAATAACTCTAACCAAAAGAAGCCCCTCATTTGAAATAGAAAGTTATGACGTATCTCTTTTGAGACATCTTTCCAATGGATTGTCACAAAATCAAATTGCAACACTATTTATTACAAAGGGTATTTCTCCCAGTAGTTTAAGTTCTATTGAAAAACGTCTAAACAAATTAAAAGATGTTTTAAAAGCTAGCAACAATGTGCAATTGGTAGCTAATGCAAAAGATATAGGATTAATCTGACTAATAAATTTCTTTTTACTTATAATTTATTTTTAACTCCAAGTTAAACTCAAGAATTTTTTGGTTTTACGGTTTACCGTAACATCCTGGATAATCAGATTAGTATGTTTGATTCAAACGAAATCAACTAAACCAAAATCTGAAATGCTCGCAAAAGCCAAACAAAATAGTATGCATTTGTATTTGCTTTGCATAATCTCATTGTTCTCGATATCGACCTCGGTTAACGGACAAGAAAAAAAAGTGCTTCGTAAACAGGACTTTTCAGAAGAAATTAAAGATTACAAGCGCAGCTCCCTTTTGTTGTTTATGCTAGAAAATCAAAAAGCAGAACATATAGATGCTATAAAAAGCACTTTTTTACAACAAAAAATCCCTAAAAAATTTAATCCGCACACAACTAATTTACCTCCTTTTATTGTATCGGACAGTACAATAAAAGACAAAACCAAACATATCTCCGAACAGCTTAAAGAACTTGGTGTTGCCAGACAAATCGTAGCTAAATGGTTTAATCGAAACAGTAAAGGGGTTTTTAATTTGGATTTGGTTAAACAACGAGGACTATATAATGCCAGTGATTTTGATGTGCAAATTGCTAAGCAAACCCTGCGTGGTAGCGCCATGTTAGAGGATGCGGGCAAGCATCTTATTGGAAACACATTTATAATTGTAAATGATTATAAATATACCAATAAGGAAAATGTTGCAAAAACCGTAAAATTAGTAGCAAAAGTTGGGAGTCTGTTAAAAGGAAAAGGTGGAGAAACAGCTCTTACAGATAATTTAGCAGACACTTTTGGAAAAGGATATTTTATCCAAACCACTTCTTACCTATTTCGCCTTAAATGGGATCAAAAAGCAGCCAATTACTTTTTTGGAACCTTATGGGTAGATGAGAATAATTATGATAAAGAACGTGTAACGGATTTTGACAAAACCGATTTCTTTACACTCGAATATGTGGGTCAGCAAAATGCTCTAGCCGATGTTTTTTCTACCAAGTACACCAAAAAAACAGAGGAAGAACTTATTTCTAGAGCCACTATAAAAGCATCTAATAGTGCAATCTCTAAACTAGAACGAAAATTTGAAGTGTTTAGAACTAAAACACCATTAATAAGTATTGAACCCATCGCGGCTAAAATAGGCACAAAAGAAGGACTTAAAAAAGGAGATCGTTTTGAAGTTTTAGAACAAATTTTGCTTGAAGATGGTACTATAGAATATAAAAGTGTTGCAGAAATAACAGTAGATAAAAACAATATCTGGGATAATTCCTACCTGCCAGAAGAAGTGCCAAAATCTGATTCAGCACATAGCATTTTTAAAGGCAATGCAAAAAAACTATACCCAGGTATGCTAATACGATTTAAGAAAAACCTAAATATATTTAAATGACAACCAATTTCACAAAACAAACAATACTCTGCTGTACATTGCTTTTGTGCATAACCACGACCGCACAAAAAAAACAGAGATTAGCAGACAAAGATACCTATGAATGGGTCTATGACATCGAATGCTATGGGGGTACTGCCAAAAACGGATATAAAATAGTTAAGGTTTGGTCTTACTCAAAAGAAAAAAGCGTGGCTACTACTCAAGCTAAAAAAAATGCCATTCATGGCATCATCTTTAAAGGTTACGCTGGAGAAGGACGTATTTGTAGAGCCTCTAGACCTCTTATGAATAGGGAAATGACTGAAGAAGAATATAAAAACTTCTTTAAACACTTCTTTTTAGACAATGGCGATTATAACCGCTTTGTTACCAATGCTACAGATTATAAAGGTGTTGCAGATGTGCAAAAACTGGTACGAAACAAAAAAGGGAAAAAGGAAAAATTCTATCAATACAAAATTGGTATAGTAGTTAGTGTAGCATCCGACGATTTACGCAAATACTTAGAAAAAGAAGATATTATTAATTCACTAGCAAAAGGTTTTTGATATGAGAAAACAAACTTTTATACTAGAACTAGCGCTACTTTTTTTAACAGTTGCATTGTATGGGCAGGCAAAAAAACCAACCTTAATGGTGGTTCCTAGTGATGCCTGGTGTAATAAAAATGGATACATGATTGAGTTTGATAACCAAGGTATACTAACCAAAGTACCAGATTACACAAAGGCTGTACAAGAAAACACAGATTTGCTTTTAGTTATTAGCAAATTAAACGGTCTTATGGCAAAACGGGAATTCCCACTTAAAAATTTGGAATCTGTATTAAAGAACTTAACCAAAGACCGTGGTTTAAACGCAGTGCGTGCCTCAAGGGATAATAGTGCTTCAGTTGCAGAATCACCTGTGGATCAAATTATAAAAACTGCAAAGGCAGATATTATTTTACAGCTTACTTGGACCGTTAATAAAGTAGGCCCCGAGAGTTCAATTTCCTATAACCTACAGGGTTTAGATGCTTATACCAATAAACAAGTTGCGACTGCCACAGGTACTGGATTACCATCATTTAGCGCTGAGCTACCTATATTGCTAGAGGAAGCTGTTGAAGAAAATATTGAAGATTTTACCTATACATTACAGGAACATTTTGATGACATGTTTAAAAATGGACGTGAAGTTACCTTGCAAATTCTAACGTGGGAAGATTGGGATGGCGATTTAGATGAACTCTCTTTTGAAATAGAAGATTGGTTAGATTCAAATACAATTGAAGGGCGATTTTCTACAACAGATGTAACTGATACCTATGCACTTTTTGAACAAGTGCGCATACCTCTGTATAATGAAAGAGGTAGAGCGCTAGACGCACGTAATTTTTTTAGAGCCTTAAGTAAAAAATTAAGTAGCCCACCTCATAGCATCACAAACAAACTAGCTACCGAAGGTTTAGGAAAAGTAACCCTAATCCTTGGAAGCAAATAAATATAATCATGAGAACTATACTAGTAGCATTATCCATTTTTTATATGTTTTCTTTAACAGCGCAAGAAAACAATGATATCTTAATAGGAGTATATGTACCACCTCAAATTGAACCTATTCCTCAAGGCGCCAATAGGCTATTAGGAACTCGTATGCTGCAACTGGTTACTGCTCAAGGTATTAGCGGGAATCAATATAGTCCAAGATTTTTTTTGGTGCCAAGAATTGCTGTTCTAGATAAAGAGATACTACCTACAGCACCGCCAAGAGTAGTTCTAAACTTAGAATTGACCCTTCTAGTAGGCGATGGTGAGAAAGAAAAAGGTAATTACTTTCAAACAGAATATATTACCCTTAAAGGTGTTGGGCAAAATGAGGATAAAGCCTATATCGCTGCAATAAAAACAATATCTCCTAGGAATAAAAAAATAATGGATTTCTTAGAACAAAGCAAAAAAGAAATTGTAGCCTATTATGAAGAACATTGCGATGAGGTTAAGAAAAAGGCAGAAGCTTTACAGGCTAGAGATAAGTTAGATGAAGCTGTTACTGTTTTAGCCAATATACCTCTTTCTACATCATGCTACGAAGATAATGAGGAAGACATAAGAAATATTTATCAAAAAGCTTTAGATCAGGATTGCACTCGAAAAATAAATGAAGCTAGAGCACTTTGGTTTGCTGACCAAACTGAAAAAGGGGCAAGAGAAGCTGGTATGCACCTATCTAAAATAGAACCAAGAGCATGGTGCAAAGACGAATTAAATGCCTTATATGATGAAATAGCTGATAGAATAAGAGAACTAAGTAATAAAGAATGGAGTTTTAAATTAAAAAAAGTAGATGCCCGTATAGAATCTGCCCGGGAATCTCGAGAATTGGTATTAAAATCTTTAGAAACAAGACCCGATAAGGTATATCATTTAAGGTACTAATTTAAAAAGCTAATTCACTTCTCTAAATAAATTGAAAGCTAAAATAAAGTAGCTACATCCTTGCTATTTTCTCACTTTATCGATTAAAACTAACCTTTAATCAAAAGAATGAATCAAAAAATTGCTGACTACGGTTAGCCGTAACCATTATCCCTTTTTCGTAAGTACGTTTGGTCCATCATTAAATACAACTAAAAACCAAACAATTATGAAAAAATTATTCTTCACGTTAGCTTTAGGCTTAATTTCAATAACAGGAGTTTATGCTCAAATGACGGAGTCTGGATCTTTTGGAGTAGGCTTAGCATGGACATCATTAAACTATGGCGCATCTGCAAAGTATAATTTTACCGAAAGTCATACAGGTCAACTCATTGTAGGTTCCGCAAACTATGGCTTCTCTTTTTCTGGAGCAAGTAGTTTTTCGGTTACAGGAAGATATGCATACAATTTTGAAGAAGATGATATTGATTTTGCCACTTGGAAGCCATATCTCTATGGACAGTTAGGGTATTGGACCTATAAATATGATTTTTTAGGCAGCAATTTTAATCAAAATTCAATAGCTATTGGTGCCGGTGGTGGCATAGAATGGGGCTTCAATAATTTTATTGATGGATTAGCCTTTAGTTTTGAACTGGGCTATACTAATATTTCATTCGATGGTATTGGTTCCATTGGAGGCTTCAATGGTGGTGGCGGTATTCATTATTATTTCAATTAAAAAACAAGTCTTTTCATATAAATTTTAGGTTGAGTTAGTTTAAGTAGGAAGAGTCGGTATACATTCCAAAAATTGTATGCCGGCTTTAAATCATCGAACATGAAGTATCTGTTTCTAATAGCCTTTTTTTACTCTTTGATTAGTAAAGCTCAAGAATTTAAAAGTATTAATGAGCATCTAAAAACCGTACAGACCTCGAAAGCATCTTTTAGACAAGAATTAAAGCCTTTGGAGGAAAGTATGTTTCAATATTCAGTGGTACAAATAGACACCAAAGGGAGAGAGGAAGAAATACAATATAATTTTAGCTTTTCCGATATTGATCAAAATACTGTTAGATCTATTACCAAAAAAGACCTTATTAGTGTCCAACTTTTAGTGAAAAATAGGCAAAAGTTAGTACAAGTAGTAACCAATGGTGGCGACAAGGTATCTTACACCAATCAATTTGAGTTTTTAGCTACTAATGCTGAAAATGGCAAGGTACTAGAAAGGTTAATTAAACAAATTATTCCCAAAGCAGTTTTAAAAGAAGAAAATAGATTAGCCCTTAACGGGTATCAAGCTCATATAAACTGGTTATTAAAAAATTTGAGCGATGTAGAACTTCCCAAGAAACAGATTATTCAAAAATCAAGCGTGGGCAAAATTCCTGGAAAGCTTATTTTAGATCAAACTTTTAACACAAAAAGTAAATCTAAGAATGAGCTACGCGAATTCAATTTAGCTATCATGAATCCTAGTTCTATAGGATATCAAATTTCTGGTGAGGAATTTATCATATCATTAGATACGAGAAGAGGAGTAAACGGTATTAAGTATGTAGAAGATGGTACACAAAAAAATTATGACAGTACGATTAAATTATACGCAAAATCCATAGCAAATGGCAAAGACCTTTATAAGGTTTTACGATCATTAATCCCATTGTCAAAAACTGTTTTTAAAAAGTCTTGGCCTACTATTACAACTCCTGAAAGTGCGTTAAAATTTCTAAATGCCGCAATTGCAGAAGTAGGTACAACAGAAGAAATTTTAACCCAAAATCTGACTATACAAGATAACATAACCCAACTAAAATTAACGGAAACAAAGCCTAATGAAAGTACCGAATTTATATATCGTTTTAATTTTGCAGATATCAATGCTAATAATATTGACTATGATGGGCAACGCGATCGGCTTTTTGCAGTTTTACCCATTAAAAAATCTGTAAATTTTATTCAGTTTCAAAAAAACGGAGAACTTCAGAATTATACAAAGGACACTAGAATTTACTTCAACACCATAGAGGATGCCATAATTGGAACCAAAGCATTGCAATCTTTAGCAAATATTTACGAAGACAAAATTAGCACTACTCATTATAGTACAACATCAGCAGAAACCTCAGTAGCTAAACTAAATAGTATTACTAAAAAGGTGAAAATTGGAGAAGACAATTACGACATCTTCATAGAGCTAATAGACGAAAAAACAACTACTATAAAAATAACTACTGTCTTTTCTAACCTTAAAAAAAGTATAGAAACCGTACAAGAATTTAGCTTAAAGGACATAAACCCTAAAAACTGCACTATTAATGTAAAAGGGAAGCACGTATTGGTTGAACTTAACACTAAACACCTAGAAAAAATAGTGAAAACTTATTTAGATGGTGCTATAAAACCCTACCAATATAAAATAAGTATTGAAGTCAAAGGCATTGAAGAAGCTAGACAAGTGGTAGGCATATTTAAAAAAATAATAGAAAAGACGTAACAAAATGAGAAAAATTATCACTTTAACCCTATTAGGTATTTTTAGTTTAAGCTGTTCCGAAACTGATAATTCTGAAGAAGCCCTATTACCAGCAGGTACAAAATTAACCGCAATAATTAATGGAATAAGCTTTGCCGCACAAGATGAAGCAACAGCAGCAGGGTTTTCACAATCAGACAATATTACAGTGCTTTTAATATCTGGAGCATATGTAAATCCATTATCGAATACCTTATCTACTGAGGCCATAAGCATTTTGCTAACGATAGATTTAGATGCCGAGTTTACAGCAAGCTCTCAATGGTATGCCAACAGTGACAATGTTATAGTAGTAGGTGCATATGTTGCTGATGAAGACCCACTTAGTAATGATGATTTTTTAATAGAAGCTAATACCGAGAATACAGATGAAAATAATGCGCGTATTAGAATAACCCAATTGGATAAAATAACAAAAATCATATCTGGCGAATTTGAATTCACGGCCAAAGATGAAGAGACTGGACAAATTTATACAGTAACAAATGGAAGGTTCAATGAAGTACCCTTTGAAAACAACTAACAAATCTCACAGAATATGAATCATTTTTATTTGATTATTGCTTTTTTAACGCTGACCTTAACCACAAATGCACAAAATTCTTCCGGGGATACACCTTCGAGCAATAAGGGCAGTATAGAAATCTATTCAGGTTTAACCTTTTCAAGGGCCACGGGAAATTTTGTCGACAATTTTGAGGCAGATATTGCCAATCAAAATGAATCATTAGGCGAAGATGTCAACCTAAATGCAAAGCTGCCTTTTGAATTTGGATTTGAAATTGGAGCAAACTGCACTTATAACATCAATGAAAAAATTTCCATGAGCTCCGGAGTCGGGTTCTGGCGAACCCAATTAGCTACACGCGTCAATTACGAATACCAAAACCCAGACTTCAGCTATGACGAAGTAGGCATGGATCAAACTACGTTTAAGTTTTCGTATTTGGCCTTGCCTATAAAAGTCCACTATCATCTAAATAATAGGTGGTCAATGGAAGCTGGGGTGCATTTTAATTTTGCCCTTAAGGGACTGGCAGAAGCTGTTGTAGAATCGGAAAGAGAAGTCATCATCAACGGAGAATTGGACGAGGAATGGACACGTCCTATTGAAGAGAATACTGTAGCTCTTAAGGATGTAGCTCAATCGTTGGTACCACAATACCGCATCAATCTTGTCTATAATATCAGTCCCCTACTCAATGCTACAATCGGATTTTTTGGCAATGGAAAACACCTCACTATCGAAGAGCAAGGTTTGAAAAGCCTTGGTCTGCAATTTGGCATACGGGCAAATCTCGGTAACCTCATTAAACTATAACACTATGAAAACGAAATGTAGAAACTTGCTTTTATTAATTATCATTTGTATGGGCTGTAGCGAAAGCGATAACACCTTCCAGGGAGAAGACAATAGGTCCGAATTTTTTAAACCAGTTGATCCCAAAACAGAAGTAAACCGTTTTAGCCGTGAACTCAATATCAATGGTCAAAACATTGAAGGAGAAATGCCCATAGCTACCAATATGGACAACACAATTGTAAGTGGATTTACCACCTCTGCATCGATAACTAATGATAATTTCTTATTTCTTCCAGTAACCTTTGCTGATGAAAATAATGTTGTAGAAGCATTAGTGCATATAAAAAATGCAGACAATTACTGGAAAATACCTGTTACTCCCATTAACAACAGTACCAATCTACAGATTGGTATTCCGAGTCACGTCTTGAACGGAACATTTATTGTAGACTATTTACTGAAAAAATCCGATGGAACCACAAGTCAGATATTAGAAACCCAAGTGGGCATCGTTTCTCCTGAAAGTGAGTGTAGTGGCTTCAGTTTTCCGACCATTAGCGGTAGTGACGGTCTTACCGTGAAAACTTATACCTTGCCCGATATTGGTGCAGGTAATTTGACCATTACCTATAATACGTTTACGATACCTGATCGAGTAGATGTGCGCTACAACGATCAATGGGTCGAAAGTACAGGCGATTTGTTATCAGAAGGCGAAGCCCCACCGGTAAAAGAATGTCGTTCCGTTTCTACAGGAGACGGTTTCATTGGCACTGCCAACAGTTTTGAGCTGGCTTTTGATACAAATATCAGTAACAAACTTGATATTTACGTATCCGGTTGCCTTAACAACGGCACCCAATGGACAGTGACCGTAAGCTGTCCCCAAAATGATGTCACGTCTGCTTTATGGTATGAAGAATTACCCGATTGCCCTTGTTCGCTATCGGAAATACCTGAGAACAACCAAACCCCTGGTTTTGATGGGCGATGGAGCGATTCGTTTTGTTATCAAATATTCACCGACACTTATCACTATGGCGCAGAAACCGAAATCAGATGGATACCCACTACCCAGGGTGCTGGCCAGCAATGCACGTATGACTCCAACGGCAATTTGATTACTTCTGGAATTGCAGCTGGATCACCAGATAGGAGGTCACCCGGAGGTTGCTTTCCAAACCCTGAACACACTAGTCTTGATGTAAAACCCTGGGAATCAAACAACGATTCAACTATAGCCTGTATTGAATACCTAAAACGTTGGCCATCCAATCAAGGTAATTGTGGTAACTCAAATCCTGTCAATGATATCAACCACATAACCAATTTAATTGGCAATATGAGCTGTGAGGAAGTGACTACGCTATTTCAAATAGGGTCATCGGCAGAAAATGCTGATTTCTCCATTGTTCCGGTCGAACTAATCTTATACCTATCCGGTCAAAATAAAAACACTCCTACCAATTTATTGGAAATGTTGAACGCTGTGGCAAATCAATTGAATTGCAGCAACAATGATAATGAGCAATGTAAGGTTTTAGAAAAAGCCATTAAAAATTTAACCAGCTGATATGGCTGATTATAAATAGATTATATACAATACATAAGTAAAATATTGTATGTATATAGGCCGCACTCGGGGGAGGGCGGTCTTTTTTTATTATCAATAAAAAGCCATTCATAAATTTTCATTTTCCTTGAAGTTGCTTTTTTAAAAAGTATTTCAACATTAGGTTTTTGTTCCTCCAACCTCACAATCAAAATAATTCCTAATTTAGTTTTAAATCAACCTTTAGGAATTGTACACCATTATTGACATAGAGACTACGGGCAACGGTATAAAGGGAAATAGAATTACCGAAATTGCTATTTTTAAGTATGATGGTGACCAAATAATAGACGAATTTACTAGTCTGGTAAATCCCGAATGTCCTATCCCCTATTTTATTACTGGCCTCACAGGTATCGATGACCAAATGGTCGCCAATGCACCTATTTTTAATGAGATTGCACACAAAATCCTTGAAATTACCAAGGATTGCATTTTTGTAGCACATGCTGTAAATTTTGATTATGGCGTTATCAAAGAAGAGTTTAGGCTACTAGAGATTGACTTCACAAGAAAAAAGTTATGTACGGTACGACTTTCAAGAAAATTAATTCCAGGGTTTAAATCTTATAGTCTTGGTAAACTATGTTCATCCATTGGAATACCATTAAAAGATAGACATAGAGCTCGTGGAGATGCTCATGCAACAGTGCTATTGTTTAAAAAACTACTCCAAACTGAAAATTCTAAAGGCACTATCACTAGCTTTTTAAATGCTAGGAGCCAAGAAGCCACACTTCCCCCTTTAGTTTCCAGAGAAAATATTGATGAACTACCTACCAAACCTGGAATCTATTATTTTAGAAATAGTACAGGCAAGATTATTTATGTAGGTAAGGCCATCA
The DNA here is from genome assembly GCA_947499565.1 of uncultured Croceitalea sp. Taxonomy (GTDB): domain Bacteria; phylum Bacteroidota; class Bacteroidia; order Flavobacteriales; family Flavobacteriaceae; genus Croceitalea. The sequence goes on from CANMOV010000004.1 coordinate 94,574, forward strand.
ACATTAAAAAAAGAGTATTGGGGCATTTTTATACAAAAAGTAATCATGAGTTACTTTTATGTAATGAGATTAGTAAAGTAGACTACGAACTTTCTGGAAGTGAACTTATCGCTCTTTTAATGGAGTCTGCGGCTATTAAAGCTCATTTTCCTAAGTTTAATAGAGCACAAAAAAGAAATGTCACGCAATATGCCATATTTAGTTATGAGGATAGAAGTGGAATTCTTCATTTAGCATATAATACCCTAAAAAATAGCTTTAATCCAATATTGATATTAAATAATAAAACTGACTGTAGGGCATATCTTGAAGAAATGTGCAAAGCATTTTCGTTATGCCCAAAATATTGTCATTTACAAAGTACGAACGGTCCTTGTTCTCATTATGAAATTTTAAAATGTGATGGTGTATGTTGCAATAAAGAAACTATCGAAGCTTACAATCTAAAAGTGAAAAACGCAATTACAAGTGTAAAAAAGAGTGCAGAGAATGTTATCCTCGAAAGAAAGGGCAGAAATCTAAATGAAAAAGCATTTGTATTAATTAAAGATGGAACGTATATGGGCTACGGATTCGTAGAAAATGATACAGAGATTTCTTCTTTTGAATCTCTGGAAGCCTTTCTTATTCCTCAAAAACATACTATTGAAACGGAAAGTATAATTAAAAGTGCGCTAAAAAGAGAAATAGATAAACTACCAATATCCCTTTAATAATTATCCTTTAGGTGCTAGAAGAACTTTGAATTTTGCTTTATCATCTAGTAATTGGAAACCAGCATGCAAATTTTCTTGAGCAACTGCATAGGGATAGAATGAAATTGGTTCTATACAAACCATATTGGTAACTTCTGTCCAACACATAAAATGGCCAAAACCTTCTGTTTTAATTGCAATCTCTTTTTCGTCTTTTAAGGTAATGGATTCGCAATCTGTAACTTGTAAAGCTCTACTACCAACCGCTAAAACTTCACCTAAGGATATTTTTGTTGTACCAGTTTCTATTATTGGCTCACTTGTATAAAGCTTAAATGCTGGATGATACCCTAACATAAATGGCATTCCCTTATCTCCAGAGATTACAAACTCCATCTCTAAACCAAGTGTGGTTAAGTTATATGATTTTTCAAATTCAAAACTATAGGGCCAATCCATCCATTCCGCGGTAGACTTCTTTGGAAATTTCGAATTCTTTATTTGAGTTCCTGCCTTATAAGATTTTCTAAATACGGCTTTTGTATGATTATTTGAAACTAGTTTATATTCCATTTGTCTTAGGTGCCCATGCTGATCTTGAACAGCAATACCTCTTGGAGTTTTCACTTTAAAACCAGATTCATTTACAGGACCAATAATCGGAAACATTTCTGTGTCTGAAGAGCTCCATCCGGGACTTCCTTTCTGATGAATATACTCATGACCTTCAACACTAAAACCTACCAACTCTCCTTCCTCAATTCGAACAGATTTGTTCTCTAATTTAAGCGCTATAATGCTGCTCATATATCTATCTATAAATTAGAATTCATTTGATCTGTGTTATAATAGCATTTTAATTTTCCTAGCGTAAAAAAATATTGCTTCCAATCACACACTAATTTATGCATCATTTACAACTGATTGATTTCGGAATCTAACCACGTTAATCGGTTTTCTATCCAATTGGTTAAATACGCTAATTCTTCTTCATAAGTTGCACCTACAAAATTATTTGGCCAAACATAAGTGCCTATTACCGGCCAAGTTTCAAAGTTTTGTGTTTTAGAACCCGATTCATTCAATTGTAAAAGATAAGCATCTATACGACTCATAATAGCAGCATTTGACAACGCATTCCCTCTTAAAATTATCCAACGTTCTTTTAATTGAGCCACAAAAGCTGGGTCCTGCAGCAGTCTTTCCCACCAAAAAGGTACTAGCCAAAAATCATCTGGGCAACGATCATTAAATTTATAGGCCCAAACATTTGTACTGCCGCCGCCACAATAATCTGCATTCCCAAAGGCAAGATTAAAGTCCCAAATGGGGCCCATTTTTAGTTTTTCATTTTTGTCCTTAGACATAAACGTGCTCAGGCGATAACCATCTACGTTATTTGCCAATTCATTTAATAAGAAAAAATCTATAAAACTCTCAGTATCTATAAAATTAGAATAACCCAAATTTGCATCCAAAAAATCATCTGAAGCCAGTGAATTTTCAAAATCTGCCATATACGTTGAAATATATGCTTTTTGTTCAATGGTTATATCCTCTGCATCTGGGTATTCATATAAAAAATATATTTTTTGCTCCGCAGAAGCATTTGGTGGGTCATATGCTGAAACAAATGAATTTAAATCATTGTAGCCCTCTCCTAAATTGTTTCCGGCTGTTTTATCAATCTTTAGAATATATCCTCCAGTAAGATCTTCGCCCGAGTTTTCATCATCTTTAAGCTTGTTAATAGCAATCCGTTCCCCATCTCTTTTTAATTTTTCCATGAAGACATAAACACCTTGATAGACTTCATTTATGGTTAAATCAACAAAAAGGCTTCGGCTTGCATATTGACCTATATCCCTAGAGAGGTCATAAATTAAAATATTACGCATTAAGCTTTTATCGCTATAGGGACCATAAAGAATCCAATCTTCTTCCTCTGGAAGTCCAAAAAGTGATACATTAATATCTTCATCATTTTCATCCCAGGTTTCTAGACCGTAAGACTTTTTTGGAAATAATAGTTGTGATGTTGCACCTCTAAATTCAATTCCTAAGTTGCCATTGTAAATAGTATCTCCTGCAATAACCAAAACAGCGTCTGAACTTATTTTTGGTTCATCAACAATTGTACCTCCTTTAGTATCAACAAACACTTGCGGCAGACGGTCTTCTAATGAAATAGGATTTTCCTGCTCTTCTTCACCGACTTCATCATCGGTTGCTCCAACCGTATTATCACTATTACAGGATAAAATAAGAAATAAGAATACCCACAAACCAAGGGTTTTGATTTGCGCTTTTTTAGAAAGAATTATCATATGAGCTATTTAGCTATACAATTTACCAAATCTATTCGATGTAGCCCATCTTCTTCATCCAATCATCATTAAACATTTTGCCTACATAGCGGCTTCCATGATCATGAAATAAGACTACAACCACATCCTCTTTCGTAAAATGCGCTTTAAGCTGTAATAACCCTTTTATTGCTGCCCCAGCGGAATTACCCAGAAACATTCCTTCCTCTTTTGCTAGTTTTTGAGTATAAACCGCTGCATCCTTATCTGTAACCTTTGTAAATCCGTCTATAATATCAAAATCAACATTTTCTGGTAAAATGTCCTCTCCAATACCTTCAGTTACGTATGGGTAGATTTCGTTCTCATCAAAAATGCCAGTTTCGTGATACTTTTTAAACACGGAACCATAAGTATCTATACCCCATACCTTAACATCTGGATTATGTTCTTTAAGATATTTACCCACTCCAGAGATTGTTCCTCCTGTTCCAACACCAACAACAAAATGAGTTACTTTACCATCTGTTTGCTCCCATATTTCTGGACCGGTACTTAAGTAATGTGCTTTAGCATTACTAGGATTGTCATATTGATTTACATACCAGGAATTTGGAATTTCTTGAGACAATCTTTTTGCTGTAGAATAATAACTAAGTGGGTCTTCTGGAGCTACATCAGTGGGGCATACGTGAACCTCACTCCCAACTGCTTTTAGAATATCTATTTTCTCTTTTGACTGTTTATCACTGATAACGCAAATCATTTTATATCCCTTTACCACGGCTGCTAAAGCCAATCCCATACCCGTATTGCCCGATGTACCTTCTATGATGGTTCCTCCAGGTTTTAAGATACCTGTAGCTTCTGCATCCTCCACCATTTGTAGCGCCATTCTGTCCTTAACAGAATTCCCGGGGTTAAAAGTTTCATATTTTGCTAATACCAAACAAGGTAGTTCTGCTGTTAGTTTATTCAGCTTTACTAATGGGGTTTGACCAATAGTTTCAAGTATATTTTCTGCGTAGTCCATAATTGCTGCAAAGGTAGCTTTTTGACTAGGTAATAAGAAAAGTTTAAAGGACGATTATGAAATTAAATTCCAAACGCTTATTCAAATTTAATAGCCTTCACAGGAGATATTCTTGTAATAGCGTACGAAGGGATTAATAGCATAAGAAGACACAATAGCATAACACCAATATTAAGGGCGAAAATGGTGGTAAAACTAATATCCATTGGGATATACTCCATATAATACTCTTCTGGATTAGGGAATTTTAGAAAACGAAATTTTTGCTGTAAAAAGATTATCCCTAAACCAATTAGGTTGCCCCAAAATAATCCTAAGAAGATTAAGTAAGCTGCATTATAAAGAAAGACCTTTCTAACAGTCCAATTGGCTGCTCCTAGAGCTTTTAAAACTCCTATCATTCGGGTTCGCTCTAAAATCAGTACCAACAATGCGGTAATCATATTAATACCTCCAACAATAATCATAATACCTATAATTAAAGCCGTATTAAAGTCGAAAAGGCCAATCCATTCGAAGATTTTGTAATACTTCTTCCTTATATTTTGGGTGTCTAATGTTGATAGTACGGCTCCATAAATCTCGTTGCTTTTTTCTTCAATTTGGTCAAAATCCGCTATAAAAACCTCAAAATTGCCTATCTCATTTGCAGACCATTTATTCATTCGCTGTATATGTCGGATATCAATAAAAATATTATCTCTATCCAATTCTTCAAATCCGCTATCATAAATTCCAACAATTTCAAATTTTCGATTGTTTGGCGGTTTAGAGGCATCATTATCTTTTAAGAAAATTGCAAAAAAAGAATCTCCAACTTCTAAATTCAACAGATTCGCTTTAATTCTAGAGATGAGAACTTCATTATTTAGTTCTGCTGAAAAATCTGGCAACCTTCCTTTTATTAAATACTCTTTAAAGGTTGTCCAGTTATAATCTTTACCAACTCCTTTGGCCAACATTCCCTCAAAAGTATCTTCTGTTCTTATAATCCCCCCTTTTGTAGCAACAGCTTGAACGTGCGAAATACCGTCAACATTCTTAAATTCTGGATAAAAATCTTGTTCTAGAGAAACTGGAACTACAGAAATATCTGAGCTATTATTGTCGTAATTATAGATTTGTATATGACCATTAAAGGCAGAAACCTTTTCCCTTATTTTCAATTGAAGTCCTGCAGTAGAAGCAATAGCAATCAACATCATTACCACACCAATTGCAATAGCAGCTATGGCGATTTTTATTATCGGGGCGGAAATACTAATTTTATGTTCCTTCCCTGTAATCAGGCGTTTGGCTATAAATAATTCTAAATTCAACTGATGCCTATCTTTTCTGGATTCAAAAGTACATTTTTATTGTTGTTTATCCTTTTCTCTGCTTGTGCACAAAAAAAAGAACAAGTGACTACAGAAGAATCATCTATTGTCATTTCAAAAAAACAGGAAGTTGTTGTCGCAGCCAACAGGGTAGCAGCCTACTTACCTAAACTGGAAAATAAAAAAATAGCGGTAGTTGCTAATCAAACTTCTGTAATTTTTAATGAAAAAGGATATACACATTTGGTTGATTCTTTGCTTTCTTTAAATATTAACATTAAAAAAGTTTTTGCGCCAGAGCATGGTTTTAGAGGAAAAGCAGACGCTGGAGAATTTGTAAAAGATGACCTAGACTCCAAAACACAATTGCCTTTAATATCACTTCATGGAAAAAATAGAAAACCTACATCAAAACAATTAGAAGGTATTGATCTAGTTGTGTTTGACATTCAAGATGTTGGCGTTCGTTTTTATACCTATATCGCTACTTTACAATTGGTAATGGAAGCGTGTGCGGAAAGCAGCATTCCAGTTTTGGTGTTAGATAGACCCAATCCTAATGGACATTATATTGATGGTCCGACAATGGAAGCAACCCATACCAATTTTTTAGGTATGAATAAAATTCCTTTAGTCTATGGTATGACTATTGGTGAGTATGCTAAAATGATTAACGAAGAAGGCTGGTTGGCTAAGAAATTAAAGGCGGATTTAACCGTAATGGAACTTGAAAATTGGAATCACTCTAATACGTATTCATTACCCATAAGGCCTTCGCCTAATTTACCTAATAACAAATCCATTAATTTATATCCTAGTTTAGGTCTTTTTGAAGGTACAAATGTTAACGCAGGTCGCGGAACGGAGTTTCAATTTCAACGTTATGGCGCATCATTTTTAGATAGTACTTATTTTAAGTTCAACTATGTTCCAAAACCAAATTTTGGTTCAAAATACCCTAAAGAGGATGGTAAGGTTTGCTTTGGTGAAGATATTTCCGATAATTCACAAATGAACTCCGTTTCACTAGAATGGCTTATAAAAGCATATCAGAATTGCATTGCTAAATCCAAGTTTTTTAATACTGATGGTTTTACCAAACATGCGGGAACAGAAAAATTACAGCAACAAATTGAAGCGGGACTTTCTCAAAAAGAAATAAGGCAAACCTGGCAAAAAGATATTATACGTTTCAAGAAAATAAGGTCAAAGTATCTAATCTACGATTGACCAGTAGTGGGTTTTCTATACTTATGAAACGGCTGTTTTAATAAGCCCATAATACTGCTATTTTCTTTTTCGTCAGGAAAAGTATCCACACCGTAAGTAATTTTATCCGGGTCTAGCTTCATATACGTACCAAAAAGTCTATCCCAAATAGAGAAAATATTTCCGTAATTAGAATCTGTGTAAGGTAACACAAAATGATGATGCACTTTATGCATATCTGGTGAAACAATTACCCAGCTAAGTGCGTTGTCTATTTTTCTATGCAATCTTATATTGGCATGATTAAATTGGGAGAGTACTACAGAAATACTTTGGTACAACATAATAATACCTATAGGAGCGCCAACTATAAAAACACCTATTAAGGTAAATGTATATCTTATCAAACTTTCTAAAGGGTGATGCCTATTGGCAGTTGTGGTATCCACATTATGGTCTGAATGGTGTACTAAATGTACCATCCACAACGGTTTTACCTTATGTTCTACTAAATGAGCTGTATAAGCTCCAATTAAATCTAGAAGCATAAGCCCCAATAGAACATATAGCCATAAAGGCATTTCTGGCAGCCAATTGATAATTCCAAATTTGTTTTCAATTGTCCAATCAGATGTCTTTAGTAGCAAAAAAGCTAGTGGGAAATTGACAATAATCGTTGTTAAGGTAAAAAACAAATTGGGCAATGCGTGACGCCATTTCTTGTATTTGACGCTAAACAGTGGAACTATTCCCTCCAGAATCCAAAAAAATGTTATTCCACCAACCAGAATTAAACTGCGGTGTAAAGCAGGTATGCTTTCGAAGTACGTTATTAGTTGTTCCATAAATCAAATATAATAAAACACTAAATCTTATATACGTTTTTTCATTTCCTCAACTATATTGAATGCCGCTGGGCAAATAGCAACATTCTTTAAGGTTAGCTTACTTATCTGTTGAAACTTTTTTCGATTTGTGTGTGGAAATTCCTTACATGCTTTAGGTCTTACATCATAAATAGAACAGTAATTATCTGCTCCTAGAAAAGTACAAGGTACTTGTTGCAAAACATAATCATTCTCTTCATCCAATCTTAAATATTGACTTATAAAATCTGAAGCTTTCATTCTAAAAAATTTAGCTATGCGCTCAATATCAGCATTTGTAAAAAGCGGTCCTGTAGTTTTACAGCAATTGGCGCAAGTCAGACAATCGGTTTTCTTAAACTCTTCCTCATGCAACTCTTGCATTAGATAGTCTAAATTCTTTGGTGTCCTCTTTCTTAGTTTAGAAAAGAACTTTTTGTTCTCTAAATTTTTCTCAGCAGCTTTATTAGGCAGTTGTTCTAGGATTTCTTTCATTCTTCTTTTAAAAGTAAAACGGCTGTTTGGTATAAATCTTTACTCCAATATTCAGAAACTCCAGCAATCTCTTCAGAAAGTATTTGCTGTTTAGTTTTAATCTTTAGACCTACTTTTGAACCAAAGAAGGCATCTACTTCTTTACGCTGAGCATCCGTTAGTTTAGTTCTATCTTTCACCAGTTGTTGTCCAGAACTACTTGTATAAAAAGCCTGCATTTTATCAATATCTTGTTCATTAAAATGCTTAATATAAATAGGAACAAGCAAATCATTAATCTCAGTTAATGCTTTTGTTTCATTGCGTTCAAGATATAACCATCCGTTACTATTCCTATCCGATTTTGGGAACTGTTTTTCCATTAGATTTAAAAGTTCCCTATAGGCATTTTTGTATTGCTTTATAGTTCCATTACTTTCTAAGTAGCTAGAAACTTTGGGAATCAAACTAGAATCTTGCGCCAATAATGGTATTGTAGCAAGAAATAGTATCGAAAAAATAATAGTGTTAAGGCATCTCATAATAAAATAAAAAAGCAACTTTGGTTCAAAATACAAATAATTACGGATTGGACGTTTTTGGACAAGCACTTTTAGATTATCAAAAAGGAGCATATACTGAGGATATTAAAACATGCTCTTCTTTAGATGAGGAAGATAGTATTCCACTACCTCATCTATTTCGCACTTATAAGAAGATGCCTTTGCTTGAGAAAAAAGCATTAGAGCTTTGCAAAGGAAGTATTTTGGATATAGGTGCCGGAGCAGGAAGTCACAGTTTATATCTACAAGGCAAAGGTCATAGAGTTTGTGCTTTAGATATATCATTAGGTGCAATAGAAACTTGTAAACTAAGAGGGGTTAAAAAAACCACCCATAGTAACATCTTAGATTATTCTGGAACAGAATTTGATACACTATTATTATTGATGAATGGAATAGGTATTGTTGAAAAATTGAAGAATTTAAATGGTTATTTAAAACATTTTAAATCTATTCTAAAACCTTCAGGTCAAATCTTATTGGATTCAAGCGACATTATCTATATGTATGATGAAGACGAAGATGGGGGATATTGGATTCCTGAAAGCATAAATTACTATGGCGAAGTAGAGTTTACTATGCAATATAAAAATAGAAAAAGTAAGCCTTTTGGATGGTTGTATCTAGATTACAATGCCTTGAGGAATGCCTGTGAGGCTAACAATTTAAAGTGTGAACTTGTAAGCGAAGGTAAACATTACGACTATTTAGCAAGACTTACATTAAAATCATAATAGATATTGTAAATGCGCGTTCTATAATAACAAATAAAAAGCTATGAAAAAATCAGTAATACTTCTTCTTTCCTTATTTCTTGTCGTCTTTTTAGCGTGCTCAAAAAGTTCTTCAGATAACACACCAATGACTGATGATGAAACTGGGGGAGTTCCTGAAAATCCGCAACAATTGTTTCCTGCCAATTTCCAAGCTACTGGTTCATCTGCAAATGATATTTTAGCTAATACAAATTTCGATAGACTTCGCATACAGATTGCATATGTCCAAAGCCAAAGAAACTTTCGACCAACGGATGAGGCAATGAATGAATTTCAGGATTTTTTGCAACAGTTTACTTTTAAAGAAAATATTGAATTAGTTTTTACAGCTTTAGAAACTCCTAACGAAGAAGATTTAACATTACAGGAAATATCTGATTTAGAAATAGAAAATAGAACAGTATACAATGAGGGTACCACGTTAGGCATCTATATTTATTTTGCGGATGCTCCATCTGAGGGAGATGATTTAGATGAAGGCCTGGTAACCTTAGGCGCAGTATATAGAAACACATCCATGGTTGTTTATGAAGAAACTATTCGAACATTAGCTGGTAGAAGTTCTTCCATAACTAATGCGGATGTGGAAAGTGCCACACTGAATCATGAATTTGGGCATTTGTTGGGCTTAGTAAATCTTGGTACGCCAGCTGTTAACAACCACGAAGATGCAGATGCGGAAAATCATTGCAATGTTAACCCATGCTTAATGCGTGCTGAACTAGAATTTGGTGGAACAAATAAGTCCAGTATAGCATCAAGGAAAGCAGGTGAATTACACTCTTCTTGTACCTTAGATGGTTTAGGACTGCTAAAACAAATGGAATCCTCAGTATCTAGAGGTCTTGCTGCACCACCAGATTTAGATGCAGAATGTCAACTAGATTTGGAAACTAACGGTGGTAGACCAAATACTAGTAGCTAGGGAATATTCAAGTATTTATGAGTCTGTAACGAAACCTTCCACTTAGGGTTTTCCATTACATAATCAACAATAAGCGGGGTTACCTTTTCTCGCACACTCCATTCTGGTTGTAAGTATAATATGCAATCAGCATTTACTTTTTCAGCTTGTTCTTCGGCAAAGACTAGGTCGTGTTTATTATATACAATAACTTTTAACTCGTGAGCTTTTTCATAAATAACGCCTACCGGAAGCTTATTCTTTTTTGGGGAAAGGCAAATCCAATCCCAAACACCTGTTAACTCGTAAGCTCCAGAAGTTTCTATATGGGTTTTTAGGTCCTTTTCTTTTAATGCTAAAGTAAGTGGATTCATATTCCACGTTAAGGGCTCCCCTCCTGTCACTACTATAGTATCTGAGTATTTTGCAGCATTTGAAACTAGCTGTGTTATCCCAGTAGGTGGATGTGTCTCAGCATTCCAACTCTCTTTAACATCACACCAATGGCAACCTACATCGCAACCTCCAATACGAACAAAATATGCCGCAGTTCCTTTATGAAAACCTTCGCCTTGTATCGTATAAAACTCCTCCATTAAAGGGAGCATTTCTCCCTTATCAACCAAATGCATAACATCTTGTAAAACCATTATGCAAAGATAGTATTACTTAACGGCAATCACATCAATTTCAATCTTTGCTCCAACGGCTAATCCAGCTGCCGCATATGTAGTACGCGCTGGTTTCTTGGTAAAGTATTTAACGTATACTTCGTTAAAAGCCCTAAAATCATTAATGTCACTCAAAATTACAGTGCACTTCACAACATTATCCAGGGTTAAACCATGATGCTCTAAAACTCCCTTAATGTTCTTTATAGCTTGTTCTGTCTCTCCTTGTATTCCATTCTCAGCCAATTTACCTACGGATCTATCTATACCTATCTGCCCAGCAAGAAAAAAGAGATTTCCGGCTTGCACGGCTTCGCTAAATGGCGCTTTTACTCTATCAGGATTAGCAGGTTTATGAAAAATGATTTCCGTTTCTTCTTGGGCTTGAGCATTTACAAACATTCCCAAACTAATTACAACTAAAAGAAATGAACGTGTTAGTTTCATAATACGATTTTTAGAATTGGTTAAAATTACCCTATTTTTATCGGAAATTGAATGCAATGAGCAACAAAGAAAAATTCTTTGCACATATAGAAAAAGGGTATACTACAAAAGGAGATTATCTTACCATGGGTGCTGGTATGGTAGATGGTGAAACCGTAAATAAAGCTTTTGTAAAGATTCCGCTTAAAACCTTAAATAGGCACGGATTAATAGCTGGTGCTACTGGTACGGGTAAAACAAAAACGTTGCAAGTAATTGCGGAAAACCTTTCAGACAAAGGTATTCCTGTTTTACTAATGGATTTAAAAGGAGATTTAAGTGGTATTGCTCAACCCAGTCCTGGACATCCAAAAATTGATGAACGTCATGAAGCTATTGGGCTTCCTTTTGATGCTAAGGGTTTTCCTGTAGAAATACTATCATTGTCTGAACAAAACGGTGTTCGCCTTAGAGCAACTGTATCGGAATTTGGCCCTATTCTTCTCTCAAGAATTTTAGACTTAACCGTTACGCAGGAAGGTATTGTAGCTGTTGTTTTTAAATATTGTGACGACAATAAGTTACCCTTGTTAGACTTAAAAGATTTTAAAAAGGTCTTACAATATGCCACTGGAGAAGGTAAAAAAGAATTCCAAAAAGAATATGGAAGAATGTCTACCAGTTCTACTGGAACCATTCTCAGAAAAATAATAGAATTAGAACAGCAAGGTGCCGACCTTTTCTTTGGAGAAAAATCCTTTGAAGTTGATGATTTAACAAGAATTGATGAAAATGGAAGAGGTTTTATAAATATTATTAGACTTACAGATATTCAAGATAAACCCAAGCTTTTTTCTACATTCATGCTTAGTCTATTAGCTGAGATTTACGCAACTTTTCCTGAGCAAGGTGATAGCGATAGACCAGAACTAATTCTATTTATAGACGAAGCGCATTTAATCTTTAAGGAAGCTTCCAAAGCATTATTAGATCAAATTGAAAGTATTGTCAAATTGATTCGTTCAAAAGGTATTGGCTTATATTTTGTTACTCAGAATCCAACTGATGTACCCGACGCTGTTTTATCACAGTTAGGATTAAAAGTTCAACATGCACTACGCGCTTTTACTGCAAAAGATAGAAAGGCTATTAAGTTAACTGCTGAAAATTATCCAGATTCCGAATTTTACGATACCAAAGAGATTTTAACCTCATTAGGTATTGGAGAAGCTCTAATATCTGCATTAGATGAAAAAGGCCGCCCTACTCCCCTTGCTGCGACTATGCTTAGAGCACCTATGAGTAGAATGGATGTACTTACAGATACAGAACTTAAATCTGTTATAAAACAGTCTAAACTTGTTAAAAAATACAATGACGAAATTGACAGAGAAAGTGCATATGAAATTCTAAATGAAAAAATAGAAAAAGCGGAAAAAGAAGCTGAGAAGGAAAAGGCAAAACCAGCGGCAAGAAAAACTTCTTCTAGACGAAAAAGCACGCGAATGAATCCTGTAGTGAAAGTTTTAACCAGTGCTACTTTCATAAGAGGAGTACTTGGTGTAATGAAAAAAATGATTCGTTAAACATTCCAAAATCTTAAATTGAGTTCAATGAAGAAATTATTTTTACTGCTTGGTCTATTTATGCTGCTTTTTTCTTCCTGCAAAGAAAAAGACATTACATTTTTAATTACAAATGAAAGTATCGGTAAGCTAGATAAAATTAGCTTGGCCAGAGATTTAGAACTTATATACGCAGATGACTCTATCGTAAAAGATACTTTTAATTCTAAACTAGGACCGGCTTATCAAAAAGTGAAGATTTTTGAAAAAGGTGGAAAACACCTTCTAACCCTTACCCCAAGTGAAGACAGTATTCCTGTTATAGAGAATATTCGAGTTTTTGACCCTCGTTTCACTGCAGAGAATGGCATTGGTCTCAATAGCACGTTTAAAGACATACAAGATAACTACACTATCAAAAAAATTATAACTACGCTAAATAGTGTTGTGATTTTTGTTAAGGAAACTGATATGTATTTTACCATAGATAAACAAGAATTACCCGCTAATCTTAGGTTTGGTGTTAATACAATTGAAGAGGTTCAAATCCCTGGAGATGCGGAAGTAAAATACCTTATGATAGGCTGGAATTAAGGTTTGGAGTATTATGCAGGATAACTATCAAATTCAAAAAACTCCTTTTGTTGTTCCTACCAATGATGGTAAATACATAGCAGAGCATTTTGGTCTAGCTACAGATAGTAATAGTGCTATTAGCATTGCCCATATGAAAGCTCCTCCTGGATGGAGTGAACCTTATCAAACACCAGAATTTGACGAATTCACTTTTATCATAAGCGGTAAAAAGCAGTTTATTATAAACGATGAAAAAGTAATACTGGGCGAAGGGGAATCCATAAAAATTATGAGAAATACTAGGGTGCAATATTCTAATCCATTTGAAGAAGAATGTGAATATTTGGCAATTTGTACTCCTGCATTCAGTATAGAAACTGTAAATAGGGAGTAGCTTTTCTTAGTTAATTTATTCCTAATCAATAACAAACAAAAATCCTTTTTCGATAATTTGTGGTAAAACCACCAATAATGAAAACAAATTATCTTTTCCTAGCGCTATTCTTACCGGTGCTTATGTTAGCCCAATATGATTACGAACCTTCTAGTAATAACCCTTTTGGCCAACCAAATCCTGAAGCGCCAAAAGAATTATTAGATTATGCGCCTTTAATTGGAGAATGCGACTGTAAATCACAATCACGGAAACCAGACCAAACATGGGCTGAACCCGTGGATATGCAATGGCGATTTAAATATATTATGAATGGTATGGCAGTCCAAGACGAGACAGTTAAAGCTGATGGTAGACATTCTGGAAGTATTCGTCAATTTATAGCTGATAGTACCAAATGGTTTGTCCATTACTATAGTACAGCAGCTCCAACACCTAAATTGAGTACTTGGAAAGGGGTTAAAAATGAAGAAGGTAAAATGATTTTATACAAAGATCAGAAAGCTCCTAATGGTACTGATGGGTATTCTAGACTTACCTTCTATGACATTAACGAAAACGGTTATAAATGGGTTGGAGAATGGGTAGATACCACCGAATCGGTAGTATTTCCATTTTGGAAAATAGATTGTACCGATGGAAAGAAATCATTAGTTAAAAAAGACGACTAAATACTTTCGAGAAAAAACTAAACTAAACCGTACTTCTCCCTATTCGCCAATACTTTTGGACTATTTTTTTGCATCCATTCGGTAAGTTCTAACAATCGTTCTACATAGGATTGCCCAAAGTCGGTCAAAGTATATTCTACCCGAATAGGCACTTCTGGATAGGCCTTTCTAGAAATGTATCCATCTGCTTCTAAAACTTTTAAACGCTGACTCAACACTTTATTAGAGATACCATAAACATATTTCTTAAGCTTATTAAACCGAAGTGTTTGAAAATAACCCAACCACAGAATAATTAATGTACTCCATTGATCCGAAGCTACAGACATTACATCTCTAACCGGGCAAAGTTCAGGCGGGTTTTTATAATCTATGTGCCCAAACATTTTTTCAATTTTTTTTATAGTCCTAACCTTCTGATTTTCAGCAATAGTTTCCATAAATACACTTAGTTAACACATAGAGACCTCTTTTTTCTTACCAAAGGAATATGTATTTTTAGTTTCTTTAAAAGAGTAAGTTACAAAAAGTAACCATATGAAAAAACTATTAACCGAATTGATTCCTCTTTTTTACGGGAAGCTTTTTAATTTAACGGTTATCCTTAACCCCGAGCGAACAGCAACAAAAGCTTTTGACATCTTTTGTACCATAAGAAAAGGGCGCGTAAAACCTATACAGGCAACATTTTTAGACAAAGCAAAACTTACTCTTGAAACTATTGGAGACCATAAAGTACAAACCTATAATTGGCCAGGTAATGGAGAAACTATCTTGTTATTACATGGCTGGGAGAGTAATACATTTAGATGGAGAAATCTGATTGAAAAACTCAAGAAAAAAGATTATAATATCATTGCTTTTGATGCGCCTGCCCATGGCAATTCCTCAGGAGATAGATTACACGTTCCTTTGTATTCCATATCTTCTCGGTTTGTAATGGACAAACATCAGCCAAAATACATCATTGCACATTCCGTTGGCGGAATGACCACCTTATATGACCACTATGTAAATCCTGAATCATCTGTAAAGAAAATAGTAACCATTGGCGCTCCTTCCGAGTTTTCACAATTCATGGATCATTATCAAAATCTTCTAAGGTTTAATGATAAAGTCAAAAATGCCATGAACAAAAGATTAAAAGAATGGCTAGGGTTTAATTTTCATGAATTTTCTAGTGCCATTTTTGTATCCAATAATCATAAAGAAGGTTTACTTATTCATGATATGCAAGACGCACAAGTACCTTACGAAGCCTCTATAAAAGTTCATGAAAACTGGAAAAATAGCAAATTAGTGACCACAACAGGATTTGGCCACTCCATGCATCAAGAAGAGGTGAATAATGAAATTATTGAGTTTTTAAGATCGTAGTCAAATTGCTATTTTATAGACCGTAATTAGCTGATATGACTTTTTGTAATCTCATCAATTCGAGTAAATTTCACAGTTTTTTAATGTAAAATTTGTGCTGAGAATAGGGATTTTTATCTCTAAATTAGTTCTCGATACTATTTTTTATCAAAAATCACTCGAACTGACAATAAGGAATAGTTTTGAAATTAGAACACATAACCAAAATCAACTACAAATGGCAACCGAAGTCACTCCTTTTCATATAGCAATACCTGTTCACAACCTTGCGGAGTGTCGCCAGTTTTATCGCGAAATTCTTAATTGTGAAGAAGGCAGAAGCAGCGACCACTGGGTAGATTTTAATCTTTTTGGGCATCAATTGGTTATCCATTATAAGGCTAAATCCGAGGAGGAAGAATTACATACTAATGCCGTAGATGGTAAAAATGTACCTGTACCACATTATGGCGTAGTTTTACCTTGGGATACTTTTGAGTCTTTCTCAAAAGAATTGAAAACCAAAGGGGTGACTTTTGTAATAGAACCTTATGTTCGTTTTAAAGGCGAAACCGGCGAGCAAGCTACCATGTTTTTTCTAGACCCAGCAGGCAATGCGTTGGAGTTCAAAGCTTTTAAAGATGTGTCTCAGTTATTTGCGAAATAAAGTATTTCAAATAACTCCGTGCCAAGGATTCAGGTGTGCTTCCGAAAAAAGCAAACTCATTTTAAGGCAAGCCTCGGGGAATTAAAATTTTGGCTATCACCCTGCGATTAAAATTCTCGATAAGGCGAGTCTAAATATTGATTTGCCTCATCCTCATCAAACTTAGCTGTTTCATTATTCCAATGCAGCGTTTGGTTAGGAAAACGTCCTGCAATGACACCTAATAATATCGTTTCAGTTAATCTCGCCGCATAGGAAAATGGAGCTGTAACCTCATCTTTGTCCAAACAAGCGTCTATAAATTGATGATAGTGTTTTGGACCTTCTAAAGCGTAATCGCGAATAGGTTTACCCATATTGTTGGCTTTTTCAAGCACAGCAATTTCTTCTGAGATATCCACATACTGTCCATCTACTATTTTCTTGGGCAACTGCATAAAATGAGGCAATAATAAACGTCCTTTCTCTCCTACAAACATGGCTCCTTGCTCTGGTAACTTGCCTTCATCAGCCACTTTTGTTTCTAAAGACATTTTATCTTCCATAGAGGGCTCATCTGCCGAAGTATTTTCTTTATTAGAAGCAGAGTTAGGCAGTATTAAATCTTCATGAATTTTATTTGGTGCTCCGGGACCATCATACCAAACCCATTTAAATTCTTTGGTCGTATATTCTGTTCCAGGAAATTCATAAGTTACTATATTATTTTCAGGGAACCCATATCCATTTGGTGGTCTACAGTTATTGGTTATGGTTTTAGGCACGTCCAGCGCTAGTGCATTATAAGGGGTGTCAAAAATATGTACTCCCATATCACCTAAGGTACCACAACCATAGTCCATTAACTTCCTCCAATTGCCTGGATGGTATATTTCACTTTTATAGGAACGTTCAGCTGAGGTACCTAACCAAAGGTTCCAATCTAAATTTTCTGGTATAGGATCGCTGCCTTCTGGCATAGGACCATCATAACCCCAATTTTTAGGAGACCATGCGTGTACTGTATGTACTCTTCCAATAATCCCAGATTGGATCAATAGAGTAGCTAGCTTATAATCGTAAAAAGAATGCACTTGTATGCCCATTTGCGTTACTAAGTTTTTCTCTTTGGCTAGTTTCCGCATTTGTCTGGCTTCAGAAACATGGTGTGTTAACGGTTTTTGGCAATAAACAGGTTTATTTAATTTCATTGCCATCATAGAAGCTGGTGCGTGTGTGTGGTCTGGTGTTGAAACAATCACTGCATCTATTTCGTCTGCCATATCACTTAGCATTTTACGGTAATCAGCATATAATCTTGCTTTGGGGTGGTTTTCAGCGGCAGCTTTCAACATATTTGAATCCACATCACAAAGTGCAACCACATCAACTTTTGCATGTGATGAAATATCTCGTAAATCTTCGGCACCCATATTTCCCACGCCAATATGAGCGGTTCGTATTCTTTCTTTTATTTTATTCGACACTTTGATTTGTTGTGCTTTGCATGAAAATACTACGGAGGGAATTACAGCAGAAGATGCCATTAATAAGCTAGATTTTTTTAAGAATTCTCTTTTTTTCATCTTGAATTATTATTAAAGCTTTTTAATTTTTATGTTCTTAAACCAAATAGGACTTGCATGGTCTTGCAAAGCAATAAAGCCTGTTTTGTATTTCCCGTAATCGGGAGCGTTGTCCCACTTTCCAGAGTTTTTCCTTTTTTTCCAATCCTCAGACCAGGGTCGAAATTCCAACAATTTAACACCATTAAGCCAATGTTCGACCTTTTCTGGGGTAAAAATAATTTTTGACGAATTCCATTCCCCGATGGGGTTTAATTTTTTTTGTGATTCATCGGCAACGTGCATGGCATAATCCGCACCTGTTTTCTGCCAGTCCTGCAACAGTTCTGGGTGTTTGGCTCCAAACTGAGAATTATACTCGGTCAAATCATGTATTCTGGCATAGCCTTCATCATCAATCAACTGATATTCTGGTGAAACTACGGGTGGACCATCGTATCCCTCTTTAACATGATAAAAAATACCACTGTTACCTCCTTCTGGTAATTTCCATTCTAAATACAATTCAAAATTATCAAACTCTTCTGCAGCGTACATAATATCTTTTCCTCCTTCATAATCTTGTTCTAAACCTAATTCCGTTTTAAAGGTTAAAGTGCTATCTATTACCACCCAGCCAGGAGGTAAAGTTTTTCCATTATAACCGCGCCAACCTTCCGTACTAGCACCATCAAAAAGATAAATCCATTCGCTTTGCTTTTCTGTGTTAGCACCTATTTTAGCTACCTCTTTTTTCTCTTTTTTACAAGAAAATACTAAACTCACAATTAAAATAATATAGCTGAAAAGGCATACTACGCTACTTATTGGTTTTCTCTTACTATTCATCATTCAATAGAATTATTTCTTATATAAATTTAAGCTTGTAATTTAATGTCAGTTCGAGTGAAATTCTCAAAGAATTTTATATCGAGAACGTATTTAGCCTCGAAAATTTTGTTTCGCGATACTAATTTCACTCCAAAAGCGAGTGAAATTCACTCGAACTGATAAATTTTCTTGCAAGCTACACTTGTTTAATTATTTATACCTCCAACTTGTTAAGTCTGCCCCTGCAGGAGCACTTTCTGCAATCCGTTTCATAATTTTTGGAACGTACATACTATTATAGCGCATTCTAGTGATATGATTTGGTAATTCTGGATCTCCATTCCAACAGTGTTCTGCCCTATCTCCGTATAGTACTTCGCCGTCATAGTAAGGGTCCGTAGTTTGCTCTAAAAAGTCTTCCATTAAATAAACAGCGTTGTTCAAGTAATAGTTGTCCATATCTCCGCAATAGATATGTATTTTTCCCTTTAAATTATCCCCAAGTTTATCCCAATCACGCTCTAAAATATACCTTAAATCAAAATTCTCTTTCCAATATTCAGCAACCCTAGGATTAATGTCACCCGTTTTCTTATCCCATATTCGCTCTGGATATCCTTCATTGTTTTGTGGGGAGTAGGTAGCTTCCCAAATATCCCATTGCTGTCCCGACCTTGATTTTGTTCCTAAAACCAGTTCCAAGTGATTTTCGTCTTTTATCGTGGAACTTATTTGACCTAAGTAATCTCTTCTAGCTGGAACTTTTAATTTCTTATTCTCACTTTTGTAGTAATAGGCATTCTCATCTTCATAAATATTGGTTAAACAGTAAGCCCTAAAATCTATAGGGTCTGGGCATGCGGCAAAACAACCGTTGTATTCTTTGGGGTATTTTACTTGCACTGCTAAAGCTTCCCATCCACCCGTAGAGCCGCCATATAAGAACCTGGACCAACCCTCACCCATTCCACGAAACTCTCTTTCAATATGTGGTATTAATTCATAGGTAATTGCATCTCCGTAAGGACCTTGACTGGCAGAATTAACCGCATAGGAATCATCATAATACGGTGTTGGATGCTGAATCTCAATAATTAAAAAGCGGGGAAAATCTGGCTCATTCCATCTTTTATAAAAATCGTAAGCTTCTTGTTGTTGAATAATATTATAACCTTCAACATTAAAGCGAGAGGAAAATTCGGGTTTTGTATCAGGGTCTGGCGGTGTCGTTCTAAATCCACCAAAATCGGAAGGGAAGTGTCCTTGAAAAACCATTAGTGGGTATTTTGCCTCTGGATGTTCCTCAAAACCCTTTGGTAATAAGATATGAGCTCCTAAATACATATCCCTTCCCCAGAACTTTGAAAGCTTTTCTGATTTTATTTTAATGTGCTTAATCCACTTGGTATCTTCTGGCTCCTCAATTGGAGGAATCACTTTATCCATTACCACTTTTAAATTTTGAATTCCATTTTTTCCAATCGTAATCTTAAACGGCTCACTATATAAATTACCCGGTGAGCGATTCCATTGCTGCCCCTCTCCATTATCCATTGGTAATTTTACGATATGCCCCGTTTCTAAATTGAAAGTTTCATAGGTATGTAATAATGCTTGTACGTAATAATCACCTTGGGGAACAGCTGCAAGACTAGGATATGGGAATCCAAATACGGAATTATCAAAACTGATTTCTTCGCCAGCCTTCATAGCCTCGACATCAACTCCAAAAACAAGTTGTGCATTTAAACCAGAATTTATTTGAAATCGCGGTTCTTTTTCATCGTTAGTAGAAAGCATTAATAATAGGCGACCGTCTAAAGTTTTGTCGCTTGCACTTTCCAAAAAAGAAACAGTTATACTATTACTTGTTTCTTGGGACGTATTACAAGAATTTAAAATTGCAACAGTTAGAAATAATAGGAAAAATCGAGTTTTCATGGTTGGCTGGAATTAGTACTAAAAGATACTAATTTTTAATCCTGTTTACACAACCAAAATAAACCCTATAATTTTACTTACGTGTTCTATGACGTTCCCTTGCCAACAAGGTGTTTTTAAGAAGCATAGCTATTGTCATAGGACCAACACCACCTGGAACAGGAGTAATATACGAAGCTTTCTTGCTTACATTTTTAAAATCTACATCACCAGTAATATAGTAGCCTCGTTCACGAGATTCATCCGCAACTCGAGTGATACCCACATCAATAACAACCACATCATCTTTTACCATCTCTGCCTTTAAAAAACCAGGCACACCTAAGGCAGAAATAATAATATCTGCTTGCGTTGTTATTTGACTAATATTTTTGGTGCGGCTATGTGTTAATGTCACTGTAGAATTTCCTGGAAACCCTTTTCTTCCCATAAGAATACTCATAGGACGTCCAACGATATGACTTCTACCAATGACTACTGTATGTTTCCCTTGTGTCTCAACACCATAACGCTCTAAAAGCTCAAGAATACCAAAAGGTGTAGCTGGTATAAATGTACTCATATCTAAAGCCATTTTACCAAAATTGGTAGGATGAAAACCATCTACATCTTTATCTGGGTGTACTGCCATTAACACTTCTTGAGTATCTATTTGTTCTGGTAAAGGCAATTGAACAATAAAGCCGTCTATATCATCATTAGTATTAAGTTCATGAATTTTTTTCAAAAGTTCTTGCTCAGAAGTCGTACTGGGCATTTTAACCAAAGTGGATTCAAAACCAATACGTTCGCATGCCCTAACTTTGCTGCCCACATAAGTTAAACTAGCACCATCATTACCCACAATTATTGCAGCTAAATGCGGTACTTTTTCACCATTCTCCTTCATTTTTGAAACCTCTGCTGCAATTTCATTTTTGATATCATTTGATACTTTTTTCCCGTCGAGAATTTCCATGTTTCCTTTTAACTATTTAGTGCTCTTGCTTACTGCTTACTGCTTACTGCTTAATGCTTACCCAATCAACGCATATTCTGCATCATTTGCATCATCTTTTTGCCACCACCGCCTTGCATCATCTTCATCATCTTACTCATTTGGTTAAACTGCTTTAAAAGCTGATTTACATCTTGTATTGTTCTTCCGCTCCCCGCAGCAATACGTTTCTTTCTGCTTGAATTTAATTTTGAAGGATTTGAACGCTCATCTGGAGTCATAGAATGAATGATTGCTTCTATGTGCTTAAACGCGTCGTCATCTATATCTAGACCTTTTAAAGCCTTCCCAGCTCCGGGTATCATACCCATAAGGTCTTTCATATTACCCATCTTCTTAATCTGCTGAATCTGGCTTAAGAAATCGTCAAAACCAAAACGGTTTTTTGCAATCTTCTTTTGAATCTTGCGTGCTTGTTCTTCATCAAACTGTTCTTGTGCACGTTCTACTAGCGATACAACATCACCCATACCAAGAATACGGTCTGCCATACGCGATGGATAGAAAACATCAATCGCTTCCATCTTCTCACCAGTACCAATAAACTTAATAGGTTTATCTACAACGGATTTAATAGATATTGCCGCACCACCTCTAGTATCACCATCTAATTTGGTTAAAATAACCCCATCAAAATTTAGAACATCATTAAAGGCTTTTGCAGTATTGACTGCATCTTGACCTGTCATTGAATCAACAACAAATAAAGTTTCTTGAGGAGTAATAGCTTTATGAATGTTCGAAATTTCATCCATCATTTGCTCATCTACCGCCAAACGACCAGCGGTATCAATAATAACTACATTACATCCATTCTCCTTAGCATGTTTTACACCAGCTTTTGCAATGGCAACTGGGTCGTTATTATCACGGTCGGAGTATACTTCTACACCAATTTGTTCACCAACCACATGCAATTGATCTATTGCAGCTGGGCGGTATACATCACACGCAACCAATAATGGTTTCTTGGTTTTTTTGTTTTTAAGATAATTAGCTAGTTTACCAGAGAATGTAGTTTTACCAGAACCTTGTAAACCAGACATTAAAATAATAGATGGACTGCCTTTTAAATTGATTTCTGCCGCATCGCCACCCATTAATGTCGTTAATTCATCTTTAACGATTTTAACCATTAATTGGCCCGGCTGTAGATTGGTCAAAACATTTTGACCCATCGCCTTCTCTTTTACAACAGTTGTAAATTCTTTGGCTATTTTAAAATTGACATCGGCATCTAATAAAGCCCTACGGACTTCTTTTAGTGTTTCTGCTACATTAATCTCTGTAATTTGTCCATGTCCCTTAAGAACATGCAACGCCTTGTCTAATTTCTCGCTTAAATTATCGAACATGAGCTTACATCATTTTTGAAGAAGCACAAATTTAAGAATAACTGTTGGATTACTTGTAGCCAAAGTCTATGATGAATTAATCCAAAGGAAAAAGGACAACTTTTTCAAGTTGTCCTTTTTTTAATTGATGTGGGGCAAAAAAGTTATACTCTTTTTTCGAATACTAAAACTTCTACGGTTCCATCTCCACTTTCACTCATTAATTCAATTCTATCATTGGTTACTTCAACGATATTCCAGTCATCCGTTAAATCTCCGTAGATACCATCTTCATCAAAGTTTAAATAAAACTTTAACTCTTGGTCTTTATTTCTAATTACTCTCCAAAGACCTGTTAAAAATGGGTCATCATTTACAGACAATTCAACTTGGTGCATATTAGAAAAACTAAAATCTACTCCTTCATATTCAGCTGTCATATCAACATCAGCTTCGATATATGAAGCTACATTCCACTGACCGCCTAACATAATGTTTCTAATTTCAGCTACATCACCATCGTTAGCATTATCATCACAAACACGTTGTAAGATTAATTCATAATCCGTATCATCAATTTCAAACTTCAATCTTTCGTTAGTAAGTTCACGTAGCGGCCAATTAAAATTCACTGCTTGCTCATCACCAAAACTAATTAGAAGTGCAAGTTTCATTTCAGCATTTAAACCAACTTCCCATGTGCCTTCAGATACTGTAATTCCATTACCTAATGTTACGACACCTTCAGCCATAAAGTTAAACTCATATCCTAAAAGCCTGTCAATTTCTTCACCCTCATTCTTCACTTTTTTGATAATCCACTCACATTCTTTTAAAATCTCTCTTAGTGTATCTGGATTATCATCTCCATCACCATCATTTTCACAAAGTTGCTTCAAGATAATTTTGTTGTTATCGTCTCCGAAAAGTTTAATTTTCCCTTCGCCAATTTCGTAAACTAACCATTGTAAATTAAAGTCTACAAGAACTTCAAACTCTAAATCTAATACTACACCATGGTCAGACATACTGGTTTCCCAAGTTCCCGTAAGCATGTTCTGCTCTCTATCTCTTACAGTAACAGCTCCATCTTCGGTAAAGTTCATTAAATATTCAAAGTATTGATCTGTTTGATTGGTACCATCTCTTTTTACTTCACGAACCAACCAAGGACATTCTACTAGATAAGCATCTAGTCTTTCTTTGCTGAAATCATCATCATTAAAATCATTGTCATCATCCTCATCACATTCATCCTTAGCAGCTTCTAAAGCCATTGCTAATTCAGCATTACTATTGACCATAATTTCTGTACCATCAAACTTTTTAAGTGTAATAGGAAAATCTATACTTACTAAATCGTCATCCTCAAGGCCAGCAAAAAATCTTCTAAGTTCTTTATCACTATTAATAACCACTTCTCCTGTTCTTTGCTCATTAACATCAAAAGTGAATAAGGTAATAGGGTAAACAAAATCGATACACTCAATATCATCATCATCACCTTCTGTACATTCGGCAATTAACTCACGAAGCGCTTCTTTGTTTTCAATAGTGATTTCTGTAAAGTCACCAAGTGTAATTGTAATAGGAAACAGTATTTCCAAAATATCCTCATCATCATCAAACTCATCAAAAATTTCCTCAATTGTATGAAGGTCTTCTATAGAATCTATAGTAATCTGGATTCCAGCTACCTCAACCGTATATGGGAAGTTTATTGCAAAACAACTTGCACCATCAACAATATTATCAAAAGAACCATCTTTAGTAGATGTATTTTTGATAAGATTCGCAGTATTAGAACTAGCCATAATGGTTGATTCATCGGTACCGCCATTTACTTCTTCAAACTCTTCTTGACAAGAGTTAAAAATCAAAGCCATGCTAAAAAGCCCGGCATACATTAAATTTTTGATTATCTTTTTCATAATGATTTGGATTTATTCATTGCTTATTTGGTAGTAAAACAACGCATCTTAAAAATACCCTACCTCGTTTTTAATTTTTTTTAAAATATCTTTGGTTTAGTCAAGCTATACCTTATTAAATGAGCAATGTCTGTGAGGAGCAAATCTTCGGCTCCGTTTTTAAAGCTAATTCTAAAACGATATTCAACTATATATATTATAAGTTTGGAAATGAAGAGAAGGCCAATGATGCTGTACAAGAGGCTTTTGTAAAGTTATGGGAGAATTGTGCCAAGGTTACTCCAGAAAAAGCAAAGTCCTATTTATATACTGTTGCTAACAATTTATACTTAAATGTTATTAAGGCCGAAAAGGTTCGTTTAAAATATGCCGATTTGCATTCCAATGCTATTTCCAATGAATCTCCAGAATATATTTTAGAAGAAAAGCAGTTTAAACAGAAATTGGATAATGCATTAAACGATTTGCCAGAAAATCAGCGTACCACTTTTTTATTAAATCGTATTGATGGAAAAAAATATGCCGAAATAGCTGAAATGGAAGGAGTAAGTATAAAAGCCATTGAAAAAAGAATGCACTTGGCATTAAAGTCCTTACGAGAGAAGATTGATGGGATATAGGGGTTAAAGGTTAAAGGAAATAGGCTATTAAATCCATAAGATCCAACTTTTAAACTTTTAGGAGTAGGGTTTTTTAAAAGTAGGTTGTTATAAAGATGTAAAGCATAGTGTTATGCAAGAGAATTATTTAGCAAAATGGCTCAACAATGAGCTTTCGGAAACAGAGTTGTCGGAATTTAAGAAATCCGATGCGTATGCTACGTACATGAAAATTTTAAATGCTTCTAAACAATTAGAAGCTCCAAATTTTGATGCGGATAGCGCTTACGAAAACTTTAAAAATGCACAAGACATCCAAGATGTTAAGGTAGTGCCGTTGCGCCCTTTCAAATCGTTCTTAAGAGTTGCTGCAGTTATTGTCATATTGCTTACAGGTTCTTATTTCTTTGTGAATTCACTGGATGAATCCTACAGTACACAGCTTGCAGAAAGAACGAAAGTTGTATTACCAGATAATTCTAAAATAATACTTAATGCAGATTCCAAAATTTCTTTTAGCGAAAAGAAATGGGACAAAGAAAGAAATGTAGCACTTACTGGTGAAGCTTTCTTTAAAGTTGCCAAGGGAAAAAAATTCACAGTTTCAACAGAAGCGGGTACGGTATCCGTTTTAGGAACACAATTTAATGTTGAAAATAGAGCTGATTTTTTTGAGGTTACTTGCTATGAAGGCTTGGTAAGTGTTCTATATAAAAACAAAGAGCAGAAATTACCAGCAGGAACTTCTTTCCTAGTCGTTAATGGAAAAATTATGGATGATACTGCCATAAAGAATGGACAACCTTCTTGGGTAAACAATGAGAGTTCTTTTAAAAGTATCCCTCTAAAATATGTGCTTGCCGAGTTTGAAAGGCAGTACAATGTTAAGGTTAAAACAGAAAATGTTGATACTAATCAGTTATTTACTGGAACCTTTAGCAACACAGCTATAAAAATTGCGTTAGAAAGTATAAGTACCCCTTCAAAGATTAGTTATAAATTAGAAGGAGAAAACGTGCTTTTCTATGGCGAGGATACTCCGTAGTTCGTACATAATACTTGTTTTAGGAATATTTTTTTTGCTGTCGACAACTTCATCATTGGCACAAGAAGAAAGTACCATTGCCCTAAAATCTTATTTAACCCAGCTTGAAAAAAAATATGACGTTAAATTTTCATTTGTAGATGAAGATTTAAGTGGCGTTGCTATTACTGTCCCCAACTTTAATAATTTAAACTCAATTTTAACGGCGCTAGAAAGTCAGACTAAGCTTAAGATTGAAAAGTTAAGCAACCGTTATTATACTTTGACCAAAAGCTCTTTGGTGACTATTTGTGCTAATGTCTTTGATAATTATGCTGAAAATACCATTCCAGGTGCCACAGTGGAAGTTTTAGGGGGTGAAGTTGCCAAAATAACCAACACCGATGGGAGTTTTACACTTAAAGATATACCGAGAACAGCATCACTTAAAGTTCGTTATTTGGGCTATATCACACAATATATTCCTGTTGAAGAGCTTGCAGACCAAGCTGACTGTCCTGATATATTAATGGCGCAAAACCTAGAAATACTGGATGAAGTGGTAGTTTACGAGTTTTTAACCTCTGGACTTATTAAACAAGCAGATGCGAGTATAACCTTAAATACTGCAGAATTGGGAATGCTACCCGGACTTATAGAACCAGATATCTTACAGTCCATGCAGGCCTTACCTGGTGTTAAAAGTATTGATGAAACGGTTTCTGACATTAATGTGCGGGGAGGTACAAATGACCAAAATCTAATGCTCTGGAATGGAATTAAAATGTATCAATCTGGGCACTTTTTTGGACTTATTTCTGCTTTTAACCCTTATCTAACCGATAAAGTAACGCTTTACAAAAACGGTACGCCTACGCAGTATGGGGATGGTGTAAGCAGTGTAATTAGTCTAGAAACAAAAAATGATATCGATGGTTCTTTTGTTGGAGGAGCCGGTTTAAATCTTATTAGTGGGGATGTTTATGGGCAATTTCCTATAAATGATAAAGTGGCTTTTCAGTTTTCTGCTCGGCGATCAACAACAGATTTTTTAAATACGCCCGCCTATGGAAGCTTTACCGATAGGGCTTTTCAAGATACAGAGGTACGTAACCAGCAAAATCAAGAAATTGATGAAGGATTAACCAAAACAGAGAAATTCTTTTTTTATGATTTCACGGGAAAATTACTATATGATATTAACGAAGACCATAAGCTAAGATTTAGTTTTATTGGTATAGATAATGACCTGGATTTTTCAGAAACAGATACTAACACCAATGAAACTTCTAGAAGTTTTTTAGACCAGACCAATATCTCCGCAGGACTGCAATTACAAAGCCAGTGGCGAGAAAATTTTTCTTCTAATTTGAATATTTACTTTTCTAAATACAATTTAGATGCACAAAGTTTTTTTCCTAACCAAACACAGCGTTTAGACCAAAAGAATATTGTTGAAGAAAGAGCTGTAAAATTAAATACCAATCTCAAAATATCAGAGAATATTACATGGGATAACGGGTATCAATATATTGAAACTGGTATTATAAATAGAGTATTTAATGTTCAACCTCCTTTTAACACCAATGCAAAAGGGGTAGTACGTATTCATGCACCATACTCGCAATTAAATTACACTTCATTTGAAAATAAATTTATTGCCAGCGTTGGAGTACGAACCAATTCTATCGAAAACCTTGGTACGTTCTCAAAACTATTGATAGAGCCTAGATTAAATTTAAACCTTAGAGTAGCCAAAAACCTTAGAGCCCAGTTATTAGGAGAATTTAAAAGTCAATCCACCAACCAAGTAATCGATTTAGAGCAAAATTTTCTAGGTATAGAAAAACGAAGATGGACTTTAAGTGATGACGATGAATTACCTATCACCAAAAGCAAACAAGCTTCCCTAGGGCTTAACTATGCAAAAAACTCCTTTTATGCAGGTCTTGAAAGTTTTTATAAAAAAGTAGACGGGATTAGCACAAGAACCCAGGGTTTCCAGAATGAAAACCAATTTAATGGCGAGATAGGCAGTTATGAAATTAAAGGTCTTGAATTTCTAATCAATAAAAAAGGAGATAATTACAGTACGTGGCTTAGTTACACCTTAAATAAAAACGATTATACTTTTGACAGTATTGTGCCAAACACCTTCCCCAACAATTTAGATGTGCGACACACAGTAACCTTTGCCAGCACTTATACCATTAAAAGATTAAGACTAGGCTTAGGAATAAATTATAGAACAGGAAGGCCTTATACCGAGCCACAAGCTGCAAGTCCCCTAGATAATAGTTTTTTTCCTGCAAGAATTAATTACCAAGAACCCAATAGCAGTCGCTTGCCTAGCTATTTTAGAGTAGATGCCTCCGCAGTATATCATTGGGAATTAAGCAGAAGAATAAAAGCGAAAGCTGGTATTTCACTATTAAACCTTAGTAACAAAAAAAATATCCTTAATAGATATTACAGGGTATCAGAAGATAACAGCGCCGTTGAGACCGTGGAAAACAACTCTTTAGGGATTACGCCAAATGTAAGTTTTAGGGTGAGTTTTTAAGATTTTGGAGAAATTTCTTAAATATTTCACAACATTATTATTAATTCGGTCGATATTATACACAATGTCCAGGGATAAGTAGCCTTACCAGTTTTAGCGACAATGAGTATTCCATGAATTATTCTCAGTTTTTCTTATTAATTACCATTTTTTATTTTCAACATATTTGAATCCTATATAGCAAATTGTTAAAACTATTAATATTACAGAGGGACCAACAAAGCTTAAATCAATTTTGTCAGATTGTTGATTGGTGAAGTCAAAAAGAATAATTTTTCTTAAAACGGCAATTATACTTACAAGAAATATAATTTTCACCCATCGCAAATTTCTTTGTGTACTCTGAGTTTCGTTGTCATCAGTAATTGCCGAAGCTGATGGGGCTTTAAATGTTTCTAATATTTCAAAGAATATTAATATATTAATAATATTTCGAAGAGCTAATCTGATATAACTTTCTGAGGGATCATTTGATAAAAGTTCAGTACTACTGAATCCATGTTCAGATATAACCTTGAATATTTCTGAACAGGCTTGCCCTAAAATTATTAAGAGATAAATGAATTCAGAGAAGCAGTACACCAATATTAGAAGTGCTAATAGTCGTGATATAACATATTCTAGGTAATTTTTCTTTGGGTCTATCTTGTCCTTCCAAAATGATGTTAAAGGGTTATTCATAATGGTATTTTTAATTTAATAGATTTTTCTTTTCCAATTACTGAGAACAATTATACATAGATTATTAATAATCTATATAATTCACTTACATGAGAAATTTACATAAATACCTGCTAATCTAGCGCTGCATATTATAATTCAGCATCTTTTTTAAATAGAAATAAAGCTCTGGAAATTCTTTCTCTAAATCTTTAGGGCTTTCAAAAAAGCTTTCCACCAATACTGCAAAGAATTCTATAAAATTGGTTTGGGCATAATCTCTTAAATAATCAGAGTTCTGCATTTTCAATTGAAAGTCATTAGAATTAAACACCTTTCCTAGTTTCGCTAATCCTACCTTAAACTTTCTAGCTTCCCAAGTGGACTTTCTTCTGTTTTCGAATAGCAAAGCATGTGCAACCTCATGGAGTCCCAAGTTCTTGTTATCGTTTGGTATTTTAAATCCATGTTTTAAATCTTCCGCTGAAAAAACCAAAATTTTCATCCGCGGGTTATACTCCCCAATATGGTGTCGCTTCCCAATATTGGAATAGTATTGGGAAGGATAAATGATAACCCTAGAAATAGAATTCTCAAACCTAAAATTCTTTAATCCCAAGGTCATTAAAATTGCTGAAGCAGAAACATAGGCCTTTATTTCTTCCTTGTTTTCAATATCGCCATAAAAAACAAAGGATTTCTTTGATTTAAACCATGCAAAACGTTTTAAGAAAAGCTTTTTTTGCGCAGGAGTAAAGGATTGAAAAGGAACTAAAAAACTGCTTATAAAGCGTCGCTCTTTAGCATTTATAGACTTTACTGGATGGAAGAGGTTAAAAAACGTAAAACGTTCCTGTGCTAAACGCTCATAAATAAGTTTAACAAATGCTAAAACAAAACAAGAGAACAAAGTTATATAAACCAGATAGGGCAATAGCTTTATCAGTTCTTCAAAGTTTGTTAAATCTTCCATTACATCCGTTCCGGAACAGTAACACCCAATAATCGGAACGAAGACTGAATAACTTCTCCTACTTTTCTTGAAAGGGCTACTCTAAGTGCTTTCTTATTTTCATCTACCTCACCAAGAATAGAAACCTGTTGGTAAAACGAGTTGAACTCTTTAACCAAGTCATAAGTATAGTTTGCTACTAAAGCTGGGCTATAATTTTCTGCCGCTAACTGTATAGTTTCTGGATACAGCTGCAATTGCTTTAGCAATTCCTTCTCCTTTTCATGCAGTGCTAAAGAGGTCTCGATGGAGCCTGTGCTGAGCTTATCGAAGTGCTCAGGGGGACTTGTTTTATTTGCTTTACGAAGAATAGACTGAATTCTTGCGTAGGTATACTGAATAAACGGTCCTGTATTCCCTTGAAAATCCACCGATTCTTCAGGGTTAAATAAAATTCGCTTTTTGGGGTCAACCTTAAGGATGTAATACTTTAAAGCGCCTAGTCCTATGGTTTTATAAAGCTCTTGCTTTTCTTCATTAGAATAGCCTTCTAATTTTCCTAAGTCTTCTGAAATGGCAGCTGCAGTACTTGCCATACTTTCCATTAAATCGTCCGCATCTACAACCGTACCTTCTCTACTCTTCATTTTACCAGATGGTAAATCTACCATACCATAACTTAGATGATACAATTTTTCAGCCCAAGAATAGCCTAGTTTCTTCAATATTAAAAACAGTACTTTAAAGTGATAATCTTGCTCATTACCTACCGTATAGACCATTCCATTAATATCTGGAAAGTCAGTTACACGCTGTATTGCCGTACCAATATCTTGGGTCATATAAACGGCGGTACCATCTGAGCGCAGCACAATTTTTTCATCTAGCCCTTCATCCGTAAGGTCTATCCAAACACTGCCATCAGCCTTTTTAAAGAATACGCCTTTTTCAAGTCCATCCTTTACCACATCTCGACCTAAAAGATAGGTGTCACTTTCATAATAGAGTTTGTCAAAATCAACACCCATATTCTTGTAGGTAGTGTCAAAACCTTCATACACCCAACCGTTCATCCTTTTCCAAAGGGAAACTACTTCCTTATCTCCTGCCTCCCATTTTCTGAGCATTTCTTGAGCTTCAATGAGGATTGGAGCTTCTTTTTCAGCAGCTTCTTTATCCTTTCCATCAGAAATCAATTCTTGAATCTCAGCTTTATAGGCTTTATCAAAAGCCACATAGTATTTCCCTACCAAATGGTCTCCTTTTAGACCAGAAGATTCTGGAGTCTCACCTTCACCAAACTTTTGCCATGCCAACATACTTTTGCAAATATGAATTCCACGGTCGTTAATAATCTGGGTCTTATATACTTTATGACCTGCTGCTTTTAAAATTTCAGCAACCGAATAACCTAAAAGATTGTTTCTAATATGTCCTAAATGGAGTGGTTTGTTTGTGTTTGGTGAAGAATACTCCACCATAACAGCATCTTTAGAACCTGCTTTCGCATAGCCGTAGCCAGTATCTTTTGCTACTAAATTAAAAAAGTCCAGGTAATAGGAATCGGCAATTACCAAATTTAAAAAGCCTTTTACCACATTGAATTTAGAAACTTCCGAAACGTTTTCCACCAAGTACTCCCCGATTTCAGTTCCAATTTGTATAGGATTCCCTTTCACTACCCGCAGCATTGGAAAAACCACAACCGTAATATCTCCTTCAAAATCCTTACGTGTTGGTTGAAATTCTACAGCTGCTAAATCCGCACTAAAAATAGACTTAACTGCTTCCTTTACTTTTTGTTCCAATACACTTTGTAACTCCATCAAAATTGCCTTTTCAAGCTGCAAAACTACGTTTTTTTAAGCTTTTTAGATAAGATTAAGACTATTCAAAAGACAGGAAACCTTGTATTTCACTAATTTTAAGTTATGCTTTTAAACGTTTCGTACAACGATAAGAAAATAAGCCATAAAATTGATGCTGAAGTTGGTAAACCTTTTACCTTAAAAGAGCGCTTTAATATGGGCGGTATTGGCTCACCAAAGTTGTTTATTACAGAAACCAGTATAGAAATACAAAACCTTCTTATTCTTGACAACAACAGAAATTCTTGCAATGTAGAAATGCGCCCAAAAGGCATTATAGTTCGCTTTAGGTCTTTACTAGAAACCTATGCTTTGGTAATTCCATATTACAAGCTTAACATTTACAAAGGAGATTTGGCTATCTATTCTATTTACAGAGATCATTATTTTATAAAAGTAGCATCAGATACAAAAGCAATTCAAAAATACTTTAGAAAACTATTAGATTATAAAGCAGACAATGCTCCAACCTCAATTGAAGATTTGTAATGTTTAAAGTCCCTAAACAATGAAAATACTTCTTACTGGTGCCAATGGTTATATAGGAATGCGTTTGCTTCCTCAATTGTTAGATGCAGGCCATGAAGTAGTATGTGCCGTTCGCGATGCTTCACGATTCTCTGTGGACAAAGCTATTTTAGCAAAGATTGAAGTCCTGGAGATTGATTTCCTAAAGGAAGTTGTTGAAGGTAAAATTCCAAGAGACATTGACGCCGCTTATTTTTTAATACACTCCATGACCTCCTCAACAAAGGAGTTCGATGAAATGGAGGCCATCACAGCCAGAAACTTCAATGCCTATGTAAAGCATACTAACATTAAACAGGTTATTTATTTAAGCGGTATCGTAAATGACAAAAATCTTTCCAAACATTTATGGTCTAGGAAAAATGTAGAAGAAATTTTATATAAGGGTGATTTTAGTCTTACCGTACTTCGCGCGGGAATTATAGTAGGTTCTGGTAGTTCCTCTTTTGAAATTATTAGAGACTTATGTGAAAAACTACCCTTTATGATTACCCCTAAATGGGTGCTGACCAAAACCCAACCTATAGCGATCCGTGATGTAATCACTTTCTTAACCAAAGTTTTAGGAAATCAACAGACCTATAATGACTCCTTTGATATTGCAGGACCAGATGTGCTCACTTATAAAGAAATGCTGCACCAATATGCAAAAGCAAGAGGCTTTAAAAATTGGATTGTCACGGTACCTGTAATGACACCCAAACTATCATCATACTGGCTTTACTTTGTTACTTCAACCTCTTATAAGCTAGCCTTAAACCTTGTAGATAGCATGAAAATTGAGGTTATTGCCAATGATAATCGGTTGGCTGAGCTTCTAGATATTAAACCCCATTCCTATGCAGAAGCTATTGACATGGCTTTTAAAAAAATTGCACAAAACTTAGTCATGAGCAGTTGGAAAGATAGCATGGTGAGTGGACGTTTTAATCAAAATTTAGAGCGGTATATTCAGGTTCCTAAATATGGGGTACTTAAAGATGAGCAAAAACTAAAAATAGACAACCCCTCAAGAGTAATCAAAAAAATTTGGAAAATTGGAGGAAAAACGGGTTGGTATTATGGCAACTGGCTTTGGAAAATTCGTGGATTTTTAGACAAACTTTTTGGAGGCGTTGGTTTGCGAAGAGGAAGAACACATCCAGATAAAATTTATGCAGGCGATGCACTGGATTTTTGGCGTGTTTTGCTTGCTGATAAAAAAGGGAAACGACTCTTACTATTTGCTGAAATGCGTTTACCAGGAGAAGCTTGGTTGGAATTTAAAATAGATGAAAATGACATACTTCATCAAACCGCTACTTTTCGACCTCGAGGCTTAAAAGGTAGGTTATACTGGTACAGCATTGTCCCACTTCATTATTTCATTTTCGGTGGAATGATAAAAAATATTGCAAAAAAATAACCTTGGCTTGACTTTTGAAGCAACCAATTCAATAAAAAAAACGTCTCTCTAGTATATACCACATCAAAAAACGAGTTTTCATGAAATTAAATTACTTAGTTGTATTCTTATTATCTTTTTTTTCTAGTATCTATGGGCAGTCTCAAACTATTTCTTCTAAAGTGGTTGATGGCAAAACTAAAAAGCCAATTCCTTATGTCACCATTCAGTACGGAGAGAATCAAGGGGTAATTTCCAATGAAGAAGGTAGATTTAGTTTTGTATTAGATTCTACAACGCAAAAACTTGACTCTATTTATATCTCCAGCATGGGGTATGAAAAATTGGGTTTTACCTATGAGAATTTATTGGATAGCGTCATCTACGTGCAACCAAAAGCCATTGAGCTTAGTGGGGTATACTTATTTGACAAAGAACTAGAGGTTGACGATATCATTGATAAAATGAAGGAACGTTTACCACAAAACATCAACAATGAGCCCGTAAAACAGCGCTATTTTCTAAGACAATCTGTTTTTGGAAACATAAATAAGGTTGATTTTGGGTTTGAAAAATCTTCAATAGAAGAATTGGATAAAGAGTTTATAGATAGTCTTGCCAGAATTATTCCACGCAACTCTTACCATTATACAGAGGCATTAGGGGATTTTTATAAGACTAACAAAGCCTATAAGGTTAATGTTTTAAAGGCTGCAAATCTTTATGATAAAAAAGACATTAGCTCTTTTGACGAATTGGGTAAACGAATGGAAAACATATTTAAACAAAATGTAAAACCGGATTCTTATCTAAAAATTAAATCGGGGATTTTTAGTGAAAAAATACAGGTAGATTCCATTTTAACGGATATGGAAGAAGAGGAAGCCAAAGAGCTAGAAAAAGAAATGAAAAACGACACTATTTCTGGTTTAGTCGATGGACAAAAACACATTTTTGATGAGCTTTTGAGCGAAGTTTTTTATCAAGAAGACACTAAACTTAATGTGGTTAATAAGAGCCGGAAATACAAGTTCGAACTTGCAGGTTACGCTGATATTGATAATGCCGGGGTTTACGTGGTTGATTTTGAACCTAAAGGAGGTGCTGATTTTAAGGGGAGGCTCTTTATTAATATTGAAGATTTTGCCATTATGCGAATCGATTTTGAGAATTTAAAGAATCTTAAAAACTTCAGATTACTAGGTATTTTTTATCGCGAAATCCTATATAAGGGCAGTATGCACTTTACAAAGCTTTCAAATAATAGATACGATTTAAAGTTTGTAGACTTTAGTTTTGGTCGTTGGTTTAGATTTGACCGACCATTAGATGTAATTGAGAAAAACAAGCATGTAAAAGGTCGTAATAAACAAAATGAATTGCGTTTGAATATTGATTTTAGAATGACCAATACCAATAAATGGGAGCTAGTGGTTTTTGAAAACACCGTTATTGACCAAAACCAGTTTGATAATTTTAAAGAAGACAAAAGCGTAAAAGCTACTTATCTCGCTAAGTATGACCCAGAGTTTTGGAAAGGTTATAATATTATGGAACCTAATCAGGCAATTCGAGAGTTTACGGTTTCAGAATCTAATTAAGCTAAGCTTTAGGTAAAAAGACCTCTGCCATCATACAACGCGCAGAGCCACCTCCACAGGTTTCTATAGTTTCTAAGGAGCTATGTATAATCTCACAGTGCTTTGTAATAGCATCTAATTGGTCTTTTCGTAAACTATAGTACGCAGCGGAACTCATTACCATAAACCGTTTGTCATTAGCACCTATGACCTGCAGCATGTTCCCAGCAAAATGGTGCATCTGTTCTTCAGTGATGGAGATGATTTCCTTTCCATCCTTTTTTAAGTGTTCTACAACACTTTTACGTTCCTTTTTATCATCAATAGTATCCAAGCATATTACAGCAAAGTTTTCTGCCATTGCCATCATTACATTTGTATGGTAAATTGGTAAGCGTTTGCCGTT
The DNA here is from genome assembly GCA_947499565.1 of uncultured Croceitalea sp. Lineage (GTDB taxonomy): Bacteria > Bacteroidota > Bacteroidia > Flavobacteriales > Flavobacteriaceae > Croceitalea. The sequence goes on from CANMOV010000004.1 coordinate 131,187, forward strand.
TACCGTTTGATTGGCAGTAAAAATTACAGGGAAACAATCAAAATCTTCACAAAACTCAATGAACAAATCTTCATGAGCACGTTCGGAAAGGGCACAATACGCTTTCTGATTAACTCTATCTTTTAATATACTGCCGGTACCTTCCAAAAAGACGCCTTCTTCTTCTGCAGATGTATAATCAACCACAGTATTAATTTGAAAGCCTTCTTCTTCTAGAATATCAAATATATCTTCTCGTCTTTCTTTTCTTCTATTTTCAGCAAACATAGGGTAGACCACTACTGTCCCATTTTGGTGAAAAGAAACCCAATTATTAGGAAATATAGAATCGGGAGTATCTGTTTCTTTTCTATCATCAACGACAACAACATTAACTCCATTTTCTCGCAGTATTACAACAAAATCATCAAACTCCTTTTGAGCTCTAGCATTTATGGTATTGCCCTGAATAGCTAAATTTTCTTGAAAATAATTATTAACTGCAGTTTGCTCATTCATTCGAAAAGCAACTGGGCGAATCATTAATATGGTATTGGTAATCTGAGGCATTTATTTTAATATTTAGTGTCGGCAAAATTACTAATTTCTCTTGCCCTTTTTTTTAAAACAAAAGATAAAGTAGCAAAAATAATTGCATATTATATTTTGATGCATCAAATAATGATGTATATTTGTAATATGTATTCTAGAGAACTATTAAAAGGCATATTGAAACCTATCATTTTCAAGCTACTATCCGAAAATGATAAAATGTATGGTTATGAAATAACCCAAACCGTAAAGAAAATATCGGGAAATAAAATCCTAATTAAGGAAGGATCACTTTATCCCGCTCTTCATACCTTGACCAAAGAGGGATTTTTAAAAGTAGAATCCATACCTATTGGCAATAGAGTTCGAAAGTATTATCGCCTAACAAAGAGCGGTAAAACTCAAGTAGAGCCTGTTACCAATGAGTTGTTGGAATTCTCTGCGACCTTACAAACCTTATTTCAAGAAAAACCAATTTTGTCATGACCTTAAAGGATCAGCAACTCAACCTTATAAAAGGATATTTGCATCAAGAAGGTGTTTCCAAACACTCACTTCAAGAAGATCTAATTGATCACTTTAGTTGTGCCATAGAAGAGTACTTAGAAAAGGACGTATCATTTACGGAGGCTTTCGATCTGGCCAAAGAGAGAATTGCTCCAGATGGGGTAAAAAAAATAGAGGAAGATTTAATTTATTTATTAACTGTAAATCATGAAATTATGTTACGAAAAATTGTATTCATCTTGGGGTACATCAGTATTTTAGAAATCATTATGGCATTTGCCCTATACTTACCAGGGTCTATTCTTACCAAAGAAGTTTCTGGTTATATTGCAATGGGTGGAATCGCTTTGTTCGCCGTAAGTGTAGTGCCGTTTTATTGCTATCAACTCTATAAAAAATCCATCCATCAACTCAAAGAATCTTGATGTGATGAAATAGTATGGGACTGCCGGTTAATAGAACAACAGTCCTGTACTATTTTATGGATGTATTATAAATGATGTGAGATATAAGGTTTAATCAAGGTGTTACTGCGCCTTCGAATAATTTATTCTGGAATTTACACCAAAATTACTATTCCCGAATTAAGGGCATAGTGCTGCAGCGTAACAATCCCTCTTGCTTAGCAATCTCAGCATACGGGATTTCTTCAACGGTAAAACCTTGTTCTCTTAACCAATTATTTAAGCGTGTAAAATTCTGCTCGGATACTACTACTCTTGGTGATATTGAAAAAACATTACTAAACATCCGGTACATTTCATCAGATGTGATTTCAAAAACATTTTCTTTTCCAAAATAGTTTACCAACCAATTGTACTCTTCTTCAATCAAAAATCCATTTTTATGAAGTATCGCTTTATTTGTCCCTATTGGTTGAAAACAACAATCTAAATGTAAAGCATTCTCTTTAGCATTAGAATTGGATTTTCTTAACTCAAATGCTTTTACCGTTTTATTCGGAAACTGTTCTTTTAAAAAGGCCACAGCTTCCTTGTTAGTCCTTGCCGTAATGTAATCTGGGTAATCATCTGCTGTATATGTTCCAACAAAAATATATTCTTTCCACGGCATTACATCGCCACCTTCTACATGAACCTCTTCTGGCGGATAAATAATTTTATCCGGGTTTATTTTATCAACCACATGCTTTATTGCTTGAAATTCTTTCTCTCTATCTGGGAGAATATTGGCATGAACCAACTTATCCTCAATTACAAAAGCGATATCTCTTGAAAATATCTGGTTACAATCTGTTAAAACAGATGGTCTAAATACTTGGACATCATACTTTTTAAAAACATTGACAAAAGCATCCATCTCTTTAACCATATCTTTTTCCTTAGGATATGTTCCTGCAAGAATATGCTCTAGAGATTTAGGGTCGTAAGCTTCCTCCGGTTTTGGTGTGGGGCCACAACTTTCGGCAGTGCCTAAAACAACAGCTTTTAAAGGTGACGTCTCATCATTAATATATAACTGAAGCATTCTTGTTGTTTTGTAAAATTAGATTCGTTTTTAAAAATAAAAAAGCCCTTTTAGAAAATAAAAGAGCTTTATTGTTTTTATTAAGGTAGCAATCTACCTTTTGTCAACGTTGACGAAAGGACGATGATTTTCACCTATATAAATTTGTCTTGGTCTTCCTATTGGCTCGCCTCGCAAGCGCATTTCTCTCCATTGAGCAATCCATCCTGGCAGTCTTCCTAAGGCAAACATTACGGTAAACATGTCCGTTGGAATTCCTAGTGCTCGATAGATAATACCGGAGTAAAAATCCACATTAGGATATAACTTTCTCTTTACGAAATATTCATCCTCTAAAGCTTCTTTTTCCAAACCTTTTGCTATTTCCAAAATTGGGTCATCAATTCCTAGGTCAGCTAGAACTTCATCCGCAGCTTTCTTAATAATTCTAGCACGAGGATCAAAGTTCTTATAAACTCTATGCCCAAAACCCATTAGTCTAAATGGGTCATTCTTATCTTTAGCCTTAGCCATATACTTTTTGGTATCTCCACCATCAGCCTCAATAGCTTCTAACATTTCTAAAACCGCTTGGTTAGCACCACCATGTAACGGGCCCCATAGCGCCGAAATACCCGCAGAAAGGGAAGCAAATAGTCCCGCATGAGAAGAACCTACGATTCTTACAGTTGATGTAGAACAGTTTTGTTCGTGATCAGCGTGTAGAATCAACAACTTATCTAAAGCCTCTATAATAACTTTATTTCTATTGTATTCTTTATTCGGTTTTTTGAACATCATTTTATGGATGTTTTCTACATATCCTAAAGAATCATCACCATAATCTAATGGAAGCCCCATTTTCTTTCGCATAGCCCATGCAACAAGCACTGGGAATTTTGCTAAGATTCTAACAATGGAATTATACATAGCATCACTAGAAGATACATCTACAGACCCTGGATTAAAGGCTACTAATGCACTTGTAAGTGAAGATAATACTCCCATAGGGTGTGCAGACTTTGGAAATCCATCCAAAATCTTTTTCATCTCTTCATCTACATGTGATTCGTTCTTAATATCTAAATGAAAAGCTGCTAATTGTTCTTTATTTGGCAGCTCTCCAAAAATTAATAGATAAGCTACTTCCAGAAAGTCCGCCTTTTCAGCAAGTTCTTCTATTGAATAACCTCTATAGCGTAAAATTCCTTTTTCACCATCCAAAAAAGTGATAGCACTTTCGCAAGAACCTGTGTTCTTATAGCCTGGATCAATAGTGACAATTCCACTCGTCCCTCTTAGTGTTTTTATATCGATTGCCAACTCATCTTCCGTTCCCTTAACTACAGGGAATTCATATTTTTTTCCTTCAAATTCAAGTGTTGCTTTATTCGACATTTAAGTGATTTATAGTTATTATGACAGAATGTTAAAATTACAAAAAAGGAAAGGTTTTAACAATTATAGTCTCCAATTTTGGTGAATTCTTAACAATAGTCGATTCTAAAAAATAAGTTTACATTTTGTAGAGAACCGTATAGTATTCATCAACAGATTTTTCCCAAGTAAATCGGACTTTTTTAGCGCTCGCTTGAATTTTTTTCCAAGTAGGTTTATCATTGACAAAAGTATCCAGTGCCAAATCAAAAGTGGAAAGCATATTCTTTATTTTTTCATCATATGTTTTACCATCAAAACCGAAACCGGTTTTCATATGCTTTACTGTATCTATTAATCCTCCTGTATGGTGAACCAAGCAAGGGTTGCCATTTCGCATGGAAAGCATCTGACTTATTCCACAAGGCTCAAAAAGACTTGGCATAAAATACAAATCAGATTCTAAATACATAGAATCAATTAGATTCTCTGACTGCCCATTGGTAAAAATAAAGTTGTTGTGCTTGTAGCTTATATCTCTAAATAATTCCTCGTACTCTGGTGCACCAGTTCCTAAAAGGATAAAAATTCCATCTATTGCTTCGAGCTTTTTTAGAATTTCAACAAAGGCTTCCGGTGAACGTTTAAAAAAGTAGAACTTCTGTTCTGTTAAACGAGCTATACTTGATACAATGAACTTTGGTTCCTTATCAACATATTGCATTATTTTTTCTCCCGTATGTGCTAAAAAATCTGCTTTGTATTTTTTAGATTCTTCTTGCAACCAACTAAAAATAGCTTTTACAGTGTTTCTATAAATGAATCCTTTTTCTTCTACGTTTATATTTTTATAATTACACCCATTCAGAATTCCGAAAAGGCGTTTTTCTTTGTCTGCTAACTGCAAATCTTTCTCCAAACCTTCACCTCCAATAAATTCTGGTGGAGAGCTAGCCTTCATAACATCTTCTTTATAGGACGGGGAAACAGTATGTACAGCATCCGCCAGGCGAATACCGACAGCCATTAAATTTATACAGTCCTGATATCTATAGTCTTGTAATCCCTTTTCATCAAAAGGAATATCCGGAAACCAATTTCTTAAAGAAGAATAATTATCATTAAAAGGACGAATGCCCTGGATTGCAAGATTATGAATACTATAAACAAATCTAATTTTCTTAAGATTATCATATGTCCTATGATACTCTCTTAAGAAAAGTATTAAACTAGAATGCCAATCATGGAGATGAACAATATCTAATTTACCAAAAGCTCCTTTTTTAATTGCCTCAGCTACTGCCGTACAAAAAATAAAGTATTTAATGGCATCCGTATAGAAAGGTTCTTCCGGATCATCATGATAAATATGTGCAATTCCACCTGCTTCAATTTCCGGATGGTGAATTACATAATGGTATAGATTAGGGTATTCTTTTTTGGGCTTAACCTCATAAAGCTCGGCGGTATATACCATACCTCGAAGCATAAAATTTAGTTTAGTCTTTAAAACCCCTTGTTGGTGTAACCTTCCATAAGATGGAACAACTACGTGAGTTTTATCACCCTTTGCTGAAATTTGCCGTGGAACATCTCTTACCACATCTCCCATTCCACCAGCCTTACAATTTGCTATACCATCATTTTCAGCTGCAGCAAAAAGAAAATTATTCATATTCCTTTAAAATTAGTTGGTCCGGAAGCTTAATATACATTTTCTAAAGCTCAAAAAAAAGCCTTTCTAAAATAAGAAAGGCATATATTTTTAATTTCTATAGTAGTGATTATACTATTTTAGTTTGAATGCTTTTTCTTGAGGATAATATGCAGTATCGCCTAATTCTTCCTCAATACGTAATAGCTGATTGTATTTGGCCATACGATCACTACGAGAAGCAGAACCTGTCTTAATTTGACCCGTATTTAATGCTACAGCCAAATCCGCAATAGTATTATCTTCCGTTTCTCCAGAACGATGAGACATTACAGAAGTATACCCAGCATTCTTAGCCATATTAACAGCCGCAATAGTCTCCGTTAAAGTTCCTATCTGATTTACCTTTATTAAAATGGAATTTGCAATTCCGTTTTCGATACCCCGTGAAAGGCGCTCTACATTTGTGACAAATAAATCATCTCCAACTAACTGTACTTTGTCACCAACTTTATCAGTTAACATTTTCCAACCGTCCCAATCATTTTCATCCATTCCATCTTCTATGGAAATAATAGGATATTTTTCTGATAAATCAGCCAAATATTGTGCTTGTTCTTCAGAAGTTCTTACTTGTCCTTTATCCCCTTCAAACTTGGTATAGTCATACTTTCCATCTACATAGAACTCAGCTGCTGCGCAGTCCAAAGCAATCATTACATCATCTCCTAATTTGTATCCAGCTTTATCTACTGCTTTTGCGATTGTATCAAGAGCATCTTCTGTACCACCCTCTAATGTTGGAGCAAAACCTCCTTCATCACCAACTGCTGTACTTAAACCTCTATCATGTAATACTTTCTTTAGATTGTGAAAGATTTCGGTTCCCATTTGCATAGAATGACTGAAGTCTTTTGCTTTTACGGGCATTACCATAAACTCTTGAAAAGCAATGGGAGCATCTGAGTGTGAGCCTCCATTAATAATATTCATCATTGGAACAGGTAGTGTATTAGCACTTACTCCGCCAACATATCTATATAAAGGCATGCCTAACTCTTCTGCTGCTGCTTTAGCAACAGCTAAAGAAACACCTAAAATAGCATTAGCGCCTAACTTTGACTTATTGGGAGTGCCGTCCAAATCAATCATTGCCTGATCAATAAAATTTTGTTCAAAAACTGAAGTGCCTACCAATTCTTCGGCAATAAGCGTATTAACATTATTTACAGCTTTACCCACTCCTTTACCCATAAAAGAATCTCCGCCATCGCGAAGTTCAACAGCCTCATGCTCACCCGTAGATGCTCCTGATGGAACAGCTGCACGGCCTAAAACTCCATTTTCGGTAACTACATCAACTTCTACAGTCGGATTACCCCTAGAATCTAAAATTTGTCTTGCATGAATATTGATAATAATGCTCATTGTCTAAATTTATTTGTGATTGTATTTATTGCAACGAAGATACAAAAGGACACCCTTTTAACAGTACAGAAAATCATATAACTGCCTGAAAATAACCAAAGAAATCAACTATAACGTTTTAGTTAGCACTTGCTTTTATAGCGTCAAAAAATTGATCAAAAAGATAATCCGCATCGTGTGGTCCAGGACTTGCTTCTGGATGGTACTGAACGGAAAATACGTCTTTACCTTTTACTTTGATTCCAGCCACAGTATTATCATTTAAATGCGTGTGGGTAACTTCTAGATTAGGATTTGCCTCTGTCTCTTCCCTATTAATAGCAAAACCATGGTTTTGAGAAGTAATTTCACCTTTACCCGTAATTAAATTTAAAATAGGGTGATTAATGCCTCTATGTCCATTATGCATTTTATAAGTGGAAACTCCGTTTGCTAACGCGAGTACCTGATGTCCTAAACAAATACCAAATAATGGTTTGTTAAGCTCCAATAACTGCTTTGTTGTTTGTATTGCTTCACTTAAAGGTTCTGGATCACCAGGTCCATTAGAAATAAAATAGGCGTCTGGGTTCCATGAAGCCATATCCTCCTTGGAAGTATTGTATGGAAAAACTTTAACGCATGCACCTCTTTTAGCAAGGTTTCTTAAAATGTTCTTTTTTATTCCAATATCTAAAGCAGAAATTTTATAAGGTGCTTTCTCGTCTCCATAGATATAGGGTTCTTTAGTCGAAACTTTAGAGGCAAGTTCCAAACCTTTCATACTTGGCACTTCTTTTAGCTCATCTTTTAATCCAGCTATATCATCAACTCTTGTTGATATTACGGCATTCATAGCACCATTATCCCTAATGTAACTAACCAATGCACGTGTATCAACATCGGAAATAGCTAATAGATTATTGTTCTCTAAGAATTCCAATAGACTTAGATTAGCACTTGGTCTAGAATAATTGTAACTAAAATTCTTAACGATTAGTCCAGCAATTTTTATGGAATCAGATTCGATTTCATCTTCATGAGTCCCATAATTTCCAATATGCGCATTGGTAGCTACCATTAATTGCCCATAATAAGATGGATCTGTGAAGATTTCTTGGTAACCTGTCATCCCAGTATTAAAACAAACTTCACCAAATGCTGTTCCTTCTCTATCACCTACGGCTTTTCCATAGAAAATAGTTCCGTCCTCTAATAATAAAAGTGCTTTTTTTCTTGTCTGATACTTCATACGCTAAGTAAACTACCTCCGGTAAACCAAAAGGCATAGGTTATAAACTAATTTTAAATTTGAGGCTAGGCTCAAATAATAAATCTCGATTATCGAGTAAAATTTCACAAAAAAACATAAAAAAAGGATACGCTTTAACGTATCCTTTAATCTATTTTCAACTAGTAATTAACATACTACTCTTCAGAATCATCTGTTGCCGTTGTTTCAACTGGTGCCGGAGTAGCTTTTTTAGCTCCACCTCTTCTACTTCTTCTAGTAGTTTTCTTAGCAGGTTTATCAGCGTTATAGATTTCGTTATAATCAACGAGTTCTATCATAGCCATATCCGCGTTATCACCTAATCTGTTTCCTAACTTAATGATTCTCGTATACCCACCTGGTCTATCAGCAACCTTTTCTGCTACATTACCAAACAATTCTGATACTGCTTGCTTGTCTCTTAAATTACTAAAAACAACTCTACGATTGTGAGTCCCTTTTTCAGTTGTCTGATTGTTCTCAACCTTTGCTTTTGTAATCAAAGGCTCAACAAATTGCTTTAAGGCTTTTGCTTTGGCAACGGTAGTATTAATTCTCTTGTGCTCAATTAAAGAACAAGCCATGTTTGCTAACATTGCTTTTCTATGGGCTGATTTTCTACCTAAGTGGTTAAATTTCTTTCCGTGTCTCATTTCTATATATTATCATCTTGCTACCAAATCCACTTTTGCGGAGAGCAAAATATGATTATTTAATCTTTATCTAATTTATACTTGGCTAAATCCATACCAAATTGAAGTCCTTTATTGATAACTAGTTCTTCTAATTCAGTTAATGATTTTTTACCAAAGTTTCTAAACTTCATTAAGTCGTTCTTATTAAAAGAAACTAAGTCTCCTAAAGTATCGACTTCTGCAGCTTTTAAACAGTTTAATGCACGAACTGATAGATCCATATCAACCAATTTGGTTTTCAATAGTTGACGCATATGTAATGATTCCTCATCATACGTCTCAGTTTGAGCAATTTCATCAGCTTCTAAAGTGATACGCTCATCAGAGAATAACATAAAGTGATGAATTAAAACCTTAGCAGCTTCTGTTAGAGCATCTTTTGGATGAATAGAACCATCAGTTACAATTTCAAAAACCAATTTTTCATAATCAGTTTTTTGCTCTACCCTAAAGTTTTCAATGCTATACTTTACATTCTTTACTGGAGTATATACAGAATCAACTGCAATACTTCCTAAAGGAGCATTTGATTTTTTGTTCTCTTCAGCAGGAACATAACCACGGCCCTTCTCGATAACAACTTCTAGGTTGATAGCAACTTTAGCATCCATATTACAGATTACTAAGTCAGGATTCAACACCTGGTAACCTGAAATAAACTTTTGAAAATCACCAGCAGTTAGTTTGTCTTTTCCGCTTAGCGAAACAGAAACTGTTTCACTTTCAACATCATCAATCTGTCTTTTGAAACGAACTTGCTTTAAGTTCAAGATTATCTCAGTAACGTCTTCAACAACGCCAGGGATAACAGAAAACTCATGTTCAACTCCGTCTATTCTTACTGAAGTTATTGCAAAACCTTCCAAAGAGGAAAGTAGTACTCTTCGTAATGCGTTCCCAACAGTTAATCCATAGCCAGGTTCCAAAGGGCGAAATTCAAATTTCCCCTCGAAATCTGTCGAGTCTATCATTATAACTTTATCGGGCTTCTGAAAATTAAGTAGTGCCATATTGGATTAGTGTTGTTTTTATTTAGAATATAACTCGACGATTAACTGCTCTTTAATGTTCTCAGGAATTTGAAGTCTTTCAGGAACACTTACAAAAGCACCCTCTTTCTTCTCACTATTCCATGTAATCCATTCATATACACTGCTATTATTCGCTAAGGAATCATTAATAGCTTGAACAGATTTAGACTTTTCACGAACACCAACGACATCGCCAGGTTTTAATGAATATGAAGGAATATTTACCAATTCCCCATTTACTGTAATATGTCTGTGTGATACCAATTGTCTTGCACCTCTTCTAGAAGAAGAAAGACCCATTCTGTAAACAACGTTATCTAAACGAGATTCACACAACTGTAAAAGCACTTCACCAGTAACACCTTCTTTTCTTTTAGCTGTAGCAAACAAGTTTCTAAATTGCTTCTCTAAAATACCGTAGGTGTACTTTGCTTTTTGCTTTTCCATTAACTGGATTGCATATTCTGATTTTTTTCCACGGCGACGATTGTTACCGTGTTGTCCCGGAGGGTAATTCTTTTTTTCGAAGGCTTTATCGTCTCCGAATATCGCTTCGCCAAATTTACGTGCGATTTTTGATTTTGGTCCTGTATATCTTGCCATCTTCTTAGTTTATGAAAGTGTGATTATGAATTAAGGCTTATCCTTCGATAATCTTTAGTACACCTTCGGTGAAAATCCGCCTTTGGCGGACCATATTAAATTAATTATACTCTTCTTCTTTTAGGAGGTCTACATCCGTTATGCGGCATTGGAGTTACATCAATAATTTCAGTAACTTCAATTCCTGCATTATGTATAGAACGAATTGCAGATTCTCTACCATTACCTGGCCCTTTAACGAAAACTTTTACTTTTCTTAGACCAGCTTCATGAGCAACTTTAGCACAATCTTCTGCAGCTACTTGAGCAGCATAAGGAGTATTCTTTTTAGAACCTCTAAATCCTAGCTTACCAGCTGAAGACCATGAAATAACGTCTCCCTTTTTATTTGTTAAAGAAATAATGATATTATTGAAAGATGCTGTGATATGAGCTTCTCCATTAGAATCTACTATTACTTTACGTTTTTTTGTCGTTTTAGTACCTGTCTTTGCCATAATACCTAACTATTATTTAGTTGCCTTTTTCTTGTTAGCAACTGTTTTACGCTTTCCTTTTCTTGTCCTAGAGTTATTCTTGGTGCGTTGTCCTCTTAACGGCAAACCAGATCTATGGCGAATACCTCTATAACATCCAATATCCATTAGACGCTTAATATTCAACTGAGTTTCAGAACGAAGTTCACCTTCTATAGTATAAGAAGATACTGCCTCACGAATTTTACCAATTTCATCATCATTCCAATCTGAAACCTTTGTGTCTTCGCTTACACCAGCTGTTGCTAAAATTTCTTTGGCACGGCTCCTACCAACTCCGAAGATATAGGTAAGTGCAATTACACCTCGCTTTTGTTTTGGTATATCTACTCCTGCAATTCTTGCCATAACTACCCTTGTCTTTGTTTAAATCTAGGATTCTTTTTGTTGATTACGTATAATCTGCCTTTTCTGCGAACAATCTTGCAGTCGGCACTTCTTTTCTTTACTGATGCTCTAACCTTCATCTTAGTATCTATATGTAATTCTTGCTTTGGTCAAATCGTATGGGCTCATTTCAAGTTTAACCTTGTCCCCTGGAAGCAATTTGATATAATGCATACGCATCTTTCCAGATATATGAGCTGTCACAACGTGACCGTTTTCTAATTCAACACGAAACATTGCATTTGATAATGCTTCGATTATTGATCCGTCTTGTTCTATTGCTGGCTGCTTTGCCATAAACTATGCTACTTTTCTATTTTTACCGGTTTTCATTAAACCGTCGTAATGTCTATTCAATAAATATGAATTCACTTGTTGTACAGTATCAATAGCAACACCTACCATAATCAACAATGATGTTCCTCCATAAAATAATGCCCATCCTGCTTGTACATCCATCAACTTTACCACTACTGCCGGGAGTACCGCCAAAAGTGCTAAGAAAACAGAACCTGGGAATGTTATTAAAGACATTATTTTATCTAAATAATCTCCTGTTTCTTTACCAGGACGAATACCAGGTATAAAACCACCACTCCTTTTTAAATCATCAGCCATTTTGTTCGTAGGAACAGTAATCGCTGTATAGAAATAAGTAAAAATGATAATCAACACTGCAAACAATATGTTATAAGCCAATCCAAAGATGTCCGCAAATTGTACTTCCATCCATTGTCCAATTGCCGTATCGTTAAATGTTCTTCCTATTAAACTTGGAGCAAACATAATCGCCTGTGCAAATATAATTGGCATTACCCCAGAAGCGTTAAGCTTTAGAGGGATGTACTGTCTAGAGCCTGTAATATTCTTTTCATATCCTCCAGAAGCACTTCTTCTAGCATATTGAACAGGAATTTGACGCAAGGCCATTACTAACAATACACTCGCTAGAATAACCAAGAACCAAATAACAACTTCAACAATAATTAGCATTGGACCACCAGTACCATTCCATCTAGAAACAGCTTCCTGTGCAAAAGATTGCGGCATGGTAGCAATAATACCAATCATAATTAATAATGAAATACCATTACCAATACCTTTATCTGTAATCTTCTCACCCAACCACATTGCAAATACGATACCCGTCACCAAAATGATAACTGCTGGTACTATAAAATCCAAACCTTTACCTAATATAAAAGCACTATCTGGTACTCCAAGTGCTCCTAACCCATATAAATAAGCTGGTGCCTGAACAATTCCAATAGCAATAGTCAACCATCTCGTAATTTGATTTTTAGTCTTTCTACCGCTTTCACCCTCTTTATCAAGCTTTTGAAGATATGGTATGGCTATACTCATTAACTGCACAACAATTGATGCGGAGATATAAGGCATAATACCCAATGCAAATACTGAAGCATTTGCAAATGCTCCTCCAGTAAATGCATTAAGAATACCTAAAATACCATCTCCAGCACTAGCAGATAAATTAGCTAATTGAGCTGTATCAATACCTGGAAGTACAACCTGGGCACCAAAACGGTACACCAACAGTAACCCTAGAGTAACAAGAATACGCTGTCTTAGCTCCTCAATTTTCCAAATATTTGATATGGTCTCAATAAATTTCTTCATAATTCTATCTCGTTATAAACTTATTGCTTCACCACCTGCTGCTTCAATAGCTGCCTTAGCGGATGCACTAAATTTATGCGCTGAAACTTTAAGTTTGGCTTTTAACTCACCATTACCTAAAATTTTAACCAGTTCGTTTTGTCTTACCAATCTGTTTTCAACTAAAGCTTCGAAGGTAACTTCACCTTTAACAGCTTTATTATCAACCAAAGTCTGTAACTTATCCAAGTTTACAGCTTGATATTCTTTACGATTGATGTTTTTGAAACCAAACTTTGGCACACGTCTTTGTAAAGGCATTTGACCACCTTCAAATCCAATTTTCTTAGAATAACCAGATCTAGACTTAGCACCCTTATGGCCTCTTGCCGCAGTTCCACCTTTTCCTGAACCTTGACCTCTTCCAAGACGCTTTCCGTCTCTATTTATAGCTCCCTCTGCTGGTTTTAAACTACTTAAATCCATTCTATCTTTTCTTTAAGATTTCTCGGTAGAAACCAAATGTTCAACTTTCTTTATCATACCAAGGATATTAGGTGTTGCATCATGCTCAACAACATGGCCAATTTTCCTTAGTCCCAATGCTTCAAGAGTTCTCTTTTGATTCTGAGGCTTCTTGATGGCACTTTTCAATTGCTTTACTTTAATCTTCGCCATTGTTTACTATCCTTTAAATACTTTTTCTAAACTAACACCTCTTTCTTTGGCTACAGTTCCAGCGTCTCTCAATTGTAACAACGAATCAAATGTAGCTTTCACAACATTATGAGGGTTTGAAGAACCTTGAGACTTTGAAAGTACATCATGAATTCCAACTGCTTCTAGAACCGCACGAACAGCACCACCAGCAATTACACCTGTACCTTGAGATGCAGGCTTAATAAAAACTCTAGCACCACCAAACTTACCTTTTTGTTCATGAGGAATAGTAGCTTTAGTTAAAGGTATTCTAACTAAGTTTTTCTTAGCATCTTCAATTGCTTTAGCAATTGCTGTTGCAACATCCTTAGACTTACCTAAACCATGACCAACTACACCATTTTCATCACCTACAACAACGATAGCAGAGAAACCAAATGCTCTACCACCTTTGGTAACCTTAGTTACTCTTTGAACACCAACTAGACGGTCTTTTAAGTCTAAACCCCCTGGCTTTACTAGTTCTATATTTTTGTATTTCTGGTACATATTAATTTAGAATTTAAGTCCTGCTTCTCTGGCACCTTCTGCCAATGATTTTACTCTACCGTGATACAAATTACCACCTCTATCAAAGGCAACAGTTTCGATACCTGCTTTCTTTGCTTTCTCAGCAACAGCTTTACCTACCGCATTTGCTACCTCAGTCTTGGTTCCTTTTGCATCTATGCCTTTATCTCTTGATGATGCTGAAACTAATGTCTTACCATTAACGTCATCTATCAATTGAGCGTAAATTTCTTTATTACTACGGAAAACAGACAAACGAGGTCTTGTTTCTGTACCAGAAGAAATCTTTCTGATTCTTCTTCTGATGCGTAATTTTCTATCAGTGTTAGACAATCCCATAATTCGTTCTTATTAAGCTGATTTACCTGCTTTTCTTCTAATTTGTTCTCCAACAAACCGTATTCCTTTTCCTTTGTAAGGTTCTGGCTTGCGGAATCCTCTAATTTTAGCTGCTACCTGACCTACTAATTGTTTGTCAAATGAAGTCAACTTCACAATAGGGTTCTTTCCTTTTTCAGAAATAGTTTCAATCTTTACTTCAGGAGCAATGTCAATCACTATGTTATGAGAAAAACCTAGTGCCAAATCTAATTTTTGACCTTGGTTACTAGCTCTATAACCTACACCAACCAATTCTAACTCCTTAGTCCATCCTTTAGAAACACCTTCAACCATATTCAAAAACAATGATCTATAAAGACCATGCTTTGCTTTATGCTCTTTGGAGTCAGATGGTCTTTTCACCATTATACTTCCGTCTTCCATTGCTACTTCAACTCCTGAAAATTCTTGGGTTAGTTCCCCAAGCTTTCCTTTCACAGTAACAGCGTTGTCTTTAAGCTCAACTGTTACTCCTTCTGGAACTGAAACTGGATTATTACCTATTCTAGACATTTCTCTAAAACTTTACTCTTATTAATATATGTAGCACAATACTTCGCCACCAACATTTTCTTGTTTTGCCTGCTTACTAGTCATTACTCCATGCGAAGTAGAAACAATAGCAACACCCAAACCATTTAATACTCTAGGCAAATCTTCTGACCCAGAATACTTTCTTAAACCTGGCTTACTTACACGCTGCAATTTTTTAATTACCGGTGCTTTTGTAAACTTGTCATACTTCAAAGCAATTTTAATATTACCTTGAACAGTGTCATCTTCAAATTTATAACTAAGAACATACCCCTGGTCAAACAAAATTTTAGTCATCTCCTTTTTCAAGTTTGACGCTGGAATATTTACTACTCTATGGCCAGCTCTGCTAGCGTTACGAATTCGTGTTAAATAATCTGATATTGGATCTGTAACCATTTTAACTACTCTTTATTCTATTTACCAACTAGCTTTTTTGACCCCAGGTATTAATCCCTGATTGGCCAATTCTCTAAATGTCACCCTTGAAATACCAAACGTTCTCATATACCCTCTTGGTCTTCCAGTTAACTTGCAACGGTTGCGCATACGAACAGGTGAAGCATTTTTAGGCAATTTTTGCAATGCATCATAATCACCCGCTTCTTTTAAAGCCTTACGCTTTTCAGCGTATTTAGCTACCGTTTTTGCCCTTTTGCGTTCACGGGCTTTCATTGATTCCTTAGCCATATACTAGTTCTTTTTAAAGGGAATTCCCAATTCGGTTAACAATGATTTTGCTTCTTTATCCGTTTCGGCAGAAGTCACAAATGTGATATCCATACCGTTAATTCTGTTTATTTTATCAATATTGATTTCTGGAAAAATAATTTGCTCAGTTACACCAAGACTATAATTTCCTCTTCCATCAAAACCTGTTGCACGCACTCCTTGAAAATCTCTTACCCTTGGCAAGGCCGTAGTAATTAAACGATCTAAGAATTCATACATACGCTCTCCGCGTAAGGTTACTTTAGCACCAATTGGCATTCCTTTACGAAGTTTGAAAGCTGCAACATCTTTTTTGGACATTGTTGCTACCGCCTTTTGACCTGTAATCATCGTCAACTCATCAACAGCATGGTCAATTAATTTTTTATCAGCCACAGCAGCACCTACACCTCTGCTTAATACTATCTTTTGTAGCTTAGGAACCTGCATTACATTTTTGTAACCAAATTCATCAGAAAGTGCTTTTACCACACGTTCTTTATATTCTTGCTTTAATCTTGGAATGTAACTCATAACTAGATTATTTCTCCAGATTTTTTAGAAACTCTAACCTTCTTACCATCTCTTACTTCATAACCTACTCTCGTAGCATCACCTTTGGAATCAACCAAAGAAAGATTTGAAATATGGATAGGAGCTTCCTTTTTTACAATACCACCTTGAGGATTTTTTGCACTTGGCTTCTCATGTTTAGAAACCATGTTTGCGCCCTCAACAATAGCTTTATTTTTTTCAGCATCAACACGCATAACCTTACCTTCTGTACCTTTATGGTCTCCAGCTGTGATTCTAACCGTGTCTCCTGTTTTAATTTTCAACTTTGTCATCTTCTCGTTCAATTACAATACCTCAGGGGCTAGTGAAACTATTTTCATAAATTGTTTGTCACGCAATTCTCTTGCCACAGGGCCGAAAACTCGAGTACCTCTCATCTCACCAGTTGGATTCAACAATACACAAGCATTGTCATCAAATCGGATATAAGAACCATCAGGTCTTCTAACTTCTTTCTTAGTTCTAACTACAACTGCAGTAGAAACAGAACCTTTTTTAATAGCTCCGTTCGGTGTAGCTTCTTTAACAGTAACTACAATTTTATCACCAACAGAAGCATATCTTCTTTTTGTTCCTCCAAGTACACGAATGGTAAGTACTTCTTTAGCACCTGTATTATCCGCAACTTTTAATCTAGATTCTTGCTGTAACATAATTATTTAGCTCTTTCAAGGATTTCAACCAATCTCCAACATTTTGTCTTACTCAATGGTCGGGTTTCCATAATTTTTACGGTATCACCTTCGTTGCAATCATTCTTTTCATCATGAGCAACATACTTTTTGGTTTTTAAAACGAATTTACCGTACATAGGATGCTTTACGCGTTTTACTTCAGCTACAACAATGGATTTTTCCATTTTGTTGCTGGTTACTACGCCAATCCTTTCTTTTCTTAAATTTCTTGTTGTTTCTTCCATAAGGCCGAACCCGTTATTGTAATTCCCTTTTAGTTAACTCTGTCGCCAATCTCGCCACCGTTCTTCTAGTCTTTCTTATCTGTAATGGATTTTCAAGTGGTGTAACTGAATGCGCCACTTTTAAATCAGCATATTCCTTCTTAGTTTCAGCTAATTTTTGCTGAAGCTCTTCAACCGATAGTTCTTTTATCTCTGCTTGTTTCATCTCTTATCAGTTTTTAAGCTACGTCGTAATCTCTTGCGACAATGAATTTTGTTTTTACTGGTAATTTTTGTGCAGCAAGTCTTAATGCTTCTTTTGCAACGTCATGAGGAACACCTGCAATTTCGAACATAATTCTACCTGGCTTTACAACAGCCACCCAATATTCTGGAGCCCCTTTACCTTTACCCATACGTACTTCTAAAGGCTTTTTTGTAATAGGCTTGTCTGGAAAAATTTTAATCCATAACTGGCCTTGCCTTTTCATATATCTCGTTGCAGCAATACGTGCAGCTTCAATCTGACGAGAAGTAATAAAATGAGAATCAAGCGTTTTAATTCCAAACATTCCATTGGAAAGTTGGTGACCTCGCTGTGAATTTCCCTTCATTCGTCCCTTCTGGGCTTTACGAAATTTTGTTCTTTTCGGCTGTAACATCTTACCTTTTCTTTATCTTATTACTTTCTACGACGTTGTTGTCTTTTACCTCCATCATTCTTGCCACCTTTATTACCAGTAGACAATCCTACTAATGGAGACAATTCACGCTTACCATATACTTCACCCTTCATAATCCATACTTTAATACCTAATCTTCCATAAGTAGTATGAGCCTCAACAAGAGCATAATCAATATCAGCCCTAAAAGTTGATAAAGGAATTCTACCGTCTTTATATGATTCTGAACGCGCCATTTCTGCACCGTTCAATCGACCTGAAATCTGAATCTTTATTCCTTCAGAATTCATACGCATAGCAGCAGCTATTGCCATTTTAATTGCTCTACGATATGATATTCTACTTTCAATTTGTCTTGCAACACTAGCAGCAACTAAATGTGCATCAACCTCTGGTCTTTTTATCTCATGAATGTTGATTTGAACCTCCTTATTGGTGATTTTTTTCAACTCTTCTTTTAACTTGTCAACTTCTTGACCACCTTTACCAATAATAATACCAGGTCTAGCCGTAGTTATTGTAATTGTAATCAATTTTAGAGTTCTCTCTATAATTACTCTAGACACACTTGCTTTTGCCAAACGAGCATGGATGTACTTTCTAATCTTGTCATCCTCTGCCAATTTATCGCCGTAATCGTTTCCACCGTACCAGTTAGATTCCCATCCTCTGATAATTCCTAAGCGATTTCCTATCGGATTAGTTTTTTGTCCCATATTATGCGTTAGCTTCTGCGTTATTATTTGCCCCTAAAACCATAGTCACATGGTTAGAACGTTTTCTGATTCTGTGCGCACGACCTTGCGGCGCAGGTCTTAACCTTTTCAACATAGTACCACTATCAACACGTATTTCTTTGATAAACAAATCCGCATCTTCAATGTTTCCATCTTCATTTTTAGCTTCCCAGTTAGCAATCGCAGAAAGTAATAATTTCTCCAATTTCCTAGAAGCTTCTTTTGGGTTAAACCTTAAAATAGCTAAAGCCATTTCTATTTGCTTTCCTCTAATCAAATCCGCCACTAAGCGCATTTTACGAGGTGAAGTAGGGCAGTCATTCAACTTTGCAAAAGCAAGTTCTTTTTTCTCCGCCTTAATTCTTTCAGCCATCTGTCTTTTTCGAACTCCCATAGCTTACTTTTTACCTTTATTTTTAGCACCAGCATGTCCTCTAAAAGAACGAGTTGGTGAAAATTCTCCTAACTTATGCCCCACCATATTTTCAGTAACATAAACAGGAACAAATTGCCTGCCATTGTGTACTGCGATAGTTTGACCAACAAAATCAGGTGATATCATCGAGGCTCGAGACCAAGTTTTGATAACAGTTTTCTTTCCTGACTCAATATTTACTTGGACTTTCTTTTCTAAACTATGTTGAATGTAAGGTCCTTTTTTTAATGAACGTGCCATTTGCTTTTCTTTTATTTCTTTCTACGTTCGATGATATATCTATTACTATCCTTAGTTTTAGAACGTGTTCTAAATCCTTTTGCAGGAATACCATTTTTAGATCTTGGGTGTCCACCAGAAGATTTACCTTCACCACCACCCATTGGGTGATCAACAGGGTTCATAACTACTGGTCTAGTTCTTGGTCTTCTACCTAACCATCTACTTCTACCTGCTTTACCAGATACTAACAACTGATGATCAGAATTTGAAACCGCACCGATAGTAGCTAAACAATTAGCCAAAATCAATCTTGTTTCTCCCGAGGGAAGCTTAATAGTAACAAATTTTCCTTCTTTTGCCATTAATTGAGCAAATGTCCCTGCACTTCTTGCCATTACAGCTCCCTGCCCAGGTCTTAACTCAATACATGATATAATTGTACCTAAAGGAATATCTTTTAAAAACAGCGCATTACCAATCTCAGGGGCAGCTTTTTCACCAGAAACAACTTTCTGACCAACTTGCAAACCATTCTGAGCAACAACGTATCTTTTTTCTCCACCCTTATATTCTAAAAGTGCGATAAAAGCTGTTCTGTTTGGATCATATTGAATTGACTTCACTTCAGCAGCAACACCTTGCACATCTCTTTTGAAATCAATTACACGATACCTTCTTTTATGACCACCACCTCTATGACTTGTGGTCATTTTTCCTTGACTGTTCCTACCACCTGTCTTTTTTAACGGAGCGAGTAAACTCTTCTCCGGCTTATCAGTAGTTATGGCGTCAAATCCATTTACTACTCTAAAACGCTGTCCGGGGGTTATTGGTTTTAATTTTCTAACTGACATTACTTGTCTTTATAGATTACTGTAAAAATCAATGATATCTCCTTCAGCAACATCAACAATTGCTTTTTTGCGAGAATTTGTTTTTCCATGCTGAATACCAGTCTTTGTATATCGTGTACGACGTTCAGGACCGTAATTCATAGTTCTAACTTTCTCCACAGAAACACCGTAAGTTGCTTCAACAGCTTCCTTAATCTGTAACTTGTTGGCCTTTGGGTCAACATAGAAACCATAACGATTGAAAAGCTCGCTGTCTGCGGTCATTTTTTCTGTAATGATTGGCTTTATCAACACACTCATGTTCTGCTTATTTACTTAAGTTAGATTCAATTCCTTCAACTGCGCTTTCTAAAAGCACTACACTTTTAGCATTTAAAATCTTGTAAGTGCTTAATTCTGAGTTTTTTACAACTTCAGAACCCTTAAAATTACGCGACGACAAATATACGCTATTATTCGAGTCTCCCAAGATGATTAAAGACTTTTTGTTTTCAATGCCTAAAGATTTTAAAACATTGACAAAATCTTTAGTTTTTGGAGTTTCAAAATTGAAGTCTTCAACAACTAATAATTCCTTTTGTTTAGACTTTAAACTAAATGCAGATTTACGAGCTAAACGCTTCACATTCTTATTTAGTTTTTGGCTATAATCTTTTGGTCTAGGACCAAAAATTCTACCACCACCTCTAAAAATAGGAGATTTAATACTACCAGCTCTTGCTGTACCAGTACCTTTTTGCTTTTTTATCTTTCTGGTACTACCAGCGATTTCAGCTCTTTCTTTTGCCTTATGAGTACCTTGTCTTTGGTGTGCTAAATACTGCTTAACATCCAAATAAATTGCATGCTCATTAGGCTCTATAGCGAAAACATCGTTAGAAAGCTCTACCTTCCTACCTGTTTCTTTTCCTTTTATATCTAAAACTGCTACCTTCATTTCCTTACTTTTCTACAGTTACGTAAGCATTTTTATGACCAGGTACAGCTCCTTTAACAACGATGATGTTCTTTTCAGAAACTACCTTTAATACTCTCAAGTTTTGAACAGTAACTCTATCGCCACCCATTCTACCTGCCATCTTCATTCCTTTAAATACTCTCGCAGGATATGAAGCAGCACCAATAGAACCTGGAGCTCTTAATCTGTTATGCTGTCCGTGAGTAGCTTGTCCAACACCAGCAAAGCCATGTCTTTTAACTACACCTTGGAAACCTTTACCTTTTGATGTACCAACTACATCCACAAATTCTCCTTCTGCAAAAATGTCAACACCTACCGTGTCACCCAATTTAAATTCACCTTCAAAATCACGGAACTCAACGACTTTTTTCTTTGGAGAAGCACCTGCTTTTTTAAAGTGACCAGATTCGGCCTTATTAGCACGCTTTTCTGCCTTGTCATCGAAACCAAGTTGAAGGGCACTATACCCGTCTACCTCTTCGGTTCTGACTTGGGTAACCACACATGGTCCAGCTTGAATGACAGTGCATGGAATATTCTTTCCATTCTCATCAAAGATGCTGGTCATGCCGATTTTTTTTCCTATTAACCCAGACATATTTATTTATATTAATTATTTACTCTATCTACTCGCCAATTTAATGGCATTAAAAAAGGGTCAAGAAAATCCTCTGACCCAGATTTTTTTCTTTCACCGTTTTTCCCTCGCTCGCAGCTCAGGACATGTATCTCTTTTTTCAAAGAGCGTGCAAATTTAAACTTTTATTTCAACTTCTACACCACTTGGAAGCTCTAATTTCATTAAAGCATCGATAGTTTTTGAAGAAGAACTATAAATATCCAATAATCTCTTGTAAGAACTTAATTGAAATTGCTCTCTAGATTTCTTGTTCACGTGAGGCGAACGTAAAACCGTAAATATCTTCTTGTTTGTTGGTAAAGGTATTGGACCTGTTACAACAGCACCCGTAGTCTTTACTGTCTTTACTATTTTTTCAGCAGATTTATCCACTAAATTGTGATCGTAAGACTTTAATTTTATTCTAATTTTTTGACTCATTTTCTACAAATTAAGCGGTTACACCTTTAGCTGCTTTAATAACTTCCTCTGAAATGTTTGATGGAGTTTCTGCATAATGAGAGAATTCCATAGTAGATGTTGCTCTACCTGATGACAATGTTCTTAATGAGGTTACATATCCAAACATTTGAGAAAGTGGAACTTCACCTTTTACAACTTTAGAACCAGCTCTATCGCTCATATCAGAAATTGTTCCCCTTCTACGGTTTAAATCTCCAACAATATCACCCATGTTTTCTTCAGGAGTTAATACTTCAATCTTCATGATAGGCTCCATGATTACAGCACCAGCAGCTTTACCTGCAGCTTTGTAACCCATTTTTGCTGCCAACTCAAAAGAAAGTGCATCTGAATCAACCGGGTGGAAAGACCCATCTGTCAACCTTACCTTCATGGTATCCATTTCATAACCAGCTAATGGACCATTTTTCATTGCAGCCGCAAAACCTTTCTCCACTGATGGAATAAATTCTTTTGGAATACGACCACCTTTGATTTCATCTACAAACTGAAGTCCAGTTCCTTCAAAATCTTCATCCGCAGGACCCATTTCAAATACAATATCACCAAACTTACCACGACCACCAGATTGCTTTTTATAAGTTTCTCTATGCCCAGCAGTTTTAGTTAATGCTTCTTTATATTCTACTTGTGGCTCACCTTGATTAACCTCTACTTTGAATTCGCGACGTAAACGGTCCACAATAATATCTAGGTGAAGCTCACCCATACCAGAAATAATGGTTTGACCTGAAGCTTCATCAGTTTTTACTTGAAAGGTAGGGTCTTCTTCAGCCAACTTACCTAAAGCCATACCTAGTTTTTCAACATCAGCTTTAGTTTTTGGCTCAACAGCAATACCAATTACTGGATCTGGGAAATCCATACTTTCCAGAACTATAGGATGCTTTTCAGAAGACATCGTGTCTCCTGTCTTAATATCCTTAAAACCAACAGCAGCACCAATATCTCCAGCTTCAATGTAATCGATTGCATTTTGCTTATTGGAGTGCATCTGATAGATACGAGAAATACGTTCTTTCTTACCAGAACGATTATTCAAAATATAAGAACCTGCATCTAGACGACCAGAATATGCTCTAAAGAATGCTAAACGACCAACAAAAGGATCAGTAGCAATCTTAAATGCAAGAGCAGCAAATGGCTCTTTTGCATCTGGCTTTCTTGTCAGCTCAGCCCCAGTATCCGGATCTGTACCAACAATATCGTCTTTATCTAAAGGAGAAGGTAAATATCTGCATACAGCATCCAATAAAAACTGAACGCCTTTATTTTTAAAAGAAGAACCACATATCATTGGTATGATAGCTCTATCCATAACCGCAGCTCTTAGCGCAGCGTGAACTTCTTCTTCTGTAATAGAATCTTCGTCTTCGAAGAATTTCTCCATCAACTCTTCATCATATTCAGCAACAGCTTCTATTAAGGCAGCTCTATACTCCTTAACTTCAGCTTTCATTTCTTCAGGAATGTCTATAACATCAAAAGTAGAACCAAAACCTTCATCATGCCATACAATAGCTCTGTTTTTGGCTAAATCCACAATACCTTTAAAGTCAGCTTCTTCACCAATTGGCAAAACAATAGGAACGGCATTTGAGCCTAACATTGTTTTTACCTGCTTACAAACCATCAAGAAGTTTGACCCTTGACGGTCCATTTTATTCACAAAACCTATTCTAGGTACTTTGTAATTATCTGCTAATCTCCAGTTAGTTTCAGACTGAGGCTCTACACCATCAACCGCACTAAACAAAAATACCAAACCATCTAATACACGAAGCGAACGATTCACTTCAACTGTAAAATCAACGTGTCCAGGAGTATCAATAATATTAAAGTGATACCCTTTAGCATCAGCCGTAGGCTTTCCATTTTCAGTTGGGAAGTGCCATTCACATGTTGTAGCTGCAGAAGTAATAGTAATACCACGTTCTTGTTCTTGCTCCATCCAGTCCATAGTAGCTGCACCATCATGAACCTCACCTATCTTATGACTAACACCCGTATAAAATAATATACGTTCCGTAGTTGTAGTTTTTCCAGCATCAATATGTGCTGCAATACCTATATTCCTTGTAAATTTTAAATCTCTTGCCATCTCAGTTCTTAAAATCTAAAGTGGGAAAATGCTTTATTTGCTTCAGCCATCTTATGAGTATCAACTCTTTTCTTGACCGCTGCGCCTTCTTCTTTTGCAGCTGCTAAAACCTCTGCCGCTAATTTTTGCGCCATAGATTTTTCGTTTCTTTTCCTAGCATAAAGAATCAGCCACTTCATTGCAGTTGAAATTTTTCTATCTGGACGGATTTGCATTGGAATTTGAAATGTAGCACCACCAACTCTTCTACTTCTCACTTCTACATGTGGCATTACATTAGATAATGCATCTTTCCACAATTCTAAAGCTGTTTTCTCTTCGTCAGTGTTTTTTTCTTCAACAATATCAATTGCATCATAAAACACTTTAAATGCTGTGGACTTCTTTCCATCCCACATCATCATGTTTACAAAACGAGTTACCAATTGGTCACCAAACTTTGGATCTGGTAATAATGGTCTTTTCTTTGCCTGTCTTTTTCTCATCTCTTCTTTCTAAAAGTTTTGATTACTTTTTAGGGCGTTTAGCACCGTATTTAGATCTTCGTTGTGTTCTTCCCGCAACACCTGCGGTGTCAAGCGCACCACGCACGATATGATATCTAACTCCTGGCAAATCTTTTACCCTTCCACCTCTTACCAATACTATCGAGTGCTCTTGGAGGTTATGCCCTTCTCCAGGAATGTATGCATTCACTTCTTTACCATTAGTTAATCGAACTCTCGCAACTTTACGCATTGCCGAATTCGGTTTTTTTGGTGTAGTAGTGTAAACACGCGTACAAACTCCCCTTCTCTGTGGGCAAGAATCCAAAGCAGCCGATTTACTCTTCTTGGTAATTGTGACCCTTCCTTTTCTTACTAATTGTGAAATTGTTGGCATTAAATTCTTTATTAAAATAAAATAACCCTCTTTTTGAGGGCTGCAAATGTAGGGATATTTCGTAATAATTCAAATTTGAATTTGATTATTTTAAAAACTATTTTTTTTAGAACAAAAAAACACCTAAACCCTAAATAATAATTATCTAAACTAACTCCATATAAAATATAAGGTATAGTTATCACATATAATCAAACTTTTAGGCCAAATGAACATACATCTCCCATCCTTAATAATTCATCAAAGAAGCTTTATTTTTTTGATTTTGTCAAAATATGATATTAAACCTCAGTGCTTTTTTAGCAAACCATAATATTTGGTTGAAAAATAAATAAATTCATAAATCTTAAAACTTTATTAATATTAGTTTGGATTATTAACATGAAATTGTGATTTTAGCAGCTAGCTAATTCAAATAATTTAACAAATGAGAACAAAACTTAATGGAATCTTAACGCTTTTACTAGCGTTTGTTGTGCATTTAACATTTGCGCAAGACAAAACGATTTCAGGTACAGTGACTGACGGAGACGGTTTACCACTACCTGGAGTTAACATTGTCGTTGAAGGAACTTCCAACGGTACACAAACTGATTTTGATGGTAACTATTCCATCTCAGCAAGTGCAGGTCAAACAATTCTTTTCAGCTACATTGGCCAAAAAGATGAAAGACGAACCGTAGGTGCTGGAAGTACGATTAATGTACAAATGCAAGAAGACGCCCAAGCATTAGAAGAGGTGGTTGTTACTGCCCAGGGTATTAAGAGAGAAAAGAAAGCCTTAGGTTATGCAGTTACTTCAGTAGGTGCAGATCAACTTGAACAACGTGCAGAAGGTGATGTTGGTAGAGTCTTGGCAGGAAAAGCTGCTGGTGTGCAAATTACATCTGCTGGTGGTGCATCTGGTTCTGCAACAAATATTACCGTAAGGGGTTTAAGTTCTTTTAGTGGTAGTAATCAAGCGTTATTTATTGTTGATGGGATTCCTTTTAGTAGTGATACCAATACAGGTCAAAATGGGGCAAATGCAGGCTTTATTAATGGAGCAACTGGATCTTCCAGATTTTTAGATTTAGACCCAAATAACATAGCAAGTATAGAAGTTTTAAAAGGTTTAGCAGCTGCTACACTTTATGGAACTCAAGGTAAGAACGGGGTTATTTTAGTAACAACTAAAGCGGGTGCAGCTACTAGTGGAGCTAAGAAAACTGAAATTACCGTAAACCAATCGTTTTTCACAAATGAATTTGCATCTCTTCCAGATTATCAAGATCAATATGGTAATGGATTTGACCAAGCATTTGGTTGGTTCTTTAGTAACTGGGGGCCAAGCTTTGATAGAGACGGTGTTTCTGGCTGGGCAAGACAATCTGCAATTGACGACCAAGGTACTTTAGAGCATCCTTATTCTTCTACTTCAGTAAGGTCCACTAGAGAAGCATTTCCTGAATTGCAGGGCGCTAGATATGACTGGAGACCTTATAATTCTGTTGAGGAATTTTTTAAGCCAGGATTCGTAACTAACACGAGTGTTAACGTTGCAGGGGCATCTCAAGATGGAAATACTACATATAATGTAAACGTAGGTTATTTAAATGATGTTGGTTTTACACCTGGGAATTCTTTAAATAGAACCAACATATCTATTGGGGGTCGTTCAAAACTTTCCAATAAATTTACTGTAACAGGAACTATGAACTTTGCAAGAACAGATTACAAAACCCCACCTATTGCTTCAAGTAGAGGTAATGGTACAGATGGTTTATCTGTTTATGGAAATGTTTTATTTACACCAAGGAGTGTTGACTTACTAGGACTTCCTTTTGAGAATCCTATTGATGGCTCAAGTGTTTACTACAGAAATGGTAATGATATCATTAACCCAAGATGGACAGCGCAGAATGTTACCAATAGACAGCTTACTAATCGTTTCAATTGGAATGTTTCTCTTGCTTATGACATCAATGAAAACCTAAACCTTAACTGGAGGTCAGGACTTGATTTTTACAATGAGAGAAATATTAATGGTTCCAATAAAGGTGGTGTAGAATTTAACTCTGCAATATTTGGTTTCTTAGACACTTTTGATAACAATAATTCTATTTGGGATCATTTCGTATCTATTAATGGAAACTATGACCTTTCTGAAAAAGTTGGTTTAACGTTTACTGCCGGTGCAACATCTAGACAGGATTTCTTTGATCAAAATGGAGTTGGAAGTACTGGCCAAATTGTTTTTGGAATTAAGAGACACTTCAATTATCAAAATCAAACTCCAATTCAATTTTCTCAAAAAAGAAATATCGTTGGTGTGTTAGGACAAGCATCTATTGATTATGACGACTGGTTATTCTTTAACCTTTCAGCTAGATCAGATTGGGTTTCTAACTTAACCACAGAGAATAATAGTAGAACCTATCCTGGAGCAAGTTTATCTTTCTTGCCTACCAATTTATGGCCAGAGATGAAATCAGAAAATGGGATTAACTTTATGAAAGTTAGAGCTAGTTACGGTACTTCTGCTACATTCCCTACTGGTTACCCAACCATTAATGTTGTAGAACAGAATACACAGGTTTTTGATAACGGTACCAGCATTACTACAAATCAAGTGGATAACTTTAGAGCTAATCCAGATTTAAAACCTGAGCTTTTAGAGGAATTAGAGTTTGGTGTTGAAGCTAAATTCTGGAAAAATAGAATTTCTCTTGATTTCACCTATTTTGATAGAAGAACTAATGATTTAATTGTTAGAGAACCTTTAGCTCCTTCTACAGGTTTTAGTTTCACTCAAAGTAATATTGGTGAAATACAAAATGAAGGTATTGAAGCTGATTTAGGTATTGACATATTCCAAAGCGAGAATTTCTCTTGGAATTCTAGAGTTAATTTCTTTACAAACAATGAAACCGTTACGCAACAAGATCAAGATTTTATCGCATATGCAGGTTCTTTAGCTGTAGGGGGAAATTTAAATCGTGGTTCAAATGCTGCTATTGAAGGGGAGTCATTAGGTACTATAGTTGGTACTGCCATAGCTAGAGATGCTGCTGGTAACTTCTTAGTTGGAACTAATGGTCGTTATGTAGCTGTAGAACAAGATGCGGACGGAAATGTTCCTATTATTGGTGATGCAATTCCGGATTACACGATGAACTTTATTAACACGCTTAGATACAAAAATTGGAATTTAGGTTTCCAAATTAATCATGTAAAAGGTGGTGATATATTATCCAGTACTGTTGCAGTATTACTTGGACGTGGTTTAATTACTGAAACTGCAAATAGAGAGAATACCTATATTTTACCTGGTTTTGAACAAAACTCTGTAGACGCTGGTACAGGTATTGCTACGGAAGTCAATAATAGACAAATTAATAACTCAACTTATTATTTTAACAACCTATTATTTGGACCAACTGAAACTAGAATCTATGACGCTTCTGTTATACGTTTACAAGAAGTTTCTTTAGGTTACAGTTTCCCATCTAAGTTTTTAGACAAAACGCCATTTGGATCTTTAACGCTTACGGCACAAGGATTTAACTTATGGTACGATGCTTACAACACACCTAAGGGAGCTAATTTTGATCCGAATGTACAGGGTGTTGGTGTTGGTAATGGTAGAGGTTTCGACTTTATCAATGGACCAAGCTCAAGAAGATATGGTATCAGTCTTAAAGCAACGTTTTAATAAAATTGTTAATGATAGAGATTATGAAAAATTTATTTAAATATACTTCATTGGTCGTCTTCGCTTGTATATCTTTTGTGGCTTGCGAAACTACAGACCTGGACTTAAGAGTAAGTCCGAATGACCTTGCTGCTGATCAAGCGGATCCAAATTTATTACTTAATTCCATACAGTTGGCTTATGGTTCCAATCAAGCTGAAATAAGTGACTTGGGAGCAGATTTGACTCGTATTGATTATATGTTTGGTCAAATTTATTTCAATAATTTCCCTGGCGATACCTTTGATGATATCTGGGGAAGAACATACAGTAGTGATTTTAATGATCTAGGTGATATTAACGTTCAGGTAGGTATGTATACAAACCTAAATAACATATCAGCTATTAATGCTGGATCGGATATTGATTATTCCTTCCATGAAGCTGTTGGGAAAACATTATTGGCACATACACTTTTTCAATTAGCAGATTATATTGGGCAAGCTGCATTTAGTGAAGCTCTAAACCCTGTTGATTTTCCTTTTCCAAACTTAGATAGTGGCGAAGATGTATATGCTGCTGCATTTAATCTTTTGTCAGAAGCAGAAACTTTATTTGCTGCTGATCCTCCTACTCAAGGAGCAACAGATTTATTCTATGATGGAGATACAGACAATTGGATTAAACTTATAAATACTTTAAGGTTAAGATCATATTTTCTAACCGGAAATAGTTCTGCATTCCAAAGTATTGTCACTGGTGGTAATTATATTACTGATTCTGATGAAGATTTTCAAATCCAATTTGGAACTTCAGAATTACAGCCGGATAATAGACATCCAGATTACGCTGATGATTATACTCCTTCAGGAGCTAATATCTACCAATCCAATTGGTTGATGAATCAAATGGTTGTAAAGGCAGATCCTAGAATTAGATATTATTTCTATCGTCAATCGGATGGTACACCTGGAGCACCAGGAGTTCCTGCAGATGAAGAAACTTTATCTTGTTCATTAGTAATACCTCCACCACATTATGCTGGTTTCATCTATTGTAGCGTTGCTAATGGTTACTGGGGTAGATCTCATGGAAATGATGAAGGAACACCTCCAGATAACTTTACTAGAACAGCTGTAGGCGTTTATCCTGCAGGGGGGCTATTTGATGATAGTAGTTTTGGTGAAGTTGGATTAGGTGAAGGTGGCGGCGGAGCCGGTATAGAACCAATAATTTTATCTTCTTATGTTGATTTCTGGATTGGGGCAATGGCTACAAGTGATGCTGCAAAAGCAACAGCTTTAAGAGCCGGTATCGAAAAATCAATTGCCAAAGTACAAGGTTTTGGTAGTTTGGATTCTAATGCTGACTCATCTTTTGAACCTTCAGCTGCTGATGTTAGTACATATGTAGATGGAATCATAGCCGATTTTAATGCTGCAACTGGTGACGACAAAGAAAATGTTTTTGCTGAACAATATTGGATAGCATTATATGGTGGCGCTACAGAGGCTTACAATTATTACCGTAAGACTGGTTTTCCTACTACTTTGGCGCCTAACTGGGAACCTGAGCCAGGTGCTTTCCCAAGAACATTTCTTTTACCTCAAAACGAGGTTATCACCAATCCTAATCTAACACAAAGATCAGATTTAACAACGCAAGTTTTCTGGGATACGAATCCGGCTAGTCCAACTTTTCCACCAGCTAACTAATAAAAGATAAAAGATGAAACAGAATTTAATTAAAATAAAAGCATTCTTAGCCACTTTTGCGCTATTGATTGCATGTGAGGATGGCAATCAGCCATTTGATGAGATAACCTCAAATGAGCAAAGAGGTGCGGTATTAAGAACTATTACACAAGTAGGTTCTTTCTTTGACAGAAATGATACAAGCGGTACATGGAGTGTCGAGTTTGAGGCACAGGATCAAGAAGACGGAGGTCTTTTAGAAAAGGTTGATTTTTATATTGGTTTTGAAGATAACACAGCAGATCCGGATAAACCAAGATTTAATGGTGATCAAAGTAGACCAGAGGTTTTAGTTCAAACTATACCAGCCAGCGAATTTACTATTGGTGAGTTTGGTTTTCCTCGTGCTAGTGTTAACAGTACATTTTCTGATGCGCTTGCTACACTAGGCTTAGTTGCTGGAGAGTTTGATGGAGATGATCAAATTTTATACCGATTGGAAATGACACTTACAGATGGTCGCGTTTTCACTAATACTGATAACACGGGTACAATTACTGGGTCTTTCTTCAATTCACCTTTTCTATATCCATTGGTAATTAAATGTGTTCCTACGGCGCCTGTTCCAGGTGACTACACAGTTAAAATCAATGATAGTTTTGGAGACGGTTGGGATGGTGCTTTCTTAACATTCTCAATTGATGGTACTGAAACTGACCTTACTATTACTAGCGGTTCTTCAGGAGAATTTACTGTTACTGTTCCTGATGGTACAACAGAATTTACAGTTACGTATACTCCCGGTAGTTTTGAAGGTGAACACACTTATGAAATAATCAGCCCTATAGATGAGACTGCTGTTGAAGATGGTCCATCACCAACACCTGGAGTTGTGACTTTAAGTGTTTGTATTTAATATATTTTAGTAATTATTTATATAAAAAGACCACTTTTTAGTGGTCTTTTTTTTGCTTAATTTACAACTTGCTTTTACCGTTAAAGTCATCAAATTCTAAAGAAACTCTTTAAAAAGTGCAAAAGAAAAATTACTTAATAGCATTCTTAATTCTGATTATGTCTTGTAAAAAAAATCAAGGAGTTACAAAAGACATGGATGGTTTAAGTAATCCAAAAACTTCTCAAAAAATTTTTGAAAGAATAAGTGCAGATATAAGTGGATTGAACTTTTCAAATACGCTTACCGAAGATATTAGTACTTCGGAAAACCTATTTAATTATGACTATTTCTACAATGGCGCTGGAGTTGGTGTTGAGGATTTAAACAATGATGGCCTTTTAGATATTTTTTTCTGTGGAAATCAGGTTAATAACAAACTATATCTTAATAAGGGTGATTTTAAATTTGAAGATATCACAAAATCTTCAGGAATAGATGTTGCTAAAAATTGGTCTAACGGGGTGACCTTTGTAGATATAAATAATGATAAGTGGATGGATATTTACGTCTCTCAAGGCGGACCATTTGAAAGACTTCAGCGAAAAAATTTACTTTATGTAAATCAACAAGATGGCACATTCTTAGAAAAAGCCAAAGAATATGGCTTAGATGATATGGGAATTAGTACGCAATCAGCTTTTTTTGATTACGATAAGGATGGTGATTTAGATTGCGTTGTAATGAACGAAAGTGAGCTATACGGCGTAGATCCTATCAACCTAAAAAAACTTACTGACGAGAATTCTGAATTAAAATATTTTAGCAGCACTCATTTTTATCGCAACGATAATGGGAAATTTAAAGATGTAACCAAAGAATCTGGTATTGAACTTCCCATATTTGGATTAGGCCTTTCTGTAGCTGATATTAATGATGATGGATGGCTAGATTTTTATATTGCAAGTGACTATTATATTCCTGATGTCCTATTTATCAACAATAAGAATGGGACATTTTCTAATCAAATAAAAAAGTATACCAACCACATTTCTTTTTATGGAATGGGTATGGATATTGCAGATATTAATAATGATTCAATGCAAGATATTTTTGTGCTAGATATGGCCGCTAATGATCATATAAGATCTAAAACCTTAATGGCATCAATGAATACCAAAAAGTTTGATTATCTAGTCAACAAAGCCGGTTTTCATAGCCAATACATGTATAATTCCTTGCAGTTAAATATGGGAGGTAATAAATTCTCTAATATTTCACAGGCTACTCAAATGGCAAATACTGATTGGAGTTGGTCAGTACTAATGTCAGATTTTGACCAAGACGAAGATAAAGATGTCTTTATAACCAACGGGTATCGCAGGTATGCCTTAGACAATGATTTACAACAAAAAGTATATGCAGCTAAAATAAAATACAAAAACAATGTCCCATTGGATGTTAAGAAAAATCTTTATGAAGCAATGCCATCGGAAAAATTACCAAATGTACTTTATCAAAACAACACTAAGCTTAAACTTAAGGAAAGTTCAAAAGAATGGGGCTTAGCAGATTTTTCATTCAGCAATGGTGCTGCGCTTGGAGATTTAGATAATGATGGTGATTTAGATCTCATTGTAAATAATATTGATGAAAACTGCTTCTTATACCAAAATAAAACCGTGGAGAACAATCTTGGCAATTATGTTAAAGTTATAGCTCAAGGGAGATTATCTGAATCATATCCTAAAATTAAAATCTCATATGGTGAAAAAAGCCAATTTATTGAAATAAGAAGAGTACGAGGATATAGATCTTCTCAACAAAATATAGCTCATTTTGGAATGGGTAATGTTGATAAAATAGATACTATTCGCGTTCTATGGCCCAGTGGTTTGTATGAAGAACGTTATAACCTATCAACAAACACAACTATTGAATTTAAAGAAGAGAGTGCCACAAAACCGCTTAAAATAAAAAATAAGCTGAAAAAACTATTTGGAGATATAGATCCTTCCGATTATGGTATTTCTTATGTCCAAAAAGAGAATACCTATGATGATTTTGAAAAAGAAATTCTTTTACCATATAAACAGTCTAATCTTGGTCCACATATTAGTAAAGGAGATGTGAATGGAGATAACTTAGAAGATTTTTACATAGGTGGGGCATCTGGACAAGAGGGGACTTTATATGTGCAAGATACTTCGGGGAAATTTAGCATTAAAACTTCCTCTGTTTTTGAATCTGATAAAGTCTACGAAGATATGATGTCTGTCTTTTTTGACTTTGACAACGATAGCGATTTAGACTTATATGTTGTTAGTGGTGGTAATGAATTTGAACAAAACTCTTCGCTCTATAGTGATCGCTTATATCTAAATAATGGTCAGGGGGAGTTTACCAAATTAAAAAGTAAAGCTTTAGAATATTATCCCCAAAGTGGAAGAGCAGTATCTATAATAGATTTTGACAAAGACGGGGATAAAGATATTTTAGTGGGTAATAGAATAATTCCAAAAAACTATCCGCGGCATGCACCCTCTATACTTTACGAAAACAAAAATGGAACTCTCAAAAATGTAACAAATGAAAAAGCTAATGAACTAGTCAATTTTGGCATTGTAAATGACATTATTACTACTGATTTTAATAACGACGGCTGGGATGACTTTATAGCCGTTGGTGAATGGTCAAAGGTTGGTTTTTTTAAAAATGATTCCGGTAATTTTAGTTTAATACCTAAAAATGAAACAGGGATAAATGACAAAGGCTGGTGGTTTTCAATCAATGAGACTGATATTAACAACGATGGCTTGCCAGATTATGTAGTTGGAAACATTGGTCTTAATTTAAAGTTTAAAGCCAGTGAGAAAAAACCATTTAAAATATATGCCAATGATTTTGATAACAATGGCACTATGGACATCGTGCTAAGTAAAAAATACAATGGTGATTATGTACCTGTACGAGGTCGAGAATGTTCATCGCAACAAATGCCCTTTATCAAAAATAAATTTAAAAGTTATAATGAATTCGCGAATGCTAAACTAATAGACATTTATGGTGATGGTCTAGATACTGCCTATGAAAACGAAGCAACAACATTTGAATCTATCTTACTGATTAATAAAGGCAATAATAAATTTGAAAAAAGAATTTTACCAATTGAAGCTCAATTTTTCCCAATTCTTGAGAGCTTATCTTATGATGTTAACAAAGATGGATTTGAGGATATTATTGTTGGGGGAAATATTTATGGAACTGAGGTTGAAACACCTAGATTAGATGCTTTTTCCGGACTTGTTTTATTATCAAATAGTAGTGACTCTTATGAGCCCATAACTTTTCTTGAATCTGGATTAATATTTGAGGGAGAAGTTAAGGA
This sequence comes from uncultured Croceitalea sp., assembly GCA_947499565.1. Classification (GTDB taxonomy): domain Bacteria; phylum Bacteroidota; class Bacteroidia; order Flavobacteriales; family Flavobacteriaceae; genus Croceitalea. The sequence goes on from CANMOV010000004.1 coordinate 166,233, forward strand.
TTTGGAGATTATTGATGTTAAAAACAAAGCAATTCTAATAACTGCTAAAAACAATGACTCCATAAACATAAAATCGATTAATTGACGGTATTTCCAATCCAGTGACTAGTGCACTAAATATTACCGTATTCTTTTAAAATTAATGCTTTTAACAGTTATAACTAGTCTTTAGCTGTGATTTGTTCCAACTTTTGATTATTTTCACATAAAATCACTTTAAAATGAGAAAAACACTGGTTGCAGTCGCATTGCTTTTTGGGACAATAAGCTTATCTGCTCAAACTTCAGGTCAAATAGCCAACTACGGTTCTTCAGGTTTATCAAACTATAGTGCCGCTTCACAAATAAACACTCTTTTAGGTCCAATTAGTGACGCTAACTCTAAACTGGAATTGGAAAACACGGGTATTAAAGGATCTCCGTACACTTCAAATGTTTTTTTGCCAGCTAATATTTATTACAAAGGTGAAGATTACGGAAGTCTTTACTATAGATATAATGCATATAATGAAGAGATTGAGATAAAAAAGCAAAATTTAGAAAACGAGGGTATTAGAGCTTTAGGTAGAGATAAGAGTATTTCCATACGTACTAGTATCGAAGGTAAACCAATGAGCTTTAAAACTTTTATTGATAAGAAAAATAGAACTCAAAATGGTTACTTAACATTACTACAAGAAGGAAAATATACTTTATACAAAAGAATTGATGTTAAGTTTACTGAAGGGCAGAAAGCACAAAATTCTTTTGTGAAAGCTACCCCAGCCAGATTTTCTCAATTTGTTGAATATTACCTAGAGATAAAAGGTAAAAATAGAATTGATGAGGTTGAATTAAAAAACAAAAAATTATTGAATTTAGTTGAAACAGATAAAAAAGAAGCTTTGAAAAGTTTCTTAAAAGAATCTGACTTAAAATTAAAATCTGAAGAAAACCTTATAAAAGCTATCTCTTTTTTAAACCAATAAGAATATTGTATAATTTTTATTGTAACCCGTTCAAAATATTGAACGGGTTATTTATTTTTAATTTATGGCTAATAAAAATCAAATCTACGGCTTAAGAGCCGTTCTTGAAGCAATCCAGGCTAATCAACCCATTAATAAAGTATATCTTCAAAAAGGTCTTAAAGGAGATTTGTTCAAAGAATTAGAAGGCGCAATAAGGAAACATAAAATTAGTAATTCTTATGTGCCTGTTGAAAAACTAAATAGGCTTACAGAACAAAATCATCAAGGGGTAGTAGCAAAAATTTCATCTATTGGGTTCCAAGAGTTTGAGCCTCTGATGGAACAAATTCTTGAGAGGAAGACAACTCCCCTCTTTCTATTATTAGATCAGATTTCCGATGTGCGCAATTTTGGAGCAATCATAAGAACTGCTGAATGCTGTGGAGTAGATGCAATTATCCTCCCAAAAAGTGGATCAGCACCTCTAAACGATGACGCAATAAAAACATCAGCTGGAGCTGCTTTTAACATACCTATTTCTAAGGTAGATCACTTAAAAGATGCTTTATTCTATTTACAAGCTTCAGGGATAAAACTAATAGCCGCAACAGAAAAAACAGATGATTCTGTATTTGATATTGACTTTAATCAACCTTGTGCTATTATAATGGGATCTGAAGATAGAGGGATTAATCCTTCTATTCTTAAAATGGTAGATAAGGCAAAACTACCTTTGCTTGGAGAAATTGCTTCTTTAAACGTATCTGTAGCATGTGGGGTGTTTTTATATGAAGCGGTAAGACAACGGCAAAATTAATCTTTGCTTTTTTTTTCTTTAAAATAGTAGTTAATTTCTACTTCTTCATTAGTACGGTCGGTAGTCTCAATAAAATTTCCATTTTCATCAAAATGTTTTAAAAATTCATCCTCCTCCTCATTATAGCCATCTCTTTCCCATGAATATCTTTTTTCTTTAGTCAGTTTTGTCTTAAAAATAAAAGCAAGTAGCAGACCTACTAAAAAACCAGACAAATGTCCTTCCCAAGAAATGCCTTCCTTAATTGGAAAAATATACCATATCATACTACCATATAAAAACACTATTGCTAAGGATAAAGCTATTAATCTGTAATGTTTTGCTAGAATCCCTTTAAAGAAGATAAAGCTGACTAAAACATAAATTAAACCACTTGCACCTATATGATATGAAGGTCTGCCTATGAGCCAAGTAAAAAACCCAGATAGTACAACTCCAAATAATAGAACTTTTACCGCATTCTTATTATAAAAATAAAATATAGCAGCAGTTAAAGTTCCCAGAGGAATAGTATTGTTATATAAATGCTCAATGGAACCATGAATAAAAGGGCTAAACAAAATTCCCCTTAATCCTTTAACACTTCTTGGTTTTATACCAAACTCGTTTAAATTAATATCAAACCTTACCTCTATCCAAAAAACAATCCATATCGATAGTATAGTCAATAATGGTCCTAATACTACTGCACTAGAAAATTTTAAATTACTTTCTTTGGACATATAGCTAAATGTCGCAAATTCTTTTCCATAATTGCAAAATCGGATAAATTGTCACCCTCATTTTTAGTTATTTTTATAGGATGAATGAACCCTTAGCAGAACGTATTAGGCCAAAAACTCTCGAAGATTATATAAGTCAAAACCACTTAGTTGGTAAAAAGGGGGCTCTTACACACCAAATTAAACAAGGAATAATACCATCATTACTACTTTGGGGACCTCCTGGAACAGGAAAAACTACTTTAGCCAATATTATTGCCACAGAAAGCAAACGCCCATTTTATACATTAAGTGCTATAAGTAGCGGGGTTAAAGATGTACGCGAAGTAATTGAAAAAGCAAAGCATAGTGGTGGGTTATTTACCGCTAAGAATCCTATTCTATTCATCGATGAGATTCATCGTTTTAGTAAATCTCAACAAGACTCTCTTCTGGGCGCAGTAGAAAAGGGTTGGGTCACACTAATAGGAGCAACCACTGAGAATCCAAGTTTTGAAGTCATTCCCGCACTATTATCTCGTTGTCAAGTCTATATCTTAAATCCATTTGAAAAAAAAGACTTAGAAGCCTTATTGGATAGGGCTTTGACTAAAGATAATTTTTTAAAAGCCAAAAAGGTAGAATTAAAAGAAACCGAAGCATTATTAAGGCTTTCTGGTGGAGATGGAAGAAAGCTCTTAAATATATTTGAGCTACTCATTACTTCAGAAACGGGAAACAAAATTGTCATAACCAATGAATTGGTTTTACAGAAAGTCCAAAAAAATACTGTTCTATATGACAAAACCGGGGAGCAGCATTATGATATTATTTCTGCATTTATAAAGTCTATCCGTGGTAGTGACCCAAATGCAGCTGTTTACTGGTTAGCTCGAATGATTGAAGGTGGTGAAGATGTTAAATTTATTGCCCGTAGGCTGGTAATACTTGCATCAGAAGATATTGGAAATGCTAACCCAACCGCTCTTGTATTGGCAAATTCTTGTTTTCAGGCAGTGAACACAATTGGTTACCCCGAAGCTCGGATTATTTTAAGTCAGTGTGCTACCTATTTAGCTAGTTCTCCTAAAAGTAATGCTAGCTATGCTGCAATTAAGCTTGCACAACAAAAGGTAAAAGAGACAGGCGATTTATCAGTTCCGTTACATATTAGAAATGCTCCTACCAAGCTTATGAAAGATTTGGGTTATGGAAAAGGATATGAATATGCTCACGATCATAAAGACAATTTTGTTGCATCAGAGTTTTTACCTGAAGATATTTCGGGAACCAACTTTTTTAAATTAGGAAACAATCCACGTGAAAACGCAATGAGAGACTTTTTAAAACAACGATGGAAAGACAAGTATCAATTTTAGAATTTAATATTTAACTCTTTAAGAATCTTTTCTCCTTCTTCATTGTACTCAAAAAACCATTTACCATTGTTATTTAATATTACTCCCTTTTTATCTCCATGAGTAGCTAAAAAAACATTCTCCACCGATGTTTCTATAAGCTTATATTGAATTTTTGGAGTACTGTCTACTAATTGAAAACCATTTTCTGTTGGTTGTGCATAAAGTACTTCCAATTCTTTTGCGGCAACTACAGTATTGCTAACTGTTTCTTTCGTTTTAGAGACTATAACGTCAGTACCTTTAACACTTTGATGCTCCTGAGCCTTTTCACTTATTTCTGCAGCAGCCTCTGCTTCCCTTACTACTACTGGTTTCTTAGTAGTTTCCTTATTCTCTAATGATTTTACATCATTCTTAAAACTAACAGTAATGGGCTCTTCTTTTTCCGATTGCCTTGGTTTATAATTATAGTTTAATAATTCAAATGATTTAAAAGCTTTAGTGATAGCTTCATTATAAGCTGCTTTATAATCTTTTTTCTTACTCTTTCCTATGATAGAAGTAAAGACTACCTGCCCATTACAATCTTTTACAATAATTTTTATTTTGGTAGCAAATAAAGAAGACTCATTTTCCAAATCAGCTTTTACTGCTAAACATCCATTCTTTTTTAAATCATCCGGAAGCGCATCATCATAAATTGCATTATAGGACGCTTCAACAAATAAATATTTTAACAATGTACTCGTCTGATATTGATTCTCCTTTTTAAATTCCTTGAGTTTTTTAGGGATTACGATATACTTGTAGTCATTTAATTGTGCATTGCTATAAAAGGTAACCATAAAAGCAATTGCAAATAAGTAGAATGTATTTTTCATGAAAAGTAATATTCAATTACTGTTCCAAGATATAATATTAAATCCAAATTGTAAAGATGCATAATGGCTATCGGGGATATTGCGGTATCCCAACAGATTATCACCAAGAACATAAAAATTAACTGGTCCTGCCTGAAAGTTAAGGCCTAAACCAATATTTGAGAATGTAAATTTATCTACTGTATAAGTTCCTTTTAACGCTAAGGCTTTTCCTATTCTTGTCTGATAGAAAGCGGTTAAAGCTGCCTGCGGGCCTTTAGGTCTATTAATCACATACAAATGACCTCCAAGGGCGTTTTTGTAATCAAATGGGTTATCACTTAAATCAGTATTTGTTCCACAGTAACAATCTTCTGTTTTTTGTTTTTGTTCTCCAAAATTATATCTAATTGAGGCGTTTAACTTTATTGGTCGCAAACTAACATATGCATCTGTATTAGTCTCAAAAGGAACTTGAGCTTCAATATCATCAACTAAATCTTGCCAGATATCACTATTTAAATCATCAAAGGATTCTGGCAAAATAATTTCAATTCCTTCGTTTGAGGCAGTTCCTTCTAAAGTAAAGTTCTTGACATCCTTTGAGTGGTAAATAAAACCAACATCCAAAAGACTACCTGTTAAAAAAGTTTGTTTGTTAAGTTGGTGCGTAAATCCAACATCAAAACCAAGGCCCAAATTTCCTCCAAAAAAGGCACGTCCTAACAACAACCCTGCAATATCTTGATTAGAATCGTCATTATCAATTATTTCCTGGAAGCCCGATGTCTTAAGACTTACATCTGCGACTAAAGTATTTCTTAATATATTATTTTCACCTGGAGTTGTTACAAAATATCCTTTATTAGAATTTGATTTCGCTTCAAAAATACTTGAGTAAATCTTACCTCTAATTCCCAAACTTAGTTTATTATTTACCTTTCTATTTACTCCAAAATGAAATACATTCAAAGCTTCCCCATGTGTTGTAAGATGACTAAGACTAAACCTACGATTAAGATTATTTGCATTACCCTCAAAGGCTAAAATTGCTAAATCTTTGGGCCAATATTGTGTTACTGAAAGCTCACCATACATGCCAAAAGAATAATAATCTTCTGGTCTGTTTGCATTTCTAAAACCTACATTTAAAATATCTATTTGCACGCTAGCACCAAATTCATCTCTTTGGCTTAAACCATTAACAACCTTATCTCTTACTTTATCTGTAAAATTAAGTCCGTCATTCGCGAATAAATCATTAACTGTAATCCCACTTGTTCCAGCTTGTACCGCAATACCAGAAATTAAAGGAATTCCCGCGTGCCATTTGTAAGGTGTTTTAACCCCAGGATTTAACAATAAGGATTGCGGAATTTCATAGAAATCGTAAAGCAACTGTTTATTTTGCGCACTAAGAAACCCCATACTCAATAGTATGGTAAAAAAAACTAGCCTAATCTTTCTCATTGTAGTCTTATCCTAAATACTGCGCTTGATCTTAAGATTATTCTAGGTTCATTAACTGTAGATTGGCTTGTATTATCACCAAGATTTTCACTAGTTACTCTTATTCTTGTAGTATTTCTTAATATGTCTAGACTTCTATCTCCATTCCCGTAAGCAATTTGACGTTCTAACGAAGGAGCTGGTTGTGGTTGTATTGTGAATGATTCACTATCTAAAACGGTATCTGCAGCATCTATAAACTCAACTAATAGACTCAATTCTTTACTTGTAGTATTTTCTAACTGATAGGTTATGGTACCATCTAAAACACGTTCAGATACAAAAGCTTCATTAAATGCCTCGAAGGTAAATGTTTGATTGTAAAAATTACCTGGAGGTAATTGATTGATAACATCTTCGGGCGATTCAAAATAAAATATACCTGTAGCTAAAGTGGGAACAACACTCAAATCATCAAACTGATCAAAGTTTTGTTCATCAGCACAGGAAAATAAAATGAATAAAAAAAAGTAATAAAAAACTTTCTTCATAATAGCAATTCTAGCATATAGAAAACAACTTAAAAAAGTTATTCCCTACTAGTATAACTCTACAAAATCTGTTTTATTTCGTAAAGGCTATCAATCATTTTACAATGGTTATGCTGTGGTTCTTTATGTGCATTAAAGTGCAGCGTATTAAAACCTAGGTCTTGAGCGCCAAGAATATCTGCCTCAAGATTATCACCAATCATAACTGAATTTTTAGCATGTGTTTTAGCTAAATTTAGAGCTAACTCAAAAATTTGGGGATTGGGTTTTTTTACGCCTGCCATTTCAGAATTTACAATCTTATCAAAATAATCATATAGACTTGCCTTTTTTAGCTTTTTATCTTGAATTTCCTGAAAGCCATTTGTAATGATATGAAGCTTATATTTTGGTTTTAAATAATCAAGAACCTCATAAGTATAAGGGAAAACATGGTTATGGGATGAAAGGTGTTTAATATACTCTTCTGAAAGGGTATGTATCAAACTATCGGAAACCTCAAAAGCTATTGCATCAAATGTTTTTTTTAATCGTTGATATCGAAGTTCAGATTTGGTTACTTTCTCGTCTCTATATAATTTCCAATACTGAAGATTAATAGGAACATATACTGATAAAAATTCGTCAAGAGCTACATCTACTTCATTTTCAAGCAATATTTTCTCGAATGTCAGCGCTGAATTCTTTTCAAAATCCCAAAGTGTATGATCTAAATCAAAAAAAATATCCGTAATAGATTCTTTAAACATAATATCTTTTAAGAATAGCTCTATATAGTTCTAACCATTTTAGGCGATTTGAACTACCTAATAATTCATTGGAAAAAACAATATTCAGATTACCTTGAACTTCCTTGGTTTCTCTGTACATAGCGTCAAGTACTTCAAACACCTGCGCTTGTTTTTTAAACTTTAAAAATGAATAATCACAGACTGCGAATGGGTGTACTTTTATTGGTTGTTGAACTTCAAGATTAATGTCATAAAAATAAAATGGTGTGCAAGTTCCTGCCCGAAAACCTATTTCATGTGTATAACCCATAGTATAATCATCTGTAAACTCAGTTTCAACCAGATCTTGATATGTTTTAGGGATATGTACTCTATTATAGCGCATTCTTGAGTAACTAACAGGTCTATTTATAAGGTTTGCCAATCTACTCTTCTCTTCTTTTAGTGTGGTATTGCTTAAAGAAGAGCTATAGGAAGCACTCAAAGAAACTATACTATAATCTGCTACCGATTTTATTAAATACCTAAACTTATTCTTATATATAGATACATTCTTATCATGTTTTGAATAATCCGCAAATTGGAAGAAAAACATAGTCTTGCATTTCACTTCTTTATGCAAGTTCATTAAATATGTAAAGTTATTATAGGGATCTTTTCTTGGACTTAGCCAAACAGCTACACGCTTGAATAAGCGCAATAATCTGAATTTACTCAAATCCAATAATATCCCTCCAATTGTGCGTATAAAACTGCGGTAGGCAAAACAATGAGAAGTTGTAACATTTATAATGGAAGTAAATTGATACTTCTTCTTTGTTTGTTCTATTTCTGGAAAACGTTCTTTTAAAGCAACTAAAAACTTCTTAGCCCATAAATCTACCAATGGTCGCTTCAAAAAATCGTTTTGATACGCCAAACTTTCTTTAACAGGAAAACGACCCAGCTCGTCCTTAACATGAGGTAAATACTCTTCATACCTGCTTATTAAATAAAAAATAGCAGAAAAAATATCAAAAGGGATATTGCTCCTTTCACCTGCCTCAAAAAAACAAGGAAGTTCTTCCCAATTTTCAATTTTAATCTCGATATCATTTATACCCTGTTCAAATAAAAGTGCATTACTCCTAATAAAGAACTCATTTTGTAATGGTTGTTTTGTGTAAGTGATTTTAGGGCCCGAATGTTTAATAAAATCTTCGACAGTTGTTGTGAAACTAACTTCTATACCCAAAATTCGGGTAAAAACGTGTTTCATAGTGTAAGTGAAACGCTTAGTAATTTTATGCGTGTAAATTAGCAGCATTTATAACAATTGTTCATCGGCAAAACTAAAATAAGCCTTTTCGGTTATGATTACATGATCTAGCACTTTTATATCTAATGCTTCTGCTGCTATTTTTAATTTATTAGTAATCTGCTTATCAGCAGCACTAGGTCTTAAAGTTGAAGAAGGATGATTATGTGCTAAAATTATACCTACGGCACCATATTCCAATGCTTGTTTTAACACCAAACGTATGTCTACCAAAGTTCCGGTAATACCACCCTTACTTAGTTGTTCCCTATGCAACACTTTGTTAGAATTATTTAGATAAACAATCCAAAACTCTTCATGAGGGAGTTCTCCTAAAATAGGCTGTAAAAGCTCAAAAACATCTTTACTACTATTTATTTTGGTGATTTTTTGAGCAGTCTCTCCTCTTCTGCGTCTTCCTACCTCCAAAGCGGCTATTATTGTTATCGCTTTTGCTTCTCCAATTCCATTAAATTGCATTAACTGTTTAATAGTAAGCTTTCCCAATTCATTAAGATTGTTATTAGTTGACGCTAAAATTCTTTTAGAAAGTGCAACAGCACTCTCATCACGGTTGCCTGAACCTATCAAAATAGCTATTAGCTCAGCATCCGATAAAGCAGCATAACCTTTTAAAACTAGCTTTTTTCTAGGTTTATCGTCATCTGCCCAATCTTTAATCGAAAATGAAGTAGGTTTATCTTGCATGCGATAAAGATAAGCGGATTGCTGGAATTAAATTCCGTAAACAATTTGAGACATAGCCTTTAGGGTAATCTTTTTACTTTGTATCTTGAAAGTGAAATTATTAAGGGATGAAATCATTACTAAAAAAAGACGCTTACGAAGAAATTAAAAGTAGAATTGAAAAACTCAGCGAAAATTCTGAACGTTTGTGGGGCAAAATGACTGTTGGGCAAATGACTTGGCACTGTCAATATCCCTTAAAACTTGCAATAGAGAACAGGGAAAATAACTCTAAAGGAAACTGGTTTGTAAAGACTTTCTTTAAAAAATCTCTTTATAACGACAAACCTTGGCGTAAGAATTTACCAACTGCATCTGAACTAAGAGCTAAAGAGCCTAAAGAATTTAAGGTTGAATATGCCAAATTAAAAGAGTTAATAGATAATTTTCATACCCTTGAAAATCGTGAAACCTGGCATCCGCATCCAGCTTTTGGGGCTTTTACAAAAGAACAATGGGGGCAAATGCAATACAAACATTTAGACCATCACTTAAGACAATTTGGGGTTTAAGTAAACACATTGAAAATACAAGTAACAGTTTTTTTCTATTGCGGATAATCGTCATCAATCATTTCAATAATTTCGGTTTTCACTCTAGTATCATTTACACTTCGATTTTCTTCTAGAATAATATTGGAAACTCCCAACATAATCGCAACCATTATCATAGAAATCAACTGCTTAACAGGAGCTTTCTTTGGTCTTTTTGTAATTAATTTCTTTTTAAACATGCTCTTAGAGAGTCAAAAGCTATACCCAAAACTTAAAATCTGCCAAAATAACATTAGAGCTAACAGTCCTATTTCTTTATTGCGCTGCCTATTTCGTTAAAATCTAAACCTCCATAATTACCAGAACTCATTAGTAATAATGCGCTATTGTCAAAAGTTTGGTTAAAAAGAAATTCTTGAAAGTCCTTTGGTTCCGTAAAGACCTTTAAATCATCACGCTCAAAAGCATTTGTTATTTGCTGTTTAGAAACTTTATCTAGTTGTTTAATTTTTACCGCTTCTGGTGAGTAAAAAACTACTGCCTCATCCGCAATATTTAGTGCCCCTTTATATTCCTTTAAAAATTCAGCATTTAAACTGCTATAGGTATGTAATTCTAAACACGCCAATAACTTTCTATTAGGGTATTGTTCTTTTACTGCTTTAGTTGTTGCTGAAACCTTACTAGGAGAATGGGCAAAATCTTTAAACGCTATGCTTGTTTTGTTCTCTGCAATCTTTTCCATCCGTTTAGATGCACCTTTAAAGGTAGCTATTGCTTCATAAAAGTCAAGTTCATCAACACCCATATTTTGACAAATCCATTTAGCTCCCGCTAAATTGTTCAGATTATGCTTCCCAAAAACTTCAATTGGCATTTGCCCTTCTGGAGTTTCCAATAGGGTAACCCCATTTTCAACAGTATATGCTGGAGTTTGGTATGGCATTTTTCTAATGGTATTCTCAGAACCTTCAACAACTTCTTTTAATTCTTTATCTTCTTCATTATAGGTGACACTTCCCCCCTTTACGATACTATCCACAAATATTCTAAACTGCTCAATATAATTCTCATAAGTAGGAAATACATTAATATGATCCCATGCTATTCCACTTAATAATGCAATATTTGGTTGGTATAAATGAAATTTGGGTCTTCGGTCTATGGGTGATGATAAATACTCGTCTCCTTCTAAAACTATAAAATCATTTTCCGTGGTTAAATGTACCATTCGGTCAAAACCATCCAATTGTGCACCCACCATATAATCCACTTCTATATTGTGATAATTAAGCACATGCAAAATCATAGAGGTTATCGTAGTTTTTCCATGACTTCCGCCAATAACAACACGAGTTTTATTTTTGGATTGTTCATATAAGAATTCTGGGTAAGAATATATTTTAACGCCCAGTTCTTGAGCTTTAAGCAATTCTGGATTATCCGGTTTGGCATGCATCCCTAAGATGACAGCATCTAAGTTTGCGTGTATTTTATTAGGAAACCAACCAAATTCTTCTGGCAATAAATTCTTAGCCTGTAAACGTCCTTTAGATGGTTCATATATAACGTCATCACTTCCCGTAACCTTGTAACCTTTATGCTCCAGTGCTAAAGCTAGATTATGCATAGCAGCACCACCAATGGCTATAAAATGTATGTTCATTCAATTTAATTTCCGCTTAAAGGTAATTAGTATTTTGTAATAATTCATATCTTGAAAAAAAGTAAAAACATGAATTTATCTGAAATACCTTCCAAAGAAATAATGCCAGGATATCATGGAAAATTAGTGCATTCAAAAAGTATGAGTTGGGTTTTTTGGGAGGTTAAAGAGGGAGCTGTAGTACCAGAACATCAACATATTCATGAGCAAATTATGCATGTGGTAGAGGGTAGTTTTGAATTTACCTTAAATGGAATTACCAATACCTACAAACCTGGTGACGTGGTAATAATTCCATCCAATGCCCCGCATGGTGGAAAAGCTTTAACACCATGTAAATTGATGGATGTGTTTAGTCCGGCTAGAGATGAGTACAAATAGCTGACAGAAAGCTATAACTTTAAAGTAAATTAAACAAAGGAATAGAATCATATGAATATATCTTTAAAAGATAAAAAAGCCTTAGTAGGAGGAAGTAGCGGTGGGATTGGAAAAGCAATTGCCACGCAAATAGCTGAAAGCGGTGCAAGCGTAACCTTAATGGCACGGAATGAGGCTAAAATGAAAGCCGTAATAGCAGATTTACCATGCAGTGAAGGTCAAAAACACCAATATTTAAAGGTCGATTTTAGTGATTATAGTAACTACAAAACAATAATTACAACATATTTTAAAGAACATACCGTAGATATTCTAGTTAACAATACTCAAGGACCAACAGCTGGTGGTGCACTTGAAAAAAATGTTCAGGACTATCAAAATGCATTTGATTTATTATTTAAATCCGTCGTATTTACCACCCAATTGGCTTTAAAGCATATGCAGAATAATAAATGGGGGCGAATTATTAATGTGGCTTCTATTTCAGTTAAAGAACCACTTAACTATTTGGCACTTTCTAATTCAATTCGCGCAGCAGTAGTTACATGGGGGAAAAGTTTATCTATTGATGTTGCTAAAGATGGAATAACTGTCAACAGTGTTCTAACTGGTTATTTTGATACGGACCGTATTGCACAATTAAATGCAAAAAAGGCAGAAAAATTAGGAATTTCTATAGATGAGGTTAGAGGTACGATGGAAAATAATGTACCTGTAAAGCGTATTGGCTTGCCCGAAGAATATGGGTTTTTGGTTGCATTCTTAGCATCAGACAGAGCAGCCTATATCAACGGAACTAATATTCCTATTGATGGCGGATTATTGAAATCTCTCTAAATATTTTTATTGAAAAATATGAATTCTATAATTTTAGTTACCTTTAGTTGACAATCAACTAATTAATTTATTATGAATTCAAAAGTTTCCTTAGTAGTTCGAATTTTATTAGGATTATTTGTTCTAATATTTGGATTAAATAAGTTTTTTCAATTTTTACCCCCGTTTGAAGCTCCAGAAGATGCTCAAAATTACTTTGCTGCTCTTATGAACAGTAAAACTCTAACCCTTGTTGCCGTAGTCGAAATTGCTGCAGGATTAGCGCTTATTTTTAATAAGTGGGGTGCTCTTATGACTGTTATTCTAATGAGTGTTTCTGTGAATGCAGTGCTTTTTCATGCGACACTAGACCCAGCAAATGTTGCTCCTGCAATAGGCTTACTAGTACTAAATATAATTGTATTAATAGGCTATAAGGATAGCTACTCAGCTATGCTGAAAGGATAGGTAGAAATTTTACAATACCATTAAAAGAGCCTTTCATTTTGAAAGGCTCTTTTGGCTTAAAAACTCATACGGTCTTTAAAAAGATAAGATTGCCTTCTCGAAACTTCAACCTCATCACCATTCTGCATTGCAAGTTTTAGTTTTCCATTAAACCATGGAACTACACTTACTATAAAATTAGTGTTTATTATTTGCTGCCTGTTCACCCGGAAAAAAGAGCTCTCGGGCAATTTTTCTTCTATCTGATTTAGAGATTTATATAACATTGGTTTATTATCTTGAAAAAACACTCGGGTATAATTCCCTACAATTTCAAAATGAGAGATTTCGCCAATCTTTACTAACCAGCACTTTTCACCGTCTTTTATAAAAATTTGACTGCTTTCCGTAAGCTTTGTATTAGAACTACCATCTTCTTCTTTTTCTTCAATTTTAGTTTTTACCTTTTCAATAGCAGCTGCAAAGCGCTGCTCATTAATTGGTTTAAGTAGATAATCTAGTGCATTATATTCAAAAGATTTTATCGCATACTCATCAAAAGCTGTAGTAAAAACGGTTATTGGCACATTATCCAACATCTCTAAAAGCTCAAAGCCATCTTTTTCGGGCATATTGATGTCTAAAAACAATAAGTCGGGCTGTGTTTTTTGAATTAACTCATAACCCAAATCCACATTCTCTGCCTCTCCAATAAGTTCTATCTCAGTATGATTCTTCAATAATTCTTTGAGCTCATTACGTGCCAAACGTGAATCCTCTACTATTAAGGCTTTTATACTCATGCTTGTGGGATATTAATTTCTGCAATTACTTCGCCCTCCTTTTCATTTAAAGCAAAAGTAGCTTTCTCGCCGTACAACAATTTTAGTCGTTGCTTTATATTCTTTAACCCTAATTGCGTAGAACCTTTGGAAATCTCAAGCTTGCCAGAATTTATAACTTTTATCTGAAGTCCATTATTTTCTATACTCACTTTCAGTTTTATCTTTCCTCCATGCTTTAATTTAGAAATACCATGTTTTGCAGCATTTTCAACAAGCAACTGAATAATCATTGGTGGAATTTGCAATTGAAGGGCCTCCTTTTCAATCTTCTTTTCAAATTTCAGCCTTTCTTCAAACTGAATTTTTGACAACGCAATATAATTCCCTACCATTTCTAGTTCTTCTTCTACAGTTATTCCGTTAACGTTATTTTTGGTCAAGGAATATCTCAGCATTTCAGAAAGCTTAGTTAACATCTCTCTAGACTTGTCCACATCTTCTAACATGAGGCCTCTAATATTATTTAAACTATTGAACATAAAATGTGGATTTATCTGTCCTTTTAATGTGTTAAGCTGTGCTTGTTTTAAATTGGTGTTGAGCTCAAGCCTTTCAATACGATCTTTGTTAAGCTTTAAGAGTAATTTGATAACAAAATAGGTAACTGTCCAAGCACCTATCATAAAAAGGGAATTTATAGCTTGGATCCAAAAACCATCGTACATTTTGAACATATCAATATGTTCCTGAGATATACTAGGGCCATATTTAGCATATATATAACCAAAAAGATAGTTTAAAGAACCAAAAAGGAAACACGCCAAAAGAAAAGATATTCCAATTTTGATGAGGTCTCTTGATTTAAAAGACTCAAAATTAATGTAGTGTTTTATATACCATCGAAGCATTGAAGTTACGGAAACACTTATGGTAAATCCGAATATAATAGAATATATGACAAATTTTAAACCAATATTTTTTAGTAATAATAAGGATAGGCAATTGATAAAACCCCAACCAACAAATTGTAATACCCAAAAAACAAGGTTTCTATTCTTATCAGTAATATTCATAGTTTCTGGTTAGGTCTGAAAATTAAAATGATGCAATATAAACACTACCAATTTACCGAAATAATAAAATAGAAAAAGGATTGCTACTTGTGAAGTAATTCACTTTAAAGCTAGTATTTCTCTTTGTTATCATTCTAAAACTGGTTGATTACGTTATATAACAATTGTCCAAATAAAAATCCTATTCCTCCAAAGATTACCGTTACGCCCAAAATAATTACAATTGATTTTAAAGGGTTCTTTTTTAGCATTCTAGCTTCACAGGTAATTTGTTTTCTTCCCTGTTTAGTATAACCCAGCATAGTAAATCCAAGGCCAGAGAGTCCTAATATTAATACTTGAGCTACATTTTTTGCTAGAATTTGACTAAAAACTGCACTGAGTATTAAAAGTCCTCCAGCGATCCAAAATGACGTTCTATTCTTGTTCATTTATGCGCTTATTGTTTTACTATTTTCTTCTTTGTGCAATACAGCTGTCCCAATTAAGGTTAATCCTATATATATTGGAAAAAAGTTTGTGGCCAAGCTCTTATTGCTAATTGCCAAAAAAGCTCCAACTAAAAGTGTAATAAAGCCTATTATAAATACTACTTGTCTACTATTGTTTGAATTTTTCATTTTGGTGGTTTTTAAAGGTTATTGATTAAAACAGAATTGCCAATACAGTTTCTATTATAAGTTTTACTAGCGTTATCATTTCTATGTGTTTTTGTTTGACTATGGAGTAAAAATATATGCAAATGAGGTATTTAGAAAGTAAATTATGACCAACGGTCAAACCAAGTTACCGAACGGTAACTAGAAATTACCGAATTGAAAGCACTACCTGTTAAAATAAAAAAAGGGAGCCAAATAGGCTCCCTTACAAGTATCTAAGGTTGGTTATTTAATTTTTAATAGGTGTTGGAATCTGATCCTGACCTAAATGTTTTGCATAAAAGCCCATCATTGCTTTGTATAAGGCAATAGAATTCTCCTCCTTAGCAAAACCATGTCCTTCATCATATTTTACCATATAAGGAACGTCATAGCCTTTTCCTCTAAGAGCACTTACAATTTGGTCAGACTCATCAATATTTACCCTTGGATCATTTGCTCCTTGTACCACAAACAAAGGTTTCTTTATTTTATCTATTTGATATACTGGTGAAACTTCTTCCATAATTTTCTTCTCCTCAGCAATATCTTCATCATACCAAATCTCTTTGATAATCTTTAAATACGGCTTCCAATAAGGTGGAATAGTTTTCATAAAGGTGAATAAATTAGATACGCCTACATAATCCACACCGCAAGCATATAAATCTGGTGTTTTAGTCATACCTCTTAACACGGCATAACCTCCATGGCTACCACCGTAAATGGCCGCTTTTTTAGCATCTACCCATCCTTGGTCTATTACATATTGTAACCCATCTTCCACATCATCCATAGCTTTTCTACCTATCTGCTTAAACCCAGATTCAAGGAACTCCTTTCCATAACCTCCAGAAATTCTAAAATTAACCTGCAAAGTTGCATACCCCCTACTAGCAAATAATTGTGACTCTGGGTTAAAACCCCAAGAATCACGAATACCCTGAGGACCCCCATGTGGATTTACAATAACCGGAACCTTTTCCCCAGCTAAAGCAGCTTTCGGCAGGGTAATATATCCGTGAATAGTTAAACCATCTCTACTTTTAAAAGTTATAGGACGCATTTCTGACATATCTTCCTCTTTCAATTGAGGCATTAGATTGTATAAGAACTTGAATTCGTCTTTCTTAACATCGTAAGAATGGTATTCTCCATACAAACGATCACTCTGTAAGAAAATTAACAAATTATTCTCGTCATCAGTAGCATCGGCTATACTATATTGCTTTCCAGGAAATTTAGCAGTAATACGCTTGTGTAATCTCTTATAAGAATCACTTACTGGAAGAATTACATTCTTTTCACCTTCATAAGAGACAAAATCTAATTCGTAACCACGTTTTCTAGAAAGACTCATATTAGAAACGTCGAAATTGTCATTAGAAAAAACTTCTTTAATTACCTTATCCGCTTTTAAATCATATAATATAATTTTTGATTTATCACTCTCAATATTAGAAACCATATACGCATCATGAGGATTTTCAGTAGCGTAATCAAAAGCTAATATTCCAAAAGCATCTTTCCAACTTAAACTCTTTATAATTTCAAATCCTCCTTTACCATCTTCATAATATAAATCTTGTTCCACGCCATCTCTAATCTTGGTAAAAGCCTTAAGGTTTCCATCCTTATCAAAATTATATCCTGCTATAGGGTTTGCGGGATCATCATTACTATATAACTGCTTTAATTCGCCAGTTACAACATTTACTTTAAAAGGCTCAAAAACCTGTTTATTGTTCTTATTCATTTGAACAATAATATGGTCCTTATCTTCTTTTAAAAGGTCAGAAAACTGTGCCTGTACACCATCAAAAGGAGTTAAATCTTTCTGATTGCTCCCGTCCAGATTAATTGCATAAACATGATAGTTTTCATCTCCTCCTTTATCCATTAAGTAAACTAGTCTTTCATTATTTATCCAACCATAACCTCTTACTAATTCTTCTTTTTCTTCTATAGCTCTTTTGGCTTCACCGGTAGCAATATTTTTTACATAAATATGGCGCTTTCCGCCCTCATCTTTCTCACGATAAGACATGTATTTTCCATCAGGAGAGAAACGAAAAGTAGAAGCTTTTGGCTTCGCAAAGTAATCTTCAACAGTGTAACGATAGTTTCCCTCATCGAGGCTAGATAATTTTAGAAGCTCATCATCTGAAGAAACCAATTCTGGATTGCCAGGAATTGTTTTTTCTGTTTTTTCTAAGTTCAAAGGAAGTTCCATTCCTCCTTGATAAAAAGTTCCATTAACAGTGGAACCATCTGCAGTACCAACATATTTTATCCCAGCTTGCTTAAATACAATCGTTAATTGGTTATCAGCAAATGTGGTTTCATCCATAGGAATATCTGTTGCTCCCTGCGAAGGACTATCCATAGTAGATTTTAATACACCGTCTTCATTAGATACATTAAAAATCAAAGGCATTTCCGTTCCTTGAACCGATAAAGTTCCTTTCCATGAACCTGAAATATCTTGGGCATAACTAGTAACTCCTATAAAAAGAAAAACTGCCATCCCCAGTAAATTTGTAAGCTTTGTTCTCATAATTGTTTGTTTTAATTGTTGAATTTTTTATAACTGCTATGAATTAGTATATGATATACTAAATACGTTACAGATTATTATGTTTATTCAAATATATTTAGAAGTAGCACCAATAAAAATCGAAATATGACGAACGGTAAATTGCCAATTCTAAACGGAAGAAATCACTATTTTAATTCTGGAGGATATTTAGAAAAAGCCTTAGCAACAACCCGTTTTAGTTGTTCTTCTCTGTCTATTGGCGCCGCATTATCGCGAAAACCACTTTGCGTATCTGCTTGCCAAAAGAGTGAGTTTTTATTAGCATCAACAAAATCAAACAGAATCTGACGTTGTATTCCAGAATTTCCAACAGGGATTCCAATGGACAAACCACCCCCAACATTTCTGCCACCTCCTCCTACCCCAACACCAACATTATTTCCAGAATTGGATTGAAATACAAAACTCTTTATATTGATTAAGAATTCTGGTTCTTCGGAAAGTAAATAACCTTTGGCTTGTAAAGTGGAGTCTAATATATCTAACAACCGTTTTTCATCTAACTGACTTAAGCCAGATTCCATGTCTTCAAAATAGTTATAGGTAGCGTAGTTAGAGAAATCTGTAGCTTTATCGTAATCGTAATTCACGCGAACTGCATTACAAGAAAACAAGAAACACAAAACCAATATGTAAAGTAGATTCCTCATAGGGGTAGCAACTACTTAAAATTACAAATTAATTAGATTGGCTTATAGAAAACGGAGAACTATTCGTTCAATAACTTCCAAAGCATATCCTTAAGCTCTTGTATTCCTTTTTGAGCTACTGATGAGATAAACATATAGGGAACATTTAGCTCTTTGTCTAAAATAGACTTCATTTCCCCCATGAGTTCATCATCCAACATATCACTTTTTGAGATAGCTATAATGCGCTGTTTATCTATAAGTTCTGGATTATATCTTCTAAGTTCATCCAGGAGGATTTCATATTCTTTGGTAATGTCATTACTATCCGCAGGGATTAAGAATAGTAAGGTCGCGTTGCGCTCGATGTGTCGTAAAAAATAATGCCCTAAACCTTTGCCTTCTGCAGCTCCCTCTATAATACCAGGAATGTCTGCCATCACAAAACTTTGAAAATCGCGGTATTCTACAATTCCGAGATTGGGTTTTAGTGTAGTGAATTCGTAATCTGCTATTTTCGGCTTTGCCGATGTTATCACAGAAAGCAACGTTGATTTTCCGGCATTTGGGAATCCCACTAAGCCAACATCAGCCAGCACTTTTAACTCTAAAATAATACTGCGCTCTTGTCCTGGGATTCCAGGTTGTGCATATCTTGGTGTTTGATTCGTAGAAGTCTTAAAATGCCAATTACCACGACCTCCCATACCACCTTCTGCAACTACCTTTTCTTCACCATTTTCTGTAATCTCAAAAATAATAGCATTAGTCTCCGCATCTTTGACGACAGTACCTAACGGAACATCCATATAAATGTCCTGCCCATCAGCTCCAGTGCTTCGATTCTTACTGCCATGTTCTCCATGACCTGCCTTAAAATGTTTTTTGAATTTGTAGGTAACTAAAGTCCATAGGTTACTGTTACCTCTAATTATGATATGCCCTCCGCGACCACCATCTCCGCCATCTGGGCCACCTTTTGTAATATACTTTTCGCGATGTAGGTGTACAGAACCCTTACCTCCATTACCTGAAGTAACAAACGCTTTTACATAATCAACAAAATTACCCTCAGTCATAAATAATTCTTTAGAGAAATCTTAAATCCTGATTACTCAAAATTTAGGGAATCATCAAAATAAAAAGTATAAATTAAATAACATGCACATGCCAATAAGAATACAACAATGGTAAGGATTACCAGTAAACAACTTTTAAACGCGTATTTAGGTGTTATTACTTTGTCTGGCATTTACTATGTCTTAAAAGAAATCTCTTAAAGGCTATCTATAACTTTAGCTAATCGCCCAGTAATATCCTTGATATCTCCAATTCCATTTACAGTATAAAACTTATCTTGATTGGAATAATACTCTTTTAAAGGAGCTGTTTTCTGATTGTATTCTTCAAAACGATTTCGGATTTTAGTTTCGTCTTGGTCATCACTGCGACCGCTTTCTTTTCCTCTTTCTAACAAACGAGCAACCAAAATATCATCATCTGCCTCTAACGCTATAGTAGCATCAACCTGCATATCTTTAGATTCTAAGAAATTATCCAAGGCCTCCGCCTGTGCTGCCGTTCTAGGGAAACCATCAAAAATAAATCCAGCAGCATCGGCATTCTTCTCAACTTCGTCTTGCAACATCTTTATGGTAACTTCATCTGGAACTAAATCACCTCTATCTATATAGGATTTTGCCAACTTGCCAAGCTCTGTATCATTCTTCATGTTATATCTAAAAACATCACCTGTAGAAATGTGTTTTAGATTGTATTTTTCCTTCAAGAACCCAGCCTGAGTTCCTTTACCTGCACCAGGCTTTCCAAAAAGCACTAGGTTAATCATATTTGTTTGGTTTAGTTGATAAACTTCTCTCAAATTTCTTCCCAACTCATTATAATCTAAGCCATAACCAACAATAAATCTGTTGGGTATATCTAGTCCTACATAATCAATCGCATACTCACCATTATAGATTTCAGACTTGTAAAATAACGAGGCAATTTTAAACTCTTTTACATTGGTATTAGAAAACAAATGCACTAGCTGCTGTAATGTGCGCCCAGTATCTATAATATCTTCTAAAATAATTACACTTCTTCCCTTAATATCTTCCGAAACATCAAGCAAAGTCTCCACAATACCAGTAGAAGTAAGTCCTTGGTAAGAACTTAACTTGACAAAAGATACCTCGCAAGGATGCTGATAGGCTTTTAAAAAATCAGCTACAAACATAAACGAGCCATTTAATACGCCAACAAAAATTGGAACTTCGTCTTTATAATCACGAGCTATTTCATCTGCCATTTTCTGTACAGCGGACAAAATTTCTGCTTCACTCAAATAAGGTTTAAAAAGCTTGTCTTGTAGCTTAATCAAAGTATTCTTCTTTTTTTTAACAGTTGGCAAAGATAGCATTTTTTAAACGTGCTTTTTGCTGTAAACCTTCACCCTTTTGGGAATTCGATGTATTTTTGTTCATATTCCAAGATGATTATACATGCACTACTTTTCTTCGGATTTTAAACTCGGTATTCTTGGTGGAGGACAACTGGGTAAAATGTTGCTATATGAAACCCGAAAATGGGACATTCATACGAAGGTTATGGACGCTTCAGAAGAAGCACCTTGCAAGATTTCTTGTAACGAATTTGTACTGGGAAGTTTACTCGACTTTGATACCGTTTACAATTTTGGAAAAGGCTTAGATGTACTAACCATTGAGATTGAAAATGTAAATACCGATGCTCTTGAAAAATTAGAAGGAGAAGGTGTAAAAGTATACCCCCAACCAAGCGCGCTTCGCATTATACAAAATAAAGCTACTCAAAAATTGTTTTATACGGATAATGATATCCCAACGTCACCTTTTACTAGGTTTGCATACACTTCTGAAATTAAAGATAGTATTACAAATGGTGGATTAGTATTTCCTTTTGTTTGGAAAAGCGCTCAATTTGGGTATGATGGACAAGGAGTAAAAGTTGTTCGCTCATTTTCTGATTTAGATGATTTACCAAATGTGGAATGTATTGCTGAAGAAATGGTTGATTTCAAAAACGAATTAGCAGTAATTGTTGCTCGTAACTCAAATGGTGAAGTTAAAACCTATCCTGTGGTAGAGATGGAATTTCACCCAGAAGCCAACCAGGTAGAATATGTTATTTGTCCTGCAAGAATTGATGAGAAAGTAGCTCAAAAAGCACAGGAAATAGCACTTAAAGTTTCAAACAACATAAAACATGTAGGCTTATTAGCTGTAGAGCTATTCCAAACCCAAGATGACCAGATATTAGTAAATGAAGTAGCTCCAAGGCCACATAATAGTGGCCATTATAGTATTGAAGCCAGTTATACCAATCAGTTTGAGCAACATATAAGGGCTATTTTAGGACTTCCATTAGGCAAAACAGAAAGTAAAGTTGCCGGCATAATGGTAAACCTAGTTGGAGCAGAAAACCATACAGGTGATGTAGTTTATAAAAACATGGAAGCGGCATTACAGTTAGATGGGGTAACCCCTCATATTTATGGGAAGAAACAGACACGTCCTTTTCGTAAAATGGGTCATGTAACTATTGTGGATGAAGATATGAGTAGAGCAAGGCAAGTTGCACAAAAGGTAAAAGAGACTATTAAAGTAATTAGCAAATAAGATATGAGCAAAGTAGCTGTAATAATGGGCAGTACCAGTGACCTACCGGTCATGCAAGATGCCGTAGATATTCTAAAGGGTTTTGACATTGAAGTTGATGTTGATATTGTTTCTGCGCATAGAACCCCGGAAAAATTATTTGATTTTAGTAAAAATGCTCATACCAATGGATATTCAGTTGTTATAGCTGGAGCCGGAGGAGCGGCACATTTACCAGGCATGGTAGCTTCACTTTCTCCTTTACCTGTTATTGGTGTTCCTGTAAAAAGTTCCAACTCTATTGATGGTTGGGATTCTGTACTATCTATTCTTCAAATGCCAGGTGGTGTTCCCGTTGCAACTGTCGCACTTAACGGTGCAAAAAATGCTGGAATTTTAGCAGCCCAAATTATTGGTAGTTCAGACAGGTGTGTGTTGGACAAAGTGCTTCTTTACAAAGAAGGCTTAAAACAGAAAGTGATTGACGGAGCTAATGCAGTAAGTAGTAAGTAGTAAGTAGTAAGTAGTAAGTAGTAAGCAAATGAAAACCTTTAACCTTTAACCTTTAACCTTTAACCTTTAACAAAAAGAGAAATAAAACGACACCCATGTCTCAAACCCCAAGCAAACAAAATAACCCCTTATTAAGTCCTTTCGACCAAGCTCCATTCTCAGAAATAAAAAATGAACACTTTAAACCTGCATTTTTAAGTGCCATTGAAGAGGCTAGAACAGAAATTGATGCTATTATTGCTAATACAGAAGTCCCAACCTTTGAGAATACTATTGCCGCGTTAGATTACTCGGGGTATCAGCTAGACCGCGTTTCCAGTGTATTTTTCAATATCAATTCTGCAGAAACCAATGAAGAAATTCAGAAAATAGCACAAGAAGTATCTCCATTGCTCTCGGAGTTTGGTAACGATATTACTTTAAATGAAGATCTATTTAATCGTGTAAAAGCAGTATATGACCAGCGCGATGATTTAGATTTAACTGTTGAAGAATTTACTTTATTAGACAAGCGTTATAAAAGTTTTAGTCGCAATGGTGCTAATCTGCCAGAAACTCAAAAGAAACGCCTTCGTGAGATAGATACAGAGCTAGCAAAGCTCAAATTAAAATTTGGAGAAAATATATTAGCAGAGACTAATAAATACCAAATGCATTTAACAGATGAATCCGATTTAACGGGTCTGCCAGATGGAACTAAAGAAGCAGCAGCACAATTGGCAAAATCAAAAGAGAAAAGTGGTTGGATAATTACACTAGATTATCCAAGCTATATTCCCTTTATGAAGTATGCTAAAAGTAGGAAGTTAAGAAAAGAACTTTCTTTAGCTTTTGGCAGTAAAGCATTTAAAAATGATGAGCTAGATAATCAGCAGAATGTAATACAAATTGTTAATCTAAGACATGAGCGTGCCAATTTGTTAGGGTACAAAACACATGCCCATTTTGTATTAGAGGAGCGCATGGCAGAAACTCCTGAGAAAGTAATCTCATTTCTAGAAGAGTTGTTAGAGAAGGCTAAACCAGCTGCAGAAAGAGAGTTTAAAGAGGTAGAACAATTTGCAAAAGAACTGGATGGCATAGACCGTTTGGAAAAATGGGATGGCTCTTATTATTCAGAAAAACTGAAGCAACAACTTTTTGACCTAGATGATGAAAAGTTGAAACCATACTTTAAGCTAGAAAACGTGATTTCTGGTGTATTTAAAGTTGCCGAAAAACTTTTTGGACTAAGTTTTAAAGAAGTATTTAATGTAGATAAGTATCATGAGGAAGTAAAAACCTTTGAAGTTTATGATGAAAATAAAAACTTCATTTCACTTTTCTACGCAGATTTTCATCCAAGATCTGGCAAACGTGGTGGCGCTTGGATGACTTCTTTTAAATCTCAATTCAGACAAAATGGTGAAGACAGCAGACCACACATTTCCAATGTCTGTAATTTTACACCTTCTACTGAAACCAAGCCATCTTTATTGACTTTTAATGAGGTAACCACATTATTTCATGAATTTGGACATGGGTTACATGGTATGTTGGCTAATACAACCTACCCTAGCCTTTCTGGTACTTCAGTTTATTGGGATTTTGTAGAATTACCGAGTCAGATTTTAGAGAACTGGTGTTATGAGAAAGAAGCTCTTGAGTTGTTTGCTACGCACTATGAAACTGGGGAGTTAATTCCTATGGAATTGGTACAAAAAATAAAAGCTTCAGCAAGCTTCCAAGAAGGTATGGCAACCTTACGCCAAATAAGTTTTGGGAAGCTTGATATGGCTTGGCACAGTCAAACTCCTTCAGACATTACCAATGTAAAAGCATTTGAAACTAAAGCTTTTCATGGAACTCAACTATATCCTGAAACTCCTGAAACTTGCATGAGCACCGCATTTGCACATATTTTTCAAGGTGGTTATTCTTCTGGTTATTATAGTTATAAATGGGCAGAAGTTTTAGATGCAGATGCATTTGCTTTTTTTAAAGAAAAAGGTATTTTTAATAAAGAAGTGGCCAATAAGTTTAAAACGCATGTGCTTTCCAAAGGTGGTACAGAAAACCCAATGGTGCTTTATAAGCGTTTTCGCGGTTCTGAACCTAAAATTGAAGCCCTATTGGAACGGGCAGGATTATTAAGTGTTTAATACAATGGTTTTTATGTTAACACTTACCTAAAAAAGTATTTTGTGAACATTCTGTGATTTGTTTCAAAGTCATTTGTGTTAAAATCAATTACATTTGAAACTCCATTGAAAATTATGCCAAAAAACGAACTTCATCCGGAAAAATGGGTCGACAGCTATGCCGATTATCTTTTTAACTATGCAGTATCTAGAGTCAGTGATTCAGAAATTGCAAAAGACTTGGTTCAAGAAACTTTCTTTGCTGGTTTAAATTCGGCAAAGAATTACAAAGGTGATGCGGCAGAACGTACGTGGCTTATCGCTATCCTCAAAAGAAAAGTAATTGACCACTATAGGAAAATAAATTCTAAAAAAGGTAAGGCCGAAGTGCGAATGAGTTATGTGAGCTCTGGTGATGAAAACGAAGGTGATTGGCTAGAAGAACGCGTGGCAGACCCCTTTAGCAAAGGTGGTGATGATACATTGGAAAATAAGGAATTAGGATTAGCAATCCAAGATTGCCTCTCTAAATTACCCAAAAAACAATCTTTAGTTTTTACCATGAAAACTATTCAGGGTATAAGTACAGAAGATATTTGTAATGAGTTAGGTATAAATCCGTCCAACCTTTGGGTGATGATCCATAGAGCGCGAACTGCGTTAATGGGATGTATGAATCAAAATTGGTTTTAAAAAATGAAAATATCTTGCGATAAAGCAGCAGAAATATGTACCAAAAGTCAATATCAAGAGGCTTCATGGTGGCAAGTACTAAAGTTGAAAATTCATATTTTTTATTGTAAAAACTGTGCCAAATTCTCTGCTCAAAACACAAAATTCACTTCCCTGTGTGAATCTGCAGACTTAAAAACATTGGACAGTTCAGATAAAGAATCCATGAAAAAAGCTTTGGAAGAACAGCTATAGATTATTCATTTTTTAGGGTATAACCATCAGCAATAAATAAAAGAATGAAATGCTTTCTACCCAAAAAGAAGAAAAGTAGGATGCCTGATTTTTTTTTGTTTTCTTCAAAGCAAACAATAGTAACGAGGCCAAAACTATTTTTATCAAAATAGTTTGATGAATGACTTCATCTTTAAGAAACTCAAACACCACAAATACTAAAACCAAAAGATACCCTACATTCTTTGTTCTGTTAATTCCTATTCTTTGCGGTAAAGTCTTTAATTCTGGGTTATCATATTCCATGTCCCTAATTTCAAAGGGTAAGAGCAAAATGAGTACAAAAAGAAAACGCTGTATCATTAAAACATAAACATCCCAAATAATTTCTATTTGGTTGTCTATTACTGGAAGTATAACTGTACTTCCCACCCACACAAATGCAACCAAAAAAGTTTTTAATCCGCCTAGACTTCTGAGGTTCTTCAATTTTGGCAAAAGAGGAACGGCATAAAGGCCAGATATTATTGCTAAAACAAAAACAGCAAGCCAAATATTCTTATCTAATTGAAAAAAGAAGTAAGCGGCAATTGCAAAAGACAAGAAGCTGAATACTTGTACTAATTTATGATACGGATTGGATACTATTAAATACTTTTCTGCTTCTACTCCATACTTGATAAAATTGTAACACACAATAGTTCCAAAAAAAAGAAACAGCGCTAAATGCCAATTTGTTGAAACTTCTAATATTTCTAGGCTAACAAAATATAATGCCAATACTGCTAAAGCGACATGTACACTGGCATCCAAGTAAAAATTAAAAATCTGTAATAAAAGGCGCATTAAACAAAATTAACCAAACTAAAACCAAGGTTAATTTCCGGTTAAAAACTTTGATTTCTTGGCTATTAAAATTGCTCATTTTCATAGAATTAATACCTAATTTTGAAAACTTTATTTGATAAAAGATGAATACAGATGCATTTGCTCTTCGCCATATAGGTGTTCAAGAGAAAGACTTACAAAAAATGTTCGAAATCGTTGGAGTTAAAGATTTAGACGAACTCATAGATCAAACTATTCCAGATGATATTCGGTTAAAAGAAAAATTAAATCTACCAGCTGCAGTTAGTGAACATGAGTTTTTAAGTCTGCTTCAAAACCTATCAAGCAAGAACAAAGTATTCAAATCATACATTGGCTTAGGGTATCATGAGAGCTTGACCCCTTCGGTAATTAAAAGAAATATTCTTGAGAACCCAGGTTGGTATACTGCTTACACACCTTACCAAGCAGAGATTGCCCAAGGCAGATTAGAAGCATTGTTAAATTTCCAAACTATGATTTGTGATTTAACGGGTATGCCATTGGCTAATGCTTCTTTGTTAGACGAAAGTACAGCTGCTGCAGAAGCAATGACAATGCTTTTTGATGTACGTTCCAGACAACAGAAAAAAGAAGGCGTATTAAAGTTTTTTGTTTCTGAAGAAATACTACCTCAAACTTTAAGCCTTTTAGAGACACGCTCAACTCCTTTAAATATTGAGCTTGTAATAGGAGATCATGAAGAGTTTGACTTCTCTAAAGATTTCTATGGTGCTATTCTGCAATATCCCGGCAAACATGGTCAGGTAAATGATTATGCTGACTTTGTGAACAAGGCACAAGAAAATGACATAAAAATTGCTGTAGCTGCTGATATTTTAAGCCTAGTTTTATTAACTCCTCCAGGAGAATGGGGAGTAGATGTAGTTGTTGGAACAACACAACGTTTTGGGATTCCGTTAGGCTATGGAGGTCCTCATGCAGCATTTTTTGCTACTAAAGAAGAATACAAGCGAAGTATTCCAGGACGTATTATTGGGATGACCAAGGATACGGATGGCAATCCTGCACTTCGTATGGCATTACAAACGAGAGAGCAGCACATAAAAAGAGACAAAGCAACTTCTAATATATGTACAGCACAGGTTTTATTAGCAGTAATGGCAGGGATGTATGCCGTCTATCATGGCCCAGAAGGATTAAAATACATTGCCAATAAAGTGCATAATAAAACTAAAATATTAAGCGAAGCTTTAAAAAATTTAAGTTTGGAGCAGCTTAATTCTGAATACTTCGATACGATAAAAATTGCTACAGGAGATTCAAAACAAGTTATTGAAGTGGCCGAAAAGGCAGGTTTCAACTTCAATTATATCGATAAAAAAATCATTTCCATTTCGGTGAATGAAGCTACTTCATTTCAAGACATCAAAGCCATAGTAGAAATTTTCAAAACACTAAAAACAAAAGTAATCGTTGAAGATTTTTATGTTACCGCTGACAAAATCAGTGTGATTTCAAATTCTTTACAAAGAAAGTCTGCTTTTTTAGAACAACCTGTTTTTAATGCCTATCACTCAGAAACAGAGTTGATGCGTTACATTAAAAAACTAGAACGCAAGGATTTGGCTTTAAACCATTCTATGATTTCACTTGGCAGTTGTACCATGAAATTAAATGCAGCTTCGGAAATGTTACCATTAAGCTGGGCAAATTGGGGAAATATTCACCCTTTTGTTCCTTTAAATCAAGCGGAAGGATACCAGTTAGTTTTAAAAGAGCTAGAAGAACAATTAAATGTGATAACAGGCTTTGCCGCTACCTCTTTACAACCAAACTCAGGTGCACAAGGAGAATATGCAGGTTTAATGACCATTAGAGCCTATCACGGATCTCGTGGTGAAGCGCATCGTAATATTTGTATTATTCCAGCCTCTGCACACGGCACAAATCCTGCTTCTGCAGTGATGGCAGGAATGAAAGTTGTGGTCACCAAAACCGATGTAAGAGGAAATATTGATGTTATTGACTTGGAAGAAAAGGTTAATCTTCATTCTGAAAATTTAGCAGCGCTAATGGTTACTTATCCTTCTACCCATGGTGTTTTTGAGTCTTCCATTAAATATATTACAAAACTAATACATGATAATGGCGGACAAGTTTATATGGATGGTGCCAATATGAACGCCCAAGTTGGACTAACAAATCCAGCTACTATTGGAGCAGATGTATGTCACCTTAACTTGCACAAGACTTTTGCTATCCCGCATGGTGGTGGTGGTCCTGGTGTTGGTCCAATTTGTGTTGCAGAGCAGCTAAAACCATTCTTGCCCACTAATCCCGTTATTGAAACTGGAGGAAACGAAGCTATTACAGCAATATCTGGTGCACCCTGGGGTAGTGCTTTAGCTTGCTTAATATCATACGGCTATATTAAAATGCTAGGAGCGGATGGTGTAACAAATGCTACAAAAATTGCCATCCTTAATGCCAATTATATTAAAGAGCGTCTAAATGGCAAATTTGATGTTCTATATACCGGCGAAAAAGGTAGAGCAGCGCATGAGATGATAATCGATTGCAGACCATTTAAAGAAAATGGAATAGAAGTCACGGACATTGCAAAACGATTGATGGACTACGGTTTCCATGCACCTACAGTATCTTTTCCTGTAGCTGGAACTATTATGATAGAACCTACAGAAAGTGAAGGTTTAGCCGAACTAGATAGATTCTGTGAGGCTATGCTATCTATTCGTAGCGAAATTGATGAAGCCATTTTGGAAAATCCGGATAACATATTAAAAAATGCGCCACATACTTTAGACATGGTAACCTCAGACGATTGGGCTTTCCCATACAGTCGCCAGAAAGCCGCTTTCCCTATATCCTTTGTAGCTGAAAATAAGTTTTGGCCAACTGTAAGAAGGACCGATGAAGCTTTTGGGGATCGTAATTTAATTTGTACTTGCACCCCTATTGAAGCATATGTTGAAGCATAGAAAAATCAATATTTTAAAGCACTTAAGCCTATTTTTCGTCATAAAAAATAGGCTTTTTTCTTGCCATACTTTAGCAAAACTTTTGTTGACCATCGTACCAATTGTTATGCATGCATAATAGTTCTATATTGTTTTTACTTACCTTGTAGAATACACTAATTCAGAACAAGACTATACTAACCATATATGAAAATAGGAATTACAGGGACTGGAAGTTATTTACCAGAAATTGTTACTAAGAATGATGAATTTCTTAATCATCGTTTTCTAGGAGCAGATGGTAGTGAATTTGAACATCCAAACGCTACCATTATTGAGAAATTTCAAGCGATTACAGGTATTGCAGAAAGACGTTACGCCAAACCAGAGCTAAAAACATCGGATTTAGGTTTTTTAGCAGCTGAAAAAGCGATTGAAAATGCAGGTATTGATAAAGAAGATTTAGACTATATTATCTTCGCTCATAATTTTGGAGATGTAACCCACGGTAAAATACAAGGAGACACACTACCTTCTTTAGCAACCCGTGTAAAACATTTACTAAAAATAAAGAATACTTCATGCGTTGCCTATGATATATTATTTGGTTGCCCTGGCTGGATTGAAGGTGTAATACAAGCCAAAGCCTTTATACAAAGTGGAATGGCAAAAAAATGTTTGGTAATTGGCGGAGAGACTTTGTCGCGCGTAATTGACCCACATGATCGTGATAGTATGATTTATTCTGATGGAGCTGGTGCCTGTATTTTAGAAGCGCATAGTAACTCTGGCGAAATTTTAAAACACGCCTCACAGACCCACGCCAATGGAGAAGCTTACTACCTTTATTTTGACCGTACTTACAACCAAGATGGCTGTTCAGATACCAGATATATTAAAATGGACGGTAGAAAAATCTATGAATTTGCTTGTACCCATGTACCACCAGCAATGGCAAATTGCTTAAACGATAGTGGTATTGGAATTGACGAAGTAAAAAAGATTTTTATTCATCAAGCTAATGAAAAGATGGATCAAGCCATTATCAAACGTTTCTATCGGATTTACGGCAAAGAAGCTCCAGATTCAGTGATGCCAATGATAATTCAAGAAATGGGAAATAATTCTGTAGCTACGGTACCTATACTTTTTGATAGAATTAGAAAAGGGAAAGTAGAAAATCATGGAGTACAAAAAGGAGATGTTGTTATATTTGCAAGTGTTGGCGCTGGTATGAATATCAATGCCATCGTTTACAAATATTAGATTTTAAGTCATTTCACAACGAAGAATAACCTAATGATTGATAAATCTTAGTTATTGATATTAGATTTCATGATTTCGTTATAAATGACATACTCATAACATAGCCCATGTACGAAGGCAAATACCCGCATAAGAGATACCGAATTACCTTAGACTTTTTAAAAAAACATATAAGTACTAGTGAATCTATTTTAGATTTAGGCGTTGAAAATCCGTTTTCAGAAATCATGAAATCGGAAGGATTCAAAGTAGAAAATACGCAAGGTGAAGATTTAGACTTAAATTTTGAATCGGTAACCAATACTCAAGCAGAAGTAGTAACCGCTTTTGAAATTTTTGAACACCTTGTTGCTCCATTTAATGTGCTGAGAGAAATAAAATCCAAAAAAATAGTAGTAAGCATTCCCATGCGGCTATGGTTTTCAGCTGCTTATAAAAGTAAGACAGACCCATGGGATAGGCATTACCATGAATTTGAAGATTGGCAGTTTGATTGGCTTTTGGAAAAAGCAGGATGGAAAATTCTTGACTCCGCAAAATGGACCAATCCCACTAAAAAAATTGGGTTTCGCCCCCTACTCCGCTATTTTACCAATAGATATTATATTGTTTACGCAGAAAGAGTGTAATTTTAGTGAATGCGAATAAGCATTATAATCCCTGCACATAACGAGGAAAAATATCTAGCTTCCTGCTTAAGCTCTTTTGTAGCACAGACACTCCAACCGGATGAACTTATCGTTGTTGATGATAATTCCACAGATAACACCTATAAAATAGCCTTGGAATTTGCACAAAAACAGGATTGGATAAAAGTATTTCAACGTAAAAGCAGCAATGAACATATCCCTGGAAAAAAGGTGGTAGATACTTTTAATTTTGGGTTACAACATGTTTCTGATTATGACTTACTAGGAAAGTTTGATGCAGATATCATTTTACCAAAGAATTACTTTGAGATGATGCGTAACCATTTTCAAAGCAATTGGAAATTGGGTATGTGTTCAGGATTACTTTATATTGAAAAAGAAGGTAATTGGGTGTACGAAAACATTGCTGACAAAAGCCATGTGCGCGGACCAATTAAATTATACCATAAAGCATGCTTTAAAAAGATTGGTGGCTTACGCCCAGCGACTGGATGGGATACTGTAGATACGCTTTTAGCTAAATATCATGATTTTGAAACTTTAACAGATGCTACATTACAAGTAAAACATCTGCGACATTTAGGGCAAGATTATAAAACCAAAAACTACTTCGCCAAAGGCGAAGCCTTGTATAAAATGCGTTATGATATTGTATTGGCTAAACTAGCTGCTTTAAAAATGGCCTGGTCTATAAAAAGCCTAAGAATGTATGTGCAAATGATATTTGGATATTTAAATGCTTTCTTTAAGAATACTACACGTTTTGTTACTAAAGAAGAAGGTAGGTTTATTAGGAAGCTTCGCTGGAAAGGGATACTAAACAAAATATCTTAAGCATATGTTTAGTATGATTTTCTATTCTATTCATACAATCTTAATGACTTTTTATTTAATCACAGGATATAGTAAAGAAAATCTGTTTTCCAATTAAAATGATTCATTAGAAAACTAATTCTTAAAGTCACAAAGAATATCATATAATGTGAATTTAATCTAATGATTCCAATTCACGATAAAGCTCTACTCTAGAGTTAGGGTATTTTTTTGAGATATCGTTCATTCTTATAAAATACATATATAATCTATGGTTACGACACATCCAAAAGATTAATAAAAACAAGATTAATTTTCCCCAAAGAGACAATAGAATTATAAAATTTCTAAAAAATATTATTACTGTGCTATTAAAAAAATGTTTCCCCTCATTAGTATCATATTGTGCAATAAAACTTAATAATGGATAAAAAGATTGAATAGCAGCATATCCAAATAGAATAAAAATAAAAAAAGCTGGAACATGCATAATTTTACTATCAAATCTAGATATTAACATAGAAAAAAATGCAGCTGAAATAAACCCCCCAACACTACTTGCAATCCAATAGAGACTATTAACGTCCTCAGAACTAGAACTGTTTAGACTATCTAAAAATCCATATTTAAAAGAGCAATCAAGGAAAAGAAATACTGAAAACCAAATCCCAACCAATAATAATGGTCTCTGAATATTAAAATTTCCATTCTTATTAAAAGAAGAAAAAGCTAAAATATGATAACAAGCGAAAAGTGTAAATGTCGATGCATAGTTGAAAACTTCAAAAATTATATCCATCCAAACTGGTCTAATTTGACCATTCCATAGAGAAAATGCTTGAAAGACATAATATAAAAGCCATATACCACAGGTCAATGTCCACCAAGAAATCATTTTATCGATAGATTGAATAGATCTGTCTGAGTATTCTTCAAAATCCTTTTTCCTTGAAATTTGAAATCTTCTGTGAATATTTGGGAATTTCTTTAAAACCTCTTTAGTACTAAGTCCATTAGGTGGTCGAGCAATAATAAAGCAAGTACACAAAAATGCATTTGAAAGGACAACTAATTTAAAATAATCTACTTCCCAAATATCTATTTTAGTAAACTTATCAATAGCTTCTAAAAGAAGTATTACATGGTGCAGAATAGTAGCTATTACTGGAAGGCCAAAATGTCTACCCGCTTCAGGAAAAAACTTTTTTAAACTAAATTCGGATAAAAAATGACCAAATCCACTTGAAGAATCTGTCATTAAAAAGAGTATTATTCAGTTTATTTCTTGGAAAGAGAAATTACTTCAAGCATAGATTTTGCTGTGAATAATGAGATTACACCCGTGAAAAGAAACCCTATAAGAGCAAAAATAAAATTTTGATTTGAACTAGCTAATAATACTAGGAAAACTCCAAAAAAAACAGCATTAAAATAGATTACAATTAATTGAAGTGGAGTGTATTTATAACGTTTTAAATCGTTCATATTGGAAAGAATTTAATTTGGTTAGTGTTTTCAATCTGATAAAGATTTAATAAATATACAAATAAAGATTTGCTTATTTACTCCAATACCTCAACAATAGGCTTTCCGGTAGTTCCATTGGGGAATGCTATACCTAGCATACTAGCTATAGTTGGAGCAATATCTGGTATCTCCGTTCTGTTCACTGTGCTTCCTTTTTTTATACCATTACCATAAAATAATAAGGGCACATGAGTATCATAAATCATGGGAGAACCATGGGTAGAACCCATCCTAGGGTATGAAATATATGCAGGTTTGGGAACTAAGAGGATATCTCCAGATCGTTTTTGGTGCCATCCATTTTGTAAAATATAGGGTATTCCACGAGTATATTCATTTTGCCACATTTGATACCCTGTATATGCTTTATCCATATGGTTATAGCTTAATAACTCTATAGCAATCTCTTCTTGCACATCATCTAAATTCATATCTAGATTCGCAATCACTTTTCTATCTAAAAACAATTGGTTATTACTAATATTTTTTATCAAATCTGTAGTACCGTACGTGTAAGTGAGAAATTCATTAAACTTAGTTCTGGTTTCTTTCCAATCTAAATAATCTGCAGGAATCTTCTGGTCTTTTAAATAGGCAGGGACATGTATTGCACCATGATCAGCAGTTAAAAACACCGTGTACTTTCCTATACCTACTTTAGCATCCAAGGCATTCAAAAGTCGCGCTAAATCTAAATCCAATCTCAAATACGCATCCTGAATTTCTTTAGAATTTACTCCAAATTTATGTCCAATATAATCTGTACTGCTGTAACTAACAGCCAAAAAATCTGTAATAGCATCAGTTCCCAAACTTTCTTTTTCTAAGGCTTCGAGAGCGAAATCTGTAGTAAGGCTATTTCCCCAAGGGGTATATTTTATAATTTCAAAATCCTTGGTCTTACTTAAAAGGTTTGGTGTACTGTGCGGGAAAACTGGAGCTGTTTCTGTTTCAAATAGGCCTTCATAAGCATTATTATCAGTTCCACTTTCAACATATAAACTAATATCCTTTAATGTGGTCCACGCTTTTTTATAGCGCTGTGCCTTTCCAGAAACATTAAAATCTGTAACCCATTGTGGTAAAGCATTCATGTAATAAGAACTTGTTATCCATTTACCAGTGTCATCACCTTCAAACCAATAGGCAGCATTTGCAGTATGACCTCCTGGTAATACTGCTCCTCTATCTTTTAAGGCAATTGCAATAGTTTTACCGCGCATTTGCGTGTGTAATCGTAATTGATCTGTTATTGTAGTAGTAAGCATACGATGAGGTGACATTTTACCAGCATCTGAAGTTGTTCCTACAGAATTATAGCTCTCATCTGAGGCACAGTAAACCGATGCATCTGCTTCTTTATCATACCAGTTGTTTCCTATAATACCATGCGAACTTGGCGTAGCGCCTGTATAAACCGATGTATGACCAGGGCCTGTACTAGTGGGCGCATAATTAAAATGGTGATTTTTACAATTATATCCTTGTCCTGCTAAACGTTTAAATCCTCCTTCTCCATAATGGTTCCAGAAGCGTGTTAAGTAATCATAACGCATTTGGTCCACAATGATTCCTACAACGAGTTTTGGTGCTTCCGAAGTTTCAGTTTGAGCAGCAACCTTATTCTTTTGCCTTCTCTGAGCATCAACTTGCAAAAAAGAAACCAAAAATATAAGAGTAAATAGTTGGATGTAATTTTTCATTAGAAATAGCTGTTTGATTAACAAATCTATTCAATTCTTTTGGTCAAAAAATTAAATCAAGGTTAAATGACGTTCAATATTACTATTTTTACGCTTCAAGTAGATTTCTTAATTCATGAACTACATAGCTGCCATTGGCAAGTACTTTATTATGGTAGGTGAGGTCTTTAAAAAACCCACCAAATGGCGTATCATGAAATCCCTGATTTTAAAAGAAATTGATGAGCTCATTTATGGCTCCATGGGCATTATCATTTTTATCGCTTTTTTTATTGGAGGTGTTGTAACTATACAGACTGCTTTAAATCTAAACAGTCCCTTAATACCCAAAAGTCTTATTGGTTTTGCTACCAGACAATCCGTAATCTTAGAGTTTGCCCCAACCTTTACCTCTATAATTATGGCCGGTAAAGTTGGGTCATATATTACCTCTAGTATTGGCACAATGAAGGTTACTGAGCAGATTGATGCATTGGAAGTAATGGGCGTAAATTCTTTGAACTATCTGGTTTTTCCAAAAATAATTGCAATGTTGTTATATCCTTTTGCTGTTGCAGTTGCTATGTATGTAGGTATTTTTGGTGGATGGATTGCTGGAGCTTTTGGGGGTTACGCTCCAAGTGGTGAGTTTATTAAAGGACTGCAACTAGATTTCATTCCTTTTCATATTACTTACTCTTTTATTAAAACCTTAGTTTTTGCCTTTGTAATTGCGACAGTACCTTCATTTCATGGGTTTTACATGAAAGGTGGCGCTTTGGAAGTAGGTAAAGCAAGTACCACTGCCTTTGTTTGGACTAGTGTTGTTATTATTATTCTGAATTATATAATTACGCAATTACTGCTTGGATGATTGAAGTTGAAAACATACATAAGTCATTTGGTGACGCCCATATTTTAAAGGGCATAAGCACTACGTTTGAACAAGGAAAAACAAATTTGGTTATTGGACAAAGCGGTTCTGGGAAAACCGTTTTTCTTAAATCACTTCTTGGGCTTTTTGAGCCCGAACAGGGAAAAATCTGTTATAATGGAGAATATTATTGGGATTTAACTACAGCAGAACAAAGAGATTTACGACAACAAATGGGAATGGTGTTTCAAGGAAGCGCATTGTTTGATTCTATGACTGTTGAAGAAAATGTAATGTTCCCAATGGATATGTTTACCAAGCAAAGTAAAGGTGAGATGCAAGACCGTGTTGATTTTGTCTTGGAACGCGTAAATCTTATTGATGCTCATAAAAAGTTTCCTGCGGAGATTTCCGGAGGTATGCAGAAAAGAGTAGCTATTGCAAGGGCAATTGTAATGAACCCTAAATATTTATTTTGTGATGAGCCCAATTCTGGGCTTGATCCAAAGACTGCTATTTTAATTGATAATCTAATTCAAGAAATTACCAAAGAATATAATATCACCACAGTTATTAATACCCACGATATGAATTCTGTGATGGAAATTGGTGAAAAAATTATCTTTCTAAAAAACGGCTATAAAGAATGGGAAGGCAGTAATAAAGAAATTTTTAAAACAGACAATGGAGCGGTTACGGACTTTGTCTATTCTTCTGAACTTTTCAAGAAAGTTCGCCAAATGTATATTGAGGAGCGAAATTAATTCACCTCTCTTACCTGAATTGTACTGTCTTTAACTCTAACTTTTAGCCAATCTGCTATTTGTTTAAACTCGGCCTCTTTTTCTGAATCTGAAAGCTCATCTTTCAACTTAACCTCAAATAGTGAAATAGTATCCATTTTATTAAAGTCCGTTTGGACTCTATTTGAAAAACCTATTCCAGCAATACCTTTATAACTTACTTTCGCTTCAGCTATTATTTCTTGAAAAGGAATATTCTTGGCTAACTTTCCAAAACTAGCTACTTCCTCTTCCAAAAAACGAATTCGTTCGTCTTTTGTTAGTAATTCCGCTTTTTTAGATTCATACAACTCGTTCACATAATTAAAACGTTGCTCAGAATCATCACGCCCACCTTGTAACACTCTTAAATCTGCATCTACCAATCGGTTATATTTATTCTTCTTATTACGCCAAGTACTAATAATATTTTCTGGTACTTCTTCAGTCCCTAAAATTGCAATTTCTAAATAAGAACCTAGCTCTTTATCATAATGAACATCAGTTAAATCATCTTCATAACGTCCATTTCCTTTAAACTCATAGTCTTCTACAGTGTTTGCAAGAAATTCCCTCGCTTGTTTTTGAAACAAAGACTCTTGAAGCACATTATAAAATGTAAATCCTGCCGGTATCATTACGGCTAGACCAATTACCGAAGCTAAGCGAGCTATTAAACGTCTACGTTTAGAATTGGCATAACGCACCATTGGAAAACGCAGGTATTTTATAACTAAAAATGTAGCAAGGGCTATAAAAATGGTATTAATGGTAAATAAGTACATTGCACCCAATGCAAAATCAAACCTACCTATTGCTAAACCAAAACCTACCGTGCATAATGGTGGCATTAATGCTGTAGCGATAGCAACACCAAAAATTACACTTGCAATAGTCCCTTTTTTTGCACGAGCAATAACCAATGCAAGGCCGCCAAAGAAAGCAATTAATACATCTCTTATATCCGGCGCTGTTCTAGCTAAAAGTTCCGAAGACTCATCTCTTAAAGGGAAAATAGCAAAAAACAAAAATGCAGTTAGCACACTTAACACTACCATTACCGCAAAGTTCTTAAGCGAACGTCGAAGCATGTCAATATCATTAATGGCTAATGATAGCCCCATGCCTAAAATAGGTCCCATGAGTGGAGAGATAAGCATAGCACCAATAACAACCGCTGTTGAATTTGCATTTAATCCTATAGAAGCTATAAAAATGGAACAAATTAAAATCCAAGAAGTATGTCCTTTAAAAGGAATGTCTGCTATAATAGATTCCTTAGTGGTTATTGGATCCGTATTACTACGAATCTCTAACAACTCAAATAAAAATTTTCTTCCACTTCCTAAAAGACCTTGAAAGTCCTTTTTTACTTCTTCACCAGCTGCTTCTGCAGCGGCATCTTTATCTTCAAATAGGTTTTCACTCATACCTTAAGCGTATTGATCACCAAACTCATCTTGTACTTGACCACGTACTTTCTTAATATCCTGCTCTTTAGACTTAGGATATATTAAAAGTACATCATCTTTATCAACTACGATATAATCTTCTAAACCATCAACTACTACAATCTTTCCTTTTCTGGTTCTTATCATGTTTCCTTTAGCATCTTCTAAAAGAGTTTGACCATTAACTACCGCATTTTCATCTTCATCCTTATCCAATTTTTCATAAAGCGCACCCCATGTTCCTAAGTCATTCCAGTCAAACGTTGCAGGCAAAGTGTAGATAGATTTGGAGTGCTCCAATATAGCATAATCAATAGAAATATTTTCCGCTTTCGGATAGTTCTCAGCTATAAAGTTTTGTTCATCAGGAGTATTATAACTGCTTATTCCTTCATTAAAAAGTTGAAACTGCGCAGGTTGGTATTCTTTAAAAGCATTAACAATTGTATGCACTCCCCACATAAAAATACCTGCATTCCATAGGAAATTTCCTTGAGCTAAAAACTCTTTAGCAGTTTCTAAATTAGGTTTTTCCCTAAATTGAGCAACTTTTTTAAGTCCTTCATTTCCATCTTTCTCAAACTCGATATATCCAAACCCAGTATTTGGATAAGATGGCTGAATTCCCAAAGTACAAAGCACTTCTTCTTTTTCACATTTATCAAAACATGCTTTTACATCATTCTCAAAAGCCTTCTCATCTTCAATCCAATGATCACTTGGTGCTACAATCATCACAGCATTCGGGTTCATTTTCTGAATCTTGAGTGCTGAGTACAAAATACATGGTGCGGTATTACGCATAGCTGGTTCTAAAACAACTTGCTCCTGCTTTACTTTTGGCAGCTGTTCTAAAACCAAATCATTATATCTTTCATTGGTTAAAATCAAGATATTTTCTGTTGGAATAAACTTATTTAAACGCGAAAATGTTTTTTGAATAAGCGTATCTCCTGTTCCCAGCATATCATGAAATTGCTTTGGGTTATTTGTTGTGCTTACCGGCCAAAAACGAGACCCTACACCACCTGCCATTAAAACTGCATAATAATTCTTATTCATGATTGCATATTAGATTTTAGAAGTTTAAATATCCTTTATTAATTCAACTTCAGCGTTTGGTTGAAACAAATATAATCTGCCTGTTGATACCTCTGTGCATTCAAAGCGTTTTATTCGTTTATTTCCCTTTTTAAATAGTTTCCCGTTATAAATTCGAAAAGTGCTTCCTATAGGTAACTCAAAAACATAGGAATGCTTTCTTTCTTCCACATCAAACGTCTTTAGAGCAATTGCCAAATTAGCATCTGTACTGCTGCTAGCCTTCGGATTTTTAAAGTGATTGGCTATAACCGGTAAAAGTTTAGTTGGAAAAATTTCTGGGCGAATAAAGGGCAACATTAATTGCTGAAAAGTTTGTTTCCACTCTCGACCGTGAGGTTTAATACGTCTACCAAATTTTTCAAACGCAACTAAATGTGCTATCTCGTGAACTAGCGTGATTAAAAAACGATATTTATTAAGTGATGCATTTATGGTAATTTGATGCATTCCATTAGGCATTCTTCTGTAATCTCCGTGCCTAGTTACTCTATGATTTACAATTTTTAAATGTACCCCATTGGATTTAATAAGTTCAAAACAAGATTGAACCGCTCTTTCTGGTAAATATTTTTCTAATACCTGATTCACTATTACAAAAATAGCGGTTTAAGGAAGACTGTTCTTTTAAAAGTTAAAAACAGATTTAGAAGTATTCTGTATTTTTAAAGAAATACCAGACTTATGTTCAAGAAAGTATTAGTTCTGATTGTAGTTTGTTTCCTTTTTTTTAGCTGTTCCAAACAACCACAGCGAGTAAGCGAAATTTTAAGTGATACTCCAAAGATTAAGGGTAAACAAGAATATCTTAATTCACCTTATGTAACTGCTGGTAATCGCGTTTATATAGTAGGACATCAAGATGGCTCATTTCCTGAGTTAGGTTGGCATATTAAAGGGGAAATGGGTGGGATTTGGAATCACCCTATTAAACTGATGGATGGATTCGATGTTCATTTAAATTGGGGCAATAACTCTTTTGTATTAAATAAGGCTACTTCTTTTACAAATTATCCTTTCGCCAATAAACACGATTTTAAAATTGAAGAAAAATCATTAAGAATAGAAAGATGGCAATTTGTTCCTGATGACACCGAAGGTATAGCAATAGAGTTTGTGATTTTTAATGAGGGAAATACTGCTCAAAATTTCAATTTTGTTTTTACTGGACATTCAGATTTAAGGCCAACTTGGTTAGGAGAAAGAACCGAGATGATTAATAGTCAAGATGAGTCAACTTATAAAAAAGAAATTAATGGATGGCTCGTAAAAGACAAGAATAACCCTTGGTTTGTGTCTTATTCTGGTTCAGAAAAACCAAAACAAGAATTTAAGGCAAATCTAAATCGGGAAGCACTAACAGTCTCCAATACCCTTAACTATCCAATCAAGTTAAATTCAGGGGAATATAAGGTTTTAACTTTTTCCATTGCTGGATCTTATAAATCTGAAGAAGCAGCAATTTCAACTTTAAAAGAAATTCAAACCAACCTTCCAGCTTTGGTCCACACCAAGAAAGAACGCTATAAAGGTTTAGCTAACCAATCCAAGCTTACCATTCCAGATAAGGAGCTAGAGCGAACTTTTGAGTGGCTAAAATACAATTGCGATTGGCTGATTCGAGAAGTTCCAGAAATTGGTTCTGGAATTACTGCCGGCATACCAGATTACCCATGGTGGTTTGGAGTAGATAGTGAATATGCACTGCAGGGCTATATGGCGGTTGGACAGCAGGAAGCGGTATATAATACGATTAAACTTTTAGATAGTGTATCTGAAGCCATAAATGGTAATGGGAAAATTATTCATGAAATGTCTACCAATGGTGCTGTATTTAATCCTGGGAATATTAATGAAACACCACAATTTGCTTCCTTAATATGGGAAGTCTATAAATGGAATGGAGATAAAGCGTTCTTGAAAAATTACTATCCAACCATAAAAAAAGGACTAAAATGGCTAATAGATGAAAATGATTTAGACAAAAACGGATTTCCTGAAGGTTTTGGAATGATGGAGATTCATGGTTTAGACAGTGAAATGATTGATGTTGCATCGTATACCCAAAAAGCATTTGCCGATGCTTCTAAAATAGCTAAAGAACTGGGAGAGCATAAAACAGCAAAGGAGTATGCCGAAAAAGCGAGATTACTTAAGGTCAAAATCAACGAGGAATTTTGGTCAGAAGATTTTAATTCTTATGCTGATTTTATAGGAAGTGATAAACAAACCTTACACCTTATAGATGATGCCATTGTACGTGCCGATACGCTAAATAAACCTTGGGCTATTAAAGAAATGGAAGAGACTAGGCAATTTATATTGGATAATCCATCTACGAAACCAAGACCCTTTGTTTTGCATCATAATTGGGTAGTGAATACGCCAATGGAAATGGGAATTGCCGATTCTGTCAAAGCCATAAAAGCTTTGGAAACTGCCAAAAATTATGTGAATCCGTTTGGGGTTTTTGTAACCGGGATAGACCGTGATGAATCAGCAGGTTCTGATGCTGGCGCCTATAAAGCGCCGCCAATATTTACCTATACCGGAGCAGTTATGACTTTACCTACTGGTGTTTCTGCAAGGGCTGAAAATAATTATGGCAGACCCAATGAAGCCCTAAACTACCTAGAACGAATGACGCGTTCTTTTAGTTATGCATTGCCAGGAAGCATGTATGAAGTTTCTCCAGATTTTGGTATGATGACACAAGCATGGAATATCTACAGTTTTGCTTACCCTATTGTAAATCAGTTTTTTGGAATTCAACCAAATGCGGCAAAGAAAGAAATTATCATTTCTCCTCAGATGCCGGATAAATGGGATAAAGCTTCTTTGGAAAATGTAAAGATTGGCGAAAATGAGATTTCAATTTATTATTCTAAAGAATCGGATAAACTAAATCTTAAAATAAACCAGACCAATTCGAATTGGTCTATAAAACTTAAAACTCCAAAAAATCTACGATATAAATCAGAGGCTATTACGACAATTGGAAAAAGAAGTGAGAAGATTAATGATTATTTGATTGAATCCGATGATGAGGGTATAAATGTTACGTTTTACTTTATTGAAAAAGATTAAGATTTAAGAAAAACGTTCTTAGGGAGTACTATTACTTACCTGAAGCAACTTCCCATTATACAATTGCTGTCCATTTAAAGCAAAATCCTTAATATACCCTGCCATTTGCAAAGCACTTACTGGGGCTTCATAGCCAGGAAAAGCTTCTTCTAACATTTCAGTTTGCACAGCACCAAGTGCTAACACATTAAATGAAGGACCAGTTTCTTTGAATTCTTGTGCCCATAATTCAGTTAGTGTAATCACCGCTCCTTTACTAGAACTATATGCCGATAATCCTGGAAACTTCATACTCCCTTGCACACCACCCATAGAACTAACAGTTACCACATGACTAGTTTTACCCATTTTAGGGAGTACTGTTCTAGTGACTTCCGCCACACCAAAAACGTTTACCTTATAAACTCGTTCAAATTCTTCAGAAGTAGTCTCCGCAAAAGGTTTATTTAAGAGGCTGCCGGCATTATTAATTAGTACATCAACACTATCCCAACTTGAGACGAAATCAGTGATTTTTTGATAAGCATCTGAATTGTTTAAATCAAACGGAAAAGCCGTAACATTTTCTAATTTTAAATCAGAAACTGGTTTATTATTTCGAGATAAAGCTAGCACCTGATGACCTTCGGAAGCAAACTGTTTTACAAGTTCAAAGCCAATACCTCTGCTAGTTCCGGTTATAATAATGTTTTTGGACATATTCCTAGGATTTCATCTTATGCGGCGCTGAACCAATTTCAGCGTGAGCTATTATTTCAATTGAACTTCCTGAC
Organism: uncultured Croceitalea sp.; assembly: GCA_947499565.1. Classification (GTDB taxonomy): domain Bacteria; phylum Bacteroidota; class Bacteroidia; order Flavobacteriales; family Flavobacteriaceae; genus Croceitalea. The sequence goes on from CANMOV010000004.1 coordinate 210,217, forward strand.
TAGTTGCATTTGAAATTCCTTCCAATACTGGAAGCATATTATTTACCATGTTAGCCATATGGTCAAAATTCATGATATCATTTTCATCACCTACCTTATGATAATGGTCAAAATTGGTAAAATCAAAAGTGCAAAAAGTATGAGAAGGTACAGCAAACTCTTTATAAAAATCATAATTATCTGAACGTTGGAATAAGTTATACTCCTTCGCAGTAGGTAAAAATCCTATTAATTTCTTACCGGCGTATTTATTACTCACTTCCGCTAGGTTAGACATTTCATAACCAGTAATATATAATTCATAATCCTTACCTTCTAAAGGAACACCTGTCATTTCAAAATTTAGCATTGCATACAAATTTAAATCTGCCGCTTTTAGTTTTTGTGCTAAATGTCTTGAACCTAGTAATCCTTTTTCCTCTGCACTAAAGAGTGCGAAAATTAAGCTACGCTTATTGGTTTTATTAGCTCCAAAATAGCGTGCAATTTCCATAACTGTTGTTGTACCTGAAGCATTGTCATTCGCGCCATTTGCAATAGCATCTCCGTTTTCGGCTTTTATAATTCCAATATGATCATAATGTGCCCCTATAAGAATATATTCGTTCTTTAAAGTTGGATCGTTCCCTTCGACAAGACCTACAATGTTGTATGATGGCTTTTTAAAATTTGATAAGGTATCTCTATAAGACTCAAAGTAGGGTTTTACCTTATTATTAGAAAAATGTTCCTCTATGTACTTAGCAGCCTCTTCTATTCCCTCACTACCTGAATCACGACCTTTTAAATCATCTGAAGCTAAAAAATTCATAATTGCCCCAATCTTAGCTGCATCTGTAAAACCAGCTGTCTCTTTTGGCATCTGCACCTTTAAACCCTCCGGACCTTCTGGTGCTGTTGTTTTTATATTCTCTGAATTGGTTTCTATTATTTTAGTAGACCCACATGCCATTACTAACAAAAGACCAAATACACTAATAGCTATTTTCATGTTCTATTTTTTTGATGTGTTTAAAGATAAAAAAAGCATTCGCCATGGACGAATGCTTTTACTATTTTGATTACAATGGCAGACTAAGCTAACATTGTAACTGGATTCTCTAAATATGCTCTTAAGGTCTGTAAAAATTGTGCTCCTGTTGCTCCATCCACCGTTCTGTGGTCACAAGCTAAAGTAACTTTCATTGTATTTCCAACAACAATTTCACCATTTTTCACCACTGGTTTCTCAACAATAGCGCCTACAGATAATATTGCAGAATTAGGCTGATTAATAATGGAAGTAAACTCCAAAATACCAAACATCCCAAGATTAGACACTGTAAAAGTGCTACCTTCCATTTCAGCTGGAGTTAGTTTTCTATTTCGAGCTCTTACCGCCATATCTTTTACAGATGCTCCAATTTGAGTTAAACTCATTTGGTCTGTAAATTTTAAAACTGGAACTACAAGTCCATCGTCTACTGCTACTGCTACTCCAACATGAATATGATGATTATATTTAGTTGCATCATTATTCCAAGTAGTATTCACTTGTGGATGCTTTTTAAGTGCCATTGCACAAGCCTTTAACACCATATCATTAAAAGACACCTTAATATCTGGCAGTCCATTTATTTGACTCCTAGAAGCTTTGGCATTATCCATATCAACTTCAATAGTCAAATAATAATGTGGCGCACTAAATTTAGATTCGCTCAAACGTTTAGCTATAACTTTGCGCATTTGAGAGTTCTTAACTTCTTCTGTACTTTCCTCACCAACTGGAAGATTAACAGGTAATACTGATGCAGCCGAAGCTTTACTATCTGATGTAGTAATCGGAGCAACAACATTATCTTGAGAAGGTTGATAATTCTCAACATCACGTTTAACTACTCTTCCATTATCACCACTACCAGTAATATCAGCAAGATTTATTCCTTTATCTGAAGCTATTTTTTTTGCTAACGGAGAAGCAAAAATACGTTGTCCATCCGCTACAGAGGAAGTATGATTTGTATTTGTTTCTGGCTTTGATTCCTCTACTTTTTTATCTTCTTTTACCGTAGTTTCTTTTGCCGTATCAGTAGGTTTTGCATTTAAAACTGCATTAACATCTGTACCTTCTGGACCAATAACAGCTAATAATGAATCTACTGGTGCTCCCTCACCTTCTTGAATACCAATATGCAATAAAGTACCAGAATAGAAAGACTCAAATTCCATAGTTGCCTTATCTGTCTCTATTTCGGCAAGAATATCACCTTCTTCTACAACGTCTCCTACTTTTTTTAACCAAGAAGCAACTGTTCCTTCCTCCATGGTATCGCTTAAGCGAGGCATTGTAATTATTTCCACCCCTTCCGGAATTTCTCCACCAGAACTACTATCTGTAACTTCTTCCTTCGTTTCTGGAGCTTCACTGTTTTCTGATTCTTCTCCACTAGATGCTACTTCACCATTTAATAGCCCTGAAATATCCTCTCCTTTTTCCCCTATAATAGCTAAAAGGGAATCTACTGGTGCGCCGTCTCCTTCTTCAATACCAATATGCAGTAAAGTACCTTCATAGAAAGATTCGAACTCCATTGTGGCCTTATCCGTCTCAATCTCGGCTAAAATATCACCTTCTTCAACTTTATCCCCAACACTTTTGAGCCATTTTGCCACGGTACCTTCTTCCATGGTATCACTCAATCTGGGCATATTGATTACTTCTGCCATTTAGCTATAATTTATGTTGTAAAAATGGATAATCTTCTTGTTCGTATACCATATCGTACAATTGTTGTACTGGTGGAAAGTCCGATTCTTCTGCAAACTTTTCACATTCTAGAACTAAATCTTTAACTCTTTTATCTATGGTCTTAATGTCATCTTCAGAGGCAAAGTTTTTTTCTAAGATTACATCCTTAACTTGGGTTATAGGATCTATCTTCTTATACTCTTCAACCTCTTCTTTGGTCCTATAATGTTGGGCATCCGACATCGAATGACCTCTATACCTGTAGGTTTTCATTTCCAAAAATGTTGGCCCACCACCTGTTCTGGCTCTTTCTATTGCTTTATCAACCTCTTTGGCTACAGTAACTGGATCCATACCATCTACAGGAGCACATGGCATTTCATAACCTAATCCTAGTTTGTAAATATCCGTTGAATACGATGTTCTAGCAACAGAAGTCCCCATCGCATATCCATTGTTTTCACAAATAAAAACAACAGGAAGTTGCCAAAGCATTGCCAAATTAAAAGCTTCGTGTAAAGAACCTTGTCTAACAGCACCATCACCCATGTAACATAGCGTTACGTTATCACGCTTAAAATATTTATCTGCAAATGCAAGTCCAGCACCTAAAGGAATTTGTCCTCCAACAATACCATGACCTCCATAAAAACGATGCTCTTTCGAGAAAATATGCATAGAACCACCCATACCTTGAGAAGTTCCAGTTACTTTACCGTATAATTCTGCCATTACTTTTCTTGGGTCTACTCCCATGCCAATTGGCTGAACATGATTACGATAAGCTGTTATCATTCTGTCTTTATTCAAATCCATTGCATGCAACGAACCTGCTAAAACGGCTTCCTGACCATTATATAAATGCAGAAAACCTCTTACTTTTTGTTGAATATATACAGCTGCTAGTTTATCTTCAAACTTGCGCCAAAACAACATATCTTCATACCACTTTAGGTAAACCTCTTTGGTGATTTTTTTCATTAAATAAGGATGTTAAATGAAGCTCCCTTCGGTAAGGGAAAAACAAAAATACATATATATCTCTTTTTGGAAAACAATTGGTTTAAGAATCCCCTAAAAAAGAATTATTAAAGGCTAATGGGAGTAATTCTGAAATTGAATTACACCTATATATTTTCCCTTTTTCACCGCGCATTATTATTGTTATAGGTGTTTTCTGCTTTTGTTCATATTCTGCAATGGACTGCCTGCAGTTACCGCAAGGCCCAGCAGGCGTGTCTACAGTATATTTTTTTGACGCTGCGCTAATAGCTATCATCATTACTTTTTCATCTGGAAAACAGGCTCCAGCTTGAAAAACTGCTACTCTTTCTGCACAAAGACCTGATGGATAAGAAGCATTTTCTTGATTGTTTCCAAGAACAACTTCTCCATTTTCTAGCAGTAGAGCTGCTCCAACTTGAAAGTTTGAATAAGGAGCATAAGCATTTTTTCTAGTTGCCTCTGCTTTTTGTAACAACTCTCTTTCTATTTGTGATAATTCGTTTTCTGAGTTATAAATACTTAACTCAAACCCAATATTCTTTTTCTCCATTTGAAAACCTATTGTCTAAAAATAAGAAAACCCCAACGTTATGTTGAGGTTTTCTTATGAATGCTTTAATTTTTTCTTAATCGTTATAAAACTCTTCCCCTAAATTAAAAGTAAGTGAAAAGCGCAACGTATTTTCAAGTGGATTTCTTACTTGTGCTGTTGAGAATAAGTAGGACAAATCTATTTGAGCAGATTTAAACTTAAACCCAGCACCAATAGTTGCAAACTGCCTTGACCCTTTTTCTGGGCTTTCATTAAAGTATCCCGCTCGTAACATAAATGCTTCTTGATATTTATATTCTGCCCCCAAAGACCAAGTAATTTCCTTTAATTCTTCGCTGAATCCATCAGGTGCATCTCCAAAGGACTCAATAGCACCACTAAAGAAACCTATATTTTGATAAGTATCGTTATCCTCTGCATCTATATCCCCGTCTCCATCAAAATCTCGAGGTGTTGGAACTAATAATTTGTTAAACTCAGAATATATCCCTACTACATTATCAGCATCTAATATGAAGTCGAAGCCCGCTCCAAATCTTAAGTTTGTAGGTAAAAAGTTCTCTTGTCCACCTTCATCATACTGTAAAGACCCACCAAGGTTAGATATATTAAACCCTAATCGCCATCTACCATCAAAATTATTGTAAGCCACTTCTCTGGATTGAAAGAAACCAGCAACATCCACGGCAAAAGCGTTAGCGGCTTGAGAATCTTGTGTGCCATCCTGTAGTCTTAGGTTAGAACTTATAAATCTTCCTCCAACAGCCATTGAAAAAGTTTCACTAAGCTTTAAAGAATATGAACCATCTATAGCAAATTCATTAGGTTTTACTATTGTTCCTTCCTCATTAATACTTTGTCTTAATTCAATTTCACCTAAACTAAAATACCTGACACCAAATGCAAAAGCACTTCTTTCCGTAATCTTATTTGCCACGGTTGCAGATAACAAACCTATATCAGAAACCACATTCTCTAAAAAAGGTGTATAACTAGCTCCAATCATAGTCTTTCGCTCTGCAAAAGCATATTTAGCAGGATTCCATTGTTGTGAAAATGCATCAACAGAGGTAGCAACACCCATATCCCCCATACCAGATGCTCTTGCGTCACCTGAAATAGTTAAAAAAGGTACAGCAGTAGTAATTACTCTTTCTTGTTGTGCAGAAACTTTGGTAATGCTAATTAACATTGCCAAAACGATTAATTTTTTCATTCTTTTCTCGTTATATAGTTGTCAGTGTTTTTATATCTGAATAAACTATCCTCATAATGAGAACAATTTAACATATTATACTGAAACGCTCTTTTTTACAAATTCTTATCCAAGAAAGTCCTTTTTAGACCAAATACATATATCAAAAGAATTATCGTGAACGTTAAACCTAGATGCCATGCATACTAGAATTGATTTTGCATCGTTATTGTGATAGTAATAAAACGGGAAAAAATAACTGAAAGTTTTTTGTTGGGATATAAAATATTGTGCCCATCTTTTCGTTTTATTCCCTGAAGTTATAATAAATCAAATAAAACTGAAGTAGCCGAATTCATTTTCGGTTTATTGAACTCAAGTCCTAATTATGAAAAAACACTTAGTGAAAGTTGTACTATCCAGTGTGATTGTGGCGGTAAGTTTTTCAAGTTGTAAAAACTCGTCATCGTCTTCAAAAAATGTTTCGAGAGCAACTGGATGGAAAATAAATGCCAAAGATGGTGGTTTCCAATACAACTCTGATTTCAAAGAACAAGAGACTCCTCCAGGAACTGTTTTTATTGAAGGTGGTACGTTCACCAAAGGACAAGTTCAAGATGACATCATGCATGATTGGAATAATACACCAACTTCTCAACACGTTCAGTCTTTTTATATGGATGAAACAGAAGTTACCAATAAAATGTACATGGAATATTTGGATTACCTTAAAAAGGTTTATCCTCCAGAAAATCCAATGTATGAAAACATATATAAGGGTGCATTGCCAGATACATTGGTATGGAGAAACCGTTTAGGGTTCAACGAAACTATGACCAATAACTATTTGCGCCATCCAGGTTATGCAGAATACCCTGTTGTTGGTGTAAACTGGATTCAGGCAACACAGTATGCGGAATGGAGAACAGATAGAGTTAACGAATATAAACTAGCTCAGGAAGGGTTCATCCAAGAAGATGCGCTTTACGGTGTTCTCAATGGTGAAGTTGATGGTACTTTTAGTACTGATGCTTATCTAAACAATCCAGAATCTGTTTATGGAGGTCAAATAGACTCATTACAAGGAAAAAAGAAAAAAGATTCTATAAATAGTTTTGCTAAAAGAAGTTCAGGAATTATTTCACCTGAATATCGATTACCAACTGAAACTGAATGGGAATATGCTGCACAAGCACTTATTGGTTCAAGAGAATATAATAATTATAGAGGTAGAAAAAAATACCCATGGGAAGGTGATTACACCAGAAATGGACAGCGTGTTGGTCGTGGAGACCAGTTAGCAAACTTTAAACAAGGTAAAGGTGATTATGGCGGTATTGCTGGATGGTCTGATGATGGTGCTGATATTACTGCTGAAGTAAAATCCTATAAACCAAATGATTTTGGATTATATGACATGGCAGGTAACGTATCTGAATGGGTAGCTGATGTTTATCGTCCAATAGTTGATGATGAGATAAGTGATTTTAACTACTATAGAGGTAATATTTACACTAAGAAAGCAATTGGAGAAGATGGAAAAGTTCAGATTCTTCGTGACTCGGTTGTTTTTGACACTTTACCAAACGGAAAAGTTGTAGCTCTTAATTTACCAGGAGAAATAAAAGAAGTACCTGTTGGAGAAGAAGAAACGTATCTAAGAACAAACTTCTCTAAAAGTGATAATAGAGGTTACCGTGATGGCGATGCTGGTTCATCAAGATTCTATCAAAGGTTTAGTGATGATGAGGAAGACAATAGAAAAATGTATGATGCTCCTAAACATAAAGTAGAGCGCGATTCAACTGGTAAAATTTTACGCCAATACGATACTTCTAACTATAGAACATCATTAATAAATGATGAAGTAAGAGTATACAAAGGAGGTTCTTGGAGAGATAGAGCATTTTGGTTAGACCCAGCGCAACGTCGTTACTTACCTCAGTACATGGCTACAGATGATATTGGCTTTAGATGTGCAATGTCTAGAGTTGGTTCTAAGTCTAAGACAAAAAACAAAACAGTAAGACATAAAAAATCGAAATAGAATAATTTAATTTCTATTATTAAAACTGAAAGCCTTGATATTCCATCAAGGCTTTTTTTTATCTTCGATTTATGAATCTGACCAAACTGCATAAACTGTTTTTACAGTTTCCCACTATATCTACTGATACCCGAAAAATTTCTGCAGATTGCCTTTTCTTTGCACTAAAGGGGCCAAATTTTAATGGCAATAAATTTGCTGAAGATGCAATAAGAGCCGGGGCGGCATATGCCATAGTAGACGAAAAAGTATATAATACTTCTGAAAACACCATCCTTGTTGAAAATGTTTTAGATACATTACAAAAGTTAGCAGTTTATCATAGAAACTATTCAAAGGCTAAAGTAATTTCACTCACTGGGAGTAATGGCAAAACCACAACTAAAGAACTCATTAATGCAGTCCTATCCAAAAAGTACAAAACGATTGCTACTAAAGGGAACTTGAATAATCATATTGGCGTTCCACTAACACTGCTTTCTATAAAAGAAGATACAGAAATAGCCATTGTAGAGATGGGAGCTAACCATCAAGGGGAAATTGCTTTTTTATCAGGGTTAGCACAACCGGACTTTGGTTACATCACCAATTTCGGTAAAGCACACTTAGAAGGTTTTGGCGGGATAGAAGGTGTTATTAAAGGCAAAAGCGAACTCTACGATTATCTCATCCAAAATAATAGATATGTTTTTTTTAATGCTGATGATGCTATTCAAAAGGAAAAACTAGCATCGTATATTAAAAAAATGGGCTTTAGTGAAAATGATCATCAATACTATAATATCGAGCTCATTGGTAGCCTACCATTTGTAACGTTGAAATTTGATGATGTCTTAATTGAAACCCAACTCATAGGAAAATATAATTTCCCTAATTGTTGCGCTGCCATAATAATGGGTAAATATTTTAACGTTCCTCTGAATCAAATCAAAGGAGCTATTGAATCCTATGCGCCAGACAATAATCGTTCACAACTGCTAGAGAAAAAAGGCCATCATATCATTTTAGATGCCTATAATGCCAACCCAACCAGCATGATAGCTGCGTTAGAGAATTTTAATGGAATGAATGCTAATCATAAAGTTCTTTTTCTAGGCGATATGTTTGAGTTGGGAGTTACTTCTGCAAAAGAGCATCAAGCAATTGCGGATTTTGCAGATAAATTGGAGTTTCCCAATGTTTTTTTGGTTGGAGAGAATTTCTTTGCCACTAAAACTAATTTTAAAAAGTTTAAGAACTTTGAAGAACTAGAAAATTTTCTTGCTGAATTAGATTTAGCTAAAAGCACCATGCTCATAAAAGGTTCTCGTGGAATGGCACTAGAGCGCATATTAGAATTGCTATAAATCCTAAACTTTTCTAAAAATTCAACAATTCTCCTCATCAAATTGAAATGATTTGTTGCCCTTAACGAACAAAGGTTAAGAAATACAGCAATCATGGATAGTAATATTATCATATTTGATGGAGAATGTAACCTTTGTAATGGAGTAGTAGGTAGACTATTAAAATTTACACCTTCAGGCAGTTTTAATTTTGTAGCATTCCAATCTCCTTATGGACAGTCGTTATTGCACACCTTTGGTTTTCCAAAAAAAGAACTTACCACTGTAATTCTAATTGACGAATCTGGTGCACACACGCATTCAGATGGCTTTTTAAAAATTATAGCCACAATTCCAAAATGGAAATTAGTAGCAGCGCTCTTAGCCTTTATTCCTAGGATAATACGAGATACTATCTATAACCTAGCGTCCAAAAATAGGGTAAGATGGTTTGGGAAATCAAATACGTGTACGGTAAGTTTTTAATAAAAAGTGGAGTATACTGGATCGAACCAGTGACCTCTGCCCTGTCAAGGCAAAATTCGCTCCCCGCCTGCCTTTGTGGAGTGTATTGGATTCGAACCAACGACCCCCGCCCTGTCAAGGCGGTGCTCTAAACCAACTGAGCTAACACTCCAAAATTCTAATGCTTGGCGGGCAGGTAAACCAACTGAGCTAATACTCCAAAGTGGTGCAATATCGCAAAATTGTTACCAATCACCATATTCAGCTGCATTCTTTTGGGTTTCGTGCAGTGTAATATGTAGCTTATGTCCCTTAGTGAGTTTGGGTTTTAATATATCGTAGATAACTTTTACAAAATTTTCTGTGGAAGGCATAATTCCCTTAAACTCTTCACAATCTTCATTGAGATTTTTATGATCAAAACGTTCCTCAATTTCAGATTTAATCATTTGACCTAAATCTGCCAAATCCATTACAAAACCTGTTTGCTGATCTACCTCACCCTTAATTCTAACTTCTAAATCAAAATTATGCCCATGATAGTTTGGACTATTACATTTTCCAAAAACTTCTAAGTTTTTTTCATCTGTCCAATTAGGGTTATGCAATCTATGTGCTGCATTAAAATGTGCTTTTCTACAAATAGTAACTATCATGCCATCAACTAAGATTACAAAGTTACTTTAAAATAAATTTTCTAATAAAGTTTGAATCCAATATCTAACTTCAGAAAACTATATTTTTTTTAGAAATTCTAAACTAGGCGGAACTTGACTCACAACCTTTGAAGACTCATCTTCAATAAACATATATTCCACACCCAATTCTTGCCCTTTTAGCACCAAAGCTTTCATAGGTATCATACCAGCGCCCAATACAACATTTGTTTCCACATTACTATGTCCTGTATTATCACCTACAGTACCCTTTCGCATGTCTTTTAAATGCATTAGTTTAAACTTAGTAGGGTATTTCTCAAAAAGTGTTAATGGGTCTTTCCCACCATGAGTAACCCAATATACATCCATTTCAAAATCAAAATGGTCTGCATTTTTGGCCATATAATCAAATAAAGTTCCATCTTCATAAGACCTAAATTCATACCCATGAGGATGATAGACTAAAGTGACTCCATTCGCTTTTAAGAATTTCCCAGCATCATTAAATATTTGAGTTGCATTTTTGGCATCCTTAATAGTAAAATTGTTATCCTTATGTGGTATCCAAGGGCACATTGCATATTTTGCTCCAAAAGCTTTTGCTCTTCTTAAAGTTTCTTTTGCGTTATCTCGTAATTCTTCAAGACTAGTACCTACACTTGCAGTTTTTAATCCATTTTTGTTCAATAAATCAATAAACTTTGACTCTTCCATTCCATAGGTATTCTCTCCGCCTTCGATAACAGTAATCCCCCAAGATTTAATTTTGGCTATTGTACTAGGCACATCTTCAGAAAATTGTGCTCTAAGACTATACAACTGAATACCAACACGTTCTTCTATATAGTTATCTTGACCACAAGCGGTTGCAATTACTAGAAAAGCAATTAATTTCAAAAAAATATGTTTTGATAACATTTTTAAGTTAAAAGGTTTCCATTTTCATCCCATTCAGCAGTTATGTTTCTTTTACTTTGATCCACACACTTTGCAATCCATTCTGGGTCGTATGAAACTCCATGCTGATCTAAAACATCTTGAGGCACTCCATTCCATACATTAGGCATATTACCCTTATAGCCCAATTCTTCGATACCTATCTTAGTAGTATAAAAGCCAGACATTGTCATATTTCTGACCATGCTAAAAAAGTTTACTTCAAAAGGGCGTTCATTCTCTGGAGTTTTTGGATTGTAATATGCAATCTCATCCAATATAGCTTTCTGTTGTGCTTCTGTTGCTGATTTAAAGACAACACCATTTTCTGTGTTGCATTTGTGATCCAACCACATTAAACCACCTTTTAAATCGGTCTGCATTTTTTCTGACTCTGTATCTCTTGCCATAAAGTCGATAAAAGAGACAACATCAGCATCAGATGCTCCTTTAAATTCATCACTGGGAGGAAGTATCAAATCGCATAATACAGTCATGGTTTCTCTTTGGTGTTCATTGAAAAAATCTTCACCAGCTTTAATTTCAGATAAAATTTTGTTCTCATAATCCGTGCGCCACTCTGCTGGTTCATGGGTTTTTACGTCTACAACTTCCGATTTTTCTTCACCAGGTTTGCAACCATGTGCGGCAAGTCCCGTGGCTACAGAGCCCAACGCAATTGCTTTTAAACTTTTTCTTCTATCCATGGTTAAATATTTTGTTTTTTTAATTGTTCAACGATATAATCAGAAGCTCTCCAAGAAAGGGCTAAAATCGTCCAGGTACAGTTTTTATCTGCTTGTGAAGTAAATACGCCTGCATCTACTACAAATACATTATCAACATCGTGTAATTGATTAAACTTATTGGTTACGGATGTTTTTGGATCATCTCCCATTCTAGTAGTACCAACCTCATGAATAATTGCACCTGGAGTATGTAATCCATAATCTCTATCCTTACCTGGCTTATCACCCATAAGTTCTCCGCCCATATTGGTTAAAATCTCTTCAAAGGTATCATGAGCATGTTTCGCCTGATTTCGCTCTAAATCTGACCATTTATAATTAAAACGTAATACAGGTATACCCCATTCATCAACCACATTTGGGTCAATCTCACAATAATTGTCCTTTCTGGCAATTGACTCACCTCTAGCTGATATTCCTACAACAGCTCCGTAATATTTTTTAAGATCGCTTCTTAATATATCACCGTATCCTCCTGCTTTTGTTCCAAAAAATTTATTGAAATCATTCACATTAAAACCAGTTCCGTAACTAGGCATACCCATACCTCCCCATATTTCTAGGTGATACCCACGAGGAAAATCTAATTTAGAATTATCACCCCACCAAGGTGAATAAATATGCATACCTCCAACACCATCTTCATTATAAGATACTTTTCTATTCATTAAATCAGGAATAAAAGCCGCTCTATCTGCACCAGTAGAATCATGCAAATATTTACCAACAACATCACTACTATTACCCAAACCATTTGGGTGTTGTTTACTTTTAGAATTCATTAAAATTCTAGCTGAGCTACAAGCAGAAGCCGCCAAAATAACGGTTTTACCTTTTAACTTATACTCTTTTCTATCATCCTTACTAATGTAGGAAACCCCAGTGGCTCTACCTTCTTCATCTGTTGTTACTTCCCTTACCACAGAGTTAACAAAAAGATCTACCTGCCCCCTACTTTTCTGTGCTGGAAAAATTAAACATGTCCCCGCAGAAAAATCGGCATAAACTTGGCAAGCTCTAGCACACTGCCCACAATAAAAACAAACTCCACGATCATTATTAATACGCTTGGTCAACATAGACATCCTCGAAGGATATACAGGGACTCCAGATTTTTTGGCCCCATTTATATAGAACAGTTCATGTAATCTTGGTTTTGGTGGCGGAAGAAAAAAGCCATCTGGATCATTAGGAAGGCCCTCATTAGTTCCAAAAACACCTATAAGCTTGTCTACCTTATCGTAATAAGGTTTAACATCATCATAACTAATAGGCCAATTATCACCATAACCATCTCTATCTTTTCCCTTAAAGTCTTTTGGACCAAACCTCAGCGAGATACGTCCCCAGTGGTTTGTTCTACCTCCAAGCATATGAGACCTAAACCAATTAAACTTGGTTCCCTCCACATGAGTATAGGGCTCTCCCTCTATATCCCAACCTCCATAGGCAGCATCATAATCTCCAAATGGGCGATAGCGAGTGCCAGCACCTCTACGTTCCGATTCATAAGGCCAACGCAATTGGGTTTTTTGTTCTGGGTCAGCTGGGTCAAAAAATGGTCCTGCTTCCACTACAGCCACTTTTAAACCTGCATCGGCAAGTACTTTGGTAGCCATACCACCTCCTGCACCGGACCCAACAATAATTGCGTCATACACGGTAGATTCTTCTATTATCTGCATTACATTGTTTTTATTTTATTTGAAAAAGTCATCTTTTAATTGTCCATTCAAAGAGTTGCAACTTATCATTATTATTGGCAACAACAATTGTTTCTTTATTATTAATCTTTATTTTTAGGAGGTTTTTGGCATCATTCGAAGCAAAAAAACCACTCTTAACATAATCTATCTCTTTAAATTGTCCAGCACCATTTCCTAAAAGTAAGGTTCCAATACCGGCATCGCTCCTTGGAGTTTCTATCTCTGAAACGTAAAGATTACCAACAGTAAGTATATCTAAATTCCCATCTCCATTAAAATCCTCAACTAATACATCATTTATACTAGTAAGTTGAGCCTCTGAAGGTAATTTTCTCATTTTAAAACTACCATCTCCAAGGTTTTCCACATAATACGAAGCAAAAGTATTTGCCTGATAATGCAAGGCATTCTCCAAGTTTGCTTCACCATAGACTTCGTTAATTTCCATTGAAGCAAAAAGGTCATATTTTTTTATCTCCTTTTTTAATCCTGGTATTTGTTCCGATGAGCAAGAAAAACCTCTTAATGGGTAATGTTTATTATCGCTGTGATAGCCCAAAACAATATCTCCACTTCCATTTCCATCAAAATCTTTGTAGTAAATATCAAATGGCTCCTCTTGTGATGTTTTGTACTTGTAGTTGAGTCCCAGATTACCCGCAATAAAATCCATATCTCCGTCTGCATCAAAATCACCCGGCGTAATACTAAACCACCAACCCACAGTATCAGTAAAACTGGGTATTGCTACTTTTGTTAAAGTGCCATTTTGATTTGAAAAAATAGTTATCGACATCCATTCCCCTACTATAACTAAATCTAAATCTTCATCATTATCATAATCTAACCAAGAAGCATCTGTAACCATGCCTATATTCTCTAGTTCTGGTGCTAATTCTGTAGTTGCGTTTACCAAACTTCCATTATCATTGATAAACAAGGAGCTTGATGCAGGTAACGGATATTGGTGTGGAACATGACGCCCTCCAACAAATACATCTAAATCCCCGTCTTTATCATAATCTTCTACCACAACTTTAGAACCACTACTCCTATCTGAATTAAGAAGCGCTCCCTTTTTAAAATTACCCTTACCATCATTTAGGTAAAGTCTATCTGCGAAATGAAAATCATTTTTTGCATACTCGTTCCCTCCACTAACTACGTATAAATCCTTAGCACCATCTCCATTTACATCAAAAAAGACAGCATCAACATCTTCATAAGGGGCTTCTTTCGTCCAAAATTCAATATTGCTTTTAGAGAATTCCCCATTATTACCTTGAAGCATTACCGCAGGTTCATAACCTGACGCGCCTCCAATATAAATATCCTCTAAGCCATCATTGTTTATATCCGCACTTGCAAGCGCAGGACCAAACTGCGACATTTTATGAGGCAATAATACTTGGTAATTAAAATCATCAAAATCATTTTCTTGATGATTGTATTTTAAATTTGAGGTTTCTGTAACTTCATAAAATAAGTTAGAACTTTTAGATTCTTCCTTTTTAGCGAATAGCTTTCCTTCTTGCATAGCCAATTCAATCAACCTATTAGGTTTTAAATTAGTCCTCACTGTTTTATTTCCATTAGGCCAATAAACTTCTAGTGTGTCAATCTTTTCAGAATTACCTATACCAAAATGAGCATAGGGTTCGCTAGTGGAATAAATCCCTCTCACGTTGGTAGTTTCAAAAAACTGTTCTTGGTTATTTGTCACCAATCTTAATCTTGAACCAAATGTGTTTCTGTTTTCACCATCAATAAGCTTAACTCTTAAATAATTGGAGTTTGGCATTGATTCTGAATTATTACGGTAAACAAAAGCTTCTTCATTGATATTATTAACCACAAAATCTAAATCTCCATCATTATCTAAATCTGCATAGGCAGAACCATTGGAGAACGATTCCTTTCCCAATCCCCAATCTTCTATTACTTTCTTAAATTTAAAATCTCCTTGATTTTTAAAAGCATAATTTTTTAGTGGTTGCGATGGTAAAATTGCCAAGGCCTCATCCAAATCTAGTATATCCCAAATACTTATTTCTCCGGCATTTGGATTCTCTTTAATCCATTCATTTGCAGTGTCCAAAACATATTGGCCCACAGCATCATCTGCATCTGTATTTCTAATATCTCTTAGCAGTCCATTGGTAATATAAGCATCCTTAAGGCCGTCATTATCAAAATCCGCCAAGAGATTACTCCAACTCCAATCCGTTGCCTGCATTCCAGTAAACTGAGCTAAATCACTAAATGTTCCGTTACCATTATTTTTTTGAACTGTATTGTACATGTATTGATAATGACCTCCATTAGCTACTACCTTCCAGAAGGCATCTATGTCCATACCGCTCATGTTGGATTTAAGCCTAAAATTATCTTCGGCAACCATATCTACAACAAAAATATCTAGTTGGTTATCATTATTTAAGTCAGCTACATCAACCCCCATACTATAGTAAGGCATATGTTTTAGAGATTCGTCTGCCTTATTGGTAAAGCTGCCATCTCCATTGTTTATAAAAAGGAAGTCAGGGGCATAAAAATCGTTAGCGACGTAAATATCTATAAATCCATCATTATTAAGATCACTTGCCGATACGCCATTAGGAAAACCGGTAATTGCTATACCAGCTTCTTTAGAAACATCTTTAAAGCTATCTCCTACATTTTTATATAGTTTTAAATGAAATTCTGGTTTTAATAATTCCGTCCCTTTAAATTCTGAGAAATTACCAGGATTTGGCGGCTGGGTTAAAAGAAATAAATCTAACATACCGTCATTATTATAGTCTAAAAAAGTAGCATGCCGTGTGCGTTGGTTATCCGCAACCCCGTAAGTCTTAGCCATCTCTTTAAATGTAGCATCACCATTATTTATATAAAGTAAATTTTTTCTGAGTTCAGGCTTATCATCATACAATTCTCTACTGATATAAATATCTTGAAATCCATCATTATTTATGTCTGCTACTGTAACGCCTGTAGACCAACCATTATCTTGAATAATACCCGCTTTTTTCGTAAAATCTTCAAACCGAAGATTTCCTTTATTAATATAAAGCTTGTCTGAAACCTGGTTTCCTGCAAAAAACAAATCTTGTAGGCCATCGTTATTAAAATCTCCTACACCTACTCCTGCTCCTCCATAAAAATTAGCATATTTAAATACACTCAATTCCTTTCGGTCTTCAATATCATTAGAAAAGTTAATCCCCGTTTCTGCAGCTACTAATAAAGAAAAACGAGTCTCAGGGGCAGTTTGTTCTTTATCACATGACAAAACACTGATAAAAAAAGAAATACAAATTATAAAGAAGATGTACTTTTTAAACACGTAATAAAACTATAATAAATTTAGGTATTAAAATAGATAAAGGAGAGTTGCCTCTCCCTTATCACTTGAATAAAACTAAACTAACTCATTAAAATTAATGAGGAAAAAAAACTATATTATTGAACATCCCACCACATTCTAGTAAAAAATTGGTCAGCTCCTTGTCTAGAAAGAACCGCTTGATAGTTATCAGCATTTGTGGTTTGCTCACGTTCAAAATATCTTAATCTACGTGGTATTTCACCATTACTTTCGTTACCAGGGTAATTATTTGGAGTTAATGCAGGAATACCTGTTCTTCTCCAGTTTGCATATGCTTCAATGTGATTTAAGAAAGTTACAATCCAATATTGTGTATTTACTTGCACTAAACCATTTGCAGCATCATAAGGGTTTGCCGTTAAGTAATCCTGAATTTCCGTATCTGTTATAGACTGGTCACCTACTGTATACAAATCTAGTTGGCGCATTGCTGCTTCAACACCTGCAGCGTAATGAGCCGCTGCATCAGTACCTATTCCCCATCTAATATTTGCTTCCGCTAACATGAACTCCACTTCAGCGTAACTTTGAAAAAAGTAAGGGTCATCCTCGCCTGTTATTAAATTCCTATTTGGCTCGGAGAAATTATCTAAATTATCTCCTCCTGGAATATTCTGTACAGTAGTACCATCTAAACCATTAGGCAAACCTACTTGTAATGCAGGGTCATTAGAGCCACTGGTATTTCTATCTCCATCACCATCTGGAAGAGCAGCGTAAATACGAAGTCTTGGGTCACTAGTACTGCTTAATGCATTAACGAATGTATCACTCATACGCATACTATCATCAGCTTGAAACACTTGCCCATTCCCATTTCTGTTTATCCCTTCAGGACCATTGGTGTGCCTCATATAAGCTATGTCATCATTGGATACCATTACACCGCCATCAATAGCACGTTGTGCCCATTGTTGAGCTGCGGCAGCATCTACTTTAATAAGTCTAAGTCCAAGACGTAACATCATTGAATAACCAAATCTCCTCCATTTACCCTGATCACCATCGAATAGAACATCTGCACTACCAAATTGTGAAGTACCATCAGGTAAAGCAGCAGTGGCTTCTCCTAGCTCGTTCAACATATCTGCATAAATCTCACTCTGCGGATCATAAACTGGCTTAAAAATCCCATCTGAAAAACCTTTTCCTGCTTCACTATAAGGGACATCACCATATAAATCTGTGATTTTATGATAAACAAATACACGCCAAATTCTGGCAATAGCTAACATTTCATCCGGAAATTGACCTGTGTCATCAGCTTCTAGCTGATTAATAATATCTTCAATTCCCTTAACATGGTCATTATAACCTCTTTCAAACCATGCTCCAGACCATTGCGCGTTATACAAATAACGATCACCCGCACCTAGACCGCTTGGGTTAGCCATGTGCTGTATCATATAAGAGCTATAAATGATATTTGCTCTCCAATTTTCGAATCTATCTCCTGCTGTAAACAACAAGTTAGCTGTAAACTTTGGCCCTGGATCTAAAGATGTAGCCGCATTAGGGTTAACATTTAAGTCTTCAAAACCCTCATCACAACTCAACAATACACTAAAAGTTGCGATTAATATTAATATTTTTTTCATAGTGTTGTTTTTAGAATTTTACATTTAGCGTTAGACCATAACTTCCGATTGGTGGAAGTCCAAAATATTCTAACCCTTGGGCATTGCTCGTATTAAAAGCAGATTCTGGATTAATATTATCCGTAGCACGGGAAATAAAGAACAAATCTCTACCTACAAATGATATACTAGCACTTTGGATAAAGGTGTTTTCCAATATAGAACTCGGAAGTGTGTATCCAAAGCTTAACTGTCTAAGCTTTATAAAATCTGAATCATAAGTTACTTCTTCTGCTATTGACCCCAATCTACCATAATATGATTGAAGTGTAGTATTGTCATGTGTAAATGTAAATGGATTACCCGCCTCATCTACGCCAGTAACAGTTAAACCGCCTTCTCTACCTTCGAGAGTGTTTCTGTGCAAGCCATTACCATAGGCTATAGAATTGGTTCCAGAATATACCTGGCCTCCAAATTTGCCGTCTATTAGAAAACTTAAATTGAAGTTTTTATAGTTAAAACTGTTGTTCCATCCTACGGTCCATGGTGGTACACCATCGCCTAAAACCTGTCTTTCTGGATTAATTACTGGTAATCCTGCAGCATCATAAACAATCTGACCATTATTTCTTAAAAAAGCAGTTCCCACTATTTTTCCAAAACGCTCTCCTGGTCTTTGAATAATATTAGCGGCAAATGTTCTAACATTTCCTACATTTAAATCCCCGCCAGTATCGTCTGTAGATTCTACGAAACTTTCATTAAAAGTTAGATTTAGACTCGTATTCCAGCCAAAATTTTGATTTCTAATAGGTACACCTTTCAACAATGCCTCAATACCCTTATTTTTTAACACTCCAATATTGGAAGCAACATTTCCAAATCCTGAAGTATTTGAAATGTTTACATTTAAAATATCACGGTCAGTTGTATTTGTGTAGTACGCTATATCTAAACCTAAGCGATTATCTAAGAAACTTAAATCTAAACCTACTTCCGTCTCTGTTTTTACAAATGGTGTTAATGTCGCATTTGGTACTGTACCTCCATCAATTCTTCCTAAAGGTTGTCCTAAGTGACCCTGTCCAAAAATAGAAAATGGCAAACTTAAACTATAAGGATCAGGAGCGCCACCCCCAACTTCGGAATAACCAACTCTTAGTCTTCCAAAACTTAGCCAATCACTATTTTCTAGTAATTCGGAAAACACAAAACTTGCACTGGCAGAACCATAAAATTCATTATTTGGTGTATCCTTATCCGCTGCACTTAGCGTTGAAAACCACTCATTACGACCAGTTACTGTTAAGTATAAATAATCTTTATATGAAAATTCAACCTGACCATATAGCGCTGAAAGTGCTAGTTCTTCTAATCTTCTAGATCTGCTAGCATTTTCCACATTTCCTAAGATTTCAAGAAATGGAATTACAAATCTACTTCCACTTAAAGTTAATGCATCACTACGTTGAGTGTTCTTATTAGCACCAAAAAAGGCTTCTACTTTAAAATCGTTATTAATTGCCTTATCAATTCCTAAAATAATATCTGCATCTACTTGGGTTAGATTAGTTGAAAATTCATTTATATCTCCAAGCGGAGAAAATGCGGTACCAAAACCTGTTACTCTTGTACTTCTAACAACTTGATGATCTATACCCGCTCTAGCAGTAATATTTAACCAATCTAAAATATCATACTTGAGTGTTGCCGAACTTAAAATTCTATTTTTTCTATCAAATGTTGTAAACCTAGAAGCAGCCCAATACGGGTTTTGCACAAAAGGATTCGAAGATATTTGATCTTCTGTTCCATCTTCAAGAGCACCATTTCTATTTGCCCCTAAATCCTCCACATTTACGTTTGCCGGCAATACAGCTGGCGCAAAATTTGGATTACCAGGTGTATCAGAAATTCTAGGTCTATTATTAACCTTTTCTACAATATATCTAGCACTAAGGTTTAGAGAAAGTTTTTCGTTATGGATAGCTCCTAAATTCAATGAAAATGATTTACGATTGAAATTAGAATTAGGAACTACATCCTCATTATCTAAATTGGTCACACCAAAACGATAATTAAAGTTTTCCCCTGCCTTAGATAAAGCAACCGTATTTATAAAGGTTGTTCCTGTTCTGTAAAATCTATCTAAATTATCTCCGGCATCAGTATAAGGCCTAGAAACACCATCATATTGTACAGAATTTGCAGTGCTACCCAATCTTGGACCCCAAGATCTGAATGCATTATCTAAAGCTTCTTGAGCAGTTGTAGGAGCTATCCCTTGACTACCTTGCCCGTATTCTCGCTGAAAATCTCTTACTCCAGATTGAATATTATCAAAAGTTACTTGAGAACTATAATCAATCCCAAATCCTTCTTGCTCTTTACCATTCTTTGTAGTGATAATAATAACACCTGCAGCAGCTCTAGAACCATATAAAGCAGCAGCAGCACCACCTTTAAGCACACTTACCGATTCAACATCATCTGGATTAATACTAGAAACACCATCTCCAAAATCTGATCCACCCCATTCACTAGCAGCACCTAATTGTGTATTATCTATAGTAACTCCGTCTACTACATATAAAGGCTGATTACCACCGGCTAAACTTGAAGCTCCACGTATAACAACTCTACTAGACCCAGCAGCACCTGTTGCTGGAGGCGTAATATTTACACCTGCCACCTTACCTTGCAAGGCATTTAAGGCGTTTGTTGTTTTTACTTCAGCGACGGATTCTCCTCCTAGCTGAGTTACTGCATAACCAAGAGACCGTCTATCTCTTTCAATTCCTAAGGCAGTAACTACTACTTCGTCTAAGCTTTCCGCATCATCTGCTAAAGAAATATTTGCCGTAGTTGTTCCTATTACAGATAATTCTGTAGTAGCATACCCTAAAGACGAAAATACAAGCGTAGCATTATCAGCAACGCTTATAGTATAATTACCATCAAAATCTGTTGATGTACCATTGGAAGTTCCTTTTTCCACAACGTTAACGCCTGGTAATGGGGTTCCACTTTCATCCGTAACTGTACCCGTCACGGTTTTGTTCTGTGCCATTGCTCCTTGAAAAACAAGAAATAGAAAAAGAAGCAAGCAATACTTAAATTTTTGTTTCATACTAGTTTAGGTTTACTTTTATTTAGTTCATTTTAAGGTTAATGAAATGTTAAGTTTAAATATACGAGCGTAGATTGGTAAAAATTTCGACCAATGACATTTCAGGAAAGCTAGAGGGTACTATTACCTTTATATATTAAGTAGCGATATAATGAGAATCTCTTCTGCTTTTTCACCAAATCACTATTAAAACACAATATTAAATGTCATTTGCTTAGTATCCGATTCTTAAGTTTTTTTACTATGGCTAAATGCTCTTTTGAAAGTGCTGGGCCATCAAAAACTGAAATCCCATTAGCTCCATTCTTTTTTGCAATTAAAATAGCTTCTTCTAATTGTTCAGGAGAGAAATCTGGCATATAAAGCCCTGTATGTAATTCCGTGTTTTTTCCTTTTAAATCTTTGACTCCTTGCTGTGTGGCATAACCAATCCAGTCCAATTCTTCGTTATAAAAGCCATGATATATCATTGGTAAGACAACATCTATATTCCATTTATCCCAACGTTGGCGTACCATATGGTCAGCCATTTCTGGATAAGGGAAAACTGCAGCAGTTAAATACTTGTCATTTTCATGAGCAATTTCATAAGCTTCATCGACTATGCGTTTAACTTGATTTAACCTAAAATTTTTCCATTCTATATCTATCTCAGGATGCTCCATCTTCTTAGGATTCTTATGATGTAATTTTTTAAATTCTGAGATACAAACATCACAATAGCAAAAATCGAATTCCGGCAGTTCCGTATTTTGAACTAGATTGTATTTTGGTAATAACCCTACTGGTAAAAATATATCTGAATATCTTATGTAATCCAAATGCACACTTGCAACACCTTCAACTTTTGCAAGGTTTTCTACTATTGAAAGGATATGTTGTCTTGACTCCATTCTAGTAGGACATAACCATTTATAGTATCCCACATATGGTGGATTATCGTAACATGATTTCCCATCCCTGCTAACAGCATACCATTCGGGGTGCTGCTTAGCAATTTCATCTCCTGGGCGATTTACTGTAAACATCCACGCGTGCACTTCTAATCCTTCTTTTTTAGCTAAAGGAGTTACTCTTTTTAGGAGTTCTGCATTTGTGCCAGTATTGATAAGAACAGCATCAAATCCGCTATTACTATACTTCTTAAATTCTTCTGTATACGATTGATTTGTTCTCTCCTCGTTTGCAGTAATCCAAGTCCAAAATTTAAAAGTCTCGATATTATCAGCCGCAATAATAGTCTCAGAATTCTTAAGTTTTTTCTTTTTCGACATCATCTGGTTATCTAAAAAACCAACCGCCAAAAGTGACAATAAAACCACTACTAAAATCTTAGCTCCTTTAATTTTCTTCTTTGATTCTGTGGAATTTTCCATCCTTGCTTATAATTAATTTTTCATTGTTATAAGGACTTAAAACCCAGAGGTTCCATCCCAAAAAATGCTTCTCAATATTTAATGAAATACGTTGCCCATCATTCTCAAACTCATTAGGAAGTATCACGTCTGAATCTTTATGTAACTGCCGATAATACTCATACATTTTCCATTTCAACTTTTCTTGTTCGGGTAATTTAAATTGAAAACCACTGGCGTTTGATTCATCTGAGAAATATACATAACCCCAATGCTCAGGCTCATGCATATTAATTACTCCTTGGGGTGACCAAACCCAATTAAATTCAGGTAGATAGTTATTGTCCGCCCCTTTCTTTCTATAATATTTGTTATTCATTATATCGAAATCCCAATTAACTCTAGAGAAATTAATCCTCCAAAACTGATTAATTGGCACTCCCAAACTATTCGAAGTTTCAACTATTGTAGCCCATGGAATTGCTATTTCCAAAGACCATCCAATATCATGATTTAAAGGATTATTAATAGAACCATCTATTTTAATTGCAGATTTAAGACCTTGGATGTCCCAGCTATTTAATACGTTACCGCCATTTCGATATGGTTTTGATAAAAAGAGGTCCCATACTGTATTCAGGGCATTAATTTCTAGTTCGTAATAACTATGAGTATCCCCATCTGGATCTATAAATACTTCAAAATCATTATTATAAAAAATTACTGTATCTCGTTGCTTTAAGTTCCCCCAGACATGAGGTTCTTCTATTTTTGCAAAAATGTAAAAATAGTTATCACTCCACGCCATCTTTACTTTGGTAGAATACTTAGGCTTTTTAACCCCTTCTATATCTATAAAGCTGTCGCTCCATAAAGCAGACTGCCATGAAGCCTCATTAGCAATACCATCTATAAGTAATTCTTCCTCTACCTTAAAAGCTGTATAAGTTTTAGGTGTTTGTTTGGCAATGCCAAAATACATAAGTCCAAAAAGCAAAAAAAGCGATACGGAACAAGCTTTAAGGTAAAGCGCATCATCTTTAAAGATATGTGAATCTTTAGATTTATAATCTACCTTATTACTAGTCAAGTATGACATCACAATTTTGTTATACTAATAATATTCATAAATTTAGAGTTAACCAACCAGTATTTTAGACCAATAACTATTTAGATTTGACCAACAACTCATGCAGAATAAGGTAAGTGCTTTTCAAGACTTAGGGATTAACAATGATGATAACGGCTTCTTTTCTAGTGAGAAAATAAACCGATATATAATCACCTATAAACATCATATCATATTTTGGTCAATCTATTTTCTATTTAATACATTACGATGGGGCAGTTACTTTAATGATTATGATTATTCGCTGAAATCAAACCTAATTGGTTTTCCAATTCATATGGCGTTGTCATATTTTAATATTTATTATTTAATGCCGCGGTTTGTGTATAAAAAGAAATACTTTTTATACACTTTACTCATTTTAACATCGCTACTAATAATGCTTTTAGTAAAGTATTATTTAACTTATTATTTTGTTACCACAAATGTTTGGCCAGAAGGTCCAGAGCCAATAGAGGTTATTACTTTTAACTACGCTATTCAAATGATGTTGGGAGAGTTATATGTAGTTTCATTTGTAACCGCAATTAAAATCACTGTTGATTGGCTAGCAGAACATAGTAAATTACATGAGCTTGAAAAAAGGCAACTTGCAACGGAACTTCGCTTTTTAAGATCGCAAGTTTCACCACATTTCTTCTTTAATACCTTAAACAATATCTATGCTTTAACTTTAAAGAAATCTAATAGAGCTCCTGAGGTGGTACTTAAGCTATCTGAATTAATGCGTTATCTATTATATGCTACCGACAAAAGGAAACAAAGTTTAAAAAATGAAATAGAATGTCTGCAAAATTATATTGATTTAGAACGGATACGGTTTGATGACTCTCTTGAAATTGATGTTGGATTATCTGGTAATATGGAAGGCAAAACCATAGCTCCAATGCTATTAATACCTTTTGTTGAAAATTGTTTTAAGCATGGAGCAAGTAAGAATATTGGCAAAATGGCTATTACTCTTGATATTGATGTGAAAGAAGATTTTCTCTACTTAAATTTGAAAAATACTATTCCAAAAAAAGTGAAGAATAATAAGATACCAACAAGAAGTGGTGGTATTGGTCTTTCTAACGTAAAAAAGAGGTTGGAATTAGGATATAGTCCTGATGATTATCAATTAAAAATTAAGAAAAAAAATAAAACTTTTCACGTTTATCTAAAGCTAAAAGTCTAACTAATATGGTGCTAAAAGTAATTATAATAGATGACGAACCCTTGGCAATAAATGTTCTGGAATCCCATACAGATAAAATAGAACAGTTGAACGTTGTCAAAACATTTTCTAATGCTGTTAACGCTAGTATGTTCCTACAAAATAACGCTGTAGATATAATTTTTTTGGATATAAATATGCCGGTTTTAGATGGTTTTGGGTTTTTAGAAACATTAAAAGAGAAGCCCATGATAGTTATTACTTCCGCACATGCCGAATATGCGCTAAAGAGCTATGAAGTGGAGGCTATTGATTATTTGGTGAAGCCAGTTTCCTTTCCAAGGTTTTTAAAGTCCGTCAATAGGATTATTGACTTGCTTTCTAAAAGTGAGTCGAAAAGCCCAAAAACAAATGCTAACCCAAGTATCTTTATTAAGATTGATAATAAAAAACTCCAAAAGGTATATTTAAATGAAATATTGGTTGTTGAGAGTTTAAAGGATTACATTAGAATTAAAACCACTTCTGACAAATATATCATCCACAAAACTTTAACCGGTTTTACTGAAGAATTGCCAGCAGATAAATTTATAAGAATTCATCGTTCCTATACTGTAGCGATAGATAAAATTCAATCCGTTGAAGGCAACAGTGTTGAGATTGATGACATTAGGTATACTATTGGTCGTAGTTACTGCGACGAGGTAAAGAAAAAGATATTGGAAAACTATCACTCTTAACAAAAAAAGCCTCCAATTGCTTGGAGGCTTTTCGTGGGCGCTGAGGGATTCGAACCCCCGACCCCCTCGGTGTAAACGAGGTGCTCTGAACCAACTGAGCTAAGCGCCCTATTCTATTTCTAAATAGGGAGTGCAAA
Organism: uncultured Croceitalea sp.; assembly: GCA_947499565.1. Classification (GTDB taxonomy): domain Bacteria; phylum Bacteroidota; class Bacteroidia; order Flavobacteriales; family Flavobacteriaceae; genus Croceitalea. Next base: position 236,200 of record CANMOV010000004.1, read on the forward strand.
TATAGCACCATTTTTTATTTACCAAAAGCAATCAACATAAAAATATTAGACAATTTCTGCAACTACAAAAGTGCTACCTCCAACATATACGAAATCATCTTTTTTTGCATTCCGAATAGCGCTTTGCAAACCCTCTGATACACATTTGAAAGCGTTTCCTTTTAACCCATATTCTTTAGCTAAAATAAGTAGCTTTTCTGCATCTAATCCTCTGGGAACATCCGGACTCACAAAATAATATTTTGCTTTTTTAGGAAGTATGGTTAAAACCGTGTTTAATTCTTTATCATTAACAAAGCCTAAAACCATATGAAGCTTGTCAAATTTTTGCAATTTTATCTGCTCCAAGACTAAAGTTAGCCCTTCTTTATTATGAGCGGTGTCACAAATTATAGTTGGCTTTTTGCCTAATACCTGCCATCTTCCCAATAAACCAGTGTTTTTAACTACCTTAAGCAACCCTTTTGAGATATCTTTCTTTGTAACTTTAAATCCTTTCAATTCGCCCAAACAGGCTAAAACTCCTTTTATGTTTTTCTTTTGATATTTTCCCAATAAATCAGAAGGATATAACTCGGTAATCTCTTTATCTGCATAAACAATACTTGTTTTTTTCTGAGAAGCGAGCATATTAAAAATACCTTTGGTTTCAAGCTGTGTTTCACTTACTACAACTGGGACTCCCTTTTTAATTATCCCAGCTTTCTCTAATGCAATTTTTTCTAAAGTATCACCTAACAATTGTATATGATCCAAGCCAATATTGGTTATTAATGAGACCTGTGGAGTTATAATATTTGTGGAATCTAACCTACCTCCTAATCCAACTTCAATGATTGCAATATCCACTTTTTGAGCGGCAAAATAATCGAATGCCATACCAACAGTCATCTCAAAAAAAGAAAGTCGATGCACTTCAAAAAAAGTTTTATGCTTAGCAATGAACTTTTTTACCTGTTTCTTGCTAATCTTCTTTCCGTTAATTTTAATTCGTTCCCTAAAATCCTTTAAGTGGGGAGAGGTATATAAACCAACCTTATACCCCGCTTCTTGCAATATAGAGGCTAACATATGACTACTTGAGCCTTTACCATTGGTTCCAGCTACATGTATTGACTTAAATTTTCTTTCTGGATTTGCTAAATGAAGGGCAAAATTGATACTATTATCAAGTTTATCTTTAAATGCTGAACTTCCTTTTTGTTGATACATTGGAAGTTGTGAAAACATCCAATCTAAGGTTTCTTGGTACTTCACTATTGCCCCAATTTAAAATTGACAACAACAAAACCAATTTGCTGAGTGGGGGCTTTCGCATCTAGGTTCCATTTATGAAGAAAAGCTGTTTTCTTAGCTGGCTCTAACAAACAAGGAGCATTATTAGTCGTTCCTTTAACACCAGGGGTGGCTTTTATTACTTTACCATTTTTATCAACTACGATACGCACAACAACGCGGCCATCTTCATTACATTCTTGCTGCACCTTACCTTTACTTACTAAAGATCTCCCATTAAGCCCATAACCACCCGTTCCGCTTCCGCTACCTGGAGCTCCATAATAACTTGTAGCATAAGGATTACCCGCTGGGTTTCCTTTATCACCTGCTTTATTATCATCACCCTCACTACCAGATTCTGTCCCGTCTGACTTTCCAATACCTCCCATTAAAGCATCTAATCTTTTCTTTTTTGCTTCTTGTTCAGCACGTTTTCTTTCTTCAGCTTCTCTTTTTTCACGAGCAATTCTAGCTGCCTCCGCTTTTTTCCTTTCAGCAGCTTCATCTGCCTTTCTTTTTGCTTCTTTTTGCTGCCTAATTCTAATAGATTCTTCACTCTCTTGGGTAATCACCTTCTCTATTGGAGCTTCCTTTTGCACAACCTCCTCTTTAACTAACTCTTCTTCCTCAACCTCTTCCACTTTTTCTTGAACTTGCTCAGGTTCGTTAGGAGGTTCTGGAATATCTAAAGGTTCAGATTTAATTTTTTCTTTGGGCTGTATTTTGCCACTACCAAAATCCATGGTGCCAAAATTGATTGCTATTCCACTTTCTTCAGGCGGGTCTAAGTAGGTTAAACCAATATAAAAGAGTAGCAGCAAAAGTACACTTAACAATAGTGTAGTAAGTGTAAATGATTTTTTCTTGTGTCTCGTGTCTAAAAGTGGCATTATTTTGGCCGCACCGCCAGAATTACCTTATAATTGTTCTTGTTAGCAATATCCATCACATTCACAGCCTCTTTAATGGCTACACTTTGTTCTGCTCTCAAAATAATTGTAGGCTTTTCTTGACCTTTTAGTGCTTTTTTTAATTCAATTTCAATGTATTCTCCGTTAATCTGTTCATTATTAACGTAATATTTCAAATCCTTATCAATGGTGACTGAAACGTTTTGCGTGTTCGTAGATTTTCCTTTTGCCTTTGGTAATAGTAAATCTAATGCATTAGGCGCATTAGAAGTCAACATAAAAAAGACTAACAACAAAAAAACAATGTCAGTCATCGATGACATGCTAAACTCTGGACTTACCTTATTTCTTCCTTTTAATTTCATAATAAAACTATATAGGCTCGTTGAGTAAATCTAAAAACTCCACGGCATTGGCTTCCATTTTATGAACCACTTTGTCCGTTCTATTTACCAAATGGTTATATCCAATGTAAGCGATAATCCCCACAACTAAACCTGCTACAGTAGTTGTCATTGCCGTATAAATACCAGATGCCAAAGAACCCATTTCTGCTTGTCCTCCGCTACTTGCCATTTCATGGAATGCTAAAATCATACCAATTACAGTTCCAAGAAAACCAATCATTGGAGCGGCACCAGCAACTGTTGCCAAAATACTTACGTTTTTCTCTAGTTTATAAACTTCTAAAGTACCTGCATTTTCGATAGCTGTATTAATATCATCTAGCGGTTTTCCAATACGTGAAACTCCCTTTTCGGTTAAACGAGCCACTGGCGAATCGGTTTGAGCACAGAGTAATTTTGCAGCTTCTAACTTGCCATTCATAACATGATCACGAATCTGATTCATGAAATTCTTATCTATTTTAGATGCGGCTTTAATTGCAAAAATTCGCTCAAAATAAATATAAAGTGCTACAAAAAGTAATATGAAAAGCACGGTAATAATAACGATGCTTCCAGTACCACCATTAACGATTAAATCAATTACAGAAAGCGTTTTTTCTTCAGAAATAGAAGCCGCAGTATCAACGCCTTCTTCCAAATCTTGAAATAGTATCATAAAGTATCCCCAATTTTAGTTGCAATAATAACGCAGTTTTGGGAATAAAATTATGCTAAAGGACAAAATCACGTAAAGCAATAAATACCAATCCTCCGCCAACAAAGCCAACAAATGCTAACCAAGCTATTTTTTTAAGGTACCAGAAGAAATCTATTTTCTCCATCCCCATAGCTACAACACCAGCTGCTGAGCCAATAATTAGCATACTACCACCGGTTCCTGCAGAATAGGCTATAAAATGCCATAATGGATGGTCTGGACCTTCTGAGAACATTCCCATACTTGCCGCAACCAAAGGAACATTATCAATTACTGCTGAGCCAATACCTAATAACATTACGACAATATCACGTTGCGGTATGGCCTCGTTAAGGCTTTCTGCATAGTTAAATAAAATACCTAAAGACTCAAGTGCAGCTACAGCCAATAAAATACCAAGGAAGAAAAGAATACTTGGCAACTCAATCTTTGTGAGAGCTGAATGTACCGGACTATGGTGTGATGCCTCATGATGATCTTCATCAATGGCGGAGCTAATGCTAAATTTAGCATTGCTATAAATCTCTGCAAATGTTGCTACTACTGCTAAAGAAAGCATCATCCCAACATATGGAGGTAAATGAGTGATAGTCTTAAAAAATGGAACAAATACAATAGCTCCTAAGCCAAGATAGAGCATTGTAGGGCCATACTTTGATTTAGAACCTTCTTGTTTTTCTTCAATATCAACTTGACCGCTAAAAGCCTTAAATCTACTAGCTATCATTGTTGGTATAATCATACAAACTATTGATGGTAACAATACGTGAAGTACTAAAGAACCAGCTTCTACCTTACCTGCAATCCATAGCATTGTAGTTGTTACATCACCTATTGGAGACCAAGCTCCCCCTGCGTTTGCATTTATAATAATTAAACCTGCAAACCACAATCTTGTTTCACGGTCTTTAATTACTTTTTGAAGTATTGTTATTAAAACAATTGTAGCGGTTAGGTTATCTATTATTGCAGATAATATAAAAGCTAAAATGGAAAAAATCCATAGTAATTTACGTTTACTACGTGTTTTTATATAACCCTTTATGGTAGCAAAGCCGTCGAAATAATCAATGATTTCAACTATCGTCATTGCACCTAATAGGAATACTAAAATTTCTGCTGTTTTACCTAGATGATGCAACAGTATTTCATCAATATGCGTAGGTTCTAACTCCTTTAATTGAGCATTTACCTCAAAAACATCTAAATGTGCCAAGGCAATCATTGCCCATAATATGGCCATCATTGCCAATGCAGGAATTAATTTATCAATCTTTAAGTTATGCTCTAAGGTAATTGCTAGGTAACCAGCAAGAAATATGATGATGATTATGGTTTCCATTTTCAGTTGGTTTTAAAAATGAGTTCGTTAAGATTATAAATAATTAGGTGATATCCTAAAGATATTCAAATAAGATGATTTTCATCATTATATAAACATTAAATATAAGGATTGATAAAAAAAGTGTGCCAAGACATAAGAAGCTTTTTTTAAAATTCAATTATTCTTGTATTTCACCTAAAATCTCTGAAAAATCAACAGTTAAACCATATATTTGCATCGTATTTTTATTTATTTCACAATAGTATGGACTTTACCCTTTCAGAAGAGCAATTAATGATTCAACAAGCTGCAAGAGACTTTGCGCAAAATGAATTATTACCTGGCATTATTGAGCGTGATGATGCTCAAAAATTTCCAGCGGAACAGGTTAAAAAAATGGGAGAACTAGGTTTCCTTGGAATGATGGTTGATTCCAAATATGGCGGCAGTGGATTAGACACCTTATCATACGTTATTGCTATGGAAGAGCTTTCTAAAGTAGATGCATCTGCATCTGTTATTGTTTCCGTAAACAATTCTTTGGTTTGTTGGGGCTTAGAAACTTTTGGAAATGATGAACAAAAACAAAAATATTTAACTCGCTTAGCATCAGGTGAAATTATCGGAGCTTTTTGCCTATCTGAACCAGAAGCTGGCAGTGATGCTACTTCTCAGAAAACAACTGCAATAGATAAAGGAGATCATTACGTGATTAATGGTACTAAAAACTGGATTACCAACGGAAATTCTGCCGAGGTTTATTTAGTAATTGCCCAAACTGATGTTGAAAAAGGACATAAAGGTATTAATGCGTTGATTGTTGAAAAGGGCATGGAAGGTTTTGAGATAGGACCAAAAGAAAATAAACTGGGTATTCGAGGAAGTGATACCCACTCCTTACTTTTTAATGATGTAAAAGTTCCTAAAGAAAATCGAATTGGTGAAGATGGCTTCGGTTTTAAATTTGCAATGAAAACACTTTCCGGTGGAAGAATTGGTATTGCAGCACAAGCATTAGGAATAGCAGCTGGTGCTTATGAATTGGCATTAAAGTATTCTAAAGAACGTAAAGCCTTTGGTACGGAGATTTCTAACCATCAAGCGATTGCTTTCAAATTAGCGGATATGCATACTAAAATACAAGCCGCACGCCATTTGGTTTACAAGGCAGCTTGGGACAAAGACAATGGTAATGATTATACATTATCAGGTGCAATGGCAAAACTCTATGCAGCTGAAACAGCAATGGAAGTTGCAATAGAAGCTGTTCAAATTCATGGTGGAAACGGGTTTGTTAAAGATTATCATGTAGAACGAATGATGAGAGATGCAAAAATCACTCAGATTTATGAGGGCACTTCAGAAATTCAAAAAATAGTAATCTCTAGAAGTATTTTAAGAGATTAATAGCTAATTCATATATTTTAATTTAATAGCACCCCTATTTTTTTAGGGGTGCTATTATTTTTTTAATACTTTATTAAATTAAACAACCATTCCATATAGGATATAAACCTGTTTCTTTCAATTACCGCTGCACCCAATACCGTTTTTACCATATGTAAAGACGAATACAGCATAAAATTTGCATTTTGACAATTTAGAGGGGGTAGAATTTACATTTTGAATATTTTTTAACGTTTTTGGAGGTATACTGTTTTTTTTCTTTCATTATTTATAAATCACAATAAATAGTTCAATGGTTATGATATTTTTGAAGAAATACCATAATTATGAAGCTAGAAAAACAAGGACTATATCTTCCCGAATTTGAACACGATAACTGTGGTGCAGGGTTCATTTGCAGTCTAAAAGGAAAAAAGTCAAATGACATTATCCATAAGGCTTTAGAGATTCTGGTAAAATTAGAACATAGGGGTGCTGTAAGTTCTGATGGTAAAACTGGAGATGGCGCTGGTATTTTAATAGACATCCCTCATGATTTTTTTATTAATGTATGTGAATTTAAACTTCCAAAAGCAGGAGATTATGCAGTAAGCAATGTTTTCCTCCCACAGAAAGAAAACCAAAGAGCATTCTGCATCGCTGTATTCGAGAAAAACATTAAGAAACAAGGACTTCAACTATTGGGATGGCGAGATGTACCAGTAAACAAATCTATCCCTGGCAGAATTGCTGCAGAAACAGAACCATTTGTAAAGCAAGTTTTTATTGGTAAAGAAGATAGACTAGATGATTTTCAATTCAATCTAAAACTATTTATAGCTAGAAAAACTACAGAACATACTATAATTGCTTCAAAACTATCTGAAAGTCAATTCTTTTACTTACCTAGTTTATCAACTAAAATAATCATTTTCAAAGGTTTATTGGTTCCTGAGGATATAAGTAGATATTACAAAGACTTACAAGATTCTAGAGTAGTAACTCGATTGGCTCTGGTTCATCAACGTTTTTCAACCAATACTTTTCCGACATGGGATTTAGCGCAGCCTTTTCGCTACATGTGTCATAATGGTGAAATTAACACCTTGCGTGGTAACGTAGCTCGTATGAAGTCACGTGAAGAATTAATGCGCAGCGATTGGTTTGGTGAAGAAATTAAAAATATACTACCAGTAGTCTTACCAAGCAAGTCAGATTCAGCAAGTATGGATATGGTTGTTGAATTGTTATTGATGACCGGTCGTTCACTTCCCGAGGTTATGATGATGTTAGTACCCGAGGCATGGGAAAAGAATACGGATATGTCTGAAACCAAAAGAGCTTTTTATGAATACAACTCTTGCTTAATGGAACCTTGGGACGGACCAGCATCCATTCCTTTTACTGATGGAAACTACATTGGAGCAGTATTAGACAGGAACGGTCTACGCCCTTCTCGTTATACCGTAACCAAACAAGGTTATGTGATCATGTCATCGGAAACAGGCGTAGTTGATTTACAACCTGAAGATGTTGAGTTCCATGGTCGCCTAGAACCAGGGAAAATGTTTTTGGTAAACATGGAAGAGGGCAGAATTATTAATGATGAAGAGGTCAAAGAAACCATTGCAAAAAAGTATCCTTATAAAAAATGGCTTAAAGACAACTTAGTACATCTTAAAGATATTCCATATAATGATTGCCCTGTTTTCTTTGGAGAGTTTCCATTAGAAATTAGAAGATCTGCTTTTGGTTATACTCAAGAAGATATTAATACCATTATAATGCCGATGGCAAAAAATGGTAAAGAACCAATTGGTTCTATGGGTTCTGACACTCCCATTGCAGTACTTTCTGAACGTCCTCAATTAATTTACAACTACTTTAAACAATTGTTTGCTCAGGTTACCAATCCACCTTTGGATGGTATTCGTGAAGAATTGATAACAGACATCAGCCTTACTCTAGGCAGCGACCATAATATTTTTGAGTTTACTGAAGATCATTGTAGAAAATTAAAAATTCAAAATCCAGTAATCTCAAAAGAAGATCTTGATAAAATAAAAAATTACGATTCTAGCCCAGATTATAAAGTAGTTTCAATCCCTACTTTATATGAAGTAGAAAAAGGACATAATGGACTCGAAGAGGCCTTAGATAGTATTTTAAGACGAGCAATAAACGCTATCAATGATGGCGCAAACATTATCATCTTATCGGATAGAATGGTAAGCAGTGAAATGGCCGCTATTCCAGCTTTATTAGCATGTTCTTTTGTAAACAGTGGGTTGGGCAGAAATGGCAATAGATCTAAACTTAGTATTATCATAGAATCGGCCGAACCGAGAGAGGTACACCATTTTGCACTTCTTTTTGGGTATGGTGCAAGCGCAATAAACCCATATTTAGTAAATGAAATAATAGGGCAACAATTAGAAGAAGACAACACAACGGATTACACATTCCAAGAAGCAATAGAGAATTATAATAAAGCTGTAGGTAAGGGCATCTTAAAAGTGATGAACAAAATTGGCATTTCTACCTTAAATTCTTATCGCGGTTCACGTTTATTCGAGTGTATAGGTATAAACACTAAAGTTGTAGAAAAATATTTTCCTAATACACCTACCCGAATTCAAGGGATAGGTTTGTATGAAATAGAAAAAGAAATAAGCAAACGCCATTCAAAAGCCTTTAAAGCCAAGAAGATTAATGCAAATTTAGATTTAGAAATAGGTGGGGAATATCGTTGGAGAAGAGATGGCGAAAAACATATGTTTAATCCATTAAGCATAGCGAAGCTGCAAAAGGCTGTTCGCAATAATGAACCAAACACCTATAAAGAATACTCAGAATTAGTCAATGAGCAATCAAAAAACTTAATGACTATACGCGGTTTGTTCGAATTTTCAAACTACGACCCTATTCCAATTGAAGACGTGGAGCCCTGGACAGAAATCGTAAAACGATTTAAAACGGGAGCCATGTCCTATGGAAGTATTAGTAAGGAAGCCCATGAGAATTTGGCCATCGCAATGAACCGAATAGGTGGAAAAAGTAATTCTGGTGAAGGTGGAGAAGATGCTGAACGTTTTTACAAAAACCAGTCAGGAGATTGGAGAAATAGCGCAATTAAGCAAGTAGCATCCGGTCGTTTTGGAGTTACCTCTAACTATCTGACCAATGCACAAGAAATTCAAATTAAAATGGCGCAAGGTGCTAAGCCAGGCGAAGGTGGGCAATTACCTGGACCAAAAGTAAATCCTGCAATTGCCAAAACACGAAACTCTACACCTTATGTGGGACTAATTTCCCCACCACCACATCATGATATTTATTCTATTGAGGATTTATCACAATTAATTTTCGATTTAAAATCTGCAAATAGAGAGGCAAGAATAAATGTAAAATTAGTTTCTGAAGTTGGTGTTGGAACCGTAGCGGCAGGAGTTGCAAAAGCTAAGGCGGATGTTATCCTAGTTTCTGGGTTTGATGGAGGTACTGGTGCATCACCACTTACTTCACTAAAACATGCAGGTTTACCATGGGAACTTGGTATTGCAGAAGCACAACAAACCTTGGTCATGAACGACCTTAGAAACAGAATAGTTTTAGAGTGTGACGGTCAGTTAAAAACTGGTCGTGATGTCGCAATTGCCTGTTTGTTGGGCGCAGAAGAATTTGGTTTTGCGACTGCGCCGTTAGTAGCTTCTGGTTGTATTATGATGCGTGTTTGCCATCTTAATACCTGTCCGGTTGGTATCGCTACACAAAATCCAGAACTCCGTAAAAAATTCAAAGGAAAGCCAGAACACGTTGTGAACTATATGTACTTTATAGCTCAAGAGCTACGCGAAATTATGGCTAAGCTTGGTTTCAAAACCGTAAATGAAATGGTAGGCCAAGTACATAAGTTGGATAGAAAGAAAGCTATTAATCATTACAAAGCTTCAGGTATCGATTTAACACCTATTTTACATGAGGTAGATGTACCAAAAGGAACTAAGGTTTATAACACTCAGGAACAACAACATGATGTATCAAAATCTATCGAGTTTGATATTATTAGAAAAGCTAATCCTTCTTTGTTCAGAAAAGAAAAGCTAACATTAGATTTTCCTATTAAAAATACAGACAGAGCAGTTGGAGCTATCCTGAGTAATGAAATATCAAAAGTATATGGGGCACAAGGACTTCCCATAAATACTTTAAAAATAAACTTCACAGGATCGGCTGGTCAAAGTTTTGGAGCATTTGCCACCAGGGGTCTTACCTTAATTGTAAACGGAAACACAAATGATTATTTAGGTAAAGGGCTTTCTGGAGCAAAACTTGTTATAAAAGTTCCCGAAAAATCAACAATTACGCCAGAGGATAATGTGATTACAGGCAATGTAACGCTATATGGAGCTACTGCTGGTAGAGCCTATATAAATGGAAAAGCAGGGGAGCGTTTTTGTGTGCGAAATTCGGGAGCAAAAGCTGTTGTTGAAGGTATTGGAGATCATGGCTGTGAATATATGACTGGTGGTGTAGCTGTAATCCTAGGAGAAGTAGGTAGAAATTTTGGAGCTGGAATGAGTGGAGGTATCGCCTATATTTTTGATAAGAATAACACATTTAAAAAACAATGCAATACCGAATCATTAAACTTATTACGTGTAGAAGAAGACAATGATGTTAAACAGTTGAAGGATTTGATTGAAAGTCATTATAATTCCACACTGAGTCCATTAGCACAGCATATTTTAGAAAACTGGGAAACAGCTTTACCTAAGTTTATTAAGGTGCTTCCTGAAGAGTATAAACAGGCACTGATACGTTTGAAAAAAGAAAAAATGGAAGTGCCATAAGCAAGTCCTTTATTATTAATGAATTTATTCTTTAAGTGGAAATTTCAAGACTTTTTTAAGTTATAAATACGATTTAAATGGGAAAAACAACAGGATTTATGGAGTTTGAGCGTAAGGATGAAACTTATGCTCCTGTTAAAGACAGAATAAAAAACTATAAAGAGTTTACAAAACCGCTTAAAGAAAATGAGCTAAAAGATCAAGGAGCTCGTTGCATGGACTGTGGTATCCCGTTTTGTCATAGCGGTTGTCCTTTAGGAAATTTAATTCCAGATTTTAATGATGCTGTATATCAAGGAAAATGGGAAAAAGCAACCAAAATACTACATTCAACTAATAACTTTCCAGAATTTACAGGTAGGCTTTGTCCCGCCCCTTGCGAAGAATCATGTGTTCTAGGTATAAATGAAGATCCGGTATCCATAGAGAATATTGAAAAAAACATTGTAGAGGTAGCTTTTAAGAATAAATGGATAAAACCGAACCCTCCTTTAAAAAGAACTGATAAAAAAGTCGCTGTGATTGGTTCTGGTCCAGCAGGTTTAGCTGCTGCCCAGCAATTAAACCGCGCAGGACATAAGGTAACAGTTTTTGAACGCGATGAAAAAGCTGGAGGCTTACTCCGCTTCGGCATTCCTGATTTTAAAATGGAAAAGAATGTCATTGATCGTCGATTGGTCATACTTGAAGAAGAAGGCATTGTTTTTAAAACAGGGATAAATGTGGGTGTCGATATAAAAGCAAAAGAATTGCTATTAGATTTTGATGCTACTGTTCTTTGTGGGGGAGCCACTATACGAAGAGTATTACCCATACCAGGCGCTGATTTAAAAGGCGTAGTGCAGGCCATGGACTTTCTTCCTCAAAATAATCGCAGAGTGGCAGGTCAAAAAAACTTCAAGGAAGAAATTTTGGCTACGGATAAAGATGTGATTGTCATTGGTGGGGGTGACACCGGATCAGATTGCATTGGAACCTCAATAAGACATGGTGCAAATTCGGTATCCAACTTTGAAATTATGCCTATGGCAACTAAAGAAAGACCGGATAATCAACCCTGGCCATTTTGGCCCATGCGATTACGTACCAGCTCATCTCATAAAGAAGGTGCCGAGAGATTCTTTAGTATTTCAACCAAAAAATTTGTAGGCGATAAAGATGGCAATCTAACTGGTTTGGTAACAGCAGAAGTAGAATGGGAAATGATTCCAGGCCAAAGACCTAAATTAAAAGAAGTACCAAATACCGAGAAAAAATGGAAATGCGAATTAGCACTACTTGCCCTTGGTTTTACAGGTTCGGAAAAGACACTAGCAGATCAGTTTGAACTGCAAATGGATGAACGAACTAATATTGAAGCTTCAGAAAAAAACTATCAAACCAATGTACCTGGAGTTTTTGTTGCAGGTGACCAACGTAGAGGGCAATCTCTAATCGTTTGGGCCATATCAGAAGGAAGACAAGCAGCCCATCATATCGACGCCTATTTAATGGGTAAATCAACCCTTCCCTTAAAAGGAGAAGGTGATTTACCTAGAATTTAACCGACCAATGGTAGTTATTTGAGTTAGTCAAAGCGGCAGGTGACCTGCCGCTTTTTTTATTGAATGATTAAGTATTTATAAAATATCTTATTATTAGGATAATAAATGGTAACAACATATGTACCAGGGTTATACGTGTCTACACCATAAAACCTTTTCCCTAGTTTATAATCACCGTCAAAAAGTGTTATCCCAGTCAAAGAAGTAATTGTCATCCTTGCTTTTCGCTGTCGTTTGTTTTTTCTTTTCCTTTTCTTGTCTACAATTTTAAAATAGTCTGTCACAGGGTTAGGTGCGAGTCTAATCCTTCTACTCTCAGGAGGGGGAGGAGGAGCAACGGTAAATTGTAACTCATATGCCCCAATATCAAAAACATTGTTTCCTGAAGGTCGAGGATTGTTATCTAAATCATATGTAATACCCCAAGAAGATACATCTGAACCAACATCTATTAAGTCTGAGGTTTGATCTAATGCACTATAATCGTCATTAATAATATCCATTAGTCCCAAGGTATCCATCTGTCGGGTCGTTATATTGGTATATATACGTGAAGCTGTACTATCTCTTTCGACTTTCTTGTTAAAATCAAAATAACTCTCCTGATCTCCCTTCCAAGTATTTCCAGAAGCATGATCAGTACCAGGGTTTACTACCAAATTATTAACCATATATGTTGGTACGGTCTCTTGCGTATTAAACTTTTTAGCTGGATCTTCTGTTATTGTAATCACCGTATTATAAAAGATTCCTGAATCTCCAGGTTCTATTATAGTATTATTAGCAACATAATATCCTTCATTAGAATCATCAAATTCATGCCTATTGTGCATGAAAATTCCATGAAAATCTGGCCTCACAAGAACATTGTTATATACTTTGGTTCCACTCTCTGCACTTATAAATTGCATTCCTTGTCCCATTCCTGGCACATATTGTTCCATATAGTTATTGTATACCTCATAAATACCACCTCCAATACTCATTGCAAAATCTTGTGCAAAAACACTTTCTGTTCCACTATTATAAATATGGTTGTTACGAATTTTGCCATTTTCCCTTACCAGATTCACTTGTATACCATCCCAAGCGGTATTTTCTAAAACATTGTTATAGATATCTACATTTTCCAGCCAATGTCCAAAAATCAGCGAGCCATTGCAGCTACGATTTGATTCCACTTTATAGCCACCAGTATAACCAATATAAATGCCTTCCGCACCTGTATCATGTATATAATTATCATGAATACTTAAATTCTTCAAGATATAGCCATTAGCTCTCCATGTATCAGGATTACTGCAACTTGGATCAGTTTTGGCCATAATTCCAGCAAAACCAGTACTCTCTATCTCAATATGGTCTATTTCAAAATCCGAACTTAAATCTTCTATACCAATACCCACCGAGCCGCCATTAACAACTTCTTTTACGTGTATTCCATAATCAAAATCTTCATCCCCTGTGCCAGTTATGCGGATATACTTGCTTCGCTTAAAAGCGATTCCTGTATATTGTTGTTCAATGATTTCAACTATACCGCCACAATTCTTAAATGTGACTGGTGCGGTTTCAGTTCCTTCAAAATCAAAAAAACGAAAACCAGCATAGGTCCCAGCCGGAATACAAATAGTATCTCCAGGAGCATAACTTACGTTGGAAGCAAGTATAATGTTCAAGGAGGTCTGACTTAACCCTGTTAGGGTTACATCGCAGTTGCATTGGGCTTTAGCTCCCCATATTGCAAAAAGAAATAAGAAAAGAAATAGTAGTTTTTTTATCATGGTGCTTTTTTTTAATTCACCAAACAGATATACCACAGCAAAATATCTATCTGGATATTTTATGGTAACAAAAACAGGAAAGGGGAAACTAGTTAATAAGAGTTGGGATAGTACAAATATAAATTTAAAGTAATCTTTTTCCTACTAAAATTGAAATTATATACAAAAAAAGCCCCTTTACGTAATGTAAAAGGGCTTCAAAGAAGGCGGCGACCTACTCTCCCACTTGGTATAGCAGTACCATCGGCGCAAACGGGCTTAA
>CANMOV010000005.1 GCA_947499565.1 uncultured Croceitalea sp.
TTTTATAGCCTTTTCGTGTTGATTTAGATTACTTTTTGCAACCCCTCTATTATTATAGATTTCTGCATCATTAGGATTTAGTTCTATTGCTTTGTTATAGTCCTTGATTGCTTCTTCATATTGATCTAGGTTTTCTTTTGCATTTCCCTTATTATAATGAGCTTTGGCATAATTAGAATCTAATTCTATTGCTTTGTTATAGTCTTTTATAGCCTCTTCGTATTGATTTAGATTACTTTTTGCAACCCCTCTATTATTATAGATTTCTGCATCATTAGGATCTAATTCTATTGCTTTGTTATAATCTTTGATTGCTTCTTCATATTGATTTAGATTACTTTTTGCAACTCCTCTATTATAATAGATTTCTGCATCATTAGGATCTAATTCTATTGCTTTGTTATAATCTTTTATAGCGTCTTCGTGTTGATTTAGACTTTCTTTTGCATTTCCCCTATTATAATAGATTTCTGCATCATTAGGATCTAATTCTATTGCTTTTTTATAGTCTTTTATAGCCTGTTCGTATTGATTTAGGTTTTCTTTTGCATTTCCCCTATTATAATAAGCCGGAGCATAATCAGGGTTTAATTCTATTGCTTTGTTATAATCTTTTATAGCCTCTTCGTATTGATTTAGATTGCTTTTTGTTGCCCCTCTATTACTATAGATTTCTGCGTCATTAGGATCTAATTCTATTGCTTTGTTATAATCTTTTATAGCCTCTTCGTATTGATTTAGGCTATCTTTTGCGTTCCCTCTATTATTGTATAATGCCCCTGCGTAGTCAGGATTTAGCTCTATTGCTTTATCATAACTTACTATTCCTTCTTTATATTTTTTTAATTCACCAAAAATATACCCCCGCCAAGCCCATGCATCTGCGTCTTTAGAATCTAATTCGATTGAAGCTTCAAATGCTTTTAAAGCATCCTTTAATTGACCTTCTTCGTAATCTGCTTTACCTTGATAATACCAATCTGTAGCGGTATATTGACCTTCATTCTTAGTTGATTTCAAACCTTCTTCAAAGGCCAATAATTCTTTTTTAACTTCAGCATTTTCGATTCTTCCTATTCCCTTTTTAGATTCTTTTGCTTTGAGACTTTCTAAACTAGATTCATACTGCTTGCGCAAAGTATCCATACTTTTAATGAGCTTGGCAGAATCTTTTTTAAACTTTTCCCGTAACCCTTTGATTGCTTCATTAATAGGAATTTGAGCTTTCTCTTCAACTTCATTTTTTAACCACTCTTCGGTAATAATTGAGTTAATTTTATCCTTGGTAAAATCTTTTGCTGTTTCATCAAAATATTTAGAGATAGCATCCTTGCCCACAAATCGAATAAGCAAACCTAAAACACCGGCAATAATACCAATCGCCCAAATGAGATAAGTAAGTCTTTTATCAGCTTTGTCATAGATTAAATCGTTATTTTCCTTTGTAGCATTTATTAGGTTTTGATACTCTTTTTGTTGTCTTTCTAATTCGGTTTTTAAGTCTTCTATTTCTTCTTCAAACTGAATTATTTTTAATTCTTGATGCGAAATAGAATCCTTTTGGACATTAGCAAATGAAATAGTTGTACTCAAAACGAGTAGAAGGAAAAATTGCTTCATAAAAAATGATATTAAAAAAGGGGGAGAGTCCTAACTTACAAAGTTTATAGCAATTAAATAAAAAATTGCTTTAATATTTATTTCACTTTTGCTGAGGTATCTGCAATAACTTTCCATTCTCCATTAATTTGCTTTAAAATCAGCATAAATATGCCATTGGTATTGCCTACTTTTCGAGTAAGGTGATATTCCCCCATTACAGAATAAGCACCATCATTAATTTTAGAAATATCATTAAAAACAAAATGTAAATTGCCAAAATGCTCTTTTGTTGGATAGCTTTTTTTATAGCGCTCTAAGGTACTTTGCCAACCTTTTATAACACCACCTGCACCATAAAACTTTAGCTCTTCAGATTCCCAATAGCCCTCCATGAAAGTTTCGATATCATAATTGTTCCAGGCATCCTTTTGTGCAGTTAATAAAGCTATGATTGCTTTTTTGTCATCTGCTTCAGAAGACTTTTGAGCAAAAGTTGAAAGGGATAAAAACAAGAGTAGAATTTGAAGTGATTTCATATAAGATTGTTATTGTTAACCTATGTGCATTATGACTAAATTATGTCAATTCGAGTGAATTTTGCTGAAGAAAGGAGTGAAATTTGTACCTGCCAGCCGGCAGGCAGGTCGTGAATCATAACTTTTGAGGCAAAGATTGTTCTCGATACGATTTTTCATGCCTCAAAATCACTCGAACTGACATCTAGTGCGTTATTTACCTCAAAATATGTAATAGGTTATTATTGGGCAAAAAATACAATTAAGCCGATGATTAGTATAACGAGAATTACGGTAAAGAAAATCTTCCAAAAGCTATAAGGGCGCGTTCCTGAAATAGTTCCATTTTCTCCATTAATAAAGAAATTGTACTCTTTGCTATTGTAACGGTAAGCACTTACATACACTGGCAATAAAATATGTTTAAAGGTCTCTTCGGACAATTTCATATTCATGCTAGTCACCCGTTGGGTATCACCACCTATATCTTGCCTGCACCAGCGATCTGCAATACGTTCCGCTTCGCCTTTAGCAGACAAATGGCCTTGTTTAAGGGGAATGGTATATTTTTCGGTAACAAAACCTCTTAAAAAACTAGAGCTAAACGGCTGCAATAATTTTAAATTCCAACGTGCAATTTTTCTTGGAATACGACCTGCTTTTTGTTTTGAAGCTTTTACCAAGGTATCGTCTACAAAGCCAGAAATAGTTCCGGAAGCCGTAGACCATCGCGTTTTTTGCACTTGTCTTGTTCGGGTTTTTCCCTTGCCATCTCTGTAGGTTTCGGTAACATAATAATGGTCACCTCTTTGCCCAGAGTAGCTAGCTTTTAATTGCGCATCAAAAGTCCAATAGGGCAAATACAATCCCTTGGTAAACTGTGGGTCTAGTGCCGCTTTTTTTAGTTTGTTAGGAGCAAACCAAAGGCTATCCACCCATTTTTTAAAAATCAGAAAAGACTTTTTTTGGTCTAGCTGAAATGGCAAAACAGCACCAGGTAATATCCAATCTTCTTTATAAGCATCTTCTAGAATTAATGGCATACTACAGTACACGCAATGCAATGATTTGTAGTTTTCTTCTACATGCTGATTGGCGCCACAATTTTTGCAATGGAGCATAGAGATTTCTTCACTATGCTTTAAGGCACCCATTTCTTTTAAGTAAGGATATAGTTCTAACTCTTCAAAGCCATTTTCATCTATATGGATTTCTTCTTTATGCCCGCAATATTCACAACTAATATTTTTAGTCCCGGGTTGGTACTTCAATTCCGCCCCGCAATTAATACAGGCTTTCTTGAGTTCGGTTTGTTGTGTTTTTTGTTCCAAAGCTTACTGAAAAAAGTCATTTCGAAATAAATTGCAGCATACTAATTGAGAAATCTAGAATCTAAATAGTAGATTTCTCTGTTGCAAACTCCTTCGAAATGACGATAAAATACAATTAGTTATTAGGTAATGGCGGTGGTGTGTTGCCTCCTAAGAAAGACTTTAACTCTTCAACTTCTTGTAGAGCAGCCCAGCTAGCCATCCCTTGTTTCCAAACCAAACTTTCTTTATTAATGGTTCTATTGGCAAAAAGTGCTTTTAGTTGGTCAATTCCCACAGGACCTTGTTGTGCTCCATCTACGGCATAAAAATACTGTACGGCGATAGGCATTGGTGGAGGCATAGCACCTCCTGTTTGAGCAACTGGTTGTTGACCACCCATCTGTGGAGCCATCATACCACCCATTTGTTGTGCGAGTACAAAACCCATTCCCATTCCCATTCCGGCACCAGCTGTTCCCCCTTCATTTTTT
Source organism: uncultured Croceitalea sp. (assembly GCA_947499565.1). GTDB lineage: Bacteria > Bacteroidota > Bacteroidia > Flavobacteriales > Flavobacteriaceae > Croceitalea. Next base: position 3,922 of record CANMOV010000005.1, read on the forward strand.
GCAGCAGCTTCAATAGCTTTAGCAGTTTTGAACTTGGTTAATTTATCCAAGTCAAGCTTATCTATACGGCTGTATTCAAAGATTTCTTTCTTAAGATCTTCTGGCATCGAAACATTTTCGATGTAGAATTTTTCCAAGGAGATACCCACCGATAAGAACTCAGGTTTCATTACTTCTTGGCATGTATCTGAAAGCTCAGAAGTATTGGCTGCGTATAATTCAATAGGCAAGTTGGCTTCACCAACTGTATCTGTAAAACGAGTTGCTATTAAACTTTTTAGGTGCTCATTGATTTCAAAATTGGTAAAGTTATTATCCGTACCAACGATATCAACAATAAATTTTCCAGCATCTGCGATTTTAAAAGCATAGGTTCCAAAAGCTCTAATTTCTACCAACCCAAATCGCTCATCACTTAAGGTGATTGGGTTTTTAGTGCCCCATTTTTCATCTGTAAATAAATGGGTGTTTACAAAATATACCTCAGCTTTAAAGGGAGAATTAAATCCATATTTCCAACCCTTTAATGTGGCTAGTATTGGTAAGTTTTTTGTAGTTAAATCATAAGTTCCAGGTGTAAACACATCTGCAAGCTGTCCTTCATTCACAAAAACTGCAGTTTGTCCTTCGCGAACAATAAGTTTAGCCCCGTTTTTAATTTCGTTTTGGTAACGCTCAAAACGGTGTGCTATGGTGTCGTCTGTGTAATCTAACCATTCGACAATGTCTATAAACTCATGACTGAGCTTTTCTTTGATTTTGCTAAAAATATCCATGAATAGTGTTTTAGTTTATGTGTTTTTAAAGCTACTAAAAATGATTTTTACATCATACAATCTATTAGTATAAAATTATTCATATTGTTACATTTTTTGATTCTGAGCAAACGATGAATCTTCCCTATGCGTATTAGTTTCAAAGAAGACACTTCGACTGTGCTCAGTGTGACAAATAAGAATTGATGGGATATTGAGCAAAGCGAAGAATCTTAAGTATTTTTAGCATTCAAAATTTAGTATGGATAAAAATGTACTGGGTACCGAGCTGCAAGCATGTTGTTATGCACCCAAAACGGGGTTTTATAGAGATGGATTTTGTAGAACAGGTCCAGAAGATGTAGGGACACATGTGGTCTGTGCAATCATGACAGAAGAATTTTTAATTTATACGAAAGAACAGGGGAACGATTTAAGCACACCTATTCCTATGTATCAGTTTCCTGGATTAAAGCCAGGAGACAAATGGTGTTTGTGTGCTTCTAGATGGAAACAAGCTTATGTGGCTGGAAAGGCGCCTGAAGTGGTTTTAGAAGCTACACATGAAAATGCGTTACAAATAGTTGACTTTGAAATGCTCTTAGAATATAAATATGTTGACGATTAATTTGCCGCTATTACAGCAATAGCTTCAATCTCTACACCCCATGAAGGAGCTCCTAAAGTAGCAACGCCAACCAAAGTGCTTGCTGGCATATTGGCATCACCTAAAACTTCTTTCCTAACAGCTCGGAACGTATCCAAATATTCGGGGTGATAATCCACAACAAAGGTGCTGTATTTAACTACATCTTTAAAAGTTGCTCCTGTATTTTCCAAAGTGCCCTGAAGCTTACCAATAGCATCTCTAAACTGCGCCTCAAAATCTTCACCTTCTCCTACTTGCCCAGAAATATAAATGGTTTTCACACCATTTGCTTCTACAATAACTGCTTCAGAGTAGCCTTGTCGTGCATCAATATGATCTATAGAAAAAGTGGAAGTTTGGGTTGCTGTATTAGCAGGAATAGTAGTTTCATTTTTACATGCAAGTAAAAATACAAACAACAAAAAGTAAATAGGTCTCATGAAATTAGATTTTCCCTTAAGATACTATTTTGACGTTTAATCTAAATGGGAAACTTAGCAGATTCCAGTATCAGAATCACAACTATCACCTTCACTAAGTACTTCAATAGGTGAAACCTGAGCAAAAGCTTCTAAAAACACACTAGCAGGTTGTGCACCACTAATTCCGTATTTATCGTTAATGATAAAAAACGGAACGCCGGTTACACCAAGTTGTTGGTAATGTGCAATCTCTTGTTTTACTGCATACGCAATATTTTCATCTGCTATAATTTTTGCAGTTTTAGCTGCATCCCACTCATATTCGGACATGATAGTAGAGAGTACTTCAGGCTTATTAAGGTGTAAGTTCTCATCAAAATAAGCTTTTAAAAATCGCTCTTTTAATTGATCTCTAAAACCTTCTTCCCCAGCTATATGAAGTAATTGATGCAAAGGCAATGTATTTACGGCAAGCCATTTATTACCAAAATTAAAGGTGATTCCTTCAGATGCGCCAGCTTCAGTTAAGCGATTCGTCATTTCTTGGGTACGCTCCAAATCTCCAAATTTATTAGTGAGGTAGGTATTTCTATCCAGACCTTCGGCAGGCATATTAGGGTCTAGTTGATACGGATGCCAAGTAACTTCTACAGGTGCACCTTTCCATTGCGTTAAGGCAGTTTCTAATCTACGCTTTCCCACATAGCACCATGGGCAGGCAACATCGGATACTACATCAACTTTTATGGTTTCTTTTTGCATAGCAAAATGGGTTTTATTATTACAAAAATTATGTCGTAAAAGTATACGAATCCTAACGGTTTGTTGAAGTAAACAACAAAGCGTAAAAAGCCCATTAGTTTCGCAAATCGTAGATTCCCCCGATTCTATGATTTGGTACTACCAATGAGCTTGTTTGGTTAAAGCATAAAGAAAATCATGAAAAAGGAAGAACACAATACCTATAAACAGGGATTTTTTGGAGTTGGTATTTTGTTTTATCTTACCAGGGCTAACCAATTCTTACCTATCTATTTTCTTCTTTGCTATGATAAAATCCCTAGGAATGGGGATTTCTTTGGATTTGAATAAGTCTAACATTTGACCAAACCAAAAAAACTAATTTAGATGAAGACATTAAAGTTATTAACCATTGCACTCTTGATTTTTGCTGCCCTTTCAGTATTTCTGTTATATGAGGTAAAAGAGGATTGTAAAATTTGTGAAAAATGTGTGCATTGTGAGAAATATGAGTTGTGTAAGGAAGAAAGAAGGTTGGATAGAATAAATAGACCACCGGAAAACGCAGACTTGACACTTAAAATAAATTGTGATTATCAAGACATATATCAGGTTTTTCAATATGATATTGTTAATAGTTATAGCATATTAGGCAAGTTGGAACTGAATGGTTCAAATACCATTGATAAGATTGATTTTCAAATATTTGAAGCTGGTAGCTGCAAAAGGTATTACATTGAGAAAGTAACCTATTCGGAAGAATATAACTCAAAACCTGGTAAATGGTTAACATTCAAAATTAACAATGACCCTAGCAGACCTGGTAATAGAGGCTATCACTTTGTAGATGATATACCAATTACCTTAAATTCTGGTCATGGAAAGGGTTTTTCGGTGGTTATAAAGTCCGATAATGATTCTAGAATAGTAACTGATAAATTATGGTCAGATGCAATAAAAGTTATGAGCGAAAATAAAGAAAATGAATACTCAAATAATGAAATTAAAAACTTTCCTCCCATTATTTGCCAGTCTACTTTGTATTCTACAATTCAATAAAATGTTGTTATAGTTTTGAATAGTTACAAATGTCGATTTTTTCTAATTCTAATATTTATCTTCATTAGAGTTACTTGTTATTGTCAAACAGTTTATTCAGAATTAGTAAATCAAGTTATATTACAGGACTCAGTAAATGCTTTAAAAACTATAAATCTTTTGTCCGAGAATAGTAAAAATGATATTGAGCTAAATAATCTATGGCGAGAGGTTATACTTGATTATTTTATGGGGGAAGATGTGAAAACACCTTATTATTCGCAAAAAGATTTAGAGAAAACAACTAAACTGACTGCACTTAGATTAATGCGTGTGGCAATGATAAGGGGTAATTATTCGTATGGAAAAGATTCAATCACTTTTTCCAATTTTCGTAAGGCATTAAGAATTTCAACAAAATTAAATGATACCTCACTGGTTAGACTGACTTCACATTTTATTTTAGACTATATATTTAACTCAGGCGATACATATGATATACTACCTAAATATTATGGAATCTTAAATAGATATAAAATAAACAAATTGGATGAGTCAGTTATTTTCTACTACACTTCTATTAAGAATAGCATCCTAGATAATTCCCCCGACTTTGAAAACTTAAATAAAGCAGACAGTTGTATAAAAGGACAGGAGTATGTACTTCAAAGAGCTAAAATTTTACAGTTTAAAGGGGCATTGCAGTCACATTATAACCTAAAACAAGACAATGCAATTAAAACGTGGAAGCAAGCCTTAGCCCTCTACAAAAAGGTGTCGAGTCATAAAAAAGTCGAGTACCTATTTAGCGTTAACAATAATATTGCAGTTGCTTGGAATATGAAAAATGAATTAGATAGCTCATTTTTTTATTATAACAAAGCAGGAAAACTAGGATTGTCTAGAAACAAATATTTGAAATGGGCATATTATCACCAAGGAAAAGCAAATCTTTTCAAACATATGGAATCGTTTGACAGTGCTTTTGTTGCATTGGATTACGAGAAGAAAAATCTAAAACGCTTCCATGAATCTAAAAGTGAATGGGAGAAAAGAGATATAGACGCGAAATACCAAACCGCCGAAAAAGAAAAACAAATTCTTGAAGAACAACAAAAAGTGCGTACCAATCGCAATTGGCTTATTGCGGCTTGTCTAGCACTATTTTTAGGTGCTGGTATTGCAGTATTATTCCAAAAAAACACTACAAAAAAACGCTTATTGGCGGAGCAAGAGGCTTTACTAAAACAAGAACGGGTAGATAACCTGCTTAAAGAGCAAGAGCTAGTCAGTATTGATGCTATGATTGCTGGCCAAGAAAAAGAACGCCAGCGTGTTGCCAACGAATTGCATGACGATTTAGGCAGTTTAATGGCTACCATAAAACTACATTTCGACAATTCAAAAGTGAGCAAAAAAGACCCAGCTTTAAAAAATGCGCAAAAACTCTTGGAAGAAGCCTACCAAAAAGTACGTAGTATGGCACACAGCAAAAACTCGGGGGTTATGAGTGATCAGGGACTCTTGCCGGCCATTAAAAAAATGGCGCAGGTGATTACCGAAACCAATGCCTTGAAAGTAGCAGTAGAGGATTTTGGAATGGGAGACCGGCTAGAAAATTCTTTAGAACTCAACCTTTTTCGTATGGTACAAGAACTCGTAGCCAATGCAATAAAACATGCTGAGGCGACCAAAGTGACTATTCAATTGACCCAGCATGAAGATAACCTGAATATTATTATAGAAGACAATGGCAAAGGTTTTGACCGTTCTAAAATTGAAACTGATAAAACAGGTATGGGCCTAACTACTATTGAAAAACGAGTAGAACATTTAGAAGGAAATTTTACCATAGACAGTATTTTGGGTAAAGGCACCTCTATTTTAATTGATATTCCTGTATGATAACCGTAGCCATAGCCGAAGACCACCAAGCCCTGATTGACGGGATAAAATCCTATGTAAAGTACGAGGATGATATCTCGGTGATTGGTCATGCCAATGATGGGGAAGCCTTACTCAAATTGGTGCGCCTTAAGCAACCCAAAGTAGTGCTTTGTGATATTCGTATGCCTAAATTAGACGGTATTGAAGCCACGAAAACTATTCTAAAAGAACTGCCTTATACCAAGGTCGTGGCCTTTACCATGTTTGATCAAGATGATGCCGTAAAACAAATGCTAAATGCTGGAGCTCAAGGTTATATTTTAAAGAACAGTAGCCTTGACATTGTATTGGAAGCCATACGAACTGTTGCAGGCGGGAAAACCTATTACGACAAAAAGATACACCTGCCTGATGCCGAAAAAAACAGCTCTAAAAGTGTACTCTCTTCCCGGGAGCGCGAGATTTTACAATTAATTGCCAAAGGCCGTACCAGCCACCAAATTGCAGAGCAACTCTTTATAGGTAAAAGTACTGTGGACACCCACCGTAAAAACATGATTCGTAAACTCAACTTAAGTGGTGCAGGGGAATTGTTGCGCTACGCGGTGGAGAAGAAGTATGAGTTTTGAAAATCCCTATCTATGGGGATTGTTTTGAAAACCTGATATGATAACCTTGTAATAGCGCTTTATTAAGCTGATTGTCAGAAACTTCTGTAAACAAAAACCACAGAATTTTTAAGGTTTTTGTAGAAGGGATTTCCAAATCGCTATTGTAAATTTAAAGCACCCCCCCATAACATAATATTACTAACCAAAATAACAATTTAACTAAATAATTATGAAGCTAAAAATAGGATTGATTCTTGTACTTATCCCATTCTTTATGCAAGCACAAACTGAAGAAATAAAGAAGGAGTATAGAACCATAGATAATATTTCATTAAACGGTAAAATATATACCATAAAAGCCAAGTATTCAGAAAGGGATTTTCAACTTCAGCTTTGTGATAATAATAGTTGTCATGGATCAAACCAAGATTTTAATAGAAAAATAGACCCTCAAATGTTATCCAGAGCTGTGATTAAATTGGCAATTGATTCTAAAACAGATGCCGAACTTGATGATGATAGTCTGGTCACTCCAGAAGAGAAATCTTATTTAAAGCAGCTGTTGGATAAGTTGAACGTCCTGATTGAAGCTGATAAATCGGCAGCACAAAAACTATTGGAAGCGGTAGATGGCGAGAAAGATAAGGACGCCGCAGAAATCGTACTCAAAAAAAGGGCAAAATTCTTAATAAATAAACCATCTAACCTTGAAAAACGAAAGTACTTCAAGAATGTTGATGGGGAGCATACTCATGAAGGAGGAGAACTTATTTTAGAGAATGCCGTCATTGTTTTCTTTAACAACAAAGCCTCATCAATATCCGTAACCGCTACAATCGATAATAAAGGTAAGAAAGAACAAATTGTACTATATAATTATAAATACAGCATACCCTTACGAGCCTTTAATTATTATGATAATGCGAGTAAAGTTGTTAGGGTTAAATATATATTGACAGGTCAGGCATCTAACGGCGAAGAAATAGAGGTACATGTAAACGACTTGTTCGATTACAGAAACGTTGGGAAAAAGAACAATGGAAATTTTGGCTTTTCAATCGCCAATCAGAGAATACGTTTAGGCAATGGTAAAGACGAGTCAAATACATACAAGGTAGTACAACGGCGCTTTTTTGATTTTTTTACTGGGGTCGTCTATTCGGATGTGATGGGGTTAAATACTGAAAATAGTAATTCATTAATCAATGCACAAGCGGATCTTTTAATGCCTTTAAATTTAGGAAATTGGGCCAAATTGACAGCGTTGCGACAATTCATGTTGACTTCTAATATTGCTTTAAACAATAGTTTTGAAAATGATTCTCGTTTTATTAACTTTTCTGGAACTGATATGGTCTCTCATTTTGATTTGTTCGAGAAAAACAACTTAAACGCGACAATAAGCCTTGATGCACTAAGTTATGAATCTAAAGGTTGGACTTCAACCTATTCTCTAGGGTATCGCCTAGGATTTTATCGAACGGGCTTCCAATATGCAGAAGTCCAAAATGGCGCTGAAGATGTGATAACAAAAGGACAGCTACTTTCCATTTCACACGGGCCCTATATAAATTTTGAATTTCGTCCTCAAGATAATTTCGGTGCAGATATCTTGTTGAGTATGGAAGAATTCAATATTAATGATGAAGTTACAATTAGTGGTAGAGGAGATTTTAGAGATGATATTATCGAAGACGATGGTTCAAATTCATTTTTGTTCAAACATAACTTGGTTAGAATGTCTACAAACTTTTATTGGTTGACTAATCCGGGTAAATCCACGGGAGGAATTTATGCAAGGGTAGGTGCCACATACCATACCGCAACGGATGCTATTTTTCCGCAGGTTTTAGTAGGGTATGCTACAAACCTTACTTCATTTGTAAATAGATTTAAACCCAAAACAACGCCGACAACAAATGAAAGTAAATAAGATATATCAAGAGCGATTAAGTAAAAAAGAAGACAGCTATTTTATTAATGCACACACGCATATCTTCAATGCAAATGATACACCAATTCATTTAGCTAAAAAGTTTATTATATGGCCTTTTTATTTTCTTTTGAATACGCAATGGGCAATTACAGTTTTAAAAAAATACCGAAAAAGGCAGTCTAAGAAATTTAGATATCGTGCAAAGAATAAAGTTTGGCAAAAATACCTTACTTCAAAATCACTTTTCTATCAATATAGTAAAAGAATTCTATTATTAGCGGCAAATATAATTTTCTTCTTTTACACGGTTTATTTAATTCAACCTTTAATCTCATTCTGGCCAGTTAAAGGATGGCTTACTGCTATATATGAAAATGATTGGGGGGAGAATTTTTTATTTTTCAAACGAAGATTTTACTATTTGAGTATAGTGATGATTGTGGTTATTTTCTTTAAAGACATCAGAAGTTGGTTTTTTAAATTAATCTGGAACAACTTAAAGAAGAGACTTGGTAAAGATTTGGTTGATTTTATTCTTAGGTATAAAAATATTCTTCTTTTTGCTGGTTATGGAAACATGAAGGGAATTTTCAATAAGTTAAAAAATCAATATCCACCAAAAACAAAATTTGTTGTTCTTCCTATGGATATGGAGTACATGAAAGCTGGTTCAGTTAAAAGACCATATACTGAGCAAATGGAACAGTTGCTTAAAATTAAGCGAAAAAACCCGAATGACATTTATCCTTTTTTGTTTGCTCACCCTAAGCGTATGAATAAAAAGTTTAAGGGGAAACCCTATTTCTCTGGAGGCTTAAATAAACAAGGAAAATATGTGTTGAAGACTAGTTTAGTAATGGACTATTTTAATGAGGGTTGTTCTGGGGTAAAGATTTATCCTGCTTTGGGGTACTATCCATTTGATGAAGAATTATTGCCTTTATGGCTGTATTGTGCTCAAAACAATATTCCAATAACTACACATTGTTCAGTGGGACCAATTTTTTATAGAGGTAATCTAAAGCATCTTAAAAAACCTTCCAAAATAAATCCTCCACGAGGTATAGATAGACACCCTGTTTTTGATGAAATTGTTGGTAAGAATTCCTCCGGAAAGAACATAATTGAACCCCTAAGATTACCATTGCATAGGAATAAGGTTTTTCAAAGAAATTTTACACACCCTCTAAATTACATTTGTTTGTTGCATGAACCATTTTTAAAAAAGGTTTTAGATTTTCACTCAAATAAGGATTTGAATAAGCTTTTTGGCTATGATTTAAAAAATAAAGAAAAACCTTTGGATAGAAATTTAGCTAACCTTAAGATAAATCTGGCACATTATGGCGGTTCTGAAAATTGGGATGAGTTCTTAAAGAAAGATAGATATGATGAAGCAAATGCAATCATTAAAAAACCAACAATAGGTCTGGATCTTAAGAAAAGATTAGACAATAATACTATTTTATATAGCATGTGGCATTATGTAGATTGGTTTTCTATTATCTCATCAATGATGATTTGCTTTGATAATGTGTATACCGATATTAGTTATACTGCGCACGATCTCAAATATTTAAACCTATTATCTGAAATAATGGATAATAAAAGGATTGGTAAACGCATTTTGTTTGGAACAGATTTTTATGTTGTTAGTAATCATAAGAGCGAAAAGCAATTTTGGATAGATATGCAAAATACTCTTGGGATGGATAAGTGGAACAGATTGGCGAAGATTAATCCAAAAAATTTCTTAAATATTTAAAGTTGTTGTAAAACTCTAAATAATTCTGCTATCGCCAAAGAATCTAATTGGCAAAGATTTTTTGAATCATTGCGAATTCTTTTTTGAAATAACTTTTCTAAGTCAAAGTATGCTCGTTGATGTAGTTTAAATATTCTTTGAGCTCAGGGATTCATTTTATCATGCGGTCATTTGTGGTGTTTTCGTAGGAGGTATGCCAGGAAACAGTCGCAATGCTTCCTTAGTTTTGACCGTTGAAACAAACTCTGGCAAATAAATAGGGTTTCATCTTAGAAAATTCTATCCTCAATCGCGTCATTGGGTTATGTAACTTAATTGCAAAGTCAGCTTTACAAAAAATAGTATCTTGGTAATTACGAAGCAACCAAGCTTATGACCAAGAATAGCACATCCAAATCTTGGATAAAAATTTTAATAGAACTTGTTGAGGTATTTTTCAAGAGCTCTCGTGCTAGCAATAGGCCGCGAACATGGCATCAACATGTGGTGCCTCATGAGAAAGGTTGGGCGGTTCGTAGAGAAGGCAACAAACGAATAACCTCAAAACATAGAAAACAATCCACCGCAATTAATAAAGCTAAAACCATCGCTAGAAAGCACCAAGCCGATGTCATCATCCATAGAACAGATGGGACAATCCGTGATAGGATAAGCTTTGATTGAGGAATGCTTCGTCCCTCAGCATGACACTAATAAGGGTATATGGGTGTCTAAGGATTGTCAGTTCGAGTGAAACCCTGAAAGTGGTTTTTGCACTTCGGCGAGCTTAGAGGAGCTATCGAGAACTTTGGAACATGCAATGCATGACATGTTTTTTATAAAAATGAACAACGAGTTAATCTTATCTTTGCCAAAAATTTCCTTTGTTTAAAGCAGTATTGTTTGATATGGATGGAGTCATCATAGATTCCGAACCTTTACACCAAAAAGCCTATTATGGAATGTTTAAGGAGGTAGGGATTACCGTTTCAGATGCACTTTATGAAAGTTTTACGGGCAAAGCTACCTTACAAATATGTAAGCAGCTAGTCCAGGAGTTTCAATTAAAACAGGCACCACAAGAATTGGTCAATATAAAAAGAGGCATCTTTAAGCATCTTTTTCTGAATGACCCAGATTTAGATTTAATAGCAGACGTCCGAGAATTAATAGAAGACTACTATAATAATGGACTCACTTTGGTTTTGGCAAGTTCAGCATCTATGCTCACTATCAATAATGTGTTTTCCAGGTTTGAGTTAGATCAGTACTTTAAAGCCAAACTAAGTGGAGCAGATTTAAAAGCGAGCAAACCTCATCCAGAGATTTTTATAAAAGCTGCTGCCGCTTCCGGTTTTATCAGAGAAGAATGCATGGTGATAGAAGACTCTACCAATGGTATAAAAGCAGCCCATGCTGCAGGTATCTATTGCGTTGGGTTTAAAAGTCCACATTCTAAAAATCAGGATTATTCTTTAGCTGATAAAGTGATTTCCTCTTTTAACGAAATTCTGTTTGAGAAGATTAGTATATTGGTATAATCTGTTTTACATTTTATGGGTTACAAAAGCCGTCAGTTCGAGTTTTTCCCAGAGGGAAAAGTATCGAGAACAAGGTTTTTAACCTATAAAGGCTGATTCTCGATACAATTTTTCTGAATGCTGTTCAGAAAAATCACTCGAATTGACAATTTTCTATCAAGAAATCTGCATGAGGTTATTATAAAACAACTTTCGTCATTTCGAACCGAATGAACAGCGCATGAGAAATCCAGATTTCTTTATAAAAGGATATATTTGATAAAGCAATCAATACAAGATGCGATTACTGCTTTTACAAGACTTTCCAGATTTTAACAGTTACAGCACCCCTCTTTTAATTTTGGGACTGCAAGGGGCAATTTTATGTGTACTACTTTACCGTAGATTTTTGAGAAAAAGATTATTGCCAGATCTTTTATTGGCCGGTATCCTATTCATCTTATGCTATCATCGTACCACGTATACCATAGGCTTTATGAGCTGGTACGATACCTATAGAAATACCAAAATCAACTATTTTTTGGTGAGTATGGAACTACTAATGGCACCGCTTATTTTCTTTTATGTAAAAAGTGTGGTGACACCAAGCTTTAAATGGTTAAAAAAGTACTTCTGGCATTTTTTGCCTTGGTTGGTATTCTTTTTAGCTAAACTTACTATTTACCTTTATGATGTCCAACAACCAGGCTTTGAAGCTGTCCAAAATGGATACTTAGTGGTTAATTTTCAATGGCCCTATCTGAATCCTTTAGTAACCTTTTTTGCCTCTGCTCAGATGTTGTTGTATTTAGCGTTTTCCTTTCAACTATACTATACCTATAAAAAAGAGATACAAGCCTTTTTTTCTAATACAACTAAAAAAGAACTCACGTGGATTCGCAATTTTCTGATCATCTACACCTTTATTTTTTGCTACGGTTTGGTTCAAATTTTTGTAGACGAGTATATTGTTGAAATGAGCTGGACTCAAAAATGGTGGATACAGTTTTTTTCAGCAATTGCACTATTGTATTTTGGAGTAAAAGGCTACTTTACCAATTTCGATTTTTTAAAAGCCTTTGAAAAAACTCCGCATGCTGTAAAATCTTCTGCCAAAACAAACAACTTGTTTTTGGAACAGAAAGAAACTATTAATAAACTCTTTGTAAAAGACAAAATTTTTCTAGATCCGGAATTAAACCTGAATCAGCTCTCCGTAAAAACCAAATTAAACCGCGCGGAAGTATCGGAAATTATCAATTTAGGTTTCGGAATGAACTTCAATGATTTTGTAAACCATTTCCGTATTGAAGAATTTAAACAACGACTCCTTGGGGGAGAGCACCAACAATTTTCTTTAGTAGGACTAGCCTTTGAGTGTGGTTTTAATAGCAAGGCCACCTTTAATCGGGTTTTTAAAAAAGAAGTAAAATTAACACCAACGGAATATCTAAAAACATTGGAATCATAGAGTCTCAAATCGTATGAGACGTCTCTATTTTATTTAAGTCGTCTAACGAAAACCACTTTCTCAAATTTGTTTCAGTATTAATCTTGAAAACAAAAATCATGAGAAAAACAGTAATTTTTAGTATCGTCGTATTTCTAATGGTAGTGTCAGTTCTATGGGCTCAGAAGTCTAATATCGAAATTGCTTCTGGTACATCTGTAGCATTGGATTATCCAAACTATACCGTGTGCGAGCTTCAGCTCAAAAACAACACAGGAGCACAATTAGACATTGAAGTTCAAAATAAAAAGACAGGTGAGTTTGTGCGAGGTTTTGGATTGGGACCTTTAGGGAAGGTTGAGGTAATGGTAGAGAAAGGCAACAAAATTATTTTTACCAATAACTCCATTAAAATGGGTAAGCTTGCTGTAAAAATGTTAAATACAGATGTTAAACTAAAACCAAGGAGCATCAATGAAGAGCGTGTTAGTTTTACCTTACTTAATCCAAGTAACAAAGCCATTCCGCTCATAATCCCAAATGTTATGAATCCGAATTTATCGCCAAATTCTTCTAGCGGGGTAGATTTAAAAATTGGGCAAGAGTTGTTGTTTAGAAGTGGGCTTAAAAAATATGTATTATTAACGGTAGATGATACAATTAAAGAGGGTCAAGAACTTGACATATATGCGCTATTGCAAGCGCGCAAAAAAGAACTTGGATTAAAGTAGTTAAGGGCAAAAGTTAGCTAAAGATTTAATGGGGTTGAAATACAGAAAACAGAAATGATTTTTGTACTTGACTCCATTTTTTTAATACCCCATTCTTCACTACATTTAAGTCTGACTAATTCCAACTCAAAATATAATGAAACAACTACTATCTAAAGCAGGCATGCTTTTACTTGCCTTATCTTTTTTTTCAATTTCAGCGCAATCACAACGAAAAAAGAAATCAACTTCTACTCCAGAAGTTCCTTCGGAATTATATTCTAGTATGGAATACCGTTTAGTAGGCCCATTTCGTGGTGGGCGTTCTGCGGCAGTTACTGGTGTTCCTGGAGAACCAAACCTATTCTATATGGGTTCTACAGGAGGTGGTTTATGGAAGACATTAGATGGGGGCCGTACCTGGGAAAATATTTCAGATGGTTATTTTGGGGGTAGTATAGGTTCCGTGGAGGTAGCCAAAAGTGACCCTAATGTTATTTACGTTGGTGGTGGTGAAAAAACGCTTCGTGGTAACGTTTCTAGTGGATATGGAATTTGGAAAACAGAAGATGCTGGTAAAACATGGACTTCCGCAGGTCTTAAAAATAGCCGTCATGTGCCACGTCTTCGCGTGCATCCAACTAACCATAATATCGTTTATGCAGCAGTACTTGGAAATATCTATAAGCCTACCCAGGAACGAGGGATTTATAAAAGTACGGATGGTGGAAAAACATGGAACAAAAAGCTTTTTGTAAATAATCAAGCCGGAGCAGTAGACTTAACTTTTGATCCTAATAACCCAAGAATTTTATATGCTTCTACTTGGCGTGCGCAGCGTACACCATATTCTTTAAGTAGCGGTGGCGAAGGCTCGGCACTTTGGAAAAGTACAGATAACGGCGAGACTTGGACAGAAATTTCCAAAAACGAAGGTTTCCCAGAAGGTACTTTAGGAATTATAGGAGTAACTGTATCTCCCAAGAATAGCGAACGCGTTTGGGCAATTATAGAGAATAAAGATAAAGGTGGCTTATACCGCTCCGATGATGGTGGAAAAAAATGGACGCAGGTAAATAGTGAGCGAAAACTGCGCCAACGAGCATGGTATTATACGCGCCTATATGCGGATACAGAAGATGAAAACGTAGTATATGTTTTAAATGTGCGTTATCATAAAAGCTCTGATGGCGGAAAAACTTTTAGCACCTTTAATGCACCCCATGGTGACCATCATGATTTATGGATTGCTCCGAAAAATAGCAAGCGCATGATTATTGGTGATGATGGTGGAGCACAGGTCACCTATGATGGTGGGGAAACATGGAGTACCTATTACAACCAACCTACAGCACAGTTTTATAGAGTAACCACGGATAATGCATTCCCGTATCGAATTTATGTAGCGCAGCAAGACAATTCTACTATTCGGGTAAACCACCGTTCGGATGGCGGCAGTATTAGTGAAGATGATTGGGAGCGCACCGCTGGTGGTGAAAGTGCCCATATTGCTGTAGACCCAACAGATAACGATATTGTTTATGGAGGAAGTTATGATGGGTTTTTGACACGTGTTAATCATAAGAATAATACGGTTAGAGGGATTAATGTATGGCCAGACAATCCTATGGGAGCAGGTGCTGAAGCCATGAAATATCGTTTTCAGTGGAACTTTCCTATAATCTTTAGTCGCCATAACCCTAAGAAATTGTATACTTTTTCTAACCATGTACATGTTACGGAAAACGAAGGGCAAAGTTGGAAACTATTAAGTGGTGACTTAACACGAAATGATCCTACAAAACTTGTAAGTAGTGGAGGTCCAATAACACAAGATAATACGAGCGTAGAATATTACTGTACCATTTTTGCAGCGAATGAAAGTCCACTTAAAGAAGGCTTACTTTGGGTAGGTAGTGATGACGGGTTAATCCATGTCACAAAAGATGGCGGTCAGAATTGGGAGAATGTGACCCCACCAAATATGCCAGAATGGAGTATGGTAAATAGTATTGAACCTTCTGCTTTTGATGAAGGAACTTGTTATGTAGCGGCTACGCGCTATAAATTGGGGGACTTTGTACCGTATTTATACAAAACAACAGATTATGGAAAAACCTGGTCTAAAATCACTAATGGCATAGCGAACGAGCATTTTACCCGTGTACTTCGCGAAGACCCTAAACAAAAAGGGCTTTTATATGCTGGTACAGAAACAGGAATGTACGTTTCTTTTAATGAAGGAGCTAAATGGGAAAAATTTCAGTTGAACTTACCTATTGTTCCAATTACGGATTTAGCTTTAAAAGACAACAATTTGGTAGTAGCAACCCAAGGGCGAAGCGTTTGGATTTTAGACGATCTTACGGTTTTACATCAATTAAATTCAGCTGACAAAGGGGCTTCGATGAAACTGTTTGCTCCAAAAGATTCGTATAGAACAAAAGGGAGAGCTGCTAGTAAACCAAGTTTAACTTCTGGGCAAAATCATCCTAATGGCGTGGTAACGCATTTTTATGTGAAAGACAAAAATGAAAAAGATAGCATAAGTCTTACTTATACTTCTATGGCGGGAGATACCCTAGGTAATTTCAGCACTTTTGCTAAAGAAAAGAAAAACAAATTAAAGGTTAAAAAAGGCGGAAATACTCATGTTTGGGATACTAGAGGTAAAGGCGCAGAACGTTTAAAAGGAATGATTCTTTGGTGGGCAAATTTAAATGGGGCGAAAGCAGTTCCTGGAAGTTACAAAGTGCATTTAAATGTTAATGGAACTACCCGGACCGAAACATTTAAAATTTTACCAGACCCGCGTGCTGAGGTTTCTGTAGCAGATATGCAGAAGCAGTATGATTTTATTTCGAGTATTAATGAAACCGTGGATAAAGCACACCAATCCATAAAAAAGATTCGTAAAATAAACGAAAAACTGGATGCCTTTACCAAGCAATACAAGGACAATGAGGCTACCAAAGAATTGGTAGAGAAAGCGAAGAAAATGAAAGAGGGTTTTGGTGAGATTGAAAAGGCGCTGTATCAAACTAAAAACAGAAGTAATCAAGATCCCTTAAACTTCCCTATTAAGTTGACCAATAAACTGGCCCATTTAAATAGTCTGGTATCTATAGACGATTTTCCACCAACAGAACAAGACATTGCTGTAAAAAATGAAATGACAACTAAAATAAATACACAATTAGATGCCTTTGATGCCTTAGTTGATAAGGAAATGAAAGAATTTAATGAGCAGTTTAATGCTTTGAATTTGCAGTATTTATCTATTGAAGAATAGTTTTAAACTTTATTAAGTGCAAGGATGAGCCTATCAAAAGGTGTTAATTATATTTTGATAGGTTCCATAGAATAGCTACCCTATTTAAAATAAAGAAAATGAGAAAAGTACTAGCGCTATTGACTTTTTTAGCAGTAACATTCACTTTTGCCCAAACAGCGGAAGATTACTTTAAGCCTCTTAAGTTTAGAAATATTGGCCCTTTTAGAGGAGGACGTTCGGTTTCGGCTTCTGGAGTAGTAGGTAACCCAATGACCTATTATATGGGGACGACAGGGGGAGGACTTTGGAAAACTGAAGATGCAGGGCAGCGTTGGAAAAATATCTCTGATGGATTTTTTGAAATGGGCTCAGTTGGTGCAGTTGCCGTTTCAACTTTTAACACAAACATCGTTTATGTGGGAATGGGCGAACATGCACCTCGTGGAGTAATGTCTTCCTATGGAGATGGAGTTTATAAATCTACGGATGCGGGCAAGACATGGAAGCACATGGGGCTAAAAGAAACCCAACACATTTCACGGATTATTATTCACCCTACCAATCCAGATATAGTTTATGTCGCTGCACAAGGGCAATTATATGGACCAAATAAAGAACGAGGAATCTATAAATCTACTGATGGAGGAAAGACCTGGAAGAATACGCTTTTTGTGAATGAATTAACTGGCGCTGCAGAACTTTCTATGGACGCTAATTATCCTGAGATAATGTATGCAGCAATGTGGGAACACCAACGCAAGCCAAATATAGTAATAAGCGGAGGGGAAGGTAGTGGGCTTTATAAATCTATAGATGCTGGAGAAACTTGGACGGAAATGACAGAAGGTCTTCCCGAAGAAAAAGGGAAAATGGCCATTTCTGTGAGTCCTGCAAATTCAAATAAGGTCTATGCTTTAATTGAAAGCGATAGTAATAAAGATAAAGGAGGGCTTTTTGTTTCTAATAATGCTGGAAAGTCTTGGAGTATGGTTAGTGGGGATAACCGTTTGGTACAACGTGCTTGGTATTATATAGAAGTATTTACAGACCCTAAAGATGAAGATATTGTATATGTATTAAGTGCTCCGGCACTTCGTTCATTAGATGGTGGAAAAAACTGGGAACGCATTACTGGAACGCATGGCGATTTTCATGATTTATGGATTAACCCAGATAATTCCTTAAATATGGTTATTGCAAATGATGGAGGTGCGGCGGTAACTTTTGACTTTGGAAAAACATGGTCCTCACAAGTAAATATGCCAACAGGGCAGTTTTATCGTATTAATACTGATAATCTATATCCCTATAACATTTACGCTGGGCAACAAGATTATTCTTCGGCGATGGTTGCAAGTATGTCTCCAGGGAGTGGAAGTATTACTATGGCAGATTTTAGCCCATCTGCGGGTGGCGAAAGTGCCTTTTTGGCCTTTGACCCCGATAATCCAAGGTATGTGATGGGAGGAAGTTATTTGGGAACTATTGATGTGCTGGATACGGAATCAAAAGCATCTACAAAAGTAATGGCAGCTCCAATTCAATATTTGGGAAGAGAAGCCCGTAACATGAAGTATTTATATAATTGGAATGCTCCAACGTTACGTTCGCAGCATGAGGAAAACACGTTTTATCACGGAGCACAATTGTTATTGCGTACACGTGATATGGGCGTTACTTGGGAAGAAATGTCTCCAGATTTAACCAGAGATATTGATGCTAAACAAGGGAATGGTGGTGGCCCATACACTAACGAAGCGGTTGGTGCAGAAAATTATGGAACCCTAGCCTATGTACTGGAATCTCCGCATGAAGCCGGAGTTTTCTATACAGGCAGTGATGATGGTTATGTTCATATTACAAAAGACAATGGTGCAAGCTGGCAAAATATTACGCCTAAGAACCTAGGAGAAACTCTGGTGAACGCAATAGAGGTATCTCCACATGACAAGGGCACGGTGTATATCGCAACAACAAAGTATAAGTTTAATGACCACACTCCGGCACTTTATAAAAGCACTGATTATGGAAAAACATGGGAGAACATCTCTTCAGGTATTCCTTATGGAGCATTTACAAGAGTTATTCGTGAAGATGTTAATCGTAAAAACCTGCTGTATGCTGGAACTGAAAAAGGACTATATCTTTCATGGAATGGTGGAAAAACTTGGAAGTCTTTTCAATTAAATCTTCCTAAAACGCCAATTACAGATATTAAAATTCATAAAGGAGATTTAATTGTGGCTACCTCAGGTAGGGCTTTTTGGATATTGGATGATTTAGCGCTTTTATCACAATATAATCCTAAGCAAGAAAACCTGAAATTCTATAAACCCAAGGATGCAATGAATGGAACATGGTATAGTCCAATGAGTGGTAATACTGATAAATTTGATGGTACAAATACCTTGTCTGGTGTAAACCCTGCAAATGGAATGGTATTGTATTACGAGTTGCCTAAGGTAGCAGATTCAGTAACTATAACTATGGATATTTTGGATAAAAATGGAGCGGTTGTTCGTAGTTTTTCTTCCAAGAAAGACCCTAATTACAAGCCTCATAATGGAGGTGGACCAAGACCTGCGCCACTACTATCCAAAAAAGAAGGATTAAACCGTTTTATATGGGATATGAAAACTCCCATTTTGCCCGGAATACCTGGAACCTATATCGAATCTGCTTTTAGCGGCCATAGGGTGCCTCCGGGAGAATATGAGATTCGCTTAAAAGTAGGTGACAAGACAATAAGCACAAAAGGGAAAATTAATGCTGTGCCTACCTATAAAACCACGCCAGATCAATATGCAGAATATCATGCTTTTTTGACGGACGCAGAAGCAAATCTTGTAGCTATGCTTAATACTGTAAATGCCTTATATAAAGTGCAACAACAGTTGAAAGAAGTCCTAAATAATGTGGAGGATAATGTGCTAAAATCTGAAGGACAAAAGTTGATGGCTGAACTTGATGCCTGGGATAAAGAAATGATTCAACGAAAATCTCAAGCCTATGATGATGTGGAGAATTTTCCAAATAAGTTTAGTGCAGAATATCTTTTTTTAATTGATGCTACAAATAGTGCAATACCAAGGGTAAATCAACCTTCCAAAGACAGAAAAAAAGAACTAGATGCACAATGGGACGTTTTAAAAAGCAAGGCAGAGGTCTTAAAGAGTAAAGCTATTTCAGAGTATAACAAAAAGCTTTGGGATGCAGGTATTGGGGCCATACGTTTTTAGAAAATTAGAATTTAAAAGCTGGTGAATTACTACCTTTGTTATAAGTTTTAAGTGATAATATTAAAATAAAATTAGAATCGTATTTGGAACTATATAACTACATTAAATCCCTTCACTTAATCTTTGTGATTACATGGTTTGCAGGACTTTTCTATATTCCACGTTTGTTTATTTATCATATTGAAGCAAATGCAAAACCTTCTCCTGAGAAGGAAATTTTAACCAAGCAATTAAAGGTGATGACCAAGAGACTTTGGTATATTATCACTTGGCCATCTGCAATTTTATGTGTGTTTTTTGCGCTTTGGCTTTTGCATTTACAAACGGCACTTATCTACCAAGCATGGATGCAGGTAAAACTAGGTTTTGTAGTGTTATTGATAGCTTATCATTTTAAGTGTCACCAGATTTTTAATCAGCTACAACAAGATCAGGTTAAGTATTCTTCAAACTTCATGCGTATTTGGAATGAGGGCGCAACATTAATTCTTTTTGCAGTTGTGTTTTTAGTGATTTTGAAAAGCGCCGTTAATTGGATTTATGGAGTATTGGGAATAGTGGTTTTAGGAATTCTCTTAATGCTTGGGATTCGGCTGTATAAGCGAATTCGAGATAAAAATCCCGAAGCCTAAGCTGAAATTTAATCCTGCAGTCCGCTTTGGTTCGATTATTGCTAACTTTAAGTCCAAATTCAATCGGAATTGTTTAAAAAACTATCCTTACGATCACGTATATTTTTTACCATGATTTTATTGGTGCTCATTGCATCAGTATTAATTGCAGGAGTCACCATTTATCAATACAGAGAGCAGTCTAAGGATTATCACGAAAACCGATTAGAACGTAAAGAGGAGCAGATTCTACAGAGTATTAATTACGTTTTAAAAGAAACTACTTACGAGCCTAAAACGGAAAATTTGGAGTTCATTTTCATGAATGAGATTTTTAAAATCTCTGATGTACAAAATGTAAACTTCAACATTTATGATTTAGAAGGCTCATTAATAAAAAGTTCTAAGCCAGCTTTTGAAGCTGACTCTGTAGCAAATTGTTTAGATGCTGAGGTTTTAAACAATTTATTGGCAAGCACTAACAAGCGCTATGTAGAAGAGAAAACCACAGCTGGAGACAATTATCAGGCTTCCTATAATTACATTACGGACCCCAAGTTTAAGCCGATAGGGATAATGAATCTCCCCTATTTTGAGGATAACTCCTTTAATGATATGGAGCTTAAGGAATTTCTAATTCGCTTGGGCGGAGTGTATTTGGTGATGTTATTATCCGCAATTCTTTTGGCATATTTTATCTCTAAATACATAACTAGGTCTTTGGAAACTATTTCAGATAAAATGGGGCAGACCAATCTAAATAAGCGAAACGAAAAAATTATAATTGAGGACCCAAGTGAGGAGATTGGAAAATTGGTTGATGCTTATAATGCGATGATAGATGAATTGGAAGAAAGCGCTGTGAAATTAGCACGTAGTGAGCGAGAACAAGCCTGGCGTGAGATGGCAAAACAAGTGGCTCATGAGATTAAAAACCCCTTAACCCCAATGCGTTTGACTGTTCAAAGTTTTGAACGAAAATTTAACCCGGAGGACCCCAAGGCAGAGAAAAAGATGAAAGAGTTCTCCAAAACTTTGGTGCAACAGATAGACACCATGAGCAATATTGCATCTGCATTCTCCAATTTTGCAGATATGCCCGCACAGCAAAAAGAAACGCTTAATGTGGTAAAGGTGACTAAGCTCGCTTTAGATATTTTTCACGAACCTTATATTCATTTTATTTCTGAAGAAGAAGAAATTATAGCAAAACTGGACCGAACACAATTGATTCGGGTAATAACGAACTTGGTTAAGAACGCAATTCAGGCTGTTCCAGAAGTGGAAAACCCTCGAATTTTAGTTACCGTAGCATCTGATGGTAATCAATTAAAAATTGCAGTAGCTGATAATGGAGTTGGTATTGCAGATGAGTTTAAGGACAAAATATTTGAACCGAAGTTCACCACAAAATCAAGCGGGATGGGATTAGGACTCGGTATGGTTAAAAATATTGTCGAAAACTATAATGGCACTATAGCTTTTACCTCTCAAGAAGGAAAAGGAACTGTTTTTACAGTTAAATTTCCAAAGGAATAATTTTTTAGTAATCAGTAATCAGTAATCAGTTGCCAGTTAAAAAATCCTTTTATAACTTTCAAAACTCTGAATTTGTCACACTAAGCTCGTCTAAGTGCTAATCCCAAGAAAAAATGGAATACCATAACCTCTACATCGAAGAAGAAAACCAAATTGCGACCATTACAATTGATCGCCCTAAAAAGCTAAATGCGCTAAATAAAGCTACAATCGCAGAGCTACATGAAGCATTTAAAGAATTGGAAGCAGACAAGGAAACTAAAGTAATTATCATTACTGGTAGTGGAGAAAAAGCCTTTGTGGCAGGAGCAGACATTTCTGAATTTGCTCATTTTTCAGAGAAAGAAGGAGGCAAATTAGCCTCAAAAGGGCAAGAGTTGTTATTTGATTTTGTTGCGAATTTAAGTACACCAGTTATTGCAGCTGTAAATGGTTTTGCGCTTGGTGGTGGGTTAGAGCTGGCAATGGCATGTCATTTTAGAGTGGCAAGTGACAATGCGAGAATGGGGTTGCCAGAAGTTTCCTTAGGAGTAATACCTGGTTATGGAGGTACGCAACGCCTTCCTGAGCTGGTAGGTAAAGGGAAAGCAATGGAATTGATTATGACTGCAGGCATGTTAGATGCTCAAAAAGCTTTGGACTGCGGTCTGGTTAATTATGTAGTACCACAAGAAGAATTACTACCCTTGTGTGAAAAGCTGGCAGGTAAGATATCGAATAACTCTTCCGTAGCAATAAAACAGGCAATAAAAGCCGTAAATGCGGGTTATAGCTATGATAAAGATGGCTATGCTGTTGAGATTGATGCTTTTGGAGCGTGTTTCGGAACTAATGATTTTAAAGAAGGCACTTCGGCTTTTTTAGAAAAACGTAAAGCCAATTTCCCCGGTTCATAGCCTTGGTTCAACCAAAGCTATTCTTATGATTACAAGACTACTTTTAGTATGTGTATTGGCAATGGGCGCGCATTCATTTGCTCAAAAAATGCCAGTTTCTTATGATTTTAGTGAGAAGTTTAGCGATAGATATCGCTATTCTAACCTCGTTACTATTGATGATGATGGTGATGGAGGGTATATTTTAGTTAGAGCCTATTTTCAGGGATTAATTTTAAAACCTAAGGGTTACTTTATTGAGCATTATAATAAAGATTTGGAGCTTGTTTCTGAATATAACTACAAACTCAAAGGAAAACAGTTTGTAGGTGGCTTTACTAAAAACGGGCAATTACACCTTATTTTCCTTGATTATGATTTTGAAAGGGGTATTTACAATTATGCAGCTCACACCTCTAGCTTGGTAAATTATAGTTTTAAAACAAAGCGTCTTCTAGAATTTAAAACGCCCGCTGTTGACGGAGCTTTTGGTAAAAACTATTACAATAGAAACTTTAAAAACGGGTTTTCTACGACTTTGCTTTTTAACCCGGAAAAAACAGGTTTTATTATAAGCACACATCATATTAAGGGGAAAACAAATCAGCATACAATTCATTTATTCGATACAAGTTTGAATAAAAAATGGGAGCATGACTTTTCTGCTGAAGTTGAAGAAAAAAATTATGCTTTTGAACAAGTAGCCTTCTCCAGCAATTTGGAAGAAACCTATATAATTGGTAAGGCATATTTTAAGAAAAAACGTTTCCAGGTTAACGAAAGAAAGTTTCAATATGAAATGATTAAAATTTCGGGAGGGATATCTAAAACGCAATCTTTTGATGACCCCGGAAAGTATTCGGAAGGTTTATATCCCATATTAAATGATGGCAAAGTTCTATGTGTAGGATTTTATGCGGACAGAAAAGACAATAGATATAATGGAGTTTCGTATTTTGATGTAAATCCGTATTCCCTTGAAATTCAATCCAAAAAATACCACCCTTTTTCCCAGCAATTTATGGAAGATAAGTTTGGTAGGGATGAGGACAAAGTAGTAAAAAATCTAATTTTTAAAAGTGTTAATGTTACTAAGGAGAATGATATTCTTTTTAATGCTGAAGAGTACTTTGTAACCAACAGTTTGCAAGTAACTGGAGCGGGCCAACGAATGAAAGTAGAGCGTTTTCACCATAATGATATTGTAAGTGCAAAGCTTGATGTTAATGGAGAGTTGTTGTGGACAAGAAACATTAACAAAGCCGAGGTAACTCAAGGAGATGGCGCTTATGCCTCCTACAGTTCCTATAGTAAAGATGGCAACACGTATTTCTTTATTTGTACCTCCTCTGAGAATCCGCAATTAATTAATGGCGAACGTTTAATTTTTAAACAAGGTTTGAGCAGAAATAGAAATGTGTTCTTAATTTCTTTGGATAAATCTGGAATGTTAGACTACGAAAAAGTTATTGGTGATGAAGAAGCAAGATTACCATTAATGGTTTCTAAGCCATTAATAGACGCGACTGAAGACCAGCTTTTATTCTATGCAAAACGCGGTAATAAAAAGCAACTTGTTGAAGTTGTTTTTAAATAAAAGCATTTAACATTTTAACTAGGATTTATTCCATAAATTTGGAATAAATCCTAAATTGAAACATCGGAACTTTATAAAAGGGAGAGGTACCCAACAGAATACACCAAACAAATTTCTTAAGCATGTGTATGAGAAACGGGATGACTTTCTTGAGTTTTGCCGTATTGAAGGTGAAGCAGTCGATAACAATCATACACAGTACATTCCCATCTTCCCTAAAACCATTGTAAACAAAGTTACTAGTCCAGATGTGGGCATGCAATATTCCATGAATCCATATCAAGGATGCGAACATGGTTGCATTTATTGTTATGCACGGAATGCGCACGAATATTGGGGATACAGTGCAGGTTTGGATTTTGAACGTAAAATCCTCATTAAAAAATCAGCTCCAGAGTTATTGGAAATTCAGTTAAAAAAGAAAAGATGGAAGGCTACAACCATTGTGCTTTCTGGTAATACAGATTGCTATCAACCAGCAGAAAAAAAATTTGAAATTACAAGAAAGTGTTTGCAAGTGTTTTTAAAGTATAAACACCCGGTAGGCATTATTACTAAGAATGCACTAGTGCTTAGAGATTTAGATATTTTAAAAGAACTTTCTAAAAATCAATTAATCGGAGTAAATGTTTCTATCACTTCGTTATCCGAAAAAACAAGAAGGCTTTTAGAACCAAGAACCACAACTATTAAGAAACGATTGGAAACGGTTAAGGTGCTTTCAGAGAATGGAATACCAGTAAACGCTATGCTAGCACCTATGATACCAGGGATTAATAGTCATGAGCTATTAAAGCTTGCAAAAACGGTTTCTGAGCACGGGGCATTATCTTTTGGTTTTACTGTTGTGCGGTTAAACGGAGCTATTGGTCAGATTTTTACGGATTGGATTAAAAAGGCAATGCCAGATAGAGCGGAAAAGGTGCTACATTTAATTCAAGATTGCCATGGGGGTACAATTAATGATAGTAGGTTTGGACTCCGTAATAGAGGAGAAGGTAAGATAGCCACTCAAATTCATGATATGGCAAAATTGGCTAGACAAAAGTACTTTGCTGATAAAGTCTTTCCTCGTTTAAAAACAGAGTTACATAAAGATTATAAAGATGGGCAAATGAAATTATTTTAGATAACTTTATTGGAGTTGTCCAATCTTTGATTTGTACTTCGTCATAAGCATGAAAACAGAGTATAAATCAGTTTGTCATGGACGAACATAAAACTAAAACCAATGAGCAATTTTTTGTATTTATTTCGTGGAGGAGACGAGAACTTCAACCAATTATCACAAGAAGAGAAACAAGCCCATATGCAGGTCTGGGGACAATGGATGGGAGGTCTAAAAGAAAAAGGCCAATTATTGGATGGGCTCCCCTTGGGCATGGATGGAAAAGTAGTCCATAATAGAGGTGAAGTAATTACCAACGGGCCATTTGCTGAGGGAGCAGAAATGGTTGGAGGTTACTTAATTGTATCGGCTAAAGACCTAGATGAGGCAGTAGAAATCTCTAAAGGGTGTCCTATTTTTGATTACGAAGGAAGTAATGTAGAAGTCCGTGAAATTCTTTCTATGGAAGAGCACTAAAAATTAAAAAGACTAAAAGCCTGATGATAAATCGGGCTTTTTTTACGCCTTATGACAAAAAAAGAACCCTTAGATACTGTAGAACATCTCTTTAGAAATGAGTACGGAAAAGTAGTTGCCGTTATGACTAATAAATATGGGGTGGCCAATTTGGAAAAAGTTGAGGATGCGGTTCAGGATGCTTTTGTAAAAGCAATGCGTGTTTGGGGGTATAAAGATGTTCCTGATAATCCAACCTCTTGGTTATTCCGTGTTGCTAATAACGCAATGATAGATGGGTTAAGAAGGGATAAGAAAATGTCTTATGTTGCAGATTCCAAAAAATTTGAAACCCAAAGTTTAGATAAGGAGATTACTTCAAAAGATGAGCTAACGGATAGTCAGCTAAAAATGATATTTGCTTGTTGTCATCCTTCGTTGACAGAAGAACATCAGCTTATTTTGAGTTTAAAATTGATAGGAGGGTTTAGCAATAAAGAGCTAGCTGATGCATTGTTAAAGAAGGAAGAAACTGTTGCAAAATCGTTTACTAGAGCTAAGAAAAAGTTTAAAAGCGAAGTTCAGTTTCTGCAAATACCAATTCAGATGGGTTTACAGTCTAGACTCTTTGTGGTATTGCGGGTAATCTACTTGTTATTTAGTGAAGGTTACTCGACAACAACGGGTTCTCAAATTGTAAAGCAGGATATCTGTTACGAAGCTTTAAGATTGGCGCTACTTTTAAAGGAGAACGAATATTGTAAACATGCCAATTTAGAAGCACTAATAGCATTAATGTGCTTTCACGCTGCCCGTTTTGATGCTCGGCTCGATGAAAATGGCGATTTGGTCACCCTGGAATTTCAAGATCGTTCCAAATATTCTGAAGAACTCATTAAAATTGCTGTGCATCATCTAGAAAATTCAGGAACTTCAGATAAATTGCCATCAAACTATCATTTAGAAGCTGCAGTGTCTTATTACCACTGCACTGCTAAAACCTTTGAAGAAACAGACTGGAAAAGTATTTTATACTTATATGATTTGCAATTAAAACAGCAATATTCACCAATAGTCGCCTTAAATAGAATTGTTCCGTTTTCTAAAGTTAATGGGCCTAAAAAGGCATTGTCAGAACTAAAAACAGTGAAAAAAGAGGCAAATTTCACCTCAAATGGGCTTTTTTATGCCATAAAAGCAGATTTGTTATTTCAGCTTAATGCTAATGAACATCAGGAAACGTTATTAAAAGCTATTGATTTAAATGAGAATGAATTGGTGAAAAAACACTTAAGAAAAAACTTGAACTAACAGTTTTTGTAACCTATAAATTCCAAAATGAATACTAATGAATTACCATTATTGAGTTTCCGTTCTTTATGGATTTATTCAAAAGTACCTTTCCATCTGATACCACTTTTACTTGCAATTTCCGCTCTTTGCGTTTTACAGAAATATCCATGGGCTTATCAGATATATATACGTTTTTAAGCTCAATATGATTCCAACCTTTTGGCAAGCTTGGTGACAACTGTGTCTTACCAAAACCCATTGGTTCTATACCTAACAAACCTTCTGTAATAATCCTGCAATACAAAGCACTTTCTGCAGACAAATGTTTCATGTTATTTTCAGGAAAAGCTTCAATAGCATATGGAACATGGTCGCCCAAAAGCCTTTTTTGTGAATAGCTTTTTAATTTGTCATAGGCAAGATTTACTTCACCAACCTTCATTGCGCCTCTAAGAGCGTAAAGCGTAGCCCTGTCCCAAAAGATTGCTTTTTCAACTGGCACTTCTGGATTTAACTCTACAAGTATTCCATTTTTAGTCCATAGCTTTTCAAAAAGTGCTGCTAAGGTTCCTTCTTTTCTTTTATCAATACCCATGGTTAAGGGAAGGCAAATCCAATGGCGCAGTAAGTTATTTTCTTCAAAATACTTGTAGGTTTCCAAACCTTCCATGGTACTTCCAAAATAAATTTCGATTACTTTTTCCATTTCATCCGCTCTTTTCTTATATAAAGAAGCTTTATCAAAAAGCTTTAATTCTTTTGCTAAACGAGAAGCATATCTTAGTCCACCATAGTATAAAGTAGAGGTGGAAAGGTTGGCGGTTCCAGTTTCTATTCTACCCTCCATTTCATCGGAAGCGGATTGTACAGCCCCTTCTTTGTTTCTTTTTTTATGACAATATGCAATGGACCATTCTATTAAAGGCCATAGTTTTTTTGATTGCACTATATCTCCGGTGGATAATAGGTATAAAGAAGTTCCGTATACAATCATGGCAGCATCGCCCCTGTCCAAATGCTTCATTGGAAAGATACCATCTACCTCAAAAGCGTAAGGAATGTGAGTGTCCTCTTTTGGAATGTTTTCCAAAAACTTTTTATAAGTATTAAAAGCAGCAGTTTTGGCAGTTTTATAGCCTATATAAGGAAAGAAAGGACCACTATATTCCACTTGGTCATTGGCCCAAATACCAGTATAATAATTTCCACCACCAGGGGAATGGACTAATCCCATAGAGGAATCAAAAATGCTTTCAGAAGCCCTTATTTTGGAAAAGTAAAATAAGGTATTAATGATTTCATCTGGTGTTTGTAAAACCAAGTTTTCTCGAATGGTTTTAAGGTACTGCTTTCGCTCTTTTAGTGCTTCCTTAAAATCAAAATCGGATGCTTTTTCTTCATTTAAAGTGGCTCCATAATACATAGGGAAGCTATATGATTCATTAGGAGCTAAAACCATTCTATCATTAGCATTACTGTATACTTCATGCCTATAAGTGCCTTTATAACCTAACTCTTTCTGTTGAAGATTGTAATTAGTAAAAAACACTTCCTTCTCCGTATTGCCTATATTTTTAACATCCCATTGTTCTACTAAAAATCTATTTTCCATTGAGGGATAAATAGTTTTTGTCACCATTAAACCATCCACTGGAGTACAATAAAAAGTTAGCATCCCAGAGATTTTAACGGAATCTATTTTTGATGGTACAATGAGCTTTTCATTATAGCTTATGGCAGGGCTTGCATCGTTACCTATTTTTTTTCTAAAATATGCTCGGTACTTTTTCCAGTCGGGTTCATTGGATTTATTATAAGTTCTAAGTTGAGGAAAAATAACATCTTTGGTTATGCTTAGGTTTTTTGCTGTATCAATTTCATAGTACAAAATGGCTGAAACCTTTTTGCCAGAAAGCTCAATATTGTCTTTATGAGGAAGCTTTTCTTCTTTGGTTAAATCCCAGGTGATACTTTTTCCATCAGCAAGTCCCCAATAATTTTCACTTTTTGTGTCCTGAGCTATGGCGCCGCAAAAAATAAATGTATAAAGAAAGCAACAGGTGTATATTTTCTTTTTCATAGCTAACTTTGAATGTTTGGAAGATACAAAAAGACGCTTGCTTTTAAAGTTGGCCATTCCACTCTTCATAAAACTGTTTTAAATAAGCGAGCATAAATTGATGGCGTTCCTCAGCTATTTTTTTACCAGTTTTAGTATTCATTTTATCCTTTAGTAGGAGTAATTTTTCATAGAAGTGATTAATAGTAGGCGCGACTGATTTTTTGTATTCTTCTTTGGTCATTTTTAGGTTGGGGGCAATAGTTGGGTTATACAGCTCCCTGTTCTTGAATCCCCCATAATTAAAAGCACGCGCAATACCAATGGCTCCAATAGCATCTAATCTATCAGCATCTTGGACAACCTGCAGTTCTTTAGTATTAAATGGTTTTCTGTTTTTGTCCAAAGAGTTTTTAAAGGACATATTTTTTATAATGTCAATAACATGTTTAACTACTTTATCTGCCACATTTAGAGATTCCAAAAATTCTTTTGCCAATCTAGGACCCACACTTTCGTCGCCATTATGAAACTTTGGGTCCGCGATATCATGTAAAAGTGCTGATAAGCTAACAACTAAAATGCTAACATTTTCATCTTTGGCTAGCAGTAGTGTGTTATTAAATACCCGTTGAATATGAAACCAATCATGCCCTCCTTCTGCTCCACGTAATGTTTCCTTTACAAATACAATGGTTTCTTCAACTAGCTCAGAGTCGTTCATAATTAGAAGCTAATATCTTTAATAACCTGTTGCTCAACCTGGGTAAGAAGCTCATTTATATCTCCTTTGTTTTCAATAGGAGGATGTACTTTAAACTTTAAATGTGCACCAAGACCCATAGGAAATTTACCATAGCGCAATAATTTCCAGGAATTGTTGATTGTAATAGGTACTATTAATGCAGATGGGGATTTTTTCAATAACATTTTAAGCCCCATCGGTTTAAAAGATTTAGGCTCACCATTTCTACTTCGGGTACCTTCTGGAAAAATTACAGCACAACGATCATGCTTTTCAATATAGGAGCCAAGTTTTCCTATTTCTATAATTGCTTGTTTACCATCTTTTCTATCTATAAGTGCGGAACCACCATGTCTTAAATTATAAGAAACACTAGGAATACCTTTACCTAATTCTTTTTTGCTTACAAATTTTGGGTGATGCTTACGCATATACCATATTATTGGAGGTATATCATACATGCTTTGATGATTGGAAACAATAATAACTGGCTTATCTGAAGGGATATGTTGATTGTTAACAAAAGTATATCGAGTTCCCAACAGATTAGTGCACAACATTAAACATCTATTCAAAATGCTTACGCTGCTCTTATGGGCATTGTATCCAAATACATTAAAACAAACCCATTGAACAGGATGGAATACAAGCAATGTTAACCCGAAGAAAACAAAGAAGAGAATTGTTAACGGATATGAAAGCAATTTTTGCATGTTGTAAAAATAAAAAACCACCTCAATAGAAGTGGTTTTTTTATTCGTTTTATGCTATTTTTTTAGCAGTGTTCGTTATACGCTTCTGTCAAGTTTTCCGCAATCATTTCTGCAGGTCTGCCTTCAATATGATGTCTTTCAATCATATGGACTAACTCTCCGTTTTTAAATAAAGCCATACTTGGAGATGAAGGAGGAAAAGGAATCATAGCGGCTCTTGCAGTATTTACTGCTTCCGTATCTACACCAGCAAAAACAGTAGTAATATAATCTGGTTTTTTGTCGTTTTGCAAGCTTAGTTTAGCTGCAGGTCTTGCATTAGCAGCGGCACAACCACAAACAGAGTTTACCACTACTAAAGTAGTACCTTCTTTTTTTAATGCATTTTCAACAGCATCACTTGTATATAATTCTTCGAACCCAACACTGGCTAGGTCGTTTCTCATAGGTTTTACTAATTCCTCAGGATACATAGTCTATTTTTTAATATTCACAAAGATAGGTTTTTTGTCGTATTTTTTTATGACACTTAACATGTCTTTGACTATTCAAAGAGTTATATTTGAAATTCCAATTTTTTGTATATGATTAAGTGGTTTGCAGCCATTTTGGGGTATTCTTTTTTACGATTTCCGGGAGCTATTTTAGGTTTCTTAATAGGAGGCTTTATAGATAATTTGAATAGTAACAAAGGAGGAGGAGCTAGGTCTGTTTTTCGTGATTTCACTAAGCAAACAGTATCACCAGCGGATTTTGAACTAAATCTATTATCACTTTGCTCCATTGTTATAAAGGCAGATGGGCAGGTAAGCCAGAGAGAATTGGATTATGTGCGACAGTATTTTGTTAGTACATATGGTAAGGAAAAATCAAACGCGATTTTTAGAACTTTTAATGATGTAATTAAAAAAAGAGAGGTTTCTGCCCAGCGCATTTGTTCCTATTTAAACCAAAGAACGCGCTACGAGATTCGCTTACAATTAATACACTTTCTGTTTGGAATTGCACAAGCGGATGGTCAGGTAAGTCAACCAGAAGTTAGTAAGTTGCGGGAATTAGCTGGTTATCTCCGTGTAGGATTAAATGATTTTGAAAGCATTATGGCGATGTTTATTAAGTCTGCCGATAATGCCTACAAAATCTTGGAAATTGAAAGGGCAGCAACTGATGATGAAGTTAAAAAAGCCTATCGTACAATGGCAAAGAAATATCATCCAGATAAGGTAATTACAGATAATGAAGCTATTAAAAAAGGCGCAGAAGAAAAGTTTAAAGAAGTACAAAAAGCTTATGAGGTAATTCAGCAAGAAAGAGGGATGAATTAGCTTATTACCGTTTCTGATGTTAATGTTAACCATAATTACTATATTAACAAAAGCTTAAACCCCATAGCTATTAACTTACAACTAACAAAATGCAAGAATTTTGGTTTTACATAAAACTAGGCTTAGAGCATGTTTTAGATTTAAATGCCTACGATCATATTCTATTTTTATCAGCTCTAGCTATTCCATTTACATTTAAAAGTTGGAAACAGATTGTGATTTTAGCAACTATCTTTACAGTTGCACATTGTACTTCATTGGCATTTTCGGTATATGGTATTTTCTCTATAAATGTTGCTTTAATAGAGTTTTTAATTCCCGTTACTATTGCATTAACAGCTATATTTAATTTCTCTAGAGTTTTTAAAAAAGAAAATGTCACTGGTATTTACTTTCAGAGTTTAGCTACCGCCTTTTTTGGATTAATACACGGTTTCGGGTTTTCAAATTACTTTAACATGTTAATGGCTGAAGAGGACAATAAAATTTCTCCGTTACTAGGCTTTGCTACTGGGATTGAGTTTTCCCAAATCATAATTATTCTTATCATTCTAACCTTAGCGTTTTTAATACAATCGGTATTAAAGGTGAAGCAATCGATTTTTATTGGTGTTACATCGATTTTAATCTTCGTTGCCACAATACCAATGTTAATAGATACGTTCCCTAAATAACCCAATAGTTAATTTTAAGCGAATAAGGTTGTAAGGGATTTTCAAAGCAGGTATATTTAATTCTATGAAGGAGAGTAAGCAGGAAAAATACGATAAAGCTTATTTGCGAATGGCAAAAGAATGGGGGAAACTTTCTTATTGCAAAAGAAAGCAGGTTGGCGCAATTATTGTAAAAGACAGAATGATAATTTCTGATGGGTATAATGGCACACCAACAGGTTTTGAGAATGTGTGCGAGGATGAAGAAGGAGATACAAAATGGTATGTTTTGCACGCAGAAGCAAATGCAATTTTAAAAGTTGCTGCTTCAACCCAATCATGTGAAGGAGCAACACTATATATTACCTTATCACCATGCAGGGATTGTAGTAAATTAATTCATCAATCAGGGATAGAACGCGTTGTATATCAAAAGGCTTATAAAGACGATTCTGGACTGCTTTTTTTAGAACGTGCAGGAGTTGAAACAATGCACATGCCCATTTTAGAAGAAATGGTATAGGTAAATACTGCTATGAAAAAGAAATACAGTTACATACTACCCACCTTACTAGCCTTAGCAGTTGCTATTGGAATCTTCATTGGAGGTAAGCTACATTTTAATGATTCTCCAGAAAAGCTTTTCTCTACAAACTCCAAAAAAGACAAGCTAAATAGATTAATAGACTACATAGATTATGAGTATGTAGACGATATTGATACAGATAGTATTGTTGATGTTACTGTCAACAATATCTTAGGTAAACTTGACCCTCATTCGGTTTATATTCCAAAAAGTGAAATGGAGGCTGTTGCCGAAAGCATGAAAGGAGATTTTGTAGGTATTGGAATTCAGTTTAAAAGAGTAAAGGATACGATAACCGTTGTGAGATCAATTAAAGGCGGACCTAGCGATAGTAAAGGGATAAAAGCTGGAGATAAAATTTTAATGGCAAACAAGGACACATTGTTTGGCAAACAGATACTAAATAGTGAATTAATTTCTAAGCTAAAAGGAGAGAACGGAACAAAAGTGCGTCTAAAGATTTTGAAGAAACCCGAAAATAAAATCTTTTTTGTTAATGTAAAACGCGGTGTGGTACCAATCCGAAGTGTAGAGGCAAACTTTATGTTATCTAGCGATTTGGGGTATATTAAAATCAACAGGTTTGCAGAATCAACTTTTGATGAGTTTAAAAATGCTCTAAATACACTTCAAACGCAAGGTGCTCAAAAACTAGTTTTAGACCTTAGGGATAACCCTGGAGGCTATCTAGGGATTGCTGAAAAATTAGCAGATGAGTTTTTAAGAGATGGCAAGCTTATTTTATTTACCAAAAACAAAAAAGGAAGAATAAATAAAGCTTTTGCCACTAAAAAAGGAAGCTTTGAAGATAAGGAGGTGTATGTTTTAATTAATGAACGCTCCGCTTCCGCAAGTGAAATTATAGCTGGAGCATTACAAGACAATGATATTGGAACTATAGTTGGCAGACGTTCTTTTGGTAAGGGATTAGTGCAACGCGAGATGGATTTGGGTGATGGCTCTGCAGTACGTTTAACAGTTTCTAGATACTATACACCCACTGGTCGATCTATCCAGAAGGCTTATGATAAAGGGAATAAAGACTACTATCAAAAATTTATGGATCGTTATAACAGCGGAGAACTAGTTTCTGTAGACAGTATTAAAGTAGCGGATTCATTAAAGTTTAAAACCCCTAAAGGAAAAATAGTTTATGGAGGTGGAGGAATAATTCCTGATGTTTTTGTGCCAATTGGTTCTTTGGAAGAAGAGCGTGTAGAAAGCTTGGATAATCGAGGGTATTTTTCTGATTTTATTTTCCGTTTTCTCGAAAGGGATAGAACTAGGTTTGCGAATTATCCTAAAAATGAATTCATGAACGATTATAAAGTTGATGATATCATTTTTGAACGATTTGTGGATTATGCCCTTGGGTCAAATATTAAAATGGACTTCTACGGACAAGATGAAAAAATAAAACGCTACTTAAAAGCTAACATTGCTGAACAAATGTATTCTCCTAATCTAGCAGCAGAAATTAAAAGTGCAGATGATAAAATGCTTAGAAAGATTTTAGAAATAAACAGTCAAAAAATTGAATTAAAAGAGGTGGATTTAATAGAAGCTAAAAACTAACCTTTTTTTACTTTTTCTTCAATCTTCTTAGCAGTCATAAATATTAATAAAAGTACAATTGCGCATAAAGAGGCGACAATGCCAATAGCAGCAATTAAACTATCTCCCTCAAAAAGAGCATCAAAATTGAGTAATGTCACATTATAAGCTATTAGTCCTAAGGCTATAAGAATTAGTATAAGGATTAAGGTTTTGTTCATAATTCTATAGTTTAATTTAATAAGGCATTAATGTTAGTAGCAAAGAGTTTTACTGCAATCGCTAATAAAATTACACCAAAAACTTTTCTAATAATATTCAAGCCGTTTTTGCCAAGGATTTTTTCAATTTTAAGAGAAGACTTTAGCACAATGTAGACGAAAATAATATTGATTATAATAGCAGCGATTATATTTTCTACATAATACTCAGCACGCAAAGAAAGTAAAGAAGTCATAGTTCCTGCTCCTGCAATGAGTGGAAAAGCAATAGGAACAATAGAGGCGCTTTCTGGTTCATCATCTTTATATAAAGAAATTCCTAAAACCATTTCAATGGCAAGAAAGAAAATAATGAATGCGCCAGCTACAGCAAATGAGTTTACATCAATCCCAATTAAGCTTAGAATACTTTCGCCAACGAATAGAAAAGCTACCATTAAACACGCGGCTACAATAGAAGCTTTCTCAGACTGAATACGACCAACTTTTTTGCGTAAACCAATAATAATAGGGATACTTCCTAAAATATCAATTACTGCAAAAAGGACCATAGTTGCAGTAACAATCTCTTTGAAATCAAAATTCATTTTTAAAGCACTTTAAAATCCGTGCAAATTTACGTTTAAAAAGGAGGTTTTGGATTATTAGAATGTGTATAAAATGAAAGTTTTAAATTTACTTTTTTAAAAATAATTTTTCCCATTTTACAGCATGTTTCAAATAGCTAAAACCCTAATTTCCGAAGAAATCATTGAGAATGATTTTGTTTGCAATTTAAGCGCATGTAAAGGAGCCTGCTGCGTCGATGGAGCATCAGGAGCTCCCTTAGAGGATGATGAGACAATTATTTTAGCAGACATTTTTGATGAGGTACGTCCTTTCTTAAGAGAGGAAGGTATAAAGGTCATAGAAGAGCAGGGTGCTTTTGTGAAAGGCGATGATGGTGAATGGGAAACTCCTTTAGTAAACAATAGAGAATGCGCGTATGTAGTTTTTGCGGATAATGGAATTACTAAATGTGGTTTGGAAGAAGCATATAATAGTGGCGCAACTAATTGGAAAAAGCCTATTTCTTGCCATATGTATCCAATACGTATAAGGGAGTATACAGAATTTACTGCAGTAAATTATCATAAATGGGAAATTTGCGATCCAGCTTGTAGTTTAGGAAACGAGCTGCAAATACCAATATATAAATTTGTAAAAGAAGCACTCGTTAGAAAGTTTGGAGAAAAATGGTATGCTGAGTTAGAAGAAGTGGCTAATGAACATACTAAATAGTTGGAATTTTCAAGGTAATTTTAGTTCCACGTGCGGCACCCTCATCATCTGTTAAATCTGCAATAGCTACTTCAAAATCGTTTTGATAATCCTTAGAAAAGTTGGCTAAACGTTCCGTAGTAATATCAATACCAACAGATTTGCGTTTTAACACTCTTTTCTCCTTAATTTTTTCAGAAGCGTTTCTACCTACTCCGTTGTCAATAATATCAATCCCAATATGATACTTGTCATAATTGTATACATTAATCCATATTCTTTTTTCTCCCTCCTTGGAAGATAGTCCATGCCAAATGGCATTTTCAAGAAAAGGCTGTAATACAAGCGATGGTATTTTTACTTGTTCAGCATCAATTTGTTCAGCAATATCAACTTCAAAATTAATTTCATCCGAGAATCGAATATTTTCAATATTTAGATAGAGCTCGGCTGTTTCTAATTCTTCGCCAAGAGAAATTTCTTTTAATGAGGAACCTTCTAAAATCCTTCTAACGAGTTTAGAGAATTTGTTGAGATAGTGAACTGCATTTTTTTTGTCGTTATTTATAATGTAAAGCTTAATGGAATTTAATGAATTGAATAGAAAGTGAGGATTCATTTGACTCCGAAGCATGTTCTGTTCAAGACTTAAAACCTTTTTCTCATTATCTGAATGATACTTTCTATACATAATAAAAAGCATGGTACCTATTAAGCCTAAGGTTAAAGCTGCAACTAAAATTGTAGTTTGGTTTTTACGAAGTCTTATTTTTGAAAGCTCGGCATCTTGAGCTAACGATACGATTTGATTATTCTTTTTTTCAGAATCATATCGGAGAATCATCTCATTCATATAATTAAGGTTCCGCTGATTTACAATGGTATTCTCATAACTTTCAGCTTCTTGCTGTTGTTTTAGCGCTTCCTTATAATCACCAGTAGCTTCGGCCAGGTCCGCTAAAAAACGCTTTGCTGCAATAATTAATGCGGGCATATCACTCTCTTGAGCTAGTTTAAGACCTTGTCTTATATTTTTCCTTGCTTCACCATATCGACCAATAGCGGTTTGAGCATATCCTGTATTAATAAAAACGGAGGAAGTAATAAAATTATCTCCTATTTTGAGCGCTTGTTCCTGAAGAGGCTCAAAGATTACTAAAGCGGCATTGGGCATGCCCTGTTTTGTATAGATACGTGCAATGCTATTTTTGCAAATAATACGGCCATAATCATTATTTATGTCTTCGTTGTACGCTAAAGATTTTCTATAATACTCAAGCGCTACTTCAAGTTCTTCTTTCTGTTCATGGCAGTCCCCAATATTTTGATTGTTAATGGCAAGTCCTAATTTGTTATTTAGTTCTCTTTCGAACTCAAGAGCTCTCTTGAATTGAGAAATTGCTAAATCATACTGACCTAGCGTTTGATATAGATTACCAATGCTATTGAGTGCAACGTTTATACTTCGTTTTACATGTATAGTTTTATCTTCTGTTGCTTCTGCAATCTCTAAAGCTTTTTGATGATAATCTATAGCTGTCTTTATAGCATCTTTCCTTCTATAACTAACCCCAAGATAGTTAAGGCTTAAGATTCTAAACTCATCACTATTAGCTTTTTCTGATAGCTCAAGCGCTTTTAATTGTGCTTCTATAGACTTATCTAGCTTTGATGTATAGCGGTAGTTTCTTCCAAGCTGATTTAACACATAAGATTGCCCTTCAAAATAATTATTCTCTCTTGCTAATTTTAAAAAATAATTAAGTTGTATGGTATCTCTTTTTGAATAACGGAGTTCCCTATCTATCTCCTGATAGGATTTTGGAACTTCCTCTATAAGACTGCGCACCTTTTCTTTAAAGTCTTCAGAAATCTCTTGAGATAAAGTTGTTTGCGATAAAAATAACAGCGTAGCTATAAGAAAGAGTTTAGGCCAATTAGAGTATAGCTTTTCTATGTGGGGTAGTTGGTGGTTTGGCATTCAGAAGTATTATAACAAATCTAAAAAATCAGATTTCTTTTGTCTTGAAACGGGAATTTTGTGGTTAGACTTTAGTATTACATAACCATCTGTTTTTAAAAACTCTTTAATCTGTCCAAGGTTAACAATAAATGAATTATGTATTCTGAAAAAAGAATCTTTTGGTAATAAGGCATTTACTTCTTTTAATTTTTTAGTTAGAACTATTTTCTGCCCATCTGCCAGAAAAATTGTACTATAGTTTCCATCAGATTCTGCATATAAGATTTCGTCAGCTTCTAGAAATAAAAGTTTACCATCTGTATTAACTGTAATCTTTCTATCCAGCGAATTGGAGTTAAAGTTTAAGAGAATTTTTTCAAACTTTTCGGCAGTATAATTTTTTGAGTTGTATTTTTTTATTTTATCAATAGTTTCGAATAAATCATCTGTATCTATTGGCTTTAAAAGATAATCTATAGCTTCATTTTTTAATGCTTTTAAAGCGTATTGATTATATGCGGTAGTAATTACTACAGGAAACTTCTTGTTGGTTAGACTTTTAATAAATTGAAACCCATCCATTACGGGCATTTCAATATCTAAGAAAAGACAATCAGGAGTGTTTTTTTCTAAATAATCTAATGCTTTGTGGGCATCTGTGAATGATGCAACGATTTTTACTTCGTCACTTAAATTGGTAAGTTCCCAACTAAGACTTTCTAGTGCTTTTATTTCATCATCAACGATTACAGCTTCCAACATAAAATTATACTAAGACATAAACATAGGGTAAAAAAGAATAGCTAGTTTAAAAATATGTATTAATGGGATGATATGTATTATAGTTGGTATGAAAAAGCAAATTTCTATGTCAATCAATTGTTAACTACATGAAAATCAACGAATAGCATGTATTTTAAATAAAAATCCATTTATACAAGATTTCCCTCCATTTATACATTTACTAAAATAACCAGCTACTTTGCTTTTTATCTTCGAGCAAGATTTAAATGAGTTTATTCAATCAACCAATAATGAAAAAGAGTCTAATACTATTTGTGGTTTTGCTTATTGCCTTGGCTTTTGCAGCTATAAGTGAGAATAAAACCGCCAAAGAGTCAAATGAAATAGTAGCTGTTGATTATAAAAATTAATATTTAGTAATACATGTTATATCAACCAGCGTACGGCCAACCAAACATGCCAAGTGTATGTGTGAAAAAATAGTTTTAGTCATTTTTAAAGCTTAGGTTTTAAGTGAGGGTTTCGGGGGAACTACCCAATCTTTTATAGCTTAAGTAAAAGAAATGACTGGGCCGTACGGTTTGGTGATAATTTTTTAAGACCAAAAGGTATCTTATATAAGATACCTTTTGGTCTTTTTATTTTGTTCATTTTAACATAAAAAAGTTATAATCAGAATTAATTTCTACAATGCAGCAAACATCACTTGTGAACCTAGATTTCAACATTTTGTGTTAAAAACTTTGAGCCTTATTACCTGAAACAAACTTTACAATTCGATAACATTTTTGAATCTTTGTTAGTCCCTGCCGCAAGGTAATTTTCAATCCTTTATAATATAATTTAAATAGAACACTATGTCAGCTGCCATTGAGCCTATCTTAGAAGAAAATGAAGACCGATTTGTAATTTTCCCCATTAAGCATGATGATTTATGGGAATGGTACAAAAAATGTGAGGCTTGTTTTTGGACTGCGGAAGAGATTGATCTTGGTGAAGACCTTACGGATTGGAATAATAAATTAAATGATGATGAACGCTACTTTATCAAGCATATTTTAGCATTTTTTGCGGCCTCAGATGGTATTGTTAATGAAAATTTAGCGGAAAACTTTGTGAGTGAAGTACAGTACGCAGAAGCCAAGTTTTTCTACGGTTTTCAGATTATGATGGAGAATATCCATTCTGAAACCTACTCTCTTTTAATAGATACGTATGTAAAAGATGAAAAAGAGAAAAATGTATTATTTAAAGCCATCGAAAACTTTCCAGCAATTAAGAAAAAAGCAGATTGGGCTTTAAATTGGATAGAATCTCCAAGCTTTGCAGAACGTTTAATTGCTTTTGCCGCAGTTGAAGGTATTTTCTTTTCAGGCGCATTTTGTTCTATTTTCTGGTTAAAGAAAAGAGGTTTAATGCCTGGACTTACATTTTCAAATGAACTAATATCTAGAGACG
The DNA here is from genome assembly GCA_947499565.1 of uncultured Croceitalea sp. Taxonomy (GTDB): domain Bacteria; phylum Bacteroidota; class Bacteroidia; order Flavobacteriales; family Flavobacteriaceae; genus Croceitalea. The sequence goes on from CANMOV010000005.1 coordinate 44,658, forward strand.
AGGGGATGCATTGCGATTATGCAGTACATCTTCATAATAAACATCTAATAAATAAAGTTCCAAAAGAGCGTATTACTGCTATTTTGACTGATGCTTTGAATATTGAGCGTGAATTTATTACAGAATCGCTTCCTGCAAGTTTAATTGGGATGAATTCTAAATTAATGACTCAATATTTAGAGTTTGTAACTGATCGCCTTTTAGTTGAATTGGAATGTGATAAGGTATACAATGCCACAAACCCTTTCGACTTTATGGATATGATTTCACTACAAGGGAAAACAAACTTCTTTGAGAAGAGAGTAGCTGAGTACCAAAAAGCAGGTGTAATGAATAATGAGGAAGATCAGAAAATAAGTTTTGACGCAGACTTTTAGATAAAGATTAGTTGACAACGGGTTTGTTATAGAAAACCCTTTGCATTTTTGCCCCTAAGTAAACAAACCACCTACCAGCAGTTTTTACAAGTATACCCTTGTGGAGATTAGCGACCAACATAATTAAATAAACAAGAACAAAAACACAGTAGCCACATGTATGTAGTAAAAAGAGACGGAAGAAAAGAGTTGATAATGTTCGATAAGATTACAGCTCGAGTACGAAAACTATGTTATGGCCTTAACGGCCTTGTAGACCCCCTAAAAGTCGCTATGCGAGTTATAGAAGGTCTTTATGATGGAGTTACTACTTCAGAGTTGGATAATCTTGCGGCAGAGATTGCAGCTACAATGACCACTACGCATCCAGATTATGCAAAGCTTGCTGCGCGTATATCCGTTTCTAACCTACATAAAAACACTAAAAAGTCTTTTTCTGAAACGATGAAAGATTTATACGAATATGTAAATCCTAGAACTGGTAAGAAGGCACCTTTACTTTCAGATGAGGTTTTTAAAGTAATCTCAGAAAATGCAGAGAAGTTAGATTCTACTATTATTTATAACCGTGATTTTGGCTACGATTATTTCGGTTTTAAAACATTGGAACGTTCTTACCTATTAAAAGTTAATGGACAGATAGCAGAGCGTCCACAACACATGTTAATGCGAGTTTCAGTTGGAATTCATGTAGATGATTTAGATGCTGCTATAGAAACCTATGAGTTGATGTCTAAGAAGTATTTTACGCATGCAACTCCTACTTTATTTAATTCGGGTACACCAAAGCCGCAAATGTCCTCTTGCTTTTTATTAGCTATGAAAGAAGACAGTATAGATGGTATTTATGATACTTTAAAACAGACGGCTAAGATATCGCAATCTGCGGGAGGGATAGGATTATCTATCCATAACGTGAGAGCTCGGGGTTCTTATATTGGTGGGACGAATGGGACTTCTAATGGAATTGTTCCTATGTTGAAAGTTTTTAACGATACAGCACGTTATGTAGATCAAGGTGGGGGAAAACGTAAAGGAAGTTTTGCCATTTATATGGAACCTTGGCATGCAGATATCTATGACTTTTTAGATTTAAAGAAAAACCATGGTAAGGAAGAAATGCGTGCTCGTGATTTGTTCTATGCGATGTGGATTTCAGATTTATTCATGAAACGTGTTGAAGCCAATGAAGATTGGACTTTAATGTGTCCAAATGAATGTCCGGGTCTATTTACAAACCATAGTGAAGAATTTGAGAAGTTATACACTAAGTATGAAGCAGAAGGTAAAGGACGAAAAACAGTAAAAGCGCGAGAACTTTGGGAGAAAATTCTAGAATCTCAAATTGAAACAGGAACACCTTACATGTTGTACAAAGATGCAGCTAACCGTAAGAGTAACCAGAAAAATTTAGGGACTATACGTTCTTCTAACCTTTGTACAGAGATTTTAGAGTATACCTCACCTGATGAGGTCGCCGTATGTAACTTGGCCTCTATTGCCCTGCCAATGTTTGTAAAGAATGGTGCGTTTGATCACAAAGAATTATTTAAAGTAACTAAACGAGTTACCAAAAACTTAAACAAGGTAATTGATAGAAACTATTACCCTGTAAAAGAGGCTGAAAACTCTAATATGCGTCATAGACCAATTGGTTTAGGTGTTCAAGGGCTAGCTGATGCTTTTATCATGCTACGTATGCCATTTACAAGTGACGAAGCAAAGAAATTAAATCAAGAGATATTCGAAACCTTATATTTTGCTGCAGTGACTGCATCAATGGAGGCTGCTAAAGTAGAGGGTGCGTATTCTTCATACGAAGGCTCCCCAATTTCGCAAGGAGATTTTCAACATAACCTTTGGGGAATTAAAGATGAAGAACTTTCTGGTCGCTGGGATTGGGCAAAACTTCGTAAAGATGTAAAGAAAAATGGAGTTAGAAATTCACTATTAGTAGCTCCTATGCCAACAGCATCTACGTCACAAATTTTAGGGAACAACGAGTGTTTTGAGCCTTATACCTCTAACATTTATACGCGAAGAGTGCTTTCAGGAGAATTTATTGTAGTGAATAAACACCTTTTAGAAGATTTAGTTGGCCTGGGCCTTTGGAATGAAAATATGAAGCAAGAATTGATGCGTGCAAACGGCTCTATTCAGCATATTGAAACTATTCCACAAGATATTAGGGATTTATACAAAACAGTTTGGGAATTAAGTATGAAAGACATTATAGATATGTCTAGACATAGGGGGTATTTTATAGATCAAAGTCAATCTTTGAATCTTTTTATGGAGAATGCTAATTACTCTAAACTAACATCTATGCATTTTTATGCATGGAAGAGTGGTTTAAAAACAGGAATGTACTATTTAAGAACTAAAGCTGCAGTAGATGCTATTAAGTTCACATTAGATAATACAAAGAAGAAAGAAGTTCCAGTAAGTGTTGCTGCGGAAGCGGAAGTGACAGCTGCCGACCCAAAAGCTGCTGAGAATATAAAAGTGAACCCTACTCCTGCGACACAGCAAGAAGTTGATATTCAGCCAATGACAGCGGCTGAAATGAAAGAAATGATTGCACGGGCAAAAGAAGGTCAAGCAGACGACGATTGTCTTATGTGCGGATCATAGTGTGATAGTGTTTATTTGATAAGTGCCCTAGGTAAGCTTACCCCACAGAAGAGCTCCTAGGGTATTTTTTTGAAAAAGAGTGAAACTTTATTTTCTAACAAGTAATCTAAATGCTATCACAGAGAGTGCTAACATAGCCACATAGATTACTAAAAAAACTAAATACTTGTCCATAGCTAAAATCTAACTGTTATACCTACGTTTTTAAATCAGTTTTAGATTACGAAAACGATATAGAAAAGTTAAAAAATAGAAGATACTAAATCTAAGGATTGCTTTTCTTCTTTAAATAAACACTATAAACAACTTTCGCAATAAAAAGCAATAGCATAGGCGTAGGATAAGTTAAGTACTTATATATGAACGTAATAAAGTAAAATATCTTACACTGTTAACGAAGATTTAGCATTTTAAAATAAAAAAAGCCCTTTCCAGATGAAAAGGGCTTTTTTTATTTAATTGTTCAGTTTTTTATAAAGACCACGCTCTACCTTGGGTTAGAGCTTCAACATCCCCACAAGCGATATACTCCCCAGGTAAGGGCAAATAAGCAAGAACTTCTTCGCCAATATATTCGGAAGATTTATATGCCCATGTTGCCATGCTTCTAACATTACCTGCAAATGCATAACAAGCGACATCTTCATTTAATTCTGCAGATTCACCAGCCATCATTGCTTCCATATACTCTCCAATTGCTTTTCCTTGAACTTCTTCTTGCTCATCAGACATTTTTGCAAGGTATTTGGTCAAAGCAGCTTCAAAATCAACACCCTCGATGTCCATCAGGCTTTCTTTTCCGGCATCTGTCAATACTTTATTCATAAACTTATCCATAAGTACTTTCATAAAGGCTTGCTGCTCTTCTGGAAGTACACCTTTTGCAAATTCATCTATAAAAACATGAACATTTACTTCCGTAGCCGAAGGCGTATCTGTTTTTGGTAAAATCACATCTATCATTTGTGCCAAAGCATAACCTTTATCCTTATCAAAATAGCTAGGAACCCATTCCGCATAAGGAACCTTATCCTTACAACTTTGTAATACTCCTAATAAGGTTGGGGTAGCAACGGCATAGCCAAATACCATCCCCATATTTTTTAGTGCTGATCTTCTTTCCATTAGATATTTCCTTTTTTAAGTTCTTGTACTGCATGATTTGCAGCTCTTGCCGTAAAGGCCATATAAGTTAATGATGGGTTAACACAAGCTGCTGAGGACATAAAAGCGCCATCAGTAACGTACACATTTTTACAAGCATGCACTTGATTAAATTCATTTACAACCGAAGTTTTAGGGTTACTACCCATTCTTGCAGTGCCCATTTCATGAATACCTAGACCAATAGCATATGGATTATCATATGGCTCTATATCCCTAGCTCCAGACTTTTCTAGCATTTGAACAGCCTGATCCATCATGTCTTTCCGCATGTTCAATTCGTTCTGTTTTATTTCTGCATCAAAAGTTACCGTTGGAAGCCCCCATTGATCTAATTTGTTGTAATCTAGGGTCATTTTATTATCATGATATGGAAGAATCTCTCCAAAAGCAAGCATATTCATATTCCAACCTCCTGGACCTAAAATGGTCTCTTTATAATCTTTTCCAAAACTAGCTTCTGCAACCATATCTTCATAATCACCTCTTGTTGCACCGCCTTGATAGCCATAACCTCTAGTAAAGTCCTTCATAGTATTACTGCCGACATTCCTAAACCTTGGAACGTAAATACCATTGGGCTTTCTTCCTTTATAATATTTGTCATCATAGCCATCTACTTTTCCACGAGCTCCTACCTGAAAATGGTGATCCATAATATTATGACCAAGTTCCCCAGAGTCGTTACCTAAACCATTCTCAAAACGATCAGATTTAGATTGCATTAAGATTGAAGTTGATGCAATTGCAGATGCACATAGGAAAATTACTTTTGCTTTAAACTCAAATTCTTCCTTTGTAACTCTATCTATAACTTTTACACCTGTAGCCTTTTTGGTATTGGGATCATACATTACTTCATGGACAATAGAATCTGGTCTTAAAGTCATATTCCCAGTAGCTTCTGCAGCAGGTAATGTAGAAGAAACGCTACTAAAATATGCTCCAAAAGGACAACCTCTTATACATCTATTTCTAAACTGACATTTTGAGCGACCATCGCCTTCAAACTTTTTATCACCAGTAATATGTGCAACTCGTCCAGCGGTTACTACTCTACCATCAAAATGTTCAGCAACTTTTCCTTTAACATGGTCTTCAACACAATTTAAAGGCATCATTGGGGTAAATTGCCCATCTGGTAGTTGCGGTAAACCAAGAAGTTCGCCAGATATACCAATATAGGATTCTACTTTGTCATACCAAGGCGCAATGTCTTTGTAGCGTACCGGCCAATCAACCGCTATGCCTTCTTTTTTGTTAGCTTCAAAATCTATATCACTCCATCTATAACTATGCCTACCCCACATAATAGAACGTCCACCAACATGGTAACCACGCATCCAATCAAAACGTTTAGTCTCATTATAAGGATGTTCAAGGTCATTTACAAACCAATGTTTAGAATCTGCTCGTGTGGTGTAACCAGTTCTATTTTGCTTTTCTTGCTTGGCAATATCTTCCTGACTAGGTTGTCTTGCATGTGGAAAATCCCAAGTATCTAAATTAGCTGTTGGGTAATCATCACGGTGTTTTACCATTCTACCGCGTTCTAAAACCAATGTTTTTAGTCCATTTTCACACAATTCCTTAGCAGCCCAACCTCCGCTTATACCAGTTCCAACAACAATCGCATCATACGATTCTTGTTCTTCATTGTAATAAAATTTACTCATTTATACTTGATTGTTTATTCCCTAAATGTATTAAATATTAAATTAATTTTCTACATTTAATCCCTATGTTTATTGAGAAATTAGCACTATAACGTTATAGTAAATCATAATATGTTAGCTATCATTTAAATAATACAACCATCCAAAATGAAACATCTAAATTTTGTTAAGTATTTTACAAGAATAATAGTCGCACTTCTTTTATTTGGAAGCTATGCTTGTAGACAAGCCACTAAAGACGAAAAGAAAGAAGAAATAGAAACTGTTGAAGTGAAAGAAAACCTTGAACCATTTTTTAAATTATCACTTGCTCAATGGTCTATAAATAGGATGATTAGAAATGATGGTGTTGACCCCTATACTTTTGCAGAAAAGGCAAAAGCTTGGGGTTTTACAGGGTTAGAATATGTAAGTCAGTTATATAGAGCCGAATTAGAAGCTGAAAACTATTCTGCTGAAGCAATGCAAAATTTTGTGGATAAGAATAATGCAGCAGCAAAAAAACATGGCCTTACAAACCTTTTAATAATGATTGATGGTGAAGGACCCTTAGCATCAACAGATAGCAATGAAAGAGCAGCAGCTGTTAAAAATCATTACAAATGGGTAGATGCAGCGGCTGCGATGGGATGCCATTCCATACGAGTTAATTTACAGGGGACTATGGAGTCAGAAGCTTGGGTTGAAGCTTCGGTTGATGGATTAACGCAATTAGCAACTTATGCTAAGGAAAAGAATGTAAACGTGATTGTTGAAAATCACGGAGGTCCTTCTTCTAATGCATCTTGGTTAGCTTCAGTAATGCAAAAAGTGAATATGGATAATTGTGGAACCTTACCGGATTTTGGTAATTTTTGTGTTAAACGTGAAGACGGCTCTTATTACGAATCTAAATGTTTGGAGGAATACGATAAATATCTGGGAGTTACTCAGCTAATGCCATATGCCAAAGCAGTGAGTGCAAAAGCTTATGATTTTGATGAAGGTGGAAATGAAGCAGAGATTGATTATATAAAAATGATGCGTATAGTTAAAGAAGCGGGTTATACGGGATATGTAGGAGTAGAGTATGAAGGTAATGAGCTTGGCGAAGAAGCAGGAATTATAGCAACTAGAGATTTGTTGCTTAAAGTACAAGAGCAACTTAAATAGTGCTAATCTTAGTTATGAAGCCATTTTTTAATCAACTATTCGATTACAATTTCTTTTGCAATAAAAGCTTAATAGAAAAATGTATGGAATTAAAAGAGGTTCCAGAAAATACAGCTTCTCTATTTAGCCATATTCTAAATGCACACCATATTTGGAATATGAGGGTATTAGGTAAAACTAGAGAATGTGATGTTTGGCAAACACATGATGTGGAAGATTGGGAAGATATACACTATGAGAACCAACGTACTACATTTGAAATTATAACAAACACTGACGATTTTGAAAAAAGGGTAGATTATGAGACCACTGAAGGAAGAATATTTGCCAATGATTTAAAGGATATTTTATTTCATATTATTAATCATTCAACCCATCATCGAGGCCAAATATTAGCTGACTTTAGAGCTAATGGAATAGAACCAGATGGGCTTGACTATATTTCATACAAACGATAATCCAACTAACTAAATTTTGATAATGAATTTTAAAACCAAATTTCAACTGTCTTTAATGATGTTCCTAGAGTTTTTTATCTGGGGAGGTTGGTTTGTAACAATGGGAATTTATTTGCCGAATACATTAGAGGCAAGTGGTGGAGATATTGCCCAGGCTTATTCTACACAATCATGGGGGGCAATTATTGCACCATTTTTTATTGGTTTAATCGCGGATCGTTTTTTTAACGCAGAACGCATTTTAGGAGTACTTCATTTAATAGGAGCATTTTTAATGTATCAACTTGCAAATGCTCAGGATTTTTCAGTGTTCTATCCTTATGTTTTAGGGTATATGATAGCCTATATGCCAACTTTGGCTCTTGTGAATTCGGTTTCATTTAATCAAATGAAAGATCCTGCCAAGGAGTTTTCTTTTGTAAGGGTATTTGGTACAATAGGTTGGATTATTGCTGGCCTTACAATTAGTTACTTAGGATGGGATAGTGAACAAGGAGTGCAAGAAGGACTTCTTAAAAACACATTTTTAATGGTGGCTATTGCGTCAGCTGCGTTAGGTGTATTTAGTTTTACGCTACCTAAAACCCCACCACAAGTGGATAAAGGAGAAAAAATTTCTTTTGGTGATATTATTGGGCTAGACGCTTTAAAACTTCTAAAAGATAGAAACTTTTTAATATTCTTTTTAGCCTCTGTCTTAATATGTATTCCATTGGCATTTTATTACCAACATGCTGGACAGTTTTTAGGAGAAATTGGGGTGTCCAATCCAGCAGCAAAAATGTCTATAGGGCAAATATCTGAAGTATTGTTTATGCTGTTACTTCCTTTCTTTTTTAAGAAATTCGGATTCAAGAAAACAATATTGTTTGGTATGTTAGCCTGGTTCATACGCTACTTATTATTTGCCTATGGAGATTCAGGTGAATTAGCATTTATGTTAATTCTTGGAATTGCACTGCATGGTATTTGTTACGACTTTTTCTTTGTCTCTGGGCAAATTTATACCGATACCAAGGCAGGAGAAAGATATAAAAGTGCTGCTCAAGGATTAATAACTCTTGCAACGTATGGAGTTGGTATGTTAGTTGGTTTTTGGGTTGCAGGTAAGATTACAGATACCTACATAATTTCAGAAAATGTACATAATTGGAAAAATATCTGGACGTTCCCGGCCATATTTGCGCTTGGAGTACTTGTACTATTTGCCTTATTTTTTAAAAATGAAAAAGTAGCATACAAGGAGTAACCAATTTAACCAAATAGATAAAAGAATGGAAAACGTTAATAAGAATAGACTTTTTGTAGCCTCATGTGTCGCTTTATTGGTAACATCAATGACCTTTGCAATCAGGGCAAGATTAGAAACTGTATTTGGTCCAGAAGGTGTGGGTCTTACTTTGGAACAAATAGGATGGGCATTTACACCTGCTTTTTGGGGTTTTACTATTGCCATGATTATTGGAGGACCATTGGTTGATTCTCTGGGAATTAAAAAAATCACTTGGATAGCATTTATAACTCATGCCATAGGAATAGTATGGACGATTTTCGCAAAGGATCAAACTTCTCTATTTACTGCAACCCTTTTCGTGGGTATTGGAAACGGCATGGTAGAAGCTGCACTTAATCCAATGATAGCATCTATGTATACAGAGAATAAGACCAAGATGTTAAATCGTTTTCACGTCTGGTTCCCAGGTGGAATAGTAATAGGATCCTTAGTTGGGTGGTTAGTAATGGATGTCATGGGACTAGGTTGGCAAGTTATGGTAGGCGTATTATTTATTCCACTTATTATTTATGGTTTTATGTTCTTAGGACAAAATTTTCCAGTTACAGAACGTGTTCAAATGGGAATTAGTAACAATAAGATGATTGCTAGCTTAGGGAAGCCACTTTTTATTTTTATGGTGCTCTGTATGTTTTTAACAGCTGCGTCTGAATTAGGTACTACGCAGCGTATAGAATCTTTGTTAAAAGAGTCGGTAGCAGTTCCTTTACTAGTGCTGGCTTTTATTAATGGTATTATGGCTTTAGGAAGAGCTTTTGCAGGTAAGGTCATACATAAACTACAACCAGCAGGGATGTTATTATTTTCGGCGATATTCACATTTATAGGACTTTGGTTATTAACCATTACAAGCGGAGGAATGACCTTTGTTGCAGCGGCAGTTTTTGCTGTTGGAGTTACTTTTTTCTGGCCTACAATGCTGGGATTTGTTGCAGAATATCTTCCGCAAACAGGTGCCTTAGGACTTTCAATAATGGGAGGTGCCGGAATGTTATCGGTATCAGTAGTTTTGCCAATAATGGGGAATCTAATGGATAATGCAAGTCCAATTGAAGCTTTACGAACAATGTCAATACTACCCGCGATTTTAATAGTCGCCTTTATAGGATTGTATCTTTATATGAATAAAAGAAAAACTGAAACTGCATAAAATTTAGAATTAAAAATGCCAAAGAAAATAAGATTAGGAATATTAGGAGGAGGCGGAGATTCATTAATTGGAATCTTACATAGGGTTGCTTCCCAGATTAATGATAATTATGAGATTGTGGGTGCCGTTTTTAACCCAGACCATGAAGCAAGTATAGCTTTTGCTGAACAAATAGATGTCCCAACAAATAGAATCTACAAGGATTTTGCTACGCTTATAGAAGAAGAGCTAAAACTACCCGAAGAAGAAAGAATACAAGTTTGTTCTGTGCAGACGCCTAATTTTTTACACTTTCCAATGGCAAAAAAGTTATTGGACAATGGATTTCATGTGATTTGCGAAAAGCCTATGACCATGAATTATGAAGAAGCTAAAATACTGGAAGAGGCTCATCAAAAATCAGGGAAAGTATTTGCTTTAACACATACCTATACGGGTTATCCTATGGTAAGGCAAATGCGAGAAATGATAAAAGCAGGAGCTTTAGGTAGAATCCATAAAGTTGATGCTAGGTATTATCAAGGATGGATTAATACTATTATTCATGATAAGGAAAAACGTTCTTCCGTATGGCGTTTAGACCCTACCAAAGCTGGAATAAGTTCCTGTATGGGGGATATAGGAGTTCATGCATTTAATTTAGTGGAATTTGCCACTGGGTTAAAGATAAATTCTTTACTATGTGACTTTAACTATCTCTATGAAGACAACCAAATGGATGTTGATGGAACGGTACTGGTAAGAATGGATAAGCATGTAAAAGGAGTTATACGTTCTAGTCAAGTTGCAACTGGCGAAGAAAATGGTTTAGCAATTGCTATTTATGGTGAAAAGGGAGCATTTAGATGGGAACAAGAACGTCCTAATTTTTTATATAAATTAAGCGATACCGAACCCTTACAAGTATACAAGCCTGGCCATGCATATAACTCAGAATTATCTTTGTCGGGTACAAAATTACCACCTGGTCACCCAGAGGGTATTTTTGATTCTATGGCTAATATTTATCTGGGAGCTGCAAAAGCGATACGAGGAGAAAAGTATAACGATGGGGAATTCCCAACTATGACAGATGGTGTGCGTGGTATGAATTTTATCGAAAGTACTGTAGCATCCCATAAAAAAGGAAACGTTTGGATAGATTTGGATTAGTTTCCTATCCTTACACCCTGCCTCAAATAATTAATGGTCGCCTAATGGCGGCCATTATCTTTTAAACAAAAGTTCAAAGCGTTCAAAAACAACAATCATGCTTTCTCGTGGCACACGATTAAAAGGCTCTAGTTCTCGAGTATAATAATCCCAATGGACTTTTTTCCAGTATTCTAAACTTTTGTCACCTTCTCCTTCTAAACGCGCATGTTCTGAATGAATTGAAAAATAGGGAAGTAATTTCACAGAAGTAGTCCGTATTAAACACTTGGCATTCTCTTTCCAATCCGTCACTACAAAGAAGTCACCAATTTTAGGCATGGTTTCTCCGCGTAGCTGAAGTCCTAATAGTGAGTGGGACGTTGCTCTTTTTATATCTTTAGAAACCAAATTTGCTAAATCGTTGGCATCTTTCTCATTATCACCAAAGTAACCAACTTGGGGTGCTTTTTCAAAAGCAAATTCTGTATGCTTATCTAAAAAGTCTCCCCATAAGTTTCTTGCCGAAGCGTTATCCATTTACAAATAAAATTAGTTAAGCGAATTTACCCATTTTAAACTGTTCAGCAGCATGGTTAGCTGCTCTAGCAGTAAAAGCCATATACGTTAATGATGGATTAACGCAACTTGCAGAAGTCATAAAAGCACCATCTGTAATATAGACGTTGGGAACATCATGGATTTGGTTGTTTTTATTAAGGACTGAAGTTCTAGGGTTCCACCCCATACGCGCTCCGCCCATTTCGTGAATACCAAGACCAGGTCCCGTTTCGGTATCAAATGCATTAACATTTTTAAAGCCTGCAGATTTTAATATGGCTACAGCTTCTTCTTTTATTGCTTCGCGCATTTTAAGTTCATTCTCCTTAAACTCAACATCAAAATTGAGCTGGGGCAATCCCCATTTATCTTTATTGTTGGTACTTAAAGTAACACGGTTATCATGATGTGGTAGCATTTCGCCAAAACCAGTCATACCAATTTGCCATCCACCAGGTTTTAGCATAGCTTCTTTATAGGCAGCGCCATACCCCATTTCAGCAACCATTCCCCCCCAATTATCACGTCCTGCACCACCTTGGTATCCAAAGCCGCGTAAAAACTCATTTCGCTTGGTACCATTATCTAAATTGACAAATCTTGGAATATAAAAACCATTAGGCCTTCTACCTTTATAATACTTATCCATATGACCGTCTACTTTGGCAGATGCACCTAGTTGATAATGGTGATCCATAATGTTTCGGCCAACTTCATCATAATTATTTCCTAGACCATTCGGGAAACTTTTGGATTTTGATTGTAATAAGATACCCACCGACGCCATAGCAGAAGCACATAAAAAAACAATTTTACTATTGAATTCTAATTTTTCTCCTGTTTCCGCATCCACTACTTTTACTCCAGTAGCTTTTTTGGTATTTTCATCATATACTACCTCATGAACAATGGAGTTGGGTCTTAAAGTCATATTTCCAGTACGTTCTGCAGCAGGTAGTGTAGAAGAATTACTGCTAAAATAACCACCAAAAGGGCATCCTCTCTTACAACGGTTTCTATATTGACAGGGACCTCTACCTTCAAATTCTGTGGTATTTTTTGTAATATGTGCAACGCGACCTATGGTAAGTAACCTACCATCTTCAAAATTTGTTTCCATGGCAGCTTGAAGGTCCTTTTCAACACAATTCAAGTCCATTGGTGGTAAAAACTTACCATCTGGTAATTGTTTTAAACCTAGATTTTGACCACTTACTCCAATATAGGATTCAACCTTATCATACCAAGGCGAAATGTCTTTATAGCGCACGGGCCAATCAACCGCAATATCCTCTTTTAAGTTTGCTTCAAAGTCTATATCACTCCATCTATAACTTTGCCTTCCCCAAGTCAAAGAACGGCCACCAACATGATAACCACGAATCCAATCAAAACGTTTGGTTTCTTCGTAAGGATGCTCTAAATCATTAACAAAAAAATGTTTTGCATCTTCTTTGGGAGCCCAGCCAACACGCGATTGTTTATGATATTTTTTCTTGTCTTCCCTTGATAATTGACCTTTAAAGGGATAGTCCCAAGGGTCATCATTCATGGTCTTATAATCTGTAATATGTTTTACCATAGGACCACGTTCCAAAACAAGTGTTTTTAACCCGTTCTCACATAGCTCTTTAGCGGCCCATCCACCTGTTATTCCTGTGCCAACTACAATGGCGTCGTAAATAATATCTTGATTCAAAACAGTACTATTTAATTATTAGCTTATCATTATATTTATGGTTCTCCTTAGAGGGATTTAAGAAAAGCAAATTTTGATTTTTTAAATATACGGGATAATAGGTAATTATTTTTAGCATAAACCAAAACTTAAAAAAGTATTTTAAATGAAAACGATTAAAGGTCCTGCGGTTTTTTTAGCACAATTTGTGGATAGTAAAGCACCATTTAATTCTTTGGAAGGAATATGCAAATGGGCATCGGATTTAGGGTATAAAGGAATTCAAATTCCAACTTGGGAACCTTTTTTAATCGACTTGGATAAAGCTGCCGAAAGTCAAGATTACTGTGACGAATTAAAGGGCAAAATAAATTCATACGGGTTAGAGATTACCGAACTCTCTACACATCTCCAAGGACAGTTAGTTGCCGTTAATCCAGCTTACGATTTAATGTTCGATAATTTTGCGCCAGACCATTTAAAGGGGAAGCCAAAAGAGCGCACAAGATGGGCTGTAGAAACGGTAAAAAAAGCGGCTACTGCCAGCCGTAGACTTGGAATAAGCGCTCATGCGACTTTTTCGGGAGCATTACTATGGCATACTATGCACCCATGGCCACAGCGCCCTGCAGGTTTAGTTGAAATGGGTTTTGAAGAATTAGCAAAGCGATGGATGCCGATATTAAATCATTTTGATGAAGAAGGAGTCGATGTTTGTTATGAAATACATCCAGGGGAAGACTTGCATGATGGGGATACTTTTGAACGCTTTTTGGAAGCTACAGGAAATCATAAAAGAGTAAATATACTCTATGATCCAAGTCACTTTGTATTACAGCAGCTGGACTATATCACTTATATTGACCATTATCATGAGTTTATTAAATCTTTTCATGTTAAGGATTCTGAGTTTAACCCAACCGGCAAGAAAGGAGCTTTTGGAGGCTATAATGATTGGAGTGACCGGGCAGGAAGGTATCGCTCCTTAGGTGATGGTCAAATTGACTTTAAAACCATATTTTCAAAATTAACCCAGTACGGTTGTGATGTATGGGCTGTAATGGAATGGGAGTGTGTAATAAAAAGTCCAGAACAAGGAGCAAGAGAAGGTGCTAAATTTATTCAAGATCATATCATTGAAGCTACTCAAAAGACATTTGATGATTTTGCAGGAGCAGATATCGATAAAGAACAATTAAAGAAAATATTAGGTCTTTAGCCCTTAACTGCCCTCGGAGATGTCGTTCGTAGAAAAAAAAATGTCGAATAGGTTTTCAGCCTTACTTTAAGCAATAAAATAAACAAGCATGAAATATTTAGGGGTATTAATGGCACTAATCTTAACGCTTGCCTCTTGCAAGCAAAAGGAAAAAACAACCAATGATAACACAAAAATAGAAAAGGAGTCAAATGCAGAAACTTCGGAAGAATGGACCATACTTTTTGATGGAAGTTCCTTTGATGGTTGGCGCTACTATGGTGCAGGAGAAGTTGTAGCACCGTGGAAGTTAGAAGATGGAGCTATGGTCTTTTATCCGCCTAAAGAAAGAAATGGCGAAAGATATGATATAGTAACTGATAAATCATATACCAATTTTGTTCTTTCTTTAGAATGGAAAATTTCTGAAGGAGGTAATAGCGGAATTTTTTGGGGAATTTCTGAGGACCCTAAGTATGGAGTGCCTTATGCAACCGGTCCAGAAATCCAAGTGCTCGATAATGAAAGACATTCTGATGCTAAAAATGGACCAACAAGACAAGCTGGTGCACTTTACGATATGGTACCTCCCAGCAGCTCAACAGCGGTAAAGGCTGCTGGAGAATGGAATACTTGCATATTAACCGTTAATCACATTACCAATGAAGGTAATGTAGTTCTAAATGGTGAGGAGATTGCTAAGTTTCCAGTTCATGGAGAGCTTTGGGATGAAATGGTTGCCAATTCAAAATTTAATGGCTGGGACGGTTTTGGAGTATACCAAACTGGAAAAATAGGGTTACAAGATCATGCAGATATTGTTTCTTACAGAAATATAAAAATTAAAGAATTATAAAATGAAAAAGTGTTTTCTTATAATGCTATTACTTTTTGTTTTTAGTTGTAACACAAAAGTAGATGAAGAAATTACGAAAGAAACCGTTCTTGAAGAAGAGACTACAACCTCTAAGTATCAAGGTGAAGAGCCAACAACACCTGAAGCCACAGAAGTTTATGAACCGGTTCCTCCAAAAGTTACGCAAGATATCAATGGTGTCCCCAGCGATGCTATTGTCTTATTTGATGGAACAAACTTAGATGAGTGGATGAATCCTGCAGATAGCACTGCGGCGCAATGGCATTTGAATGGTGATAGAAGCATGACTGTAAAAGATAAATCTGGAAACATACGCACAAAGCGAAGTTTTGGAAGCATGCAATTACATTTAGAATGGAAATCACCTGTAGCTATTTTGAATGAAGGACAAGCAAGAGCAAATAGTGGTGTGTTTATTCAGGAAAGGTATGAGGTTCAAATTTTAGATAATAATAACAACCCTACATACACTAATGGACAAGTTGGAGCTTTATACAAACAAGGAGTTCCTTTGGCAATGGCTTCTGCTCCAACAGGAGAATGGAATAGCTACGATATTATCTTTCATGCTCCAGAATTTGAAGAAGAAAATTTGACTAAACCAGCTTATGTAACAGTACTGCATAATGGGGTGCTTATTCAAGACCATTTTGAAATTGAAGGGACTATTAAATATATTGGCTGGCCTAAGTATGAAGCTCACAGCAAAGCACCAATTATATTGCAAGACCACCAAGATAATAGCCGTGTTAGTTATCGCAATATTTGGGTAAGGGAGCTTTAGTTTTTTATCCTATAGGTTGTGTGCACTCATAAACTGCTATTTTGGCTACCTTTGCCAAAATTTAGTCATCTCATATGATTCAATCAATGACCGGTTATGGGAAGCATGTGGTTCAGCTTCCTTCAAAAAAGATTACCGTTGAACTTAAATCCTTAAATAGTAAAAACCTCGATATTAATGCGAGAATTCCGCAGGCATATCGGGAAAAAGAATTGGAGCTTAGAAAGTTAATTTCTGATTCTCTTATGCGAGGAAAAGTTGATTTTAGCCTTTACATAGAATTAACGGGAGATGAAACCACGGCAGAAGTAAATGTTGCCATGGTTAAAAAATACATGGAACAATTACAATCCATTACAGAGGGGGATGAGGTAAAATTCCTAGAGCTTGCCCTTAGAATGCCGGATACTTTAAAAACAGATAAAGAAGATATTGATCCTAAAGAATATGGGTCTATAAAAGAAGCTTTAATGAATGCTCTAAAAGCAATAAATAGCTTTAGAACTGAAGAAGGTGATGTGTTGGAGCAAGATTTTAAGAATCGACTTAAAAACCTATCAGCCTTATTAGAACAGGTCAAAGAAATGGATGCAGAACGTTTAGCATCGATTAGAGAGCGATTAGAAAAAGCTGTAGCTGATTTAAAAGTGGAATTGGATGCTAATCGTTTTGAGCAAGAATTGATTTATTACTTAGAGAAGTATGATATCACCGAAGAAAAAGTTCGTTTAGCAAACCATTTAGAATATTTTGAAACCACTATAGATTCAAAGGATTCTAACGGTAAAAAGTTAGGGTTTATAGCTCAGGAAATAGGAAGAGAAATTAATACTATTGGTTCTAAAGCCAACTTTGCACCAATGCAACAATTGGTAGTGCAAATGAAAGATGAGTTAGAAAAGATTAAGGAACAAATGCTCAATGTTTTATGAGTAAAGGGGGTAAACTTATTATTTTTTCAGCGCCATCGGGTAGTGGTAAAACCACCATTGTTCGGCATTTATTAAAACAACCTGAGCTGAATTTAGCCTTTTCTGTATCTGCAACTTCTCGCCAGCCTCGTGGAGAGGAAAAAGAAGGGATTAACTACTATTATATTTCTGTTTCCGAGTTTAAAAAACACATTAAAAATGATGATTTCTTAGAATGGGAAGAGGTCTACCGAGATAACTTTTATGGCACGTTAAAAAGTGAAGTAGAGCGGTTATGGGATGAAGGGAAGAATGTGATTTTTGATATTGATGTTGTTGGAGGGTTACGTATTAAGAAAAAATTCCCTGAGAAGACTTTAGCAGTTTTTGTAAAGCCACCAAGTGTAGATGAACTTAAGATTAGACTTAAAAAAAGAAGTACTGAGAGTGACGATAAAATAAATATGAGGGTAGCTAAAGCATCTGTAGAGTTGGCTACTGCACCTCAGTTTGATAACGTCATAAAAAACTATGATTTAGACATTGCACTAGAAGAAGCGCATAAGCTAGTCGCGGAATACGTAGGAGTTACTTTAAAAGATAGCCAAGAGGAAGCGTAATGAAAAAAGTGGGCTTATATTTTGGCACATTTAATCCAATCCATATTGGTCATTTGATTATAGCCAACCATATGGTCGAGTTTTCAGATTTGGACGAAGTTTGGATGGTAATCACCCCTCAGAGCCCTTTTAAAACAAAGAAATCTTTATTGGATAATCATCATAGATATCAGATGGTTTTTGAAGCTACTACAGACTATCCTAAACTAAAACCTAGTAAAATAGAATTTGATTTACCTCAACCAAATTATACCATAACTACCTTAGTTCACCTTGAGGAAAAATACAAATATGAGTATAGTTTTTCGCTTATTATGGGCGAGGATAATCTAAAAAGCTTCCATAAATGGAAAAACTATGATGTAATTCTTCAGAATTATGATTTGTATGTATATCCAAGGATTTCTAGCGGAAGTACAGAACACCAGTTTAAAGACCACCCTAAGATTCATAAAGTAGATGCTCCCATTATTGAGGTTTCTTCAACATTTATTAGAAAGCAGCACGCTTTAGGTAAGAATATAAAGTCTATGCTCCCAGATACCGTTTGGAAATACATGGATGAAATGAATTTTTACAGATAACGGAATTAGCTACCCTTTTTCTAAAGTAAATAATCAATCTATTTTTGTTCAACTAGTTATATGTTTATCTTACAGGAAATTGAAGATAGATGAACAAAATAATATGTTTCTGCCTTTTAGTAGGATTGGTATTTCCAACCTCAATTCAAGCGCAGCGAATAAAAAAAAAGAAAGCTAAATCTGCAACTGAAGCACCCACTAAACCAAAATCAAAAAACGGAATTAAGCCTTATAAAAAAGTTATTACCAGTGATGCAGTTTCTGATGAAGGAGTATTTGCTGTGCATCAAATAGATGAGGATTATTTCTATGAAATCCCATTGGCTCACTTAAATAAAGACATGCTTTGGGTAAGTCGCATAGCACAAATACAAAATGGTCTTGGAGGCGGTTATGTAAATGCAGGTTCAAAAACGAATGAACAGGTAGTGCATTGGGTTAAGTTCCGAAATAAAATACTTTTAAAATCAAAGTCTTTTGTAAATATTGCAGATAGTACAAAAGCAATTAGTAATTCGGTAAGGGTTAATAATTATGAGCCAACATTACATGCTTTTGATATAAAAGCTTTTAACTCAGATTCTTCTGCTGTAGTCATTGATGTAACCAAGTTCTTCACTTCAGATATTGCTGCAATAAGTGGTTTGTCTTCTAGAGCTAGAAAAGAATATAAGGTAAAAAAGCTAGATGGTTCTCGTAGTTTTATTAATAGCATAAAGAGCTTCCCGGAGAATGTAGAAGTAAAACAGGATTTTACCTATTCCGCTTCCGAACCACCAAGTTTTAGAAGAACGGAATCCATTAGTATTCAAATGAACCAGTCTATGATTCTATTGCCTGAAGAACCTATGCAGCCAAGAATCTACGATCCAAGAGTAGGATTTTTTACGGTTTCGCAATACGATTATGGGAGTGAAGCATTAAAAGCAGATCAGAAAACGTATATCCGTAGATGGCGATTAGAACCTAAAGACCCCGAAGCTTATGCGCGTGGAGAATTGGTAGAACCTGTAAAGCCTATCATTTATTATCTTGATCCGGGGACACCAGAAAACCTTCAAGCATATATTAAACAGGGGATTGAAGATTGGCAAAAACCTTTTGAAACGGCTGGTTTTAAAAATGCTATTATAGCTAAAGATGTACCTACAAAAGAGGAAGACCCGGAGTTTAGTCCAGAGGACATAAGATATTCTGTTGTGCGTTATGTAGCAAGCACCACCAGGAATGCCGTTGGCCCTAGCGTTTCGGATCCTAGGAGTGGTGAAATTATAGAGAGTGATATTATTTGGTACCACAACCATTTACGTAGTTATCGTAATCGTTATCTGTTGGAGACAGCAGCAGCAAACCCTTCCGCAAGAACATTGGATACCCCTGCAGAAGAAATTGGTGAAATGATGCGAATGGTTATTGCACATGAAGTTGGTCATGCCTTGGGTTTTCCACATAATATGGCCGCTAGTTATGCCTATCCTGTAGATTCTCTTAGAAATGGAACCTTTACACAAAAAAATGGAATTGCCGCAAGTATAATGGACTATGCGCGCTATAATTATATTGCTCAACCTGGAGATGAGAACATCCGTTTTGTGAGGCAAATGGGTCCTTATGACCATCATGCTGTTAACTGGGGATATCGTTGGTTGCCAGCCCAAAGTGCAGATGCCGAAAAATCAACGCTCAATTCTTGGGTATTGGAAAAAGAAAATGACCCAAAGTATAAATTTGGAAGACAGTCTAGTCGTTTTGATCCACAATCACAAACAGAATGTATTGGCGATGACCCAATAAAAGCAAGTACTTACGGGTTAAAAAATTTAAAGTACGTTGCTGCTAATTTACCAAAATGGACTTCTGATCAAACTAATAATTACCAAGATTTAGAAGAACTATATGGCGAACTTTTAGGAGTTTATAGCAGATATACGGGTCATGTAACAAACACTGTTGGCGGAGTATTTGAAAATATAAAAACTCCCGAACAAGAAGGGGTTATCTATACCAATTTTGATGCTGATGCGCAAAAGCAGGCAGTGCAATGGTTACACTCGAATATTTTTGAAACACCTGAGTGGATTTTAGACAAAACCATTTTACAAAATATTGATCATGCAGGCCATTTTGAAAAGGTAAGAAGGCTTCAAGTAAGGCAGTTGAACTCCTTATTAAGCTTTGAACGTTTAGGAAGGCTTATTGATGGAGAGAGTCTTAATGATGATTATTATAGCGCTTTGAGTATGTTAACAGATTTACGGAATGGACTTTGGAAAGAGAGTACTAGAGGAACAAGTGTGGATTTATACCGTAGAAACTTGCAACGCTCCTACGTAGATAGAATGGAGTATTTAATGACGGAAGAGTTACAACCCAGTAGATTTAGGCGGCCAGGTTTTGAAGGGCAAATTTATTATAATACTAATACTTCAGATGTTAGGGCTTTGGTAAGAGGAGAGCTTAAAGCCATAAAATCTAGACTAACTTCTGCTAAAAATGGTAGAATTAACAAGGAAACCAAGTATCATTATGAGGATATTATAGCTAGGATAAATAGTCTCTTCGATAATGATTAATTATTCCATATCAGGGATAAAATTTAAAACATCAGTACCTAAATATTTATCATCTTTATTGTAATACCATGCCCTAATTTTAGGCATTTTTATTTCATGAATATTTTCTAGACCTTCAAGTAGAATATATTCTCCATCATTTTTTGATTCGTCATGGAAAAATTGATATACTTCCATGGCATAAGTATGTGGGTCAAAATAAAAATACCAAGTATCTTCTCCAACTTCTTTAGTATAATTTACTTTTAAGACTAAGTATTGTTTTTCTTTGAATGTTCTTTTTTCTACCTCTTGGTTAATGATTGTTCCAGGGTCTTTCAATTTCATAGGTAAACCATAGAGGTAGGTGTAGTAGTTCTTCATCATCTTACCTCTTTCGCAATTTAACCTCAGTCGTTTTTTATCCGAATCAGAAATAGTTAAACTACCATTTAGGCTGAAGGTGCAACTATCTTTTTCTAACTCGTAAGTGTATAAATCATTTTCTTTTTCAACAGTGAGTATAAAAAGTTCCCTAGACAAATCCATATGTATTAGGCTTAACCTATCTGCTGATTTAGGAGTTTTCATAATGATTTTTAAATCAGCAATAAACGTTTCCCAATTCCTGTTTGGGTCATGAAAAGCAATAGCTTTTTCTAGAAGTTCCGTGCCTGAAAGTTCTTGGGCTATTGATGAAAAACTAAATAGTAAAGTTAAAAATGGAACAAAAAACCTCATAAGCATAAAATTATTTTTCAATACGAGCGGGCTCAACAGAGCTATCATGTTCTGTATAATAAAGTTCCAAAAGTTTAGTGGTAGAAGAAATCACATCTTTACTTTCCGTTAATAGCGAAAAATAAAGGGAAGTGTTTTTAGGACTAGATTCTTCCGTTCGTGTTCTAGATACTTGTTGTTCTATTTTATTGGAAACTAAATCGAAATAAAATTGCTTTTTATTTAAAAGAGCCCCAATTTTCTGAAAATCCCGAGTTCCAAATATATCCGAGCTATTTTTTAAAAGCTCTTCCAGATGATTATCTAAATCCTTTAGCTCTTTTATTTGATTGTATTTTAATTTACGATGGTTGTTATTCACATGAGTATAGCTAATCTTAGAAATATATTCTAAAGACTGCGCTAAATCTTGCAGATGGCCTAGCATCACTAAATAAAAATTACTAGCGCCACCTACGCTAGATTCATCTAGATTTTTGATAAAATAGTAAATGTTGTCTTGTAGCCCGTCCACCTCCTTTGAAAGTTTAGATACTCTTTTCTTATTCTTTTTTAAGTCGTCAACATTATGTTTGGCCAGACCATTAATAGAGCCTGTATATATTTTATTACTTCTATTTATAACGTTTCCAATGTTATCTGCACTTTCCTCAATTACCCCTTGGATAGAGCTGCTTTCTGCTCTTCTAAGGCTATCTTCAGCTTTAGTAACTTTAGTTTTCTTATTATGGACTATATAGTTACGTAATAACAAAAGAGCTGCGAAAACTAGAAGCACTATAAGCGCAATAAATCCTCCAAAATGTAAAATTGTAGCTATAATTGCTGCAGCCGTAAAAGCACTAAAAGCAGTAAAAAACCAACCGCCAATTACGTTTAAAACTCCAGCAACTCTGTAAACCGCACTTTCTGCACCCCAAGCACGATCCGCTAAGGAGGTTCCCATAGCTACCATAAAAGTCACATATGTAGTTGATAGCGGTAATTTCATGGAGGTGGCAATAGATATTAAGACACTTGCTACCATTAGATTTACTGCAGCCCGCACTAAGTCAAAAGCAGGCATGTCCTGAACTTTGTTTTTTGGCACATAAGTATAGGGAACTTTAAATCTATTGTCTACCCTATTTTTGAATGAAGGAGGTAGAATAGTGCTAAAGCTCTCAAAAGCGGATACACTTAGCTTTACAATTTGTCTAGAAATAAAGTTTGGTTGAAAACGCTCATCACCTTCATCTTGTCTTGCAAGATCTACACTGGTTTTTACAACGCTTTTTGCTTTAGATGAAAACCAAAGCGTTACTACCATAATTCCTCCAGAGAGTAATAATAATAGTGTAGGAGTTCTAACTGCAGCAGATAAACCTTGCATATTAAATTCTGAGGCAGCTATTCCAGACCCTTGCCAATCTTGAAAGGATTGTAAAGCCGCAATGGGAACGCCAATAAAATTCACCAAGTCGTTTCCAGCAAAAGCCATTGCCAAAGCAAATGTTCCTAAAACAATTACAACTGTGTAGATATTCCACTTTAAGAATGTAGAAAATATCCAAGACAGCAATGTCCAAAATAGTAGATTCCCCGCAATAAAAAGCTCTGGAGATTCACTTATAAATTGTGTTATAGATTCGTCAAATATTGCAGCGCTTTTTAGACCTTTAACGATTATAAAATATATAATTGCCGTGATTGCTATACCTCCAAATATGGATTCTACCCATTTCGGTTGATTTTTGTATTGGAAGGAAATTAAAACTCTTGAAATAAATTGTACTAAAGCCCCTATCGTAAATGCTATAAAAACAGAAAGGAGAATTCCAAAGATAATTTGAGTTGCTTTTTCGGTATTTATATAATTTGCTAAATCCGAAAAATTACCTTCTATTCCATATATTTTAATCAGTGAAATTGCAACGGCAGCCCCTAATAGTTCAAAAACTATGGAAACTGTTGTTGATGTTGGCATTCCCAGGGTATTAAAAAAATCGAGGAGTAAAATATCCGTAATCATTACCGCCATAAAAATGAACATGATCTCTTCGAAGACAAATTCACCAGGATTAAAAATTCCCTTACGAGCAACTTCCATCATTCCACTAGAAGACATAGCACCAAAAGCAATTCCTAAACTAGCTACAATCATTACCGTTTTAAAAGTAACCGCTTTTGAACCTATTGCAGAATTTAAAAAATTTACAGCATCGTTACTTACACCAACCACCAAGTCCGTTATTGCCAAAAGGCCTAGTGCGATAACCATGAAAATGTAGATATTTTCTCCCATATTATAAATTGAAAATAAGCAAAAATGCCATTATAATTTGGCATATAGGTTAATAAAATGTTACCAAATACCCTTTAAAAATAGCAGATAGAAAGACAAAGGAGCTTATCTTGGTCTAAAATTATACCCTAGATGAATTGGGAGCACTTACTTTCATTAAAAAGATTTGGCGATACTAATAAAAGGCTAAGAAAACTTCAAGATGAAACACGCCTAGGATTTGAAGTAGATTATGATCGCATTATTTTTTCTTCTGCTTTTAGAAGTTTACAAGACAAAACCCAAGTAGTACCTATGCCAATTAAGGTTGGCTCAAGAAAAGAGTTTGTACATACTAGATTAACTCATAGTTTAGAGGTCTCCGTTGTTGGAAGAAGCCTAGGACGTGTGGCTGGTAAAATGCTGTTAAAGAAATATCCTGTTCTAAAGGAAGAGCAAGGGTATCAGTTTAATGATTTTGGCGCAATAGTAGCAGCTGCCTCTTTGGCTCATGATATTGGAAACCCCCCATTTGGCCATAGTGGTGAAAAAGCTATAGGGACCTATTTTAAATCTGGGGAAGGAGAAAAATACAAGGAGCAACTTTCAGGGAAAGAATATCAAGACCTAATTGATTTTGAAGGTAATGCTAATGGGTTTAAGCTACTAAATGAATCTAGGAATGGGGTAGAAGGAGGATTGCGACTAAGCTATGCCACTTTAGGTGCATTTATGAAATACCCCAAGGAATCTTTGCCCAAGAAACCAACAAAAAATATTATTGACAAAAAGTTTGGTTTTTTTCAATCTGATAAGGAATTCTTTTTGGAACTAGCAAATGAATTGGGGCTAAAACGTAATGATAATAACTTAGAAACAGGATATTATCGTCACCCACTAACATATTTAGTTGAGGCAGCTGATGATATTTGTTATACAATAATCGATTTTGAGGATGGAATAAACCTTGGCTTTATTTCAGAGGAATATGCGTTAGAGTATTTAATAAAGTTGGTAAAGGATACCATCAACACAAAAAAGTATCAGGCTATGACCTCTATGAGTGATAGGTTGAGTTATTTAAGAGCATTGGCCATAAGTACGCTTATAAAAGATGCAGCGCGCATTTTTGAAGAAAACGAATCTGAAATATTACAAGGAAATTTTGATACTGCATTGCTAGATAAAAGTGCCTATAAAGCTCAAATAGCAGATATTATTAACCTCAGTATTGAGAAAATTTATCAATCTCCGGAGGTTTTAGAAAAAGAGCTTGCTGGCTATAAAATTATCTCAGATATTCTAGAAGTATACACTACAGCGTTAATTAATAAGAAAGAAAATAGGGAGACAAATTATGATAAACTGTTAATCCGTTCTTTACCAGAAAAATATCAAAATACAACTGTTTCAGTATATGATATTTTATTGAACACAAGCTGTTTTGTGGCAAGTTTGTCAGATAGTGCTGCCGTTTATATTCATAATAAGCTAATGGGGAAACAACTGTAAGGAGTTTCGTTTAAAACGAATAATTAAAGCCCACCCCTAAGAATTGTTTAAACTGAATTCGGGGCTCACCAGGGTTAGTAATAGTCCCATCATCAGCTACTACCTCATCAAATTTTATATCATCATCATAGATAAGATGTGTGCCAATATTTGCTTTTACATTTTCGTTAACGGTAAATGTAAAAGCCAGTTCCCAGTCCAAATCAATATTGCCAAAACTTCTTAAATAATCCGTGTATAAACTAATCCGATGATTTAAAGAGATATTTTTAAACACTTCTTTTTCCCAGGTATTGGTAACTAAGAAACCAATTTCCATGAAAACATTTTTTCCGGCATCAACACCAAAAGCTCCTTGTTGAGAAAGTCTATCGTCTAAAACAAAAGTTGCTTTTTGTGTAAAAGGAGAAATATAAAGATTAAATTTTTTTGCTTCAGGAATATATGAAGTACCTGCTCCTAAAAATAAATAGCCTGGTGCCATAAACCTAGAAATTGGAGTGCTTCTATCTGGGTACTTAAAACCATTTGAAAATTGCGAATTAAAATTCATTTTTACGGAATAGTACCAACTGGTAATAGTATCTTTTCGAAAACCGAATGTAGAAGAGAGCCTTATAAAATCATCTGTTTTACGCAACTTTCTACCTTCCTGAGCATTAATACCATAGCGAAAACGTAACTCATTGTCCCAGTTTATATATCTAAACTTGTAGTTTCGAACAAAATTTAGGTTTCCAAGTGCTGAAATAGAGTTGTCTCCCCCAGCATTCCAGTTCACAAAAGCTACTTCATTAATATTAACCCCAAACTCGTTTTTATTATCCCAGAAAGAAGTTGGAACAAATTTTTTAGGTTTTTTGAGTAACGGCTTTGTTGAATTAAAGGAATATTTTGGACTACGGAGTTTTACCCCGCGTAAGATATTTTTTATTTTTTTTTGCTCCCATCGAATCACATGAGTCTCTATTTCTGAAGTATCTACAACAATAGAATCTTGAACCTTGTTTTGTGCAGAACAAAGGGTCCCACAAAAAAGGAAAGCAATTTTAAGAATAGTAAGATTTCTATAAAATGGTATCAAGATATTTTATGATTGCTTGGGAATTAAGACCACAAATATCATACAATTCTTCGATAGTTCCTTGATCAATAAAAGTATCATCTATTCCAAAAACTTTTATATGCCCTTTGTAGTTTTTTGTATTGGCATATTCTGTAATAGCGCTTCCAAACCCTCCTAGTTTACATCCGTCTTCAACTGTTATTAGATGTTCGTAGTTTTCAAATATAGTATCCAGTAAACTTTTGTCTAGGGGTTTAACAAATCGCATATCATAATGCCCTATAGTTTCTCTATGTTTACTCTCGCTTACGATTTTTTGTATTTGATTTCCAATATGCCCTAAAGATAATAGCGCAACCTTACCTCCTTTTTTTAGTGTCCTTGCCTGACCAATTTTAACCTTGGAAAAAGGCTGTTGCCAATCAAAGGTTACTCCTCTACCACGTGGATAGCGAATTGCGATGGGATTTTTTAATCCTCCCTGTGCGGTAAACATGATGTTTCGCAATTCAATTTCATCCATTGGAGAAAAAACAATGAGGTTTGGGATACATCTTAGATAAGCCAAATCGAAAACACCATGATGCGTTGGACCATCTTGTCCTACTAAACCAGATCTATCTAAACAGAAGATTACAGGTAAATTTTGTAAGGCTACATCATGTATTACCTGGTCATAAGCTCTTTGCAGAAAAGTGGAATACACATTGCAAAAGGGAATTAAACCTTGGGTTGCCATACCAGCTGCTAATGTTACCGCATGTTGCTCTGCAATGCCTACGTCAAAAGCTCTTTCTGGTAGTTCTTCCATCATATGTTTTAGAGAACTACCTGTTGGCATGGCCGGTGTAATGCCAACAATTTTCGCGTTATTTTTTGCTAGCGCTACAATGGTATGACCAAAAACATCTTGATATTTTGGAGGCTCTTTTGATTGGTTCTTTTTTTGAAGCTCACCAGTTTTTTTATCAAACTTTCCGGGAGCATGATATACAACTTGATTTTCCTCAGCTTGCTTTAGTCCCTTCCCTTTGGTGGTTATTATATGTAAAAGGCGAGGGCCGTTGAGAGCCTTTAGACGTTCTAATTCTTCTAGTAAAAGAGGTAAGTTATGCCCATCTATAGGTCCGGAATAATTAAGATTTAAGCATTCAAAGATATTTTCGTCTTTTGCTACGCCCTTTTTTACGTTGGTCAAATATTTTTTTAATGCCCCAACACTAGGGTCAATTCCTATAGCGTTGTCATTTAAAATAATTAGCACATTAGCATTAGTAACTCCAAGATGATTAAGACCTTCAAAAGCCATTCCGCTAGCGATTGAAGCATCACCAATTACTGCTATATGTTGTTTGTTTAAATCCCCTTTTAATTGGGATGCCATTGCCATACCTAGAATAGCCGATATAGAAGTAGAGCTATGCCCAGTGCCAAAATCATCATATTCACTTTCGCTTAGTTTTGGAAAACCACTAATTCCATTTAGTTGTCTATTGGTTTTAAAAAGTTCTTTTCTACCAGTCAAAATTTTATGTCCATATGCTTGGTGACCCACATCCCAAATAAGTTTATCATTGGGAGTGTCAAAAACATAATGTAGCGCAATCGTCAATTCTACCACACCTAAACTAGCACCTAAATGTCCTTCTTTAGTAGCAACAATATCAATGATAAAACTGCGAAGTTCCTTGGACAGGGAACTAAGTTGACCCTTTTTTAATTGTTTTAGGTCAGTAGGAAAATTAATCTTATCTAAGAATTTTAGATTCATTTAATAAGTAATATAGATTGCAAAACTACACTATTTGAAGTTTGATGATAGTTTCCTAATTGTTTCACAACAAAGTTTTTCTTCAGATACTATATCATAATAGTTTTATGGAAAACAATTAAACAAATCATGAAAAACAATCTAAAAACACTTGTATTAGCACTATTGGTAGTTTTCGCCGCATGTTCTAAAGATGAAACATCGGGTAATGATGACCAAGCTATAGAGGAATTAGAAAACACATCACTGCAGGCAAACGACGTTGCAGACAATGTAGTTATTCAAGGAGGTACTAAAAATGACGGTACCCCTCCAACACCAAATGAGTCAATTTCATTGGACATATCTTCATCTAGTAATGTAGCATTATTAGGAGAAGGATTTAATGTTTCTATTAATTCAGATGCTTCAGTAACTGGAGCCTATTTACAGTTTAAATCTGATGATGGCAGTGTTTCTGATAGTTATTATGATATTGATTTGAATGCAAATTCATCAACAGGGAAATCAGCAAGAAAATTCTTTGGTAACAAAAGGAATAAAACTCTTTTAACCTCTAAAAATGATGAAAGAACATTAGATGTTGATTTTAATGCTAACATTGAACCAGGTACATTTTGTTATGTAATCTGCGTCTATGATGCTGAAGGGAACATTAGTGCACCACAAGAAGTATGTGTTACTGTAGAAGCATGGGGAGGAAACTCAGCGGTAGTTGGAAAATGGAATTTTGTAAAAGAAGAAGAAACTTTTGCTGGTGAAACAAGTACTAGTTTAGTTGGAGAAGAGTCTTGTTCAGAACCATTCGAATTCTTTTGTGATAACCAAGACATGATACAGTTAAGTTATTCATGCTATACTACAGGAAATGCTTTTATCACGTTTAATGAAGATGGAACTTTTGAGTTTGCATCCAATGATGCTTCTAGAATACTAGACCAAGAAGCTTCGGCGTCTGAATGTTCAGCTATTTATGAGGAATATGAAGATAATTCTGTAGGTAGTGGTCAATGGGCATATAATTCTGATAGTCAAAAATTCATTTTGGTTATTTATCAAGTAGAATATACTTATAACGGTCAAACAGAAACGTATACCTATGAGCCTGGTGAGGCTGAAGCCTTTGTAGAAACTGATGGACTTAGTGTAGAAGGTAACTTTTTGGTATATTCTGAAGAAATTGAAGCTGAAGAATATGCATATAAAGTATATTACGAGAAAGAATAAAAGTAATCAACTCATTAATATAACCCTTTGTGAAAGCAAAGGGTTTTTTTGTTTAAAAAAGTTATAATAATTACTATTGCGAAATAAGTTTTATTATGGTCGAACCTTTTGATGACAATTACTTTATGAAGAAAGCATTGCAAGAAGCAGAATTAGCTTTTGAACAGGGCGAAGTTCCTGTGGGTGCTGTAATTGTAGCTAAGAATAGAATAATAGGTAGGGCACATAACCTTACAGAACAGTTGCATGATGTTACTGCCCATGCCGAAATGCAGGCCATTACTTCTGCTGCTAACTTTATTGGAGGTAAGTATTTGTCTGGGTGTGCACTCTACGTTACTTTAGAGCCTTGCCAGATGTGTGCTGGAGCTCTGTATTGGAGCCAAATTTCTAAAATTGTATATGCTGCTTCAGATTTAGAAAGAGGTTATAGCGTAATGGGAACATCTTTACATCCTAAGACAGAAGTGGTTTCTGGTGTTCTGGAAAAAGAAGCTTCAGAATTATTGAAAAGGTTCTTTATTCAGAAGAGAAATTTAAATTAGTAAATACCCAACAATCCCGTTTTTCTGATTTTTGTCTTCACTTCGACAAGCTTGGTGCGACACACTAGCAACAAAATTTGCTCAATAAAAAACCCTAGCAACTGCCAGGGTTAATAATTAAATCAAGTAAAATATTTTATTAGATTACCTGCACTTGTGCGGCAACCATTCCTTTTCTTCCTTCTTCTTCTTGGTACTCTACTTTGTCGCCTTCGTTTAATTGAACGCCGTTCAATGCTGTCGCATGAACAAAAATGTCTTTTCCGGTATCATCATTGGTGATGAAACCGAATCCTTTTGATTCGTTGAAAAATTTTACTGTGCCAGTCATTAAAAAAAAATAAATGTTTAAAACTTCAAGTTAATACAATTCCTTAAGAAGCGTATGAAATAGAGGATAATTTTCTTTAAAAATTATTGATTTTCAGTATTTTGCCTTTCTTTCTTTTGCATCTTTTCAATATTTTCCTTCGTTAGCATGTAATCTTTCATCTTTTTTCCTCTACTCTCTTTATAAAGAAATAGAGGCATGGCAATTAAGAAAAGACCAACTGTTCCAGAACCAATAAACTTATTTGCTAAGAATTCATCGTCGGGCTTTAATGAAAAACCATAAACGATAGCCACAAAAGATGCGATAACTATTAGCACTATGATGTATTTAATTTTCATTTTTAACTGGAATAATTAATTAATTTTCTCCGGTAGGCAGTTAATAATTTAGACTTGGAAATAAAACCCACATATTTTCCATTTTTGATTACGGGTAAATTCCAAGCGCCACTATCTTGGAACTTTGTCATTACTTGTTTCATAGAATCTTCAGCATAAAATATATATTCTGGTGGGGCATGCATTAAATCCTTTACAAAAGTACTATCGTACATTTCAGTATTAAACATAAACTCCCTAATATCATCTAAAAGTACAATGCCTTGCATTTTTTTATCCATATCCAGAACAGGAAAAATATTTCGAGTTGATTTAGAGACCGATTTGTGTAGCATTTCTCCCAAAGTCATTTCTGGCATTACGGTTTTAAAGTTGGTTTCAATAACATCATCCAACTGCAATAATGTTAATACAGTTTGGTCTTTATTATGAGTCAATAATGCGCCTTGTTGAACCAATTCTTTGGTGTAAATAGTATAATCCAGTGTATTCTTTGTAATTAGGTACGAAATGGATGCAGTTATCATTAGAGGGACAAAGAGTTCATAACCTCCCGTAATTTCTGCGATAAGAAATATTGCTGTTAAGGGCGCATGAATTACACCAGCTATTAGGCCAGCCATACCTATTAATGTAAAATTGCTTTCAGATACTTCAAAACCAAAACCAAGGTTGTTAATCACTTTAGCTACAACATTTCCAAGAGCACTCCCCATAACCATGGTTGGAATAAAAACCCCACCTGCACCACCTGCCGCGAAAGTAGTTGTCATTGCGATTGCTTTAAAAACCGTAATCCCAAATAGTAGTAAAATAACAATCCAAATATTATCTAAATGAGCGTCAAAAGGGGTTTTGCCCAAGGCTTCAATATGGTTCCCTTCTAAAAGATTATTAATAAATCCAAAACCTTCTCCATATAGTGGAGGAATAAAATAAAGCATGATTCCAATAGCAATTCCACCTACCAAAAGTCGGTATTTAGGACTTTTTAGCGGTTCAAAAATCTTCAGTATTCTAAAATACATTTTAGTAAAATAGATGGATGCAAAAGCGGTGCCTATTCCTAAAAGAACATAAAACAAGGTGTCATTTAATTCAAAACCTTCAGTTAGTGAAAAATTGAAGAGGACTTCATTACCTAAAAAGAAATAGGAAGTTAATACTCCTGAAATTGAAGCTAAAAGGAGTGGAAGGACAGAAAGCATTGTAAAATCTAAACTAAATACTTCTACGGCAAATACTATAGCGGCAATTGGAGACTGAAATATGGATGCTATTGCACCAGCGGATGCACAAGCGATTAGTAATGATCGAGTTTTTGCATCAATATGAAATAAACGACTTATGTTAGAACTTAAAGCAGATCCGGATTCAACAGCAGGACCCAATAACCCTACAGAACCACCAAAACCCACTGTTAATGGAGCGGTTATTAAAGGGGTATAAATTTTCTTTAGAGCGAGTAAGCCTTTGTTTTTAGAAAGTGAAAAGAGAATTGAGGAAACCGCATGCCCCAAAGGGTGTTTGTGTACATATTTTACGTACAAGTAAACTAGTGCTAATCCAATAACTGGAAGGATAAAGTAAAGTTGATTTTCAGAAACTACGATTCCTTTTTCTAAGGAGGAACGAATAAAAAAAGTAAGGTTTTTTAAAGTTACTGCTGCAAGTCCAGAAATTAGCCCTACAAATAGGCTCATTAAGTGCACGAAAGTTTTGTTGGAGATATTTTTATACCTCCATTTTAAAAACCTTTTTAGCAAGCCTTTGGTGTTAGGCATATGAATTACGATTCTTAATAAAAGTATTAAAAATCAAAGTAGTAAAGGGCTAAAAGAATCTGAGTTATAAATCTAACTTTAAATTTAGCTCCTTTAATTGTTCATCATCAAGGTTTGCAGGGGCATCTATCATAACATCCCTACCACTATTATTTTTTGGAAAAGCGATAAAATCGCGTATTGTCTCTTGTCCGCCTAATATGGATACCAGTCTATCCAAACCAAATGCAATTCCTCCATGTGGGGGAGCTCCATATTGGAAGGCATCCATTAAGAACCCAAACTGCTCTTTTGCTTCATCTGGAGTAAAACCTAAATGCTTAAACATTATTGCTTGTGTTTCCTTGTCGTGAATACGAATAGAACCTCCACCAATCTCATTTCCATTTAAAACTAAATCATAAGCATTTGCCTTAACTTCTCCGGGATTGGAATCTAACAATTCTAATTGCCCGGGTTTTGGAGAGGTAAAAGGATGATGCATGGCGTGGTAATTACCTGTTTCTTCATCTAACTCAAGAAGAGGAAAGTCTATAACCCATAGTGGTGCAAATTCATCCGCCTTACGGAGGCCTAATCGTTCTGCTATTTCCATCCGTAAAGCACTTAGCTGCGCACGTACCTTGGTTTTATCACCGGAAAGTACACAAATTAAATCACCAGGTTTGGCTCCCGTAGCTTCTGCCCATTTGGCCAAGTCTTCCTGATTGTAAAATTTATCTACAGAAGATTTATAGGAACCGTCTTCGTTGCATCTGCAATAAACCATTCCTAAAGCACCTACCTGCGGTCTTTTTACCCAATCTACTAGCTTATCAATCTCTTTTCGGGTATGGCTATTTCCGCCCGGAATTGCAATGCCAACTACCAGCTCGGCTGAATTAAAAACATTAAAATCTCTGTGTTGTGCAACATTATTAAGTTCGCCAAACTCCATTCCAAAACGGATATCAGGTTTGTCATTCCCATAACGTTTCATAGCCTCATCAAAAGTCATTCTTGGGAAGTTCTCAATTTCAACCCCTTTAATTTCCTTGAGTAAGTGTTTTGTTAGTCCTTCAAATGTGTTTAAGATGTCCTCTTGCTCAATAAAAGCCATTTCACAGTCAATCTGCGTAAATTCAGGTTGCCTATCAGCTCTTAAGTCTTCATCTCTAAAGCACTTTACTATCTGGAAGTATTTATCCATACCACCAACCATCAATAACTGTTTAAAGGTTTGAGGGGATTGTGGTAATGCATAAAACTGTCCTTCATTCATTCTACTTGGAACCACAAAATCACGAGCACCTTCTGGAGTGGATTTTATTAAATAAGGAGTTTCAACATCAATAAAACCTTGGTCTGAAAGGTACCTTCTAACCTCCATAGATACCTTGTGTCTAAAGATGAGGTTTTCCTTTACAGGATTTCTTCTAATATCTAAGTAGCGGTATTTCATACGAATATCTTCACCACCATCAGTTTCATCTTCAATGGTAAAAGGAGGTAATAAGGATTCGTTAAGAACATGTAACTCTGTAATCAGTACTTCAATTTCACCTGTAGCAATAGCTGTATTTTTAGAAGCACGCTCAATAACTTTACCCTTTGCTTGAATTACAGTTTCGCGGCTTAAAGACCTTACTTGGTTAAGAAGTTCCTTTGGAGTACGGTCTTCGTCAAAAACAAGTTGTGTAATTCCGTAACGGTCTCTAAGGTCTATCCATGCTACAAAACCCTTATCACGAATTTTTTGAATCCAACCACTTAAAGTTACTACTGTTCCAATATTCGAAGTGTTTAATTCACCGCAAGTATGACTTCTGTACATGTGCTATTTTTATAAGCTGCAAAGGTAATGAGTTCGTAGGTTTTCATCATAAAGAATATTGCGTTGGTTTTCTATTAAGTATAATCGTAAGAGTATAAAGCTTAGAATTAAGAGAACCATTTACCGAAACTTTCCTTCCGTTTATACATTCTTATTACCTGTAAAAAAATTCTTTTTAAAAATTTAAATTTCTGATAATCAATTATATATATGTTTAATGTAAATTTAATGTAAATAATATGTTATCTAAATATGTATTTAAGGTAAAATAATTGTATGTTTGTATCGTTAATGTAAAGGAGTAAGAATTTAAATCCCAAAATGATGAAGAAAGCGATATTAATGTTAGCAGTATTATTCTCAGTTGCAATGTCAGCTCAAGATATAAAACCAACTTTTGAAAAAGTAGGTAAAATGATTAAGGCGACTTATTTCCATGATAATGGAGAAATAGCTCAAACTGGTTATATGCTAAATAACAAATTGCATGGTCAATGGTTTATGTACAATACTGAAGGGAAGAAAATTGTTTCGGGTAAGTATGAAAATGGAATAAGAGCAGGGAAATGGTTTTTTTGGAAAGGAGATATTTTGAAAGAAGTTGATTTTCAAGATAACAAGATTGCATATGTAAAAGATTGGAACAATTCTCAAGTAGTATCTGTAGATAAATAAGAAACTAATTAAGATAAAAAAGCCCCGTGATGTTTTCTTCACGGGGCTTTTTTTATTTAGATATTATATTCAACTAGGCAGCCATATCTAAATCTTGCTTCTCTTTTTCAACTTTACGAATTCTTCTTTTGTAAACCCTTAGTTTAAGTTTGTAAACTAGACTAAATAAAATTGGTACAACAATTAGCGTTAGGAAGGTAGCAATTAGAAGACCGTAAATTACTGTCCAAGCTAAAGGCCCCCAAAAAATAACATTATCTCCACCAAAATATATTTGAGCATCAAACTTACTAAATAGGGAAAAGAAATTGATGTTGAAACCTGTAGCTAGCGGTATTAGGCCTAGGATTGTTGTAATTGCAGTTAATAATACTGGGCGTAATCTAGCTTTTCCTCCTTTTACAACCGCTTCGATAAAATCTGCTTTGTTTAAAAACTCATCTTCTTCTAATTCCAAGGCTACTTTCTTTCTATCAATTAATAATTGCGTATAATCTAATAGTACAACACCATTATTAACTACAATACCTGCTAAAGAAATAATCCCCATCATGGTCATCATAATCACAAAGGCACTGCCAGTAGCGACAATACCGCCAAATACACCTATTAAGCTTAAGAAAATTGCTAACATAATAATACCTGGCTTAGATATAGAGTTAAACTGAAATATTAGAATAAAAAAGATTAGCCCAAGTCCAGTAAAAAAGGCGCCCATTAAAAATGCCATTTGCTTATTTTGCTCTTCAATTTGGCCAGTGTAATCCACCTTAATGTCGGATGGTATTCCAGAAAAGTTATCCATTTCATTCTGAATTTGACTTACAATAGCAGCAGCATCTGTAAAGCCTGGAGCTAATGCAGAATAGACAGTAACTACACGCTCCACATCTCTATGCTTAATTGCGCTAAACCCTGAACTATTTGCTTGTTTGGCTACAGCAGAAATAGGAACTTCTTTAATTTGACCTGAAGATTGATCTCTAAAAGTGATTTTCTGATTAAATATTGCACTTGTATTGTATCTGTTTTCTTCATCAAAACGAACATAGATATCATAATCTTCTCCATCTTCTTTATAGATACCGGCTTTTGCTCCAAAAATAGAATTACGGAGTTGTTGTCCTACTTGACCAGTTGCAACACCTAATTCCCCCGCTTTCTTTCGATCAACTGCTACAAGCATTGTAGGTTTAGACTTATTTACGTCGATCTTAAGTTCATCAACTCCAGGAATATTTTTAGAATTAATATAATTACGCATCTTTTCTGCAGCTACAATCAACTCAGAATAATCATCACCTTCTAGTTCTATATTTATCGGATAACCAGCCGGAGGACCAACAGGGTCTTTCTCCACAGAAATAGCCACTCCAGGATAGACATCTTTAACGGCCATTTGCACCTTTTTCAGCAGCTCTTTACTATCTGCTCCTTCTCTAAACTTATACTCGCGCATGGTAGCGGTTATTTTACCACGATGCGGCATCTCAGCTGCCGAACCACCATCTGTAAATGGGTTTCCAGCACCTTCTCCAACTTGTGATACAGCACTTTCTGTTAGAAAATTATAATCACCGTTTCTATAAGAATCTTCTTGTATTACTTTATAGACACGTTCCTCTATGTCCTTAGTTATACTATTGGTTTTTGCAATATCTGTACCTTCTGGATACTCTATATAAACAACAATCTGATTAGGAGTATTATCTGGGAAGAACTCTACCTTGGTACGTTGACTTCCAACAGAAGCGCCAAAGCCTGCAAATGCCAAGAACAGTAATACAAATGTTCCTATTGTTATAAAAATGGGTCTTCTTCCAGCTAGAGCTTTCCCTAGAATTTTTTCATAGAACCTTTCCCATCTTGGTAGCACTTTTGTTTGGAAACCATTAGCCCACTTTCTTAAGAATAATCTATAAACCCAAAGCATTACGGCAGTAAATAACATTAATGTTCCTAAGCCACGATAGGCACCACCAAAAATGGTGATTAATAGACCAATTGCACCAACTATTGCCGTGATTTTAATAATCTGTTTTAAGGGCATGTCTTTATCCTCCGTAGTCATAAATTGGGATACTAGAACAGAATTAAAGAAGATTGCCACAAATAACGATGAGCCTAAAACAACTGAAAGTGTAATAGGAAAGTACTTCATAAACTGCCCCATAACACCAGGCCAAAGACCAAGCGGAACAAATGCTGCAACGGTAGTTAATGTTGAAATTATTATAGGGAAAGCTATTTCACCAATTCCTTTTTTAGCAGCTTCAACGCGACTCATGCCTTCTTGTTCAATTAAACGATAGACGTTTTCAACTACTACAATACCATTATCCACAAGCATTCCTAATCCCATGATTAATCCAAAAAGAATCATCGTATTCATGGTATAGCCAAAAAGATTCAAAATCATTAAAGACATGAACATAGACATAGGGATTGCAAAACCAACAAATAAGGCATTTTTAAAACCTAAGAAGAACATCAAAACAGTAACTACAAGGATAATCCCAAAGATGATATTATTTACCAAATCATCTACCTGTCCAATAGTCTTAGATGATTGGTCATTGGCTATGGTAACTTCTAAATCTTGTGGAAATACATTTTTAATCGCATTAGCTACTATTACTTCTATTTGCTCAGCAGCAGCGACCATGTTTTTACCATTTCGCTTTTTAACATCAAGCATTACAACTGGATTCCCAAACTCTCGGGCATAAGTAGTTTTATCTTCTTCTTTAAAGCTAACTATAGCAATATCTTTAAGGTATATAGGATTATTGTTTTCAGATTTAACCACAAAATCTTCCAGTTCTTCAGGTTCATCTATCTCTCCTACAATTCTAATAGTTCTTCGTTGCCCACTGGTAATAAGATTACCAGCAGAAGTGGTCATATTTTCTCTGCTAATCGTATTTATAATATCATCGAAACTAACTTGAGCAGCCATCATCTTGTAAATGTCTACGGCGACTTCAACTTCTTTTTCTTGAGCTCCACGGATATCAACTTGTTTTATTTCTTGTAAGCCTTCTATTTCATCTTCTAAATATTCCCCATACTCTTTGAGTTTATCTACCGGATAATCTCCAGAAATATTAATATTTAGTATTGGCGTCTCTTCAGAAATACTTAAGTCAAACACACTTGGTTCTACTTTTGCCCCATTAAAAGTAGGCCAATCTTCACCGGAGGTTTTGCTATCTACTTCATCCTTTACTTTTTGTTTGGCAGCTTCTACGGCAATGCTCTCATCAAACTCTACAACTATCATAGAGTAGTCCTCTTGTGAAGTGGAAGTGATTTCAACAACATTACTTACTGTTTTCAATTCATCTTCTAAAGGGTCAGTGATTAACTTTTCAATATCTTCTGCAGTATTACCAGGATATATAGAACTAATATAAATTTTGGTTTCCTTTATCTCAGGGAAATTTTCCCTAGGCATACTAAAATAGGCGGATGCTCCTAAAAAGAGAATCAAGGCAATTAAAACATACATTGTTGTTTTATTGTCAATAGCCCATGAAGACAATTTAAATTCTTTGTCAACTTTTTTCTTTTGTTTGCTCATATCTTAATCTTTGGCTATTAGCTATTCTTGATTTTTACTTTTTGCCCTTCTTTTACACTCCTTGCTCCCTCATCAATAATTCCGTCACCATTAGAAATACCAGAAAGCACTTCAACATAATCGCCTTGCGTTTTCCCAGTAGTAATAATTGCTTTTTTTGCGGTCGCCTCTGTTTCAACACCAGTGCTGTCTACAACATATACATATTGCTCTCCTTTGGCATTTTCTGAAACTATACTTTGAGGAATAAGAATTGCCTCTTCGTTGGTATAATCGTTAATCATAACTTTTGCAGAAAGATTAGGTTTTACCTTCCCACCATTATTTGGAACGGGAATTTCCGCTGTAAAAGAACGGTTGCTTGGGTTAATAAAATTCCCTGTTTGACGAATTTTAGTAGCTACACTATCCCCAAGAACTGGAAAATATACATTTACATCTTTACCGGGAACTACATTTGGTAAATGACTTTCAGGAACCTCTACTTCAATATACATATTGGATAGGTTCACAATTCTAAACACTTCTGAGCCAGGCCCTGGATTTACAACGGTTCCTTGATCTTTAATAACATCATCAATAATTCCCGAAAAAGGAGCCCTAATGGTTGATTTAGCTACTTGACTCTGCATTTGCTTTACGGCACTTTCCTGAGCTTCATAAGTAGTTTTTGCCTGTAAGTACTGAATCTCTGAACCAATATTTTGCTCCCAAAGCCTTTTTTGACGTTCAAAAGTGGTTTTAGCCAATTCTGACTGTGTCTTCATTTGAGCTAGCTGACTAGAAAGCCCCCCATCATCAATTGCTGCTAATAATTGCCCTTTAGCTACTTTCTGACCTTTTTTCACATAAACCCGATACAAAGTGCCTGGCATTTCTGGATAGATAAGGACGTTCTGTTTAGTCATTACATCTCCTTGTAATTCTAAATAATGGTCAAACTTTTCAGTTTTAGCCAAAAACGTAGTCACTAGCGGAAACTTGGCTTTATCATCTAATGTTGCAATAGCAGAATCCAACTGCTGAATTTCTTTTTCTAGTGTTTTCTGCTGAGTTACAATTTCATTTCTTTTTGCACGTATAGCATTTACATCTTTACCAGCAATTAAACTTTCTGTTGATGCATCTGAACCTCCTCCACA
The DNA here is from genome assembly GCA_947499565.1 of uncultured Croceitalea sp. Taxonomy (GTDB): domain Bacteria; phylum Bacteroidota; class Bacteroidia; order Flavobacteriales; family Flavobacteriaceae; genus Croceitalea. The sequence continues at coordinate 84,253 of CANMOV010000005.1, forward strand.
AGAAGATAGCAAGATGGTTATGGTTACTAAATAGAATATGTTTCTCATTTTAATTTATGTTTAGTCTTTTGATTATTGATTAAGTACGATTTCAAGAGCTGTTTTACGATTAATTACATTTACCATTGATTGTAAATACTCTTGCTGGGTAGCATATAATTGTGTTTGTGCCTGACGAAGCTCAAAGCTTGTTGCCAAACCTTCTGTATATTTAATTTGATTTTTGCCCTCTATTCGTTCTGCTAAAGCTAGATTCTCTTTTGAAGTACCATATTCTTCAATAGCCAATATATAATCGCTTTTGGCGCTCTCTAATTGTAATCTAATTTGTTCTTGAGTTTCGGTGAGTTGGGTTTTGGCTTTTTCGAAAGCAATTTTTGCACGTTGGGTACTAGCGCTGCGCCCTAGTGAACTAAAAATTGGAACGTTTAAATCTACACCAAACGTTGAAAAACCAAACCACTGTTGCCCGCTTCGTAAAAAACTAAAGTCATCACCAAAAGATTGTCCACCATAATTTATAAAAGCATTTAGCGTTGGTAAAGCTCTGCTTTTGGCCAATTTTAATTCTAATTCTCGTTGTTCGTTTAAGTTATAAACTAGTTTATAGTCTATATTGTTCTCCATAACAAAGTTAGTGTCAAGAAGACTTGGGGCTATTTGCTTTTTCGTAAGCATATCTAAATCTTCCGTCAATACAGTAGGTGAATCTATAGAAAGGCCCATCATTAAATTCAGCATTTGTAGCGTTATTTTTTCTAAACGGAGCGCATTTTTTAGCTGGTTTTCTATAGAGGATAGTGTAATTTTTAGTTGATCAACGCTTTCTTCATCGCCCAAACCATTTTCAAAAACTTTTTCAGTTTCGAACAGATTTTTATCAAGGGTTTCTTTATTCTTCTCAAGAATAGAAACACTTTCTTGGGCTAGTAGAACATTTCCGTAAGCCTCAACAACAGCCTTGCGAACTTCTAGGTCTGTTTTTTCTTTATTGTTTTTACTAAAATCTAAAAATGCTTTGGTTGCTTGTACGCCTACAATATAAGAACCGTCAAAAATCTGTTGCCGTAAGGTACCTGTTGCAATCATCTGTTGCGGCTGACCGAAAACCACCTCCACAAAGGTTCCTGGATCACCACCTGCTATTTCACCAGGTAGTTGCACTACTTGTTGTTTTAGCTGATTTTGGTAATTAACCGTCCCACTTATCTGTGGTAGCCCGGTTGCTATAGTTTCCCATTTCTGTTTTTGCGCATCTACAAGATCTCTACTTGCATTTATAGCACTGTAGTTATGTTCCAAAGCATAACCTACAGCCTCTTCTAAATTATAACTATGGTCGCTATCTTGCGATAAGATAGACCATGGAAGTAATAGTACGATAAGTACTAGATTGATTTTTTGCATTTATTCTTGGTTTGAATTGATGATTTTGTTTAATATTTGTCTTCCTTTTGGGGTTACGATTCCTCGTAAATGATATTCTAGATAATAGTCTTCAAGTTGTATTTTGGTAAACATGGTATTTGGAAAAAGATCATGGTCACCAAGACTTATAGCTCCCGCAAAATAAATGCGAGCCACAAATTCAACATCAAGGTTTTCACGATAAATGCCAATTTCAATTCCTCTTTTTACATTATCAACTACACAGTCTTGCATTACACAGAACTCCTTGCTTTTAAGAGATTCAAAGATTTTCGGATAATACTTTTGAAGTTGGTATTGTGGCGAGGCCTTTTCGTCTTTAAGGCGTGACATTACAAATTTCTTTATCTCATAGAGTTCTTCAATTGGATTGTGTTTTTGGGAAATTATGTGATCAATTCCGTTAGCAATAACCGAGAAGAGATTCATGGTTGTTTCTTCAACCAATTTTGTCTTGTTCTCAAAATGTGAATAGATGGTTTTCTTAGAAATACCCATCTCATTGGCCAAATCATCCATTGTCACACTTTTAAACCCTAAACTTAAAAAGAGGTCTGTTGCCTTATGTAAGATTTTTTCTCTCATACCTGAGGGCAAATGTAAGATGGAAACTTTAAAAACAAAAAAAGTTTCCTAAGTTTTACATTTTTTTAACAAACTCTTAATTTTTTGTTTTCACAATACAAACTTCTGTATTAATACGGTTTTGTGTTTCAGAATTGGACTGAACTGTAGAATTGCTACTTAAACTCCAGAAAAAAGCTTTGTGTTGATACTTTGGTTTCCGCCCATTTAAGTCTTTTTTTTCTCTTTCATTCTTCGAGTGTATCATTTTCCTTGCGACTTATATAATCTTGATATGCTTTTTCACCTTCTTCTTTCCAGAAAGCATCATAATGTTTCCATTCCGAAAAATCTTTTCTTAAGGAATCACACTTTTTGTTTTTGGACCATTTTTTTGACTTGTTTTTTTTACTGCTTGGACCATCGCCACCTCCAAAGCCAAAAATTATTTTTGCAAGTAGTAAGATGCCAATCGCTTGCCAATAGCCTACTTGTGGTAATCCAAAGAGATCTGGCATTAACCAGTTCCATAATCGCATAACAATATACCCTACTAGAAAAGCAATTGCTATTCCAAGAATAATAAAGAAGATTACCTTAACTACCTTGGTTACGTAATACTTCATTTTTTGTTCCATACGCTGTTCAACACTATTTTTATACTCCATAATTCTAATTTTATATTTCTTTTTCTACGTCTAAGTTTTTTAATAATAATGACAATGCCCTGTGCCTTCTGGACATTAAAGTACCCTGAGCTATTCCGGTTTCTTCAGAAATTTCTCGGTAGGAATAGCCTTCAAAATCTACAGCAACTATGATATCCCTATAGGCCGGTTTTAATTTTAGGATGGCTTCCTTTAGTGTTTTCTTTAGTTCTTCGGAATATTCTTGAGAAGAACCCGCGTAAAAAATATCCGCAAATTCTGTCCATAGTTGTTCTAAAGTTTTTTCATCATAAATCCGTTCTTTTCTAATACGCATTACATCAATAATCTTATTTCTTATTGCGCTATAAACAAACCCACCAATATTATTTATTGGTAAAGCATCTGTAGGTCTCGAGAATATTCTTAGGGCAACATCCTGGATAATATCTTCGGCATCGCTCTCTGTTGTATGTTCAATTTTTGAACGCACATACCCTTTAAGCGAGCTGTATTCTTCTTTAAAGAATTTGTTTAGGTTGTTGTTTTCTTTTCCAGAAACCATTAATGGTTTTTTCTATTGGTCTTCATTAATAAAGACGACGGATTTTAAATCTATTGCATGTAAAGCAATTTTTCTTCGCCAATTTGACGCTTAGGATAGCTATTTGTAACAATGAACGTATTTTTGCTAAAAACCAAAGCATGCATTCCACAGAATTCTATCGAACAGAGTTCATTAAATATCTTGAAGAGAAAACCCAAATTAAAGACCCTAAAAACCTATACGAGCCTATCAGTTATATTTTAGGACTTGGAGGCAAGCGATTGCGACCAGTACTAACACTACTTACTACGGATTTGTTTGGTGGAGATTATACAAAAGCATTAGATGCGGCTTTAGCGGTTGAAGTGTTTCATAATTTTTCTTTAGTTCATGATGATATTATGGATGATGCTCCAATACGAAGAGGCAAAACCACGGTACATGAAAAATGGGATATAAATACCGGTATTCTTTCTGGAGATGCGATGCTTATAAATTCATATCAGTTTTTTGAAGATTATGCTGGAGATGCATTTAAAGAATTGGTACAGCTTTTTAGCAAAACTGCTATTGAGGTGTGTGAGGGACAGCAGTATGATGTAGACTTTGAAACCAGAGATGATGTAACTATTGCGGAGTACTTAAAAATGATCGAGTACAAGACTGCGGTATTGGTGGCTGCTGCAATGAAAATGGGGGCTATTATTACAGCTACATCAAAAGAGAATCAAGATTTAGTGTATGAGTTTGGCAGAAACCTTGGGATTGCCTTTCAATTACAAGACGACTATTTAGATGCTTTTGGAAACCCAGAAACTTTTGGCAAACAGGTAGGTGGAGATATTATTGAAAATAAAAAGACATTCCTATACCTAAGGGCTTTGGAATTAAGTAGTCCCTCAGAAAAGGAAACTTTACTTCATTTATATTCCATTGCTCCTACAGATGCAACTGAAAAAATTGAAGCTATAAAAAATGTATTTGCACAAAGTGGTTCTGTGGATGCTACAAAGAAGGAAATTGAAAAGTATACGCAACGAGCATTCACTTGTCTTAATCAAATTAGGTTGTCTGAGGAGCGTAAAGAAATCTTGAGAGTATTTGGAGAGAATTTGATGAAAAGAACGGTTTAAAACATTCTTTTAAATAGCGCTTTAATAAAGGGCCATTTAGGACAAGACCAAATAATTTGAAGCTCTTCCCAGAATGTGGTCTCTTCATCTAAAAACTTTAGTATCAGCTGTGGTTTTCTTTTTTTAAACATGGCTTCAAAAATGGAACCTCCCAAGTGATTATCACTTTGTAGAATATCCAACAGCAATAAATCATAATACCAAAAACGTGTTCTTTCGGAAAATTTGGATAGCGACTTATTGGACTTTAGATGCAAAACCAATTCCCTAACTTTCTTGCTTGAGTTATAGAAAGTATAGCCAGTACTAGACTTAGCCCAACCACCTGCAATTCCAATATGTAAAATACGGTCAGAATTAGCATTTGAAAAATTAAAACAAGTCATAGGTATATTTCCTTTTTCTACCGCTGTAATGGAGTAGCTAGAGACCTTCAATTTTTCTTTCAAATAAGATTCTATAGCAGTTTCATATTCCTTTTTTTCTAAAACATGCTCAGAAAATAGGGTATATTCTACCAATGCTTCGGTTTCTGAGAAAGGAAGCACATACATAAAACGGGTATTCCCTTTTTGTGGAATAGAGAAATCCATAAAAGTAGCTTCATTTTCAGTAAAAACTGACCTATCCGTCTTAATAAACCATCCTAAAAAGTGCTGTTGTAGCACAGGGTATTTTTTCTGATTTAAAGGTTTTTGATAATCAAAGATGCTATTAAAAACATGTCCTCCTAGAAACTGATTTTCTTGGGTGCTAACAATAACTTGACTTTTCTTTTCTAGTACGGAGATTACTTTTTCCTGAAGAAAAGTAATGTTAGGATTGCGTTTTATTTTATCTAAATAATGACTGTAAAAATCAATCCCCTTTAGCATTTTATAAGTGTACGGAGCTATATCAGAAGATAGCTTTAATTCTTGGCCAGCAAAAAAGATTTGCGGCCATTTTTTGTGAATTATAGCATCAAAATCACCATTACCTTTTTCCCAAAAGCACCAAGTACGATCATTAGTTTTTTTGGCGTCTTTATCTAGAAGTAAAATGGATTTACTAGCAAAGAAATTGTCTTTGCCCATAGCATCTGCCAAAAGCAATCCAGAAGCACCAGCACCAATAATAATGTAGTCGTAGTTGGGCATTTGTCAAAAATACGGAATAGAAAGAGGAGGGCTAGTTTTTATAAAACACTTTGTAGGTTCTCGGTGAGAACTAAAAACAGTATTCCAATTTTCAGATTTTTTTAATTTTTGAGCGGAAACGTGATTCCAACTGCAAATGCTCCAACATATTGTTCAACCGATGGCTGAAAGTAATAGGTAAATCCTAAATCGAAAGTATTATTTTTTCCCAATTCAAGCCCAAGTGAAAAAGGGATATGGTAAATAATACCGCTTTTGTCAATATTGTCAAATGCTGTAAGCGTTTCAAATTTGCCAATAGAAGTCCCTATTCCAATTTCGACATATGGGGCAACCCAGGGAATTGGTGCTCTAACTCTAGCTTTTCCACCAAGTAAAAAAGCTTTAGATTCGGCCTTTTCATCTGTTGGATTGTTATTTAGATCTCTTCCATCTGAACTTGTTAAAATAAGGCCGGCGTAAGGTCTAAATTCCACCCAAGAAGCAACTTTAAGCACTAATTCTCCCTGAGCAAAAAAACCATCATCAACAACTTCATCAAGACTATTATTGGGAGTACTTAATCCATATCCAATTTGTGCGTTAATGGATTTTTCTTTAATAAACTGCGCCTGGGTTAAATTTGAAGTTAGAACTACAATTAATAATATCAGGGTTTTTCTCATAATTAAATCTAAGACCATGCTTGGTGCAAAATCCGCAAAGCAGAGGTGGCGAATTTTAAGCTACTATTTTTCAGATAACAATATAGTTTAATTAAATAAAATAGCGGTTTAAGTAAGTAACTAAACCCCTATTTCTTCTATACGTTGTTGTTGTATGGCGTTTTTATTTTATTTCCAACTCATAAATTCTGGATTCCTCACCCCAAGGATGATATCCTTGACCAATATATTCGAAATTATACTTTTCATAAAATCCGATATGGCTGGTACACAAATATAAATGTCCAAATCCTGCTTTTTTGGTGTCCGTTCGTGCCTTTTCAATTAGTAACGAGCCAAAAGCATTACCTCTGTGCTTTTCATCAATAAATATTGCGCAAATCCATGGATATAAATCTCCACGACTTATAAAATCATTTGTTATAAGCCCCGCACAACCAATTATTTTATCTCTTTTTTCAAGTAAGTACCATTGTGGTAAAAAATTCCTTGCTTCTATACTATGCGTTATACAGTCCTCATATATTTTTGGTAACACGCTAGGCCAACTTTGTTGAAAGTACTTTATGGCAATATCTTTGTATTCTGGATTTTCTCTTATTGATATTATATTCATTTTCAAAAATGGAAGTGATATATATTTCCCTAAAATTAGACACTAATGCTATTACCTGTGCATTGCTTGCGCAGCTGTCGCATATAGCGCGGGGTTAACTACTTGCTTTTTCCTCATATTCTGGACAGTCCAATCGGATTTCTTGATTTGATAATTCTTTTTGCAATAAACTACAATAATCATTTTCATTGTCTTTTTCATAAAACTTACATCCATAACAAGTTCGCTGCACGGTTAAAATTCCGTTTCGATTTAATTTGTAAATCAGTTGACTTAAAGTTCCAAATAGACTTTCTAATTCTGATGGTGAAAAACCATCAATTTGTTTTTTTAGTGGATATGAGAAATTATAAGTTTCAGAAACTATTCCAGTTCCTAATTCGGACAGTGTAATTGAATAACTGCGACTATCTGATGATGAAAAATCTTTTAGAATAAGTCCTTTCTTGTCCAGAACCCTAATCGCATCACTAACGGTTGGTTTTGTTACGTTAAACTCTTTTGCAAGATGGCTAACATTACATAGACTCTGTTTGTGGAAAGCTATGAATATGAGTATCTGAATTTGAATTGGACTTAAGCCAACCAGTTTAGCTTTTTCCCATAACAAGATTTTAAACACTTCAGAAATGCGTTCCATTCCTGCAACGATTTTACTTGAAATGTCTTTTTCCTGTTGTGCCGGGTTAAATGTACTTTCCTTCATAAAAAAGCCTGCCGAAATTAGTTCGACAGGCAAAGTTAGTAATCCTAATTAAATTAATTACAATTCTCCATTTCTATGATGAAATAACCTTTGTTTGCAATTGATGAGACTATTTCTTCTGTAGCTTGCTCAATATGACACAGGCGACATTCATTTGAAGTCAATTGTCCAGTTTTGAAAGATTTTGTCCTTAGGTAATTTATTCCAAAATTAAATATGGTTTCCTTATTGGTTAAATTATCAGGAACTAGAATATCAAAATGCATAATAGTACCGTCTTCTCTGTTTACATAAGTGTCCCAAACCGCTACTTTCATCTTAGTACTTTTTTACTTTATATGGTAATGATAAATCTGCGCTTGCCACGCTAAAAACTTCGTAAACTCCTAGCAAAGGTAAATTTTCATTGCTTGTATTTACTTTCATAAATGCAGTAACACCATCATAACTAAAATCTGTTCTATTGTTCATACGATAATCTGGCACAACTACCTTTATAGTGTTGTTTTTAGTTATCACGGGATAACCTGGCGAATCCATATACATTGGCATTCCTGGGTTTGTTGGTGGTAAAACAACGGTCTCATCTGCTTTCTTAAATTGTTTAACCGAAAGCCCTCCATCAACTCTTTTATCTTCGTGAAGAATTACCCAATGTGGATGCCATATAATTCCATCGTTGTCAAATATTTGGTCACTATTCTCATCCCAAAGTGGTGTATCATCAAAATCGGGATGTGATGTTAGCGCAAGTGCAACAATTCCGTCTGTTTTATTAAAGCCAACGTCAGTAGTTTTTAAACTTGTTGGAAAAACATAACCTAAAACTGGGGCGCCATCAAGTTGACCAACTTTAGTTGGTGTTGTTTTTCCCGCTGTTCCATCCACAGTTATTTCCCAAATAGTAATTCCTAAATCAGGTTTGTGTGTTACACTAACGTCATTAATTTTGAAATTATCATTTTTATATTCGCTTTTTTGAGCACAAGAACTTGTTGTGTTTAAAAGCATTGTTGCTGAAAGTAATAATAGTATTGATTTCATTTTTATTTGTTTTATGAAGCTAGGATTTTAAAATTAGGAATCCTAACTATATGTTTTAAAAATTAACCTTTTACATCTGCCATTGAAGCACCAAAGTTTATATGTAGTGTATTGCCATAAGGAGTAACTAATGCTGGGACAGAGTTTACTCCTGCTTTTTCTGCTTCTGAAATTCTGTTTCGGTCTTCTCCAATGTTTACGACTTCAACATTTTCAGCTCCAACTAAATTTACGATATCGTGTTCTGCGCTTACACAAACTGGACATCCTGCGTGATAGAAAATTGATTTGTTCATTTTAGTATTCTTTTAGATTAATGCATTATTGCAATACAAATATAGTAAGGAATCCTAACTATTAAAAATTTAATCATTTTATTTTAAAATAGTAAAGTTTGATTTTAGTTCCATCATGCGTCACGAGCGTAGGGAACTCATGAATACTTTTAAAAAACAATAAAATGGTATGCGTAATGCTACATCATCGGTTTCGCGTATGAAACGTAGTGTTTAAAAAGGGGCTTATTTTTCAGATAAATCTAGATCCAAACTAAAAGTTTGGTAATCTTTGTAAATAACTAGAAACCTTTAGGTATAGGAGTTATTAGCTATGTTTTAGATACTTTGTTATGTGTAGTTCTTATTCGTATAGATTATAGTATGCATGAACTAATGGCATTCCACCAGTATATATAAAAACTACTGTTTCATTCTTTTTTATCTTATTCTCTTTAATATATTCCACTAATCCAGCCATAGCTTTACTTGTATATACAGGACATAGAAAAAGCCCTTCTAATTCGGCAAACATCTTAATTGCCCGTTTTCCTTTTTCAGTAGGAATTCCGTATGCGTCCCCAACAAGGTTTGTGTCTAGCTGAAAATTTGGTTTTATGTTAGAGTTTGGCTTAATATTATTAACTATTTCATTGGTTAGATGTGTTACAATACCTTCGATTGTTTTGTCTTTGTGAAGAACACTAAAACCTAAAACCTTTGTTTCAGTTCTGGCAAGTGCAAACCCAGCAACAAGGCCTGCCATAGTTCCGCCGCTACCAGCTGATGTAACAATATAATCAGGTGATTTTCCTTCTAAATCTTTAAATTGTTCAATAATTTCATTCGCGCAATCTAAGTAGCCTAAAGAACCTAGTAAGTTAGAACCTCCAAATGGGATTATATATGGTGATTTTCCTTCTTTACTCAAATTATCGGCAATTCTTTCCATTTCAGTTTGGAAATCATCTTCTTGCTTAATTGTGATGATATTGGCGTTCATTAATTTCATTAAAAGTGCGTTGCCATTTTCATTGAAAGTTGGATTTTGTTCCGGAATCATTGTTTTACAAACCACAACAGATTTTAACCCAAGTTGACAAGCAGCTCCTACAAGTGCACGAGAAGCATTAGATTGAAAATGTCCAGCAATTATTAATGTATCTGCTTTTTTGTTAAGTGCATCTGCTATAATTCGTTCATATTTTCTCAATTTATTTCCACCACCTCCGCGACCACCTTCATCATCTCTTTTGATATAAATTTTAGGGCCTAATTTATTTGATAAATTTGGTAGAAATTCTAGGGAAGATTTTTGGTTTAATAATTTTATTTTATTGTGAATTTTGTTCATTTAATAACTTTTTTTTCCAATCACACAGGTTGTTGTATGCTGTTTTCTAATGTAATCAGATGTTTATCAATTGTTTCAAAAGTGATTTTGTTATTGTTTTGATGGAATGAGATATTATTGGTTTTCAATCTCTTTTTTAAAAGAGGTAAATCACCTAAAAAATTAATACTTTGAAGACCATTGTTTTGTTTTGCTTTTAAAGCGAATTCGGCATCATACTCACTATTCCAATAATGCTGAATTTCAATAAATAAATGACTTTGTTGGTACATCCATTCTCTGTTTTCCAAAGCATCGATATCTGGGTTAGGAGTTTGTAGACTCTTGTCTCCTAAGAAATACAGTGTAAACCCATTCGTACGGGTTACATACATTCGTACTAATAATTTTAAACCCAATATATCTTCATAGAATTTAATACTCTTGAGAGGGTCTTTAGTTCTAATGGTCAATAAGCCTAAAGCGGTTTGTTTTTGTTCAGGTGAATTAGTTACTTCTAATGTATTGTTCTTAAATGTTTTTTGAATGAACTCTATTTGATGATTTTCAGAATCGGTAGTGTGAGACAAATAACCAATATCTCCAAACTGATAGGGTTCGCCTATAGTATGATTCTGTTCTTGTAACCCCTCATATATTTTTTGAATATCTTCAACAAATAAGCTGTACTTCCAATAATTATCTATTGACTCTTGTTGGTATGGTGATTTTTTAAGAGATGGAGAATATTTTAATTGGATGTGAAAATGAACACTTTCAAGATATAAATCATAATAGGTAGCATCATCTTCTGAAAATTCATTTTTTAGTTTAAACCCTAGAATATCTCTATAAAAAGGGATGGTTAACTCCGGATTGAAAATTTGTAATGTAAAGCTCCGTAATTTCATATTGAAAAAATACAAGTTGTCTAGGTTAAATACCAAAACAGCTTTTGTAAAAAATTAATATTGTTTTAATACTTCAAATTCATCATAGGTTAAAAGCCATTTCCCATCTTTCTTTTCCCATTTTTCTTGATAAATTTTCCCTTTTCCAATATTCATTGACCAATCTGCTGATAAGACAGCACTGTTGGGAGTTAGAACTTCAAACTTAGGATTATTATAGATTAAATTTTTGGCGCCATCTGCTATAAGCTTAGTCCAAAAGGCTTGAATCTCTTTTTTTCCGATTATTGATGCAAAAGGAACGGCGTTCATAGTTGCATTTTCAATGTATCCATTGCCACATATGTCACCTTTACCAGCATTAAAACCATTAGTCCATTGCATGGACGCCCTAATTATTTCTTCTAAAACAGTATGACTTGCAATTGGGTCGGTAGTATTTACAAGAGGTGTATCATATTGTTCTAACACTTCAAAATTATCGTAAGTGTATGACCATTTCCCATTTATTTTCTCCCATTTTTCGTGATAGATTACTCCTCTACCGACATTCATGCTCCAATTTGCCGATAAAAAAGCAGTACTATCATTTACTACCTCTATACTTACATCGGTATAAACAAGATTGGTTGCCCCGCTCTCAATAAATGGCACCCAAAAGTCCTCTATATCTTTTCTCCCTTGTTTTACGCCAAAAGGCATAGCGCACATTACTGCCGTTGGAGCGTAAGCTTCTATAACTGCCTTTTTATTTCCTTTATTAAAATTAGTAATCCAAACTTTACTAGCAGCAAGTATGTCTAAAGCTACTTGGTGCTGTGTTGTTGAATTTTGTTCTGTATAGCGTTGACTTATTTTTTCTTTTGCAGAAGTTGTTTGTGCGTAAGAAGAAGATGGCACAGCTAAAAAAAGAACTATTAGTAATGAAACTTTATTAAACATTCTTCTAGATTTTTAATTTAGTATTAGAGCACGAAATTTACGCGGTGGTAATCAGTTCAAAAATCTGAATATCAGGATTGGTTGAAAGCATATTTCCTAGAGTTTCAAAATCACCAATATTTTTTCTCCACTCCAAATATTTTTGAAAATGTTCATTAGATTTCCAATATTCGGTAAGTACAATTTTGTTAGGTTCTTTTTCTAATCGACCTACTTGTGCACCATTACAACCTTCATAATCTCTTGTGTCTTGCAGTATTGTTTCAAAAAACTGTTTGATGTTTTCCGTTTGTTCTTCTTGAGCTAGAAGCTCAAATTTCACCATAATTTCCATAATTACTTTTTTATAATTAATAATATGGTACAAAGAAACAGCAGTTGGTTTAATCAAACCTGTGACTTTTAGCACAGCAGCTAAAATTTAATTTAAAATTTGGATTTCTTTTTGTCCAAGCCTAATTTTCCCGTTAGATTCTAGCTTTTTTAAAAGTCTAGAAACAACTTCTCTTGTAGTTCCTAATTCTCTTGCCAATTCTTGATGTGATTTTTTTACAACAGTATCAGTTGCTTTTGAAACAAGGTAATCGAATAGTCTGTCTTTGAGTGGCTGAAATGCTAAATTTGAATACTGATTAATAAGGTGATTATAGCTTTCTCTAAAAGTATTTGTGGTAAAAGTGTTCCAAGATTTGTATTTAAAATTCCAATCTCTAACAAATCTTACAGGTATGTTAAGAATCGTACATTCTTCTTCAATTATAGCGTTCACAGTACTCTTGCAATCTTCAAAACAAGCCGAGAGTGACAAAGTACAAGTTTCCATAGCGTTTAAATAATAAATGAGAATTTCACGTTCTTTATTCTCTTGATAGACTCTTACTTTTCCTTGCAATACAATTTTTAAAACCTTAATGTATTGATTATTCTTGATTATAAAGTCTCCCTTTTTATGGGTTGTAATAAATGATTTTTCGCGAAGTTCCTCTTGAAGATTTTGCTCTGAAATTCGAAGACTATGAATGAAATTATTTAACATTTGTCTTTGGAAATAAAATTAGCCAATCAGATTGCATTTAGTTTCTTGATGTGCTACATCATCGTGTTTGTGCATGGTTAGTTGTGCTGGTCTAAAGATAGCAAAATGGGGGCGAACCAGGGGATTGGTATTTAACCCCAAGCAATAAATTAAACACGTTGTTTTACCTTCGTTTTTCATAAATCTTTTGCAAGGCATTTGCTGTCTGGAATATGCTTTAGCTTGCCATATTTTTCAATTAAACCATAATTCTTTCTTTGGTAAAGTTTACTTGCTTCTGGCTGTTTTGAACCCATGAAGAGTATACATTTGGTGAATCCTAATTCTCTCGACCAGTTCTCTAATTCTAATAGAATTTTTTCTCCAATTCTTTGACCTCGAGCTTCTGGAGAAACGAACATTCTTTTAATTTCCATAGCATTAGTATCATATATAGAAATTGCTCCGCAACCAATCGCTTTGTCTCCTGTCATAGCCAACACAACATATTTTATATTAGAGATATCATTAAACTGAGATAAAGGATGAGTTTTTCCATCTCGCTTTCCAAGATCAGAATTAAGTAACTTCACAAGCCTATTAAATTCTAGGTTTTGTGAATTTGTTCTTACGATTTTTATCATAAACATTATTACCACCTAGATTATGTATTTTCATTTCCTGAGTTATAACATAAATTCCTCCAATAATTGGAACGATAGCATATAAAAGATTCCTTCCAATTCGCAGTTTTTCACTCAATCCCCGCAGATTTAGATAAAGGCCTATTCCAGTTAAAATAAGAACTCCGATTACTGCCTCGAAGAAGTTAGGTAATGAAAGCAATGTAATTTTCATCCCTTCTGGGAGATTAAGCTCCAATACAGAGGGTCTTATTAGTTTAAAAAACACAAACAAAGCGATAAGCACAAACTGAATTCTTGCTAATTTTAATATATCTCTCATTTTAGCTTATGGCCTAACGGTCTCGTATAACCTTCATTTACAGAGGTTTTAAGTTACCCTTTTTTGGGTTATCACAGACGCTCGCAATTCCGAGTGGATTCTAGCTTACCCATAGCGCAGTCTAGGGGTAGTCGAATCCGCCGACCAGAGTTGAGGGATTAATGAACATATAAAACAAGTAAAAGTCGGCGAATAAATTTCGATTGAACATTGTTGTAAGGCTTTCTTTTAATCGTTAATCCACTTTTGATTACTTAAATCATAAGCGTGATTGGAGTCGTGAATTGAAATTGAATATTTGTTTTCTATATTCAGTCCGCCAGCTTCTTTCCAACATTTATTAAACCATTCCATGACTTGTTTTGTAAGTTGAATATAAAATTCATCCATTCTATCCATATCAGAATCATTGTCAAAATCATAATGGTCTTCGTCTATGTCCAAATCTTTATCTCGTAAAAATCCATTTGGAAATTCAATTAAAGTTTTTCTAAATCCTAATTGACTAAAATTCGAATCCATTGGATAGAAATTAATTCTATAACCGTCTTCAAATAATTCAAACGCATAGAATCGAATATCACTTTCGGAATATTTTTCATGTAATCCATAGTCTCCTTCAAATATTGCTTTTATGTCTTCAATCATTCGATTAGAAATTGAATCTAAAAATGATGAGATTTTGTTCAGTTGATTTATTTCAATTTCAGTCATCTTCTGAGCATTGCAAAAGTTAATAAAATAATGAAGATGCTCTTTCTTTTCATTGATTTAGTCAAATGGCTTACAATGCCGCGTTATGCGGGACAGCTGCGTAAGAAGTGTGCATGGTTCGTGGCTTATTTTAAGGGAATATAGCAAAATCCTTTTAACAATGTCATGTGAATCGGACTTTGAAACAATCACATAACATTGTTTGTCAAGGAGTCCGTGATAACGGAAGTGTCCTTGTTGGATTTTGCGTTGTTGTTTTTATACTTTGTTGTATGTTGTTTATCTAATAACCAATAGTAAAACGTTTTTTGGGGAAAGATGCATTTTCAACTTCATTGAGAATTCCAACGGCAAAGTCCTCCATAGAAATTGAACTGTCTCCTTTCTCGTTAGCTAATAATTGATTTTCCCCAATCCTAAACTGATTAGTTCTTTCTCCTTCAAAAATAAATGCTGATGGTGATACATTGGTCCAGTTTACTTCTGTTTCATTTAGGAATACTTCTTCCAATGCTCTTTTGTGGGAGGTTGCTAGAGTTTTGTATTCCTCAGGAAAATTTGGAGCGTCTACTAAAAACATGTCTTTACTGATTTTTAAACTACCAGCTCCGCCTACGGTGATTAATCTAGTGTTAGCTTTTTTAGCTGCCTTTATTAATGATTTTGATGCATCGATAATTAAATCCGTGTTTTTGTGGGGAGGTGCATAGGCGCTAATTACCACATCACTTCCTTCAAATAATCTGGTTAAAGCTTCCGTTTCAAAGATGTTTACTTTATGGGTGCTTATATTATCTAAGCCAAAGAAATCTTTGTTTTTTGAACTGATTAATTGCAGCTCGTAATTTCTTGCTGCTGCTTCTTTTACTATTCTTTGTCCGATGTTTCCACCGGCTCCGATAATTGTTATTTTCATGATTTTTTACTTTAATTTTCGTTCGTTTTCTTTTATCTGTAGGTCATTAATACTGGCAAATCTTTTTTTCATTAGACCTTCTTCATCAAATTCCCAATTTTCATTACCATAAGCACGAAACCATTGCCCTGCTTTATCTTGGTATTCGTATTCAAACCTTACAGCAATCCTATTATCTGAATGTGCCCAGTACTCTTTTTTTAATTTATAATGTAATTCGTTCTCCCATTTTTCGGTTAGAAAATCAACAATCTCTTTTCTTCCGTTGATGAAATTATTTCTATTACGCCATTCACTCCCAACCGAATAGGCTAAAGAGATTTTTTCAGGATTCATACTATTCCAGGCATCTTCTGCCATCTGGATTTTTTGTTTGGCAGTTTTCTCGGAAAAAGGAGGAACTATCTTTTTTACTTTTATATGCTTGTTCATGATTCTGATTTTTGTTTACGATTATTACTTGTTAATAAATGTTTTAATTTTTTCTGCCACTTCTGGGGCATATTCATCCAATAAGAAATGGCTACCAATGAAGAAGTGCGATTCAATGTTTTTAAGGTCTTTGGTGTAGGCTTCACCTCCCGCTTTACTGAAAAACTTATCGTTTTCACCCCATACCACTAATGTTTTTGGTTGATGCGTTCTGAAGTAGTTTTGCCACTCTTTGTATTTCGGGAAATTAGAACTGTAATTAATAAACATAGTGGTTTGAATCTCTTTGGCGCCTTCACGATTTAGGAAAGCGTTGTCCATTAGGTAATAAGAAGGATCAATGTTTTCTGGATCTGTTGCCCCACCAAGGTGTTGTTCCTTAAGACCTTCAAGGGATAGTAAATAATTTTTAAAATTGTTTAGGCCTTCTAAATCATTGGCTTCTTTAAATCCACCTATTTTCGCTGCCCACTCTCCAAAGCCTTCCACGTAGGCATTGGCATTTTGAATAATTAAACCTTTGATTAATTCTGGTCTTTTGGCTGCAATTCTAAACCCGATAGGACCACCATAATCTTGAACTAATAGATAGAATGCATCTAATTTAACAGCATCTACGAATTTTTCTATGATGTTCGATACGTTATCAAATGAGTATTCAAAATCGGTTGTTTTTGGTGCATCACTAAGCCCAAAACCTGGATAGTCGGGAGCAATAACATGGTACTCGCTTGCAAGTTCTGCCATTACATCTTTAAACATAAAGGAGGAGGAAGGAAAGCCATGTAGCAATAAGATGCTTTCTTTATGTTCTGTACCTGCTTCTCGGTAGAAAATTGAAAGCCCATTGATGTCTATGGTTTTGCTTTTTTCTCTTGTTCTAGTTGTTTTTTCTAAAATGTTTGTTTCCATATCCGTTTTATTTTGTGTTGAATTCTTATCAGATGTCTTGTTATAACAACTTGTAAAAAGTGTTATGGAGATTGTTATTATTATTATCTTTTATTTGTTTTAATTGTAATAAAATTTATTACAGTTATATATAAAAAAATTAAAACCTATTTTTAAATTCTTCTAAAGTCTGTTTGTTTAATTCGTTGCTAATGGCATTGTCAATAGTGCTCATTACAGCTGTTAGTTTATCATTAATTTGTTTACCCACTCTACAGCTAGGGTTGGGTGTATTTTTAAGTTTTGATAAAACAGTATCAGGTCCTTTTACTAAATTAAAGATGTCAGACAACAAGATTTTACTTGGAGCTTTCAACAATCGAACACCCCCATTTTTACCTTCTTTACTTTCTATAAAACCACCTTCTTTTAGAGTTACCAGTTCTTTTCTAACCAGTACAGGATTAATATTAAGGCTTCCTGCAATTGTGGTAGATGGCAACCAATCTTCATAATAAATGGAGAGCAGTGTCATAATATGCAGGGCTATAGAAAATCTTGTTTTTACCAAATCTTTACGGGACTTCTTTTGTTAAATACAAATGTAATAAAAATTATTACAGTATAAAAATATTTTTCCGCTACACATGAAACAACATACATCCGTCTCGGCTATGTGACTTGCAATTACCTATAACCATTGCTTTCATATTTACTATAGGTATTCTAGAAATTACACACAACGGTTTGCGTATGTATAGTTACTAAGATAACACAAAAGGGAAGGAGTAAGGAGATCCAAAGGATTTCCGAGACACTCTTTATCTATTATCTAGCAATTAATTATACAGGTTGTTGTGTGTAGTCTTTTTAGTCGATGAAGTTTATTATTTCTTCAAGATATTTTTCTTTTTGTTCCCACCAGATTTCATGTCCAGCATTTTCGATAAACGAATATGTACTATTTGGATACAAATCAACATATTCATATGCTGAACCAAATGAATGATATTCACATTGTCCCTGCATAACTAGTATAGGTGCATTTACATTTTCAATTTGATGCCTAATTTCTGGATAATCATCACTATTGGTTGCGATATAGGCATATAATCCACCACCACCTTCTTCGGGAAAAACATTGTTTGGGTCACAAACCATTCCTTTAGTAAACTGAGATGCTAAAGTGTTCAACATCCTATCCATTTGTTTATCTGGAATTAGTTTTTTATCAAACAATAATGCTCCCACACTAGCTATCATTGCTTTGGGTTTTAAGGCCATGTTATCTACATCTTGGTTAAAATTATATGGTTCTATAAAATTTAAAGAATCGGGTACAGGGTATAAAGAGTCCAAACCAACATACTTTCCATCTATTTGTTTATGTGGTTTAAATGTACCCGGTGAGCTAAATACTATTTTTTCGATTTTTTCAGGATGTCTAACGGAATAATGTGATATTATATTGGTTCCAAATGACTGGCCTATTAATATTACCTTGTCTGCGTTAATTTGTTTCGTTATTATTTCATGTAAATCGAGAATATGTTTTTCGAAATTTATGTCCGAATATTTTTCCATTCTATCCGATAATCCTGAACCTCTTTGGTCATATAGATATACATCGAAACCTTTTTCCGTTAAACTTTCCAATGTTTCTATTATACTTGAATGTACATACCCACCAGGACCTCCATGGAGAAATAGTACCGGGGATTTAGTTATACTATCAATACCATGTAGCTGCGTAAAAGCAATTTTAAAACCTTCCTTCATTTTCCAATATTGAGTAGTTTCTCTAGGTTGGATTGCTTTAACTGTTTCTTTTTCAGGGATTACTAATAAGATTAAAAAGATAAAACTAATTGTGCTTAAGCTTATCCCAAACCATTTCAATACTTTCCTAAGATTTTTCATTCAGTCCTTTCACACTCGGACGACGTTTTTAAGGGAATGGTTACAGATTCTAAGTTTTAGATTACACACAGCGGTCCTGGCTATACCCCATTAGGTCTACGAATCGAATTCAAAAATCAAGGCAATAGTAGCTGAGAGTAAAATTTAGGCACTATATTATACGATCAGTCCTGTGTTCTGACTTATCGCGTTTCCAACGCCTATGGGTCCACAACCAATATTGTGGAGCGCTCAGAATGTCTTTTTCCAAGAGCTCTGTAAAGGCTGCGGTAATTTCTCCTTTCTTAAATTTGCTATGGTCATCTGAAACGAGCGTAAAAATTATTTTATAGTGCCCACGAGACACTTTTATGTTTGAGCCTGCAATGATGGGCATGTCAAATTCCCTTGCCATTCTTTCAGCACCGTAAGCTACGGCTGTTTCTTGGTTCAAAAAGCTCGTAAAATGCACCAATTGCGATTTTCTTGGAGACTGATCACTTCCAAAAATCACTGCAAATTGATCTTCTTTTTCCGTTTTCAATTTTTGAAGAATCGGATCAATACGCAACATATGTAGTCCGTATTTGGAGCGACTAGCCGTAATCTTTTCGTTCCAAAACCTATTCTTTAAGGGTGAATAAAGCGCCATAGGAATGTGTTTGATTTGTCCAGGAATCGCTAGTGCAAATAACTCCCAATTATTGTAATGCCCGCCTACCAAAATAACACTCTGTCCTATGTTAAAATAGCGTTCCAACAACTCTGGATTAACGATTTTCATCCGCTTCTTGGAAGCTGTTTCGGAAATGGTAAAGTTCTTTGTGCTTTCTACAATTATATCACAAAAGTGCCGGTAAAAGGCTTTTTCAATTTCACGTATATCGGCTGCTGATTTTTTAGGAAATGAATGCGTCAAATTCTTTCTCACAACAGACTTTCGATACCCAAATATCTGGTAAATGATGAAGTACAATACATTAGAAATACCATATAAAATAAAAAATGGTAAATGCGATACTGGCACAAGTAGCAAGTGGTATATAAGTTTGTTCATAATCGCATAAGCTTACCAACAGCAAAAGCGTTTAATGTAGTTATTTTTTTGCGAATTGTATAATGACAAATGATTAGTGCTTTAGGAAAGGTTCAATTTTGCGGAGTCTCCAATTGCATATTTAAAATACTTTTCAGTTTTGTTTTCGATAAGCAAGTTTTGGCGAATTTGTCTAAATTTTTTTATAGTCGGTTATTGTTTCGTTTTTCATTCATTATTATGCTTTTAGACCTTTACTATTTGGACTTTGGCTTCTTGTATTGCTCCTCCACGACCCCTATCTGTTAAGAGATCATTAGTGAGCGCATTAGCTGAAGACCCACCTTTTAACATAGAAGGCCAAAATCCCTGAGGCATACATACCACTCCTTGTGTTACCTTTTGACTGATACGTGCCGTTAGATATACTCTACCTCGCTGATTATATACTTTCAATTCATCACCATCTCCTATGTTTCTATTGGATGCATCAGCTGGATTTATCTCTAAAAAAGGCTTCTCTTCCTTTTTAAGAATATGGTCAATATTAGCATGACTACTATTCAGTAAATATTTTGGTGTTTTAATAGTTAATAAATGCAATGGGTATTTCTCTAAGTCTGCTTTACTATATTCTTTGGGAATATAAGTCGGAAGACTAGGTTGTATATCCGCATCGTAGAAATGGCATTTTCCTGTTTTGGTTTTGAAATTACCAAAAGCATGTGGCATCCATTTATCTGGCAGGTTTAATCTTTGTCCTCCTGTTTTTCTAAGCGTCTCAAAAGTAATTCCTTTTAAATATTCATGATTACTTTGCAGAGTTTTCTTTACAATATCAATGTCCGATTCGTATAGGTAAGATTCTGTGAATCTCATTTCCCGAGCGAGTAATCTAAAAAGTTCGGAGTTGGGTTTTGATTCACCTAATGGTTTAATAGCAGGCTCGTTGATGTTTATATATGGTGTTCCCCATGAATCTAGTATGTCCCAATTTTCAAGAACGCTTGTTGCAGGAAAAATATAGTCAGCATATCTAGCTGTATCGGTTATAAAATGTTCCGACACAATAGTTAATAGGTCCTCCCTTTCCAATCCCTTAAGAATCAGATTTTGATTGGGAGTGGTGACAGCCGGATTCGAATTAAATACAAATAATGCATCTATACGAGGGTTTAAATCTTCACTATTTAAAGCTTTACCCAACTCTATCATATTGATTGACCGGGTTTTTTTGCTTGCTAACTCCTGAGGGATGTTTATGCTTTCCCAATTTAGTGATGTTCCGAACAACTCATAGGTCATGTGCATCAATCCACCTCCAAAATGCCGCCATGCACCTGTCAATGCTGGCAACATGGCAACAGCTCTAAAGGCACTTGCTCCATTAACCTGATGTTCCATGCCAATAAGAACTCGAATCAGGGATGGTGAGCTTTGTGCATATGCTTTTGCTAATGAAATAATGGTTTCCTCATTCAGCCCCGTAATTTGAGAAACTGAATCTGGATTAAATTTTTGCACATGTTCTTTTAACTCCTCTATTCCAATGGTATACTGGTCAATAAATTCCTGGTCTTGTAGGTTTTCTTTGAGTATGACATGCATCAGTCCCAAAGCTAAGGCCGTATCAGTGCCTGGATACGGTTGAATGTGCCAGTCCGCATTCTCCGAAGTTTCAGAACGAAAGGGATCCACAGCAACTATTGTAGCCCCATTGTTTTTCGCTTTCTGGATAAAAGGCCAGAGATGTTGGTTCGAACGAATTGGATTGGTACCCCAAAGAATGATATATCTGCTATGCACACAATCTTCTGGTAGTACACCCGTCGTTTGTCCGTTTGTTGCTAAAACTCCGGCAACTGCAGCACTTCCGCAAATGGTTCTTTCCAGTTGGCTAGCTCCAATATGAGCAAAAAATCGATTGGGAGCTTTGCTCTGGACTTTACCTTGATTACCACCAAAACTATACGGGAGAATTGCCTCACCACCTTTTTTCTCAATAATAGACTGGAGTTTAGAAGCCACCTCGCTTATTGCTTGCTCCCAACTAATTTTTTCAAATTCTCCTTTTCCTTTAAGCCCTGTTCTTTTAAGAGGAGTAAGAATTCGATTAGGATTGTAGGTTACATCGTTAGGGAAATCTACCATTTTATTGCATAATTTTCCCGCGGTATATGGATCTTGATTTGCTTCAAAAGCAACTACCTTATTATTGGCGGTTGTTACTTTCCAACTGCACCTATCTGGACAATCGTGATAGCATGCGCCATGTGTGATATTACTGGTTGCGTTTTCGCTACAAGAAGAGGTTAAAAATGGTAAAGAAGAAAGACTAATGCCGACCGCAGTTTTACCTGTAATTTCTATAAATTCCCTTCTATCAACACCTTTATTTTTCTTTGATCTCATATCGTATATTAAATGATTACCAACGTGTTTGTTTATGATTTAGTTGCGGGAAAGTACACGCTTTATTTTCCGCAGTAACAATATGGTGAATTGTAAGAAAAAATCCTGCTCTCAGCCTGCTATAGTTATTGTAGTTTAGTCGTGCTTTTTTGGTATCTGATTCTCAGTTCTTTCGCTATCAAACATCCATGAAAGAATCCACCATCTATTTCCATCATTGTATAATTGAATACTATTTATCCCCCTTTCTGTAACAGGTCCATTTTTTTCTGCTGTTGTTTCATAGGTACTCCAAACGTGAGTTATATTTCCAAATTTTTGTGTTTCTCTTTCGATTTCATATTCCCAAAACCCAATTTTTGGCACTCCAAAACTTTTATGGTATTCGGACAAATTCTGCGAGATGATATAAGGTTTATTGTTCTTATCCATTCCAGTAACCGATATTAACGCATTTGGATGGTGTAAAGACAAATCTCTTTCCCAATCTCTTGGCTGTCCAGCGGGGCCAGATATGACATCATAATAAGCTTTAATAATACCATCTATAGTCTCTACATCTTCTTTTAATGGATAATCCTTTTTATTAGATTTTTGTGCATTCGTTATTAAGCACATAAAAAGAAATACAGTTACTGATTTTATTAGTTTTATATTCATATCGTTTTATAATTTATATTTAATAACAAGCTCATTTTTAATGAAGCTCAACGGCTAGGCGGGTATTACCAGTAGCGTCTTTGTATACAAAGGGAGCTACGGGAGCAATTAGACGTTATTCGTCTATACTCGCTAGAGATGTCCAGTTCCGACAGCGAGGTATTCCGTCTGAGGATTAAGCGATGAAGTTAGTAAATTTTGTGGAGGAATAGCAGTCGTATTGTCTGGCCGATGATGGCAAATAGTAAAAGAGTTAGGGCGGCGTCCTCGACCACCCGGTTTTTCCCTCTTAGATTCTTTATAATTAAAATATAGTATAACGCAGCCCTAAAAACCCACGAATACCTTGGTTAGGCCCGTAGACGTAACTTGGGTCAAAAGTTAGCGCAAAAGGATTATCGGCTGTGGCAACTACATTCCCTTGATTATTTAACTGTACATTTTCATCAAAAGGGTCGTTGGCTCTTGCTATTATAAAAGGATTATTGCGGTTTGGGGTCCAATTTAGTAGATTTTTTACACCTCCATAAAATTCAAAATCCGGTATACCTTTATAAGTAAATTGGATATTCTGAATACTCCAAGTTGGGGAAAACTCACTACGTGGATCTAGGTCACTAATCAATGGTAAGCGCATTGGTCCATATAAGTTGCCAGTATAGTCTATACTTAAATCTATAGCACGTATGTTATAGGAAACATTCCAGGTTCCCGTAAAACGCTCGGTAAGTATTTGCTGGGTAGTAACTCCATTTTCGGTTTGGCTTACATCTTGGTAGGTAGCTCCAACTAAGAATCTAAGGCCGTTAGGGAATACCGTTTCTAGGTTTGCCGAAAGCCCTTTAGAGACCGATTTCCCATTTAAATTGTCATAAATAATTTGGTTGGGATTGGTATCGTAATCTGGCAATATCTGATTAGAGAAACGGGTATAAAATGCCGATGCATCTATACTAACAAAGGTTCCGTTATCTGCGTATATCTTTTTAAGATAGTTAAGATTTATGTTGGTGGAGCGTTCTGGATTTAGCTCCTCTGTAATTATTACATCACGAGCTCCGGTAAGCGCAGCATGGTCTTCCGTAAATAAATTTACCACTCTAAAACCAGTTCCAAAGTTTACTCTAAAAATATCATTGTCAGAGAATTTAAAACGGTATGCAGCACGTGGTGTAAAAATATTGCCATGGCGGTTATCATAGTCATACCGAAATCCAGCAAGCAAGGAGTGTTTTTTGCTAAACTTAATTTCGTCCTGTATAAAAAGACTTGGGATTATTATTTCGTCTGCCTGATTTCCTCTTAAATCTTGGGTAGCCGCAGTATCGTCATCATAATAATTATAACGGACGGCACCACCAAATAACAAATCGTGTTTGCCTATAGCTTTATCCCAGGTTAACTGGCTGAAACCTATCCGTTGGTCTGCTAGATAGGGCAAATTTCCGTAAACCGAATTTTGACTATGGTCATTATAAGAGAAAGACAACATCACTTTTTCATCAACCGGTAGTTGGTATTGCCCTAAAATTTCCCATCTTCTAGTGTAAATACTTTCGCCATAAATTTCATCGCCGCCTCTAAATTCTGGAGTCCATTGTAACTCACCACCCCAACGGTCTTCGTAGAAAAATCTTCCTGCCAATGAGAATAGTCGTGATTTGTCCCGTTTAAAATTCCATTTTTGGAAAATAGAAATACGGTCTTGTAGGGTTAAATCGGTAAAATTATCTCCATTATTATCAATAAGTTGGTCATACTTAAAGTAGTTTACTCCAAGGAGCATAGCTGTTTTTTTACCTATTGCCACTTTTGCACCAACATCAAGATTATATTCACCCCAACCAGTTACAAAAGCGTCTGCAAAAAAATCGGGAGCCTCAAGCGTGTTTTTTGTAATTATATTTATAAGCCCACCAACCGCCTCACTACCATATAGCGTAGAAGCAGGACCTTTAACTATTTCTATTTGATCTATTAGGGAATTAGGGATGCCAGAGAGTCCATATACCGTACCTAAACCACTAACTATGGGCATACCGTCTATTAAAACAAGGGTATAGGGGCCTTCTAGGCCATTAATATGAATATCACCCGTATTACAAACATTACAATTAATTTGTGGTCGTACACCGTTCACATTCTGTAATGCTTCAAAAATACTTGGGGTAGGGTTCTTTTTTAAAAAAGTAGGGGAGTACACTTCTACAGGTACAGCACTTTCTAACCTGCTCACAGCTTTAAGTGTTCCCGTTACCACCATTTCATCCAATGCTTCGGCAGATGGTTGTAGTGTAATGTTAAGGGTAATGGTGTCCTCTTTTCCAATTAAGAAAGGCTTTCTTACAGCCTCATAACCTATGGCGGATGCAACTAAAATATAGTTTCCTGGAGAGAGGTTTGTAATAGAATAAAATCCCTCTTCATTAGTTGCAGTACCATTTTTAGTGCCTTTTATATAAACATTCGCAAATGGTATTCCTTCGGCATCTGTAGAGATAAGTCCTTTTATAGAAGCACTTTGAGACCAACTAAATGTAAAAGAGATTAGAAAAAAGAAGTATGTAAAGCGCTTCACTTTTTTGTTTATAGAAATTTAAATTTAGACAAATCTAAAAATTTGTTTTTACAAATAAAAATGTATTTTTGACAAAAGCATTTTTTTGACACGGGCTGAAGAAAATTATATCAAAACTATTTTTCATTTGGGAGGTAATCAAGCACAGTTGATTTCTACAAATGCAATTGCGGAACAGATGGAAACAAAGCCTTCTTCGGTAACCGATATGGCCAAGAAATTAGCAGACAAAAACTTGCTAAACTATATTCGCTACAAAGGAGTTTCTTTAACAGATTTAGGAATAAAGACAGCACTTTCCATTATTAGAAAGCATCGCCTTTGGGAGGTTTTTTTGGTTAAAAAATTAGACTTTACCTGGGATGAGGTGCATGAAGTGGCGGAACAGTTGGAACATATTAAGAGTGAAAAGTTAATTGATAAAATTGATGAGTTGCTCGATTTTCCAAAATATGACCCACATGGAGACCCTATCCCAAGTAAGAATGGAGATTTTCAAGAACGAGATAAGCAATTATTGAGCGAAATGCCAATACCTTCTTCTGGAGTTTGCGTTGGCGTAAAAGATACCTCTGCTGCTTTTCTCAAATTTTTGGACAAACACCATATAGCTCTGGGTCATGAAATTAGTATCGTAGAAAAAGAAGCCTTTGATGATTCTTTAAAAATTAGAATAGGGGGTAAAGAGCTTCAAATTTCAAATCAAATTGCTACCAATCTTTATGTTAAAGTAGAATAACTATGGAACAAGTAATTACTTATTTAGAAGCTATAGACCCAATTTTGGCTGCATTTTACGCCACATTATTTACTTGGGGGCTAACAGCCCTAGGGGCTTCCTTGGTGTTTTTCTTTAAAAACCCCAAGCGTTCGGTAATGGATGGCATGCTAGGTTTTACAGGTGGGGTTATGGTCGCTGCTAGTTTTTGGAGCCTCCTTGCTCCTGGAATTGAAATGAGTGAAGGCGAGGGTTTTGTAAAGGTTATTCCTGCTGCGATAGGCTTTCTATTAGGGGCCTTATTCCTTTTTGGTTTGGATAAGGTACTTCCGCATTTACATATTAATTTTAAGGAGAGTGAAGCAGAAGGGGTAAAAACACCATGGCATAGAACAACACTTTTAACCTTGGCGATTACACTCCATAATATTCCCGAGGGTTTAGCTGTTGGTGTTCTTTTTGGTGGGGTTGCTGCTGGTTTTGATGGCGCTACTATTGGCGGCGCAGTTGCATTGGCACTAGGTATTGGATTACAAAATTTCCCTGAAGGTTTTGCCGTTGCCATGCCATTGCGAAGACAAGGGCTTACTAGAAGAAAAAGTTTTATGTATGGCCAGGCATCCGCATTGGTGGAACCAATTGCCGCAGTGATAGGCGCATGGGCAGTAATTACGTTTCAGCCAATTTTACCATATGCATTGGCCTTTGCAGCAGGAGCTATGATTTTTGTTGTTGTAGAAGAAGTTATCCCAGAAACCCAACAAGACAAGCATTCAGACATTGCAGTTATGGGCTTTATTGCAGGTTTTATTGTGATGATGACCCTAGATGTGGGATTGAGTTAGTGTTTAAATTTGGGAGTACCCTATTTAAACTTCTAACCGTAATTCCCAAATAGTTTGCAATATCATTTTTTGCTATTTTTTTGAACAAATCTGGAAGCTCGTTGAGCAAGCTTCGTAGTTTTTCCTCAATAGTATGAGACTGGTTATAAGAATGTCTTAATGCTGTATACCTAATTTTTGAAGCTAATAGTTCTAGAAGGAATGTGTTAAAAATTGGATCCTCTTTAATTAGGTTATCAAAAGTCTTTTTAGGAATTCTAAAATATGAAGTGGGAACTAAAGCTTCAATAGTACAAAAGCTAAATTCATTTGTAATCAATTCTATTTCTCCAAAAACCTCACCAGCACCAAAAAATTCCTGAATAAAGTCATTTCCTGTTTCCTCCGTAAGGTAACATTTGGCTAGACCATCTTTTATCAAATAAACAGATTGCACATTGGTTTTTTGGGTGATTATTTTTTCGCCAACCACTGCTTTATGCTCCGTTATTAAGGAATTAGAATCAGATAGTTTTAATTTGACGATATAGTCCAAAAAAGTACAATTAACACGTATCATTTTCTTTGTGGGACAAATGTCCTTTTAAGATTAAAAAAACAATATTTTCTTTACGCAACTCTAATGCACTAGCAAGATACGATTACTTAAAATGAAAAAGAATCACCCTATTTATAATCTCCGATTTGGTTTGCTGTGTTTAAGTTCTTTGCTGTTTTCTAGTAGTTATAATATGCTTATACCTGAGTTGCCAAGTTATTTGGCTAGCCTTGGAGGGTCGCAGTATATAGGTTTTATTATAGCCTTATTTACCTTAACTGCCGGGCTCTCTAGACCATTTAGCGGACTGTTGACCGATACTATTGGCAGAAAACCTGTTATGATTTTTGGGGCATTGGTATGTGTGGTGTGTGGTTTTCTTTATCCTGTTTTGGTTACTGTAGGGGGTTTTTTGTTCCTGCGCTTAGTTCATGGCTTTTCTACAGGTTTTACGCCAACAGCGGTAGCGACCTATGTTTCGGATATTGTGGCAGCCGACCGATGGGGAGAAGCTTTTGGTATACAAGGTGTTTTTTTCACAAGTGGGCTGGCCTTAGGCCCTGCCATTGGAAGTACTATTAAACTTTATTATTCCTATGAAATATTGTTCTATAGCTCTTCGGCTATGGCATTTTTATCAATGGTACTGATTTTTAAACTTCATGAAACACTTAGTGAACGGCTACGTTTTAAAATGAGTATGCTCAAAATCTCACGAAAGGATATTATTTCTGTCGATGTATTAAAACCAGCTATAATAACTTTTCTGGCATATTTTGCTTTTGGCATGATGCTCACCTTAATTCCCGATTGGAGCGACCATTTGGGTTTTAAAAATAAAGGAAGTTTTTTCATGGCCTTTACCATAGCATCCCTTACAATTCGTTTCTTGGCAGGTAAGGCTTCTGATAGAATGGGGCGGAAATTTGTTGTTAACATTGGATTAATCATTCTGTTTGGTTCGCTTCTATTAATGGGGATTCTTCAAACAAAATTTGGATTATTAGTTGCAGCAGGTTTCTATGGATTGGGAATGGGTATTTTATCTCCAGCATTAAACGCTTGGACCGTTGATTTAAGTCCAAAAGAACAACGAGGAAAAGGAATCTCAACGATGTTTATAGCCTTAGAGGCCGGTATTGGTTTGGGAGCATTATTTTCTGGATGGTACTATCAAAATAACTATGAAAACATCCCTATTACCATGTATGCTTGTGCTGTAATGGTTTTCTTAGGGCTAATCTTTTTACTTTTTCGAAAAGACAAGAAATGAAAAGATAGCAAGACATTACATGGACACAATAACATTATATTTGCTAGATGCGACAACTTTTAATTTTTTTCACCTTAGTAATTTCATTCGGCGCTAACGCTCAATCGGTAAAATTGCTCCAAAAAGAGATCGACAAAACTATCTGGAAACCTTTCCAAAAAGCATTTGAAAACTTGGATGGGAAAGCATTAAATGCAACCTATGCAAAGGAGGTCTTGCGAGTTACCCCAAACGGAATAGATACTAAGAATACGTTTAAAACTGCGAACTTGGAACGCTTTAAGCAGAATAGAAAAGATGCTGTTTCTATTGCATTAGATTTTTGGTTTGAGAGCCGCCATACCAATGAAACTACTTCATATGAAGTAGGCTTTTATAGAATTGGGGCAACTACAAAAGCCGGGGAAACCAGTTATAATTATGGACAGTTTCATATCGTCTTAAAAAAGATTGATGGCGTATGGAAAATAACCCAAGATTGGGATACTTCTATAATTAACGGGAAAACTATTTCTACAGAAGATTTTGAGAATCAAAAACCTTTAAAATTTTAAAACCCAATTTTACCATCTAACCAGCGTCAGGTTTGGCTAGGAATCTTTTATTCAATAGAGATAGTCCCTAGATGTACTGGAATTAAAACCTGTGTTTTTGGAGAACGTTGTTTTACATCTTCTTTAAAGGGAAGTAATTTTTGTTCTACACCACTTTTTTGTGAAAAGCCATAAGGCAGTCTAAAATTATCCCAGTGCGTTGGGATAATATATTTTGGATAATTCGTAACAGCTAACAAACGCTCATTGTATTTGTATAGACCAAACTGTGAACGATTTACACCAGCTAGCAGAATATCTGGTTTTTGACCAACAAGCTCTCGTTCTACAAAATTCATAGAACCCATAGTTAAAACTGTATGTTTTTTAAAACGAGCCAAGAACATTAAGGAACCACCTTCAATAAACTCCGAAACTTTTAAAGGAGCCTTTGGCGGTTCTGTGTAAGTTCTAGAATCTAAATAATGTTTGTTATTCAATGCAGAGTGAATGGATGGAATAACCTTCACCGAAAAGTTTTTAAACTGATAATCTTCCCCACCCCTTACAGGATATAGTTGCTCGTTGGGGATACCGTATGCACGGAGTATGTTACAAGTAGTTTCCGTGCCAATAACTTTTGCCCCAGTTTTTTTTGCTATGTAAGGCACATCTGCCAAGTGATCAAAATGTGAATGATGAGCTAGGATAAAATCTGCTTTAGTAATTAAACTATCAATCAACAAAGTGTCTGAAACGAAAACATCGGAACGCTTAACTGTATTTCGGTTATCATCTGGACTTATGCCTGGTCCTGTACCTAATTTGACTCTGGAGATATAAGGGTCAATTAACACCGTAATGGCACCATCATTAATTTCCCAACCTGCCGTTCCCAAATATTTTAATTGTATGGTATTATTCTGAGCATTCCCAAGGAAACAAGAAGAAATTATAAAAAGAGAACATAAACCAAACATCCAGTTGTGCGTAAATAACAGTTTTTTTTTAGAAGGAGTTTCCATGGTAAAGCTGGTTTAAAGGGTTGAATTATTTTTTCTTTCTGCTCGGATAATAATGATTAATGGCATCAGAGTTGGCTTCTATAATGTCTGGGAACCCATCATTGTTTAAATCCGAGGGAATGATATCATAGGTTTTATAAGTTGCTTCACTAAGCATATATTTTAACCATTTTCCACCATTCTCCTTATTAAAATATACAAAATTAGCGCTATCAGAATTTCCAATGATAATGTCTAAATCCCCATCTTGATCTAAATCACTTAAAGAAACAGCATAGCTTCTTGCTTGGGTAGTATCAAAAACTATAGTTTTGCTAAACAACAGTTCCCTGCTACCAAAATAAATACGATTAGATTCATTAATATTTGCTGCTACAATATCCAAAAAGCCATCCTTATTTATATCTCCTACACTAACAGAACGCGTATTATCCTCACCAGTGCCAAATGGAATCTTTTCTTCAAAACCGAGATTTCCATCATTCAGATAAACATAATTTGGTTGCTTATCTCTATTCGCTAAAATCAAATCTATATCACCATCATTGTCCATATCAGCAGCTTCAACAGCAATAGTAGCATCATTGCTACTTCCAAAAGCAATGGTTTTGGTGAACCTTGCATTACCATCGTTCAAACATATTTCGTTAGGCCTTCCTCTATTGGTAATTAAAATATCAATATGACCGTCAGCATTTAAATCGCTTAGGGTAATGTTTCGGGTAGGAGCATTAGCAGCTCCAAAAGAGCCTTGCCTTTTAAAGTTACCATTGCCATCATTTATAAAAATAGCATTAGGGGCGCTATCATTACCGACAACAGCATCTAAATCCCCATCCCCATCTAAATCTGCTAGTTCTGTTGCGTAAGTGGTTGTACGCTGCTCCCCTAAATCTTTTTCAACGGTAAAAATTCCTTTTCCATTATTGATAAAAATTCTATTCTGACCTGGCCAATGCCTGCCATTTGCAACTAGAATATCCATATCACCATCGTTATCCACATCGCCACTTGCTACGGATGCTGTTCGTTCTTGGTAAGTGCCTAAAATATAGCGCCCATTAGTTTTAAGTGCTACGTCTTGCGCTAAAAGAAAATTGCTTGATAAACCTAGAAAACAGGTGAAACAAACTTTTAAAACCTTGATTTTGGTTATCATGATACTTAGATTTTTATTTCATCCAATAATAGCCCATAATCATATTGTAAATCTTCATGTAGGAGCCCAATTTTTTTCTGAATATAATCAACTTGGCGTTGGTATAAATTCATAAGGGTGGTATTTCTTTTAATAGAAGGATTAAAATCACGTAGTTTTACACAGAAATAAAGCAAAAGGGCGACCTCAGTTTCTTTATTTCCTGAATAACGCGCATATTTTTTTATAGTCCTTAGAATCTTCCGGACACTTTTTTTTATGTAGAAAAAACTATTCGTATTAATAAGTTCAAACTGTTCATCCACTTCAGTTTTTACCGTTTCTATATAGCCTTCTTCGCTATCAGCTTCAAACAAAAGGTAGGTTAGTAGTTCCTTGTTTTCTTTTTTAAAACGAGCAAGGCGCAAGCATAGTTGCAGTATTTCATCAGGATTGCGATGTTGAAGTTCTTTTTTAATTTGGACTACGGTAGCTGCTTTCATAAAACGAAATTAGTCATTTAGAACCGAGCTTGTGAGTGTGAGAAATCTAGATTTCTCAATCGATGTTTTACATCTCATTTCGAAATGACAGTACTAAAAATATCATTATAAAATCAACTCCTTAAATATGAAGCCCCATTAACATCAATAATAGTCCCAGAAGTGTATGCAGCGCCATCCGAAGCTAAGAACAAAATGGCATGCGCAACTTCTTCTGGCTGCGCCATACGTTTAAAAGGAGATTCACGTAGTAGATTTTCTCGTTCTGCCGGAGTAAGCGTTACGGCAGCCATTTCGGTTTCGGTAAAGCCAGGTGCTACCACACCAATATAAATACGATGTGGTGCTAACTTTTTGGCCAGCGATTGGCTCATCGCATTTAGTGCTGCCTTACTAGAACCATAAGCTGGTTTTGTTGGTTCACCCCTAAATGCTCCACGCGAGGATACGTTTACAATATGCCCACCTCCTGTTTTCATCATAGCTTGTGCTGCCCAATAACTGGTATTGGCTACCGCAAAAAGATTGGTTTTAAAAGTGTCTTCCCAAGCATTGGTCCAATGGTCAAAATCCACCTCATCAATATCATGAAAAATAGAAATCCCCGCATTATTAACTAAAACATCAATACTTCCGTAATGGGAAACAAAACTTTTGATAAGGGCTTGGGTTTCTTCTTTTTTGGAAACATCATATTGAAACAGGTGATGTCCTTCTCCAGGCAATTCTGAAAGAGTTTTTTTAGCTTCTTTGGTATTGGTTCTATAATTAACACCAACTTTAGCCCCTTTTTCAGCAAAGGCCATTGCGGTTGCTTTTCCGATTCCTCTTGAGCCACCTGTAATTAAAATGTTTTTATTGTTAAAATTCATTTTCAAGTTCTTTATCAATTAGCTTAATTAAGGTATCGGTTTTTGCCTCCAAGTTTTTTAGGTCTTTTAGAAGTTCTTCCAATTGCCAATGCCTATTCACATAATCGTTGCTTAGCTTTCTGTCTTTCAAAAGGCTAGTGTAATCTGATGGAAATGAATCGCTGTCATTTAACATTTCGGCCAACGATACGTATTGTTCATTTCTAGGGCGAATGCGTTCGATTACAATACTTCTAACTACTGCCTCTAGATCTTTATATTGGTTGATGGACAGCGGGTATTCAATTAAACCTTGTTTCAGCGAGGTGTTTTCCACAAGATCTAATTTTTCACTATTGATTACATTGTTCAATGATGCATCGATAAAATCAATAACCTTATATTCTGGACCCCAAAAAAGAAGGCTATCTAGAAAAGGAGTTTTCTGAACATTAAGGGTATCTTTTCTCATTAATTTTATCCATGTTAGACCCAGATCTTTATGATATTTATGTTCTTCTATTCCTTCTTGGATTAACTCTTTATTTGCTACAAAATCAGCGTACAATGCTTTGAGAACTACTTTTTGTTGTTGTCTAAGTTTTCTCTCCTCTTTCCAATTGTTAATTTGTAAGGCTATCAAAATACCAATTACCACAAGTACAATTTCTCCAACAGCATAGAGCAAGTACTTTGAGAACTTGTTCTCTGAAAGTAGTTTTTTGCGAATTTTTCTAAAGAATTTTAGCATTACTAATTGATGATTTTTAGGGTTTGAGCTATCCAATCTTCATTATAATTTAAAAAGATTTCTGGTGATACCCCAATGGACTCATATTCTAAATAAAGTTTATGCCTTTTTGAAGTCAGTACAGCCATAAATTTACCACAAGGCAATTGGTTAGAAACATTCTTCTTTTTCTCATAAGCCAATGTACCCTGTGTTCTGTCTCCAAGTATTTTAGTATTGGGCAGTTTCTTTAGTTTTATGGTAAATTGCTCCGCATTACTACCTGTATTATGATTGGTAAGCACATGGATTTTATTTTTTTCTGAGTACTTAGAAAGAATTTCTAAAAGTATATTTGAATTACGCTGCCCTCCTCCAGTGTTATCTCTTAAATCTACTATTAGATTTGGTTTTGTAAGGGTGTTTTGTAAGGTGCTATAAAAGCTTTCTGCCTCAGAAAGCGTAGGGTAAAATGAATCAAAACTACCAGCCTTTATATAAGTTATGTTAGCATCAAGTTCTTTCCTAAAAAATAATGAATCTCGATATGGAGCCAAGTGAAAAGATTTGGTATTGAGGTCTTTTTTTAGTCCAAGTTTTAAGAACATTCCGTGTTTTATTCTTTCAGATACAGCTACCAAACGTTTACTCTTCTGCTGACCAAAAATGGCTAGCAATAAATCTTTGCTAAAAGGAATTATAGTGTACATAATTTCGCCGGGTTGCCAATTATCCAAATTTGATTTTAATATTACACCAACATAATTACCATCTTTTTTATAGAGCCCAAGGGTGACATAGTTAGGTAATTTGTAAATACCCTCGATATTTTCAAATGGTCGTGTTTTTAAACTTTGCTCTAGGCTATCCAGATTTATAGTAGATTTTATAATTTTTGTTCCATGACCCTCTGGCATCCCAAAAACTTTGATATGATTGTCGTTAACACCAAGGGTCAGCTTATTTAGCAAAACCAAACAATCAAATTCATTAGGGATGGTAGTCAATGATTCTTTAGCCGAGTCATAGACTTTTTCATATCTATTTTTATGGTCTTTATAAGCTGGTGTTTTACGAAGTAACTTATCTAATTCTTTAAAATCCTTAGTACAGTCACATTGCTGGGCAAAGACAAAATTAGAGAAGAATATACCCATAAATATTATGGTATAAAGTAGATATTTCGATTGCTGTTTTCTTATCATTTTATAATATTTATAACCCTGCAACAGCAGCTTCTGCACAGCGCTCCCCATCCATTGCAGCAGAAACAATGCCACCGGCATAGCCGCCACCTTCACCACACGGAAACAATCCTTCAATTTCAGGGTGTTCTAATTTTTCTGTTCTAGGG
This sequence comes from uncultured Croceitalea sp., assembly GCA_947499565.1. Taxonomy (GTDB): domain Bacteria; phylum Bacteroidota; class Bacteroidia; order Flavobacteriales; family Flavobacteriaceae; genus Croceitalea. Next base: position 119,230 of record CANMOV010000005.1, read on the forward strand.
ATTGTTATAGGTGATGAGGTCCTAGATTCCACACCAACAATATTTGCCTCCTCGGTATAATAACCTTTCATTTTTTTGCCAAATTGCGCAAAGCCTTTTCGTAAACGACCTCCAATCAATTTTGGAAACAAGGAATGCAAGGGTGCAGCATTTAAACCTGGTTGATACGAAGTCGAGTTCAAATCTTGAGAAATTTTCCCCTCCACAAAATCGGTTAAGCGTTGTGCTGGGGCCGCTTGACTTCTTCCGCCTGCTGTAAATGCCAATCTTTCTAAGTTTTTTTGATATTCCAAGCCTTTTAAGACACCAAATTTCTCGTACGTTGGCAAATCTTCATCTACATTAATCTCAACCACGATACCGGAGTTGGCAAATTTGTTATTTCGTTTAGAAGGGGACATTCCATTCACCACTACTTCACTTTCTGCCGTTGCAGCGGGAACAATAAAACCGCCAGGGCACATACAAAAAGAGTATACACCTCGGTTTTTTACTTGTTGTACCAAGCTATAGGCAGCTGCAGGTAATAATTCGCTGCGTTCACCACGACAATGATATTGAATGGAATCGATAATATGTTGCGGATGTTCCACCCGAACTCCCATGGCAAAAGACTTTGCTTTAAGTGCGATGTCTTTTTTATGTAGTAGTTCAAAAATATCACGAGCGGAGTGACCGGTTGCTAAAATAACACGCTGCGTTTCTAGTTCTTTTTCATCATCTAAAACAATAGCTTTTAGGCGATTATTTTCTAACTTGAAATCGGTCACTTTTGCATTAAAATGCACCTCACCGCCAAAATTTAGAATCGTTTCTCGAATGTTTTGAACAATTTTTGGGAGCTTGTTAGTGCCAATATGTGGATGCGCATCAACCAAAATTTCCTCGGTTGCTCCGTGAAAAACCAAACTCTCAAAAACACGCCGTACATCTCCTCTTTTTAAACTACGGGTATACAATTTACCATCAGAATAGGTGCCTGCGCCACCTTCTCCAAAACAGTAATTAGAATCTTGATTTACCTTATGGTCTTGATTAATCGCTTTTAGGTCTCGGCGTCTATCTTGCACATTTTTACCGCGTTCTAGTACTATAGGTTTATATCCTAATTCTAAGCACCGCAATGCGGCCCACATGCCTGCTGGGCCAAAGCCAATAATGTGAATTGGTTTGGCATTGGAAACATCTTTATAATTAAAATGATAGTTTGTTTCTTTTGGAGCAGGTTCACTAATATAAACTTCCAGCTTATAATTAAAATAGATAGTTGGCTTACGTGCGTCAATAGATTTTCGCTGTACTTTAAATTCAAAGTCATCTTCTGAAACCCCTAAATACGTTGCAGCTCTGGTTTTTAGCCCACCTGGTAGTCCCTCTTCTTTTAGTGAAATTCTAAGCTGTATGTTTCTAATCATAAAATAAAATTAGAAGAATTTAATCATTGATTTAGCTTTTCTAATTCTTCATCAATCTTTGATTTTAATTCTTGGGCATCTTTTTTCATGAAACCCCAACGCATTAGTTGTTCATTGTTGCTGCCAAATTTAAGAAGACACATTCTCCAAAAATCCTTGTTGTTTCTTAAACTTGCGACATCCAATTCTTCAAGATTAGCAATATCTTGGACCTCCATACCCAATCGGCTAAATGCTTTCTTATTCATTAATACAGATTCAACCAATAAAGGAGTGATGACTTCATCGGTAATCTGACGGGCAGTTCCATCAATAAAACTTTCTTTTGCGTTGCGGTAATAATCAAAAATAGCCTGCGAAAGTTGAGGATTTTTAATGTAGCTCATTTTACCAGAAGAGACGGCTTCATCAAATATGCCACTGTTACTTCTAAAATATTCGTCTACAAGAAACTCAAACGAGCGATTTAGAAATTCATCATTTTCAACTGATCTTTCACCTTTTAAAAGGCGCATGGTTTGGTTTAGTCGGTTTAGGCGTTCGGATGATTTTTTTGAGTTTGATTCAATTTGTAAAATATCTAATCTTACATCGTTAGAAAGGTTTTGAAGTAATATGATTTCTTGTTTGCGCTTTTTTTGGTCTTCGCTATAGGTGTTAATTTGCAATGCAATTAAAATTCCGATAACAACAAGCACAATTTCGCCGATTGCATACAAGAGGTACTTTGAAAACTTATTCTCGGAGAGGAGGTTTTGACGAATTTTTCTAAAGAATTTTATCATTAAGTCTAATTGTTATCAATAAGTTGTTCATCAATAGCTTTCAATATACGTTCACTGCCGTCTTGAAATTGTTTTAGGGTTGGAGCATAATTGTCATAGTATAAAGTATATCTAAATGCGCATAAATTTTTAAATTCTTGGTCGTTCAATATATAATCTAAATAACCCTTGTGGGGGCTGTTTTGTATAATTGATGAATACCAGTCTTTTTGTTTCCACAAATCATTGGTCTTTACTAGATCTTGGAGAATTAAATCTTCAATTTTTTGAGTATAGAATATTGAATTTGTGTAAAAGTTGATTATTTGAAAAGAAAGTGAATCTTTTTCTTGATTACTTTGGTAATCAAAATCTTGCAGCAAATTATATCCTCTTTTTTCAATATTAATTACTCGTAAATCAGTCAATATAGAATTGATATCTTGGTTTTGCGCTACATAATCAATAGTTAGTGAATCACTGAAAATCATATTAAAGAGTTTCTTTCTATCCTCTATAAATTTTAATGCTGTAGCAGTATCTACTGAGTCACTCTTAATATCTTGCGCTATGATACGATAGATATTGTTTAATGTTTCTTTCTGATTCAGCTCTTCATTCCGATTATTAATCTGTAGCGCAATTAAAATGCCTATAACCACTAATATAATTTCACCAATAGCGTAGAGTAAATATTTACTGAATTTGTTTTCAGTTAGAAGTTGTTGGCGAATTTTACGAAAGAATTTAATCATTATGCTCTGGCTCCGTTAGTCTAATAATATCATCTATCATATCCACAACACCTTCCTCTTTTACTGTACTTAGCATATTGTCTAAGTCTCCGGCTCTTTTATTGAGAAAGTTTCTATTTCTTTTACTAAAAAATGCTTTGGTATTTTCTGGGTCATTTGTACTGTCTGGGTCATAATTTTCCCTGGCCCAGGGAGCATATTCGTAAAACAGAAAATTTATTGAAAAGGCTTCTTCTTCTAAATAATCACCAAGCACATCTTTCCAAGAAATTAATTTGCGCCTAAGGGAGTCGTTTTTAATTAAATCAAAAGAAGAGGAGTTTAAAAGAGCCTCAACCGCCCCATTTTTTGGATTGAAAGATTTGTTGCGCCAGACCAATCGATTGTAAAATTGTATACTATCTGCCAAATGTTTGTTAGATTCATTCCTGATAGGATTGTTCAAATCAAAAGTCTGTATAGTTTCTAGGAGTCTAACACCAGCATTAAAACTCACTTTGTTATAACTAACTATGGAATCTAACTGTTCTTTATTGGATTTAAAATCTAAGTTGATTTCTTTTAAAAAAGCAAGTTCTTTTTCTTGTTGCTTTTTTTCTTCATTCCAATTATTAATCTGAAGCGCGATTAGAATACCAATAACCACGAGTATGATTTCGCCTAGAGCATATTTTAAATATTTCGACGTATTGCTTTCCAAAAGCGAATTTTGACGAATTTTTCTGAAGAATTTTAGCATTACTTCACTTTAGTTGGTTGACTGCTATTGCTGGTAACTTTCCACAATTCATCTTCATAAATTGAGGTATAAATCACTTCAATTTCGAAAGGACCATCATCATCCGGACCAATATTTAAATAGCTAAGAACGCTATCCAATTTTGAGGCTGGCAGATTATAAGTGTAAATAGAACGTTCTTCTTCAGGAGTTAAAGTGGTGCCACCCCCCAGAGTAGCATGTTGGGATAGATAACCATAATCCAATAATTTCGGAAGCTGAGTACTTAGTAATTTTTCGCTATCCAAAGAAAATATCTTACCGTTATATCTAAAGTAGATGGAATCAATTATGGCGGGTCCTAAACCTTTATTTTCTATAACTTGTTGAAAAATAACAATCGAATCATTACCACCTTGATTTACCGTAAAATCTAATCTTGGCTTTACCGAGAGCTTGCTTTGCTCTCGCATAATATTGGTTTGATAAATAAAAATGATGAGAGTAAGTAAACTGATAAGCATAGCAGAAACACCCAGCGTACGGTCTGTGCTAATTTTTTTGGCTTTCATAAAATGGTAAAAAGTATGGTTATTGCTTTAAAGATAAATGATAAAGTTTAAGAATAGGTGTTTTAAGTAATTTCTGCATTAATTATCTTTAGAAGATTCTTAATTCCATAAACATGAATAAGCTTCCAGTATTTTTTTTATTATGCTTGCTAACACTAAATGGGCAAGGACAAAAAACAAACTTCTCTTACCTAGATGTTTTTGATTTACAATATGTACAAGACCCTCAAATTTCTCCCAATGGAGATTGGGTAGTGTATCGCCGAATGGGTTTTGATGTGATGAAAGACCGCGCTTGGGGTAATCTTTGGATGATAAAAGCCAATGGCAGCCAACACCAAAAATTAACTTCAAGAGAAGTAAGCGAAAGTAGCCCTTCCTGGTCCCCCACGGGAGATAGAATAGCATTCAGTAGCAGTACAGAAGAAGGCTCTGAAATTTACATGTATTGGTTAAATTCGGGTAAACTGGCGAAACTATCTCAGCTTCCATTTAGCCCAAGCTCTATTATTTGGTCGCCAGATGGAAAGCATTTGGCATTTTCTATGAATGTAGAAATGTCTGCTCCTGTAATAGCTAAAATGCCAAAGAAACCAAAAGGCGCTAAATGGGCAGATAAGCCTAGGATTACAGATAGGGTGTATCATGAAGCTGACGGGCGAGGATATATAAAACCAGGCTTTAACCATGTTTTTACTATTCCAGCAGATGGTGGAGCACCTAGGCAATTGACTTCTGGAAATTGGCACCATAGAGGAACACTATCGTGGTCCAAAGATGGTTCTAAGATTTACTTTTCTGCAAATAGGATTGCTGATTGGGAGTATCGTTTTCGAAATAGTGAAATCTATTCTGTTACTGTTAATAGTGGGGAGATTGCCGCTTTAACAGATAGAGACGGTCCAGATTACAGCCCGCAAGTTTCCCCAGATGGAAAACATATTGCGTATTTGGGGTATGAAGATAAAGTGCAAGCCTATCAAATTAGAAAGTTACAACTAATGAATGTTGATGGAAGTAACAAAAGGACCATCTCTAATGCTTTGGACCGTTCTATTTCTGCCATAAAATGGGATGCTAAAAGCAGCGGACTATATTTTAATTATGATGATAAGGGCAATGGAAAAATTGGTCATGTTTCACTTTCTGGGAAAGTAACCAAACTAGCAGATAATAGGGGAGGAACAACATTAGGGCGCCCTTATGGGAGCGGTTCTTACTCTATTGCTAATAACGGGACAATTGCCTATACATATTCACGTCCAAACTATCCAGCTGAATTGGCTGTTCTTAAACCAAAAGAAAAATCACCAAGAAAAATCACCAGTTTAAATAAAGCACTGCTGGATTATAAGACGCTTGGAAAAGTTGAAGAAGTATGGTATAAATCCTCTTTTGATGGTCGTGATATCCAAGGATGGGTAGTCTATCCACCAAATTATGATGCTTCTAAAAAGTATCCTTTTATGGTAGAAAACCATGGTGGACCAATTTTAAACTATGGAGACCGGTTTTCTATAGAAATGCAACTCTATGCTTCCGAAGGGTATGTGGTTTTTTATCCAAATGCTAGAGGAAGTACTAGTTATGGTGAGGAATTTGGTAATCTATTGTTTAATAATTACCCGGGTCAAGATTATGATGATACCATGGATGGGGTTGACCATTGCCTAAAGATGGGGATTGCTTATGAAGACCAATTATTTGTAACCGGAGGCAGCGCTGGAGGTATTATGGCTGCTTGGATGATTGGAAAGAACAAGCGTTTTGAAGCTGCGGTAGTCGCTAAACCAGTTATGAATTGGATTAGCAAAACATTGGTTGCGGATAATTACTTTGGGTATGCAAATTCTCGTTATCCCGGTCAACCTTGGGAAAATTTTGAAGGGTATTGGAAATTTTCTCCTCTTTCTCTCGTTGGTAATATAGAGACCCCAACAATGGTTATGGTAGGTATGAACGATTTGCGCACACCTCCTAGCGAAGCCAAACAACTATACCATGCTTTAAAGCTTAGAAAAATTGAGACTGTTTTGGTAGAAATACCAGGAGCTAGTCATGGTATTGCCAGCAAACCGAGTAATTTAATTACCAAAATAGCACATACCGTTGCTTGGTTTGATAAGTACAGAACGGATAAAGAGGAATAAGGGAAGTTGTTGGTTTGGGCGTACAGCAGGAGTGTATGGAGAACAAAGATTAAAAAATGAATAAAAGAAACTGGTTTTGGAATATAGTAATTGTGCTTACGCTCCTTGTTTGTGTTTTAGCGTTTGTATTACATTACAAAAATTGGTCAAAATTTGAAGAAGGGCATTTTCAAGTAGTTTCAGGAATTTACAAACAACGGATTTTAATTTCCGATATCGATAGTATTGGGTTTGTTCAAAGATTGCCAGAAATGGAACGTAAGAATGGCTTTTCTTGGTTGGCTAAAGAGAAAGGTATTTTTAAAGATTCTTTGACAGATTCTAAAGTCTATGTTTTTGTGGATGATTTGCGGCAACAAAAGATTAGATTAGTGCATCATGATTCTTTAAAATTGTTTCTGAATTTTTCTGATAGCTTAGAAACGAATTCGGTATATGAAAACTTAAAATTAGAACTGGAAAATAGGAATAAATAGATGGCCTAGAGAAAGTGATGTCAAGTATATAAAGTGGATATTTTTCTTTTTGATATTCGTGTTTTTTATTTCTGCTATACTTAAATAGTATAATTAATTCTAGAGGTGAGATTTAAAATTGTTTTTGTGCATATACTTTTTATGAGAAAAATAAGTTTAGGATATTTGCTACATGTAAACTAATTATGCGAAGATTACTTTTTCTTTTTTTATTACTTCCTGCAATGGTCTTATCGCAAAATCTAGTTTCTATTGATGTCCACGATGTACCTTCCTCTAAAGGAAAAATTAGTGTTGCTATTTACAATACCAAGGAGGGATTTCTAAAATTTGATAAAGTATTTAAATGCGATAGTATTGTTGCTCAAAAAGGAATAACACATATTGCTATTAAAGATATACCAGAAGGGGAATATGCGCTTGCTATTTTCCATGATGTAAATGGTAATAATAAGTTAGATACCAATTGGTTAGGCATACCAAAAGAAAAAGTAGCATTCTCTAATGCCAAAATGAGAACTTTTGGCCCTCCATCTTTTAAAGACTGTGCATTTAATGTGGAAAAAGATACTAGAATCTCAGTTTCCCTCTAAAGCTCTTTTAAAAGAACCCCTTTCCCTATAAAAAGTTAAAATACAGTGCATTAGAAATAATAGCTATAATTCTGCGTTTTAGAATAAGGACACTAACAGAAGTATTTTTCACCAAACCGCAACCAAGATGAAGATTAAACTGTTATTACTGTGTCTTTTTACATCCTCTTTTTCCTTAAAAGCACAAAAAACTGTTGATATTGATGGTCGTCTACAACCATTACTTAATGACTTTTTTGAATATTGCGATACTTACGGGATTGAGTATCATGAGAAATTATTTCAATTAAAAAATATTGATGTTACCAATAGTTTACCCCTAGAGGAAGGTAATACTGTAATGGGAATGGTTACAAGAGATGCAAATGGCGAAATAGAAAACATTTTAATCAATTGGATTGCCTTAGTAGACCCCGAAATACTTAAAGTAGTCGCTTTCCATGAATTTGCCCATCATTTCTTAGAGTACAAGCATACGTGTGCAGATTGTGACGAGATTATGGCTGTTAATAATGCCAGTTATTTTAATGTAGCCAGAGACTGGGAAAATCAAGTTAAGAAGCTCTTTGTGACCTCGCCAGTATACTTAAGTAAACAAGCTAAGGTGTCTTTTGTTGAATCAGAATACTAGGAACTTCCTAAAGCGTTGTTATTTTAATAACACCTTTAGAACCCCTGGTTCCATAAAAAGAAGCATCTGCACCAGTTAATAACTCGATCTTCTTTATGTTGAAATTATCTACTAATTGGTCAACAGAGCGGAAAGAACTACCAATTATATAGTCATTTAAAATATACAGTGGTTCAGGATTATCAAAACTATTAATAGTATTTGCGGTTTTATTGAGGACCGGAACTCCACCCTGCAATGTAATCCCAGGAAGTTGTCGTATTTGGTTTAAAAGGGTAACATTACCGCGGTTCTTTTGAGTTAGTTCTTCTTTTAGATTTGAAGCTTCAGCATTTTTAGTGGAAGAACAACTTGCTATAGCAAGAAAAGAAAGAACACTTAAGCAGAAGTATATTTTTTTCATTGAGTTAATTTCTTCACTCAAATTACAAATAATTTTCTAACCGCCGCAGGATATATAAAATAAAAAGGCGCTCCTAACATTGGTGCGCCTTAGTTTATGGATTATTAAGTTTTATTATCTCAAATACATATTACCATTTATAGTATTCAACTTTAATTTGTTCTTAGCTGTTGAATTTTCGCTCCAAACCTTGCGACCTACATGGCGGTCTTGGCTTACCAAATCTAAACCTTCACTTGCATAAATGTCTCCATGGATAGTTTCTGCAACAAAGCTAGAATTTGCTACTCTTAAGTCTATTTCTCCATTAATAGTACTTAAATCTAGATGTCCAGAATATTTTTTAATATCAATGTTTCCATTAATAAGATCAGCGGTAAAATCCCCTTCGATAACTTCGGATTTTAAATCGCCATTTATACTACTAACTTTAAACTTAGCATTTTTAGGAACGTACAGCACGTAATTAAACTCTGTTAAATCACCTGTATTATAACAATTTCTTTTCCTGCCAGGGTTTTTTGCTAGGCAGTCTTTACGGTAAGCTTTAAAAACGGGTTCTGCTTCTGAAGTAATTTCAATTATACTTGATTTTTCTTCTACATTCAATTTATAGAAATCTTGGAACTGAGAATCTTCCGTATAAACATCTGCTTTAAAATAAACCGTGTTTTTATCCCAGGTTTTAACTTCTATATTGCTTGCAAATTTTACATCTAAATAGATAGACTGATTCTTATACTGAAAGTTCTTTTCTATGATTTTATTTTGCGCTGTAACTGTTGTAAGACAGATTAAACTTAATAATAATAGCGTTACTGTTTTCATGACTGTTTGTTTTTTGATTGGATTGATTATTCTTTTCTTAAATAAATAGTACCATTGGTAGATTTTAGTTTAATACCTACACCACCCCCGTTAATTGTACTTATAACTTTTTTCCCTGAGACTGATTTAAGTCCTTTTTTGTCTGGTCTTTGTATATCGAAATTTGTGTATACTTCGCCGTTCCAGGAGCTAAGTTCAAGGTCCGCAGCTGTACTGCTAGGTAAGGTTACATCTATTTCACCATTAGTTGTACGAATTACAATAGGTGCATCTTGATTTACTTTATCAAAATCTACTTGTATGCCCTGGTTTAGAGAATAAGCTGTTACAGAACCAGAAAGGTTTTTCATCTTTAGCCCACCATTTAGGTTAGCGTTTGCTTCCACTTCTCCAGAGAAACCTTCAATATAAATATCTCCGTTCCAAGAATTAGTAACCGAAACATTTTGGGTTTTTGGAAGGAAAATTTCAGCTTTTTCTGACCTTCTTAGGTTTTTAACTAACATGGTATTACCGTCTTGTACCACATAAAAACCAACATCGGTATTGTCTGTGCCGCCAGCACCAACTAGCTTTAATCCTTTAGCCTTTTCAGACCTTTTTTTCATGCCAGAAACTTTGATTAGAAGTTCCTTCTTGTCATGGGTTTTAACACTTACTCCAGATTTGGTTTCAATCTTAACCCATTCTACGCCGTTTAATGATTTGGTGTAATCCGATTGTGCTTGCATGCTTATAGCAAATACACATGTAAATAAAATAGTTGTAAATAATTTCATGATTTTCGTTTTTTGATGTTTATATAATTTCTGATAATATTTGATTAATCTCTTCCTTTATAAAGGGTTGCGTATCCTCTTGCTCTAATAATTTCTGCATAGATTTTACCGCTTTCTTTTCTTGTGTTTTTACTAAATTTTGTATGATTGCTATTTGAACACTTGGATCTTTTTCTGTTTCTAATGCTTCTATAAAAGCTAATTTCACCAACTCCGATTTGCTAAATTTTGAAAGGGCTTCTGCAGCGGTTAAACGAACATTAGTATTTTCATCCTTAAGCATTCTGTTAGCTAATGCTTTTACGATAGCTTCATCTGGTTTTTCAAACTCTTCAATAAATTGTACACCTTGTATACGTTTGCTAGCAGATTGATTTTCCATTAGAGAAATCATAGTTGTTTGCTTTAGCTGTAAACGCTCACTTTCTATAGAAGCGATTTCTTTTTGGGATTCTTCTGATTGAAAGTACCTGCCTCCTACAAATGCAGCAATTAATAAAGCGATGCTCGCAGCTACTTTCATACTGCTAGAAAACCAGTTTTTAGAACTGCTAGCGCTGCGATTATCTATTGATACTACTCTCACGCTGTTGTCCTTCTCATCTGCTAACATTTTTTCAAAGTTTTTGCTAAGTTCAGCAGACGGTTTCATCATTTTTTCTTGTTGAAACCCTTTGAAAAGGGTACTGTATTCTTCCAATTCTTTAGTACATGCAACACATGTTTTAAGGTGTGCTTCCACTTCCTTTTTCTGAGTTGCCGATAACATATCATCTATGTAATCTGGGAGTAAATCTGTAATATGATTTGTATCCATAACTTATATACTTTCTAAGTAGATTGTTTTTAATTTTTTTAGCGCTCTACTTACTTTAGTTTTAATAGCACCTGGGGTACTATCCATAATTTCTGCGAGTTCGTTGTATTTAATTTCATTAAACCTATGCATAATTAATACCTCTCTGTCTGAACTCTCTAACTTGCTTAAAGCACGTTGTAATTGTGTATAATCCTCGTCATTCTCATTTTGATCTTCAGCTAACTGATATTGTACCGCTTCTAAATCACTATGCATCTCTTTATTTTTTCTAAAATGTGTATTTAGACTGTTGCGAGCAATCGTAAAAATCCAAGACACGAACTTTCCATTCTTATATGACGAACGGTACTTAATTACTTTGTAAAAAACGTCTTGCGTTAAATCTTCGCTCAGCATCTTATCACCACTCATTTTATATAAAAAATTGAATATATGTAGGTGATGCCGGTCAAAAAGAACTTTTAGCAAGTCTAGATTACCTAGGGCAACTTGGGCCATTAATCGTTCGTCAGTTTCTGTTTTCAACAATGGTTAGTTTTGTTGGTGTTTACACTATATAGTCAGAAAAATACAAAAGGTTACATAGCTAGATTATTTTTTTTGAAAATATATCTAGAATGATAGTTTATAAAGGAAAGAAGTTAAAAAGAAAACTACTTACGAACAGCCACAACCACTGTCTGAGCCGCATGCTTTGGAAGATTTTTTAGCTGGGGCAAATAAAGATTTAGGCAATAGAAATTTTTTGGTCAAATAACCAACAGCGATAAGTAAAATGATATAAACTAAAACTTCTTGCATGCTATTTACTTTATAATTTGGTATGCTGCTAAGGCCACAATATAGGCAAAAGCACTCATAAAAACTAGCTGAAACATTGGCCATTTCCATGAATTTGTTTCCCTTTTTACTATTGCTAGGGTACTCATACACTGCATTGCAAAGGCATAAAAAAGCATTAAAGAAATGCCAGATGCTAGGTTAAATAATGGTTTTGTACCACTTTCATCTAATTCTGCTGCCATTCTATTTTTTATAGTTTCTTCTTCGTCATTACCCACACTATAAATAGTTGCTAAGGTTCCTACGAATACTTCACGTGCAGCAAAAGAAGTAAGCACAGCTATACCAATCTTCCAGTCATAACCCAATGGTTTTACCAAAGGCTCTATAGCTTTACCGGCATATCCAATATAAGAATGCTCCAATTTATAACTTGCAATTTCTTGAGCAATAGCTCTTTCTTTAGCATCTGAATGTGTAGCTAGATTATTGCTTATATAATTTTGACTGTAGGTATTTAAACCTTGTTTTTCTATTCTGTCTTTAACAATTTGTTCCGCGTTATTAAAATCTTCTGAAAATCCATTGGAGCCTAAAAACCAGAGAATAATAGATATTGCCAATATTATTTTACCCGCACCAAAAACGAAGCTTTTGGTCTTCTCAACAACCGTATAGAAAACATTTTTAAATAATGGTAAGCGATAGGTTGGCATTTCTACCATAAAGAGTGATCTGCTTTTAATTTTCAATATTTTATTTAAAGCCATTGCAGAGAAAATTGCCATTCCAAACCCAAGTAGGTATAAAAACATTAGTGTTAATGCCTGGTAGCTTAACCCTAGAAAATAGCCTTTGGGAATAACCAATGAAATTAGGATAAGGTAAACAGGCAGCCTTGCAGAACAGGTTGTAAAAGGAACAACAAGGATAGTAATTAAGCGCTCTTTCCAATTTTCAATAGTCCGGGTTGCCATAACAGCTGGTATGGCACATGCAGTCCCAGAAATAAGGGGGACAACACTTTTACCGCTTAATCCAAAAGGACGCATTAGTTTGTCCATTAGAAAAACAACACGGCTCATATAGCCAGATTCTTCTAATAGCGCTATAAAAAGAAATAGAAAAGCAATTTGTGGGACAAAGACCAGAATCCCTGCAATACCCGCGAAAATACCTTCTGCGAGTAAGTTAGTAAACACACCAGCAGGTAGGGTGTTTTTAATCCATTCACCAGCAATGGCCATTTTTTCGTCTATAAAATCTGAAGGATAACCACTCCAATCAAAAATTGCCTGAAAAATAAGGAACAGAATAGCCAAGAATATTACATATCCAAAAATTCGGTGTGTTAATACTTTATCTAAAGAGGCTCGGAATCCTTTTGCAGCTTGTAAATCTACTTTGTACGCTTCTTTAAGAATGCCATTTATAAATTGATAACGTGCTACGGTTTCTTTGTGCTGAAGCCTTTTTAGCTCATCTTTAGACTTAGTAGAAAAGCTAGTAGCATCCGTAATTCGCTTTTTCTCAAGAGGCATAAAATTTACGTCTTGTGTAATAACCAACCACAATTTGTATAAATTTTCCTTAGGGAAAGCTTTACGCAAACGTTCAAAGTAATTAGGAGCAATTACAGTACTATCTATATTAGGTTTTGTAGATAACTGTTTGTAATTAGTGATTAGTTCCTTAATACGTTCTATACCATTTCCTTTTCGGGTACTTACTAGGGCAACCTTAGTATCCAGTTTTTCTTCAAGCAAATCAATATCTAAGGAAATACCTTTTCTAGACATGATATCCGCCATATTAATGACTAGAATAGTAGGAATCTTTAAATCTTTTATCTGGGTAAAAAGGAGTAGATTTCGTTTTAGGTTTTCAACATCGCTGATAACAACCGCTACATCCGGATAGTCCTTATCATTCTTATTTAGCAACAACTCTACAACAACACTTTCATCAAGAGAAGTAGTGTTAAGACTATAGGTGCCAGGTAAATCCAAAATATGAGCTTTAATACCTCGTCCTAATTTGCAAATACCTTCCTTTTTTTCAACGGTAATGCCAGGATAGTTTCCTACTTTTTGGTTAAGACCCGTAAGGCTATTAAAAACGGAAGTTTTTCCAGTATTAGGATTTCCAATTAAAGCAACATTAATGCTCTTGCTCATAAAACAGGGGTATCTTCAATGATATCTAATTCTATTTGTGCTGCTACTGAGCGTCTTATTGAAATATGCGAACCGTTCACATTAATATAAATAGGATCCTTAAGTGGAGCTACTTGCACTAATTCAACCATATTGCCAGGTAAACAACCTAATTCTAACAACTTAATAGGAAGAAAAGCATCCGAAAATTCTTTGATTATTCCTTTCTGTCCCTTTTTAAGTTCTGCAACGGTTGCCAATAATCTTTATTTAGATTCATTATAAGTAAAGACAAAAGTAAGGGAAAAAGCCAAAAGTTCTCTATAAAATTTTAAAAAGGAATGCTAAAGTTTTATTTAAGAGTTATCGAAAATTAACCCGTGATGTATTCTGGAATTTATAGCTTATTAAAGTTGTCAGTTCGAGTTTTTTCTATCAGGAAAAGTATTGAGAACAAGATTTTAAATCAGAAGACTTTGATTCTTAATTATAATTAAGCCAAACTCTGAGCAAAAAAATCATTCGATTTGATAAAAATTTTATCAAATCTACTATAAGTAGAATACTAATTAGGAACTAATTGCTATACAAATCCTTAAGAATAGAAATATCATTTATGAGTTTTTCAACTTCATCAGTATTGGTGCCGTCATAAGTACCTCGTATTCTGCCTTCTTTGTCAATTAAAATAAAGTTTTCGGTATGTATCATATCAAAAGGACCGCCATCACCATCATTTAATACAGCGAAATAGGACTTTCTAGCCAGCTCATAAATTTGCTTTTTATCACCCGTAACCAAATTCCATTTAGTGTCAACTACACCTTTTTCTATCGCGTACTTCTTTAATTGTGAGACAGAATCTATTTTAGGAGTCACGGAATGTGATAGAAGCAATACTTCTTCATCTTCAAGTGTTGCATGCTGTATTTGTGCCATATTTTTGGTCATAATTGGACAAATACTTGGGCAAGTAGTAAAGAAGAAATCAGCAACATAAATTTTTCCCTGGTAATCTTTTTGGGTGATGATTTCCCCATTTTGGTTGATCAACTCAAAATCAGCAATAGTATGGTACTTCTTTTTATAATGTAATGTACTGTCTACTAATTCTGGATTTATCATGGACGGCTGATAAATTGGTAAGCGTTCTTTTGGTTTTAATGCATTGTAGATGAGGTAAATAATTACGATGGATAAAAGCAATAAAACTGTTCCGAAGAACTTATATTTAGCAAAAAATTTTCGCATGTACTGCAAAAGTAATGCTCAGAACCTCCTCTTTCAAGAAAAAAGAGCCTCATTTCCTGCCAAAAAACTCTTAAATACGTCTAATAGCATTCGTAATCCTTTTCAAACATTTGTTAAAAGTTTACTTTTGTCAGCTTAAAACAAATTGATTGTAGCCGATGGGACTTTTTACGCAGATAGTAATGTTCGTTTTAATCATATCTATACTTGTTATTTTACACGAGTTAGGACACTTTCTTCCTGCAAAATATTTTAAAACTAAAGTTGAGAAATTTTACCTCTTTTTTGATGTAAAATTTTCACTACTAAAGAAGAAGATAGGAGAGACGGAATATGGTATTGGATGGTTGCCTTTAGGTGGCTATGTTAAGATTGCCGGTATGATAGACGAAAGTATGGATACCGAGCAAATGAAAAAGGATCCCGAACCATGGGAGTTTCGTAGCAAGCCAGCTTGGCAACGCTTAATTATTATGCTAGGTGGAGTTATCGTAAACTTTTTATTGGCTTGGTTAATCTATACCTTTTTACTTTTTAATAATGGCGATACGTATATACCATCTAACAGCTTAAAATATGGCATTGTAGTAGATTCTATAGGTGAAAAGTTAGGACTTCGTACGGGAGATAAAATCCTTAAGGTAGATGGAAAAAAAGCTACAAAATTTAATGATGCTGTTTTAGATATTATTCTTGGTGATGATATTACGGTTGATAGAAACGGTCAAGAAGTTACTTTCCCCATTACAGATGAAGGAAAGAAAGAAGTTTTCCAAACGCAGGGGCGTAATTTTATGACCTATAGGTCTAAACCTGTAATTGCAATCGTTGCAGATTCTTCAGTAGCTAAAAATTCTGGATTGCTAGCAGGTGATGAGATTGTTGGAGTTAATGGGAAAACTATTGCCTATTGGGATGAATTTAGAAAAACTATTGGGAACTCTGCAAATGAGAATTTAGACATTTCAGTTCTTAGGGATGGAAGAAAAGAGGAATTAAATTTGACGGTACCCGATGAAGGTGCGATAGGTATCCAATTAGATTTTGAAGATTTAAGAACAACAGACACGTATAGTTTCTTTGAAGCGATACCTGCAGGGTTCACCAAGACTATAAAGGTGTTAACAGATCAAATACGCCAGTTTAAAGTAATTTTTAATTCAAAGACAGGCGCATATAAACAAGTAAAAGGCCCAATTGGTATTGTAGAAATGATGCCTACTTCTTGGAACTGGACTTTCTTTTGGAGTTTTATGGCGATGTTCTCTGTTTGGCTTGCCTTTTTAAATATATTACCAATACCAGCCTTGGATGGTGGTCACGTAATGTTTCTGCTTTATGAAATGATCAGTGGGAAACAACCAAGTGAAAAAGTATTGGAAAGAGGTCAGATAGTTGGTTTTGTAATATTGATGGGCTTAATGCTCGTTATTTTTGGTAATGATATCTGGAATATCGTTAAACGATTTATTTAATCAAAAACCTGCTAGAATTGTTTGTGGTGTTATAAAGAAAAAATTATATTTGCACCCGCCTACGCAAAAAGAATATAGCTTCGGCGGGCAAGCCCGCAAAAGATAAAAGGGCATATAGTCAAAAAGAGACTTGAAAATAATTACATATTCCTCCTTAGCTCAGTTGGTTAGAGCATCTGACTGTTAATCAGAGGGTCCTTGGTTCGAGCCCAAGAGGAGGAGCGGTTACAGCAAGGCTTCAGAGAAATTCACACTCTGGAGCCTTTTTTATTTGCACGCAATTTGCACGCAGATTGAGAAAAATTTTATTTGGAGTCAAACTTTAACATTTCAGTCTAAATTTTTACAGAATTACTTGCTATTTGTCCCATTTCTTACCTGAATACTTAGCGCATGGATCCTTTTTCAATTTTATAGTATTCGGAAAGATAAGCGTAAAATAAAATTGAAATAGGGCGCTCCTACAAATTTTAGTTTTATTACTTTTCTCTTTCCTGATATTTTAGGAGTACCAATAAGAACCAATTGAGTTGAAAAATTATTTAGTAAAAAACACTGTTCAAAATTCAACAAAGAGTTACAAATATTATTTTTTGCTACAAAATTCTCCATTGTTTACAGGTGTTTCCTCTCCTTTTGTCGCAATTACTAAAAAATTATAATTTACTTTTAGTATAACAATATGATATTCAATCAATTAAAAAAAGTAACATCGCTTTAGCGTGTTACCCTCTTGCTTTACATTCTTAGTCCTTCAAGAAGGGCAAAAACTGTAAACATAAAGTGCCTTTCACATCAATCAAATTGAACCAAAACAGTCAAAATTTCATTGATTCATAATATTTAGATAAAATCAGATTATCATAAATAATATATAAACCTATTTAGTAATAGTTGAAATCAAAAAATGATAAGAAACAGAATATGCGTACCGAACCATCCCATAAAAGGTCAATTAACGAAACAATTAAAAGAGACCAAGAAAAGGACACATTAATTGTCCAGAAGTTGATTTTGTCATACTGTCCCTTAAAATGGCCTTGCATAAAAACGCCTAAAAAACACGCTAATAATCCAAATTTAAACTTTTGTCTGTTACCTATATTATATATCTTAAAATATTGAATATCAGTATTTAACATATAATTGGGGCATGTTATACAAATTACGGGTATCTTTATAATGTTAAAATTCAGAAAGCCCAGATTCATTTAGTCTTGCCCAATTCTCGATTTATTTTCAGCTCTCTTCATTTTTTAAAGCAATAGTGCAAAAAACAATTTTAAGCTAAACATAGGCATAGTGACTGTGGTTGGGACACAGTTTGTACAATTAGATTTTTTTTGTGTCACTCATGCTTCTTATGCCCATAAATGATTCTTAATACCCTGGGCTAATTAGGATTCAAAATAAAAAAATTAGTAACATGAAAAATCCAAGATTCTCACAAAGAATACTGATTTATCAAGGATACTGAACAAAGTATTAAACAATAAATATAAAGTAATGAAAGAAGGAACAGTAAAATTTTTCAATAGTGCCAAAGGTTTTGGATTTATCAAACCCACAGATTCTGATGAGGATGTCTTTGTTCATCAAAGCGGTCTAATTGACAAGATTGGTGAAAATGACAACGTCAAATTCACTGTCGAGAGAGGCGAAAAGGGAATGAACGCGGTCAATGTTGAATTGGTCAAATAAACCTGTTATTTTCCAGAACAGTTAAAATGCCATCTTTAAAGATGGCATTTTACATCTTGTCTGTTATTTTCTTAATCAGTAACCCAAACTAATAATTGATTGCTGATAATCTAGATTTGAAAATAATCGAGATATCTGGATTATAGGAGGGTTCTTGAACCTAATTCGCAACAGTTAAACTGCCTTTTAAACGAAATTAAGATAATGATGAGAACGATGTTGATTTTTATATTTCTGATTTCATCGGGCATTTCCTCTACTCAAGAGGCAAGCAAAATAAAAAAAATAGAGGGGGTCTTTCTTGGGCGTGTTGAGGATGGATATTCATTTTGTTGCCAAACAGCATTGGCTATGGAAGAAATAGTTGTCTTTGATGAGATTCTATCGGTTATACTTGAAAAGCATCCACTACATGAGGATAAACACATTGGAGAAAATTTTATCATTTCGTTTACTGAGCATCTTGGGGTTTGGGAAGACGATAAAAAGGAAACATCCACTGTGATTCGCTTACAAAAGCTTATGCCAGGGCAACACCTTTAAAAGTTATGTTTCAAAATTGGGCCATTAACCAAAATTTTTAGCGCTAATTATGATTGATGCATTAACTATTTCAACATATATTGTGAACTTCAGAGGTTTTGAGTCTTACCAATAGTTGAATCTATAAAATCACTGTTTTTAAACCATCGTGCTGTGGCATGCTTACAGATAGCATTTTGTATCCAATAATAATTGAATCTCATGGTTGCTTCCTTGTGTTGTTAAGCCATTCATACATTAGAGAATAAAAATACCATAATAGTCAGCAAAGCTGAAATAAGAAGAGTTGTTGAGCTAAAGAGGCGATTCAGCCAGTTGTGTGCTAGTTTACGCAAAAGATTCGTAGGGTGGTCGCCATAATAATTGTATTGGTATTTTTCAATCATTAGATGTCTATACAGCCCTCTAATGATGCCCACTGTCAAGTGAATAAATAACAACATCGTAATCATGAATCCTGCGTTCAAACCCCCAGATATTCTAATCATTTGTTTTTATTGGCATCACCTACTCCAATAAAAGGAATTGCACCTGCACCGGTCACCTCTGGTAGAATTCCGTTCCATTTTTCTATGGCCTTAAGGTTTGCTTCTATCTTTCTTAGCTCAATAAGGTCTGGTGAAATATTCATTTTTTGTAATCGTAACGCCTCGGCTTCGGCTGTTGCCGCAGCAATGGTTTGTTCAGCTTCGACCTTTATCCTATCCAAGTCTCTTTTTGCCTTCAACGCATTTTGTTCAGCCGTTTGCTTAGCTTCAATGGCATCTGTAAAGGTTTGGGAAAAACTAAATGAGATAATCGAAAAAGCATCAACCGATATGTTGGACGCGAGCAATCTTGAAGTGAGTGCTTGTTGCATTTCGGTACTGACAGCCGGCCTCTTAGTGATCAATTCCTCGGCTGTATATCTGGCGGACACTGCTTTCATTACTTCCTGAATGGCGGGGTCAATGATACGTTCTTTAAATTCCATGCCAATGGTTTGATAAACCAAGTTTGCCTTATCGGGTATAATGTGATAATTGAGGGCCACGGATAAATCCACATCCTGTAAATCAGATGAGGAAGAAGCTGCATCTGTCATAGCCTTTTGAATTTTTACGTCCATTAGAATAACGGTCTGTACAATAGGTATTTTGAAATGGATTCCCTCATTCAAGACGTTCTCCTGTACAGCACCAAAATTCTGGACAACTCCTCGCTCACCTGCGCCAATCTGAACCCATGGTTTAAATGCAAACAGTAATATTATCAATGAACCAATAACGAACAATTTTCTCCATTGACCTTTTTTCAGTATGTTCTTTATTTCGCCCATAGGGTCATTATCCATAATAATCAAGTTTAATTATAAAGATAGGATTTCACGTATCCAAGCATGTTGTACTAATCCAGGACAATCTTACATAAATCACACATGCAGAATTTGAGATGAGATGCTATTGGCTCAAGTCTTGCCAATTAAAAATTTGTTGTCTTAAAAAAGAGGTGATTTTGGCACAAAAGAAAGCATTGGACTATTCGCCCCTAGCGGAAGATTTTTTCAAACCAAAAGGGCATTTTAAGATTCAGCAAGGCGTTCTATGGGTGTTTGACAACTATATGGCCTTTTGCGCTTTAGAGAGGTCTTGTCAGCAGGCCGAAAGTGTCAAGAATTTAAGTTAAAAAATAGCTCATACTGGCTATTTATATGTTTTAGTATCTTGTTAAACTTACCCTAATCATGTTACATTAGACTATCTTTACTTCTTATAAAATGTGTAGATAAGGGTGTGTATTACGCCTATCTCAAGCAAGTAAATAGAGAAGGAATTATGAAGCAGATAAAGAAAGGATTTCAGGACAGTAATAGTGGTATTGAAAGGCCATTGTCACGCCATGAGAGTTGGAAAAATAACCGTAGGCATACTGCCTTAAAATTAATACGGTTTTCTTAGGGACTAGAAATGTTAAAGAGGGCTTTCGCCCTCTTTTTTGTTGAACATCTTTTTGTCCAACATATCCATTTTCAGTATGCTCTGCACAATCAGGTAATGGGTCCGTAAATGGCAAATTCCTTTTCTTTTTCAATGGTCCAAATGGTATTGCCATAATCAAAATGCCAATACTCCTTTAGGTCACATGCAAAATCTTCATCTTCAAATAAATTGATGAGCAGGGCTCTATTTTTCTTCACCTCGGGACTAATATCCGGATAGTAGGGATAGCACTTTTTTGAAAGGTCAATCTCTAATCCGTTGTTGGTGCCAAAGTCCATCACACAATCTTCGATCTTATCATATATCAAAGCGTCTACTGCGCCACCTGTCACATGCATGGACTTTGTAGGGCGCGCGATGAAATAACTAATGATCTGTTTAATATCGCCAATCGATTTTTCTGGATGGTTTTTTTTAAAGTAAGCAAATGTGGTCTCCCAAAGAAGTTGTTGATGTTCAAAAGACCTCCAAGCGGAGCGAATTATCAGAATTTTATCTTGTTTGTCCAATACTTTGCTTATCCGGCCTATTTTTTCAATAATAGCCTCCCGGACCAAGTATTGATAATCCTTCATAATAGATGGTTCAAAAATCAAATTAAAATTCGTGTCCATCAAACTCACCAGTTGCGAATGATTTTCTCGAATCCAAATGGAGGGGGCTAAAAGTTTATGCTGAAGGTCTTTTGTCTCGACCGCTTCACAGTACGCTTGCACATTCATATAGGTTGATCGTGTTTTTTGAAATGTTTGGAGTGCCAAATGCCCTTAATAGCGCACAATAATTGAGGTCGAAGGCTACGGTATCGCCCACTTTTAAACTTGTTTCGGTATTATCTATCAACATATGATCACTACTAGCCCCCAACACAATTATTTTTTGTTTTGGAGTAATTCCTGAAACCATGACATCTTGCATTCCAATCGCGAGAACGGCTCTATCCATCAAGCCTTTATCCTCAAACTTTGGAGTATCACCATTCGCGTTTTGATATACTTCCCCATAGGGTTGTGATGGTTTTCGTTTTGCTTCGATAACCTCGGCCAGAAGAGTAAAGATATCAGTAAAAAGTCCTGGTATCGGTTTTCTACAAAGTGCTTCCCTACCTAAAAAAATAGATTCGCCCAATCGTAAGCTATTAATTCTGCCCACATCTTTTGAAGAGGTAAACCAGTTATAATTTGCAGAGTTTCCGCCAGAGACTATTGCCAAGGTAATTTTAAATTTTTCTTCCAAACGTATGGCTATTGAAGACAGCAGGTTCATTTTATCTGCATCAGGGCTTATTCCGCCAAAGCATGCAAGATTCGTTCCTATGCCTACCAAGGCCAGGCCTTCCAATTTTAGCACCTCTTTTACAATGGCATTCATTTCCGAAGGCATAATTCCTTCCCGTAAGTCTCCAAGCTCTACCATAAGAACAACCTTATGTATGATACGGTTTCTTAATGCATATTCCGAGAGTTTCTTTAGAACTTCCAATTCAGAATTTAGACTTATGTGGGTATGGATAATTACCTCTTCCACTTGACTGAGCGCAGGTGTTCTGAGTAACAGGTATTGTGCCCGTATACCCGCTTTTCGCATTTTTATAATATTTGAAATTCTAGAGTCTGCAAGAATTTCAATGCCATTCTTGACCAAGATATCAGCAATTATTGGATTCCCTCCAATCACTTTGGTGACCCCTATTACATTAATTCCCTTAGCACCATACAGTGTTTTTAACTGTTGCACGTTGTGGGCGATTTTTTCCAAATCTATATCTATCCTAGGTAGTTTCAAACCAACACCGACTCTCTTTTTAACTCTGGAAATATTTTGATTAATTCCTTTACCAGTTTATCGCATCCATGTATCAACACATCTGCAACGGGCAGATTATATTCAGATTCATACTGCTGTATAATCTGATTCACTTCAGGCTGGGTCATATTTTCGTGGTTAATGGTGATGGCGATAACTTTTGATTTTGAGAATACCTCTATCATTTCAATCTCTTCTAACAAGCCCAGCATTGAAATTTCGGGATAGTCACAATAACTTTTTCGCTTTGGAGGATGTTGTATTATGATTGCATCTGGCATTGCTCCTCGTAGAATAGCACTTGAAGAAGTAAACGCAGGGTGGCTTAATGCTCCCTGACCTTCAACAACGATGATGTCTGGTCCTTCCTCATCATAGGCATTTAAGATGGCATTTTCAACTTCACCGGTAGCGAATCCTGATGTCAATACATCTATGGCAACTCCGTATTTAGAGCCTTGGAGCAAGCCTGTTTGGCCAGTTGTCACAAAAATAGCGTTCAGACCTTCATTCCGTAAGGCTTCCACTAATACTAACGCTGTAGTTCTTTTACCCACGGCACAATCGGTTCCCATTACCGTAATTATCGGAACCTTTACCTCTTGAATACGTCCTGAAAAATTATGAAGGTTTTCACGTTTCGGTGGTTTTCTAATATCCATTATGGTTACTCCATAATTACGGGCCATACGAGCAAATTGAGTATTCTCGTTGAAAAATTCAGGAAGACCGTTAACGATATTCATTCCACTTTTCATAGCAGTAAAAATAACTTCCTTTTGTTCATCGCTTAAAAAGGAAGCGAGCGGGGCGATACCGTAAATAAAATATTCAGGGATAGCGTTTAATTCTTTTAAAGCCACGGCGATACTTTCAAAAATAGGAATGGCATTTTTTACTCCATCAAGATATTCTCCTGCATCCAGACCAGCCTTTGAACTATCAATGACTCCAACAATATCATAGGTCTCCGATTGCCGTGTAAGTCCATTGGCTACTTTACCGTCTATACAGCCAAATTCATTTTCGCAATAAATCAAAGCCTTAGCTCTCATAAGTTTTATTATTAGTTGTCCGAAGTGATAGTGCTACCTTCATAAGGTTTTAATTCCCTTTCAAAATAGACCTGTTCATTAACGTTAGGTTCATTCTGGAGGGTACAATAATAGACACTGCGAGCATACAATCGTACAACAAGTGCAATTGAAGGACTTACCTTAGTACATACTACATCTCCTATTTCGAACCGTTTTACCATTGTGCCAATTCCCTATTATACATTCAAGCGCTACTGTTAGTCCTTTACAGTAGTGCAAATCATCTTGAATTTATGATTTGCTTCAATTGAACTGGTAGAATGCCCGAGTATAAATATCGAGTCTCCCTTTTGCATAAAGGTGGAGTTATCGTTGACAACTACTTCTGCCTTACCCTCAATTATGTAAATAAAACGTGAAAAAGGGGATTTCTCAAAAGATAGTACTTTACCATAATCGAATACGAATGCTTGTATTACACAGTTGTTTTCGATTATTATGTTTTTTACCACTATCGTATTTGAAATATACTCTAGTGCATCTGCCAAGTTAAATTTCTTGGATTCTTCAAATTCACCCTTTTCCATAGTTGAGTAATTAAGGCATGAATAAGATATATGACATCTGCCTTTTTCTCCCTATTCCGCTCTGTTTTTGGCATTCCGTTTTGCCCTTTTGGCAGCTTTTTTCTCTTTAGGAGTACTTGATGGTGCCGTTTTTCCCGATTTTTGTTTTCCTTCTTTTTCTTTCGACATAGTTTTTATTTTTTATTGATTTATGGAAGTGAAACGGCGACCACGAACAGTATTAAAAAAAACACAAAACTGATAACGCATTTTCTCATGGAGTATACTTTATCATTGCTGCTTTCAATATAAAATTGCTTCACATAAACAATGGCTACTGCAACACCAACCCTTTTGCCCTTTTACGAAAAAAGAGCAGTGTTTTTTAGTTCCTGCTCTTTTTTGGGCTTTTAAATAATCTAAAAGCACTTATCAATAAACAAAGTTAAATTCTCTTTCTCCCTGTATTGTTCAGGTCGTATTTGAAATTTCCCCAAATCATTTTTTGATTCTGATTAAATTGGGTTTTAGATTTTTCTCCAATTCCCTCCACCTTGCAGAATCTTGGCTTGTATTATCGAATACAGGCCTAAAGACATCTCTTAATTTTTTAAGAATACCGTTAACCAAATTGTTCTTTTCGAATATGTCCATACATGTTGTGTATTTAGTCCTGTTCATTAAAATCATAACAGAAGGTAAAGATGCAACAGAACCAAGAGAATTTTGCTATACAAATATTTGTTAACCTTACATATATCACAGGTTTTCCAGATTTTGCTGTCTTTTTTTCTTCATTTTTTTGAAAAAAGATGGTGTGAGACCAGTAACTTTTTTAAATTGATTTGACAGGTGTGATGGGCTGCTGTAGTGCAGTTTATAGGCAATTTCCGCCAAGTTAAGCTCATTATATAGCAATAATTCTTTCGCCTTTTCGATTTTATGTTTGATGATATAATGCTGTATGGTGATTCCTTGCACTTCAGAAAATGTATTCGCCAAATAGGTGTAATCGTATCCCAATTTTTCGCTTAAATAACCAGAATAATTTGTTTTTGGAATTTCATCGTTGTAATGAACCATTTCAACTATTACATTTTTTATTCTTTCGATTAATATGCTCTTCTTATCATCCAACAATTCCAATCCAGACCTGAGCAGATTATTCTTGAGTTGAATTCGCTTTTCATGGGTAATTTCCCCCATAGTTTCTACCATGCCTAGATTCAATTTAACGTAATCCAGTCCCAACTTTTTCAATTCTTCCTCTACTAACATTTTACAGCGAAGACTGACCATGTATTTTATGTATAATCTCATATCCTTAGTTAAAGGTAAAGGTGGTCACCTAGCTGGTGCATAACGATGAATGGACTTTTACATTTTAAATCCTGGACAGTTAAAAACAGGTTTTCTGCCTGATTAATAGGATTCTAATGCCCTTGAAAAAAGTGAAAGTAATTGCTTCTTAAAGGTAGTCAATAAATGGTGTTTTGATGTATTAACATAAAATTATTTTTTAACTTTTGAATCCAACCTAAAAAGATATTGGATGTTTAAAAATGAGACTTGTTCTTATTGATAAAGCAACTATTCAAAAACAGAACCTATTCCAAATATTCCTTAAGGAAATTGCACTTTGAGGATTCCCTAAGACGCATCAATGCCTTCGTTTTTATCTGTCTTATCCGTTCCTTCGTAATACCTAGTTGGTAGGCAATTTGATCCATTCCCATTGCGGTATTGGTTCCGATGCCGTAATACTTCTTGATAACGTAGGTCTCACGATCTGAAAGGACATCGAGCAACCCCTCCAATTCTGTCTTTAATGAATTTTCAATAAGACCCGTTTCAGGGTTATCTAAATTGTCTGAACTTAGAACTTCATACAGCGTAAAGTTGTCACCTTCCGTATTTAATGTTTCATCCATTGACATGGGCCACATAGAATGCTGCATACAGAGTTGGACCTCAGCAAGGGAAATGTCAATCAATTCTGAGATTTCCTCGGCTTGTGGGAGTCGTTGGTGGGTTTGTTCGAAATTGGAGGAAGCTTTGGTTATCTTGTTGATCACGCTTATTTTGTTCAAAGGCAATCTCACCATTCTTGTGGTTTCTGTCAACGCCTGAAGTATCCCTTGGCGTATCCACCAAACGGCATAAGAAATGAATTTAAAACCACGGGTCTCATCGAATCGGGTTGCGGCCCTAACCAAGCCGAGATTTCCTTCGTTTATCAAATCGAGTAATTTCAAGCCCCGACCTTGATATTGTTTGGCCACTGATATAACAAATCTTAAATTGGAATTGACCAACTTTTCAAAGGCCAGATTGTCTCCATTTCTTATAAGAATTGCCAATTCGACCTCTTCGTCTTCCGTAATCATAGGGATACGGCTTACATCAACCAGATATCTTTTAAGTGATTCACCATCCCTATTGGTAACTTGTTTTGCAATTGAAAGTGGTCTCATAGTATTTGGTGTTTAATCATAACGCGCTTAGGACATAAAATAGATTTCCGGTGTCTTTAGGGTCGTTGCTTTGTCCAATTTCAATTTTGCCTATTGATTTGGCCAAGGGGGCAATGCAAAAGCAGTAACAACGTAAGTCTTTACGGTATTTGGTAGATGAATGCTGAAACTTTCAAAAAATAACTCAGATTGGACCCCTAGTGATAATTGGAAAATGGCAATAGCGAGGACTCTCTTTTTATTTCAAGACTGACTCAATTTTCGTTGGTAGTCTGTAAAGTTTGGTAAAGAAACGGATATTAATTGAATATAATGGTTTAATTCCATTTATTATATTTCGTCAAAACCATTAAATCAGAAAATCTGATATATTATGCTTCGGGGATTGTAAAAGGAACGTTTATGGAGCCTTAGAAAATTATATATTAATTTTTGTATGTACTGGTCGATATTTAGAAGAAAGATTTATAATCAAATCATAGGGAGTTCAATTCTAACTGATAGGAATCAAGTATGTTGCTTGGTAAGGACTTAAGATAAATTTGTGTAGTACTTAATTTATTGTGCCCCATCATAGCGGAAATTGCCTCTAAAGGAACTTTTTTGAACATAGCATGTGTTGCAAAACTATGTCTGGAGACGTAGGATGTCAAACGTTCTTCAATACCACATTTTTTAGCTATTTCTTTCAGCCCAATATTATATCTTCTTAGTTCCCATTGAGCATCTTTGTACTGTAACTCTATAGTGTCTCTATAAATTATAGGTAATAAAAAACCAGATGGATTGGGATAATCCAAATAGTATTGAATTATGGGTTTAATCTGATTTGTAATAATTATATCATAGCGTTTTCCTGTTTTTCGTCTTTGAAATTTGACACGACCATCGATAAAATTATCTCTTCTCAAAAAAGCCATATCAATAAAGGACATGCCTAACATGAGGTAGGAGAGGATAAAATAATTTCGATAGTGAAAATGATTTGAACCTACCTCGGTTTTCATTTCTAATATTTTCTTTACACTCTCAATTTTAATTGCTCTTTTTTCTGTTGGCTTTGTTTTAATGATGTAGTATTTAAAAGGATATAGAGATTCATCAACCATACCTTCCTTGATGCCCTTGTTGTAAATTGCCTTTATTGTCCTCATGTAAGATGCTATTCCATTAATGGAATTACCCGGTTTTGATAAATGGTGTCTTTCAAACCGTTTTAAGAATTCAATGTTGAGCTCATTGAATTTTAGATCCCTGTTGTTTGTAAATCCTTTTAGTCTGCCAATGATTCCCGAGTAATTTCTGGAAGTTCCAATTCGTTTTTCTTTTTTAAGCTCTTCAGCCTTTTTAAGACCAAATTCATAGAAGGAATTGAATCGCTTTCGGTTAACTATTTTATCGGCAATATCTTTGGCGGTAAGTCTATCTAGTTGATCATTATCGGCCAGTTTATTGATAACCTCTTGTGCTTTAACTTGTTTTTTCAATAAAAGAGTATTCAATAGGTGAACTGAGTCAATATCTGGAAAATTTCTTTTTATTTTACATCTGTGATGATCCCAGTATTCCTCTGGTACATAATGGCCTGTTTTTATCGAAGTGGTTTTTCTAAAATGGGTCAGTCTCAAAATGATGGGAAAACATCCACTTTGGGTCATTCTACGGGTGTCCAAACTTAGTTTTATACTCGTGTTCATGAACATAAGGTATAAAAAAATTTGCACGCAATTTGCACGCAAAAAGTTGGTTTCAATTGATTTTGTTTGACAACAAAAATTATTAAAACACTGATATTCAATAAAATATACAATTTTTAAAACTTACTTGTACCCCATTCGCCAACGCTGTTAATCAGAGGGTCCTTGGTTCGAGCCCAAGAGGAGGAGCAAAAACAAAAAGAGCAACACGAAAGTGTGGCTCTTTTTGTTTTTTGTATTTTGAAGTCTAAAATTTTTATAATGAAAAGAATTGTATTGTTCATCATTATTACGCTACCATTTATAGGATTCACTCAGAATTCAGAATATAAAATTGGTTCTTATAAAGATAGGGGTGTGAAAGCGCCTAATACACATTATATCGGAGAAGCATGGCTAAATCGTTTATTAAGCGCCAACGAAAATTTAGAGTACAATATCACCAAAGCAACTTTTAAAGCAAATTCTACTTTAAATTGGCACAAACATGCAACGCCACAAGTTTTAATTGTTGTGGATGGAATAGGATATTATCAAGAGCGTGGAAATGTTCCTATAACCATAAAAGAGGGTGATGTAATAAAGTGTGAAAAAAATGTGGAACATTGGCATTCTTCATCAAAAGAACATGACGTTACCTATTTGGCTATCTATGGCGGAGGTAAGCCTACAGAATGGACTCAAGTACTTTCTCAAAAGGAATATGATGACGTTGCATCAAAATTGAAAAATGATTAAATATTTATTCAGCTACTTTAGAAATTAATTTAAAAAACCTTACAATTTATGGTAAGTTTTTTATGTAATTAAAATTTCCATACCTGATAAAAGTCATATTTTTAAAAGTAGGCTAGGACTAGTTTTGCACTAAACTTATAGAAATATGTGCAGTCTTCTCCAGAAGTATAATATTCCCGGCCCACGTTATACAAGTTATCCTACGGTCCCTTATTGGAATATGGAAACTTTTTCTGGAAAGAAATGGGAAGCTACTTTAAAGAAAAGCTTTAAAGAAAGTAACACTAAAGAAGGGATTAGCCTATATATTCATTTACCTTTTTGTGAAAGTATGTGTACGTTTTGTGGCTGCCATAAGCGTATTACAAAAAGACATGATGTAGAGCTGCCTTATATTAATTCGGTTTTAAAAGAATGGCAACTGTATTGCGAATTATTTTCTGATAGACCTATTGTAAAAGAATTGCATATAGGGGGTGGTACGCCAACATTCTTTTCGCCAGAAAACCTAAAAATGCTTATCAAAGGAATCTTCGAGAGGGCAGAAAAAGCTGAAGATTATGAACTTAGTTTTGAAGGTCATCCTAATAATACTACACAAGAACATTTACAAGCTTTATTTGATGTAGGCTTTAGACGTGTTAGTTATGGCGTGCAAGACTATAACAAAACTGTTCAAAAAGCTATCCATAGAGTACAGTCTTTTGAGAATGTAAAGAATGTAACAGAATGGGCTCGTAAAATCGGCTATACCTCCGTTGGCCATGATATCATCTTTGGCCTACCGCACCAAAAATTGGAGCATGTTATAGATACTATTGCAATGACCAAAGCTTTAATGCCAGACCGCTTAGCATTTTATAGTTATGCGCACGTTCCGTGGTTAAAAGGAAATGGACAACGAGGCTATAAAGATGCTGATTTACCTACTGTTGATGAAAAACGTCAACAGTACGAAACTGGAAAGAAACTATTAGCAGAAGTTGGTTACACCGAAATAGGGATGGACCACTTTGCCTTAAAGAATGATAGTCTATACCAATCGATGGTAACGGAAAAATTACATCGAAACTTTATGGGCTACACAGCATCTAAAACACAGTTGATGGTAGGACTTGGCGCGTCAAGTATAAGTGATAGTTGGTACAGTTTTGCACAAAATGTAAAAAGTATTGGAGAGTATACGCATTTAGTAGCGAATGGGATTATTCCCATTTATAGAGGACATATTTTGACAGAGGAAGATAGTATCATAAGAAAACATATTCTGAATTTGATGTGCCATATGGAAACGTATTGGCAAGAAACCGAGACTAATTTTGATGGCTTATCCCAAGTTTTGGAAAAGCTAGAGCCAATGCGGAAAGATAATCTTATTTCGATCCACAAAAACGGCATTAAAGTCGCAAGAAAAGGTAGGCCTTATATTAGAAATGTTTGTATGGCTTTTGACCTTAGGTTACATCGTAAAAAACCGGAAACCCGATTGTTCTCAATGACTGTTTAACCTTTAAATTAAAAAGATGAAAAGCATTATAGTACCTGTAGATTTTTCCAAACAATCTGAAATTGCCCTAAAAGTAGCCGCAAAAATTGCAATAAAGCATAATGCAGAACTATACGTACTACATATGTTAGAACTTTCGCCGGTTATTATGTCAGACACTGGTTATGTTTCTCAGGAGCATATTGTCCATCTAATAAAAACCGGAGAAAAACGTTTTGTAGATTTTTTGGATAAGCCCTACTTAAAGGATGTAATTGTATTTCCTATAATAAAACATTATAAGGTGTTTAGTGAGGTTAATGAGATAGTAGAAAAACACGAAGCGGATTTAGTGGTTATGGGTTCTCATGGTACAGATGGTCTAAAAGAGATTTTTATTGGATCAAATACAGAAAAGGTTGTTCGTAATTCTGATGTTCCTGTCCTTGTTGTTAAGGGAGAGGTAACCAATTTTAAATATGAAAGAATGGTTTTTGCCAGTGATTTTAAAAAGGAGAGTGTTAGCGCAATATTAAATGCGATGGCATTTGCAAAATTGCTAGGTGCAGCACTTAATTTGGTATATGTAAATACACCCGCAGATGCTTTTTTAAGCAATAAAGATGCCCATAGAAGAATCTCTAATACCCTTGATAAAGCCAAGTTAGAACTAGAGGTAGCTATTTATAATGATTACACTGTAGAAAAAGGAATATTTAATTATGCAGAATCCATTAATGCTGATATCATTGGAATTCCTACTCATGGCCGTAAAGGATTGTCGCACTTTTTTATGGGCAGTATAGGAGAAGATGTTGCTAACCACTCTAAAATACCAGTGGTTACATTTAAGATTTAGCCGCAAGGTTATTTTGTTAGTTTTTAAAGGAGGGAGTTTGGGGGAACTTCCTCCTTTTTATAGGATATTTAGTGTTGGAGTGCTACTAGTGTATCTATCAAAAATTGATGTAATAATTTCATTTGTGGTTTTCCTTTTTGCCTACCTATTCTTCCGAAAATGTAGAAGGAAGCCCAAAGTATAAGCATAATTATCATAAGACCTATTTGAATTACGTAAGGTTTGCCTATTGAAGCTATTGAATAGGCCCATATCCCTAGAATTATAAAAATCGTTGCAACGCCAAAATGAAGAAACATAAAGAAGGTCCAAAGCGTGGGATTTGGACCAAAAACACCAAAGATTTTACTGTTCTTTTTATCTAGTTCTTCAACTTCTATATGTAGCTGTGGTGACCAGAAATGATTTTCTTTTTGGTCAAATTTTATGAAAATATGTTCGTCAATGCGTTTTACTAAAAAGGGGGCTTTCTCAGACTTTTCTAAAGCTGCTAAAACCTTCTCTTTTACTTCAGTTATTTCTAATTGAAACCTAGGACGTAATACAATATCATTTGATGTTATTTTCACAGCATATAGCTCAATTATGGCATTGTATTTCTGCTGAAACCAATTCTACAACTGGTTCTGGTGATATATAAGGAATACCTAAACCTAGCCCCCTGATGATAAAGAGCACACTAATTATCACAACAAAAACAGGAACCATGCTTTGCACTTTTTTTCGAAGATTGCCTTTAAGGATTCCACTAAAATAGATAGCAGTAGTCATTAGTGGTATGGTCCCTAATCCAAAAAGTAACATGTATAGCGAACCTTCTAAAGCATTGCCCATAGCTATAGCTCCAAAAAGAGCCATATAGACCAATCCACATGGTAGAAATCCATTTAAAAAGCCAATAGTAAGAAAGGTGTCTGGAGATTTCTTTTTTAGCGCTTCTCCCAATCCACTTTTAACTTTTGAAATGACTTTGTAGATAGGTTTGGACAAATTGTATTTTGCAAATGTTCTGTAAGGAATTATAACAATTAGTATCATTAAAATGCCAATTGCAATTGAGAGTTTTTGTTGCATTCCAAAGACATAAAGGCCTTTTCCTAGCAAACCAAATACTAATCCGATTATTCCATAAGCTAGTAATCTGCCAAAGTGATAAATTAATACCTGATAGAACTTTTTAGTCTTGTTTGTTCTATCTACCGGAAGCATAAAAGCGATAGGGCCACACATTCCTACACAGTGCAGACTTCCTAGTAACCCCATTATGATAGCGGATAAAATCATATTAATAGATTATACTTTCTTTTTGTAAATAGGCTTCTCCTTCATATTCCCAGGAGATTTTAATGTCCCAACGACCATCCAACAAACGTTTGTCAGGTATGAGCAAATGTGCATTGGATAGATTTAAAGCTAAATCAAAATCCAAGTGTTTGTTAGATGGTCTATATAGAGACACTTTGCCTTTTATTTTTTCGGTACTATAATAAGTGGGAAAGGTTAAAACCAAACCTTGTGAAGTTCTTTTAATGCTCAAATTTCCCTTATTAGCAGCGTTAGCAGCAGCATCAATTTCATTTTGATATTCAAGCTCTGCTTTATAATATTCTTCCGTAACCAAATCGTGGTTTGCGCGGTTGTCCATGCTCATTCTAATGACAAAAAATAGAATGAAACTTATAAACCCAATAAATGAAATTACGATGGCAGTTCCCCAGTTTATTTTCATGATTTTCTATTTATAACTTCTAGGTGCTAAAAATGCAGCGATTGTAGTTTCAATTAACACATCATTGCTATAGACACCTATTTTCACTTTTTCTTTATCACTTTTTATAGCGGCATTGTTTATCTCTATGAAAAGTGTTCCCTCTGCTAGATCTTGCGACGGAACTTTAAAATCTTTACCCCTTACCAATACAATGGTGCCTTTATGGGAGAGTAATTTAAAATTCACATTTTCAATATCATCAATAGTCTTATTAACCAGTTTAAAGGTGTATACGTTGCTGATAATATTGCCTTCTTTACGCTCATACAATTGTCCGGGAAGCCTAAGAATATTGGCTTCCAAATCATTTCTTAAGAAAAGCATTCCAACTAATATTCCTGTTAAAATTATTAGGACCGCGGTGTATCCTTTTAACCTGAGGGTAAATTTGAATTTCTCCTTTTTTGTTATTTCATCTTCGCTTGCATAACGTATTAGCCCTTTTGGCAAGTTCACCTTCTCCATAATGGTATCACATTCGTCTATACATGCGGTGCAATTAACGCATTCTAGTTGTGTTCCATTTCTAATATCAATACCTGTAGGGCAAACATTTACACATTGAAAGCAGTCGATACAATCACCATGACCTAAGGCCACTCTATCTTCATTTTTACGGAATTTTTTTCTGCCATTTTCTAATTCTCCACGTTTGTGATCATAGGCAACTACAATGGATTTATTGTCTAATAAAACTCCTTGCATTCTTCCATAAGGGCAAGCTATAATGCATACTTGCTCTCTAAACCACACAAATACCCAATAAAAGACCGCTGTAAAAATCAATAGTGCAATCATTGTGCTAAGGTGCTTTAATGGGCCATCGTTTACATAGGCTATTAACGTATCGCTTCCTATTAAATAGGCTAAGAAGACATTGGCAATTAAAAAGGAAATGATGAAAAAGATAATCCACTTAATAACTCGTTTCCTAATTTTTTCAGCATTCCATTCTTGGCGTTCTAATTTAATTTGAGCGCCACGGTCACCATCAATCCAATACTCTATTCGTCTAAACACCATCTCCAGAAAAATGGTTTGTGGGCACATCCATCCGCAGAAAATACGCCCAAACGCAACTGTAAATAAGGCTATAAAAATGACCCCGATAATCATGGAAATAACAAATAAATGAAAGTCTTGAGGCCAGAAGGGAAAACCAAATATATTGAATCTGCGTTCTAATACATTAAACATTAAAAACTGGTTTCCATTGATTTTTACAAATGGCGCAGCAAACAAAAAAGTGAGTAGAAAGTAACTAACATATTTTCTGTAGGTATACCACTTTCCGCTTGGCTTTTTTGTATAAATCCATGCACGCTTACCCTCTTCATTAATGGTGCCAATGCTATCTCTAAAATTTTCTTGGTCTTGCGCCATGTTATCTCTCTTAATTGCTAACTATTAGCAACTGCGTTGCTGCTAATAGTGAAAATCTCAGTTTTTATTGTATTACCACTGTGGTTTAATCTTTTGCCTGTTCAAGCGTTGGTGCTTCTTTTTCGGCATTTTCAGCTACCCAAATATCTCCTTCGGGGTCTTTAGGATTTGCAGCTGCTGTACCTTGAAAAGTAAGTACATAACTTGCTACTTGAGCCATTTCTGCTGGCTTTAGAATTTGCTTCCAAGCTACCATACCTTTACCATCTCTACCGCCTTCTGAAATCGTGTTAAAGACATTTTTAATACCTCCACCTAAAATCCAATTCTGGTCAGTTAGGTTAGGTCCTATTCCACCTCCACCATCTGCCATATGACAGGCAACACAGGTGGTTTCAAAGATTGCTTTTCCAGCATTAAGGTCTGCCGCATCTGTTAATAGTTTAACAGTATTTACATCAACCAAGTCCTTTGCAGTCTTTTTATACGCTTCGATGGCTATTTGGGCAGCTGCCACTTCTTGTTCGTATTCCATATCTTGGTTATAATCATTAAACACATGGAAACGAGCCAAATAAATCACTCCAAAAATGATGGTTGCATAGAACATATAGACCCACCATGGTGGTAGTTTATTATCCAATTCTCTAATACCATCATAATTATGGTCAAGAATTATTTCGCCTTCTTCTTCAATAGGTTTAGAACCCAAAAGTTTTTTGTACATCCGTTTTCCCCAAGACCATTCCCATGATTTTGACTTTGAAGCTAAGTAGCGTTCCTTAGCTTCATCCGAAAGGATTTGATACATTACATTTTCTACCGCTTGTACAATTAATTCTATGGCGATTAATAACACCAATACAAAGAGCAAAAAGAATTGCGCCACTTGGTTTTCTATAAATGCAGGTTTATCACCGGAGTCAATAAAATATTCCATCAATCCAAAAATTAGAAAGAATAGAACAAGAACTCTAAGCCAACTTATGGAGCTATATTTCATAGTTCAAATTTTTCTTGGTTATTTTCATCTAAGGGTAGGTTGCTCATTTCTTTGATATGGCTTTTAGTAGCGGTAAATACCCACAAACCCAAAATCACAAAAAAGAGAAAGAATATAAGAAGTGATATCATAGGGTATGTGGCAATGCCTTCCATACTTTCCATGTGATTCTTTACAAACTTTAGCATGATGTATTAGTTTTTTGAAATTATTTCTTTAGTTTCTTTTATTTTAATATCCGTGCCTAAACGTTGTAAATAGGCTATCATAGCGATAATCTCACGATCGCGCATTTGAATAAACTCCTCACCATTTTCAGCTGCGTACTTTTTATCTGCCTCGTAGGTTCTTGCGAAATCGGGGTCTGTGTATAGGCTCTTTTCAATTTCAATAGCCTGTTCATCCATAGTTATTGCTGCATTTGTAATATCTTCTTCAGTATATGGAACTCCTAAAGCGACCATAGCCTTCATTTTGTCTTGTATGCCACTACGGTCATGTTCATCTCGAATCAACCATGAATAAGAGGGCATTATAGATCCTGAAGAGGTACTTTGAGGGTCGTACATATGATTAAGATGCCAGCTATCTGAGTACTTACCACCAATTCTTAATAAATCTGGACCGGTGCGTTTACTTCCCCATAGGAAAGGATGGTCGTACACAAATTCCCCTGCCTTCGCATATTCTCCGTAACGTTCTACTTCACTACGGAAGGGACGAACCATCTGGGAGTGACATCCTACACAGCCTTCCCTTATGTAGAGGTCACGCCCTTCTAATTCCAAAGGAGTATAGGGTTTAACACTGGTTATTGTGGGGATGTTTGACTTCACCAAAATTGTAGGTACAATCTGGATAATGCCTCCAATTAAAATGGCAACAGTAGCTAAAATGGTCAATTGTATAGGTTTGCGTTCTAACCAAGTATGAAAAGTTTCCCCAGCAGTTCTCTTTTTAGACACTCTGGTTAAAGGTGCAGCTTCGGCCAATTCATCATCAACCTTACTTCCTGAACGCATTGTCATAACAACATTATAAATCATCACACAAGCACCTATAATAAACATACTTCCACCAATGGCTCGCATCCAATACATAGGCATAATTTCATTTACAGTTTCCAAGAAATTTCCGTAAACAAGCGTGCCATCTGGGTTAAAATCTTTCCACATTAAGGCTTGTGTAAATCCAGCAACATACATTGGTAATGCATAAAGGATGATTCCTAGGGTTCCTATCCAGAAATGTAAGTTTGCCAATCCTTTTGAGTAAAGTCGAGTTTTAGTCATTTTTGGAATTAACCAATAAATCATACCAAAGGTTAAGAAACCATTCCACGCTAGTGCGCCAACATGGACATGAGCAATAATCCAATCGCTAAAGTGCGCAATAGCATTAACGTTTTTAAGGGATAACATCGGCCCTTCAAAAGTGGCCATACCGTAACCAGTAATAGCGACCACCATAAATTTTAGGGTGGGGTCTGTTCTAACTTTATCCCAAGCCCCACGTAGGGTTAGTAGTCCATTAATCATACCACCCCAAGAAGGAGCAATCAGCATTATGGAAAAGGCTACACCTAGGTTTTGTGCCCAATCTGGGAGCGAAGAATACAATAAGTGATGTGGACCAGCCCAGATATATATAAATATTAATGACCAGAAATGAACTATAGATAGCCTATAAGAATAAATAGGTCTATTTGCCGCTTTAGGAACAAAATAATACATGAGTCCCAAGAATGGGGTAGTAAGGAAAAATGCAACTGCATTATGCCCATACCACCATTGCACCAATGCATCTTGCACTCCTGCATAAACCGAGTAACTTTTTAAAGCACTTACAGGAAGTTCCAAACTATTGAAAATATGTAACACGGCAACAGTGACAAAAGTTGCTAGGTAAAACCATATGGCAACATACAAATGGCGCTGTCTACGCTTAATCATAGTGCCAATTAGATTTACACCAAAAGCTACCCATACCAAGGCAATGGCGATATCTATTGGCCACTCTAGCTCTGCATATTCTTTAGAGGTAGTATAACCTAAGGGAAGCGTTATTGCTGCTGCTACAATAATTGCCTGCCATCCCCAAAAATTAAAATTACTCAGGGCATCGCTGAACATTCTAGCCTTAAGCAGACGTTGCGTAGAATAGTAGACCCCCGCAAAAATGGCATTACCTACAAATGCAAAGATGACGGCATTGGTGTGTAGTGGTCTTAAACGTCCAAAACTAAGCCAAGAGATACCGTCTGTAAGATTTGGAAACATAAACATAAAAGCGATGAGTAGGCCCACAGCCATTCCCACTATTCCCCAAAGCATTGTTGCATAGAGGAATTTCTTCACAATTTTATTGTCATAGTAAAACTGCTGTACTTCCATAATTACTTATTTAGTTGGATTTGTATTTTTAGTTTGTTCTTGCTCTGTAACTGAGTTTTCTGCAACTAATTCATCTTCAAAAAGCATGCGCACAGATGGTGTATAAGAATCATCATACTGCCCACTTCTGACCGAAACAATAAATGCTGTGAAAAAGATGACCGCGACAATAATGCTTATGGTCAGCAACACATAAATAACACTCATACCTACCTGTATTATGGTGTAAAAATATATGTGTGATTACGTAATAAATATGATATTTATCAGGTTTGAGAACTATTTTAGCTTTCTTCCCAATAGGTTTGTCATTAGTGTGGCAAATGCCACTACGCTAATGGAACTTAAGGGCATTAAAATAGCCGCAATAACAGGTTGCAGTTGACCCGTTACCGCAAAATATAACCCTACGACATTGTACAAAAGAGATAGTATAAAACTCAGTTTTATAATCTTTATCGCTTGTTTAGAAGCTAAGATATATTGATATAATTCGCGGAATTTTGTTGCATCCAAAATAGCGTCGCAAGCTGGAGAAAAAATATTCACATTTTCAGATATAGCAATGCCCACATTTGCTTGTGCAAGCGCTCCTGCATCATTTAATCCATCACCAACCATAAGTACTTTTTTATCCTGATTTTGGAGTGATTCAATAAACTCTAACTTGTCTTTTGGTTTTTGATTAAAATAGAGTGGAGTCAATTTTGGCAGTAGTTTTTCTAAGGTTGTTTTTTCGCCCGAATTATCGCCTGATAAAATCGCTAATTGAAATGTTTCTGACATGTCTTTAAATAACTCCGCAATACCTTTTCTATAGGTATTCGCGAAAATAAAACGCCCTTTGTAACTATTATTGCTGCTAATATGAACGGAAGTGTTTTCCGCATTTTTAGTTTCAGTATTTCCAGTAAAAGAAGAAGATCCTATTTTCATGTGCTGGTCCCTAATTGTCCCTTCGATACCTTCACCTGTATGCTCTTTATATTCATCCAAGGGTACTATGTTATATTCTTCAAGCAAATTGTAAAGACTCCTGCTTAATTGGTGATTAGATATGCGCAAGGTATTTTTTAAGAGCAACTGTTCTTCTAGAGTTAATGCTATTCCCTCATATACGGCGGTACTCTTTTTAGAGGTGGTTATAGTACCAGTTTTATCAAAAATAGCAGTATCAACTTTTGCCAATTGCTCAATGGTTTCCGTATCCTTTAAATAGAATTTCTTTCGTCCAAAAATCCGAAGCATATTACCTAATGTGAATGGTGATGCTAATGCTATAGCACAAGGACAGGCTATGATAAGAACAGCCGTAAAGACGTTTAAAGCTTTACTGGAATCAAAAAACAACCAATAACTAGTCGCTACAAATGCAATTGTTAATACAGAAAGGGTAAAACGTTTGCCAATACTATCAGTCAAGGTTTGGAAAGTGTTGGATGTATCTTTTTGAAAAACAGAGTTGCTCCATAATTGTGTTAAATAACTTTGGGAGACCGATTTTAAAACCTCAATTTCAATGGCGCTGTTCATTTGTTTTCCACCTGCAAAAACTTTAGCTCCAGATTCTTTGTACACAGCTTCGGATTCTCCGGTTACAAAACTATAATCGATTCGAGCAATTCCATTGATAAGAATCCCATCAACAGGGATTAATTCTTCATTTCGTATTAATAATCGGTCACCTCTTTTAATATCATAAACCTGTGCGGTTTCTTCTTTTCCATTGGGTAATATTTTAGTGACTGCGATAGGAAAATACGATTTGTAATCCCGCTCAAAAGAGAGGAAAGAATAAGTTTTCTGTTGAAAGAATTTCCCTAAGAGTAAAAAGAAAACCAACCCTGTTAAGGAATCAAAAAACCCTGGACCCCAATTAAAACTAATCTCTAAGGTACTGCGAATAAATAGCACAGATATTCCTAATGCAATAGGAACATCAATATTCAATATGTTATTTTTTAATCCCTTAAATGCGGAAATAAAATAGTCTTTACCTGCATAAAAAACCACCGGTAAAGAAAATGCAAACATCAACCATCTAAATACATTTTGGTATTTATTGAGCCAGAATTCACCTCCACTAGATTCGCTTGATGCCAAATCAAAATACTCGGGAAAAGAAAGAAACATCACATTCCCAAAAGCAAAACCGGCGATGCCAACTTTATAAATGAGACTTCGGTCAACACCTTTCTTTATAGTATCGTAATCATCTAAAGAGATATAGGGCTCATAACCGATTTTAGCTAGAAGAACTGCCACATCTTTTAAAGAAATGTCCGAAACGCGATAGGTGACTCTAACAGTCTTCTTAGGGAAGTCTACTTGGGAATTATTTATGTATGGATTAAGCTTATTTAGGTTTTCTAAAACCCAAATACAAGAACTACAATGTATATGTGGTACGTAAAGGTTGACAATTTGTAAATCGCCGTCGTTAAACTCCGTTAATCTTTCAACAATAGGAGTAGTATCGAGAAAATCGTACTTTCCTTCAACCGTTTTTGGAGTGGCACCAGCAGCTGCTTGTAAGTCATAATAATAGGATAGGTCGTTACTAGAAAAAATTTCATAGACAGTTTTGCATCCATTACAACAGAAGTTTTTTTCATCAAATTCAATGATTGTTTTAGCGCAATCATCACCACAGTGATAACAGTTGGTCGTATTCATATACAATTGCTGACATACCTAGGACAAAGTTGCATACTCTACTTGTTTTAAAACATGATATATGTCAGTTTTTGTTTAACTTGTTGGAGCTACCTTTGTGAATATCAGGTATAAATAAAAGGGTATGGAAAGTAGATGTGAAAATTGTATAGTCCGACAGTTCAATGCCTTACGAGCAATGAATAAAGAGGAATTAAAGCAAGTGTCGGATTCCAAAACTTACAAAACCATTAAGAAAGGCGAAGCACTTTTTGAAGAAGGTGAGAAGCTAGATGGCATCTATTGTGTGCGTAATGGAGTCTCCAAACTCTCCAAACTCAGCGCAAATGGAAAAGACCAGATTGTAAAATTGGCTACTAAAGGAGAAGTTATAGGTCAACGTTCCGTGATTGCCGAGGAGCATACGAATTTAAGGGCCACTGCTGTTAACGATATGGAAGTCTGTTTTATACCTAAAGAGACTATTACCAATACGATGCATAAAAACCCCAACTTTACTTTAGAAGTATTGCGTCATATGGCTCATGACTTAAAAGAGGCTGACGATGTTATTGTAAATATGAGTCAAAAAACAGTAAAGCAACGCGTAGCTGAAGCTTTTCTTTATTTAAAAAACAATTTTGGAGAAACTGAAGATGCATTTCTCTCACTCACCTTGTCTCGAGAAGATATCGCTAATGTGGTTGGTACGGCTACGGAATCTTGTATCCGTATTATTTCTGAATTTAAAAAGAAAGGTTATTTAAAGACTTCAGGAAAGAAAATAGGTATCATCGATGAAAAAGGGCTTCAGAATTTAGTAAACGGTTTCTAATAGAAAATTAGATTTTAAAAACCTGACAATTGTCATAGTTCTTCTTTTACCGCTATTTTAATTTTACCCTATTGTACTTTAAAAATAGGATGAAACGAATGTGAATTTTTTTAATCAAAAACTACACCCAGTAAACTGATTAAAATAAATTCATGCGAGAACGAGTGCAACCCTGCCTGTCGCAGGCAGGGTTGCATGGGTTCTTAAATTTTTAGACAGCTTATTTAAAGGCAGTTAAAAAATTTTAAACACATGAAAAACATATTAATACCAACAGACTTTTCGGAAAATGCTTGGAATGCCGCAAAATATGCAATAGCATTATTTAAAGATGAACAGTGTGTTTTTCATTTGCTAAATACCTATACCCCAAGTATTGCCCATAGTCGTTTTATGGCAGCTTCTATGAATGGGAGTGCAACAGATGTTATACAGCACAATTCCCAAAAAGAGCTTGAAAAGCTGGTTGCAAGTATTAAAGAAATATATAATAATCCCAATCATAGCTTTAAAACTATTTCTTCATTTAGTCTTTTGATTGATGAAGTAAAAGAACTGGTTGCTGCTGAAAATATGGACCTTGTTGTAATGGGAACTAAAGGCGCATCAGGATTGGAAGAAGTATTCATGGGAAGCAATACAGTCCGCGTCATAAAATCTGTAAAAGAGTGTCCAGTACTGGCCATTCCACAGTTTTTTGAGTTTAAAAAACCCTCTGAAATAGCTTTCGCAACAGATTTTAATCGGTTTTACACACTTTCGGAGTTGCAACCGTTACTGGATATGGCGAACACTTTTAATGCAACAATACGTATTGTTCATGTGCAATATGAAATAAAGGCTTTGACAGAAATACAGCAGTTCAACCTAAGTATGTTGCGTAAATATTTAAGGGAAGTTGAATATTATATACACACCGTTACGGAACTTAATTCGGTATCTAGAACGCTAGAAGTGTTCACTAATGAATTGGATATTCATTTATTAGCAATGTTACATTATCAGCATAGCTATATGGAAAGGATGACACGTGAACCTGTAGTAAAACGTTTAGCTTTTCATACGCAGATTCCCTTATTGGTTATACCAGAGTTGGGTATGGGAACGTATGCTAAAGAGAAGAAAGAATCGTCTTTTTCTTTTAGTGACTAGCGTTTTTATTTTCTTAAATAAAAAGCCCCTTCGATTAAAGAAGGGGCTAGAACCTAAACTAACTCAAACCAAACTAACTTGTCTATTTTGTATATTATAACGCCAAGGTGGTCTCGCCATCATTAGGGTTATAGGTATAATTAAATGTGTAGAAACGCGAAGGGTCACTCATGGCATCGGGATTAGCAGGGGCGTTTTCATAGTAACTTAAAAATTCAACTTTGGCATATTTACCATCATGAGTTCTAATAACGAA
Organism: uncultured Croceitalea sp.; assembly: GCA_947499565.1. Taxonomy (GTDB): domain Bacteria; phylum Bacteroidota; class Bacteroidia; order Flavobacteriales; family Flavobacteriaceae; genus Croceitalea. Next base: position 162,133 of record CANMOV010000005.1, read on the forward strand.
AATCTGACCTGGAATAGGCGTTACTAAAAATAGTTGAGGGTTGTAGTTGTACCAGCCATTATCACTTCCTGTAGGAATTGCAAAGGCACCGTCAGCATCTTGGTTAAAAGTTAATCCATCTGCGGAAGTAATACTAGCAAAAGTGCCTGTCTGTATAGATACTCCGCCATTACCATTTCTTGCAGGTTCATCTGCAGTACCAGTTACGGCACCACCATTTAAGGCAATTGTTGTTCCTCTAAATGCTAAATCCCATTCTGTATCACTAGTGGTAACAGCACCTGTAGCAAAACTGAATTTAGTAAAATCACCACCCACAGGCTGACCTTGGCCTCCAGTTTGTGGCGCTGGGATATTTGAAGCCGTATTGCTCTCTACGGCAATTAAATTTGGTCCTTCATCATCATCACTGCAGCTTACAAATGCAAATAGCACAAATAGAAGGGTAAAAAGTTTAATAGTTGTTTTCATCATCATGGTAATTTAAAATTGTACATTAAGTTTTAAGAATAATTGAATTCCAGGATTTATAAGTATTTCGCTATCCTGAGCGGTGAGAGGATTTTCTCCTTGAAAATCCAAAAGGTTATTCGCACCAACTTGAAGTTGATAGTGATTGTAAAATGTTTTTCCAAAAGAAAGATTTACTATTGCATATCCATCCACGAAGGAATCATCAAATTCATCTAACAGTCCGTTTCCATTTCTATCGGTTAATCCAAAACGACTGCGATAAACGACACGAAGGTTTCCGTTAGCACTCCATTTAGGAACTTCGTAAAAAGCCTTAAAGTTTAAAGTATGACGGGAACGATTTTCCAACCCGAAATAATCGGATTGTGCTAACTGCAAAGTCTGCAGTGTTAAAGGATCTCTTGCAAAGACATTGCCATTAGCCACATCTTCTCGTTGGGTTTTATCGTAGGCATATAACAACTGATATCCGCCTGAAATATTGAGATTTTCTAAAGCGTTGTATTGTAAGTCTAATTCAATTCCTTGTGTAAAAACACTTTCGCGATTTATATAACCAAATACATTTTGTCCATTGGTTTTGGCTGCCAAGATTCTAGTATCGATAAGATTTTTAAAGTCGTTTCGGAAAAGGTTGATTTCGGAAGAAAGCTTCCCTTTTTTATATGCAAACCCCAAGTTATAGCCAATTGAACTTTCCGCATCTAAAGGTTCTCCAAGCTCAGATGAATTCACTTGTAGCGTAGCAATTTCATTATTGTCTTGTAACCGTTGGATTCCTGCAACTTCTACCTCTTTTCCAAAAACGGAATAACCACCCCCTGCGGCATTGGTAAAATCGATATAAAGTTGTCTAAAATCGGGAGCTTTAAAACCGCTGCCAACAGAACCTTTAATCGCAAAATGATTAGTTAACTGATATCGTGCAGATAATTTTGGACTTAGTTGTGAATTATACTCGCTATGATTGTCGAATCGTGCTCCTGCGATAATATTAATTTTTTCTAAAGGCTTGTAATCGTATTGAACAAAAATGTATTGCGAATTAAAAGTTACTTGCTCAGCAAAAAGTGAGCGATCTAAGCTTTCAAAATTATATCCCGCACCAACAGTCAGTGTATTTTCAGGACCAAAAGAATAATTAAATCTAATTTCTGGTCGGAACAACTTTTGGTCAAAATCGTTTTCTATCAGAAGCTCATCATCTATAGGGTCTATCGTTCTTTCATCGGTAATGTAATTGGTATAGTAAAATTCGTATTGAAGGTTAGTTTTTTTAGATGGACTATGATTAATGCGCAATTGTGCATTGGCATCTTTTTCTTCGCTTGTACTTGGGGAGATATCAAATTCTTGAAAAAAGTAACGACCAGAGGCAAAAACATCCAATTTTTCAGAGGCTTTAAAAAAAGCTCTACCGCTAAACGTATAATTAAAGAAGGGATTTATGGTCTGCCCATCAGAAGAAGGAGCCAAATCATATCCATCTGTACTAAGTCTATCTGCAAAAATGGAGTAACCAAATTTACCTTTTCGTTGGTTGAAGCTAACATTGGTATTTTGGTTGTTAAACGACGCACCTCGATGTGATACCTGACCAGAAATATTCTTGGTGGTTGGTTTTTCGGTAATTATGTTTATTACACCACCTAAAGCTTCTGAGCCAAAGAGACTAGAGGAAGGACCTTTTACAACCTCAATCTGTTTAATATTACCAATGGCAAAACGACTTAAATCTAAATTACCAGAGCTTCTACCTACTATAGGAACACCGTCGATTAAGACTAAAATATAATCGGAAGATATTCCTTGAATTTGAACGCCTTCTCCGCCTCCTATAGTGGCATCCGGAGTCATTACAATTCCTGTTTGCTCGTTTAAAATCTCATTTAGACGAGTTACTCCGGTCTGCTGCAATTGTTTTTTCGGAATTAATGTCACCGGAAGAGGCAAGGACGAAAGCTGTCGTATAGTTCTCGTTGCAGTGACTATAACCTCTTCTAAATCTTGCGTAATAATAGAGTCGTTTTTCTGCTCATTTCTTTTTTGTGCCAAGGATAAACTACAGAAAAAAACTAAAAAATAAATTGCTAAATTATTTTTATTTAGACTCATTCCAATTAAATTTGATGCAAATATATATGTTATTTTAAATTAGTCTAAATAATAATAAATAAAATTTTATAATATTTAATTACTCAAAAACAAATTTTAAAAATGAAAAGAGCATCAATTTTATCAACCTTTAGTTTAGTGTTTATCTTAACGTTAAATGGACAGGACAAAAAAGAATTAGACAAAAAAGCCATAAAGGATATGTGCGGTTGTTATGATATTACTTTTAAGTATACAGAAACTTTTGCTCCAGAAGTTGATTATGAAAAGAGGCTGGACTATACTGCAGGAGCGATAGAATTGGCATTACCTATTGTTGATCAAGAGGATAAAATATCCATCCAACACCTCTTGGTAATTAATGATACTACTGTGATTAAGCATTGGCGTCAAGATTGGGAATTTGAGAATCAGAAAGTTTTCTATTACGACAAAGACAACAATTGGGTATTTCAAACATTACCTATGGACGAGGTGAAAGGACAGTGGACGCAAAAAGTATTTCAGGTAGATGATAGTCCACGTTATTCTGGATCGGCTACATGGGTCCATACTGATGGAAAGCACTATTGGGAAAATAAGGCATCTTCCCCATTACCAAGAAGAGAGTATACTAAAAGAAAAGATTATAATGTAATGTTCCGCGGAAATAGACAAGAAATAACTAAATATGGATGGTTGCATGAGCAGGATAATGATAAGATTGTGCGCAAAGACGGAAAAGAGGATGTTTTACTAGTTCAAGAAAAAGGTTTTAATGTTTACACAAAGGTTGCAGACGACAAATGTAAAGTTGCTATGGATTGGTGGAAAGAGCATAATGGTTTTTGGGCAGACGTTCGGACATCTTGGGATGAACTATACGATAGAGAAGGAAACTTAACCTTAGCCAAAAAAGTTGAGGGAAAGCCACTATTTATGCATTTGTATCCTTTAGAAAAGATGAATGCTGATAGTAGTGAAATTTCTGAGTTACTTTCAAAGTTTGTAGTAACAAAAAAAATGAACTCTGATGTTGAAGGAAAATAAGATAGCAAGCTTAAAACTACTAGTCCCTTGTATGTTTTTTTTGATGCTTGGATTTACACCAGTTCAGTTATCACCTAGGTTAAAAGAAAAGCTACATAATGCGGTACAATCTACTTTTGCGATTGATGGTTTTAATCTAGAATTACTGGAAGTAAGTAAGGATATTAACGCCAAAACTGCTGTAGAACTTGGAGGTGAAAACTTATTTAGGATTAAAAAAGATGAAAAATTGCTTGGTTTTGTCTATTTGGGTGAAGCTCCAAGTATGAAAAATGTTTTTGATTATGTTATACTTTTTAATCCAGATTTAAGCGTTAAAAAATCAAAGGTTTTAATTTATAGAGAAAATCATGGTAGGCAAATCGGCAGTCAGCGTTGGCTAAAACAATTTATTGGATTAAAAGTTGGTGATTCTGTTACGTATGGAAAAGAAATAGATGCAATAGCAGGAGCTACTATTTCAGCAAAATCAATGACAAATGCTATTGCTGAAGTTTTAGAAAGTATGACAGTATTACATGACGAAAAAGTCTTGTGATGGAATTAAAAGGTCAAATTTTAAAACTCTCAAAAGAGGTTAGATGGCTAATTGCTCTATATCTATTGGTTACCAGTATAGGCTTTATATCTGCGCTACAATTTGTAAACGTCACAACAGAAAATTCCCCTAAGGGAATTGAAGAAAATTACTTAGGAAATGAAGATGATTTAGAGGCAACAGAATTAAAATTTGCCAAAAGCGAAAAACAAATACTTAATATTGTGCATGCTCATATGCTTTCCATGAGCATGCTTTTTTTGATTTTAGCCTTATTGGTAGCAACCACTCCACTATCTGGCTTTTTCAGAAAGTTTTTGTTGTTAGAGCCAATGGTTTCAGTATTGCTCACTTTTGGCAGTATTTACTTCTTAACAAAAGGGATTCTTTGGATGAAATATGTAATCATGATTTCTGGAGTATTAATGACTTTGTCGTTTGTCGCTTCAACGGGAGTAATTTATTATTGGTTATTCAAGTTCAAAAAATACCAATAAATGTATATAAGTGCTATTAGGTGGAGCGGATGACATGCGAGAACCTGTTGTAAAACATTTGACTTTTCATGCACAAATTTTGTTATTGGTAATTTTCAAATCATGGCTGGGTAAGACTGCGAAACATGTCTTATATCCCCCTATGACACATACACAATTAAAAATTTGGTATTTTGTACTATATGGGTAAAATGTGATTTTACTAATGAAGGGAATGGTAAAAAAAGAAATAAAGTTATGACTCGATTTATATTTTTTTCAATGTTTGTTTTGTGTTCCTGTCAGCCTACCGCAGATTCTAAGTCGGGATGGCAAAAAGTTTTCCAAAATGATGCTAATGGGCAAGTTACTTTTGGAGATAAATCAAAACTAATAGATGCTGTTAGGCTTGGATATCCTGTTAGAATTGGATGGGGTAGTAATCGGATAGAGCATATAGCAGATGCTGATTTTCTAACTATTTTTCAAGGAGAAGAGGTTTTTGCCCAAATAAATACAATCATAGGTCAGCAACCGCTGGTTGATGGGGATTCTTTAAAAATAAGGTTTAGAATGAATACCAATTGGACAAAGATTTCCGGAACCAACGGGTATTCTACTGGTTTCATGACAGATTATTTTAAAGACACCATAGTTGGCGGTGGTGTAGATAGAAATACCGCCACTACTTGGTATGTACTCTATCCCAATCATCATTTAAGTATAGAAGCGCGACCCCTTTGGAGAAAAGAATCTCCCAACTGGGAAAAATGGAACAGTTCTGAATAGGATATTCGTTTTTTAAATAAATTGACTTTGTGTAACTTTAATTGAAAATCATAACAATGAAATCTATAGTCCTAGTATTCTTTTGCATTTTATTGGCTAGCTGTGGTAGCACAAAATCTTCCGTGAGAACAGCTAAAAGTGATGACAACAAAGTGATTTTACCACCAGATGTGCCATCAAATAAGTACTCCAAAACGAGACAAACTAAAAGAAATTAAGGTTTTGTTTTTTTAAACCCATGGACTATTTGTCCCAAAAAATCTTTTGGTAATTTTTCGTCTCCAGGAAAGCCTAATTCTAAATTCCCACTGTCTTCAGGAATATAATTGGTTTTAAACAGATAATCCCAAAGGCTAAGACTTATTCCAAAATTAACCCCATATTTCCCCTCGGGTAGTTCATAGGAGTGATGGTATAAATGCATCACAGGGTTATTTAAAAGATATTTTAAGGGTCCCCAAGTAATTTTAATATTAGAATGGTTAAAATGCCCAATAGTAATAGCTGCAAAATGGACAATATAAGCTTGTTCAGGCTCAAAACCACCTAGCACCATTACACCAAAGGTTTTTAAGGGTTTATAGAAAATATTTTCCATCCAATGGTAACGTAAATGTGCGGCAAACCCCATTTCTTTTACGCTATGGTGTACTTTATGAAACTGCCATAGAAAAGTATATTTATGCAATAAAATATGGGTAAACCATTGTACAAAATCCAGTACTATAAAAAAGACTACTAACTGTAGCCACATTGGCCAGGAAGAGGGGTCTATAAAAGCTAAACTTTTGGCAGTAATACCAATATCATTGAACAACACCCCTAGCATTTTATATACACCACTTATGGCAATAGCAAAGAGGAAGAAGTTGAAAAACATATAAAAACCATCTAACCAAAAGTCTTTTCTAAAAATGGACTGCTCTTTACGCCAAGGGAAAACAATCTCTAAAATCCAGACAAAAAGTGAGATAATAATTAGACCCCAAAAATAATTGTTATACCAGGGCACTTCAAAGAGTATGGATTTCCAGGTCCAACTTAATGTGCCATTAAATGCACTTATGAATGCGTCAATATATTTTTCCATAGCTATTGTAAAGTTACGGTAATACTATCTTTTTCTAAAGGTAAGTCTTTGTAGTAGCTCCATTCTGACCAAGACCTATCATAATTTTTCATCTTAATAAATTAACAAGGGGAGTAATACTAAATTGTAGTTCAAAACTTTAAGGGGAAGAAATAAGTGTAATAAATCTATTAGTACAAGGCTTCATATGAAGTTAATATAATAATTCTTACATTTAATAGACTTAAAATTAAAAAGGTGAGAAAATTAATTAGACTTTTACAAAGTAGGAGGGACAGGTGTTCAAGTAGCAGGAGTATCTGGCATATGGGATGTCGTGTATAGTTTTGATAGAATGTGCCCTGGGACTGGAATAGCTGCAGCATACCAGAATTATTATTTTCATCTTCCTGCTCATTGGAATTCTAATTTTGCAGCAGAAAAATCAGCTGATGCATTAGCTGGAGCGTTTTTCGATTTACAAAAATGGTTTCGTACAAAAACATGTGGTCATTTAGATCAGACCGCTCTCGCTTTCAAATTAGACGAATTTATTAAAGACAATTTTAAAGAAATTGGTGGTCAAGCAACAAGAAGTGCACCATTAGGTTGGTCGGGAACTGTAAGAGCGTATAAGGAAGATTGGATGGGAAGTGATGATTGCTATAACTAAGACTAAATTTCTAATCTTAATTTTTTCAATATTGCATACAATAAATATTGATGAGAACATATTAGGTAGCTCTTTTATTGATTTATTTCAAGGAAGTCAATATATAAAACTTTCGATGTCTGATTATAAAGAAGATGGTCTTTCACCTTATGACTATTGTTCCTCAGAAACAATGATTGGTCAATATTCATTTTTAGATTTTGATGTTGAAAAAGTAGCTGTAAAAATCAATCAAGATAAACAATTGAAAGAAGTTATGTTGAAGCTAAAAGTATGGGACGGACAGCATTTTTATGAAAAAGTAACAGAAAAATATGGCATGCCCGATACTTCTAGCTTATCTAAATATTACATCGAAAAACATGGATTTGAAATACCTACTACAATAAAAATAGACTCTGTAAATAATTACTATAACAACCTGCCTAAGCCAAGAATAAAAGATTTCCCGGAAGTTAGAAGTTTATCATGGTATGATGTGAATAATAAGTCTGGTAAAGTGTTAGCAGATTTAGTAATAAAGAATAAATCTAATCCTTCAAATAAATTTCAGAAGCAGGAAATATGGGTGGTTTTCAGGCGAGCCAAAAAGTAGTTGTTAATTTCTTTTTCTTTTGAGAAGAACTTACCTTTCTATTCGTTGCAAACTCATAAAATAAAAATGAGTAAAAAATGCCTTCAAGTATTTTTCCATAGCTATTGTAAAATTACGGTACTACTATCTTTTTTTATGGGTAAATCCCCATAATAACTCCATTCTACCCATGAGCCATCATAATTTTTTACATTTTTGAAGCCTAATAACTGCGTTAAAACAAAAGTGGTATGTGCAGAGCGCACTCCGGTGTGACAATAGGTTACAATAGTATCATTTTTAGTGACACCTGATTTGTTATATAACTGTGCTAATTCTTGTAAAGATTTGAACTTCATTGTTCCTTCGTAGTCAACAGTTTCTGACCAATCTAAAAACCTACTGTTAGGAATTCTCCCTGCCTTGGAAGCTCCAAGCTTTTGTCGCTTCCCTGAAAACTCCTCATGGGTTCTAGCATCAATAAGAATCCAATTGGATTTCTGCTTAATTTCTTCTTTAGTGGTGTAAAATAACATTTCTTTTTTTGCAGAAAGCTTAAAATTGCTTTGTCCTCTAGTTTGTATTTCGGTAGTTAACTGTCCGCCCGCTTTTTGCCATGCACGTAAGCCTCCATTCAATAATTTTACCTTGGTAAAATTATAAGCGCTTAAAACCCACCATAATCGAGCTGCATCGCATAATCCTCGGTCATCATAGATTAGTAGGGTGTCTTCATTTTTAATACTAAGTTTTGAAAACAACTTTTCTAGTTGCTCTTTGGAAGCTATTACTCCTTTGTATGGGAAATCAGGATTTTCAATATCATTTCGCCATATATTAATTGCATTGGGGAGATGACCTTTCTTAAATTGCTCGGGCTTTCTAAAATCCACAATTGTATATGCTACATTATTGAGATTGGACTTTAATTGTTCTGCTTCAACTAAAGGGGATTTTTGAACATGAATTATAGGATTAGTATCTTTTGAAGATTCCTCTTGCTGTTTGCAGGAAACCCCTAGAATAAAAAGAAGTACGAAAGTGCTAATCCTCCAATTCATACCATTCAATAGCATTTAAATTCTTACGTCTGCCTTCTTCGGTAGGAGTGTAATAGGTGGCCAGATAGTTTACGATAGGTTCTTCGTTAAGTCCTAAATCCCAAAGGTTTTGTGTTTCTTGCATCCATCTAATTGTTGCTAACCAGCGTTCCTTACTCATGCGATTTTGAGTTACCAATTTAGCTGAATGGCAATTGGTACAGTTGTTTACCACAAGCATTAAACCGTCTCCTTCAACAAAACCTGTTCGTACATGAACTCCGTTTTCAATCTTATCAAAATCGGCATCACTTTCTGGAACAGATACATATTCGTTGGTAGTAGCTTTTTTGCCAGAATCAAACTTAAAAGCAGACAGTGTAGGGTCAACCAAAAGATACAAGAGCATAACGGCCATTGCCATAAAAACACAGAAAATGCCTATGGCTAAATGGCGTATCTGTTTAAAGCTATTTTGGACTTTTTCCTTGTTTTCCATTAGCTGATTTTTATTGCAATTCTATGACAAGCATTGTTTAAATATCCTTTAGGGTTCCACCCAGGCAGCACCATAGGTTGTGCGATTCCTTTGGAGTCGGTTGCTTTAGCCCAAACCTCATAATACCCTTTTTTAGGAAATTGTATAGTAGCGCTAAAATGTTGCCACGCTAATCTATTCGTTGGAGCTTCTAGTGCACAGGTTTTCCATGTGCTACCAAAATCAATAGAATATTCAACTTTTGCCACTTTAAGCTCTCCGGCCCATGCATGCCCATTAATGTCTAATGATTTCCCTTCTTTTAGTATTGCACCTGTTTTTGGTGAGGTAATAAGGGACTTAACAGGCATGGACTCTATAATACACATATCCTCATCCTTAACTTTATCACCTGGAGCTACGGCATTACAGGGAACACGATATGCTGTGCCTGTCATTTTAGTACCATCATGAACTTTGTTTCTAACACTTATACCGTTTATCCATTTTCCAGATGCAGATGCGGGCCAGCCACCTGCAACTAAACGCAAGGGGTAGCCATGTGCTAGAGGAATAGCTGCACCATTCATTTTAAAGGCTAATAAGGTTTCATCCTGTAGTGCTTTGGCCATAGGAACACCTCTAGAAATAGGTTCTTTTTTAGGGTCACCACTTAGGTGGGTGTCAGCTGCATGATATCCAATATATACAGCATCATCTTTTATACCAATAGCTTCTAATACATCTCTAAGTCTAACGCCTGTCCACGTAGCACAGGAAACTGCACCTATAGTCCATTGATTTCCCTTTGCAGGAGGGTTAAATTCGCTTCTGCCATTTCCGCCGCATTCTAAAGTAAGTTGGTAGGTATACTGTTTAAATTTAGATTTTAATTCATCCAACGAATAGGTTTTCTTTTGCTTAACAGATTCTCCATCAAAAGTGATTGTCCAATTTGCAAGATCTATGTCTTCTGGGATTTTGCCATTATTCCGAATGAACATGTATTTGTTTGGTGTAATCGTATCATTCAATAAATGAGCCTGGGCCTCAATATTCCACGGTTTATCATTAAGCACAACCATCTGGCTATCTTTATTGAACATCTTAAAAGGGTCTGGATCCTGTAACCCAAGAAGCTTATAATCTATGGGCAAGTTTTTACCAAATACAATATCTGCTCCCACAATACTTGCTAAAGCGGTTAAAGTTCCTTTTTTTACAAATTTTCTTCTATGCATTGGTTGGATTTTGGTGTCTCAAAATAGTATTTGTTTAATCCCTAATCAGTAACAAAAGTTACAATGTGTCTTTAAAACTACGAAACACTTTCTTTATAATTTATATGTAGGTGTAACCAATGTTACAGTGCAAGACTATTGGATAAATTATTTTTGACTATGAAATTAACCAAGGGAATCAAGCTTTTACTAGTTTGCTTAACCTGTATTGGTTTGGTGACGGTAACGATTTTATTAATAGAATTAGTTAAAAATTAAATTAAGGAATTATGAAAAAGAATATGGGAAACACTGATCGTATGATTAGAATTATCGCCGCTTTAGCAGTAATAGGATTGTACTATTTTAATGTTCTAGAAGGTACTATAGCTTATGTATTACTTGCATTATCAGGTATTTTTGCGCTTACAAGTTTTATAAGCTTTTGTCCATTGTATTCCATTTTTGGACTAAATACTTGCAAGGTTAAAAAGTAGTTGAACTAATGTAAGCTAATTAGAGCTGTCCATTTTAAAATAGGTGTTTCATTTTTTTTACCCATTGTATTGGGATTTTATATGGTGGGTATCTTAGCGGAACATCTAACCAGTTTGCCCGTTTTAAAATTGATTTTTTATGTGAAAACAAATCAAAAGAATGTTTGCCATGATATCCTCCGTTGCCAGAATTGCCAACTCCACCAAACGGTATTTTCTTGTTGGTGATTTGCATTACGGTATCGTTGATAACCCCGCCTCCAAAGCTATACTTGTTAAGTAGTCTTTTTTGAAATTTCTTATTTGTAGAGAACACGTACAATGCAAGAGATTTTCCATATTTGGAGATATACTTATCCAAATCAAGTTCGTTTTCGTAAGCTAGTATGGGTAGAATAGGACCAAATATCTCGTCTTCCATTACTTTGCTATGCATACTGGGAGAATCCACCAAAGTAGGGCTAATGTATCTTTCCGAATCATTGAAGTCTCCTCCAAAAATGACATTTTCCCCAGTGAGCATTTCTTTTAATCTGGTATAATGATTTGAAGTGCAAATACGGGCAAAATCTTTTGAGTTTTGAATGTTTTCTCCAAATGATTTTATGATATTTTCTTTTAGCGCAGCAATAAACTTACTTTTCACATTTTTGTGTACTAAAATGTAGTCCGAAGCAATACAAGTTTGTCCTGCATTTAAAAATTTACCCCATACTATCCTTTTGGCAGCTAGTTTTATGTTTGCCGTATCGTCAACTATGCAAGGATTCTTTCCACTTAATTCTAGGGTTACTGGAGTAAGATGCTCCGCAGCACTTTTGTAAACTATTTTACCAACTCTTGAGCTACCAGTAAAAAATATATAGTTCCATTTTTGTTTTAAAAGTTCTTGGGATTCTTTCACACCACCCTCAACAACAGTAACATAGTCTTCTTCAAATACATTTTTAATTATTTTGGCAATAATACCAGAGGTTTTTGCAGTTAATTCTGATGGTTTTAGCACAACCGTATTACCAGCTGTAATTGCGCCAATTAAAGGCGACATAGAAAGGAGGAAAGGGTAGTTCCAAGGCGATATTATCAAAACATTTCCATAAGGTTCTGAATGGATATAGCTGGAAGAAGGAAAATTTACCAAATTAGATGAAGTTCTTTCGGGTTTGCTCCAGAGGTCTATCTTATTAATGACATACTGAAGTTCTGAAAGTACAAACTGCGTTTCTGTCGCTAGGCTTTCAAACCTTGGTTTTTTAAAATCTTGATATAGCGCATTACTGATTTCATCTTCAGATTTAACGATTTCTTTTTTTAATCTTATTAATGCCTCTTTGCGGAACTTAATGCTCTTTGTCTTTTGTGTTTCAAAAAAACTGCGATGACTCTCTATCATTTTATTTTCCATTGCAAACTACTTTTGAGCATTATAAAGACTAAATATATAATTTAGTTTTATGGTTAATGAATTAAATAAAAGCTTTGGTGAATTTTTTGAATCAGATTTAATACAAGAAATCGCGAAATCTTCAAGCTTAAAGGAATTTTCTTCTGGGACTAAAATAATTGAAATAGGGGACTACATTAAAGGTATGCCGCTTCTCATTTCTGGAGCTATAAAGATTCTTAGAGAAGATAATGAGGGGGATGAACTTTTATTGTATTACTTGGAACACGGTGATACCTGCAGTATGACCATGGCATGCTGTTTGGGCGATACGAAAAGTGAAATTAGAGCTGTAGCAGAAACAGATATTAAGCTTGTTATGGTACCAATTAAGAAAATGGAAGACTGGATAGGAAAGTACAGGTCCTGGCGAAATTTTGTGTTCGATAGTTACCACAATCGGCTTAACGAATTATTGCATACGGTAGATAGTATAGCCTTTATGAAAATGGATGAGCGATTGATAGAATATCTTAGAGAAAAATCGAGAATAACGCAGGCAAAAATCATTAATAATACCCATCAAGAGATAGCATATGACCTACATAGTTCCAGAGTAGTTATTTCAAGATTGCTTAAAAAGTTGGAGCAAATGGGTAAAATTAGTCTGCACCGTAACCATATTGAAATTATTGATTTATAGGCTTTGTGACTACAGTTACAATAGTTTTTGTAAATGCATAGTACATTTGCAATGAGATTCTTATAAATGCTAAAACGTTTTTTTCCAATATTAGAATGGTTGCCTAAATATAAAAAGGCATACTTAGCGGGTGATTTCTCCGCAGGAATCACTGTTGGGATTATGTTGATTCCCCAAGGGATGGCTTATGCTTTAATAGCTGGCTTACCACCAATTTATGGACTTTACGCCGCTTTGGTTCCCAATTTAATATACGCTTTCACTGGTTCTAGCAGAAAACTAGCGGTAGGCCCTGTTGCCTTAGATTCCTTAATAGTAGCGTCTAGTTTGGCCGCAATGAAGTTGGCAAATATTGATGATTACATCAGCATGGCCATCTTTTTAGCACTATTTGTTGGTGTAATTCAATTGGTAATGGGTTTTATGCGTTTGGGTTTTTTATCGAACTTCTTGTCTAGACCTGTAGTTGGTGGTTTTACTTCTGCCGCAGCATTGGTTATTGGAATAAGTCAATTAAAACACTTTTTTGGTTTAGAAATTTCGACGAACAATACCTTAAAAACACTTCAGGCAATTGTAAGTCAAATTTCAGAAACCAATTTTTATGATTTAGCCATTGGTATAGCAGCAATATTGGTGATTTTAGGATTAAAAAGCTTACATAAAAAATTACCAGCTGCTATGGTTGTAGTTGTGTTATCTATCATAGGCATTTATTTTTTTATGGTCAATGAAACGGATGTTCATATTGTAGGCCAAGTCCCCAAAGGACTTCCTGGGTTTTTAATGCCTCAAATAGATATGGACTTACTCATAAAAGCTTTTCCAACGGCCATGGCATTAGCTTTTATTGCATTTGCTGAAGAAATGACTATTGCAAAAGCCGTTGAAGATAAGAGTAACGAGTATCACACAGACGCTAATCAGGAATTACGTGCCTTGGGTATTTCAAATATTGTAGGCTCATTATTTCAATCTTTTCCAGCCAACGCTGGGTTATCAAGAACTGCGGTTAATGTTGATGAAGGTGCCAAAACGGGAATCGCCTCTTTGGTAAGCGTAATTGTAGTTGGAGTTACCTTATTATTTCTTACACCATTCTTCTATTACTTACCAAAATCTGTGCTTGGCGCTATTATTTTGTTGGCAGTCTACGGCCTTATCGACTTAAAATACCCTAAACAACTTTGGAATCAGGGGAAAGACGAGTTTTACCTCTTTTTGGTAACATTTTTAACCACTTTACTAATAGGAATTTCCCAAGGAATTATTTTTGGAGTACTATTTTCACTACTGTTATTAGTAAATAGAACTTCACGGCCTCATATTGCTATTTTGGGAAAAATAAAGGGGATGGAGTACTTTAAAAACTTAAAGCGCTTTCCAGAAGACGTTGAGGTGGTTGATGAGATTTTAATGATTCGGTTTGATGCGCAACTATTTTTTGCCAATGTTCATTATTTTAAAAAATCGCTGTTAAAAGAAGTAGATAAAAAAGGAGAGGTTTTAAAATATGTAATCTTAAATGCCGAGCCAATTAACTATATAGACAATACTGCAGTAAATCAGTTAAAGAAAATTATAGAGAAGTTAAAGGAACAAGGGATTACCTTTAAAATAGCAGGAGCAATTGGCCCAACTAGAGATATTCTTCATAAGAATGGTTTGGTAAATTTTATAGGAAAAGAAAATATTTATGTAAGAACTGCGGAAGCATATTCTGATAGTTTAGAGAAAATAGGAAAATCAAAGATTCAGGAGAAAGTTTCACTCCAATATCGATAATGAGAGTTTGTGTAACTGAAGTCACAATAATTACGAGTTACTTTCAATAAATTTGTATAGAAATAGAGAAGGATGAATATAGAACAGATATATACAGGATGTTTGGCTCAAGGAGCTTATTATATAGAGAGTGAGGGGGAAGTTGCGATTATTGACCCGCTTAGAGAAGTGAAACCCTATTTAGAGCGTGCGAAAAGAGATAATGCAAAAATCAAATATATTTTTGAGACCCATTTTCACGCAGATTTTGTTAGTGGCCATGTTACCCTCTCGAAGGAAACAGGAGCACCTATTGTTTATGGCCCTAATGCTAACCCTTCTTTTAAAGCTACCATAGCTACGGATAATCAAGAATTTAAATTGGGTAAGATTACAATAACAGCATTGCATACTCCAGGGCATACTATGGAGAGTACTACCTATCTTCTTAAGGATGAGAATGGGAAAGATCATGCGATTTTTAGTGGTGACACGCTGTTTTTAGGTGATGTAGGGCGACCAGATTTAGCGCAGAAAGCTGCAACAATGACTCAGGAAGAATTAGCAGGAATACTTTATGATAGTTTACGTACTAAGATTATGCCCTTGGCAGATGATGTAACAGTTTATCCAGCTCACGGAGCGGGATCAGCATGTGGTAAAAACATGATGAAAGAGACGGTTGATAGTTTGGGCAATCAAAAGCAAATGAATTATGCTTTACGCGCTAATATGACCAAAGAGGAATTTGTGAAAGAAGTTACGGACGGGCTTTTACCACCACCGCAATATTTTCCTTTAAATGTAAAAATGAACAAAGAAGGCTATGAAGATATTCATGAGGTCATTGAAAGAGGGATAACAGCACTTTCGCCCAATGCATTTGAAACTGCTGCAAATGAAACTGGAGCTATAGTGCTTGATGTGCGTCACCAAAACGATTTTGCTAAATCACACATACCACGTTCCATTTTTATTGGTTTAAAAGGAGGTTTTGCTCCATGGGTAGGTGCATTAATAGCAGATGTAAAACAACCGTTGCTTTTGGTTACAGATAAAGGAACAGAAGAAGAGGCAATAACACGATTGTCACGTGTTGGATTCGATGGTACATTAGGATATTTAGATGGCGGAATTGAAGCCTGGGAAAAAGCGGGTAAAGAAATTGATACTGTAGAAAGTATCTCTGCGGACACCTTTAAGGAAAGACTAGAAAGTACTATCCCTGTATTTGATGTTAGAAAGGAAGCTGAGTTTAGTGCTGAGCATATTGAAAATGCAAAACTGACACCGCTAGATTTTCTAAATAATCATTTATCAGAATTTCCTCAGAAAGAGACTTTTTATGTGCATTGCGCAGGAGGCTATCGTAGTATGATAGCGGCCTCTATTTTAAAAAGTAGGGGAATTCACAATTTAATTGATGTTGCCGGTGGAATGGCTTCCATAAAAAAAGCAGGAATTCCGGTAACTGATTTTGTATGCCCAACCACTCTAAAATAGTTTTAAAATGAATACATCCAAACTCACTTTTTTTATTTTAAGCATGTTTCTTTTTGCCTGCCAAACTAATAAAGGACAAACCATTAAAATTGTAAACAAAGAAGCTATTAAAGCTGATGTTATAGGGAAACAAACGCAGCTTATAGATGTGCGAACTGCTGAAGAATATGAATCTGGGCATATTGATAATGCGGTAAATTATAACATTATTAATAGAGATACTTTTCTAATCCAAGTTCAAAAACTTGATAAAAACCAACCTGTTTACCTGTATTGTAAAATGGGAGGTAGAAGTAATAGAGCGGCAAACTTACTGAAAGAGCAAGGCTTTAAAAAAATATATGATTATTCTGGGGGCTATAATGATTGGGTTACAGAATAACTACACCAATACTTCTTTAATAATTTTTTAAATATGGAAAGAATACTACAACCATGGCCTTGGTATGTATCAGGGCCTTTAATTGCTTTAATCATGGCAATTTTAATGCTATTAGGCAAGCGTTTTGGAATGTCCTCAAATCTAAGAACACTATGCAGTGTTGCTGGTGGAGGTAAGGCTGCGGAGTTGTTCCGATTTGACTGGAAAGCACAGCGCTGGAACCTAATTGTGGCTATGGGAGCAGTAATAGGTGGTTACATAGCTATTAATTTTTTAAGTGGCGATACGGCAGTTGCTATAAATGAAAACACTGTCGAAGCATTAAAAGAACTTGGCGTTAAAGATGGTGGAAAAGAATATATGCCATCTCTATTATTTGGTGTAGAAGCATTTTCTAGTATAAAAACATTAGGATTGTTACTTATTGGAGGATTTTTGGTAGGTTTTGGTGCTAGATACGCCGGGGGATGCACCTCAGGTCATGCGATATCAGGATTAAGTAATCTGCAATTACCATCTCTAATTGCAGTTATTGGTTTTTTTGCAGGGGGTTTATTGATGGTACATTTTATTTTCCCTTTAATTTTTTAGTGTTATGCGAAGTGTAATTTATTTAGTGGTAGGGGTCTTTTTTGGGATTGTTATGTTCAAATCTGAGGCTGCCTCTTGGTTTAGAATATATGAGATGTTCAGATTCGACACTTTTCATATGTATGGAATTATTGGCTCTGCCTTGTTTATAGGAGTGATTTTCACCCAATGGATTAAAAAAGCAGGAACAAAATCAGTTTTTGGAGAGAAGATTATAATTGCAGCTAAGGAAAAATCTTTTGCACGTTATGCACTAGGCGGAATATTATTTGGTTTAGGTTGGGCATTAGCTGGTGCTTGTCCAGGACCTATGTATACCTTATTAGGAGCCGGCTTTTTACCTATTCTTATTGTAATTATTGGCGCACTTTTAGGAACATTTTGTTATGGTTTGTTAAAAAAGCGATTACCTCATTAGGGTCCATTTTTTAATTAAAAATGCCACTATGCATTTCAATGAAAATTGATCAATTCGAATGATTTTTCTAGGCAACATTTAGAAAAATTGTACCTGCCTGCCTGTAGGCTGGTCGAGAATCAGAATTTTTAGATTAAAAACTTTTTCCTCTGAATAAAACTCCAATATATATCGGTCAAAAGGTGTTTTTTACATCACATAGGGACTTTATGACCTTAAAACGAGTATTTAGTACGCAAACAAAAGTATCGTTTTAGCTTTGTAAGCGAATTAGATGGGTCCCCAAATCATCCAACAAAAGCTTATGCAACGTAACATCTGTATTATCGATGATGATTTAGTATCACAATTTGCTACCCGCTATTGTATAGAACAGTATAGTGAGAACTTTGCTATTTCGACATGTGCAGACGCGGAAGAGGCCTTAGTGGTACTATCCGAATTGATACTTCAAAATAAAGAACTCCCTGATATTATTTTTCTGGATTTAATAATGGGAGATATGAATGGTTGGGAGTTTCTAGATAACCTAAAAAAACTTTCTAAGGGCAAGAAATTGCCAGAAATATATGTTTTATCTGCCTTTGTAAATTCGAAAGATAGGGCAATAGCTAAAGAGCATGCGTTAATCGATGGTTATATAGATAAACCACTTTCTAGAAATAGTTTGGATAAGATTTTTGCAGCTAAGACGAATAGTGAATCTTCTTCTATGTAGCCCCGGCAAGAATTATTTCGACAGGCTCAATATAGACTTCGATTCAAAAGCTTTGCTTTTCCATACTTCGTATGATTGCGTGTCTACTTTGTAGCCCCGGCAAGAATCGAACCTTTCCCTTAGACTCCTTTATTTAAAAGACTTTCAGTTTTTTAAGATTTTCAATGTTGACGATTTGTGAACTTTTTTGATGACTATACTTTCGTAATTATAAATGTAGTCAAAAGAACCTAAATGGGATAAATTTCATTTAGAACTAGAAACTTTCCCAAATCTTACCTTTGAACTTTGCGCGTGGATCCTGTTCTAATTTTATAGTGTTCGGGAAGATAAGCGTCAAGTAAAATTGGAACAGGGCGCATTCTACTTTTGATTTTGGAACTCTATTTTTTGCTCCTCATGAAGTATTACTTCTTTTTTGTTTTGCACTACTTGGAAACTTAAATAACCGATAACAATGATTAGCATTATTAGTGCAGATAAAAAGAGTACCAACAACCATTTCAGAATAAGCTTTGCTCGTTTAAGCTTTTGGTTGATTTCATTCAGTCGCTGTTGATTTTGTGATTGAATCTGTTCCAGTTTTCTGAAGTGTTCTTTTATGTGGTATTCTATATTGGAAGTATCCGCTTTCACCTTTACCTCATTTAGGTTTTTTGAAAGACTCGCTAACTTTTTAATTGACTTTTGAAAACTATTGATTTCGTCCGTCAACAGTTCCATTATTTCATCCATTTTTTTCATAACATTCTCTTTTTAAATTCCCATTCCCAGATCAATTACCTTCTTAATTGTTTTCTTTACTATTCGCTTCGCTAATACTGTGGCGATATTGGTGCTAAGTTGAACCGCTTTTCCTTCAAGTTTCATCGTTGGTATGTTTTGTTTGGTTATTCCTTTATTTCTGTTATTTGAAATTTGAAAGATTATTTTTCCTCCCGACATGGAACGATGAACTTCACTTCCCTTTAGGTTCTGTCCTTTGTACTCAAATCGAAAGCCCTGAAGCTTGTTTTGTTTGTTTATACTTGGGATTACTTTGATGTTCTTTTCTTTCATCAGTTTGATATAGGCATCCAGGCTTTTCGGTCTTTCAGTTTTTATTAACTCCTCATGTGTTTGTTTTATCTCGTTTCTTTTCTGTTTGATTTGGTAAAGTCTTTGGTGCTGGATGTCCCTTGCATTGGTCAGTCCCATTTCCCTTGCTACTTCATAAGCTTTCTGTTGGCTTCTTTTTCCAATAAAGCTGTCCTTATATGTCTTTCCATCAAATCCTACCCTGTTTACATATAAATGGATATGGACGTGTTCTTTGTTCCGATGTACAAAAGCGATTGCCTGTCTTTCTTTCAAGTCCATTGCCTTAATGAATTTTTTTGTGAGTTCCTTCAACTCTTGTTTGGATAGTCTTTTGCCATCTTCAATACTTGGACTTAAAACAAAGCTTAAAGTGTTTCTTTGTGTTCTTTGGTTCTGCGATTGGATGATTTTGAACTCTTCTGTTATCTCTTTGGGATTCTCCCCAGCCAAATGTTGGCTATGGATAATCTCTGCATCCTTCTCTTGGTTCCAACCATAAGAGATGGAAGCCTTGGTGTGTGATATGGATTTTCCCTTTCCTATCATTTATTGAAGTTGTAAAGATGGTTTCGTATTTCATTGGCCAAGTCTTCTACTTCTTTGGAAAGCTTTGGGTTCCTTTTCTTGAACATATTGCTTATCCGTTTAAAGTTGTTCTTGTACTTGACCAACAGGGCATAACGTTCCAATTGTTCTGGGGTCAAACGTTCGATAATATTATGGCCAAAAGCGGAACTACGGCAATATTCGGATAGGGAAAGTCCAGCTCGTTTTGCTTTGAGCTTGAGCATCTTTTTTTCATAGATGCTACACCGGAACTGGATGAACTCCCTTTTCATTTTCTTTTTTTCTTTTGCGACCTTCGGGAGAAAAAGCAAGATTGTCATGACAATGACACATCTTGAATTGACTCTCAACTTCAAAGTAGCCTTAAAGTCAAATGAGAATAAAAAGTGCCAATATTTTAACTAGAAAAGAGGAGTTCTTTTAGAATAAGTTCAATGAAAGAAAAGATTCAATGTGATTTTAAAAAAGAGAATGTCTAGTCTAAGATAAAAGACTACTATAAAACAAAATACCAACATATGCGCCCTATTTGATTTTTGATTTACGCTTATCTACCGGAACACTATAAAAATCAAACAGGTTCCTGCGCAGCTAAGTCCTGGTAAGTATTCTATGGACTTACCAAATAAAATATGAACTTTTTTAGCTATTATTTTTCCTTCAACCCACCCTGTCT
>CANMOV010000006.1 GCA_947499565.1 uncultured Croceitalea sp.
CCCCTAAATCCTCAATATCACCTCACTTATCCTGCAAAGCGGGTGCAAATATAAAAACCTTTTTTTAACTCAGCAAAACTTCTGAAGTTATTTTTCAACCTTTTTTGAAGCTAAAAATCATCTTGCTGATTTCCAGTAGCTAGCACTTAAATAATAACTAAAATTTATGAAAAAAAGTTCCAAACTAAGCCAAAACGAATTACAAAATCTCGATATGGATAGTTAGGTGCAGAGTAATAATTATACTGTTTACTCCATGTAGTATTCAAATGTTCTGCTTTTAAAAAGATACGGGTCTGTCTAACCTTAGCATTAATAAAAAAGTCTATCATAGGAAAACTACCTAACTCTTCATTATTCTGAGTATAAAACTCCCCCAATAAAGGATGATAGGCATCCATATTATATGAAGTAAAGTATTTAAATGTTACTCCCGTTTGTATAAACATAGCTTTATCAAAAACATCACTGGAAAAATACAAGGAATTTCGTGTAACAAACTGTGGAACATTTAGCACATTGTTAGTTTGACTTACCTCTTGATACATTAGCGTATTATTCAATGCCCACTTTCTCCATTTAAATTCCTTCTGATATTTCACCTTTAAATAATTGATTGTTTCTGATTCCTGAAAAGGTCTAACAAAAGCATTTTGATTTCCATCTAAAATATCTTGCTCAGTAATTGTTTGAGTTTCCGGATTTTCGTCAATCCCAAAATAAGTGTAATTGTCTAATGCAGAATATTTAGCAGAAAGGTTGCCAAAAAACTTAGAATCAAAACCAAAGGTTATAGACTGTGTTTGTTGTTTTTCAAAACTACTATCGTTTTGCCAATTAAAATTTTCATAATCACTCTGGTATAACAAGAAATTAAAATTTGGAGCTTTGGACGACCCGTGTATTCTTGCAAATAAAATATTATTAGGGGTTATCTTATAACTTGCGCTAGCGTCAAACAAGTTGCCAGCTAGTTCCCCTGATAAATTGTATCTGACTCTTCCCGATAATAATAATGGTCCTATTTCATTTTTATAATCCGCACCGATAGAAATTTCTTCTCCCTCCAATTTGTTCAGAATAGTCTGATTATCATTAAGTATTAGAAGGCTATTAAAAAAATAGTTGTAGTTATAAAGACTTAAACTCCCAGATAACGAACCTAAAACTTTATTTGAAAAAATAGCGGAAACTTCATTGAACATAGTTTTAAGTGTTGCCCTATCTGCTATTGGGCTTTCAAAAACCCTGGATCCAAAACTAGTATCTTGCGTCCCCTGGTTAAATTGATAAAACTTAGATTCATAATTAAATTGATGCCCAATCGCCAGAAGGGTAGATTTGGTTTTAGTAGAATCTTTTCTAGGTCTTACTAGATTAACCTGATGATCCAAAAAGTAACGCTTACCAAGAATTCGGTTATCTGCATTCGTATACGCAACATCTATTCGCGATCTATCTAAAAAATCTTCTTCACCAGATTCAAATTGTAATTCTTTTTGAGAAATCCCACCATTTTCTTCGGCTTCAATATCTTGTGAAGCATAATGGCCTCTTATCCAATATCTATTATTCTTAGTCCGATAATTAAAGCTGGTTCTGAAAATTGCTGCTTCACTTTGATCAAATTGATATTTACCAAGGGACCTTGAACCTGTAAAAGCTATAGCAGCATTAAATCTTGGAGATGTATTTAAAGCTAACATTGCATCTAAGAACTGTCCTTGCTCAAAAGTTGTCTTAAACATTAGTTCTGTAAGAGGGGTAGGTACATTATAGTATTTCACATCTTCAACCTCAAGGTATTTTTGGTGTTTTGCAACCGCCCCTATCCTAGGATAAATTGAAGCACTATCAAAATTTCTACCAAGTGAATTATATGGCTGTCCCACATTGGAAAATGGCATTAACTCAAAATCATCTCTACGTAAGTAATTGTACTTGTAATCCTTTCTAATTGATAAAGTAGTATCCAAAAAGGAAGTATCTCTTTTAAAAGAAATGGTTTTATAGTCCTTAATCGTTATGGTCTTCGCTTGTTTTTCTTTCTTAGATTTTAGAAATCTTTTTCCAACGTTAATTGAATCACTTTTTAAAGAATCTTTTTTATTTGGTTCAATTTTTGGCGCTATTTGAGCATTTATTGGAAAAAAGACAAATAAAATAACAACTATAGGAAAGTATTTCATGCTGCGAACTTGCTAGACAAAGGTAATTTTTTTGTTTGTAAAGAAATGTGAAAGTTTTAGACTAAAAAGCAAATAAAATCAAAAAAGAGCCTATTCATAGAATTTAAGAGTAAAGTTTTCATTATTGGATATATTTTACATATTTTGAGAGCCGATAGCTAAAAAAATCAAATGAAAAGAAAATTACTTCTGTTGTTATTTATAACAGCAACATTTTCCTATGGCCAGTATGTTGATAGTGCTCCTTGGATGCAGGAATTAGAGAAGAATAACAAAAGTACTATCTCAAAAGGCAAAAATAGAGGTTATACTATTTATGAAATTTCCGAGGCTTTCAATGAATACTGGAAAGATAAAGACCATACTGAAAAAGGAAGCGGATACAAGCCTTTTAAACGATGGGAAAGTTTTTGGAAATATCAGGTAGATAATCAAGGTTACCTTCCAACTGCAAGACAATTATGGCAAAGTCATCTCAATAAAAAATCAAGTGCCCTTGTTCCAAACCCAACTAGTGATTGGTCACCTGTTGGTCCATTCGAAACAGGGACGCAAGCCTTTGGCCAACCTGGAGTAGGGCGAATAAATGCGGTTGCAGTAGACCCAAACAACGAAAATATATGGTATGCTGGAGCTCCAGCGGGAGGAATATGGAAATCTACAAATGCAGGGGCTAATTGGACACCGCTTTTCGAAGACTTTCCTCAAATTGGAGTTTCTGGAATAGCTATTGACCCTAATAACAGTGATATTGTATATATAGCTACAGGTGATGATGATGCTTCGCAGTCTTATAGCATTGGTGTATTTAAGTCTTTGGATGGAGGTCTTACATGGAATGAAACAGGACTTAACCCAAGTAATACTGATATTTTCTTATTAATGAACGAGATTACAATAGACCCTACAGATTCTAATATTGTATGGGTAGGCAGTAATAGTGGTCTATATAAATCTATAGATGGTGGTGATAACTGGGAATTAACTCTTAGTGCTGATGTAAGAGATTTTAAACTTAAACCTAATGATAGCAATACCATTTATGCGGTTACTTCTACTACATATAATAAATCAACAGATGGTGGGGCGACCTTTGAAAGGATTAGGGATAACTTACCAGATGTCTCTGGAAGGTTAATTTTAGGCGTTACTCCGGCAAATCCAGATGTAGTGTACATTGCAAGTGCGGATACCAGAGCTAACCAATATGTCTACCAAGGCTTTTATAAGTCCGTAGATAGTGGTGAAACATTTGTAGAGAGTCCTAATTCAACTGATATTTTTGAGAGGGATCAAGCTTGGTATGACTTGGCACTTGCAGTATCCCCTACAGATGAAAATGAATTATATGTAGGTGCTATTAACATTTGGAAAAGTACTGATGGCGGAGATGCATTTGTTAGACTAAATAATAATGACAGTGATGTTACTCCTGCATATACCCATGTTGATATACATACATTAAAATTCTTTGGCAACAAATTATTTTGCGGCAGTGACGGCGGGTTTTACGTTACTGAAGATGGTGGTACAACATTTACAGATTACACTTCAGGCTTGGCAATTACCCAATTCTATAGAATATCGATTGGAAAAAACGACGCTAGTAAAATTGTTGGTGGTACGCAGGACAACTCTGGTATGATATTTAATAACAACATTTGGAATGTTTATACTTTTGCTGATGGTATGGATTATGAATTCGACCCAAATAATAGCGATATCGTATACGGATTTACCCAAAATGGAGGAGTTCTTTTGGTTTCCCTAAACGGAGGTCAGAGTATTACTAGTATCGCCAGATCACCACTTAACGCTGACGGTACGGCCAGAATTTCTGGAAATTGGATTACCCCATTAGCCGTTAGTAGTGAAGGTGAAGTCTATGCAGGTTTTGATGCCCTCTACAGATTAGTTGGTAGTGCCTGGGAAAAAGTATCTGCGGATATTGGGACAGATGAAATTGAAGATCTAGAAATTGACCCTAACAATCCTCAAAATATTTATGTTTCAAATAATAGAACTTTATATCGAAGCCAAAATGGAGGGCAGACATTTATACCACTTCGTAGCTTAGATTCGGAAATTGCCGCAATTGCTATAAATAGTAATGATGGGGATATTGTTTATGTAACAACATCAGATTCAGATGTTGAATTTGGGATTACTTCTCAGCCAGCTGAACGCGGTGCTTTTAGAGTCACAAATAAAGATAACACAACTACTGTGGATGACTTAACTTTTAATCTACCCACAGACCAGGCTTACTATTCAATTGAACATCAAGGAAGAGACCCTAACAACCCTATATTTGTTGGAACAACAATTGGAGTATACAGATTGGATGATACACTTACTGAATGGGAAGAGTATTTCACCAATCTACCAAGCACAGCGATTGCTGATTTAGAAATAAGCTTAGATGATGAAGTTATTATTGCAGGAACATTTGGACGTGGGGCATGGCAATCTCCAATACCGGTTCAATTACCCGATGATGATATAAAATTAGTATCAATTACTCCAGAGTCTAACATTGTTACATGTAGCGAAATTATTCCTGAAGTTGTAGTTCAAAATAAAGGTATAAATACCGTAACCGAGGTAGAAATTACCTATCAGTTAAATGATGAATCAACACAAAATCAAACTTTTGCTGTTTCCTTAGGCAGTAATGAAACAGCTACTCTTACTTTGCCTCAGCTTAACTTTACCGAATTTAAAAGAACGCAACTCACAGTTTCTGCCAATATTGTAAATGATGCGTTTGATGATAATAACAGTCTATCAACAGTTTTTTTACCTAATACATTTAGTTTTGGGAATCAAAATTTCAATTTTGAAGATGATGGTGACACTTTATTAACTTTTGATTTAGGCAGTGACGTAATAAATGGCACTAGTGTATGGGAAAGAGGTGTTCCAGAAGGGACTTTGCTTAATACTGCAAGTTCTGGCACTAAAGTTTTAGGCACAAATTTAGATGGTAATCATCCTGATAATACAATTGGAATTATACAAACTGGCTGTTATGAACTTTCTTCAATAATTGCTCCGGTTTTAAAATTTCAAATGGCATATGACTTAGAAGTCAATTTTGACATAGTTTATGTGCAATATTCAAGTGACGAAGGTCTTACATGGAATTTATTAGGCAATATTAATAGTCAGCCAAATTGGTATAGTAGCGATAGAACTGAAGCCAGTTCTGGAGGGGCAGATTGTCAAAATTGCCCTGGAGGTCAGTGGACCGGAAGAAGTGAAACCTTAACAGAATATGCATATGACTTTACCTTAAACGCTTCAAACGGAGAAGTTGATTTAACAACAGAAAGCAATGTTCTGTTTCGTATTGTTTTCCAATCAGATCCAAATACTAATTTTGAAGGTGCAATAATCGATGATTTTTTAGTAGAAGGCTTACAAGATGATGATGATGATGACAATGATGGTGTTTTAGATGTAGATGACAATTGCCCTACAATAGCTAATGCTTCTCAATTAGACACAGATGGAGATAATTTGGGGGATTCTTGTGATCCAGATGATGATGATGATGGCGTTTTAGATGCTATAGATAATTGTCCACTTACTCCAAACCCAGATCAAGCAGATGCAGACAATGATGGTATTGGCGATGTATGTGATACAGATTCTGATAATGATGGTGTTTCCAATGCTGATGATTTATGTCCTAATACGCCTAGTAATGCTGTGGTTGATACGGATGGTTGTGAGGTTTTCTCATTACCAGTTGACAATTTTAGTATAAGAACAATAGGCGAATCCTGTATATCGTCAGATAATGGCTCTGTAAATATTTCCGCTCAAAATAGTTTTGACTATACAGCTAATTTAACCGGCAATGGTTTAAGCTTAAGCTCTAGTTTTACAGCAGATACTAGTTTTGAAAATTTAGCATCAGGGACTTATCAAATTTGTATAACTATTGCTACGCAAACAAATTATGAATCCTGTTTTGATATAATCATCAATCAACCTGAACCGCTTTCTGTTTCATCTAAAGTAAGTTCTCTAGAAAGTGAAGTAACATTGAGTTTTTCCGGAGGTGGATTGTATACAATAACTCTAAATGAGACCATATACCAAACGTCTCAAAATGAGATTACACTTCCTTTAAATAAGGTTGAGAATATGCTTTTAGTTAAAACAGACAAGGATTGTCAAGGTATTTATGAGGAAACTATCATTTTAAACAATGAAATTTTAATCTATCCTAACCCAATCTCTAGCGGGAATTTGGAAATACTACTTGGAAATAATTCAACTGAAAGTTTTGAGCTTTCCATGTTTACGGTAACTGGAAGGTTAGTTTATCAGAAAAAACTTAATACCGAGAATTCAGGAAATTTTGCTTTTAATATGGACAGTTTTCCAACTGGTATTTATATCCTTAACCTTAAGTCCAAAAATTCTTTACTTAACTATAAAGTTGTAAAAAAATGAAATTAATACATATATATAGATTTATTTATTTAAGCATTTTAGTTGTAGCTATTTCAAGTTGTAGCAGCAGTTCAAGTGGTGACGATACACCCACTCCGCCCCCAACTCCAATGGCTACACCATCTCCATCTGCTGCAACATTAGTTTTTCCGGAAGATGATACAGAATGTAATACTGGTGCTGTCGTAAGTGATTCCCAAAGCAACGTCACCTTTGAGTGGAATGCATCGCAGAACACAGATTCTTACGAGGTAAATTTGTTGAATCTAGAAACCAATGCTAGTTCCGTTACAACCGTAACCACTAATGAGGCTACAATTTTAATTGATAGAGGTGCGCCATATGAATGGTTTGTAGTTTCAAAAGCATCTGGCACCAACGAAACGGCTATGAGTTTAAGGTTTCGCTTTTATAATGAAGGACTTGGAGTAGAAAATTATGCTCCGTTTCCGGCAGAGGCAATAAATCCTGCAAGAGGGTCTAGCATCTCGGCAACAAGCACCATTAACTTAGAATGGAATGCAAGTGATGTAGATAATGACATTCTAGAATATGAAGTGTTATTTGATACCAATGCAAACCCTACTGCGTCTATTGGAATAGCAACAGCAACAAACCTTGATGACGTTACCGTTAGTTCTGGGAATACCTATTATTGGGTAGTTATCACAAGAGATGAAATAGGAAATTCATCAACTTCGGAAGTTTTTCAATTTCGAGTGCTTTAGCGTTTTTTTAACTTTATTTTAGTTAGTAATCTTTTCTATATGCAAATATGTTTGTCATCTTTACATTTCAAAAAAAATTGAAAAGTATAATGAATACATTTAGGTCTTTTGTCTTTATAATAACTATTTTTTCTATTAGTATAAATGCAAACTCACAAATAGCTTTCGGGAATATTGACGAAGGCGGTGCAGTTTCTTTTGTTTCAAAACCAAAAGAAATAGATCAAACTAAATTGTCAGGCTCACCCTACTTGGAAGAAGACTTTAAATTTGGCCAGATTTTTGTCAAGGAAGAGAAAAAAATACAAGGTAAGTTAAGATATAATGCATTTAATAGTGAATTAGAGATTCAAAAAAATGACTATGAATATTCTTCAATCCTAAAACGTACTTATATTTCTGCAAAAATAGGTGACGATTTCTATAAAATATATGGCTATTTAGATGCCAATGGAAACCAAAGAACTGCATATTTTATAGCCAAAAACGAAGGAGAGATTAAACTACTATTTAAACCCGAGATTAAGCTTAAAAGCGCAAGACCCGCAGCGACAAATTACGATAGAGACGTACCAGCTACTTTTATAGATATTAGTAGTTATTATATAGTTATAGATGGCAAACCTGCGGAAAAAATTCGCTTAAAAAAACGTGATATATTCGAGCAGCTAAAAGATTATAGAGGTGCTAAGGAATATGTTAAACAACAAGATTTAAAGTTAAACAAGGTAAACGATATCGTTAAGCTCCTATCTTATTTAAATAAGAGTATTTAATGCTTTCTTAAAAACCATTGCATTATAGATAATAAAAAAAGGTCCCTTTGCATATTTGAAAGGGACCTTTTTTTATTGTCTCTATTATAACTTTAGACTATAGCTCTCCTTTAAATACTATTTATTCTCTTTTCTTCTTAAATCATTAGGATTGTTCTTTTATCTGACATAAATTTTATATTATTTCCCACTTAGCTACGATTATTAAATTCCTACTCTTAACAGAAATGATTAGCCTCATATAAGAAAAATTGCTTCAATCCTAAGCAGGATTCTTATTAAAATAGTTTTTGCGTATCTATGAGTATTATTTTAGCTATTTCGGTGGGATATTCAAATTAAAAAAGGGTAACACTTAAAGTGTTACCCTTTCCACAAACTTATCTATAATTACATTATTCCAATAAGGAAGAATATAATTATCTACTGTTTTACTAAATTAAAGACATGCGGATTACCAGCAATATTAGCACTGAAATCTAGCGTCATCTCTATAATACCTACACAAGTAAGTACCCTTCCTCCAGGTAATAATCTGTAGAAATTTGGTCCAAAACTAGCAGCAGAATTAATCCCATCCTCGTTTACTCCAATTATAGAACCAGTGGCTGGGTCAATTGTTATGATTAAATCATCGGCCCCTTCAGCAATGTAAGTTCCATCAACTATAGTTACTTGATTTGCTCCTGGCCCAGCGATTACTTCTCTTGTAAAGTCAGTTTCTCCAAAAAAGTTAGCAAAAGTTGACGCTACAACATTATAACTGCCAGCTAAAGCCGAAATATCTACTGAAGGACACTGTACGTCCAATCCCACAGATAAAGCTGATATACTTGTTTCTAATATTTCCGCACCTTCTACACTATCTAAATTAAGTATAACCGCATCAGAAGCACCAGGAAGAGTAGCACCTGGTACTGTAGTAATAACAATATCAGCTGTAAATTCTCCAGCAGGAATTACAGGGGTTAATGTATTAATAGTATAAAACGATGGATCTAAAGTACTTGCAGCATCGATTGAAACGCTCACAGATCTATCTGATGAAGAAAGTGTAGAAACACCAACTTTTAAAATACTCTCCGTGTTTTCAGCAGGGTTAAAAACCACTCTGGTGTCAGCCGCTCCTCCATTGAAGCCAGCTATTGCGCGTCCATTCGTTGTATCAAATAATGGAATGCCTTCCTCCTCACAAGAAACCATTAAAAAGGCTCCTAGAAGAAATAAACTTGTGAATTTTATTATTTTTTTCATTTGTGTTTTTTTTAGTTTCTAGTAACCGTCGTTTTGAGCCATATTCGGGTTTGCATTGATTTCAGCTATTGGAATTGGTAATTGAAATCTATTATCCCCTGCAGGAAGTGTTTGTACTTCTGCTGGTGTTCCACTTCCATCTATGATATCTCCATTAGCTGAACGCTGTACAGACTCTCCTCTTCGCTTGATATCATAAAATCTGTGTCCTTCAAAACAAAGCTCTACCCTTCTGTTAAACTGGATAGCATCTTCTAAAGCCTGTCCACTTTCACCGCCTGTAAAAGTAGTAAAACGATTCGTTCTCAACTGATCTAAAGTAGTCAGTGCAGCAGCTTCTTGGTTTAAATTAAACTGAGCTTCAGCTTTGTTCAATAAAACTTCAGCAGCTCTCATAACTTTAATATCTACTCTACCATTTACCTGACCTGCTTCTCCTAGAAACTTTCTAATAGCGTTATAGTCATTGCCCTGGTTTGTACCTACAAACTGAATTACATTTCTTCTAAGGTCATTGATATCAATGCTATTAAAGAATGCAAACTCTACAGCGTATTCAGATATCGTTGCACTAGCATTTGATTGACTATATAAAACTCCAACATTTGCAAAGTTTGCTTCAGAAGAGGTATTAACAGAAAATTCCACAACAATACCGTCATTAGTGGTATCCTCATAAACATCAATCAAACTAGTACCCGCAGCTAAGGAAGTAGATACTTGATCAGCAGCATTAATTGCATT
The DNA here is from genome assembly GCA_947499565.1 of uncultured Croceitalea sp. GTDB lineage: Bacteria > Bacteroidota > Bacteroidia > Flavobacteriales > Flavobacteriaceae > Croceitalea. The sequence goes on from CANMOV010000006.1 coordinate 10,159, forward strand.
TTGCCATTCTCCATTGTACAAGTACACTCTTGAAAGCAAACCAAAAACTGCATTTCTATCTAACCTGCCTTCTGAATTGCTATCAGCAATTAAAGTAGACGCTCTAACTAAGTCTCCAATAATCTCTGTATAGTTACTCTGAACTGTTTCACGAGCGGGTTGTGCAAAAGGGTCTCCGGTATCACCATCCTCTACTTTCACATAAACAATCCCATTAGAACCATTAGCATCTGCACTCTGAGTTGGTATCTTAGCATATGTTTTTGCCAAATCAAAATGAGCTAAAGCTCTTCCTGCCAAAGCCTGTCCAAGAATATTGTCTTTTTCAGGACCATCAGGTAAATTATCGATTTGACCTATTACTAAATTTGCTGCATTAATAGCCTCATAAGCTTCACTCCACCATAGTGTTAAAGCTCCAGCGTTATTTGCTTGGTAACGGTAGTCATAATATAACTCATTAGAAGTTCTACCTGTCTGCACTAAAACAACATTATCCGATAGAATATCAGGAATTCCTTGCATACCCGAACCTGCACTTGCATAGTAATTATAGAATTGGCTATAGATACCATCTACACCATTCTGGAAGCTAGAAACACTATTAAAAAATGTTTCTGGATTACCTTCAGTAAAAGGTTGTAAATCATTTAATTCATCATCACATGACCAAAAAGCCAGTGATATGAACAAAATCGAAAGTTTTAAAATATTATTTTTCATCTTTTCTTTGCTATTTTTTATTAGAATCCTATCTCAACTCCAAAAGTGTAAGACCTTGTTTGTGGGTAACTAAATAGTGAGAACTCACCTGGAACGAAACCAGCATCTCCTGGTTCTGCTGTCTCAGCTGATCCTAAACCAATCTCTGGATCACCATTATAGTTAGTTAAAGTCCAAAGGTTTTGACCACTAGCAAAAACTCTAAAGGAGTTGATACCAAAGTCATTTAAAAACTTACTTGGTAAATTGTAATCTATAGTAAGTGTTCTTAACCTTAAGTAATCACCCTTCTCTAAGAATCTAGTACTTGTCTGATCTGCTGTATTTTGGAAAAGTGGACTAGGTAGAACATTTGTATCTCCTGGTTGTTTCCAATAGTTAAAGGCCTCAACACGTTGGTTTCTGTTAATATTACCAATAGCTATACCTGCAGATCTTTGGAAGTTGGTAATATAGTTACCCGCTTTTCCAACAAAATCCGCTCGTACTCCAAAACCATTTAACCTAAATGAGGTAAAGAAACCGCCTTCGATATTAGCAGCTGGAGATTTTCCATCCAATAAAGTCTGGAATCCTGCATTGTACTCATTCGTTACAGTACCATCAGCATCTAAATAAAGTGGCTCACCATTTGCTGGGTTCACACCTGCATAACGAACCAAGAAGAAAGAGTTGATTTCTTCTCCTTCTCTTAGAATAGTGTTTCCATTGATAATGTCTTCACCATTAACTAGCTCCACAACTTCATTATCCAAGAAGGTAATATTACCACCTACAGACCATACAAAGTTTTCACTTCTTACAACATCTGCATTTAAAGAAACCTCAATACCACTGTTCTGAACTTCACCAATATTTGCTAAAATTGAATTGTTTTCATCACCAACTGTTTGTGATAAAGGTTGATTCAATAATAAATCCTTTGAGTTCTTCTGGAAATAATCCACAACACCATTGATTCTATTGTTGAACAATCCAAACTCCACACCTATATCTAGGATAGCTTGAGACTCCCATTGTATAACAGGGTTTCCAACACCTAATGGTATAGCAGTTGTATTACCATTATACGTATTAAAGCCTAATAAGTTTAAGAAGTTAAAATCTCCAATGTTCTGGTTACCAGAAGTACCGTATGAACCTCTTAACTTTAAGTTGTTAAATACAGACCCTTCCATGAAATTTTCTCTTGAAATGTTCCATGCAGCACTTCCACTGTAGAAATTACCGTACTTATTATCAGGGCCAAATCTAGAGGAACCATCACGTCTAATAGAACCAGACACAATATATTTACCATCATAATCATAGTCTACGAAAAGACCTTGAGAAAATAGAATACGTCTATCCTCTTCTGAACCTGCATTCGAAGCTTCTGCCGCAACATCTTGAAAAGGAAATGCTGTAGATGGAAATCCTCTACTGGTTGCAAATAAGTCTGTTCTTATGTTTTCGTTATACTCAAATAACAAACTTGCACTTACATTATGGAATTCTCCAAAGGTATCAGTATACGTGAACAAGTTGTTTACGTTATACTGTAAGGTATTCGCAAAATTATCCGTCTGAGTTCCAGGGAAATTAGCATCTCCAACAAATCCTTGTAGTACCCCACCAGCTAAAGAACGGTTAGTTCTATTAAATCTGTTATTGGTTGCACCAACAGTAAATCTATTCGAAAAATTATCAGAGAATTTCATATCTGCTGCTAAACTTCCAATAATTAAGAAATTCCTATTATCCTCTGGCTCTGTTAAAAGAGCACGAGCAATTGGAAATCCTGTTGTAGTTGGGTTGAAAACTGGTTCTCCAAGATCATCAACAACAACAGCACCATCAGCATCACGTAAAAAGAGCGGATCCCATGGGTTATAGTCATAAAGTGCTCTAAACGGGTTTTGAACATTGTTTCTATCTCTAGGCAAGTCCGTTGTGCTTCTTGCCAAAGAAATATTAGCATCAACACGCAACCAGTCTTTAGCCTGGTATGAAGTATTTAAACGAGCAGAAACTCTCTCGAAACCATCTATTCTGTCAATGATACCTGTATTCTTATCATATCCTAATGACATAAAATAGGAAACCTTTTCGTCACCACCAGATATGGATAAAGAATTTGACTGTATCACAGACGATCTTAATAATTCTTCTTCCCAGTTGGTATCCAATGCAATTAATCTTGCTCTTTCAGCTGCATCTGCATTAGCTCCCGGTAAACTTTGCGCGGCGTTAACACCCAATTCCGCAAATTGTCTTTCAAGCTCTAATTTTTGTTCCGTATTCATTAAATCAAAAGGATCTGGTATTCTCTCACCAAAACCATAAGAAGATCTAAATGTAATTCTAGCATCACCAGATTTACCTTTCTTCGTTGTAATTAATACAACACCATTTGCACCCCTAGAACCATACTTAGAAACTGTAGCAGCATCTTTAAGGATAGAGAAAGACTCTATATCATTTGGGTTTAGGTTGTTGATAAAACCTGAATTAACTGGTGTTCCGTCCACAACATATAAAGGAGTTGTTGCTGCGTTAATAGAACCTACACCTCTAATTTGAACAAATGCAGTTTGACCTGGTCTACCATTAGCGGCGGTAACTTGAACACCCGCAGCCTGACCTTGTAAGATGTTATCAACACTAGTTGAAGGAACAAAAGCTTCAATCTTCTCGGTTGATACTGTTGAAATTGCTGATGTAGAAAGCTCTCTTGATTTAGCCCCATAACCAACTACAACTACCTCTTCTAATGCTTGTGCATCCTCTTGCATCTGAACATTAATTGCCGAAGCAGTACCAACAGTTCTGTTTACTGTAGTTTGACCTAAATAACTAAATCTAAGTACCTGTCCTACATTAGCGTTGATGGAGTAGTTTCCATCAAAATCTGTTTGCGCTCCAGTTGAAGTTCCCACAACAACTATCGAAACACCAGGTAAGGGCAAACCATTTTGGTCTGTTACGTTACCTGAAATCGTTTTCTCTTGTGCAAAAGAGAAAGTCATGCACAACACCAATAAAGGTGTAAGCATCAAAGTTAGCTTTGATCTCATTTATTTGAATTTTGAATTAGTCAACGCCAAAAATCATAATAAATAGTTAATAATCCAAAAAATACTTTCAATCTTGCCAATACTATGTTAAAATAACATTGATAATTATTATATTTTTTCCTTGTAATGTATCTATTTAGCACATTCTTAGTTTTTTAACACTTTTTTATAAATCAATATTGTCAAATGATAGATTTCTAAGTAGTTTTAATCTCTAAATATGTTAAAAAAATACTACTCGGGAGGTAACGAAGCAGGAACGGATGAAGCAGGTCGTGGCTGTTTAGCAGGTCCGGTTACTGCAGCTGCCGTTATCCTTCCAGAAAAATTTCAGAATAATATTCTTAACGACTCCAAACAGCTTTCTGAACATAAAAGAAATCTACTTAGATCAATTATTGAAGAAAATGCTACCCATTTCGGTGTATGTCACATTTTTGAAAAAGAAATAGACAAAATAAACATCTTAAATGCATCCATTCTAGCAATGCAGAAGTCTTTAGATAAGCTTGAAAATAAGCCCAATTTAATATTAGTTGATGGAAATCGATTTAAACCCTATTACAATGTACCTTATAAATGCATTGTTAAAGGTGATAGCAAGTATATGAGTATTGCTGCGGCTTCTGTGTTGGCAAAAACATACCGAGATGAGTATATGTTAAAACTCCATGAGGAATTTCCAATGTATAATTGGGTTAAAAACAAAGGCTACCCCACAAAAGAGCATCGTGAGGCCATCCGTAAATATGGGCTTACAAAGTATCATAGAAAAAGCTTTAAGCAATTACCAGAGCAATTAACTTTAGAAATCTAAGAAAGACTGTAAATTTGCTTTCAAAGTCTTAAAGATGAAATTCAGGATTTTATTTCTTTTTCTACTCATACTTTCTTGTAAACAAAAGACGACGACAACAGATTCTATTCTAGATTACTTACCAAAGGATGCAGCTGTAATTCTAAAGATTAACAACTTATCAAGTTTTAAAAGCGAATTAAAAAACAGCGAGTTCTTTTCAAAAACTAACAAAACCAATTTATTTAAAAAGATTGCCAAAAAAGTTGATGGAATTAATTTTTTAAATCCAACTGCTACATGTGCAGTTGGGTTTTATGAGTTAGGGAAAGAAAATTTTGAGTTTTTATATGTCTCTGATAACAATCCCAACTTTTTTAATATTGAAAAAGCACGTGATAAAGTCATCGAAACTTTAACCTATGAGAATCGTGAGGTTAAAAAATATATACTAGAGGACAACATACTATTTGTTTTTGAGCTAGATGATAAAATAGTGGCTAGCTCATCCCAAATGCTTTTAGAAAATTTTATTCGGATTGGTAAAAACAAAAAAGTCCCAAATAAACTTAGAAAACTATATGACACTGCTGATAATAGTAAATCAGCATCTATTATAGTAAATCTAAAAAAAGGTGGAGGCTTACTTTCATCAACTTTAAAAAATAACAATTCTAAAACCGTCGATGCCTTTGCAGATTGGATTTCGATAGATTTTAATACCGATTCAAATAAGACCTCATTTAATGGAATTGCAATAGCAAATGATTCCATTAAAAATTTTATCAACCTATTTAAAGGTACCGTTCCTGTTGCAGAGGGAGTCTCAAATGTGTCACCTAAAAATGCCGATGCTATTCTCTCGTTTAGTTTTAATAACTATGAAACGTTTGCAAATAACCAAAAGAAATATTTAGATAGAGCTCAAAAAATTGACACCCTTTTTAATACTATAGAAGAGGTTGGTATTATTTATCTAAACAAAGAAAAAGCAATTGTTTTAAATTCTTTTGGAGCAGCAAATTTAACTGAAGCTATCAATCAATTTAGTATTGGTTCTTCTTCCTATCAAGGAATTGAGATTTTTGCGTTGAATAATAAAGACTTTATTTCTTCTGCTTTTAACCCCTTAATCAAAGATTTTGAATCTAATTTCTACATCCTTTTAGAGGATACTTTTATTTTTGCCACTAAAAAGGAAACCCTACAAAGTATAATAGCGAATTCTAAAAGCGGCACTACTTTTAATAAGACTGAAGTTTATAATTCTGCAAAATCTTCTTTAGCAAATGAATCCTCTTTGCTATTTATTTCAAATCAAAAAGGAATTCAAAATTTTTTGGAATTAGATTTTTCATCTGACCTTTTTATAGATGTCAAAAAAATAGATTTTAAAAACTACACTTTTGCTGCACAAATAGTTGCCGATGTAAATTTTTACCATTTAAACGTGCTGGCCTCCAAAGCCAAAAAAGAGATTAAAACAAATGCCGTAGGACCTCTTTTTACGGTTGAGTTAGATACTGATTTAGCTACTAACCCACAATTTGTTAAAAATCATAGAACTAATAAACAAGAAGTTGTAGTTCAAGATAAAGACAACTTTCTTTATTTAATTTCTTCAGATGGAAAAGTGCTTTGGAAAAAAGAACTAAATGGAAAAGTACAAGGGCAAATACATCAAGTTGATATTTATAAGAATGGAAGATTACAATTAGCATTTTGTACCAACAATCAATTTTTGATTTTAGATAGGAATGGTGAAGAGGTAGCGCCTTTCAACAAAACTTTTGAAGGTGGAAATTTAAATTCTCTTGCAGTATTTGATTATGATAACAATAAAAACTATAGGTTTTTAGTCACTCAGGGAAAGAAAATATTCATGTACAATAATAAAGGTGATATTGTTGATGGATTCACCTATAAAGAAGCTGAAAATGCTATTGTTAAAGCTCCAAAACATTTTAGAATAAACAAAAAGGACTATTTACTTTTTAAGCTTGAGGACAACACGTTAAAAATAAGACACCGTGCCGGTCAGGATAGAATTAAAGTTTCTAATAAGATTGATTTTTCAAACAATGAAATATTCCTTTACAAGAACAAATTCTCTTTAACTGATAAAAAAGGAATATTACATCAAATAGATACTAAGGGAAAACTCGTAACCACCAATTTTAATTTGAACCAAGATCACGGCATGTATGCCACTAGTAAAACATTGGTTTTAATGAATGACAACATTTTAAGTATTAAAGGAAAGAAAGTTGAGCTTGAATTAGGGGTTTATACTGCACCAAAAATCTTCTACATTTATGATAAAATATATGTTTCGGTAACCGATATTCAAAACCAAAAGATATATCTCTATGATAGTCAAGCAAAACCAATATCAAATTTTCCGGTTTATGGAAGCTCTTTAATAGATATGGTGGACATAGATGGTGATAAAAAACTAGAGTTAGTTGCTAAAGACCAAGAAAATAGCATTATTGTATACAAGATTAATTAGCACTTTTTACACATCTTTTACTACAACACATACATATTTTACAAACTATTACAATTAAGTCTTTGTATATTAAGCTATTAAATAGCTTAAAATGAAGAAACTAACTATCACAATTATCTTGTCAGTATTTTTTATTCAACTCGGGATTAGTCAGGCTAACTGCAGCAAATACTACCCCATGATTGAAGGAGCATCTTTTGAATATACCAACTACGACAAAAAAGGAAAATCAGACGGAACAGCTTCTTACAAGGTTATTAATGTTTCAACCAGAGGTGACAATACATCTGCAACTATGGCTATGGAGCTCAATGATAAAAGAGGAAAGCAAATCTATAAAACAGACTACAATTTTACCTGTACAGGAAACATGGTTGTAATAGATTACAAATCACTAGTACCAACAAGTATGCTAGAGCAATACAAGGATATGGAAATGGATATATCTGGTACTGACTTAGAATTACCAAATAATCTAAGTGTTGGACAACAATTGACTAATGCAAACGTAACAATGAAAATAAGTATGAGTGGTATGAATATGAATACGACTGTGGACTTAATAAATAGAAAAGTAGAAAAACAAGAGAATGTTACAACGTCCGCGGGCACTTTTGACTGTTTTGTTATTTATGCAGACAATAAGATTAAAGCCATGATGGTAAAACAAACATTCCCTTCTCGTGTTTGGTTTGCCGAAGGTGTTGGAATGATAAAGCAAGAAAGTTACAATAAGAACGGAAAATTAATAGGAAGTACAAAACTTACTGCTTTCAGCAAATAACTTATAACATAAAAACCTCGGCTTACACCGAGGTTTTTTCTTTTACTATTTCTGCTTCAAAAAGAGTTTCGAAATGCCTAAGTAGCTTTTGTTTTACCTCTTCTAAGTGGATTTCTTTTTTGCCCAATTCTACATTTAAAGAAGTAACTGCTTTATCTTTTATTCCACAGGGAATCATTAAATCAAAATAGCCTAAATCAGAATTCACATTAAGGGCAAACCCGTGCATAGTAACCCAACGGCTAGCACGAACGCCCATGGCGCATATTTTACGTGCAAAGGGAGTGCCTACATCTAACCAAACACCTGTTTCCCCCTCTGAACGCTCTGCTTTTAACCCGTATTCAGCTAAGGTCAGAATCACCACTTCTTCTAAAAAACGTAGATATTTATGAATATCTGTAAAGAAATTATCTAAATCCAAAATAGGATAACCCACTATTTGTCCTGGACCATGATAGGTAATATCTCCACCTCTATTTATCTTATAAAAAGTGGCTTCTTTTTCTTTAAGCTTAGCTTCATCAACTAACAGATTATTAATGTCGCCACTTTTTCCTAAAGTATATACATGTGGGTGTTCTACAAAAAGAAAATGATTAGGCGTCTCTAACTCTGTTCCTTCTCTCCTATTCTTAGTTTTTAAGTCAATAATTTCCTTAAAGAGAAATTCTTGGTAGTCCCAAGTCTCTTTATAATCTTTAAACCCTAAATCTTTTAGAAGAACCTTCTTGTTCATTCCACAAAGTTACAAAGCTGAATCTAGTCCTCCAGTTCAACTTCTAAATTAATAGCTTCGGGAGTCTTCATCATGTCAAGAAAATTAACTTCATAAATCATGGTTTTGCCATCCATTGAAAATGTAGCTCCCTCAACATTTACGTTTTTTACTCGACGCGGGAAATGATACCTAAACGTATAAGTAGAACCAGAAAGAAACATCTCCGCTCCTGCTAGGCTATCAAGGCTTTTTTGAAATAATTCTTGATCTATAATTATCGTATTTCTAGAAAAGGTATTATTATCAAACTTATAATTCACTTTTGTAGTTGCCTTGGGGGAAGGTATTGGTGGAGATTGGCCAGCCGAGGCACCAGGAGCGGGCGTTAAAGAACTTGCACTTTGGAAGGCATTAAAAGCATCACTAACCTTTTCAATATTTTTAAACTCACTAAAAAACTCAAACCGCATTACTTGTTCTTCTGGTTTCATTACCATATGCATACTAAATGGCTCTAGTTTTTTAAGTTTTTCTTGTTCTTCTAGTGGTAGTTTGGATATACTATCACGCTTCTCTTTCAATAAATCCTTAAAAACAATAGTAGAATCTATCGCTTTTTCTTGTTTTAAACTATCAAGAGAGCCCATCATGGCCATCATTTCATTAGCATCAAAATTAATAGAAAGCTTACCTGAGCCATCTTCATTGATATAAACTTCTTCAGTAAAATTACATGCGAGAACAGTTATAGCTGCAAGTAGCGCAACTAATAGTTTTAGCTTTTTCATCTATTTTTTAAATTGATTAGTTCGTATTATTTAGAATTACCAGTGCCGCAATAACACCTGGCACCCATCCACAAAAGGTTAAAAGTAAAACAATTAAAAACGAACCACAACCTTTACCTAATACCGATAAAGGCGGAAAAATAATGGCTAATAAAACTCTCCAGAAACTCATTCTTTGATTTTTGATTGATGTATAACATCAGTCTTCCAAATACCAAAATTGTTACACTTAAATCTATTATTTTTAACCAATGAAGAAAATACTCCTTTTAGTCTTTTTTGGAAATTTAATGTGCATAAATGCACAATATCTATTTACTGGAGAAGTAACTGAAGGCAACGAAAATCTGTCCGTTTATCTTTCATTAGTAGAGAATTATAGAAAATCTTCTCGGGTTTACGCCAACCAAATAATAAAAGAAGTTAAAACAGATGCCAATGGTCTCTTTAAATTTGAAGGTGATAATCTCATTTCTGAAAATAGAATTTACCGCATACATATCGATGGTTGTGAAGAAGACGGTAACGGCGGAGGTCACTTTTTAAGAGATTGTAATTATACGCGGAGTGTTCTATTTATTGCCAAAAAAGCAGACACTATCTCATTCCCATTATTACAAAATAATCAAGCACTTTGCGAAATAGCATCTACAAATGAAAATTCTGGACTTCTACTTGGAATTGATGCACTTAAAGAAGAAATGATTCTAGATTTTATGGAATATAGCAGCAAGGCAAATGAGTCCCTTAATTTTCAAAAATGGTTTAGTACTTTTCAAGAATACGGTAAGAGAAATAAGGAACCTCTTGCTGACCTCTATACTTATAGCTTCCTATCTGACAGAGCAAGTGAAACCCACGCTTACTATATTAACGATGTTAAACTTAATTCTTACTATGATGAACTAACATTAAGACTTAATAATAAATATCCAAATGCCTCATTCACATCACGATATCAAAATGAGCTTGAAGCAGATAAGGTGCTCAGAAATGACCTTGTTCCAAAGTCCAGAAGTTCCTTTTGGCCTTACTTACTTTGGGGAGGTGTTCTCTTTCTTATCATCCAAGTGGGATATTTTAACTTTAAAAGGAGGCAACGAAAGGAAAAGAAAAACCCTTTTGATACACTTACGGCACAAGAACGAACAGTTATGGTAAAAATATCTGAAGGAAAATCAAACAAAGAGATTGCTTCAGAACTCTTCATTAGCCTAAGCACTGTTAAATCTCATATCAATAATCTTTATAAAAAATTAGGTATTTCTTCTAGAGAAGAGCTAAATGGGTTATTCTAATTTATTAAAATCAACCGGGGGTCTAGTCCCTATTTCAAACCAGTAAAGCTGCATTTTTCATTTACCTAACCTGATTTTTGGATTTAAAATCTAGAAATCATGAAAGCATATTTTCTTTTTATTCTATTACTAAGTTTTACCATTAGCACCTCACAAAAAATCAATCAAGAAATTAAAACTGAAAAAGGACTTCAGTTTTTAGTAGGGCCTATTAACTTGGATGGACTTCAAAGCGAACCCTATAAAAATTGGTTTACACCGTCTTACCTAAACTACACGGTAGATAAGTTATTGACTAAAATGATGAAGAAATCATTAGGGGAATACAAGGTTAAATTGTTTCTAGGCACCTGGTGTGGTGATAGTAAGCGGGAAACACCAAGAATCCTTAAAATTTTACACGAAGCAAAATTCCCAATGAAGAATCTTGAAATCATAGCCCTAGATAGAAGAAAAGGCTTCTATAAAAAAAGCCCTGGTGGGGAAGAAAAAGGTCTAAATATTATTAAGGTTCCCACTTTAATTTTTCTTAAAAATGGTAAAGAGGTTAATCGTATTGTTGAAAGTCCGATAGCTTCGTTGGAAGAGGATATGTTAGCGATATTAAGTGGAGAAACTTATATCCCAAATTATTCATCAAAGTGAACGAACCGTCATGCATGTAATTAAAGCGCAAAAGTGTAATTTTGCGCTTTAATTTTTTGACAATGCAGTTATCGGAACAAGAAATCGTACGAAGAGAAAAACTAACTAAACTTAGGGAAATGGGCATTAACCCATACCCCGCTGCTCTATACCCAGTGGATGCCACTTCTAAAAGTATAAAGGACAACTTTAAAGAAGGGAAACGGGTTGTGATTTCTGGCCGATTAATGTCAAGAAGGATCCAAGGTAAAGCCTCTTTTGCGGAGTTACAAGATAGCGAAGGTCGTATTCAGGTCTACTTTAACCGTGATGAAATCTGTACTAGTGAAGATAAAACCCTATACAATGATGTCTATAAAAAATTATTGGATATAGGTGATATCATAGGTATTGAAGGTGAACTTTTTATCACACAGGTAGGTGAAAAAACAGTAATGGTGAAAAACTTTTCATTATTAAGCAAAGCCTTGCGTCCACTACCATTACCTAAAGTTGATGCTGATGGTAATACTTATGACGAATTTAACGACCCTGAGATGCGCTATCGCCAACGCTATGTTGATTTGGTAGTAAATCCAAAGGTGAAAGAAACCTTTATCAAGCGCACAAAAATTACGAATAGTATTCGCGAATTTTATAACGAGCGTGGTTACTTAGAAGTGGAAACTCCTATATTACAACCAATTCCTGGTGGTGCCGCTGCACGTCCATTTTTAACCCATCATAATGCGTTAAATATTCCTTTGTACTTAAGAATCGCTAATGAGTTATACTTAAAAAGGCTAATTGTTGGTGGTTTTGATGGCGTTTATGAGTTCTCTAAAGATTTTAGAAATGAAGGAATGGACCGTACTCATAATCCAGAATTTACAGTAATGGAACTCTATGTGGCATACAAAGATTACCATTGGATGATGGAAACTACAGAGCAATTATTAGAGAAAATTGCGATTGATGCTAATGGAACCTCCAAGATTACCGTTGGAGAAAACCAAATCGAATTTAAAGCACCCTATAATCGAGTTCCCATTTTAGAAGCCATAAAAATTCATACAGGGCATGATGTTGCCGGCAAAGACGAAAATGAATTGCGTGAGGTGGCAAAAAGCTTAGGTATCGAAGTTGATAATACTATGGGTGTTGGTAAATTGATAGATGAAATTTTTGGTGAAAAGTGTGAGCACCATTACATACAACCAACTTTTATTACAGACTATCCAAAAGAGATGAGTCCGCTTACCAAAGAGCATCGTGATAATCCCGCGTTGACTGAGCGTTTTGAGCTGATGGTGAATGGGAAAGAACTAGCCAACTGTTATTCAGAGCTTAACGACCCTATTGACCAACGTGAGCGTTTTGAAGATCAATTAAAATTATCTGAAAAAGGTGATGATGAAGCCATGTTTATAGACCAAGACTTTTTACGAGCATTAGAATATGGTATGCCACCTACTTCTGGTATCGGTATAGGTATTGACCGTTTGGTAATGTTAATGACCAATAATTCTTCTATTCAAGAAGTGTTGTTCTTCCCTCAAATGCGACCTGAGAAAAAGCAGGTAGAGCTAACTGATGAGGCTAAAATGATATTAGATACACTGAAAAAGGTGGAGAAAATTTCGCTAAATGATTTAAAAAATCAGTCCGGCTTATCTAACAAAAAGTGGGATAAATCCATTAAGGAATTGACCAAAAATAATTTAGCAAAAGTGAATAAAACTGATGAAGGTCTTTTTGTAGAACTCAGTTAGCGTTTTTTTCGTAGATAAAAGGGAGATTATGATTTCCGATTCTTTTAACGAAACAAAATCCATTACATAATGAAAAAAACATTCTTCGCAATAGTAGTCATTGTATTATTTAGTAGTCATACGATGTTTCTAAAATTGGATAGCTATTTTTTAGAGCCTAATAGCTCCGTAGCGCTACAACTTTTCAACGGCACTTTTGAAAAAAGCGAGAATATTATAGCCCGTAATCGAATGCTAGATGCAAGTATTTTAAGCAATGGCATACGGACAAAGGTTTCTGATTCTCAGTGGACGGAGAAAGACAGTATTACTATTCTAAACTTCCAAACAGAAGATGCGGGCACTTATGTTGCTGGGGTATCAACAAAAGCTCGTGATTTTAAAATGAATGCCAAAGTTTTTAATGAATATCTAGAGCATGAAGGTCTTTATGATATGTTGGAGTGGCGTAGGCAAAATAATGCTTTAGATAGTAATGCCATTGAAAAGTATTCCAAACATGTAAAAACTATTTTCCAAGTTGGTGCAATTAAAACTAACGATTGGCAAACTGAATTAGGGTATCCAATTGAATTTGTTCCCTTAGAAAACCCTTACAACTTGCATACTGGTGACAGTTTGGAATTGAAATTGTTGTTAAATGGAAAACCTTTAGCCAATCAGCTGGTTTATGCTGATTATAAAAATCCTAAAAATAGCCATTCTCATAATGCTCTCAAAGCTGCGGAGGAACATGGTCATTCACATGATGGAGAAGTAAATTCTCATACTCATGAATCAAAAGAAAGTGAAGAATCACACACGCATACATCCGGCCAAAAACTTAGGACAAATGAGGAGGGTATTATAAAAACACATCTTTTTGCAGATGGTATTTGGTATTTTCAAACCATCCATATAGTTAATACTCAAAAAGAAGAGCTAACCCATGAATCTAATTGGTCTACTTTGACTTTTGAGGTAACCCATACTCATGGAGAAGAGACACATACTCATGAACATCAACATGAAACCAATAATAGTATATACATTTTTTTGTTAGGTAGCCTTCTTTTGATAGGTGTTCTGTTTTTATGGTTTAACAGAAGGAAAAATGAAAATAAAAACTAAAAGGAAAATACTAAATACATTATTTCTTCTTTTTCCATTAATCCTTGCCGCACATGGTGTAAGTTCAAGTGACCAGGAAATATTGAACAATGGTGGGCTTTTATCATATATCTATGTTGGTGCAAAACATATGATTACCGGTTATGACCATTTGCTATTTTTAGCAGGTGTCATTTTTTATTTAAAGGGATTTAAAGATATTCTTAGGTTCATAACTGTTTTTACTATTGGACACAGTATTACATTGCTTGGAGCTACATATTTGGGTATAAAAGCCAATGACCATTTAATTGATGCTATAATTGCGCTAAGTGTGCTTTATAAAGGGTTTGAAAATTTGGGTGGATTTGAAAAATATCTAAAAATAAAATCACCAAACTTATTGTTAATGGTCTTTATTTTTGGGTTGATTCACGGTTTTGGACTTTCAACACGTCTTCAATCTTTTGATATGGGAACAGCACAGTTTTTAGCCAAAATAGTGTCCTTTAATATTGGCGTTGAACTCGGACAAATATTGGCACTAATTCCTATCGTTTTTATAATTACACTGTGGAAAACAAAAAAGAGTTACACAGCTTTTTATAAAGCAATTAATATGTATTTGATAATTGCTGGTCTAGGTCTCTTTTTGTACCAGCTATACGGCTTTTTAAATGGCCATTAATAGGTTTTTGTAAGTCTAAAACAGTAATACGGAGGCATTTTCGCGAATAATCCGCAGAGCACGGGACATTTGACTTTCTACCGTCTTTATTGAAAGTCCCATATCTTTTGCTATTTCTCTATATTTACGTTTCTCTAATTTATTGAGAATAAATATTTCACGGCATTTTGGAGGTAATTTATCCAATAAATCTTCAAGTTTTGTAAGGTTACTTTCAAAAGTATTGTCCTCTACGGTTACTTCAAAGTAGCTTTCATATATAGCAGCCCACTCGATCCTATCTAGCAGATCAGGATTTTTCTTACTACCACGTATATGATTTAAAAAATGATTATGACACATGGTAAACAAGTACGACTTAAGGTTGGTCTCTACCTTTATTTTTTGACGCCCTTCATAAAACTTTATCATAACCTCTTGTACCAAATCTTTTGAAAGGCTACGATTACCAGATAACTTAAAAAGATAATTACAGAGCCAGTCATAGTATTCATCAAACAGAAATTTGTAAGCCAATTTATGGCCCAACTTCAAACTCTGTTTTAACTGAACATCTGTCATAGTTATCTATAATGAATCAAAGATAAAAATTCAATTTAAATAGGGGTTTTTTAACGACTTGGTGTCATGAATATAGAAACCCTACGTTTTATGCAAGATTTAGCAGTTTTAACTGAAAAATATATAAATCGAACACTTACAAAAAAAGAGCGGGAAAAGCTTAAAAAATTAGTGCTCAAAAAGAAAGAGAATCTCGCCTATTTTAAGCAAAAATTGGTGGAACGATCACAAGATCAACTCTACCATGATTTTGATGCCACTACAGCTTTTGAAATGTTTGAACCAATTTTAGGCTCTCAAAAATCAAAAAACTATCAAATTAAGAAATGGTTTCCTTATGCCGCTTCTTTTGTCGGCATCTTAGCTGTGCTGACCATGGTATTTCCTTCAAAAAAATCAACAGAAACCAATACTACCATTACAGATGCTCAAGAACAAATAATAAAAGAGGATAAAATTATACTCACTCTTGAAGATGGTACTAAAAAGATATTGGATTCCAATCACAATGCTACCGTAGCAGTAAATAACGGCACTCCAATCGTTAAAACCACTAATTACGGTTTGGATTATACCCCTGCTAACAAAACTACGAGCACTGGGCATCATAAAATTTATATTCCCCATGGCCAAAAATTTAACATCACCCTATCTGATGGCACTAAAGTATGGCTCAACTCAGGGTCTACACTTACATTTCCATCACGGTTTGATAAGGCTTCCAGCAATAGAATGGTTTATCTAGAAGGTGAGGCGTATTTTGATGTTGCCGAGGATAAAAGCTTTCCTTTCATAGTAAACGTAAACGACTTGAACATAAAAGTATTGGGGACAGAATTTAACGTTACCGCCTATGGTGTTAATAATGCTATAACTACCACATTGGTTGAAGGTTCTGTAAACCTTTCTGATGAAAATCAACCTAACAACACCATTACCTTAATACCAAATCAGCAAGGTTCTTTTGATAAATTCAATAAAGAATTAGTGTCCAAAAAGGTAGATGTTAGCTATTTCACTGCATGGATGCAAAATAAGATTGTTTTTAGAGGTACTCCAATGCAACAGATTCTCCAAAACATTGAACGTACATATAATGTGAGTATTGACAATAAAAATGAAGTGATTTCGAATAAAAGATTTACTGGTGAGTTTGATGTTGAAGATATTCAGACGGTCTTTAAGGTCTTATCTACTTCAATAAAATTTGAATATGAAATAACACAAAATAAAATAACAATAAAAAAGTAAGGGAAATGCTGCAACATTTCCCTTGGCATTAGTCATGTCAGAATTGTAGAAATCTAATATTAACTAACACTTAAACTTATGAAAAATGTTACAAAACATTCTTTTTTTTGGATGAAAAATATCCTTAAAAAGACCAACCGACTTCTTATGAGACTAGTTGCACTTACGCTCTTTCTTAGCCTTAGCCTATCATTAGCCAATCCAGGCATGGCTCAAAAAAAATTGACGCTTGATTATGAGGCAACCAGTCTTCTTCTAATTGTTGATGAACTCAAAAAAGAGACAGGCTATAAGTTTTTCTATGACACCGAAGAAATCAATTTAAACCAGAAAACTTCCATTTCGGTGAAAAATCAGCCCCTCATCGCCGTTTTAGAGACCCTTTTTAATCCTAAGGGCATAGATTTTAAGATTATTGAGAAACAAATCGTGCTTACTACATTAAAGATAACAACTGCCCAAAAGACTACTCAGGTAAGAGAAGTCAAAGGAATGGTAAAAGATGATGAAGGCAGTCCACTGCCAGGTGCCAACATACTGGTAAAAGGAACAACTACTGGTACTCAGACCGATTTTGATGGAAATTTCACCATCGAATTGCCTGATAACAATAATACTTTGGTTATTTCATATATCGGTTTTAAGACGGTTGAATTGGATGTTACTGGTCAAAACTTCGTGGACATATCCCTTGAAAGTGCCGCAGCGCAATTAGATGATGTCGTCATTGTAGGCTCTAGAAATCCTAATCGTACGGCCACAGAAACCAGTGTACCCGTAGATGTTATAGATGTAACAGCCATTGTTTCACAAGGACCGCAGGTTTCGGTTAATGAAATTTTGAACTATGTGGCGCCTTCGTTTACCTCGCAATCACAGACCGTTTCTGATGGTACGGACCATATAGACCCAGCTTCACTCCGCGGTCTTGGTCCTGACCAAGTTTTGGTTTTGATTAATGGAAAAAGGAGACATAATACAGCACTTATCAACGTAAACGGTACGGTTGGTGCTGGTAGTGTAGGTACCGATATGAATGCGATTCCAGCAGCAGCCATTCAAAGAATTGAAGTATTACGAGATGGTGCTGCCGCTCAATACGGTTCTGATGCCATTGCAGGGGTCATTAACATCGTTCTAAAAAAGAATATTGGTGAACTTAGTCTTATGGTAACCACTGGTGCGAATTTCAGTGAAAACAGCAACCAATTTGAAGGCGGTAGTGATGGAGAGAAATTTCAAGTCGATGCCAACTATGGATTGGGTATTGGCGATTCTGGCTATATTAATTTTACTGGTTCGCTATCAACTCGAGAACCTGCCCTTAGAAACAAAGACTATGCAGGAGATATTTTTCAAGGATTTCATGGTGCTGAACGCGTATTTGCAGCTGGTGGAGGCACTGTTGCCAATATGGGGCTTCAAGATTATGCCGATGCTGCCCAGGGCATCAATTATTTAGATCAAGCAACAAAAGACCAAATAGCAGGCTTAGACTTATCAAATGATACAGATATTGCAACTTTCAGAGATTTATTAAGTTTTGATGCGGATGAAGATGAATTGGCTGCACGTGGTCTTACGCGTGAAGATTTTCGTTTTAGAGTAGGTACATCTAGGTTACGAGAAGGTAAGTTTTTCGCAAACATGAGCATTCCACTTTCAGAAAATACGGAACTTTATGGTTTTAGTGGAATAAGCTACCGCCAAGGTTTAGCTTCTGGTTTTTATAGAAGGCCGGCGCAAGGCGATGGTAGAGCAAATACTCCAGCATTTCCAAACGGTTTTCTTCCTAATATAGGAACAGACATTTTGGATCGTTCGGTTGCTCTAGGTATTCGCGGTGAAGTCAATGGTTGGAACGTAGATTTTTCAAACACCTTTGGCAGAAACACTTTTCTAATTACTGTAAGCAACTCTAGTAATGGAACTCTCGGCGTGGCTACACCACGAGTATTTGATGCTGGTGGATTGAGCTTCACCCAAAACACCACCAATTTAGACATTAACCGCTTTTACGATGATATTTTTAAAGGATTTAATGCTGCTTTTGGTGCAGAATACAAAGTAGAACGCTTCCAGATTTTTTCTGGGGAAGAAAGTTCTTATACAAGCTACGACGTTAATGGAAATGCCGTTAACAGTATCACCCCAGATTCTTTGCTAGTGCGAAACAATTTTACTGGAGCGCCATTGGGTGGTGGTGCACAGGTTTTTAGAGGATACGATCCAAATAACGAAACCGATAAGTTCAGAAATAACATCTCATTGTATGCTGATTTTGAAGCTGATTTTACAGAAAACTGGTTGGTTAGTCTTGCTGGGCGTTATGAAAATTACTCAGATTTTGGAAGTACCTTTAACTACAAACTTGCTACAAGGATTGAATTGAATGATAATATTGCGCTCCGTGCAGCAAGCAGTTCAGGTTTTAGAGCACCTTCGCTGCACCAACAATTCTTTAGCCGCACCAGTACGGTATTCGTAGACAATGTACCTTTTGAACAAGGTACCTTCACTAACGATAGCCGAGCGGCAGCTTTAATCGGTATTGATAAGCTTCGCGAAGAAACATCAAATAGTTTTAGTGCAGGTGTAACCGCTAAGTTTGGCAATTTTAGCTTGACCTTAGATGGTTATCTTATCAATATTGATGACCGTATCGTTTACAGCGGAAGCTTTGGCAACGGTGGCGACCCAGAATTAACAGGGATTTTTCAGTCAGCCGGAGCGACTAGTGCTCGTTTCTTTGTAAATGCTATCGATACCAAATCTCAGGGATTGGATATTGTAATCTCTCACAAGGCAAATATTGGCAAAGTCATTCTTAAGAATGACTTTGCCGCTAATTTCAACAAAACAGAAGTTGAAGACATTTTTGTACCACAACTTATTGAAAATGCCGGTTTGAGTGGTTCGTTTTTTGACGGACAAGAAGAAGCATTTTTAACCTTGGCACAGCCACGAGCCAAATTAAATTTGACCAATATGCTTACCATTGATTCTTGGGATTTCTTGCTTCGTAATGTATTCTTTGGTGAGGTAACGGACCCAGATGATTTTAATGGTGATGCCCGCGTGGAAGGTACTACTATAAGTGATGATGCTATTTATGGTGGCAAGTTGGTAACCGATTTCACCATCTCAAAAAGATTTTCAGACAACCTAGGCATAACCATTGGAGCAAACAACTTGTTTGATGTATATCCAGATGAAAATAGGGCTGGCGGTACTTCTGGAGATCAATTTGTTTACTCAAGAAGGACCTCACAGTTCGGGTATACAGGTAGATATCTTTTTGCCAGATTACAGTTGAATCTATAATAATTGTTGAGTTAGTTTAGTTTATCATTAAAACCTTCCTGTTTGTTATGGGAAGGTTTTTTTATTTAGTATTTAAACTCCTTCCTAAAATTACCATTTGTTCTCTTTTTATGACATAAATAACTAAGTACCTCCAAGTAATTTTGCTCTTACAAATTTTAAAATAAATATATAATGAAAAGAGCATTAATAATAGGCGGCAGCAGTGGTATTGGTAAAGCAACTGCGCAAAATCTTTTAAACGAAGGTGTTGAAGTCCATATTGTAGGTACTAACGATTCTAAATTAGAAGCATTTAAAAATGAAGCTAACAACAACTTAAAAACACACAAAGTTGATATTACAAGTAAAGAACAAGTAAATGCTTTACAAAACGCAATTTCTGGTTGGGATAACTTAGATTACTTGGTAAACGCATCAGGTATTTTTGGCCCTAAACCTTTCTTAGATCATACAGAAGCTGACTACGATTCCTATTTAGATTTAAACAGAGGGTTTTTCTTTATAACACAAGCTGCGGCTAAAAAAATGGCAGCTACTAAAGGAGGAGCTATTGTAAATGTAGGTTCTATGTGGGCAAAGCAATCTGTTAAAGCTACACCATCCTCTGCATACTCTATGCAAAAAGCAGGTTTGCACAGCTTAACGCAGCATTTGGCTATGGAATTGGCTGATTACAAAATCCGTGTAAATGCTGTTTCTCCAGCAGTAGTAGAAACTCCTGTTTACGAGAGCGTTTTTGGTGGAAAACAAGAAGCCAATGATGCGTTACAGAATTTCCACGCTTTCCATCCAATAGGAAGAAACGGAAGAGCAGAAGACGTTGCCAATACTATTTCATTCTTACTTTCAGAAAAAGCTTCTTGGGTTACCGGAGCTATTTGGGATACAGATGGTGGTGTAATGTCTGGTAGAAACTAAAATATCCTTTTAAAAGGTTAGATCAATATTCATAACCTTTCACTCAAAAAATAAATCATGTACGATATGAAAAATCTAAAGCAATTAGGTGCTTTAGGAAAAAATGCGGAATCTGCAATGAAAGCTTTTCAAGCTTTGGACCAAACAGCCTTAGCTGACGGGGCAATCCCAAAAAAATACAAAGAACTTATAGCAATAGCTGTGGCATTAACCACTCAATGTCCTTATTGCTTGGAAATTCATAAAAAACATGCAATTGATGCTGGAGCTACCCAAGAAGAGCTTGCAGAAGTTACCTTTGTAGCTGCAGCTTTAAGAGCAGGTGCTGCCGTAGTGCATGGCACCCATTTAACGGGGTAAATTTTTAGTTTGAAAACAGTAAATACTAAATACATTATTATTGGCGCTGGCCTTTCTGGTCTTACTACCGCTCATTTACTTTTAAAACATAGGGAACGCGATTTCCTTATTTTGGAAGGTAGGAACAGAGTTGGTGGTAGAATCCTAACTAATAACGGCGTAGATATAGGAGCCACCTGGCTACAAGTCCATCATACCAATCTTAATGGACTTTTGGACTCACTATCGCTTAAAAAATTTGAACAGTACAGTAAAGGGCAGAGTGTTTTGGTATATAATACTATGGCGCCTGCCCATTATTTTGAAAGTCAGCATAATGGCCCATCTGCGCAGAGAATTTCTGGCGGCTCAAAGGCTCTGATTGCAAAATTGACAGAGGCCTTAAAAGATAAAATTCTGCTAGACACCAAGGCACTTGAACTAACGGAAAACTCAGAAACGGTTCAAATAAAAACTAATGCCGGTATATATATAGCCAATAAAGTTGTGGTAACCATCCCACCAAAACTGGCTTCTACATTAACTTTTTCACCTAACCTTCCTGATAATTTATTAGGAGCGATGAAGCAAACTCATACATGGATGAGCAATGCTATGAAAATTGGTCTCGTTTTTAAAAAACCATTTTGGAGGGAGAAAAACTTTTCAGGCACCGTAATTGGGCAAGTTGGACCTGTGATAGAGCTTTATGATCATTGCTGCGCAGACAATAAAACCTTTGCCCTAATGGGATTTATTAATGAAGGTTTAAGAGATGTTACGGCAGCTCAGCGTAAAGAGCGCATTTTAGCTTATTTAGAGAAATACCTAGGTGAAGAAATTAGGGGTTACGAATCCTACTTTGAAAAGGATTGGTCCAAGGATGAATTTACCTCATGTGAAAATTTAAAATCGGTTTATATGAGTCCGCATTACGGAAACAAACATTTTGAAGATTTCTATTTTAAAGAGAAACTATGCTTTTCAGGAACAGAGACTTCACCAATTTATGGGGGATACTTAGATGGAGCCGTATATAGCGGTATTACTACTGCCAGGAAACTATTGCAGAAAGAATTAGACTAACTTTACGACAAAGTTTATAGTCTAATACCTTGTTTTGTCAAAAATAGAGCAGTACCACCTTCACAAATTATCCCCACAAAAACTTCAGTTTGAAGTTTACGATTTAAAAGAATATCGAAAAAAAAGTGGTGATAAAGCTGCTGTTCCCCATTCACACAGTTACTATCAAATTATATGGTTCTTAGATACCAAAGGCGCTCATACCGTAGATTTTAAGACCTATGAAATAAAAGAAAATACCATTCTCTTTATTACAAAAGATCAAATTCATGCTTTTGACGATAACTACGATTGTAATGGCTGGCTTATCCATTTTAATGAGAGCTTCTTTATGCATACAGAAGTAGATATCTTTTTAAAGTACAGCATTTTTAAAACTCAAGAGAATCCATGCTATGCCATGGAAACAGAAGCTATAGCATCTGGCAAAACCTATTTAAACTTAATATCAAAAGAGCTATCAAATAGGGCTCGTTTTGGTTTTGAAGATTCTATTCGGTTTTTATTAAAATGTTTTCTTATTAATCTTGAAAGAGTGCATCAAAAAAGAGATACAAAGACTGCTAATCGAAACGATTCATACACCCTACAGCTATACCAATTTAAAGAGATGGTAGAGGCAAACTATAAAAATGGATTAACTATAAACGAATATGCAGACTTAATGCACATCTCTTCAAAAACCTTAAATACCATTACAAAAACAGTTGTAAACAAATCTCCTTCGCTATTAATTGCAGAACGGATTATTTTAGAAGCAAAACGATTATTAAAATTCACTTCACTCCAAATAGGTGAGATTGCATACAAGCTCGGTTTTGAAGACCCTTCTTATTTTATCAAGTACTTTAAAAGACATGTAAAAGTAGCTCCACTTGTATTTCGTAATAAAAGTGGTTTGGGCAATAGCTAACTTTATTCTTCGGTTTTTATTTTACTTTAAAAAACCCTAGCTTAGAATCCCAATGGAGCTAAGTAAAAAACTAGGTCTGCTACTAGGCCCAATCGTATTTTTAATTCTTGTTAACCTACCTGTACAATTAGTTTCTGAACAGGGTGATGCTGTAATCGCCGTTGCATCTTGGATGCTTATCTGGTGGATTACAGAAGCTGTTTCTATTTCGGTTACCGCATTACTCCCACTTTTACTTTTTCCCCTGCTAAAAATAATACCCATTGCCGAAGTTGGTGCAAATTATGGCAGCCCAATTATATTTTTGTTTTTTGGTGGCTTTGTTATGGCTTTAGCATTAGAAAAAGTAAACCTTCATAAACGTATTGCGCTTAATATTATAAAACTTACAGGCACTACGCCTAACAAAGTGGTCTTAGGTTTTATGATTGCAACTGCTTCATTAAGTATGTGGATAAGTAACACCGCCAGTACCGTAGTAATGTTACCTATAGCTTTATCGGTTATTAATTTATTGGTTAATGATGAAGATGGATTTACTAAGAGCGATCAAAACTTCGCGCTAAGTGTAATGTTAGGGATAGCTTTTTCAGCAAATGCAGGAGGAATTGCAACGGTAATTGGTACTCCACCAAACTCCGTATTAATTGGACTACTAGAAAATGAATATAACATTCAAATCTCATTTTTAAAATGGATGACTATTGGACTGCCTTTCGCTATAGTAATGATTACTATTACCTACTTTGTATTGGTAAAATGGATGTTCCCTAACAAGGATTTAAAGTTTAATGCTTCAAAAGAGGTAATACACACAGAATTAAAAAAATTAGGCTCAACCTCTGGTAAAGAAAAAATGGTTCTTGTAATTTTTGCCGTAACAGTTTTTCTATGGATTTTTAGAACACTTATTAATACCATATTTCCTACACTGGGTCTCTCCGACACTATGATTAGCATTTTTGCTGCTATCGCATTATTCTCAATTCCATACAATATTAAAAAAGGAGATTTTATTATTCAATGGAAAGATACTTCTAAACTAGCATGGGGTATTTTAATCTTATTTGGCGGTGGGTTAGCATTAGCAAAAGGAATGTCCACAAGTGGAATTGTTGACTTAGTTTCTAGCGCGATAGCTAGTAGTGAGATTAGTATTTTATTTACAGCAGCTCTTTTGATTATATTAATGTTGTTCATGACAGAATTAATGAGCAATGTTGCCTTAGTAGCAGTTTTAGCTCCAGTAGTTGCAGGTATTGCTATTGGGTTAGAAATTCCATTATTATATCTATTAATTCCGGTTACTATGGCTAGCAGCTGTGCCTTTATGTTACCAATGGCTACACCTCCCAACGCTATAGTATTTGCAAGCGGCTATGTAAAAGTTCCGCAAATGGCACGTGTGGGTATTGTTTTAAACTTAATTGCTGTAGCATTACTAATCTTAGTATTTCAGTTTGTAATCCCATTACTATTCTAAAAAGAAAAAGGCTCCAATTGGAGCCTTTTCTTTAAAAATTTTTTATGATTTAGTCCTGGTAGTCTTCAAACTCTAATTTAGATAAACCTTCTTGAGTTTTTGTAAAGTCTATAGGTAATACATTACCATTTTTTAATTTAAAGTCTGTCAATACCAACTGTTGTTTAGATAATGCTCTTAAACCATTCATATCCGAAAACTTGTTATTGGATAAGTAAAGCTTTTTAAGCTTCTTTAAGTTTTCCATTCCTGCTGGCATAGAACCATTTAAATCGTTATTAGCAAGAGCTAAAGTATTTAACTTACCAAGCTCATTAATAGTCTGCGGTAATGTTCCTTCCAACTTATTGTTACTTAAGTTTAACTCCTCTAAATTTTGAAGCTTGTTAATAGAACTAGGAATAGTACCAACCAATTTATTATCCTCAAAATTTACTGCTTTTAAGTTTTTAAATTTTCTAAAAAGACCTGGGATTTTTCCGGTAATATTATTTTGAGATAAATCTAGCGTTTCTAAATTTTTAAGGTTACCAATAGTAATTGGGATTTTACCTTGAAGATTATTGTTAGAAAGGTCTAGTCCAACTACTTTACCGTCTTTTATTGTTACTCCATACCAATCAGAAATTGGAGTATCGGTATCCCATTGGTTTGTCCATTGCTCTCCTTTAGTCTTAGCTCTTAATTCCAGAAGTGCAATAGCTTCACGTTCACTAATTCCAAGTTGTGCAGTTAGCAGATTAAAACATAATAAGAATAATCCTAAGAAGGAACAGGTAATTTTAGAAATTCTCATAGTTAAATAGATTTGGTGTTAGTTATAAAACTCACATAAGTAGGTACTTACCTATGTGCAACGAGCAAAATAGGTAAAAAATGTATTTAACATCTATGAATTCCCCATTTATTCGATGAAATGCAAAACAAAGCCCAATTCTCAAAAGATTGAGAGTTGGGCTCCGTGATAATAACTAAAATTTGTGGAACTATCTTTCATAGGCATTAAAGTCTTCTGGTAAAAATTCAGAAGTATCAAAGCCTAAGTCAGTATTTTCTTCTTCCATAAAATTAATTCCACTAACTGGAACCTCTTCTTTATAAGGATTAAAGCCTTCTGGAAGATAATCATTGGTATCAAAACCTAATTCTATTTGCTGCTCTTCTTCAATAAATTTTATTGTACTCACATCAAAGCCTTCTACATTGGAGGAGGTTGATTTTGCGCTTAAAAGCGGTAATAAAAGAACTGCTAAAAAGGCTGTAGATATATATTTTTTGTATTTCATGTCGTTGTTTTAATAATTTGAGACAAAGGTAAAACTGTAAAAAATGGGTATTCGTATGTTTTAAGTTTTGTTAACAATGCGTTATAAATAGTGTAAGAAAAGTATTTGCATTATTCTATTTCAAATACTCTTAATGTGGTAATTCTTATTTGTAAAAATTATGAAAATGATAATTTTGATTTACTTTTTTTAACAAATACACTTGGTCGATTTTTATGTTATCTTTTTGTTAAGTGTATTTCATCGAAGTTTTTGGGATTGAAAAATCCCGGTGTGGACCGGGACTTTCAACTAACTAATTCAAAAAATTTGATAAAATAAAAACATCCTATCTAGTTTGATCTTACATAAGGATCAAAGTTTTCTGGGAGATACTTAGCAGTATTAAAACCCAATTCAAATTCTTCATCTTCCATAAAGTTAACCGTATTCATGGCTACTTCATTTGTAAAGGCATTGAAACCAACTGGAAGGTATTTTGAAGTATCAAAACCTAAGTCGTACTCTAATTCTTCTCCAAACTTTATACTTCTAATATCAAAGTAAACTTCGTAAGGGTCAAAACCTTCAGGAAGGTAATCTGCGGTATTAAAGCCTAGATCAATAGTATCTTCTTCTTCCATAAAATTGATAGAATTTATAGCTACAATACTGTTGTAAGGGTTAAATCCTTCTGGCAAATACTCAGAAGTATCAAAATCTAAGTCTGTTGTCTCCTCTAAGTCTACAAACTCCACAGAAGCAATCTCAAAATTCGCTTCGTAAGGATTAAAGCCTTCTGGTAAATATTCGGCAGTATCAAAACCAAGTTCTAGTTCATCTTCTACTTCTAAGAACTCAATATCTTTAATATCGAAAGCTGTTACTGCTTCACTAAAAGCTAAAGTTTTGTTTGTTTCTTCAGCACTAATATCCAATGCTGTTAAGTTGTGTTCTAATGTACGCGTAGTTTCTGTTTTGTCGTTTGCTTGGGTAACAGTTACCGTACTTTCTTGTTGATCTACTATGGGCGAACCACTAAAGAGTGCGTATCCATAAATTAATAATAATTTGTTCATTTTTTGATTGATTTGATGATTGATGTTGTATGCTTATAAGACTAGCCAAAAAGATAAATGTTACAGTCTTTTCTCTTTTTTAACAAATTTTACTCGGCACTTCATCCTAGTTATAATGGGCGTTTCAACGGGAACCATCAGTAAAACGCAATATTCCCAGAGGTTGAGCTTTCTTGGAAAAAAATTAAGAGTTAATATATATTTAACAGAAGATTTTGGTTATTTTTTGGTTCTTTGGAAGATTACGACAATTCAAACTGACATTAAATGATGAAAAAATTACTTCCAAAGTTGCTTTTGGTATTATTTACCCTTGCAAGTTTTCAAACTACCGAAGCACAACTCTTCAAAAAGAAAAAGAAAAACTCCGAACAGAAAGCTCCTTCAAAACCAAAAAAAGGAGACATTCAACCTTATGATAAGGTAATTACCAAGGATGCAGAAACAGATGAGGGTCTTTTTCATGTTCACACTGTAGAAGACAAACATTTTTATGAAATCCCGGATTCACTTTTTAACCGCGAGATGTTAATGGTGAGTAGAATCTCTAAAACCGCAACAGGAATTGGTTTTGGTGGTGGAAAAATAAATACACAAGTACTGCGCTGGGAGAAAAAACCTAAAAAAGTATTACTACGTGTAGTTTCTTATGGAAATGTTGCGGCCGATTCACTTCCTATTCATGAAGCTGTGGTAAATTCTAATTTTGAACCTGTTCTTTATGCTTTTGATATAAAAGCTATAAATAAAAAAGATTCGCTTAACCCAGCAACAGTTATTGAGGTTGACCCATTATTTACAAAAGACGTAAATGCTTTAGGTATGCCAGATTTCTATAGAACCAGATACAAGGTTAGTCGTTTAGACGGCGATAGAAGTTATATTGAAAGTATTAAAAGTTATCCTTTAAATGTAGAAGCTAGACATGTAAAAACGTATTCCGCTAAGTCTGCACCTAGTAATCAGAGTTTAGGTTCTATTTCTATTGAGATTAATAACTCCATGATTTTGTTACCTGCTGAACAAATGAAGAGACGTTATTTTGACAAGCGTGTGGGTTGGTTTGCTCGTGGTCAGGTAGATTATGGCCTAGATGCACAAGAGAGTAAAAGAGTTACCTATTTAGATAGATGGCGTTTAGAAGTTAAGGACGAGGACATGGCTAAATTTAAAGCTGGAGAATTGGTAGAACCTAAAAAACAGATTGTATACTATATAGATAGAGCTACACCAAAAGTGTGGGTGCCCTTTATTAAACAAGGTATAGAAGATTGGCAAG
Source organism: uncultured Croceitalea sp. (assembly GCA_947499565.1). Lineage (GTDB taxonomy): Bacteria > Bacteroidota > Bacteroidia > Flavobacteriales > Flavobacteriaceae > Croceitalea. The sequence continues at coordinate 38,511 of CANMOV010000006.1, forward strand.
TTGCTTTTGAAGCCGCTGGTTTTAAAAATGCAATTATAGCTAAAGACCCTCCATCAGTTGAGGAAGATCCAGAATGGTCTCCAGAAGATGTACGTTATTCCGTAGTACGTTATTTAGCTTCACCTATACCTAATGCAAACGGCCCTCACGTAAGTGACCCAAGAAGTGGAGAGATTTTAGAGTCTGATATTAATTGGTACCATAATGTAATGACCTTATTGCGCAATTGGTTCTTTGTACAAACGGCTGCTATTAACCCAGAAGCTAGAGGGGTCGAATTTAAAGATGAAATTATGGGACGTTTAATCCGTTTTGTATCTGCCCATGAAGTTGGTCACACTTTGGGCTTACCGCACAATATGGGAAGCAGCGTAGCTTACCCTGTAGATTCTTTACGTTCCAAGGAATTCACCAAGAAATATGGTACAGCACCATCTATTATGGATTATGCCCGTTTTAACTACGTAGCACAACCCGGTGATGAGGGAGTAGCGCTAATGCCAGATATTGGGGTTTATGACAAGCATGCTATCAACTGGGGATACCGTCCAATTTTGGATAAATCTGCAAAAGAAGAAAAAGCAACTTTAGATAGTTGGATTCTTAAGCATGCGGATGACCCAATGTACCGTTTTGGCCACCAACAAGTAGGTGATATCCACGATCCAAGCTCACAAACAGAAGATTTAGGTGATGATGCTGTAAAAGCTAGCTTATATGGTATCGCAAATCTTAAGCGTATTGTACCAAACTTAAATGAATGGATAGCGGAAGATGGCAAAAATTACGATGACTTAGGCACCTTGTACGGACAAGTGGTAAGCCAATTTAACAGGTATATGGGACACGTAGCTAATAATATTGGTGGCGTTTATGAGTACAATAAAACCTTTGACCAAGAAGGAGCTGTTTATACGCATGTAGACAAAGCGCACCAGAAAAAATGTATGAATTTTATTCAGGAGCAATTGTTTAAAACTCCAGAATGGATGCTAGACCAAGAAATCTTTAATAAGATTCAATATTCAGGTTCTGTAGAGCGTGTTCGTTCAGTACAAACAAGAACTTTAAATACCATGTTAAGTTTGGGCAAATTGGCAAGAGCTATCGAAAATGAAACTATTAATGGAAACGATGCCTACAAAATAACTGACATTATGGGAGATCTTAGAAAAGGCATCTGGTCAGAGACTAGAAGTGGTAAAACTATAGATACCTATCGTAGAAACTTACAAAAAGCACATATTGATAGATTGGGGTATTTAATGACAGCCAAAAACCAACGCAAGCAACCAAGCTTTGGAGGATATCAAAAATCAACTGTTGTTAATACAAGCCAGTCAGATATTCGCTCAGTTGCGCGTGCAGAATTAAATAACTTAAAAAGAGACATTAGAAACGGGTTAGCAAGAACTTCTAACAGCATGAGCAGATATCATTTGCAAGATGCTTTAGAGCGTATAGATGCTATTTTAAATCCAAATGGATAATAAATAAAAACAGTTTTATCGATGAAAGGGGCAATTTGATTGCCCCTTTTTATTTTGACCTACATAAATCGCTGTTTCACAACATATCTAAATTTGGTTTGCTATAAATTCCTACATTTAGAAACCCAAATCTCAAATCTTATGAAGTCCTACAAAATCAAAAGCTTTATTTACTTTTTACTATTCGCTATAGCAGCATTCTTCTACAATAACATAGAGCAAGAACAAAAATTCCAAGATCAGATTACGTCAAGTGAGGTTGTTGATATCGACACGGAGCAACTTGAAGACGCAGATTCTGATGAGCTCGAAACCCCAGTAAAATAATATCCTTACCTGTTAAAAGCTTCATAAACTTTTAAACTGATTAAACCTATTTGTTCCAATAAGGTCAAATAGACAAATCATTTAAAATCTATAACATGAAGAATTTAGTTTTAACAATGGCTATGCTATTGAGTCTTACCGCTATAGCACAGCAAGGAAATCGTGAGCGTCATCACAAAAAAGCAATGGCAGAAATGACTGCTGAACAAGTAGCAACGCTTCACACAAAGAAAATGGCTTTGGCTTTGGATTTAACGTCCAAGCAACAAGATGAAGTTTTAAAAATTAATCTAGAAGAAGCAGAATTTCGTAAAGCAAAAATGGCAGAACGAAAGGCGAGAAAAGAAAGTGATGAAGCTAAGAGGCCCACAAGCGATGAAAGGTTTAAAATGCAAAACGAACTATTGGACCGCAAACTGGCACAACAAGAAAAATTAAAAGAAATACTTACCGATGAGCAATTTCAGCTTTGGAAAAAAGCACGCAATCGAAAAGGTATGCACAGCAAAAAGAAAATGCAGAGAGAAGGCAGAAGGGGATAACTATTTTTTGTTGATTTTGAAAGGCCTCTAACGTTCGTTAGGGGCTTTTTTCTTTTGAACTTATTGTATGTAACAGTATCGGTTATTTTATCGATATCTTAAATTATCGGTTATTTTACCGATATTTTGTATTATCGGCAATTTTACCGATATTTGCATTCATGAAACTAGTAACAGCTATATTAACGGGTGATATTATCAACTCCCAAATGGTTGCTCCCGAAAATTGGCTCCCCCATTTAAAGGAGGTTCTTAGCGTCTATGGTACCGAACCAAAGTCATGGGAAATCTATCGAGGAGATAGCTTTCAACTAGAGGTTCCCTCAAAGGTCGCTCTTAAAGCGGCCATTCATCTTAAAGCAGCTATAAAACAAGAAAAAGCATTAGATGTACGTATTGCTGTAGGCCTTGGGGAAAAGAAATATAGTTCAGAAAAAATAACAGAAGCTAACGGTTCTGCATTTGTAAATTCTGGACAATGTTTTGAAAATCTTAAAAAAACAACCCTCGCCATAAAATCTGATTCAGAAGACCTTGATGCTACCATCAACATAATGCTACAATTGGCATCGCTCAGCATGGATAATTGGCTACCTGCTACTTCAAGAATTGTAAAAGCTGCCATAGAACACCCTAACGCAAATCAAAAGCAACTAGCAGCTTTATTGGAAAAATCACAAAGCAGTATCAGTGAAGCACTAATACGGGCAGGTTTTGATGAAATCCAAAAAATGATGCAATTTTATACCACTCAACTCCATCAACTATGATCCTACTAGCCCTAAAACTTGTTCTGGCACACTTCCTTGGCGATTTTGTTTTTCAACCTGCAAAATGGGTAGCGCACAAACTAAAGAAAAAAGGAAAATCCAAATACCTGTACTACCACATTGGGGTACATCTATTAGCTCTTATCGTTTTATTACAATTTAAATGGGGTATTATCGCCATAATCATAGTATCACACTACCTTATCGATTTAGGCAAATTAACCTTCACCAACAAAAAGAACCATCGTTGGCTTTTTACTTTGGACCAAATGCTACATCTAGGGGTAATTGCAGCAGTAGTCTACTTTTATGAGCCCTTTTCCATAGACTCTAGTTCATTATTAACGCCTAAACTGCTTCTATTCTTTAGTATGCTTGCTTTTGTAACTTATGTCTCTGCCATTCTAATTAAAATGATGCTAGTTCCCTATATTAAGGAACTAGAAGACGACCAAGAAAAAGAAGCTAAACGTAAAAAGAAGCTTGGCGAATATGATGAGAACGAAGGCACTTCCCTTAAAAATGCCGGGCGTTATATTGGTATGTTGGAGCGTATTTTTGTCTTTGCCTTTATTCTTTTACACCAATGGGCAGCCATTGGATTGTTAATTACAGCAAAATCTGTATTCCGGTTTGGCGACCTCAATAAAGGAAAAAACAGAAAACTGACCGAGTATGTGCTTATTGGCACTTTACTCAGTTTTGGCCTCGCTATTTTGGCAGGGCTTGCCTATAATTACCTTAGCACACATCTATCATGAAAGACATTTTCAATACCTATACCCCAGAAGGATTTGGTACCGTAAACACCTACTTATTTACAGAGGACCCGCAACATTTAATAGACTTCCTTAAAAAAGCATTTTACGCAGAAGAAATTAACCGTTCCATACATCCAGAAAATGGTGACATAGGTAATTGTATCCTAAAAATTGGGGACAGCTGTTTTATGATTAGTCAGGCTAGAGGAATGTTTATGGGTATGCGTACCGCCATGTATCTTTATGTAAACGATGTGGACACTTTGCAAGCGAATGCATTGGCACATGGTGCCGAAGAAGTATTTGCACCAGCAGATATGGATTATGGTGACCGCCAAGGTGGGGTAAAAGACCCAGCAGGCAACTATTGGTGGATTTCTAAACGCTTGGAAGAAAAAGGGTATCATGAGTAGACGTAATCTGCGCATTCTTAGGTTTTATATTGTTGGATGGACTCTCGCCATGTTATTTTTAGCTATTGTTCGCGGTGTAGGTACGGAGGAATTGGGAGAACTCCAATTCGATTTTAAATCTAGTATACTTATTAGTATAACTCTGGGACCAATCTTCGGGGTGATTTCAGGTTTCGCATCTATTTGGGTAGAGAAAAACCTCTATCGAAAATTGACTATTGGCAGACTGCTAATCTACAGAACGCTATATGCCATTGGCTTTATCCTCTTTATGATTATCATAGCTTATTCGGTATATCAAGTGTATTTTGGGACAGAAATTAGCATTATCACCTTTGCGATTGACGATGGCAGTGGTGCTATTTACCTCTACATTTTGGCTACAGATTTTTTTATGACCATACTAAGACAAGTAAGTCTTATGCTAGGTGAAGGGAATCTTACTAAAATGATTCGTGGAAAGTTTTATACACCCCGTGAAGAAAGTCGCATTTTCATGTTCATAGATCTGCAGGCTTCTACTGCGCTAGCTGAACGTTTAGGACACGTAAAATACAGCATGCTTATACAGGATTGTTTTAATGATTTAGGGATTGCCGTAGAACAAAATAATGCGGAAATCTATCAGTATGTTGGGGACGAAGCCGTATTAACATGGTCGCTCAAAGAAGGATTAATTAAACAAAATTCCCTAAAAGCTTATTTTAATTTTTCAGAATTACTAAAAAAGAAAAGCGCGTATTATCAAAAAAAATATGATTGTCAGCCCTTTTTTAAAGCAGGATTGCATTCTGGAATAGTAACAGTGACCGAAGTAGGCAAATACAAAAAGGAGATTGCTTACCATGGCGATACTATAAATACAGCGGCTCGTATCCAGGGACAATGCAATGCGCTTAATGCGCAATTATTAATTTCAGAAGCGCTCAAAAACCAATTACCTACAACTGATTTTGTTTTTATGGAAAAAGGAGAGGTCCCGTTAAAAGGCAAAAAGAAAGATATTATCATTTATGCTGTTTCCAGAAAACAATAAAAGGCAAGCATTACTGCCTGCCTTTTCTAACCAGCGCATTTAAATTTACGCTTCTACTGGCTGGTTCCAAACTCCGGTTGCGGCGGTTTCTACTACATAATCTGAAAAATCTTTAGCCTTACGTCCTAAAACCTTTTCAATATCATGACTAATAATTTGGTTGTTTTCATTATCCAATACCTCAACAAACAAATAATTAATCAACCAGATATAATCTTCAGGAACACCATGCATTGTTAGCATTTCGGTATATTCTGGAAGTGTAATTGCCGTAAACGCAAGCTCACTTCCAGTGGCATTGGCAATCTCAGCAGTTACTTCTCTAAAAGTTAATAGACGCGAACCTGTAAGCTCATAGATTTGTCCATTATGCTTAGTATCCAACAAAGCTTCAACAGCAACATCTGCAATATCCTCAGCATCAACATAAGGTACTTTTGTATCTGCTTGTGGTAAAGCTACATGACCGTGCAAGATAGGTTCCAAAAAAAAGCTTTCACTAAAATTTTGGCTAAACCAACTTGCACGTACAATGGTATAATCCAAACCGGAATTGATGACCAATTGTTCACAAGCTTCCGCTTCTACTTCCCCTTTCCCAGATAACAACACCAGCTTTTGTACTCCTTGGTCCTTTGCTACTCTAGTTAATGCTTCAATCGCCTCTTTTGCCCCAGGTACAGCTAAGTCTGGTTGGTACGTAATGTAAATACTGTCCATTCCTTCTAAAACAGCTGGCCAATCCGCTGGTTTGTCCCAATCAAATGCTGGGTTCTCACTTCGGGAGCCTACACGAACCTTATGTCCTAATTCATTCAAGCGTGCTACAATTCGCCTTCCCGTTTTTCCTTTTCCTCCTAATACTAAAATGTTTTTTTTCATGATTTTCAATTTTTGGTGCTTCGACTACGCTCAGCACTTGTGTTTATACTTGTTTATTATTTACTTATTTGCTTCAAATCGTCTATTCTCTATACCCTTCGATTAAAAATCAAAGCACTCAAATTGACAGGTTTTATACAGTTTTATTTACCAATACCTGCAATTAGTAGTAAAGCGAACGATATCATGGACGTGATAATCCGAATGATGTGAAATCGATTCCACGGATTTTCAAATCGTTTCCTAAGTACTCGTAGCTCTTCTAAAGAACTATTTGCTAAATCGGTCTTATCTAAAATTTGATTCAAGGGTACGTTTCCAAAAATGGTTACGAGCACTACTCCCAAAAAGTAAAGGCTTATGGCTAGTAAAACCAACCTAAAATGCTCTGTCGACATCCCTTTACTGGTAAAAATGGTGGCAATTCCAACCAAAAATGACCCAAAGAATACCGCAAAAAATAGCGGATTTTCAATACTGCGATTCATTTTCTGAAAAGCCTGTAGGTAGTCCAGGTCGTTTAATTGTCCTATTCCTGGAGTTACTGCATTCCCCCAGGTAAAACATAATCCTGCAGTAAGTCCAATTAATAGTGTTGCTGCGAACAGGCTTAGATTGCTTATTGATAGTTCCATGATTCTAGATTCTGATTGATTAAACTGTTCTTTGAGTCTTGCGTACTCCCTTAAAATGCCCATACAATATGGCGGTGGTGATAAAAACACCACCTATAAGCCAAAAGTCCGGGTCGCTAAAAAAAACATAGTGGCTACCCCCTTGAGGCACAAATAGCAAAGGCACGGTAATCAAGGCATCTAAAATGGAGGCAACACCAAAAAATGTGATTCCAATCCACATACCATGCGTTTTATCATCCTTTTTGTAGTACACCTTTGAACCAAACCAAACTAATGGTATTGCAGCTATAAGCAGCACCAAGTTGGCTTGCTGTTCTAAATTTTTTAGAACTGGGATAAAAAAGGAAAGTGAAAAAGCGCTTACCCCAAGTATCCAAATTATTACTCCTATACTAATTGCTCTAAAAGTGTTCATGACTGTTTGTTTTTTAATTACAAGACAAAACTAGAGCAGCCCCAATCGCGGCATTTGTTTAAAAAGGAGAATGATCTGTTCGAAAAGGAGTATTTACTATGAAACCTTTATTTCACTGGGTCGAAATCCAAATTTTTTAGTGAAAGCATTGGAAAAAGAGCTCAGACTATCATAACCTACATGCCACGCTGCTTCTTGTACCGTCGCGCTTTTACTGCGAATAAGGTCATGGGCAGTGGTCATGCGTTCATTTTGCAAGTATTTAAACACGGGCACCCCAAATAACTCTTTAAAATCTTTTTTGAGTTTAAAGGTATTAAGGCCAATCTGGCGAGAAAGCTCTGTTAAGGAAGGCGGTGTGTCTAAGTTTTTCGAGAGGATTTCTTTTGCCTGATATAGTTTTTCCCGCTCTTTAGATTTTATTTCACTGGTGGACAAGGTTGCTAATTGCCAAAAGAAATGAGATAATAAAGCCGTAATTTGGCTTCGGAAAAACATCATCTTCGCTTTTCCTTCGTACTGGTTGTTAAAAATATTATCCACAATATGTTCCATCTCTGGTGTCATAAAAAAACGTGGGCCTTCCACGTAGGAATCCGACGGATTCACCAATTCTTTTAATAAGTCTATAAATAGCTCTCCTTCTCCATTGGGTAAGTTCTCCAGATTCTTAGGTGCGGTGGCAATTAAGATGCATTGCAAGGCTTTATCGGGTGAAACTGTGTGTACACAATCAACGGTCTCATCCGCATAAAAAGAAACGGCCAAGCCCTTGGTGTTCTCATAAGGTACTTTCTTATCTCCATGGTCCATAGACAAATGCACATTACCAGATCCGTAAAACGCAACGGCAATTAAAGGTTCATCAAACTTACAAGTGTCAATAATGACCTTATCAGAATTAGCCTCTTCAATTAAAATGATAAAATCATTGATATTGATTACATCCCTTGTCATAGTGCTACTAAAATTAGCTAATATTCAAATTATGAACAACACTAATAAATTCTCAACTTTTAAAAAGTAACTTTATAGCAATCAAAAAACGAAAATCCAATCTTAAATGAAATCTCAAATACGCTTTTCAGCATTCTTATTACTATGTTTCTTAACTAGCAATGCCCAAAACATATACAGAACTGCATGCCAAGGGAATATTTCTCGCTTGGACAGTCTACTACAAAAAACAACAGTGAATACGCCAGATAACCGTGGTCGTTCGCTATTACATTGGGCAGTTGCCTGTAATCAAAAAGAAGTATTTGGACATTTGTTACAAAAAGGAATCACACCTAATTTAGAAGATGAAGAGGGAGTAACTCCCCTATTTATGGCGGTTCGGTTTAAACGCATGGAGTTCTTCAATCAGCTAGTAAGGCTTGAGACGGACACAAGCTGGAAACAGAAATATGGAGGACAATTGTTCGCAAAAGCTATTTTAAACAAAGACACTGTTTTTGTTCAAAAGCTTACCGAAATTGGGGTATCCGTTAACAGCAAAAATAAAAGAGGTAATACACCATTAGAAATTGCGCTAAAAACCAATGCCACCAAAATAGCTGACTTTCTAAAGGCGAACGGTGCAGATGAAACTTTGGTTCGTAACCTCATAGTAAAAGGAGCTTATATGGGTCAAAAATCACCAGGAACGGTTTCCAAAATTTTTGCTCCTAATGTAATTTCTACGGAAGAATATGAATTTGGTTCGGTATTTAATAAAGCTGGTACCGAGTTTTACTATGGTGTCGATGTCAATGGAAAGACCGAAATCCGTTATTCGGAACTGCAAGGAGACACATGGACAAGCCCAAAAATTATACTGTCGCATAAACAATATGGGTATAATGACCCCTTTTTATCACCAGATGAAAATCGATTGTACTTTATCTCGAACAGCGCCATGGATGGCAAAGGAGAGCAAAAAGATATTGATATTTGGTATGTAAATCGAGCAGGTAGTGGTTGGTCAGAACCTGTAAATGCAGGACCAAACATCAATACTAGTAATGAGGAATACTACATATCGTTCACTAGAGACGGTACTATGTATTTTTCTACAGATGCTTACAGTGATAAGAACAACCGCAATCATGATATTTACTATTCAAAATTTGTGAATGGCGAATTTCAAAAAGCAGTTCGATTGGGCGATGCTATAAATACCAATGCTTATGAAGCTGATGTTTTTGTAGCTCCAGATGAAAGCTATATAATTTTTTGCGCCATGCGCTCAGAAGGTATGGGCAGGGGCGACCTTTATATTAGTTTTAAAAAAGAAGATGGGTCTTGGTCGCAATCCGTTAACATGGGTGATGCTATAAACACAGAAGGTCACGAGTTATGCCCTTTTGTAACCCATGATGGTAAATATCTTTTCTATACGAGTAAACAAGATATTTATTGGGTAAGTACAGCGGTTTTTAAGTCGTTAAAGAAATAATTGCCTGACCAAATTAGTCACTTAGAGTGTTTTCAAACCAACGATAGTGCGAATGAAAGTGTATAGAGAAGCTGGTGTTCCAAAAAGTTCTCGATACAATTTGCTAGAAGCAAATCACTCGAACTGACATTTTATACTAAATTACAAACCAAATCTAGTGTCACTTCGAGTGGATTTTGCGACCTTTTTCAGAAGCAAAATTTGTATCGAGAAGCCAACACGTTCCAAAAGGTTCTCGATACAATTTGCTTGCAGCAAATCACTCGAACTGACATTTTATTTAAATTACAAACAAATCCTAGCGTCACTTCGAGTGGATTTTGCAACTTTTTTCGGGAGCAAAATTTGTACAGAGAAGCCAACACGTTCCAAAAGGTTCTCGATACAATTTGCTTGCAGCAAATCACTCGAACTGACATCTTCGTTTAGGATTCATATTACTGTTAAGGATTTTATAAATGCCGTAATTCACCTAAAATATCATACTTTTCATCGATGGTGAAGGCCAGAAGTATTGCTTTCAGGGTAAGTATTAAAGAGACCGCTATTGGTCTATGTTCATTTAAATTTTAATACTATGAAAGCAAAACAGATGTTATCCATCCTTACCATACTAGCCATCTGTTTCTTTGCAAACGCTCAAGAAAAGTCGCACTGCATTTACGATGATTGTGGTTTTGAACCTGGGCAAACCGTTTACCTTTTTGGGGACCAAGTGCAATTGCGCGAGGCACCTACTACCGAGAGCAAAGTGCTCAAAACTTTATCTATTGGCATGCCTATGAAAGTACAAGAAAAGCACAAAAATTCTTGGCGCTATAAAGGCGTGGACCATCATTTTTACAAGGTGAATTACAATGGTTTAGAAGGTTATGTCCTAGGTGGATTATTGGCCTTAGAAAAGAAGACCATTAACAATGTGGTGCATCTCTTTGGGAGGGCAAAAACAGGTAATGAAGATTACCTGCTTATTCGAACCTTAAAAGACGACGGTTCCTTTATAGAAAAGTCTACACGGTTACACAACGGGCAGTTTTATTTGACAGACATCGGCACCAAAGGTTTACCAAATATAGAAGGCGCCTTACTAGTAGATTATGTTGCCAAAGCTTTTGGCACGGAAGGAGGTGGTATTTACCTATTTCAGGAAGAAGGGGAACTGCATCAGGTAGCGCGGCTATCGCAGGTGTCCGATGCAGGAGCCTATTATCTGTGGGAAGAATTTATATTTCCTGAAGATAAAAACGGTGTAGCGGGCAGAATACGCTACAAAAAAGAAGTTGGTGAAAGTTATAATAGCAATGCCCAATGGAAAAAGAAAAGTATAGAGACCAAAGAACTGGTCTGGGTAAATGCAAGCTTAGAGCTGGCACAGCAATAGTCACTATTAGATAGTTTATAACCGAGGGACACCCCTCGGTTTTTTTAGCAATTGGATATAATCTTAGTACATTAGAAGGACAAACAAACGCCATGCTAGCTCCCAAAACGAAAAGATATATCCTTAAAATACTCCCTTTTGGTATCATCACCGGAGTTTTTTATTTGGTCTACGCACTAGTAGAACATGGAATTTTAGGAGATCACCCCATATATCCCTCCACCAAAAATCCCTATAATTTCTCCATATGGGTGCCCACAATTATATCCTTCATTATAGGACTGCTTATAGGTCTTTTTGAAGTACGGTTTTTAAGTCAAACCTTTTTAAAAAGCAGTTTTACCAAGAAAATCATTTTTAAGACACTCATTTACCTATTGGTGATTATGGTAGCAACGGTCACCATTGCTGTGGTAAATAATACTATTGAATTCGGGGTAAGTCCACTGTCTTCGCGCGTTTGGAATGGCGTCTATCGGTTTTTCTCCAACTTTGCGTTTTGGAGCATCATCTCCTACTATACCGTAGGTCTAACTACCTGCCTTTTTTATACAGAGATTAGTGATAATGTAGGTCAGAATGTATTGCTTAATTTCTTTACGGGGAAGTATCACCATCCGGTAGAAGAGGAACGGGTGTTTCTATTTTTAGATATGAAATCTTCTACTACCATTGCGGAGCAATTGGGGCATATCACCTATTTTAAATTGTTACGCGATTATTATTCCGATTTATCGGAAGCCATCATCACCTTTGGGGGAGAAATCTACCAATATGTAGGTGATGAAATTGTAGTCACCTGGCAGTTAAAACCAAACCAAAAACATACGGAGAGTGTCGCTTGTTTTTTTGCTATGAAAGCTGCGCTAAATGCAAAGTCTGATAGCTATATAGCTAAGTATGGACTGGCTCCAACCTTTAAAGCGGGTATCCATTTGGGTAAGGTAACCACTGGTGAAATTGGAAAAATCAAAAAAGACATTGTCTTTACGGGCGATGTATTAAATACCACTGCGCGCATTCAAGGGCTTTGTAATGAGTACAATGTAGCATTGCTACTCTCAAAAAAGTTAGTAGATACCTTGGATTTAAAAGCTTCTTATGAAGTTTATGAACTTGGCGAAACTGAACTCCGTGGACGAGATGAAAAAATTACGCTGTACTCCATTTGAGAACTCTTAGTTGAAATTAAACATAAACTAAATAAGACCTAATGTCAGTTCGAGTGATTTGCTTAAAAAAGCTTGTCCTGAGCTCTGCCGAAGGGTATCGAGAACATCGTTTGGAAAAGTAACCCTTGTTTGTGAGGGATTTCTCAATCGTCGCCGAGCCTGTCCTTAGCAAAGTCGAAGGGCTCCTCATGTCGAAATGACTAAAAAAGAACACGATTTTCATTTCTAAGTGAATATGAGAAATCCCATAATAGTTTTCTTAAGTATCTTTAAACCAACAACTCCTTGTTTATGAAAAAGAGCCGCAACATAGCTATAGTTTTTCTAGCCATTTCGCTAGTGCTTGGTGTGGTCTTTTTCTTGAATACTACATACCCAAAAGGGCTAAACAACTATTTTAAAGCGGAATACTACAACCAATTTGGGCCTTTGGCCATATGTGTAGAATTGTTGGTTGCTGGCTACTACTTATTTGTAAAAAATACTAAAGCCAATTTTGCATTGGCTGTTTTTGCCTTTACCGCTCTTTTAGACCCTATTTTTAATGTCACCGGACTTTTTAGCAGTTTGGTACCCCTTTATGCTACCATACTTTTTGTGATTTGCGCCTTGGTAGCACTCTGGCTTTCTTTTACCGACACTTTTGGGCTTGGTAAGATTTCTATGTGGGCTGCTTTTGGTAGTTTTTTGCTGGGTACTGCTGTAGAGTTGTTTTTTAATCTGTAGCAACCCTCCGCTTGTCAGTCCGAGTGTTTTGTTTAAAAGCTTGTCCTGAGCTCTGCCGAAGGGTATCGAGAACATCGTTAGTTCCAGTGTCTTCTTTGAAAATGCCTGTCCTGAGCTCTGCCGAAGGGTATCGAGAACCTCTTTAGTTCGCGTGTCTTCTTTAAAAACACCTGTCCTAAGCTCTACCAAAGGGCATCCAGAACAACACCAATTCCTTTAATTTTCTATGGAAAATTGTGTCAAAAACCACAGTAAAACCATAAAAATTTAGGGTTTTCACCTATTGTAAAATAGAGACATTCCTTATATATTGAAAATTGATTTCACCTCCCCCAATTTAAATCAAAAAAGTATGCTTTACCTACTAATATTGGCAGCTATAGTTACTAGTACGTATACACAATTGTTATGCACAATTAAGCGAATATGGAGAAAAAAGAGATTTGGAATTACATCCGTATTGGAACTGACTTAAGATATCTTCAAGATGTTACTACTGAGTTTCCGATAATATTTGAAGATGGTCCTCGAGACAATTTGAGAAGGCTTTTAGAAGCTTTTGACGAACTAAGGTTTAGACGTAACGTTAAGGGCTTCATCAGGTCTTATTTCGTTCCTTAAAAAACTTGACGAAATTCAAGAAGAGCGTAAATTATCTACCGAAGAAGTTAAAGAACTTAAAGAGGAATTGAAATACTCAAGATGGACAATGTCTGCAGAATGTAGAGGTATCTTTGCCTACATCACCTCCGAAAAAAGATATGATGTCTCAAAACTATCTGATTCTATTGAACGTCTTTTTTCACCTGACACATACAATAACCTTCCTGATATGGCACAATACGACTTTAGTGAAGCTGGTAAATGCATCGTATTTGAACGCTCAACTGCTGCAGCTTTTCATATATTGAGAGGTACTGAAGTATTGGTAAGAATGTATTATAAGAAGTATTTACGTAAAAAACCAGATGGAAAAACTTGGGGACAACTTTTGAACGAATTAAAAAATAAATCCTCAGGAAAAAAGCCCAATCCAATAACGGTAAACCACTTAATCAACATTAAAGACTCTTTCAGAAACCCTACTCAGCACCCAGATAAAGTGTATGATATTCAAGAAGTTCAAGACCTTTTAAGTGTCTGTATTGACGTAGTAAATAAGATGGTTGAAGAAATAAAATAAAAGTGTATAACAACACCTATACGCAATGCCCTTCGGGACACTGCGCATAGCCAAACCGTGTATGTAATATAACTGATTAAAAAAAATAAAAAATGAGTGAATGGCTACAGTACCTTATGATACCATTAATAGTAACTATTTTAGGTGGTGTCATAATTTTGATTCTAAAAACCATGAGACTTAGAAGAGCTATGGTTTCTGGAATGGTAAATGAAATTAATGCAATTATCACGCAAGCTAGACAAATACAAGAATATTTATCTAAAGAAAATCATGAATGGTACATGGAGGGAAAAATTCTCGACGAACCACCAATATTTACACCAGAGAAAAATTTAATTTACGAAACCTTTATCGAGTATCTTTATTTGTTGAAAAAAAATGAAATAAATAAAATCACTCTGTTTTATGGTAAAGCACTTTCTTGTACTAATAGGGTAGTAATACTTTTTCACAGAATTCAACAACAAAGTGACTCAAAAAAAGCACTTACAAAAAAACAAATATCAATGAATAAACTTAGAGCTAAAAAAGTATATCATAGTTTGGAAGCTCTTTGCAACATCTCTAATCATAGTATTAAAAAATTATCAGACTTACCTGAAATATATAATGAAATTGATACTACTGAAATAGACAGAAAGATGAATGATGTTAAAAAAACTGCTAATTAAATACTGCACACAGCATTGGCTATAAGTAATTGCTTGTTCTAGACTACTTAAAAATTATAATACTTTATAAACATCATTACCCAAAACCCAACCCATATTGTCCCTAATATCCCAGCTCCTATTCGTATACAAGAATATGGTGCAGGTATTTTTATGGAGGTTCCAACAAAATCTGCATTCAAAAAAGCTTTAAAGAAAGGCTATCTTACTGTAAATAGTGAAGTGGCTGACACAGCAACTATGCTATCTGGCGGAGAGGAACTCGTGTTGATCATTCCAGGAAAAGCAAGTCCCAAGAAAAAACTGGTCTTTCCCCTTACTGTTTTATATGAGGATGAACACTTAGCAGTCATCCTAAAACCTGCTGGTATTTTGGTAAGTGGGAATACCTTTAAAACTATTGCCGCTGCCCTGCCCCAAAACCTAAAACCAAGTACCTTGGCAGATGCGACCATACCACAACCTGTGCATCGCTTAGATTATGCCACCACAGGTATTTTATTGGTGGGGAAAACAAGTAGCGCCATTCGTGCACTAAACAAGTTGTTTGAGGAAAAAGTCATTACAAAAACCTATTACGCAGTTACGATTGGAGACATGCTGCCAAATGGAGAAATCATTTCAACAATAGGCGGTAAACAAGCACAATCTAGCTATGTGGTGGAGCAAACCGAGCCTTCAGAACGCTTTGGCTGCCTTAATTTGGTAAAACTAAGCCCTAAAACCGGGAGAAGGCATCAACTACGCAAACATCTTTTAAGCATTGGCAGTCCCATTCTTGGGGATGCAACTTACAATCATGAGCATCTAATTTTAAAAGGCAAAGGTTTGTATCTACATGCCTATTCCCTAGAATTTATACATCCATTTACCAAGGAAGCAATGCATATAACAGCCAAACTTCCAGAAAAATTTAAACGTATTTTTAGTACTTTATAATCCGTTTTACATTTTGGTAGAAATTCGTCAATTCGAGTGATTTTTTTAAACTGCGTTCAGCAGAATTCCACCTGTCTGCCTGCAGACAGGTAGAGAATCAGAATTTTTAAAAAACCGTCAGTTCGAGTTTTTTCCTAAAGAAAAAGTATCGAGAACAAGGTTTTTTTAGCTAAATACATATTCAAAATGAACAAATACTTTATTGTTTAATTTAAAGCACTATAAAAAAGTAGCACCCATCTTATGATATATATCATTAGCGGAGCATCACGGGCAGGGAAAACTTTAGTCGCACAGCAACTAGCGGCACAAAAAGGCATTTCCTATTTTTCACTGGATTGGTTGGTCATGGGTTTTACCAATGGGATTCCGGAATACGGAGTTCATGACCTCTTGTTCCCAGATGAAATAGCAGAACGCTCTTGGAGTTTTATCAAAGCTATGCTAGAAAGTATGCTTTATAGCGATATAGATTACATAATAGAAGGGGAAGCCATTCTCCCAGAGTTATTTACCCAACTGTTGGAAAAACATCCCAATAAACTAAATATATGCTTCCTCGGTTTTACCCAAGTAGATCCAAACGAGAAAATGAGTTCCATAAAAAAGTATAGCACAGGAGAAACCGATTGGCTAAGCGATAAAACGGATGCCTATATTCTAGACCATATAAAGAACATGATAGCGCATAGTATTAAAATAGAAAAGTCTTGCGCAGCAACTGGCCTTACTTATTTTGATACGTCTAAAGATTTTACCGCTACTATGGAACGTGCCATAAGCTATTTGCTGGATGAATAGAACAGATTATCTTAGCTACTAAGAATCACTTTTAGCTAAAAAAAAGCATTCACCTATGAAATCTAACAAAGAGTTATGTCTTCTATACCTAAAGAAATATGCTGAAAAGGACCTAACAGGTGTAGCGGAACTTTTTGCAGATGATATTAGTTTATGAGATTGGAAGATTCACGTAGTTGGAAAAGAAAATGCACTTAGCGAGACACGCAAAAATTTTGAAGCAGCGGATTCCATTGCGATAGAAGTGCTTTCTACCTATGAAAATAAAAATACCGTCGCGGCGGAGTTAAAAATAACCGTTAATTCAACCGAAGAACTCTATGTAGTAGATGTGATTACGTTTAATTCCAATGCGCAAATAGTATCTATACGCGCGTATTTAGGAAGGGGAGATTCATAAATAAAAGGCTTACAATAGCTATGAAGGGCACAGTTTTATATAGAAAAGGATCGCATATTACGGATATAAGCATTCAGTCTAAAGGTCGCATCTGTATTATGAGTGGTGGTGTTGGCGGTGAATTCGTACTCTATATTCCTACTGCCTCAGAACCTGCTTTATTTAATGCCTTATGCAGTACTAGTGAGCGTGTGCGAAACAGGCTTCTTGGTAAAAAAGGAAGCAAACAAGAAATTTTTGACCGTATGGTGGCCAAGTTTTCCTCAAAAGAGCGCGACCCAGAAGATGCTATCCGTGCCTTTTTAGCGAAGCATAAGATACCTTATACCAGCGAATATTGGCCAAATAGATAACCCAGCATACCCCACAATTATTCTAAAATGATTTCTTTACGCCCGGCTACACTAAAAGACCTTGAGCTCCTAGAATATTGGGATACCCAAGCCCATGTGATTGCGGGCGACCCAGATGATGATTGGGATTGGAAAAAGGAATTGGCAGTAGATCCTCCATGGCGCGAACAATTGATAGCAGAATTAGATGGGCAAGCCATAGGGTGTATACAAATTATAGACCCTGCAGAAGAGGAAACCCATTACTGGGGTAAGGTTCCTAAAAACCTGCGTGCTTTAGATATTTGGATTGGAGAAGCACACCACCTCAGCAAAGGTTACGGCACCCAAATGATGAAGCAGGCCATAGCGCGATGTTTTAGTCACCCCGCAGTTGAAAAAATCTTAATAGATCCTTTAAAGAATAATGTAAAAGCCCATCGGTTTTATGAGCGTTTGGGGTTTAAGTTCGCAGAAGAAAGAAGTTTTAATGGCACCGCCTGTTTTGTGTATGAGTTAGAAAGAGTAGCAACATTCCTTCTAAGCACAGAACGTTTAGTGGTAACCGAGGTTTCCCTAAAAGACGATACGTTTATCCTAGAACTGGTAAACAGTCCCAATTGGATAGCATTTATTGGAGACAGAGGTATTCGCACTTTAGAAGATGCTCAGAAATACATTCAAGAGAGTTTACGAAACTCCTACCAAAAACATGGTTTTGGCTTGTACAAAATGTCTTTAAAGTCTAACAATGCACCCATTGGTATTTGCGGTTTTTTAAAAAGAGATTATTTAGATTTCCCAGATATTGGTTTTGCCACTTTACCTGCCTATGAAGGGAAAGGATATACCTATGAGGTTGCCAAAGCAACCATTATTTATGGGACAAATAATTTAAATCTAGAGACTATTTTAGCCATAACCACAGAAGCCAATACAAAGTCTAAAAACCTTTTAACTAAATTAGGTCTGGTCCTAAAGGATAACATTGTAGATGATGCAAAAAAAGAGTTACTCCTATATACAAATAGCCCTTAAAATAGTTCTTAGCTTTAAACAGAAATCATGAGTACTCATTAAATGACAGAAATAAAACTCTATAAATCTAAAAAAAGAGCCATCCTAGTAATGGCGATGTGTGCTCCCTTTGTGGTACTTGGTGTTTTAATACTCGGCAAGAATCCCTGGATAGGATGGCTAAGTATAGGTTTCTTTGGTCTTGCCTTTCCCTTAGGAATTTTTAATTTGCTGGATAAAAGACCTGCGATAGTACTTAATGAACTTGGCATTTTTGACCGCAGCATCAACAAAGATTTCATTAATTGGGAGCTTATAAAAGATGCTTACCCCATTAGCATAAACAAGCAAAAATTTATCTGTTTGCTGATAGATGAAAAATTTAAGCCTTCTAAAAAGAAAGGACAGTTTTACAAAAGCGTCGCAAAATTAAATGAAGCTATTGGGGCACAGGAATTAAACATCAATTTAGGGCAGATTCAAAAAATTGATGAAGTAGCACTAACGCAATTTATCCTAAAAATGTCCAAAGCCACCAAAACAGATAAGGCTACACTACTAAAAGAATTGGAAATCGCTTAAAGCCTTATTTTTATCATATCAAAAGAAAAACATCATGAAAAAACTACTATTAATAGCCCTAATCCTTTCTTGTTTTACAAGCTATGCGCAAAGCGAGGCGTACCAAAAACAAAAAGCAGAAAAAATAGCCAAAGGCTCCGTTTTTACTAAGATTATTAATAGAGAGCTTCCGGCAACTATAGTTTATGAAGATGATGAAATTATTGCTTTTGTTCCCTTACGACCACAAGCGCCAGTACATTACTTAATAGTTCCTAAGAAGGAGATTCATACCATAAATGATGCGGTGGAAGAAGATGCTTTGGTTTTGGGCAAGCTATTTTTAGTAGCTAAAAAACTGGCAAAAGAAAACGGTATTGCGGAAACGGGGTATCGCTTGGCCATGAACATTAATGAAGACGCTGGACAATCTGTGTTTCACTTACACATGCATTTTTTAGGGGGAGAAAAATTAGCTCCAATGCTTCCTAGAAAGGAAAAGGAGTAACATATAGGATTTCTCAATCGTTGCCGAGCCTGTCCTGAGCGCAGTTGAAGGGCAACTCATGTCGAAATGACTAAAACAGAACTCACAGTCATTTCGAACCGAATACAATGAGTGTGAGAAATCTAAAAACTTAACCTAAACACTCTTATTGGTCTTGGATTTCTCAATCGTCGCCGAGCCTGTCCTGAGCGTAGTCGAAGGGCTCCTCATGTCGAAATGACTAAAATAGAACCCAATGTCATTTCGAACCGAATGTAATGAGCGTGAGAAATCTAAATGACGTCGTTATTTAAAAATTCCCACTCTGGATTAAAAGAAGAAATCAAGTTATCCTTTTTCTCTCTTCTCCATTTTTTCAATTCCTTTTCTCTAAGAATTGCTGACTCTATGGATTCAAAACCTTCATAGTAGACAAGATGATAACAGTTGTATTTGCCGGCAAATGATTTTCTAGCATTTTGACTATCAAAATAATGTTGGGAAAGTCTTCGCTGGATATCGTTTGTTACGCCAATATAAAGTGTGGTTTTGTTTTCATTAGTTACTATGTAGACAAAGTAGTTAGATAACATCTTTTAAAAATAGTTTATTTAGATTTCTCAATCGTTGCCGAGCCTGTCCTGGGACGCAGTTGAAGAGCAACTCATGTCGAAATGACTAAAATGGAACCCGCAGTCATTTCGAACCGAATACTAGGAGCGTGAGAAATCTAAAAAATTAAACTAATCACTATCTTAGTCCAAAGCATTAAAATCATGAAAAGAATAGTTCTCCTAGTATTCCTAGCCCTTTTTATATCAACAACGAGCCAAGCTCAAGAACAAGAAATTGAAATGAAGGTCAATTTTTGGGGTTATAAATTTATGAAAGATGGTGAACGTCTTAATTGGAAAGCGTTACAAGAAGCTACTACAGCAGTGGAAAATGCCAACTTACTTATTAAAAAGGCAAGAGGGCAACATACTACAAGTATAATTTTGGCGGTTGTTGGCGGAGGTTTAATTGGCTGGAATCTTGGACAAGCCAGTAATGAAGATGACCCAAATTATACCTTGTCCTATGTAGGGGCAGGTATTGCAGCAGTTGGTATGGGATTTTCTATAAGTTCTTTTAATAGAGTAAATAAAGGGGTAGATATGTATAACCTTGCTGTTAATAAAACAGCACACTATCAGTTTCAACCCGAATTGCTCGTAGTTTCAAATAGTAATGGTATTGGATTATCCATGCGGTTTTAATCTTTTCTTTATTCGATAAAACTTATAATTAATTATCTTTAATTCAGCTATTTATATGCTATAATGAAACGGATTGAGCTATTCGAATTTGAAGATTTTAGCTGGTTGCCTAGCGCTGTTAGAAGCGGAGCCACCAACCTCATTATCATCTTTCACAAAATTATGGGCACTACAGAAGTGCTTGTTCAATTACTGCTCAGCATCAAAGAAAAACATAACTTTAATCAAATTGTGGACATGGGCTCTGGTTCTGGGGGTCCAATGCCAGCGGTTGTTACAGAATTGAACAAAACAATTTCCGAAGAACCTGTCTCACTTATCCTTTCGGATTTGCACCCAAACCCCCAAATAGTAGCAGCAATAAATAACAAGAATCTAGATACCATAAGCTACCATAAAGAATCTGTAAATGCTGCAGAAATTGCTAATGCACCCGAGGGGTTAAAAACGATGATCGCAAGTTTTCATCATATGAATCCTTCCATTGCTAAGAAGATTTTACAATCCGCCGAAGAAAATAAGGAGCCCATCTTAATTTACGAATTGGCAAAAAACAATATACCGCTACTTATTTGGTGTTTACTTCTGCCCATTTCGCTTACCATACTTATTATTATGAGTTTGGTAATGACGCTTTTTGTTCGTCCGTTATCCCTAAGTCAAATTGTATTTACGTATCTAATACCTTTAATCCCTATTGTTTATGCATGGGACGGTCAAGCATCATTAATGCGTACTTACACCTTTAAAGATATTCAACAGCTACTGGGCGAAAACAAAAACCCAAATTACAAATGGACCATTGCCGAGGCTACCAAAGCAAATGGAAAGAAGCTTGGGTATTACATCAGTGGCATTCCAATAGGTGACTAGCTTATAATTCTATTTGAACAATTTGCTTGATATCTCTAGATGATGCAGCAGCTTTAATAGCATAAATGCCTTTTTCCATAGCCCAAGCTTTGTTTTCCTCATTCCAATACCGTAGCTCCTTTACTGGGATTTGGATGGCTATACTGTCTATTGCCCCAGGAAGCAAGCTTTCTGTTTTTGCAAAAGCTTTAAGTTCTTGCACTGGTCTATCAATAGTAGTATTCAACTTTTCCGAATATACCTGTATGACTTCTTTTCCTGTTGCAGTACCAATATTTTTAATAGTTAATGCCAGATTTATGGTGTCATTTTCAACAACCACATCCATAGCCCCATATTCAAAATTAGTATAGGATAGCCCATAGCCAAAAGGATAGGAAACGTCCATGCTCTTTTTATCAAAATGACGATATCCTATATAAACGCCTTCATCATAATGGGTATAATCCCGATTACGCACTTTTTTAGCTTCTGGTCGTTCGTCTGGTGGAAACATAAGTCCTGTTAACATTTGCGGTAATGACCAAGTATCGCCACCTTCTGGGAAATTAGCGTGGGATGCGTGATCTGCCAAATTCACTGGAAATGTCACTGGAAGTTTACCACTAGGATTCACTTTTCCGCTCAAAATATCAGCTACAGAATTTCCACCTTCTTGCCCGCCCTGCCATGCCAAAACAATAGCATCTGGTTTTGCTTTCCAAGAAGCAGTTTCTACGACACCTCCAATATTTAATACTACAATCAATTTTTTACCTGTATTCTGAAAAGCAGCACTTGCAGCTTCAATTAGAACTTGTTCTTCGTTAGACATTAAAAAGTCGTTAACCTCAACACGGTCGCCACCTTCACCAGCATTTCTTCCAAGAGTTAAAATTCCAATATCTGATGTAGCAACAATCTCGTCCAATTGCGCCGAAGTATAATTCATCTCAGGTGGCGTAAAGGGATTAAAAATAGCATCCATGCCCTCAGGTTTTTTAAAAGCTTCGAGGTTAGCAGCTTTATGAGCCATATAGGCATCACTTGCTTTTTGATTTACTTTATACCCAGCATTGGAAAGACCTTCTTCCAAAGAAATGGTATATGCTTCGTTTACATCACCAGAACCCGTTCCACCTGCTATAAAATTATATGATGTAGTTCCTAAGAGTGCTATATTTAGACCTGGACTAAGCGGTAGCGCATTTTCATTTTTAAGTAATACCATACCTTCTGCAGCAGACTGACGCGTAACCTCAGCATGTGCTTTTAAGTCCGGATTGTTACCAAACCTATAATTCTCCATTTTTTTGGTATTAAATATCAAGGTAAGGATACGACGAGCTGCTCTATCTATAGCTGCCTCTGGTAATTCTCCATTTTCAGCAGCTTCGGTTATAGCTTTCCATTGTCTATTGGTGCCAGGTTCTAATAAATCGTTTCCTGCGCTAATCATGGCAACCGGGTCCCTGCCACCAAACCAATCGGACATTACCAAACCTTTAAAATTCCAATCGTTTCTTAATACATCCGTCAATAAATATTCGCTCTCCGCAACATAAGTTCCATTCACCTTATTGTAAGAAGACATAATAGTCCATGGCTGCGCTTTTTCCACAATAATCTCAAAACCCTTTAAGTAAATTTCGCGCATAGCACGTTCAGACACTTTAACATCATTAAAAGTCCTTTCCGTTTCTTGGTTGTTAGCTACGTAGTGTTTTACGGCTGTCCCTATACCGTTAGATTCTATACCATTTACAATAGCAGCTCCCATATATCCACTTAGCAAAGGGTCCTCCGAATAATACTCAAAATTACGCCCGCATAAGGGATGGCGGTGCATGTTAGCACCTGGACCCAAAATAACATCAATCCCATACGCTAAAGCTTCTTTACCCATGGCATTACCCACTTCACCCACCAAATCTTGATTCCATGAAGAAGCCAAAAGTGTCGCAATGGGGAAAGCGGTACAATAGTAGGTATTCTCATCCCCTTCTCGAGTAGGTTGAATACGAAGTCCTGCAGGTCCATCTGATAAATAAACGGTAGGAATGCCCAGTCTTGGTGTAGGTACAATAGTCCCAACAGCGCCAGCGATGCCTTCACCCGGTTCTGTCCGGCCCATTGCAGAAGCCAAGCCCGAGCCTTTTAGCAAATGGAGCTTCTCTTCCATTGTCATTTTAGATAATACATCGTTCACGCGCTCCTGAATAGTTTTTCTGTTATCTTCATATACATCCAGTTCTCCATTAGCATTTCTATCTAAAAAGGTATAACCAGCTACGGTTAGTTCCTTAAAATCTTTTTTCTCAGCATAATCATCTTCAAAACTTAAAAAGGTTTTGCTAAAATGGCGTGCCATAAAAAATCCTGCGATTACTAACAAGAGCACTAAAACCCCTAAAATCTTTAAAGCGAGAACTATTTTTTTCTTCATGATATTATAATTGTGACAATTGGACACAAATATAATATTTTTTGTGACGAAACGCCACAAAACAGTATTTTTGCATTATGGAGATTAAAAAAATTCTAGAAAATGGTGCCGATTATTTCCTATCCAACCTATCTATAGACCTTGTAATCATTGGGTATAAAGACAATAAGTTAAAATGTCTTTTGCTACAACTAGGTGAAAAATGGGTGCTCCCTGGTGGATATATTAAACTAGATGAATCTGTAGATAATGCTGTTACTAGAATTTTAAAGGAGCGTACCCTTTTAAACGAGCCCCATTTTAAGTTTTTATCTGTTTTTGGAAATAAAGACCGAAAGTTCACGGACGAGTTTAAACAGTATTTTGATAGGAATGGGCTAGAATGGAGTAATGATTATTGGATTAATAATCGTTTTGTGACGCTTGCTTACTATTCCTTAGTGGACATAGAAAACACCCATCCTATTCCCGGAGAGTTTGATGATGCTGTTGCTTGGTTTGATTTTGATGATTTACCCGAAATGTGGTTAGACCATAAAACCATAGCTACTACTGCTAGAAATCGACTTAAAGAAGATGTTCAAAAAGAGCATTTAACGTATAATTTACTCCCAGATGAGTTTACCATGCCGGAACTACATCGACTGCACCAAACCGTATTAAACGAAAAATTAGACCGTAGTCGATTTCAAAAAAAGATATTGTCCACAGGAATTTTTGAACGGCTTCCAAAGCTTAAAAAAGAGACCCCCGGAAGTAACCCTTATCAATATCGATTAAAAGAATAAGGCATGATATAGAACTTTTAGGCACGAAGTTTTATTTAAGAGATTGTCTTATTTTTAAGGAATGAACCTCAACCAAATTACCGTTCCTTCTAAAGATATTCCGAAATCCATTCTTTTCTATAAAGCTTTAGGCCTAGAGCTTATTGTTGAAGCTTTACCCCATTACGCTCGTTTTGTATGCCCAATTGGCAATGCCACATTCTCCGTGCATTTAGTTGAAGAACTTCCAAAAGGAGATGGTATTTATGTTTATTTTGAGTGTGAGGATTTGGATGCCCTTGTTGGAAAACTAGCCTCAAAAGGTATTCCGTTTGATGAATTGCCTAACGATAAATCTTGGTTATGGCGTGAAGCTCGACTAAAAGATCCCGACGGAAATAACATAATCCTATACTTTGCTGGCGAAAATCGTTTGAATCCTCCTTGGCGAATTAAATCCTAAATTTTCAATAACAATAATCCAGTTATTCCCCACCATGAAAGTTCCAAAACACATTCTACCCATTATAGTTGTTGCGCAATTTTTTTGTACTTCGCTCTGGTTTGCTGGTAACGGCGTTTTGATTTCCTTAATTGGTCATTTTAACTTAGGAGAAAATAGTTTTGGTAATATTACTGCTGCCGTGCAGCTTGGTTTTATTATTGGTACATTACTTTTTGCCATGCTAACCCTAACGGACCGTTATTCCCCTTCAAAAGTATTTTTGTGGTGCGCTGTTCTTGGCGCAATTTTTAATCTGGGAATAGTTTGGGAAGGTAATGGTTGGACAAGCATATTGCTATTCCGCTTTTTTACAGGCTTTTTTCTGGCAGGTATTTACCCGGTAGGGATGAAGATAGCTGCGGATTATTTTGATAAAGGTTTGGGCAAATCCCTAGGTTACCTTGTAGGGGCTTTGGTTCTGGGAACAGCACTTCCACATCTTTTAAAATGGCTCTCAGCTGTATTCCCTTGGCAGTATGTAATTTATGCAACATCTGCACTAGCAATCTTGGGCGGGTTACTCATGGTCTTTTTAGTCCCCAATGGACCTTATAGAAAACAGAGTCAACAACTAAATTTTACGGCTTGCTTTTCGGTGTTTAAAAAGAAAGATTTTAGGGCTGCTGCCTTTGGCTATTTTGGACATATGTGGGAACTCTATACTTTTTGGGCGTTTGTTCCTTTTTTACTTGGCCTACATGCCGAGTTGCAGGGCAACTACGCTTTCCCAGTTTCATTCTGGTCCTTTTGGGTAATTGCAGTTGGCGGAATGGCATGTGTACTTGGAGGCTATATATCTGAACGCAGCGGTATCAAACGTACCGCAGCAACAGCATTATTTCTCTCTGGCATATGCTGCTTGGTATCCCCGTTACTTTTGCTTTATGCCCCTACTCCGGTTTTTATAGTGTTCTTGTTGTTTTGGGGAATGGTCGTGATTGCAGATTCTCCATTATTTTCTACACTAGTAGCACAAAACGCTCCAATAGAAATAAAAGGAACGGCACTAACTATTGTTAATAGTATAGGTTTTGCTATTACTATTGTGAGTTTACAGGTAATTCCCTTACTACAAAAACTAATCACAAATGAATACCTATTTATGTTTCTAGCCTTAGGGCCTCTTTTTGGTTTAATAGCATTAAGAAAAAAGCACTAAGCATTATTTTTCTAATCAGAAAATCATTAAAAACATACCATTCACACAAAAGTGGGTTTAAGCCCAAAACAGTTTAACTATCTTGTTATCAGTCTTTTCCATTAAGACCTTTCAATTTAAACAACGCATACAAAATGGAAAAATACAAGAGCCTGCACCTATGGATGATTATTCCTATGGTGTTTATGCAATTCGGAATTTTTAGGGATTATTGGGGTGATTTCACAGATAATGGGTGGTCTGTGCACATTCATTATTGGACTGGAACCATTTGGTATTTATATCTTATTATTCAACCATACTATGCTACACATGGCCAATTGGTAAAACATCGCACTAATGGTATAATAGGAATGTTTCTAGCTGGTGGTGTCTGCATTACTGCCTTAAGCATGATGTTTAGAGATATTACAAACGCTAATGATGCTGCTCAGTTTGCTGATAGATTTGGACCTTTTGAACCTTGGTTCTTTATTGGTGTCGCCGCTGTAGAAATTCCAATGATACTAGCTTTTGGCTACGCTGTAATTATGGGGATTGTCCATAGAAAAAATCTAGAAAGCCATGCCTGGTGGCTTATTAGTACTGTTTTTTTAATTATGATGCCCGCCCTAGGCAGAGGTATTCAAAATATTTATGTTTTTAAAAATCTTGAAGATTGGCCTAATATTAATATAATGGGGCCAACCTATTTTACTCAGTTTTTGATTATCTCAATGATTCTAATAGCAGCATGGAAGCTTAAAAAACTTAAGCATCCTGCCACTTATCTTGCTGTGGCTATTAATATTTACACTTGCTTTTTGGAACCCTTAGGTAAATCAGAAATGGTAGAGCTATTTTTACGAACCGTAATCAGGGATTAAAATATAAAGACGGGCAACTAGTTTTAAAAAACAATTACCCGTCTTTATATTGAAAAAAAATGACTATTACTGCTCAAAAATAGTATTGGCAAAACTATCCTTTCTTTCTCCATTATAATCACTTACCATTTCTACAAGAGCCTCTAAAAAAGGTAGGTCACAGTTGGCTGAAAACGATGCTTGCCTCTGAAACTGTACTCTAAATTCATAATCCCCATCCTGAAATTTTTGTAGGATCTCTGTATTATCTCCAAACAAATTTTTAAGATTGGCATTTCTGATATTTCTTGGGTTCTTGCTTTTATCTTTTTGATATAAAATTTCAAAATTACTAGTCATAAAATCTATATGCTCTGGGCCACCTGCTAGCCTAGAATCCATAACAGGTTTATAAATAAAACCATTCTGGGTCCTGTAATACTTTCTATAAATAGTAATATCTCCATCCGCAACTACCTCTAGCAGGTAACGCTTTGGCAACATATCCGAATTCTTGCTTGAAAGCATATTGGCATATTTTATCTGACGGAATTCCCTACCACTCTCAAGTACAAAACCTCTTATATGCTTGGTTTTATATTTTTCAATAGCCTTCTTTTTTATCTTTTTCCCCTTTTTATATTTCTTATAAGACTTTTCGTTGATTGTTCTTAAACTTTGCTGAAATAGGTGAGGATTACAATAGTCTACATAAATGTATGCTTCTAATGTCTTACCATTCTTTAGGGTAATTGTGCCTTTTTCATAGTTGGCACAGCGCTTGGTCTCCACATCAGAGGCGAATCCATTTGATAAGATGGTAATACTTAACAATAAAGTAAGTAAGTAGTTTTTTAATTTCATGATTAACTTGATTTAAGGTTTAATAAAAACGTAAATCATTGCCTTTTAGTGTGTTGAGTCTTATTTTGACAAATAAAACAGTGCCAAGATTATTCCAGTAAGATTTTAACCCTATCTTAAATCATCAATTTTAAATTCTATCCTTTTTCTTTGTTTTTTGAATAAGGCTAACCAATCTCTTATATGAAACGCACGCTAAAAAACTTATTACTAATTGGCATACTTGCCGAAATTGTAATTTTTATCCTTTGTTACCTCACTCAACCTTCTATTGAAGAAACTTTTAGATACGCTGCTAGATATTCTGGACGCTTATCATTTGGTGTATTTTTAATTACTTTTTACCGCTTTGCTTCTGCACATCCAAAACCGCTAAAAGAAAACACCCCACTGCGTAATTGGTTGTTGCTTTTTGCAGTAGTGCATATAATACATTTTGGATTTTTAGCTACCAATGTTATTTTAAACAATATCCCTATTGTTCCAATAAAACTTACTGGTGGTGCCTTGGCATATCTTATGATTGTTTTAGCACCATTACTACTTCATAAAATTAAACTAGGGCTACAGCTCGTCTATTTTTACTATGTGAGCATCGTGATGATAATTACCTATGTCGCGCGTGTAAAAGGTGATTTTGAAGGTGCAGCGCCTTTTTGGTTTCACTATTTGGCTTTAGGAGTTTTGGTTTTTTCTTGTCTGTTTTTTGGATGGAAAATATGGAGGTCTAAAACACCTTACCAACCGCCTCAATAGTATTATCCAAATCTGCATAGCTTATTGCATCATTTAAGAAGTAACTTTCAAATGCTGAAGGTGGTAAATAAATGCCTTGATCTAACATGCCATGAAAGTATTTTTTAAAAGTATCATTATTACCTTTTGCAGAAGATGAAAAATCAACAACTGGCTCCTCGCAAAAGTGTACCGAAATCATACTTCCAAATCGGTTGATTTGGTGTGTAACGCCTTTCTCAGTTAAAACCTCAGCAATACCTTTATGTAAGTATTCGGTTTTAGCAGCTAAGCTTGTAAAGGTCTCTGGCTTGTTATTAAGTTCTGTAAGCATTGCTAAACCAGCACTCATCGCCAATGGATTTCCGCTTAAAGTTCCTGCTTGGTATACTGGTCCTTCCGGAGCTAAATGACTCATAATTTCTGCTCGCGCTGCAAAAGCGCCAACAGGTAAACCTCCGCCAATTACTTTTCCGAACATTACAATATCCGCATCTATTCCCAAAGCTTCTTGCGCACCACCTTTACCCATTCTAAACCCGGTCATCACCTCATCAAAAAGCAATAAAATCCCTTCTTGGGTGCAAAGTTCCCTAAGCCCTTTAATAAACGCATCCGAAGGAATAATACAACCCATATTACCCGCTACGGGCTCTATAATAATGGCGGCAATCTCTCCTTTATTTGCTGCAGCTAAGGTTTTCACCCCTTCCAAGTCGTTATAATCAGCTAACAAAGTATCTTTCGCCGTACCTGCTGTAACTCCAGGACTGTTAGGACTACCAAAAGTTACTGCTCCACTCCCAGCTTGAATTAAAAATGAATCTGAATGTCCGTGATAACAACCAGAGAACTTAATGATTTTATCTTTTCCTGTATACCCTCGCGCTAAACGCACTGCACTCATACAGGCTTCCGTCCCAGAATTTACGAAACGGATTTTATCAATATTGGGAACCATGCTTACTGCAAGTTTGGCAAGCTCAGTTTCTATTTCCGTAGGAATACCAAAAGAAGTTCCTTTTTTAGCTTTATCAATTACCGCGTTTAAAACGGGTTCATGGGCGTGTCCTAAAATTAGCGGACCCCAAGAAGCAATATAGTCGATATATTTATTATCGTCTTCATCATAGAGGTAAGCCCCCTTAGCTTCCTTGATAAAAATAGGCTCACCACCTACGGCTTTAAATGCTCTTACTGGAGAATTTACTCCACCCGGAATATATTTTTTTGCTTCTGCAAATAAGGCACTGCTTCTTTGGTATCGCATGTACTAGTGTATCTACTATTCGTCAGTTAGAGTGAAATTCTAAAAGAATTTTGTATCCAGAACTACACTCAAATTGACAAGTTTCTATATTTATTTATTTTTCGCTTTTCTTAGGTTAATGACTTGGCCTATAGCGAGATTCGTACTATCCAAGTTATTTAGTTGCATAATCTCATCAACCGAAATGGTGTATTTTTTTGACAGTCCATAAAGCGTATCACCTTTTTCGATTACATGAGTAAATACATCGTACTCTTTTGGTTCACGGACCGTATCTAAACCATTACGAACCACTTCCTCGTCATAAGCATCTAAATCATATCTCTCAATTAAAGCAATTAACTTTTGAGGATATTTTTTATCGGTTGCATACCCCGCCTGTCGCAGTCCATAAGCCCATTTTTTATAGTCGTCCCTACGATAATTAAATAAAAAACGATACCGTGAGCGTGAAGCTAGAAAGATGCTATGGTCCCGAAAAGAAAACATGGGGTGATTGTACTTTCTAAAACACTCCCCTTTGGCATCATCATCATGGAAGTCGTACTCCCCTTGCCAACCTGTATGGCATTTTATTCCAAAATGATTGTTGGTTTTTAAGGTTAATTGTCCTTTTCCAGAACCACTTTCTAATATCCCTTGAGCAAGTGTAATACTAGCAGGAATTCCAAAAGCACGCATTTCATATTGCGCTATTTCAGCGAATTCCTCTATATATTCTGCAGTAGAGTTGATAGGGAACATTACAAATCTTCCTGGGTCAGCAGGCAAAGGATATAATTCAGATTTATTAAATTTTGTTCCAGCTATACCATCATTTGGCTTATAGACACCCTTCTTTCTCTCAACGGTAGTAACTTTAGTGTTAGATGTAGCTCGTTTTTTAGCCTTACAGCCTACTAAAAGCATTAACACCAAGATTATATAACCAAAACGTTTTATCATTTCAATTGGGGTAAATTTTTCTCTTTTAATACTATATTCATGCCAGAAATGCCTTGTAAACCGCCACTATGTATTGCAAGTATTTTTGTTCCTTTTTTAAAGTAATCTTTAGAAATTAAATCTAGTAAGCCATAAAATAGCTTCCCAGTATAAATAGGTTCTAATGGAATTTCTGTTTGTACTTTAAAGTCACTAACAAAATTTACTAATTCAGCAGTAAACTTGGCATAACCTCCAAAATGATAATCAGAAATCAGTTCCCAATTTTCATTTTGGGCAAATTTACGAATATCGTTCTTTAGAAAATCACCCTTTAACGCAGGAAAACCTAAAACTGTTTGATTAGGTCTTGCAGCGTTAATTAAACCAGCTAAAGTGCCACCAGTTCCAACACAGCTGCAGATTATATCAAAATTGACATCTTTAGCGTTTAGTATTTCTTTACAACCCTTAACAGCAAGTTCATTTGTGCCACCCTCGGGTATTAGATAAAAGTCTCCGAATTTTTTCTTGAGCGCCTTTAAAAATTCAGGGGCTTCTTTTTTTCTATAATTTTCTCTAGAAACAAAATGAAAACGCATTCCATGTTCCTTCGCTAATTTAAGAGTAGGATTAGCCCTCCATTTGCCTACTAATTCTTCGCCTCTAATAACCCCAATGGTTTTAAGCTCCTGTTCTTTTCCTGCACATGCAGTTGCCGCTATATGATTGGAGTATGCGCCACCAAAAGTAAGAAGGGTTGACACGCTCTTCTTTTTAGCTTCTTGGATATTGTATTTAAGCTTTCGGTATTTGTTCCCTGATATAAGAGGGTGAATAGTATCTTCTCGTTTTACAAAAAGGCTTATCCCCTTTTCATCCAATAACGGTAAATCAATTTTCTGATTTGCTACATTCAAAAGTTAAGGACGAAAAATATAGTTTAAAAAGCTGTAGGGTTTTCTTCGTTGCGTGTAACTCAAATCCTTTTCATTTGCATAAGCTTCTCGCTCAAATGAAATATTCTGATACGCACGGTACGTATCTAAATACAGTACGGTTCTATACAACCACTCGCCAACATACCAGAGGTAAAAAGGTAGTATAAAAAGCTCCAATTGTTGTTTTAAGTGAATCTTTTCGTGATTTATTAATACCACATCTTCTTTGAGACCATCTTCTTTAACAAAGATAAAAGGCCAAAGTGTAAGACCTACATAGTTTCTGCGAAAAAAATGTTTAAATACTAAAACCATTTGCTATTCTTGAAACGAGGGATACTCAAATATATTAGTTCAATTCGTTTAATGGTAAGAATACTCGATGTTATTACTAACAAAATCGGTGGATAACCTAATCGCAGCTATTAGAATCCTATCATTTATTTTCAAAACATGTACCTTTAAGGACATAATTAGCCATTGAAAATGAAAGAATTAATTCCCATTGAAGAGGGTGATTTTTACCTGTCTCCAGAAGGATATAAAGTGTTTACAGAACAGTTTCATCTTAAACGGGGTTATTGTTGTGAAAGTGGCTGTAGACATTGTCCATATGGATATAGTCAAAAAACCAATTCGAGATAGTAAAATGTCAATTTTCGGCATAGTCTTTGTGGTTTAAATAGTGTGGATTTTGGTTTAACTGAAAAAAAATTGATATGAAAAACATTAAATTTCTTGCCTTGCCTTTACTTGCGGTCTTATTTTTAAGTTCCTGCGTCTCTGTACGTGTAGTTTCTGATTATGATCGCGAAACTGACTTTAAAGAATATAAGACCTATGCGTTTTACAAAACTGGAATTGATAAAGCTCAAATTTCTGACCTTGACAAAAAACGAATTCTAAAAGCTATAGATTTAGAAATGTCTTCTCGTGGTTTTACCAAGTCACAAAACCCCGATATACTGGTGAGCATATTTACTAAAGAACGTGAACAAGTAGATGTTTACAACAACAACTTTGGCTGGGGCGGCTGGGGTTGGGGCTGGGGAGGTTTCTACAGTCCATGGGCCTGGGGTCCTGGTTTTGGTTGGGGCGGTGGCTTTGGTCCTAACGTATCTACGAGAACAGAAGGCTCCTTATATATAGACCTTATTGATACCAAAAGCAAGGAACTAGTTTGGCAAGGTCGTGGTGCAGGTACCTTAAATAATACTAAAAACATTGAAAAGAAAGAAGAGCGTATTAAAGAATTTGTTTCTCAAATTCTTGAAGCATATCCCCCTGCAATAGCAGCTAATTAATACGCATACTTCAGAAGTGAGCGAAGTAGTTGCATAACTAAGTTTGAGTGTTTATGTGGCAAAAGTGAAACAACTACTTCGCTTTATTTTATAAAAAGGATTAGGCATTAACCTAGACTTTTTTCATCTCGATGTATTCCTCTTAAAGTATGCTATCGCAGTACTTATAGCTAATACTCCAAAAGCGCTATAAGTTTATTTTTTATCTTCTCTGTAGAAGGAATCATTGTAGTTTCCAAGGTTGAATTTAATGGTATTGCCGGTAAGTTCTCACTACCAATAGTCATTACTGGAGCATCTAAATAGGTAAAACATTCTTCTTGTATTTTGCCTGCCAATGCTCTAGCAAAACTATTGTTGGAAGGTTCTTCCGTAACTACTAAACATTTCCCTGTTTTTTTAACCGATGTCATTACAGTAGCCTCATCCAATGGTGCTAAAGTTCTTAAATCGATTACCTCAACTTTACTGCGCAACCCTTTTGAAGCATTCATAGCCCAATGCACACCCATCCCATAACTTACAATGGTTACGGTTTCTTCATTCTCTTGTTTCCATATTTCCTGTAAGACATTAGCTTTCCCAAAAGGCAAAACGTAATCTTCTGATGGTTCTATTGAAGTTGCACCTTTTGTTCCTGGTACTTTACTCCAGTACAAGCCTTTATGCTCTAAAATAACTACCGGATTGGGATCATAATATGCTGCTTTAAGCAAGCCCTTAAGGTCAGCTCCATTGCTTGGGTAAGCAATTTTAATGCCTCTTATATTGGTAATCACACTTTCTACGGACGAAGAGTGGTAAGGCCCTCCACTGCCATAAGCGCCAATTGGGACTCTTAAAATCATACTAACTGGCCATTTTCCATTGGACAGATAGCAGCTTCTACTTACTTCTGTAAAGAGCTGATTCAGCCCTGGCCAGATATAGTCTGCAAACTGCACTTCTACAATGGGTTTGAGTCCTACAGCACTCATCCCAACTGTTGAACCTACAATAAAAGCTTCTTGGATTGGTGTATTAAATACCCTATCATCCCCAAACTTTTGTGCTAAGGTTGCTGCTTCTCTAAAAACACCGCCTAACCTGCCACCAACATCTTGACCATATAAAAGACATTCCTTGTGTTTTTTCATCAGCTCTTCCACGGCAAATAAAGCACAGTCTACCATTACAACTTTTTCTCCATCCACACGCGCTGGGGAGCGCTCTCCAAGTTCTTCCACTATAGGGGTAGGCGCCAAATCATGGGTAAACAAATCTTCAGGCCCTGGATCTTGGGCCTGCAAAGCTTTTTCAAAATCGGTTTTTACCTTCTGTTCTGCCTCTGACTCGATATTTTTGATTTCATCCTCGGTAAAACCATTATCTAAAAGTTGCTGCTTTAATACTGGATATGGATCTCTAGAACGTGCTTCTTCCAAATCGTCTCGATACCATTCCATCCGAACTCCTGAAGTATGGTGATTTAACAACGGAACTTTAGCATGCACCAAAAATGGTCGTCGTTCTTTTCGGATTGTCTTAATTACTTTTTCCAGGGCTTCATAACTTTCTATAAAATTGGCACCATCTATAGAAATAGCTTCCAATCCTTTAAAGCCCTGAGCATATTCATACGCGTTTTGAGCTCTAGTTTCTGCTTCATTTGCAGAAATGTCCCAACCATTATCTTGTACTAAATATAGAATAGGCATTTGCTTTAGCGCTGCCATTTGAAAAGCTTCCGCTATTTCACCCTCAGTAACCGATGCATCTCCTAAGGAGCATATGGTAATAGGGTTTTCTTTGGAACTACTACTTTTAGTGATAGGATTTTCTAAACCTTGCTTTTCTAGATACTGCATTCCCATAGCAACACCGGTAGCTGGAATAGTCTGCATTCCAGTTGCTGAAGATTGGTGTGGGATTTTCGGTTTATCATCATCTTTTAAGCTAGGATGCGAATAATAAGTTCTTCCTCCAGAGAAGGGGTCTTCTTTTTTGGCTAATAGCTGCAGCATTAAATCATAAGGTTGCATCCCTATTGCAAGCAACATCGCATCATCCCTATAATACGGAAAGGCATAATCTTGCGGCAGCAATTGCATCCCTAAAGCAATCTGTATGGCTTCATGTCCTCTAGACGTAGCATGCACATATTTGGAGACTGTTTTAAAATTCTCCTCGTACAATAGTGTCATCGCCTTGGCAGTGCAAAGTTTGTTAAAACCTATTTTTAATGCTTGTTTCTTCATATTAATTTCCCAAGAAGTAGGAATCTTTTTTAAGCTGTTTCTTTTTCTATTGCCACCATCCAGTTATGTGTATCTGAATATTCCCCTGAACGAATTCCATTTATTTTATCTAGTACTAACTGTCCTACTTTATTCCCTTTAGTCAGAGTAATAGTCTGGTTTTTATAACCTATTTCATTAATCATGGCGATACCGACAGCCGTTCCTGTGCCAAAAGCTTCCTCCAAAGTACCCTCTTTTGATGCTCTTAAAAGTTCGTTTATGGTAATTGGATTTTCGTTTACTTGATATCCTTCAGCTTTTAGCAATTCTATTACACTCTTTCTAGTAATGCCATCTAATATAGCACCGTCTAGGCTTGGGGTATAGAACGTTCCTTTTATCTTAAAAAAGATATTCATTGTTCCAACCTCTTGAATATAGTTGAAGTCTTTACCATCTAACCACAAAACCTGATTATACCCTTTTTCTTTGGCCAGTTCAGTAGGTCTAATGGCTGCTGCATAATTTCCTGCTGCTTTTGCCTCTCCTGTTCCCCCTTCAATTGCTCGTATGTATTTAGTCTCCGCATACAATCTTATAGGTTTAGAGAAGAAAGGTCCTGCAGGCGAGGCCATAATGATAAATTTGTATTTGGTAGAGGCGCGCATTCCAATAAAAGCCTCATCTGCATACATAAAAGGCCTAAGGTAAAGTGCACTTCCTTTTTGGGGTGGAATCCAGTTTTCTTCTAGCGCTACCAGTTTTTCTAAACCTTCTACAAACAAGTCTTCAGGAAATTCTGGCATCCCCATGCGCCTAGCACTAAAATTTAAGCGCGCAGCATTTAATGTTGGTCTAAACAATAAAGGAGTCCCATTTATATGTTTAGTGGCTTTCATACCCTCAAAAATTGCCTGTCCATAATGCAATGCCATTGCTGCTGGATGCGTAGGAATTAAAGCCAAAGGTTCTATTCTTGGATTTAACCATTCTCCATTTTCATAATCACAAATAAACATATGATCCGTAAATGTGGTCCCAAGAGGGATGTTGTTAAAATCCAACAAATCCACTTTAGATGTAGTGGTTTTAGTAATTGAAATATGCCTCATTAAATTGTTCTATTAGTATCAAACTTTTCTAAATAATCTCCCACTCTTCTTAAAAATGAACCCCCCAAATAACCATCCACAACCCTATGATCAAAAGAAAGCGATAAGTACATCATGCTACGGATAGCTATTTCGTCACCTTTTTCCGTGGTTAGTACTTCTGCTCTTTTTTTGATGATGCCCAGTGCAAGTATGGCAACTTCAGGTTGATTAATAATAGGTGTCCCCATTAAACTCCCAAAAGTGCCTACGTTAGAAATGGTAAAAGTGCTTCCCTTAATATCATCTCCACTTAATGTATTCTCCCTGGCTTTTGCTGCCAGTTTATTTACCTCTGAAGCAAGTTCTTTAAGGTTCTTTTGATTTGCATTTTTTACAACAGGAACAATTAGATTGCCACTTGGTAAAGCTGTAGCCATACCAATGTTAATGTCTTCTTTAACAATGATGTTGTTCCCATCAACAGAAACATTAATCATGGGAAAATCCTTAACTGCCTTTGAAACAGCTTCTACAAATAATGGTGTAAAGGTTAATCGTTCTCCATATTTTTCCTGGAACTTTTCCTTATTGTCATTTCTCCAATTTACCATATCCGTAAGGTCTGCTTCTACATATGCTGTCACATGCGGCGATGTGTGTTTGGAATACACCATATGGTCCGCAATCATTTGGCGCATTCGGTCCATCTCAACAATCTTACCAGTGCCTTTATCTAGATTTAGTTGCGGAATTCTGTATGCCGTTGGATCAGGTTCTGCCACTGGTTGTACAAATTGGTATGGCCTGCCTTCATTAATATAGTTGAATAAATCGCTCTTCTTAAGACGGCCATCAGCTCCCGTAGCCGGGATTCTAGCCAACTCTTCATAACTAACATGTTGTTCTTTGGCAATTCCGACAATTAAAGGAGAGTAAAATGTATTATTTCGTATCGCATTGGAAGTTGCAACAGACTTTACTTTCTTAGTTTTTAATCTTTGTTTAGATGTTGTCTCTTTTGAAATCTGAGCATCGGATGTTTTCTCCTCTTTAGCAACGCTGCTGCCCTCCGCAACTTCTCCATCTAGTTCTAAAATAGCAATGACCTCTCCTACTTGTACTACATCTTTTGGATTAAACAAGGTTTTAACCAAAACACCGGAGGCATTAGCAGGCACTTCGTTATCAACTTTATCGGTAGCAACTTCCAAAAGAATATCACCTTCTTTAAAAGAATCACCTTCTTTAACAATCCAATCAATGATTGTTCCCTCCGTAATGCTTTCGCCCATTCTGGGCATTTTTAGTTCCAGCTTCGACATTAGTTAACTAGCGTTTGTTAGTTTATACATTGTATCTTCTTTTTTAAAGAATATCTCGTCTTACTTATTCATGAAATCCCTAAGGGTATCATACAAAGCTTCTTGCTTTTTTCTATCTTCCGGAACTTCTCTCAGAGGTTCTACTGGTTTTAGACTCTCGTGACATTCTGCCGGCAACTTCTGATACAATTGCGTTCCTTTAGTTTTCCAGGCAATCATATCATCGCTAACTTGTTTTATTACTTTAGCGGGATTCCCAACAACCAAACTACGTTTAGGTATTTTAGTTCCTGCTTTTACGAAAGCCATTGCTCCTACGATACTCTCATCGCTAATTTCTGCATCATCCATAATTACAGTATTCATCCCCACCAATACATTACGTCCAATATTGGCGCCATGAATAATAGCTCCATGACCTATATGCGCACTTT
Organism: uncultured Croceitalea sp.; assembly: GCA_947499565.1. Lineage (GTDB taxonomy): Bacteria > Bacteroidota > Bacteroidia > Flavobacteriales > Flavobacteriaceae > Croceitalea. The sequence goes on from CANMOV010000006.1 coordinate 76,838, forward strand.
CTTTTAAGGTTATAGATTTTCCAGGAAACATATGTACCGTGCAATTTTCTTGTACATTAACGCCATCCTCTAAAACAATCTGTCCCCAATCTCCCCTTATAGCAGCTCCTGGTCCTATATAACAGTCTTTTCCAATGATTACATTACCGGTTATAGCAGCCAAAGGATGCACAAAACTACTTTCATGTATTACAGGTATGTATCCTTTAAAACTGTATACCATTACTAATTATATCTTTTCAAGGTTTCTTTGGTAAAATCACTTAAAACTAAGGTTCCACTAATGACAGCACGTTCCATAAGTAAAGTATCCCAATCCTCTGTACCTTTCCAAAACATCGCTTTCATTTTAGACATTGCTTCTGGATTGTAGGTACATAAGTTTTTAGCAAATGCCAATACCTCTTTATCTAAAGTTGCTGTATCCTCAAAAACTTTAGTAAAAAGCCCCTTATCTCTTGCCCATTCTGCTGGGTAAAATGAGTTGGCATCAATAGCAATTTGAGACATTCCACTTAGTCCCAGTTTCCTTTCAACCGCTGGCCCTACTACAAAGGGGCCAATACCAATATTTAACTCGCTCAATTTTATAGCAGCAAATTTTGTTGCCATGCAATAATCTGTTGCAGAGGCTAATCCAACACCACCACCAACAGTTTTTCCTTGCACTCTACCGATAATAAATTTTGGACACTTTCGCATCGCATTAATAACATTAGCAAAGCCTGAAAAAAAGGTTTTACCTGTTTCTGCATCATTAATCGCAACAAGTTCTTTAAAGCTGGCTCCTGCGCAAAAAGTCCTGTCTCCGCCGCTTTTTAAAACGATTACTTTTATAGCATCATCTTTTCCAGCATTCGTAATTGTTTGCGCTAATTCTGCCAGAATATCCCCTGGAAGTGAATTATGGGCTGGATGAAAAAATTCTATAAATCCTATCTGTTCCTCAACAGTTAATGTAACATAAGGTGCTGTCATCACGCTTTTGTGTTCCCGAGTAATCGGGAATCTATTTTAAGATTATTATTTCAAAATTTCATATAAATCCGTCCAATCGGGATTCGTTTTTTCTATTAATTCAATTTTCCAAGCCCTGTTCCATTTCTTCATTTGTTTCTCTTTCAATCTAGCTTCTCCTTCTGTTTTAAATTGTTCAAAGTAAACTACTTTATCCAAATTATACCTCGCCGAGAATGTTGTTGGATGAGCTTTAGTTTTATGTTGATATATTCTTGTTTTTAATCTTTTAGTTTTTCCGATATATAGAACACCCCGCTTTTTATTTGTAATTATGTAAACATAGTGTTTCAAAATTTCAATTCTTATTTTAAACGGCTCCCGATGACTCGGGAGTCACCTTGAACAATTCAGTTTGTTATAGCAAATTGAATTGTTCAAAATGATGATTTAAATGCTTTCGCTCCAATAGCGCCCATTCATATCTATTTAAGAATCCAAAGACAGGGTTTTTTGTTCTTTCTTCTGGATTTGCATTAAAAAATTCTAAATATTGCTCTCTAGCCTCTAACATCCTTTCTTTTGCTATAGTCAAATTCTCATGCTTGGGGTTATTTATATCTGATTTTTCAGCTAGGGGAAAATCATAATCATGCGGCATCTTATCATAATTATATAAGGTAGCGTGCACTTTTTCTATAATTTTCTCTGGTGTAGAAATTTTAAAATCTTGAATTTCTCCTGAAGCAATTCGATAACTATATTCCAAGTGTTCTACCAAGCATTGCGCACTAATATTCCCCCATGTAGGTGTAGTTTTTTCATCAAGTTTAGCAAAACACTCCTTAATTTTAGTTTCGGTCATTTCTACAAAAGTTTCTTGTTTCTTTTGAACCATGGTGAGGATTGTTGCAATAGCAACCAACTCATCTTCTGTGTCAAAAACCTCAACAAACCATTTTACGATACCGCTTGGATGTTCTGCTCCCGCAACATCTCGATCTACTTTTTGCTTACAGGTTAGTCTTACATAAATGGTATCGTTATGGTAAAGCGGTCTTAGGAAACGACACTCTTCTAAGCCATAGTTTGCAGCAACCGGTCCTTTATTTGGATAAACAAATAATCCCGCCGCAGCTGAAATGATAAAATATCCATGCGCGGTACGCTTTTCAAATATGCTCCCATCTAAGGACGTTATATCGGTATGAGCATAAAAATGGTCCCATGTAACATTTGCAAAGTTGATGATGTCGGTATCGGTCAACGTACGTTTATGTGTTTTTAAGGACATTCCTGCTTCAATATCTTCCCAATGATATTTGAACGGGTGTTGTGCCGCTTCTTTATATTTTGCATTGGCCTGATATATTCCGGTAATCTCCGTTAAAGTTGTTGGGGTTCCTTGGATAGCTGTACGTTGCAAATAATGTTTTATACCACGCATACCACCCATTTCTTCTCCTCCTCCTGCTCTACCTGGGCCTCCATGGACTAGATTAGGCAATGGAGAACCATGTCCTGTACTTTCCTTGGCGTTTTCTCTATTTAAAACCAAAATACGGCCATGATGACTTGCTGCATTTACTACATATTCCTTAGCAATCTTATCATCAAAAGTGGTGATTGACGACACTAAAGAACCTTTACCCATTTGTGCCAAAGTAATAGCCTCACCCAAATTCTTATAAGGCATAATGGTACTAACAGGACCAAAAGCTTCACGCTCGTGGATAATTGTATTCTGAAAAGGATGGTCCGCCCGTAATAAAATTGGGCTAATAAATGCTCCTTTTTTAGCGTCTGCTCCAATAGTTTCAATCTTATCTAAATCACCGTAAACTATTTCTGCTTCTTTTGCTAAATCGTTTACAGAATCTCGTACCGCCTGTACCTGTTGTTGACTTACCAAAGAACCCATTCTTACTTCTTTTAATCTTGGATCTCCAATAGTTACTTTGTCCAATGCCTTTCCAAGAGCAATCTGCACATCCTCAACAAGATTTTCAGGAACTATAATTCGTCTTATAGCTGTACATTTTTGTCCGGCTTTCACCGTCATCTCCTTTCGCACTTCCTTTACGAACAAATCAAATTCGGGAGTCCCAGGAACTGCATCTTGTCCTAAAATAGAAGCATTTAAAGAATCTGCTTCCATAGTAAAAGGCACTGCTTCTTCAATCAAACGCGGATGTGCTTTTAACAAACGTCCTGTTGTTGCAGAACCAGTAAATGTTACCACATCTTGCGATGTTACCGTATCGAGTATCGTTTTAACCGTTCCATTAATAATCTGTAAAGCACCTTCTGGTAAAATGCCTGAATTTATTATTTCTCTAGCTACTGCTTCTGCTAAATACGAAGAAGACGGTGCAGGTAACACCACAGCTGGCATTCCTGCCATCCAATTGACAGCACATTTCTCTAACATACCCCAAACAGGAAAGTTAAAGGCGTTAATATGGACAGCTACTCCTTTTTTAGGTACCATAATGTGATGTGCCATAAATCTGCCTCCCCTAGATAAATCTATAGGGTCTCCTTCCACATGAAACGGTTGATTTGGAAACAGCTTACGCAAAGATGCATTGGCAAAAAGATTACCAAAACCACCTTCTATATCAATCCAACTATCTACTCTGGTAGCTCCAGTCCTGTAACTTAAGTCATAAAATGCTTCCTTTCTTTTATTTAAGTAAAGTGCTAGTTTCTTAAGCATATTACCTCTTTCTTGGAAAGTCATTTTGCGAAGAACAGCTCCTCCTTTATTTCTTCCATATTCTAAGGTTTCCGGAATATCTAAACCTTCAATAGCGATACTGGTAAAAGCTTCTCCTGTTACGGCATCAAGAACTGGTGTTCCTTCTTCTTTACCTTCTACCCATTGCCCTTTTATATAATGTGGTACTTTTTTCATAATCACACTCTTTCTATAATCGCAGCATAGCCTTGTCCTACACCTATGCACATTGTAACTAAAGCGTACTTTTTTTGTTGTTCATGTAATTCCAAAGCGGCGGAATATGCAATTCTAGCACCCGTTACACCTAAAGGATGACCTATAGCTACAGAACCGCCATTTGGATTCAATCTCGGGTCATTATCCGCCAATCCCCATGCCCGAGTACAAGCCAATGCTTGGGCAGCAAATGCTTCGTTCAATTCTATGACATCCATATCTTCCATGGTCAATCCAGCTTTTGCCAATGCCTTATTAGAGGCTTCAACAGGACCAATACCCATTATCCTTGGTTCCACACCTACCACTGCAGAACTTACTATTCTTGCCAAGGGTTTAAGATTGTATTTTTTAATGGCATCTTCAGATGCTATAATGGTTGCCGCAGCGCCATCATTTAATCCAGAAGAATTTCCTGCAGTTACACTACCTCCTTCTTTTTTAAATGCTGGACGCAGTTTTGCTAAAATCGCTTTTGTTGTTGTTGGTTTTACAAATTCATCTTTAGAAAATAGGATAGGATCTTTTTTACGCTGTGGAATTTCAACAGTGACAATCTCCTTAGCCAAACGCCCATTTTCTTGAGCTTTAGTAGCTTTCATTTGACTCCAATATGCAAATGCGTCTTGGTCTTCTCGAGAGATGTTATATTTTTCTACTAAATTTTCGGCAGTATTTCCCATACCGTCTGTTCCGTAGAGTTTTTGCATTTTAGGGTTGATAAAACGCCATCCAAAGGTAGAATCGTACATTTTGGAATCTCCACCAAATCCCGTAGATGGTTTTGCAATAACATAAGGGCCTCTAGTCATATTCTCTACTCCACCGGCTATAAAAACATCTCCGTCACCGGCCTTAATAGCTCGGTTTGCATGAATCATAGCAGATAAGCCCGAACTGCATAATCGGTTCACAGTTTCTCCAGGAACTGTAAAGGGTAATCCAGCTAAAAGTGATGCCATACGCCCTACATTGCGGTTATCTTCACCTGCCTGGTTTGCGCAACCCATAATTACATCATCATAAGCTTCTTTAGGAATATTTGGATTACGAGCTACTACCTCTTTAATTACCAATGCTCCCAAATCATCCGTTCTTACAGCAGACAAGGTTCCTTTATAGTTGCCTATTGGTGTTCTAATACCGTCTATTATATATGCTTCCATTCAAAATATAAAAGTTGAAATGTAAAAGTTGAAATGTAAAAGTTGATTTTAATACCTTGCATTTCTATAATTTTACATTTATTATTTTTCGATTCTTTTATTTGTTGTTTTAATACTTGAGGTGAAAATAGCGACCAGCTCATTACATTCTTTAATGATTAATTCAAAAACCTCTTTATTCTCTACTAAATTTGATTTTTCAAGAATTTGTAAATTAACTTGTGACTCTCGCAATTCTTTTAAACATATTTTCATTTTATGAATAAAATCTCTTTTTGATTCAGCGCCTTGGGCTTCTCCATAATTTAGAGCAGATGAAGTTACAGAACGAATTAATTGTTTTATTAAGTGCTCTGTTGCAAAGCCTTTCTTCAAAATAGAAACATTGGAAATAATTAATGCCGAAAACACTACTAATCTCTCTTGCAGATTATATTTGGAATTACTTTTCAATTTATTATTTTAAATTTTTCAGTTTTAACTTTCATTTTTCCCAATCCTTTTGAGTTCTATAAACCACACCTTTAAAAAGTGCCACTAATTCTTCCTTACGTTTAACTTCTATAATATTGAAACCCAATTTATTATTTACTTTTTCTATTACCGATTCCGCTACCAACTCATCACCTTCATTTAATGCTTCAATATGATTGATGCTTGTTTCTATTGAAACCGCATATTTACCATGCGTATTCGCGGCAAATCCAAAAGCCGTATCTGCTAATGCATAGCTGATTCCTCCATGGGCTTTGCCCATACTATTTAGCATTTCTTTTCTTACCGTCATCCCAACTTTACACCGCCCTATTTCACATTCCAAAATTTCAATACCCAACCAACTGCTATAAGGGTCTTGAGATAACATCTTATATGGAATAGTTTCTCCTTTCATAATATATTCATCGTCATTTCGAGTGATTTTTGAAAAAAAATTATATCGAGAACTCTCGTTTGTTCCCGATACGCTTTGCACTCGAACAGACGCTAGTTAAAAAATTTCTTTTTTCCTCTATTCATCTTACGCAATAACGGACTGCAGCGATATCTATCTTCATGGTATTCATTGTATAGTTCGTCCAATTGCGAAACACACCAATCAATTCCTTTTTCATCTGCCCATGCCAATAAGCCTTTTGGATAATTCACCCCTTTAGTCATGGCATTATCTATGTCTTCTGCTGATGCTATCTTTAAAAATAAAGCATCCGCTGCTTCATTAATTAACATTACTAAAACACGATTAAATATTTTTTCCGCTAATGCTTTATCCTCTATGGGATTCGGTTTTGATGCACCTTCCGAATAATCGTAATAGCCTCTTCCAGATTTGCGCCCTAAATATCCTGCTTCTGAAAAACGTTTTTGCGTAAATGCTGGCTTATATCTTGCATCGAAATAAAATGCCGTGAATACAGTTTCGGTCACCGTATAATTCACATCGTTTCCTATAAAATCCATCAATTCAAATGGTCCCATTCTAAAACCACCTAAGGTTTTTAAACTCCAATCAATCGTTGCAAAATCTGCAATACCTTCCTCATAAACACGTAAAGCTTCTCCATAAAAAGGTCTCGCTACTCGATTAACAATAAAACCAGGGGTGTCTTTAGCAACAGCCACTACTTTTTTCCAATCTGAAATCGTTTGAATTGCCTTATCTAAAACTTCTTTTGATGTTTGTATTGCAGGAATTACCTCCACCAATTTCATTAACGGTGCAGGGTTAAAAAAATGAATTCCAACACAACGTTCTGGTTTTTTAAGAGATGCAGCTATTGATGCTATGGATAAACTTGAAGTGTTTGAAGCGATGATACAATCATCAGAAACATAAGCCTCTATTTCTGAAAACAATTTCTGTTTGATATTCAAATTTTCAACAATAGCTTCAATGGTTAAATTAGAATCACCTAAGTCTTTAAGGCTATCTACATAAGAGATATTTGCTTGAATTCTATTTTTTTCATTGGCATCAATTCGTCCTTTTTCAATAAGACGATTTAATATTTTTCCAAGATTGGTTTTAGCGTTATTTAAAGCCTCTTGACTTGTATCGTATAATTTAACCTTACAATCTGCAGTAGCTGCAACTTGCGCAATTCCACTGCCCATTGTACCAGAGCCTATAATCCCAACATTCATTTATTCTCCTTTAAAATTTGGTTTGCGTTTTTCAATAAAAGCTGAGACTCCTTCATTATAATCTTTGCTTTCAGAAGCTTCTATTTGATATTTTGATTCTAAGATTAATTGTCCTTCCAAATCATTACCTAAAGACGCGTTCAATGCTTTTTTAATTAGACCTAAAGCTTTGGTCGGCATTTTGCCCACTTTAATTGCAAGATTTCTCACATATTCGTCAAAATCGTTAGAAGCTACTGCCTTATATATCATACCCATTTTTTCAGCTTCCTCAGCTGAAATCTTATCTCCTAACATTGCTAGTGCGCTTGCTTTTTGAAAACCTATTAGTCTAGGCAAGAAAAAAGTTCCTCCACTATCTGGAATCAACCCTATCTTACTAAAAGCCTGAATAAAGCTAGCATTAGTATTCGCAACTACAATATCACAAGCTAAAGCAATATTTGCACCTGCACCTGCTGCAACTCCATTAACAGCAGCTATTATAGGTTTCTCTATTTTTCTGACACGTCTAATTATAGGGTTATAGTGTTCTTCCAGAATATTTTTAAATCCCGGATTCTCTTCGGGATTGGTTACTTCTTTTAGGTCTTGCCCAGCACAGAAAGCCTTCCCATTTCCTGTTAAAACTATAGCTCTTACCTGTGAATTAGTTTCGCATTCATCTAAGGTATTTTGAAGCTTAAGTGCCATTTCTCTATTAAAACTATTGAAAACTTCGGGCCTATTTAAAGCTATGTATGCTACTCCTTCTTCAATTTGTACTGCTATCGACATAGTATTATTTTAAGCATTTGAAATAATCGAACGGTTCTAGGCATTCGTTACATTGAAACTGTGCTTTACATGCTGTTGAACCAAACTGACTCACCATTCTTGTATTTTTGGAACCACAGTTGGTACATTTTACCAATTGCTTACCTCCCAGTAAAACACTTTTATCTGCCTCCTCATCTAGCGGAGCTGCAATACCGTATTCTTCTAACATTCTTCTGCCTTTTGGCGTAATCCAATCCGTAGTCCACGCTGGGGCTAATATTAGCTCTACCTCCGACTTATAATTAGCTTCGAAAAGTGCTTTTTTAATATCATCTCCAATTACATCCATAGCAGGACATCCACTATATGTTGGAGTAATCTGTATTAAAGCAATACCTTCTTCTATTATAGCAGAACGCACCACTCCCATATCCATAATAGATAATACTGGTATCTCTGGATCTGATACTTTTTCCAATATTAGACTTAAGCGTTCATCAATATTTTGTGCTGTAGCTACCATAATAACTAGTCATAAACTTGAAAGACTCCAGTCCTTACAAGAATTTATTACCATTCCATATTTGGATAGGTACGTTGCATAAATTGCATATCATTTAACAAGTAACCCATATGCTCCGTATGTATGCCTTCTTTACCTCCTTTTTGAAACCACTTGGAATCCGGAATAACAATATTAGCCTCAGTAAGAAGTGTATTTACTATCTTATAATACTTAGATTTAAGCACTGTAACATCAACTCCAATACCTTCTTTCACCATAGCCTTATCTGCATCTGTTAGGTGAAATAACTCATCTGTATACGTCCAAAGATTATCTACAGCTTCTTGTACTTTTAAATTGCTTTCTTTAGTACCATCACCTAGACGTTTTACCCAATCCGATGAAAATCGTCTATGATAACTTACCTCTTTAATACTTTTCTTCGCAATTGCAACTAAAGTGATATCATGGCTCTTCTGTAATTCTTCTAAAAAGAGATTATTATAGATATCAAATAAAAATTGCCGAACAATTGTATAAGCAAAATCAGTGTTTGGTTGCTCTACCAAAAGAACGTTTACATATTCTTTCTCTTTTCTTAAAAAAGCAATGCTATCTTCTGTTACATTATCTCCTTTTAATTTTGAAGCATATTGATAATAACTTCGCACTTGACCTAATAAATCTAAAGAGATATTAGTACATGCAATATCTGTTTCCAGACTTGGTCCATGACCGCAAAGTTCCCCTAAACGCTGTCCTAGAATAAGGTTATTATCCGCTATACCAAGAATATAATTATATAGGTTTTCGTTTTTCATTACATATGCTTTACATCATCAGGCAAGTCATAAAAAGTAGGGTGTCTGTACACCTTATCTTGCGCTGGCTCAAACAACTCTCCATTATTCTCAGGATTGGAGGCAGTAATATGTCTAGATTCTACTACCCAGATACTTACTCCTTCATTTCTTCTTGTATATACATCACGTGCATTTTCTAGAGCCATAGCTTCATCTGCAGCATGTAAGCTTCCAAAATGACGGTGCTCTAAACCATTTTTACTCCGAACAAAAACTTCCCAAAGTGGCCAATTCTTTTTCATCTTAAACTACTTTTTCTATTTTTTTATTAGACTGCTTTTCCGCATATGCCATGGCGGCATCGCGAACCCAAGCACCTTTTTCCCATGCGCCTTTTCTTGCATTTAGACGTTCTTTATTACAAGGGCCATGACCTTTTACAACTTGCCAAAACTCATCCCACTGAATTTCACCAAAATTATAATGTCCAGTTTCTTCATTCCATTTTAAATCTGTATCGGGAATTTTTAAGCCAAGAATATCTGCTTGTGGCACTGTTTGATCTATAAATTGCTGTCGTAATTCGTCATTTGTTTTACGCTTTAGCTTCCATTTCATGGATTGCTCCGTATGCACAGATTCCGCATCTGTTGGCCCTAACATCATTAAAGATGGCCACCACCATCTATTTAATGCATCTTGTGCCATTTCTTTTTGCTCAGGAGTGCCATTACACAACTTATACATAATCTCAAACCCTTGTCTTTGATGAAAACTTTCTTCCTTACAAACACGAACCATAGCTCTAGCATAAGGTCCAAAAGAAGTACTACAAAGTGGCACTTGATTAATAATTGCAGCACCATCTACCAACCAACCAATAGCTCCCATATCTGCCCATGTAAGCGTAGGGTAGTTAAAAATACTAGAGTATTTAGCTTTTCCAGAGTGTAATTGTTCATACAATTCGTCTCTTGAAACTCCTAAGGTTTCACAAGCACTATATAAATACAATCCATGTCCTGCTTCATCTTGCACTTTTGCCAACAAGGCGACTTTTCTTCTTAAAGAAGGTGCTCTAGTAATCCAGTTCCCCTCAGGAAGCATCCCTACAATCTCTGAGTGGGCATGCTGAGAAATTTGCCGAATATGAGTCTTTCGGTATTTTTCTGGCATCCAATCTTTAGGTTCAATTTTTTCATCACGTGCAATACGCGCATCAAAATCTGCTTCTAAACTCTTTATCTGTTCTTCACTCATAGCTTATGTTATTTGCGAATTGTTAAACATCAAAATCAACTTTAACCGCATTACTGGTAGGAACGGCCTGGCAACTAAGTACTAGGTTTTTTGCAACTTCATCTTCTTCTAATGCATAATTAACCTTCATTTCTACAGAACCTTCTACTATTCTACATTTACAGGTGCTACATACTCCCCCTTTACATGCAAATGGTAAATCTGCTCCAGCAGCCAAGGCACCATCAAGAATAGTATCAAAATCATCATCCATGACAAAATGGAATTCTTTGCCCGCATCTATAATAGTAACTTCTGTTCCTTCAACTTTTTGTTCAAGAGCCGCTGCAATTTGTATTTCTGAAGCTTCAGTAGTCCCCGTAAAAAACAGTTCAAAATGAATCTTTTCTTTTGCTAAACCAGCTTCTTGTAAAGTATCCCTTATTAAAAAAACCATTTCTTGTGGACCACATAAAAAACAGTTTGAAGTATCTTCTATATCAATAAAAGTTTTTGTTAGTATGGCCAACTTTTCCTGATCAAATCTGCCGTTTAAAAAAGGGATATCCCGCTTTTCTTTAGTTAAAAAGTAAAATACCTGGAAACGTCCAAAAAACTGATTCTTAAGCCTTTCTATTTCTTCTTTAAAGATAATGGATTTAACCGTTCTATTTAGATAGAATAGTTTAAAGGTACTTTCTGGCTCTTTAGCTAGATGCGTTTTTATTATAGAAAGTATAGGAGTTATTCCACTTCCTGCTGCAAAAGCAATATGGTTTTTTGCTTTATTTTCTTCAACGTCTACATAAAACTTACCAGCAGGAGGCATTACTTCTATACTATCACCATGCTCCAACACCTCATTCGCATAAGTAGAAAAAATTCCACCAGGAATCCGTTTAATAGCTACCTTCCATTTATTTTCCAACGGACTAGAACAAAGGGAATATGATCTTCTAACTTCTTCTCCGCGTATTTTTTTACGTAAGGTTAAATATTGACCCTGCTTAAATGAAAATTTATCATGTAAATTCTCTGGAATTGCAAAAGAGACCACACTGCAATCTTTAGTCTCTTTATAAACCTCAGCGATTTTGACTTCGTAAAAATTAGACATATAAAACTAATTAACTAACTAACGATTGTTAGTTTAATAAACAAAGCTACAAAAAAAATTATATTGCTATCCCGTTTATTAACACTTTACTGAGTTCTTTAGCGAGTTTTTCCGGATTAAGATCTTCCTTTTTAGGAATCCATAAATACAGTGACCTTAAAGTAGAAAGTACAGAAAATAGAATAACATCCACGCTTACAGCTGTAATCTCCTTTTTAAAAACCCCGTCCTTTATAATAAACCGTATATCGTCTTCATAATCTAATCGTAGCTTTAAATAGTATTCTAACTTCTCTTCCAAATGCATCCAATCATTGTTTAAGGAAGCCATACCATCCGTATTGGAGCTCGTAATTTTTATATGTAAGGCTACTATTGCCTCCATTTTCTCTAAACTAGTTGCTTGCGAATTTTTAATCTTGGTTAAACCATTTGTAAATGCCTCAGCTAGCTTAATAATGATATCTTTTAATATATCCTGTTTAGAACTTATATGATTGTATAAACTTGCCGCTTTCATATCCATGTCCGTAGCAATATCTCTCATGGTAACCGCACTATACCCCTTTTCTTTAAATAAAGCCGCAGCCACTTTTATTATTTCTTCTTTTCGAGTCTCTTTTTTCATAAAATCATTCTATCAAAACACGCATAGGTTTAATTAAGCTTTCCAAATTATCTACTTTTTGCTCTTTGTACACTAGCTTCCAACCCATAGCATCGGTGAGTACTAAAAATTTTCCAAGCTCGCTTATCAATCGATTTTGCGCATTGGATTTTAGTGATGAGTTTTCTATTTTTTTTAATAAGGAAGCATTTACATTGCGCTTAATGGTATTGTAATCTTCCGCTCCAAACTGATTTAGGTAATCTGCACTTACATCATAGTACTCAAAATCTGGACTTATCTTAATTTCTGGGTCTGGAATATTTTTTAGATAAAGTGTCTTTTGATCTTCGGCAATATCAAACGTAATTTTACTTAAATCGTAAGCAATCGTAACATCAGCATTAACAACCACCAATGCTTTTTTATCTGCTGTAATAAGTGGGCCAAAAAGTTCCTTAGAATCCGCATAGGTATATACCTCAGCAAAATGCCCTTCTGTTACAACTAGCTTAGAAACATTCTTAATCTGTTGCTCTAGGAGCATCGAATTTTCTTTAAGTACTTTCTTATTGGAGTTAGCATCCGTACATGATTTATAAATCAAGACCGATGCAAGGGCAATGACAGCTCCAACTAGTACTTTTTTCATATCATTTTAAATATTCCTTTACCTTTTCCAATGCTTCTGGGATACCTGATGGATTTTTTCCGCCAGCAGTGGCAAAGAAAGGTTGTCCGCCTCCGCCTCCTTGAATGTATTTACCTAACTCACGAACAATAGTTCCCGCATTAAGGTTACGTTCAAAAGTCAATTCTTTAGAGATATAACAGGAAAGAATTGCTTTTCCATCTTTTTCTGAAGCCAGTAATAAAAATAGGTTGTCCTTGTTCTGCCCCATTTCAAACGAAAGGTCTTTAATTCCTCCAGCGTCCAAATCCACTTTTTTAGCTAAAAATTTTACCTCGTTAATGGTAGTAAGCTCTCCTAGCAATTCTGTTTTTAAACCTTTAGCTTTATCCTTAAGCAAGCTTTCTACCTGCTTCTTTAACTGTATGTTTTCTTCTTGTAACGCTGTAACCGCTTTAACTGGATCTTGCGCATTGTTAAGTAAATCTTTTACCTCAAAAAGCAACCTGTTATTCTTAAAATAGAAATCTTTAACAGCATCAGACGTAATAGCTTCAATTCTTCGTATCCCCGCAGCTACCGCACCTTCTGAAGTGATTTTAAAATGCCAAATATCACCAGTGTTCTTTACATGAGTTCCCCCGCATAATTCTATAGATTGCCCAAAACGCACTGTGCGCACTGTATCACCATATTTTTCACCAAATAGCGCCATTGCACCTTGTTCCATAGCATCCTTAATAGGGATGTTCCTATGCTCCTCAAAAGGTAATTGCCCTTCTATACGTGCATTTACAAAATTCTCAACAGCCCTAAGTTCCTTTGTACTCAACTTTGAAAAGTGAGAAAAGTCGAATCGGAGGTATTTAGAATGCACCGCAGAGCCTTTTTGCTCTACATGCTCTCCTAATATTTCTCGCAATGCCTGATGCAGCAAGTGTGTAGCTGTATGATTGCTCTCCGTCCTACGACGCTGCTTTTCATCAACTGCTGCCTTAAAAGAACCTGAAACGTTTTTAGGAAGCGTTTCTGAAAAATGCACAATCTCATTATTCTCTCTTTTAGTATCTACGATATAAGTAACATCTCCATTTGGAGCTTCCAGATAACCTTTGTCGCCTACTTGCCCTCCACCTTCTGCATAAAATGGGGTAAGGTTAAATACCAAATGATACTGATCTCCATCTTTTTTACTAGATACCTTTCTATACTTAACCAATTTAACTTCGGATTGTAAGCTATCATAACCTATAAACTCTTGTTCAGCATCTTCTAAAAGAATAGTCCAATCTTCTTTTGAAGTTTCTGATGCTGCTCGGGAACGGTCTTTTTGGGCTTGCAAAGCTTTTTCAAAACCTTCAACATCCAATCCGTAACCTTTCTCTTCTAGAATTAAGGCGGTTAAATCTATTGGAAAACCAAAAGTATCATATAACTCAAAAGCTTTTTGACCATCAATTGTTTTGCTTTTAGCAGATTTAATTACGGAATCCAACAATACAAGACCTTGTTCTAAGGTACTTAAGAAAGAATTCTCTTCTTCTTTAACTACATTTTCTATTAACTGGTATTGTTCTTTTAATTCTGGGAAAGCTTTCCCCATAGATTCTCCAAGGACTTTTACCAATCTATAAATGAATGGTTTTTTAGTGTCCAAAAAAGTAAATCCATAGCGAACTGCTCTTCTTAAGATTCTTCTAATTACATAACCTGCTCCAGTATTGCTGGGCAATTGTCCATCCGCAATCGAAAAAGCTACTGCGCGTATATGGTCTGCAATAACTCTAATTGCAATATCCGTTTGTTCGTCTTTTCCATATTTATGATTTGTTATGGCCTCTATTTCTCTAATAAGTGGTGTAAAGACATCAGTTTCATAATTAGATTGCACTCCTTGTAACACCATGCATAAACGCTCAAAGCCCATGCCTGTATCTACATGTTTCTCTGGTAAACTTTCCAATTCACCATTTGCTTTGCGATTGTATTGCATAAAAACCAAATTCCAAATCTCTACTACCAATGGATGGTCCTGATTTACCAGAGAGGCACCTGATACTTTAGCTTTTTCCTCGACAGAACGAATATCTACATGTATTTCTGAACAAGGACCGCAAGGACCTTGGTCTCCCATTTCCCAAAAATTGTCCTTTTTATTGCCCATAATAATTCGGTCCTTAGGAACAATAGCACTCCAAAGATCAAAGGCTTCTTGGTCCATTTCTAGCTTATCCGAATCATTACTTCCCTCAAAAACAGAGACATATAGGCTATCTTTATCAATCCCATAGACTTCTGTTAAGAGTTCCCATGCCCAATGAATAGCTTCTTTCTTAAAATAATCACCAAAGCTCCAATTGCCTAACATTTCGAACATGGTATGGTGGTAGGTGTCCTTACCAACTTCTTCTAGGTCATTATGTTTTCCGCTTACTCGAAGACATTTTTGCGTGTCTGTGATTCGTTTTGATTTTGAAACAGTATTCCCCAAGAAGAATTCTTTAAACTGGTTCATCCCCGCATTGGTGAATAATAAAGTGGGGTCATTTTTCATGACCATAGGAGCCGAAGGAACAATTTTATGTTCTTTCGATTTAAAAAAGTTTAAAAACTGTTCTCTAACCTTTTGCGATGTCATCTTGTGAGTTAAGCTTTAAATAATTTTAACAGATTCAACAAAACAATTTTTATATTTGTTTGTTATCAAAAAAATGAATGACCAAAAATAGGATAAAATCCACTCATGTCTAAGGTAAAATACTATTACGATCCAGATACACTTTCATACCGAAAGATTGAACCGAAAAAATCTAAACGGTATCGTAATCTATTCTTCTTTCTTTTAGGCTCTGCACTTTTTGGATTACTTGGTTTAGTAATTCTTTTAAATACTGACATTTTAAATACACCGCGAGAACTTTCTTTGGCGAGAGAAGTAGAAAACTATGAGCTTCAGTTTGATATTTTAGGAAAGAAAATGGAGCAAATGGAGCAGGTACTTGCAAATATTGAAGATCGCGACAATAACATTTACAGATTGTATTTTGAAGCCAACCCTATCCCTGAAGAACAAAGAAGGGCTGGTTTTGGGGGTATAAATAGGTACAAATCTTTGGAAGGTTTTAATAATTCTAAGATTATCACGGATGCCACCCAACGATTAGATATTATCCAAAAGCAAATGGTAATCCAGTCTAAATCTTTAGATGAGATTGCTATTTTGGCCGAAGAAAAGGAAAAATTCTTAGAAGCTATTCCTGCCATTCAACCTGTTCGTAATAAGGATTTAAAGCGAATGGCTTCTGGCTATGGATGGCGTACGGATCCATTTACAAAAGCAAGAAAAATGCATCGTGGGATGGATTTTACCGCACCAAGAGGCACTCCTGTTTTTGCTACGGGAAACGGTAAAATAACTCGTGCAGATAACAATTCCTCCGGATTTGGAAAACATATACGTATAGACCATGGTCATGGTTATTTAACCATATATGCGCATTTAAGTAAATACAATGTAACCAAGGGTCAAAAAGTTAAACGTGGTGATTTAATAGGTTTTGTTGGAAACACTGGGCGTTCAGAAGCTCCTCACCTTCATTATGAAGTTTGGAAAGATAAAGAGCGTATTAATCCTATCAACTTTTACTACGGGAGTTTATCTCCAAAAGAGTTTGAGAATATGCTTAAATATGCAACTCAAGAGAACCAATCCCTGGATTAATGCACATAGAACTTCCTGAAAAAAGATATTACGGTATTGGCGAAGTGGCCAAAGCTTTTGGGGTAAATACATCTCTCATCCGGTTTTGGGAAAAAGAATTCGATGCTATTAAACCAAAGAAAAATGCAAAGGGGAACAGAAAATTCACTCCACAAGACATTAAAAATCTCCAGCTTATATACCATTTGGTAAAAGAACGAGGCTTTACTTTAGAAGGTGCTAAAATTCATTTAAAAGAAGAAAAACATAAGACGTTATCTAATTTTGAAGTGATAGAAAAACTACAAAAGATACGTGCCGAACTTCTAAAGATTAAAGAACAACTGTAAATAAACACTAAACACTTATTAAAATGAAAAAAAAATTTCTTGGCTTAGGCTGTCTAGGTATTGGGATTATCGCCATAATTGTTATTGCCGTTGGCGGCATTGTGTTCTATGTTAACACCAACAACACCTTAGTAGATATGAAAGGGCAAGCCACAAAGCAATGGGCAAATGTTGAAAGTTCTTATCAACGAAGAAGTGATCTAATTGGCAATTTGGTTAAAACGGTACAAGGTGCTGCTGATTTTGAAAGAGGCACATTAAAAGATGTAATTGAAGCACGCTCTAAAGCTACATCGACAACAATAGACGCTAATAATCTAACCCCAGAAAAGCTTGCTGCTTTTCAACAAGCGCAATCTGGTTTATCATCTGCATTATCAAGACTTTTGGTTACTGTAGAACGTTATCCAGATTTAAAGTCCAATCAAAACTTCTTGGAATTACAGTCCCAATTGGAAGGCACTGAAAACAGAATTAATGTTGAGCGTAATCGATTTAATGATTTGGCTGGTGAGTATAATATTAAGATTGAAAAAATACCAACTAATTTCATTGCTAATATTGCGGGCTTCGAGGGCATGGCTTTATTTAGTTCAAAACCTGGTGCAGAAGATGCTCCAGATGTAGATTTTAATTTTGATTAAGTATGTCTAAAGTTGAAGCTTTTTTATCCTTTGAGGAAGAACAAGAAATTGTAAATGCTATCCTAGAGGCTGAAAAAAATACCTCTGGTGAGATTCGAGTACATATTGAAGCTTCTGCCAAAATAGATCACTTTAGCAGAGCACAACAGGTATTTCATTTTTTAAAAATGGATAATACCAAAGACGAGAACGGTGTTCTAATCTATGTTGCTGTAGAAGATAAAAAATTTGTAATCTACGGTGATAAGGGTATAGATAAAGCAGTACCTAGAGGTTTTTGGGATAATACCAAAGAAGTAATTTCCAAACGATTTAAGGAAGGAGACTTTAAACAGGGCATAATAGAAGGTGTTCTAAAGGCTGGCAAGGAATTAGAAGCCCATTTTCCATGGAATCATAATGATACTAATGAGTTGAGCGATGCAATTTCAAAAGGTTAGTATTTTACTGGCTTTATTTTTATCCTCACTTACTTGGGGGCAGTTTGCTATACCTGAAAAACCTGCAAAACAGACTAGTGTTTACGATTACATCAATTTACTTTCTAGCGCTCAAAAATCTAATCTAGAACAAAAACTTATTCGCTACGCGGATAGTACATCTTCGCAAATTGTGGTTGCTATAATTAGTTCTACTGAAGGTGAAAATATTAACTTTCTTGGTGCGCAATGGGGAGAAAAATGGGGTATTGGGCAAGCCAATAAAGACAATGGTGTTTTGGTTTTATTGGCAAAAGATGACCGCAGAATCGCTATTAATACAGGTTATGGCGTTGAAGGTCTTTTGACCGATGCTATGAGCAAACGCATTATAGAATCCATCATTATTCCTGAGTTTAAAGCAGGGAGTTATTATACTGGCTTAGATAAAGGAGCAGATGCCATTTTTAAAGTGCTTACCGGTGCTTTTAAAGAAGAACGTAGTTTTAACAATAACCAAGGTTTTTCTTTTGAGTCCCTTTTACCATTCATTATATTTTTAGTGGTTTTCTTTATTATAATTAATAGAAGAGGGCGCGGTGGAAAGGGAAATAATCGTGGTGGACGCGGAGGAATAGGAGGCGACTTACTAGATATTATTATTCTTAGTAATATGGGACGTGGAGGCTATCGCTCTGGTTCTTCAGGTGGTGGTTTTGGTAGCGGCGGATTTGGTGGTGGCTTTGGAGGCGGAGGCTTTGGAGGCGGAGGTGCTTCCGGCGGATGGTAAGGCTTCTATTTGAGACATAGCAAGACAATTTTTAATCACAGTATAAAGCTCTTTAGGGTCAAAAGGCTTAACCACCAGCCCATCCATTCCAGCTCTACTTAACTCTCCATTAGTTTTATCACCCGTTGAAGCTGTTAAAGCAATAATTGGGGTTTCGTAATTTGGATTTGTACTAGACTCCCGTATAGCTAAAGTTGCTTGAAATCCATTCATAACTGGCATCTCTATATCCATAAATATTAAGTCGTATTGTTTTTTTACAGACATCTCAAAACCAATTAACCCATTTTCAGCTATTTCATAGTTTATCCCCCATTTATCTAAAAATTTCTTAATGATGATTACATTAATTTTGTTGTCTTCTACAACCAAAATAGTTCCATCAAGTGAATTCTCATATTCAGCATTCATCTGCTGAGATAGATTAACTGATTCCAGTGAATTCCCTTTGCCAAATGGGACTACAAATGAAAAGCTAGTACCTACGTTTTTCCCGCTTCTACATTTTAACTCGCTACCCATTATCTCAACTAAATTCTTACAGATAGCAAGACCTAATCCTGTACCTCCAAATAGCCTAGTAGTATTGGAATTTGCCTGCGCAAATGGCTCGAATATTTTACCTTGGTTTTCCTTTGCTATGCCAATACCTGTGTCGGAAACCTTAAACTCTACAAAATACAAATCGTTCTTTTTCTTTTTTAAGGAAACTTCTAGCTCTACAAAACCTTCTTCCGTAAACTTTATGGCATTCCCGAGTAAATTTGTTAGTATTTGGCTTAGTCTATGTGTGTCACCTATAACTGTTTTTGGAATGTCCTTATCTAGGTTCACTTTAAAATCTAGCCCTTTTGAAGTCGCTTTTTGAGAAAACATTTGATGCTGCGCTTTCAAAGACTCCTTAAGACTAAAATCATCTTGCTCCATCACCAATGACCCAGAAACTATTTTATTATAATCCAAAATATCATTGACCAAGGTCAACAAATGTTTAGATGAATAGGTTAACACATTTAGGTTATCTATTTGATCTGGTTTTGGCTCTTCCATAAGCAACAAATTACTAACCCCAATAACGGCATTTAAAGGGGTACGTATTTCGTGGGACATTATGGATAAAAACTCATCTTTCGCTTTGTTGGCATCTATAAGTTTTTGTTCTGCAATTTTAAGTTCGGTTATGTCTGAAATACTTCCGATATAACCCTCTACCTCACCATTACTGCGGACAATAGGTTTTATGGAAACATCTAACCATAACGTGATGCCATCCGGTCTAACATAGGTAAAAGAAGAACGATACAATTCAAAATTTTCATTCTCGTATATTAATTTTTTTCTAAAAGCCTCTGTTACTTCCTTTGGTAAGTATTCATAGTATTCTTTGCCTAAAGATTCTTCAATAGTAAACCCAGATAAGCGTTCCCAAGCCGAGTTTAGGTAGGTCCATCTACCATTAATATCCATCTCAAAAATTATATCTTTAATATTTGTGGCAACTTTTGAGAGTTTTCCTTGTATACTTTTAACCTTATTTTTTAGCTGCTGATTTGCCACAAAAAGCTCTTGAGAACTTTCCTCTAGAACATGTTCCAAATGCGAATGGTCTTGCTCAAAAGAAACATAAGCATCATTAATTTGCGCTAGAAAAGCATCTATCCCCTTAAGTTGACTTTCATCAAAATTGGCCTTCTTAAGTTGTCGTTTTAATAATCTATGTAGCTTACTCATTCCGAAAATGTTGTAATTGTCATTGTTTGGTTATGCAATGTACAAGGTGAGAAACGGTCAAAAGGAGCTATCTCACCATAGGAATAAAAACCTGTATACAAAACATTATCTCCTAAAACTTCGGTAACAGCTTCTATTTCTTCTTCTGCAAACTGTTTTAATACTAACCTTCGTCCAACACAACTTATTAAAAAAGCAACCTTAGTATCTTCATTAAAATTAGTGTCAATTAATGTTGCGGATTGTTCAGCGCCATTAATCAATCTATCTATGTTTGCTTTCATTAAACGCACATAGGCGCCTTCTGGAATATTCCCAGCAAAGGTTAAACTTTTTGTTTCTTCATCTATTCCAAGAATAGTGCGAGTAACGGGTTGTTGATTATCTTTATTTCTAAGACTTAATGGAAATAATAAACCAGAACTTGGCAATTCTGCTGCTTTCTCACCTAAAAAAGATTTATATAAATCTAAAGCTGGTTTCCCATCCAACTCGTATAAAACATTTTTGTCGGATTTTGTAACTAAACGCTCTAAACCAAAACTATCCCATCCTCCTTTGCATCCATATCCAATTTTTATAGCGTCTCCATAAATCCCTAGTGCCACTACCTTTTTACTATGAACTCCACTATTGCTAATTACAAAGGTATTTTTAAAGTCTGCTCCATCAGCAGCCAAACCACCTGTTATCCCAATCGAAGAATCTATTTCGGAAGTTAGTCCTGTAACCAATTCAGCCCCATTAATAAAAATGCCATCACTTAAAACAAACATGTGCTTTAAATCTGGCGCGTTAAGTTTATTGCTTAATGCTCTGCCTACTTCAAGACTATTCATGTTATAGTCTTCTAAATTAATACAGGTTTGTGCTATCCTACTTTTCTCAAATTTAATTGCCGTAAGCACAATGGATTCATCTACTAATCTATTTTCCACAATTTCTCCTGCAGTAGAGCATCCAATTAAATAGGTATTAGGGTATGCTTTTTTTAATTGAGAAACAGCTGCTTCTACTTCAGAAAAGTTGGGAGAAACAAAAAGAAAAAAAACATCCGGTTCAAAAGAAAGTTGAATGCTTTTAATTTCTTCTTTATTAAAAAATACTTTTTGGTAGGATTTCATTTACGTAAGATTTAGACTACATTGTATAATACAACGTAATTTTTGCCTCCCCTATACATACCTTCTACTTTTTTCGATAAAATGCATACTCATTGTTGCGAACTATTCCATTATTGTTGCTAACGAAGACCTAGGAATGAAAACTTTATTCATAAATTGTTAAACTGCTATAAGCAACCTTTTAGTAAAAATTTATCTTTAAATAAAACATATCCTATTATGCCCCTCAAAAAAATTTATCCATTATTTTTTCTACTGCTATTATGTTTTCAATGTGATGAGGAACTAGAAGAATGTTCAACTGTACTATGTGCAGGCCCACCTTCCATAGCACTTAGAGTTTTAGAAAATGGAGGGAATGTTTTTGCAAATGAAACCTATACCCTTGAAGATATTGTTATAACTGGTGAAAATGCAAGTGAAATAGCTTTAAGCATTTTTGAAAACCAGGATGGCACGCCTATTCTAATACTAGATAATTTTGTGTGGATTATTGGTGAAAATAACTACACAATCACTTTTGCAGGTGAAGCTTCTGCAGACCTCTCCATGGACATAATTCTCTCTGAGAATGATGGTTGTTGTGGCGGTATCGAACAATTAAGAAGTTTTTCTAGCAATGGTAGGGTTACAGAACTAAATAACGGTTCCTACGCTGTGAGTTTACGATAGAAACCATACCTAAAAACGGCCTTTGTAATTCTTAACGCTTCTAAAGAAAAAATTATATGTTATTTAAAAAAATTCTTATTGGTTCTATTCTTTTATGTGCAAGTCTTTGTTGCCCAGAAGAGAATGATTATGACTGCGCTGTTGTTTCGTGTCCAAGTTCTGTAACGGTTGCCATTGAAGTCCTAGCTAATAACGAAAACGTTTTTGAAAATGAAACCTATACCTTAGAAGATATTACAATAGAAGGGGACAATTCTAGTGACCTACAATTGAGTCTTTTTGAAAATGAAGATTCCATAACCCTATTGCTCTTAGAGAATTCCAATTGGCAATTAGGTTCAAATACATACACGCTAAACTTTCCAGACAGTGCTTTGATAGTATTACAGATAGACATATTTTCTTCGGGAGATGTAGGTTGCTGCGGAGATACTCCATTATTGGATGGTCTACAAATTAATGGTCAATCCCAAAGCATTAGTGCTAACTTTTATACCATCAGCTTAGATTAATGGAATATTGTCTTTACATCACAAAGTTTTCTTAACAAAAAATCTACATGCAAATTCTTCCCGTAATTAAATAGAGTTTAAAAACTCAAAAACCCCATTTTCAGTGAACTGCTTGCCTTTAATTTAGGTTATCTTGCAATGGCAGAAGTAAAAGTCTAATATTTAAATCACTTCAATAATGGGACGTTTTCTAAAAATTTTTTTACTCTCCTTTTTACTACTAATTGGTTCTTGTAAAAAAAAGAATACCACCAGTAGTACGGATAATCTTTTTAAGTTCAAAGATTATATAAGTTACCATACTAATGGGCAACAAAGTATAGCTGCACCTATAAAAATTGTTTTGACAGAACAATTGGAACAATTTGAGCTTACCCAAGAACTCCCAGCAAACTACCTTACTATTAACCCCAAAGTTGATGGAAAGCTCTCTATTGAAAATGGTAGGGAACTTACTTTTCAACCTACTACTTATTTGGATTCGAATACGGAGTACTCCGTAACTTTAGCACTGGGTAAACTGTTTGAAAATATTGACAGTGAATTCAAAAAATACACATTTAGCTTTAAAACAATTACCCCTAATTTTAAAATTAATTTAGGTGATTTACAATCTTATAAAAAAGATCTACAGTATTTAACAGGTACTTTAGAGGCCTCGGATATTTTAAGTGCCGAAAAAATTAATTCTGTTTTAGTAGTTACTCAAGAAGGTAAATCCATTCCAGTAAAATGGAAAAATACAGCTGAAAATGCTAGATATTTCAGTTTTAAAATAGATAGTATTCAGCGCAAAACTAATGACGCTGAATTAAAAATAAGTTGGAATGGCAATGCCCTTGGCACTGAAAATAAAGGAACAGAAAATTATACCATTCCTGGTTTAAACAAATTTGTAGTTGTTGATGCAAAAACTGCTGCTTCTCCAAACGCTGCATTAACTTTAAACTTTTCAGAACCATTAAAGGAAAATCAGAATTTAAATGGTTTGGTAACCATAGAAAATGCAGAGAATCTGCGTTTTGAAACTGATGGTAACATTTTAAAAGTATACCCTTCCAATCGCATTTCGGGTCAGGTACGCGTGAATGTTTTTGAAGGAATCAAAAGTGCTTATGGCTTCAGTTTAAAAAACACCTTCTCGGAATGGGTGTCTTTTGAACAATTAAAACCCAATGTTCGCCTAATTTCTAAAGGAACCATACTCCCCAACGCTGCTTCAACACCAATCTATTTTGAAACAGTAAACCTCAATGCGGTTGAAGTTCGTGTAATACAAGTTTTTGAAGATAATATGTTGCAGTACTTGCAAAACAACAATATTACGCAACAATATAATTCCGATTTGCGCACTGTTGGAAGACGAGTTGCCTATAAGGTAATTCCGTTAACTGAGAATGCAGATGAGAACAGCAGTTATTGGAAAGCACATGCACTAGACCTTTCTAAACTAATTGAAGTAAATCCTGGTTCATTGTATAGAATTGAATTCAGCTTTAAAAAGGAACATACTAACTACACATGTGAAGCAGATAATGCAGAGGAGGAAAATTATGTTTCAGATGAAGAAGGGCAAGATTTAACCGAGCAACTTAAAGAAGAGCGCTATTGGGATAATGAAATTTATTACTGGAGAAATTACAATTACAATTGGGAAGAACAAGATAATCCCTGTAGCCTAGCCTACTATAACCCAGATAGAATTGTAACCACTAATCTTTTAGGTAGCGATTTAGGCTTAATCGTCAAAAAAGAAAAAAATAGATCTTATCATTTTGTAGCTACAAACCTGCTAACCGCACAACCTGAAGCAGGTACTAAAATAAAGCTATATAACTATCAACAGCAATTAATTAGCGAAGTGAGTGCTGATGCATCTGGTTTTGCTATTTATGACGGAAACAAGAATATAGCTTTTGCCGTAGCAGAAAAGAGTGGAAATTATGCCTATGCAAAGCTTACGGATGGGCATGCACTATCATTAAGTAAATTTGATGTTTCTGGGCAAGAGCTACAGAGTGGATTACAAGGTTTTATATATACTGAAAGAGGTGTTCATCGTCCTGGGGACACTGCTCACTTAACTTTTGTGTTAGACGACAAAGGAAATCCACTACCTAAAAACCATCCTATTACGCTTGAAGTAAGTGACGCTAGAGGAAAATTAGTACAACGTACTGTGCTCAAAAGCGAAAGTTTACAAGTAGCGGATGGGCATTATGCTAAAAAAGAAGGCGCCTTTTATTATTTCCCTATTCCAACAAAAACTACAGCGCCAACGGGCTCATGGAATGCAAAAGTGATTGTAGGTGGCGCACAGTTTAATAAAAGCCTAAAAATAGCAACAGTAAAGCCAAATCGTTTAAAAGTAAATTTTGCTTTTGATGAAGAAGTTTTAAAAGCAAACGAAAACAATACAGGTAAGGTTGAAGTAAAGTGGCTCCATGGTGCGCCAGCTCGAAACCTAAAAATAGACATCAATGCAAGACTACAGCCTACTTCAGCTGCTTTTGACAATTATAAAGACTATGTTTTTCAAGATCCTGTACGTAGGTTTAATGAAACGGAAATGCAATTTTTAAATGCCAAACTAGATGAAAATGGACAGGTCAACATCAATAAAAAAATTACCACTAATACCAGTGCCCCCGGCATGTTACAGGCCACTTTTACAACTAAAGTCTTTGAAGGTGGTGGCGATTTTTCAATTGATGTATTTTCAAAAAGACTAGCCCCTTTTTCTCATTTTGTTGGGCTACGTTCACCAAAAGCAAAACGCTATGGCTCTTTCTTAACTGATGAAAGGACCACGTTTGATGTAGCCTCAGTTACAGTTGATGGTAAACCAGCATCCAATAGAAAACTTAAAGTAAAAGTATTTAAGATTGAGTGGCGTTGGTGGTGGAATAGAGGATATGACAATCTATCCAGATACGAAAATGCCACAGTCCATAGACCTTTTAAAGAACTGACTGTTACGACTGGAGCAGACGGAAAGGGAAATTTTAATATAAACATCCCAGATGACGACGGCGGTAGATTTTTAATTCGTGTATTTGATGAAGTTTCTGGACATGCAACTGGTAGAACAGCCTATTTTTATAGAAACTGGTGGAGAAGGCTTTCTTCTGGCGATACGGAAAGTTCTAAAATCTTAATCTTCGCTTCGGATAAAGAAAAATACAAACTTGGTGAAAATGCAGTGGTTACTTTCCCTTCCGATAAAGGTGGACGCGCATTACTAAGCATAGAAAATGGTTCAGAAGTATTAGGTACACAATGGATAGAAACTTCAACTAAAGAAACAACAGCTTCCATTCCAATTACGGCGGAAATGGCACCAAATGCTTACATTAACATATCGTTATTACAGCCTCATGGGCAAGTGGCCAATGATTTGCCCATTCGATTATATGGAGTGGTTCCTATTTTAGTGGAAAATCCTGCTACGTTCTTAGAACCAAAACTGCAAATGCCAGATGTTTTAGAACCAGAAAAAACATTCAAAGTTTCAGTATCTGAAGCCAACAAAAAACCAATGACTTATACCATAGCTGTAGTAGATGATGGGCTATTGGATTTAACTCGTTTTAAAACACCAGATATTCATTCCTCATTTTACGCAAGACAGGCACTTGGTGTAAAAACCTTTGATATTTTTGATGATGTTATGGGAGCCTACTCCGTGAGTGTAGATAATATTTATGCGATTGGTGGCGGTGGTATTGCTGAAGGAGCAAAAAATCGAAAAGCGCAACGCTTTAAACCAGTAGTAACCTATTTAGGCCCCTTTAACCTAGAAGCAGGTAAAAAAGCAAGTCACGAAATAAAGATGCCCAATTATGTAGGTTCTGTGCGCACCATGCTCATTGCTGGAAATACAAAAAGCGCATATGGAAATGTTGAAAAAACCACTCCGGTACGCAAGCCATTAATGGTTTTAACATCCATCCCTAGAAAATTATCCCCTGGCGAGACTGTGACCATTCCTGTAACCGTTTTTGCTATGGAGAAAAAAGTAAGAAACGTAAAAGTTAGCATTGATGCTGGAAAAGCTTTAGAGCCTATTGGCGCGACTTCAAAGAATATCACTTTTAATGCAATAGGAGAGCAACTAGTAAATTTTGATTTTAAGGTGAATCCTACCAAGTCTTTTCAGACTATAAAAGTTACTGCTTCGGGAGCAGGAGAAAGTGCTTCAAGCAAAACAGAGATTGATGTAGAAAACCCGAATCCGATTACCACAAAAAGTTCATTATATACCATCAATGAAAATCAATCACAAACTATTGATTTTAGCACTTTTGGAACTTCGGGCACTAATTCAGCTTTTATTGAATTTTCGACCTTACCTCCTATGGATTTCTCTAAAAGAATGGAATATCTGGTTCGTTATCCGCATGGTTGTGTAGAGCAAACTACCTCAGCTGCTTTCCCTCAATTGTATTTAGCAGATATACTAGATATTACTTTTGAAAAGAAGAAAGAAATAGAGAAAAACATAAAAAGTGCCATTAAAAAATTGAATGATTTTCAAGCACCTAATGGCGGATTAAGTTATTGGCCCGGATATGGTTATGCAGATGATTGGGGGAGTTCTTATGCTGGGCATTTTTTATTGGAAGCAAGGCAAAAAGGGTATCAATTACCACTGACATTCTTAAGCAATTGGTTGCGCTATCAAAAGAATGTTGCTAAACAATGGAGCAATAATACTACACGATATAATGATGACATTTCGCAGGCCTATCGTCTCTATACGCTTGCTCTAGCCCAACAACCTGAGCTAGCTGCAATGAATAGGTTACGAGAAACTAAGAACTTGAGCAATGAAGCAAAATGGCGTTTAGCAGCTGCATATGCCTTAGTAGGAAAAAAGGAAATTGCCAAAGGACTTACAAAGATTGCAAATATCAATTTTAAGCCAAATAACTACGATTATAGAACGTACGGCTCTGTATTTAGAAATCGTGCAATGGCACTAGAAACCATGGTTTTACTAGGAGATAATCAGCAACGAGATTTAGCACTTTCATTAGCAAAAAACCTATCCTCACAAAGGTGGTACAGTACGCAAGAAACTTCTTATGCCTTGTTAGCTATGGCAAAAATGGTTGGAAAGAATGGTGGTAAGTCTATTGACATCACCTTTACGAATAATGGCAGAGAGACTTCTGTAAAGACGGATAGAGCTATAGCACAGCGTTCTATTGCTATTTCTTCTAAAGACGCTCAAATTAACGTAAAGAACAACCAAAATAATGTTCTGTATGCAACACTTACCCAAAGTGGTAAATTACCCGTTGGTCAGGAATTAGCACAACAAGAAAAACTTAATATTACTGTTAACTATTTGGATGCAGTAGGTAAATCGATTGCGATAAGTGAATTACGACAGGGTACTGAGTTGCAAGCCCAAGTAACTGTTTTTAATGCTACTAATGATGATTATGAAAACTTGGCCTTAACGCAAATTGTGCCAAGTGGTTGGGAAATTGTGAACACTTCTTATGTGGATGCTTCTGATGCCAATTCTGGTAAAGCCGACTATATAGATACTCGTGATGACCGCACTAATTTCTATTTTGATTTGCAAGCAAAACAACGAAAAACTTTTATTATAAAGTTAAATGCCTCCTATTTAGGACAATATTACTTACCTGGAGCACAAGTAGAAGCCATGTATGACAATACAAGTTATGCTAGAAACAAAGGGCAGTGGATTAGGGTTGTTAAGTAGTTAAAAACGGTACTATTTAAATTAGAAAAAATGTTAGTTCGAGTATTTTTTGTTAGACTGAGTACAGTCGAAGTACTCGAATTGACAAATCTTAATCTATGCTATTAGTATTAAAAAAATATCTTCTAAAACATCGAATTAAGCTATCCGTTTTAGCGGTGCTTTTTATGGTTTGGCTATTTTGTTTGCCTAAGGAGTTATTTTCAACTCCTACTTCAACGGTGGTAACCAGTTCGGATAATGTATTGCTTGGGGCCAGAATTGCAGATGATGGACAATGGCGCTTTCCTAAAATGGACTCTATTCCTGAACGGTTTAAGCAAAGTGTTCTGTTGTTTGAAGATGAATACTATTACCAACACCCAGGGTTTAATCCAATTTCTATCTTTAATGCCATTAAGCATAATCTTTCCAAAGATACCAGACGTGGTGGAAGCACCATTACACAACAAGTGATACGGTTGAGTAGAAAAAACAAAAGACGCACTTATTTTGAGAAAGTGATTGAGATTTTTATGGCCACTCGCTTGGAATTGAAGTTCTCAAAAGAAGAAATTTTAAAACTATACGCTACACATACACCTTATGGAGGAAATGTAGTTGGATTAGAGACAGCTTCTTGGCGTTATTTTGGCATTCCTTCACATGAATTAAGCTGGGGACAATCAGCAACATTGGCGGTATTGCCCAATGCCCCTTCTCTTATTTTTCCGGGACGTAATGAGGTATTACTATTAAACAAGCGTAATAGATTATTAGATAAATTACTGGTAAAAGAAATTATTGATCAAACCATTCATGAACTTGCTATAGCAGAACCACTGCCGCAGAAACCACTCTCACTGCCTAATCTAACTCCACACCTTACTGAACGAATTAAAAAAGAACATCCTGGAAAACGCATTAAAACATCAATAGATAGGCAATTGCAACTAAATGCCAATAGTATTGCTACTGCCCATTACCAACGTTTAAAAAGTAATGAAATACATAATCTAGCTATTCTGGTATTAGACGTAGAAACGCGAGATGTGCTTACTTATATAGGAAACTCCCCAGTGGGAAATGCAAATGGAAATTATGTAGACATTATCACCAAAGATCGTAGTACTGGTAGTACTTTAAAGCCTTTTCTTTTCGTTTCTCTTTTACATGAAGGGCAGTTGTTACCTAATGCTTTAGTAAAAGACGTGCCTACGGTTATCAACGGATACAACCCAAAAAATTTTAATAAAAAATACTCGGGAGCAGTTCCCGCAAGCAGAGCGTTATCGCGTTCTTTAAATGTACCCGCGGTACGATTACTTAGAAGTTATGGTTTGCAAAAATTTTACAATAAACTTCAGAAGGCGAATTTAAAATCTATTGACAAACCTGCTAGCCATTATGGGCTTGCACTAATTTTAGGAGGTGCAGAAAGTTCTCTTTGGGATATTACAAAAACGTATGCCTCTTCTGCTTCTGTTTTAAACTATTATATAACAAACTCTAGCACCTATCGTTCCAACGAATTTGTAGAACCTAGTTACCTATTTGGATTTGAACAAGACTTTGGAGTAGCGCAATTGGAAGCTCCTGTCTTTAATGCTGGAGCCATTTACCATATGACCAAGGCTTTACAAGAAGTTAATAGGCTAGAGGGTGGTGAAAACTGGCAGTTTTTTAATGAGTCACAACCTATTGCTTGGAAGACAGGAACAAGTTTTGGATTTAAGGATGCTTGGGCTGTGGGTATAACACCGAAATACGCCATTGGGGTTTGGGCTGGTAATGCAGATGGAGAAGGTAGGCCTGGACTTACCGGAATTACAGCCGCTGCTCCAATTCTATTTGATGTTTTAGATGTATTACCAAATAGCAGTTCATTCAAAGAACCTTTTGATGATTTGGTGGCTATAGAAACTTGCAAAAAAAGCGGTTTTATTGCTTCTTCGTATTGTAATGAAACAGAAACTAAATTACAACCCATTAATGGGACTAAAACACAGCAATGTCCATATCACAACCAAGTTGTTTTAGATAACTCTCAAAAATTTAGAGTTAATACAGCATGTTATCCTTTAGACGATATGGTCTATAAAAATTGGTTTAGCCTGCCAACTGGGATGGAATATTATTACGCTACTGCTAATACCAATTACAAAAGTCTTCCTCCCTATTTGGATGGTTGTTCTACGTTGGAAAGCCAATTAATGGAGTTTATTTATCCAAAAAAGAATGAAGTAGTTTTACTTCCAAGGGCTTTAGGCAATACCTCTTCTGAAGTTATTTTTAAGTTGGCGCACCAACGACCAGAAACAGCTATACATTGGTATTTGGATGATACTTATATTGGTTCTACTACCAATATTCATGAGGTATTACATGCCATAAAACCGGGAGAATATCTATTAACCGCCGTTGATAACGATGGGAATATAATTCAACAGGCTTTACAATTGCAGATGGCTTCTGGAAATTAGTTACTTCTTCCTCATAAAAATTGTCATGGGTACCCCAGAAAAATCATAGTTTTCCCGCAGCTTGTTTTCTAAGAAACGCTTATAGGGTTCCCGAACATATTGTGGAAGATTACAGAAAAAAGCAAACTGAGGATATGGTGTTGGCAACTGCGTACAAAACTTAATTTTTACGAATTTACCCTTATATGCTGGTGGTGGTCTATTCTCAATAATAGGAAGCATAACTTCGTTCAATTTTCGAGTAACAATCTTTTTTGAGCGATTTTTATAGACCTCAACTGCTGTTTCTATAGCTTTAAAAATACGCTGCTTATTCAATACAGAAATAAATAGAATAGGAACATCTACAAAAGGTTCCATGGCTTCTTTGATTTTCTTTTCAAAATCACGAACAGAATTGGTTTCCTTTTCAACCAAATCCCATTTATTTACTAAGATTACAATCCCTTTATTATTTCGTTGTGCTAGCCAAAAAATATTTTGCACTTGACCATCAAAACCTCTTGTGGCATCCAATAATAAAATACAAACATCAGCATGTTCAATTGCACGAACAGAACGCATTACAGAATAAAATTCTAAATCTTCTTTTACTTTTGCCTTACGTCTAATTCCAGCAGTATCAACCAAATTAAATTCGAATCCAAAACGGTTATACTTCGTATCAATACTATCTCTAGTGGTACCTGCAATATCAGTTACGATATACCTTTCTTCTCCGATTAGGGCATTGATAAATGAGGATTTACCCGCATTAGGTCTTCCTACTACAGCAAAGCGTGGCAACTCATCATCTTCCTCTACCACCTCTGGTAAAACTTTTACCAAGGCATCTAATAACTCCCCTGTACCACTTCCGTTTATACTGGACAGCGTGTAATGCTCTCCTAATCCCAAGGAGTAAAATTCTACTGCATCTGCTTCTCGCTGGGCATTATCAACCTTATTAATAGCTAAAAAAACAGGTTTTTCTACACGTCTAAGTAATTTAGCAACATCTTCATCCATTCCAGTTACTCCAGCCTCCACGTCTACCATAAAAATGATAGCATCTGCTTCATCAATAGCTAGTTCTACTTGCTTATCAATTTCTTTTTCAAAAATATCATCGCTTCCTACAACATAACCCCCTGTATCAATTAGAGAGAATTCTCTACCATTCCAATCACTTTTGCCATAGTGTCTGTCACGTGTAACACCACTAACAGCATCTACTATGGCTTCTCTTCTTTGAATTAAACGGTTAAAGAAGGTTGATTTTCCAACATTTGGTCTTCCTACTATGGCTACAATTGCGCCCATATTACTAAATTAATAGGCAAAGGTAGTACAATCTAAAATCCCTGACAGCATTATAGAAAATTAATACCAAATAAGAACTGTTTCATTAAGAATGATTTTATAACAAAACTTTAAGCTTTTCTAACATTCAATTAACGACTAAGTAGAAGCACAGTCACGTAAATAATATAAATACCAAATTAACATATATGAAAACCTTAAAAGTACTGTCCTTAGTAATTGCCTTTTTAGCTGTTACTAATACTAATAGCCAGAATAAAAAAGATAGAAAAATTATTAACGATGCCAAAAAAGCCAAGCAAACACTTTTAAAACAAGATGTCGGTTTAGAAAACTTCTTTAATAAATCGGCAGGTTATGTGATTTTCCCTAATGTAGGGAAAGGTGGATTTATAATTGGTGGAGCATCTGGTAATGGTGTAGTTTATGAAGATGATGCCATAATTGGAATGGCGAGCTTAAAAAAGTTAAATGTTGGATTACAAGCTGGTGGACAAGCTATTATTGAAGTAATCTTTTTTGAAGAAAAAGAAGATTTAAAAGCATTTAAAGAAAGTAATTTTCAGTTTGGAGCTGAAGCTTCTGCTGTTGCTGTTAAATCAGGGATTGCATTCAATGCAAAATATAAGGATGGGGTAGCAGTATTTGCTTTACCTAAAGCGGGTCTAATGGCCGATGCTTCTGTAGGTGGGCAAAAATTTAAGTTCTCTCCTATTCCACAATAAGTTTAAGTTAGTTTTGAGTTAGTTAGTTTAAGGGTCGGTTTTACCGGCCCTTTTTTATTGGTATCCAAAACGTTTTAGTTGATTGGAATTGCTACGCCAATTTTTATTGACCTTTACATACAATTCTATATGAACTTGTTTATCAAAAAATTTCTCTAAATCTTTTCTAGCTTCAACCCCAACTCTTTTTAAAGCGCTTCCTTTGTGTCCTATAATAATTCCTTTTTGAGTATCACGCTCTACCATAATCACAGAACGGATTCTAATAATTTTTTCATCTTCTAAAAACTCTTCAGTCTCTACTTCAACGGAGTACGGAATTTCTTTTTTGTAATGCATTAATATTTTTTCGCGAATAGTTTCATTCACAAAAAAGCGTTCAGGTTTGTCTGTTAATTGGTCTTTTGGATAATACGGATGTGCATATGGTAACAACTCCAGAATCCTATTAAAAACTTCTTTTACATTAAAATTCTCTAATGCTGAAATTGGATGTATTTCGGCTTTAGGCAGTACCTCTTGCCAATGCTGAATCTGCTCTTCTAAAAAGCGCTGTTCTGTAGTATCTATTTTATTAAGCAATAGCAATACGGGTATTTTGCTATTCTGAATTTTTTTAAAGAAAGCTTCGTCTTTTAGTGCCTTTTCACCAATTTCTACCATATACAAGAGCACGTCTGCATCTTCAAAAGCAGATTTTACAAAATCCATCATGGCATTTTGCATTTCGTAAGCAGGTTTAATAATTCCTGGTGTATCAGATAAGATTACCTGAAAATCGTCTCCGTTAACAATCCCTAGAATGCGATGCCTTGTAGTCTGAGCCTTAGAAGTTATTATAGATAATTTTTCACCTATAAATGCATTCATGAGCGTGGATTTCCCCACATTGGGGTTTCCAATAATATTTACAAAACCAGCCTTATGCTTTTGCTCTTTCATTCTTCATCTTTTGAAAATATACTTTAGCTGCCTTATTTACCTTAGGAGCGAGCAAAAGTACTGCTATCATATTAGGAATTACCATTAAAGCGTAGGATAAATCTATTAGGTTCTTCACAAGTTCTAATGAAGCTACTGCAGCAAACACAATCATAATTACAAAATACCAATTGTAAAATCTTCCAATCTTAGCATTGGTTAAAAACGATAGACATTTAACTCCATAGTAGGAATACGTAAATAATGTAGAAAGTGCAAAAGCAGAAACAATTATCATTAAAAGCACACCTCCCCAACTTCCTAAAGAAGCATTAAAAGCATTTAACGTCATTACAATACCGCTACCGTCTTCTTGGTAAGCGCCACTTAAAATAATAACGACCGCAGTAAATGTGCATACTAAAATAGTATCTATAAAAGGGCCTAGCATAGCTACTAATCCTTCTCTAATGGGTTCTTCGTTTTTAGACTGCCCATGATACATTGGCGCGCTACCCAAACCTGCTTCATTAGAAAACATAGCCCTGCGAACACCAATGATAACCAAGCCCCAAAAGCCTCCGGTTACTATAGTATCAAAATTCCAAGCCTCTGTAATAATTAATTGTAATGAAGGGAGTACTTTAGAAGCATTCATTACCATTACTCCAATTACAGCCAATAAATAAACCATAACCATAAAGGGCACTATGGTAGTAGCCACCTTAGCAATTTTTGTAAGTCCTCCAAATATGACAAACGAAGTAATAATTGCCAGGGCAAAACCAATTGCTAACTTCCAATTATAATCGGTCATCTCAAATATCGTATCAGCCGGCTTAATTACACTCATAAATGTTTCTGTAAACTGATTGGCTGTAAATACCCCTAAAAAGCCAAAAATACCAGCTATACAAAAGAATACCGCAAGCGGTTTAAATTTTTTACCCAAACCCTGAGTAATATAAAACATAGGACCGCCTTGCAATTTACCTTCCGAATCTTCACCTCTATACATAATAGACAGGCTACATGAATAAAACTTAATACACATGCCTATAATAGCAGTCATCCAAATCCAAAAAACCACTCCAGGTCCACCGTCATGAATGGCTATAGCAACACCAGAAATATTTCCCAAGCCAACTGTTGCAGCAACAGCAGCAGAGAGTGCCTGTAAGGAACTCACATCACCTTTGGCGTTTTTATCATCATACTTGCCACGAGTAATAGCAATGGCATGACTAAAAAATAGATAGGGTTTAAATTTTGAATAGAAAACAAGGAATAAACCTCCGCCAATAAGTAAAATAAACATTGGCCACTCTGTCCCCGAAATGGCACTTAACAAAAAGTCATTGAATTCTTTCATAAACCGAATGTAACCTATTCCATCTTTTTAGTGAAAAAAACATGTGAAAAAATTAGAGTTACCATGGTAAAGGGAAATACGTGAAAGTATTCGGGAAAAATGAACAATTTTAACAGGGGCTTCATGGCATATTTTTGTAGTATCAAAAACAACATATTAAAAAATACAATTATGGAAACCACTGCACAAGAACAAGAATTATTAGCAAAAGCAAATGAAGTAACAGCGCTTTTAGCTCAAGGACAATTTATTAATGCTATGGAAACTTATTTAGCAGATGATGTTCAACTATTTGAAGGAAATAATCCTGCTAAGATTGGAAAGGATTTTTGTCTAATTGAAGAACAAAAATTATTAGATACTGTAACCGCATTTCACGGCTATACTGTAACTAGTGGTCCTGCGGTAAAAGGAGACACCACATTTTATGAAGCTATCATGGAGTTTGACACTAATGATGGCCAAAAACACCGTTTTGAACAGGTAGTTCGTACACAATGGAAAGATGGGAAAATTGTAAATGAAAGGTATTATCACGCATAAATAGTGCTAATTGGAGTGCGGAATCTATACTTTCTTACTTAAATAAAAAACATCAAATTTTGGTAGACACTTAAAAAAGATTGTATATTTGCCTTCCACTTTAAATAGAAGTGGGCATTTATCTCGTTGGGCTCATAACCCGAAGTTATTAAACAGGTGAGATAAAAACCCATATCGCGGGGGTAGAGCAGCACCCTTCGACTGCGCTCAGGGCAGGGTACCTACCCAACCTGAGTATGAAATTGAGAAATATGGTGTAGCGATGCACTTTTTAACATACATCGCGGGGTAGAGCAGTAGGTAGCTCGTCGGGCTCATAACCCGAAGGTCGCTGGTTCGAGTCCAGTCCCCGCTACTAGTAAATACAAGGCTTCCGAGAAATTGGGAGCCTTTTTTTATGCTATGGGTACAACATAGGTACAACAATTCATTTTTTTTAACTTTAACATTTTCATTGACCTTAACTGATACTATTTAGGTTCTTGGCCATGTATCCTGCCAAGTAACAAGAACATATTTCTCCTTTGCACCTTCTTTCTTTTTCAAAAAGCCGTATTCGTAAACGAATATATATACATCGCCTTTTTTGTTCTCCAAATATTAGGAAACCGTTTGGAATCAAAACCATCTTTCACAATTCAGATTGTCCAATAATAGTAAGCACATATCTATTGTACCTCTTAAAATAGATTTCAGTTTATTTTCAGGACCATCCACACTCAAAAGGATTCCTAAGTAAAATATTATGTGAATTTATACAGGTGTACACTATCCACTCAATAGTAATAGGTTTTTGTTATAATTTCGAATAGGCTATCGAATTGTGATTTAGCAATTTATATTTAAGTCTTCCTTTTAATAAACATAAAAAGATGAAATATATCTATCTAATTCTATCGCTACTCATTGTTACAACAGGAATGTCCCAACCTGTTTTTAAACCAACCATTGATGATGCCTTAAATAAATATGGTTTTACTGAAGGGAAAATAATAAAAGGTTCAGATACCATTATTTATTACCTAAGAAAGTACAAGACCAAACCAAGTAAATTAGCTGTTTTCATTCAGGGAACTGACACTAACCCTATTTTTTCTTACAAAATAAAGAATGGAAAATCATCCATTTATAGATGGTTCGGAAATGATTATAAATTACTGGATTCAACATACACATATGCCATCA
Source organism: uncultured Croceitalea sp. (assembly GCA_947499565.1). Lineage (GTDB taxonomy): Bacteria > Bacteroidota > Bacteroidia > Flavobacteriales > Flavobacteriaceae > Croceitalea. The sequence goes on from CANMOV010000006.1 coordinate 113,915, forward strand.
TCCCAAAACCCGGTATCGATGGAATATTTAATGATAATGAATTTTCAGCTCCAAACGAATACTACAAAAAAAATTTCCGAGAATACCGAGTAAATCAAATTAGTATATCAATTGAAGATATAATAAAGAATCATCTAAAAAAGCCAGAAAAAATAATAGTTTATGGTCATTCCGAAGGAGCAGCAATAGGAGCATCACTTGCAAATAAAAATAAGAGTATTACTCATTTGGGTTTTTGGTCTGGAAATGTGTTGAATAATTTCTATGAATTTTCTCTTTTTAACCGAATTGAAACGCTTCAAGGAAAACAATCAGATTCGCTAGCACACGATAATATTTTGGGAATATTAGATTGGTATAAATCAGTAATTAATAATCCTAACTCTACTGAAATTGACCATTTTGGATTTACGAATAAAAGGTGGTTTTCGTATGAAAAACCACCAATTGATGATTTACTAACTATTGATATTCCAATTTATGCGGTTTTTGGCACTAAAGATGAAAGTACTCCCATTGAAACCGCATACTTACTTCCAATTCAGTTCATGCAGAAAAGAAAGGAAAATTTAACTTTTAATGTTTGTATTGGTTGTAATCATGGATATGTAGAAAAGATTAAGGAAAAGGAAATAAAACATTGGGATAGAATTTTCAGAGAGTTCATTCTTTGGACCAATCAAAAATAACTAAATTCCAACAAGAATGTATTGGACTTCGCTAAGCCCTGTTATACTAGTTCCTATAAGTTGAAATACACAACAAACACGTAAAGTTGTTGAAAGTATCTTGCTACATTTCCTTAAATCTCAAAGAACTCCACATAATGTGTTTAGAGTGTATTCAACCGAAACCAGCTTTTTAAAATTGATTAATATTATGTCTGTAATATTCTAGACAAGGAAACCAATTTTGAAAGGTTTTGAAATGTGATTTTTTTTCAAGGTTCTTGGGTATAGTGCCATAAAATAAATTTTAACATTTAAAATTAATGCAATCTATCATGACTTGTTAAAATACTAATAAAAAAAGTATTGCTCTATATATTCGGTCGTTTTCTGCAAGCCAAAAAAGATATATTTACCAAAAATTTCAGCGCTACATGGGTGATTACAGTTTCTTTGATGTTTTATTGTTAATGGGCATAGCGCAGGGCTTTTCTTTAAGTATAACACTTCCTATTCTATGTAAAAAAAATATTTCTGCTAACAAGATATTGGCTATACAATTGTTGCTAGCCTGTCTAGCTTTACTCACCAGAATGGTCATTCATAAGGCTGACGAAATTTGGATTATTCAGCGCTTTGCCCCTCTAGAGAGTCTTATTTTTGTATTTGGTCCTTTAGGTTACATTTATTTAAAACGCCTGCTTGAAAAATACCAAGAGAAGTTCAAACTACAATGGTTTCATTACATCCCTGCCATACTATATTTATCCTGTCTGGCTTTGATAAATACATATTCGAGCCAGGAATTCGTTCAGCACTCAAAAACTGGAAGCTTTAGAATTCCTTTTTTTATTGCTGAATTGTCAGCCCTGCTGTTTAATTTTTTTTATTATTATTTAAGTATCAAATTTTTTTTAAAAATATTAAGAAAAGAAAAAGAGCAACTTTCGTTCACACAAAGCACTATAACTTTTGTTAAGGTCATACTCATAGGTACGGGTATTATTCTCTTGGCTTGGTTGACGAGCTTTTGCAGCACCTACCTTTTTAGAATAGCATTACCCGTAATCAATTATGATTTAGTGTGGGTGGCTATTCCCGGCTTAATTTATGTGGTGGGTTACTTTGCGTTGCGACAGCCAGAAATTTTTAGGGTCTTAGTGGTTGATAAAAAACGTAAAACAGCTGTAAAACCTAAAATGGATGAACAACATATTCAAAAATTACAACATGACTTGACTAAACTCATGCTAAAAGAAAAGGTGTACTTGGACAATGAACTCACTTTGGTAGAACTTTCCAAAAAACTGAATACGTCTACCAATAAACTTTCTTGGTTCCTGAACACTGTCTATGAATCAAATTTCTATGATTTTATCAATGAGCAAAGAGTAAAAGCATTTGTGTCAAAGTTGGAACAAAATGAGCATAAAATAAAAACGCTTTTCTCTTTATCAATGGAAGTAGGGTTTAATTCCAAATCTACTTTTAATAAGGCCTTCAAGGCCAGTTTAAACGAAACTCCAAGTAATTATATTAAGAAACTAACTGGCTAAGCACTTTTTTTTCAAGCTGCACTTACGGTGGCTTTAAAAAACTAAGTTTTAGTTCCATTTTTTCAATATTTCAAATAATTTAAGAAAAAATATGTTTAACAGACACCTATATTGATTATCGCATTAACTCGTCTAAAATATTTATTAGATATTCCTTTTAAGTAGCTAGGAATAAGATTAACTATAATTTGCTAGATAGTCTGTTTATGAGAACCTATTTAGACGGTTTAAAAAATTTAAGCCAAAAAGATGCTATTTGAAAGTATTTAATTTGAATTATAAAATTTTATAAAATTTATGACATCAATTTCGTTCTTCACCTTATTCTTGCTAAAATATAGTCTAACCTTATTATCATCTTTAAGTACAGAAAGAATACTGCGCTTATTAAGCTTTATTAGTCTTGCTGGTTTTTCTGATAGTTTTAAATAATAATCATACTTTCTAACAAATCTCGGAGGAGTATCTTTCTTATATGTAGAAGTAGCTTCGGAAGCCTCTACTAGTGTTATTTTCAACTTTTTTAGCAAAAGAATGGAATTACCAACCGAATTGTTAGTCAATTCTAAGAAATAACCTTGTTTAAGCTTATCTACTGAGACATATCTATGTATACTTAGATTTTCATTACCAATCGCTATTTTAATATAATCCCTTTTTAAAAGATTGATAATTCTATTACCTTCTTCTTTAAGTTCAATTTCATCTCTGTAAATATTGTATCTCATACGTGCATCATATACAGAGTCATTTATTTGTAATCTTCCATCCTTAAACTCATCATAGTGGTATGGGGAACCTTCTACTTTCTCCCATTTTATATTATTTCCTTGCGCACTATTTCTTATATAATCTGTAGGCAAATTAAGTCCTTGACCATGAACAGAATATATAAACGTGAAAGCTAAAATTAAATATATATTTTTCATTATTTTTTTAGTTAAGAAACATATTTGACATAATAAAAAAAGGGATTATGCTTATAACGCAAATCCCTTTTTAACAATGTTATTCTATAAAAATGGACCCTATACTTCTTAATAACCCGGGTTTTGTCTAACGTCAGGATTGGAGTTGATTTCATTTAATGGGATTGGCATGGTAAATCTAAAATCTGTAGCTGCCAATGAACAAGCATTATTAGCTGCACAGTCCAAATCACTTCTTAAAACCCCTCTGTTTCCTCGTTCTCCTAAGCGTTTTAAGTCTACCCATCTATATCCTTCAAATGCAAATTCAATTCTTCTTTCATCCAATATAGCACCGAAAGCTTCTTCAGCTGTTGAAAAACTAAGTAATGGTGTATCGGTACCAAACCTGGTGTCTCTTAATACCTTTAAAAATGTGGCGGCACCTAATAGATTATTACTTGCTGCTGCTGCTTCAGCTCTATACAGTACAAGTTCTGAAGATCTGAATATTTTAAGGTCATTAAGCAAAGGTTGCCCTGGTTTACCCTCGTATTTACTGAGCAATAAAACATCGTTATTAATAAAATCCGATTCCGCAGCTGGATCTGGACTGATTAACGAACTTTCACCAACTAAAACATCATACCTAATATCAGCTGGGTCTATCATGTCAAAAAGTGCTCTACCTATGTCAAAATATGGAGCTCCATTAATAGTTGCGTCTACAAAGGCCCAGCTTGCCCCTGCCCAACCTGTAGCAAAAGCACTTCCTGTATCACCTTGTCTATCATAAGGACCATTAATAACGCGTAGAAGTTCAAAAATGACTTCTGTATTCCCAGTATCTAAAAAGACACTTTCATATTCGGCTCGGTTGGCCAAAGGATAATCAGCCAACAATGATGCAGACATTGCATCAACTTGACTATAATTTTCCCTATATACATCAATTCTAATCCTAAGGAATCTAATAAAGTCCAAACTTATTCCTTGCGGATTACTTTGGGTAGTTATTAAACCTTCAGCCGTAGATAAATCACTAGTTATTGAATCAAAAAACGCTCCGTTGGTAGTTCTATCTAACTGCTGATCAACAGTAGGTACAAAATCCACAAGAAAGCCAGCTAATGCATCATCATCTGAATAATCTGTTGAAAAATAGGTAAGTATTTGAAAATGAGTATACGCCCTTATTGCTAAAGCTTGACCTAATATTTCATTTTCTCTTGCTTGCTCCTCTGGCTCAACATCCACCAATTCAATCGCTTCTATTAACCTATTAGCAGAATTTAATGTTGAATAGAACTTTAGCCAAAGCCCTAAAGGAGCATCACTACTGGCGTTTAATACAAAACCATACGTACCGTCTCCTATACCTTGACCTCCATTATTATCACCAATACCAACCTCATCTGTGAAGACTGAATTAAACTGCATCTGGCTTGTATTATCTATCGTCGCCAATGTACCTAAGAGTCCAGATTCTAAATCTGCTAAATTTTGAAAAGCAGTATCTGCTCCTAGTCTTCCTGGTTGAACAATTTCTATAGCGTCGTTACAAGACAATAAAGTTCCAAACGACCCAACTAATATTATAAGTATAAAAATGTTTTTCATGTTTTTTTTTTTAAAATCCTACTTCTAAGCCTACTGAAAATACTTTTGGTGTTGGGTATAACCTACTTCGACCAGGATCGAAGGTATTGACCGTTTCAGGATCAAAACCTCTCCATGGAGTAAAGGTTAATAAATTCTCACCTTGCACGAAAATTCTAGCCCTAGTAAGACCTGTCTTCTCAATAAATTTTTTAGGCACATCATAACCAGCAGTGGCAAACCTTAATCGCAAAAAATCTGCACTTTGTAAAAAGCGATCAGAATTGCCATCCAAGGCAATGTTAGTTGCGGTGAGCGAAGGGACATCTGTGTCAGTATTATCTGGCGTCCATGCACGCAGAAGATCACCTGTTGCTCTAAATGTTCCTATATTACTTGGGTCCGAGAAGCCAGCTAAATCATTATCCAATCTATCTACACCAATGGCATAGTTCCATTGCGTAGACAAGAAAAGACCCTTATAATTCAAATCAAACCCAAAACTACCTTGATAATCCGGAGCCAAATTCGTTCCCAAGAACACCCTATCGGTATCAACGTCAGGGTTTTCAGTTTCATTTCCATTGGCATCTAAAAATAGTAGATTTCCATTATCAGGGTTAACACCGGCATATCTTACCAAAAAGTATTCGTTAATTAATCCCCCTTCTTGAAGACCAATAGCGCCGATTCCTCCAGGATTGATAATTTCACCATTATCAGTTGGCAAATCAATAATTTCCTGTTTATTGTAGTTACCAATCAAGTTAATACTAAGATTAAAATCCTTTGAACGCACCAAATCATAAGTCAGACTCAAGTCTATACCAGAATTTTTGATTTCACCAGAATTTGTGCTCAATGTCGGAAATTCATCATTAGCATTTATCTGAACCTCCTGCACATTTATTGGAGATATAGGAGCAGACAAAAATAAATCTGATGTAGTTCTATCATAAACATCAACAGAGCCTCTTAGCCTATTGCTAAATAATCCAAAATCAAGCCCTATATTTATCTCTTGTGTTGTTTCCCATTGCAGTGTATTATTCCCTATTTGATTTAAAAACAAAGCATTCTGTCCGCCATAACCAGGATTGGTAACGAATAAATCTCTAGTTAAATCTGGAGCATCAAAGTTTATCCCTCTGGGGGCAGTGTTACTAATAAACTGGTTTCCGGTAACACCCCAAGAAGCTCTTAATTTTAAGTTGTCAACAAAAGAATCAGCTCCAAACCAATTTTCCTCACTAATGTTCCAACGAGCGGCAACCGAACCAAAGGTGCCAAACCTGTTACTCTCAGAAAATCTGAAGGAAGCGTCCCTACGAATTGTTCCCGCGATACCAAAACGCTTATCATAATCATAATCTCCTTGAAAGAAATAAGAAAACAATCCAGACGTAAGCCTGTTAGCGTTGATGGTATCCACGAACAAATCGTTATCTGGGTTATCGGGAACAAATGCCGAACCATCGCCTGCAGCTGCCAGTGCTGGAACCAAACCGTCTGCAAAAAAACCAAAATCGCTAAAAAACCCTCTAAAATATTCTATATAGGCACCTGCATCTATAGTGTGTTTCCCAAATAACTTATTATAGGTTAAAGAGGTGACCTGGTTATATAAGAATTGTGCTTCATAGTCTTGCTCTTGAAAACCAGGAGGATCTTGTGGACCAGCAAATATCAAAGCATTAAAAGAATTTGGGAACTCAGTTCTATTAAGAATCTGTTGGCGGTATTCACCACTCATTCTTATATTAGCCCTAAGACCATCCCATATTTTATAGCTAGCATCGAAATTCCCAAGAATTTGAAGTTCATCCTCACGTCTTTCAAACGTATTTATCAAGTCTAACAATAAGAAAGGAGTATTTGGGAAAAAGTTTCCCGCTGCGAGTATTTCAGCCCCAGTTCCTAAATCGGCAGGATTTAAATAGGGTAGCGATTGAAAAGCACCCAAAACCACATTCCTATTTATCCCAGCTGTTCCAATATTATTTAGTTCGTCATTTTGAGAATAGCCTATAGCTATGTTGGAGGAGAAGTTAAATTTATCATTATCCGATTTCCCCGTTAGATTATTTCTAAAATTAAAACGTGTTAGACCAGTGTTTAAAAGAATACCAGGCTGATTTCTAAATTGCAGTGAAGTAAACTGCGTAAAATTCTCGCTTCCGCTTGATAGACTAACCGTATGCTGCTGCGTTGCAGATGTTCTAAAAAAGACTTCGGCCCACTGAGTAGTGCTAAACTGACCTATTTCTGCATCTGTTAATCCATTTCCCAAGCCTGTAGATTGATCTCGCTCTAGTTGTAATTGTTGCCGAGAATCAAGTAAATTATAGTCCTGAATATCCTGTAAATTAGAAAATTCAGTGATGCCACTGTACGTTATCTGCAATTTTTGATTATAACTTCCTTGTCTCGTTTTAATAATTACAACACCGTTAGCACCTCTATTACCATAAATAGCGGTAGCACCCGCATCCTTTAATACCGAAACAGACTCTATATCATTATTCCCCAAACTTCTAAATGCGTTAGCATCTACTGGTGCACCGTCTATTATATATAAAGGGTCTGTATTACCATTAATTGAACCTACACCTCTAAGGTTAATTCTAGGAGCCGCACCAGGTTGACCAGATGAAGCGGTAATATTTAGACCAGGAACCTGCCCTGATAGGGTTTGTAATACACTTGCATTAGGTCTATTTGTAATAGTTTCTGCACTTATCGTACTTATCGCGATACTAGAAGTTGCTTTAGTTGCTGTCCGATAACCCTGAACCACAACCTCGTCAAGAGCTTGTGCATCTTCTTGCATCTGAATATTAATTACCGAGGCGTTACCAACAGTTCTGTTTACTGTAGTTTGGCCGATATAACTAAACCTAAGTACCTGGCCTAGTGTAGCACTAATAATGTAGTTGCCATCAAAATCTGTTTGTGTTCCTGTAGTAGTCCCAACGACTACGATAGAAACACCAGGCAAGGGCAAACCACTTTGGTCTGTGACATTCCCCGAAATTGACTTCTCTTGTCCAACTACAGTGGTAGCAACCATTAGAGCTAACAGTACGGACAAAAATTTTAGTTTTTGTTTCATAAATTTTGAGTTTTAGTTAGAAAATTTTTGCAATTAAGAAAGGTAGGCGGTAAAGAAATTCGTGCTAATTCAAAAATCACTTCAACAAATGAGAACAAAACTAAAAATGATATTTATTCCATAAATGTGTAGTAAAACTGACCCTCTCCAGACCAATCCTACCTTTACAATTGCGTGGCAATGATATTGTAATACAAGCATACCAATCGACCGTATTTATACAGAGAATCCTATTACTTGAAGTTTTGTATACATACGTACACAATTCAAATGGTAATTCATTTTATAATATTGAGAAACATTTCTTTCAGACTTAAAAGCAAACAAAAATTTGTTTCGTGCTGCAAGCCCAAATCCTTTAGATTAGCTTCTAAATAAAACCAAATAAAAAATCATTTTAATGATGTTGAAAAGAGGGGGTCCGG
>CANMOV010000007.1 GCA_947499565.1 uncultured Croceitalea sp.
GAATTTAAGACTACAGAATAGTTTTCTTGTGGTTCAATGATTCCATCGTTAAGGATGTTTACTACGATTTGCTGTACCTCCCCGTCATTACCAGTGAAAGAGATTGTTCCGTTGGTTATTGGTGTAAAGTCAGTAGCTGTAGCTGAACCAAAAGCTGTAGAGAAGTCTACATCGAATCCAGCAGCAAAGTCACCTGTAAGTGTTACATCAAAAGTAGCGGTAACGCCAGCTCCTTCTGTAACGATAACATCTGTTTGTACGATAGATAATCCTTCTGACCCATTGCTATCATCATCGTTGATGATACCGTTAGCAGTACTATCATTGATAGGTACTAAAGGATTTGTAGTTGAATTTAAGACTACAGAATAGTTTTCTTGTGGTTCAATGATTCCATCGTTAAGGATGTTTACTACGATTTGCTGTACCTCCCCATCATTACCAGTGAAAGAGATTGTTCCGTTGGTTATTGGTGTAAAGTCAGTAGCTGTAGCTGAACCAAAAGCTGTAGAGAAGTCTACATCGAATCCAGCAGCAAAGTCACCTGTAAGTGTTACATCAAAAGTAGCGGTAACGCCAGCTCCTTCTGTAACGATAACATCTGTTTGTACGATAGATAGTCCTTCTGACCCATTGCTATCATCATCGTTGATGATACCGTTAGCGGTACTATCATTGATAGGTACTAAAGGATTTGTAGTTGAATTTAAGACTACAGAATAGTTTTCTTGTGGTTCAATGATTCCATCGTTAAGGATGTTTACTACGATTTGCTGTACTTCTCCATCATTACCAGTGAAAGAGATTGTTCCGTTGGTTATTGGTGTAAAGTCAGTAGCTGTAGCTGAACCAAAAGCTGTAGAGAAGTCTACATCGAATCCAGCAGCAAAGTCACCTGTAAGTGTTACATCAAAAGTAGCGGTAACGCCAGCTCCTTCTGTAACGATAACATCTGTTTGTACGATAGATAATCCTTCTGACCCATTGCTATCATCATCATTGATTGTAAAAGTTCTATTCGGAGATAGAATGCCAATTGTTGGGTCACTAATATTATCTAAGACTTGGACTATTGTTTCACTAGGTTCTATAAGACTATCTTCAATCACAGTTAATGGAACAGAAAGAATAGTGCCTGCAGAAGATCCTGCTTGAAATGTCAACGTTGTATTTATGTTTGCAGCATAATCAGAACCAACCGTTGCAGTTGCTCCTAATGGTACATTTTCGTTACCAAAAGTTTCAAAATCTACAGTAAATGAATGTTCCACATCATTATTCAACTCAACTTCTAGATTGTAGATTAAATCATTTTCAAAAACAACCACAAATTTTGTAAAGATACTGGCTGAATCATCATCATTGATTGTACCAGTGGCAGTTGGGTCATTAATAGTAATTAAACTAGTAGAAAGGTTCGAAAGATTTAAATTAAAAGACTGTGTAAGTTCGTGTACATTATCATCTGTAATAGGTACAACTATATCATAAAATTCATTATCATTTCCATTAAAGGTTAACGTGCCAGAAACAGAAGAATAATCCCCTGGTTGTGCAGCAGAGTCATCAGCAGTGTTATAATCTAAAGTAAAACCTTCGGATACATTACCAGTAAGTCTTACGGTAAAAGTAGCCGTACCAGCATCTTCATTTACAACTACATTTGTATTGTCAAAAGAAATACCTGTACCAGGAACGGCATCATTGTCTTGAATAGTTATTTCTCCTGGATTATTAGAAAATACAATATTTGGAGCTTGTCCATTTGTTATGGAAGGTGCAACTCCTGTATAAGAAGAAATAACATTGAAAATTTCTGAAGGCTCAATTACATTATCATCTATAATTGGAATTGAAATTGTTTCTATTTCTGTATTATTACCGTTAAAAGTAATATTACCGGTAGTTTCTGTGTAATCCCCAGGTTCAAGGGCAGTATTGTCATCCGTTCTGTAAGAAATATTAAAAGCATCTTGTACATCTCCATTTAGTACGAATTGGTAAGAAGTTGTTCCTACATTTTCATTTACCGTTTTATCTTCTAAAGTTATGGTTGCTGTATCATTATCATGAATACGAACCATACCACCTGGTCCTGCAAGACCAATTAGATTAAATGAAACGTTAGAAAGTCTTTGTATTACTTGTTCTGAAGCCTCTACAATATTATCATCAAGAATGGTAAGTGGTATAAAAAACTCAGTGCCTGCTGGAGAATTAGCTGGGAAAGAAACTGTTGCAGTGGTGGTATTATAATCTGAACCATCTGTTGCAGGGAACGAAATACCAGAACTATTTACAGTTAAGTCCACTGTAAATGCTTGTTCTACACCCACCCTACCTGAAGACGGAGTAAGGAAAACACGTAGTTGTATAATCCCTGCATCTTCATCAACATCATAGTTACTAGTGGAGACTGTAGCCTCATCTGTATCCAAAATTGTACCTAAACCAGTTCCATCAATGATAGTAACTGTATTTGAAGCATCAGTAATTATGGCATTAAAAGTTTGTGTTTCTTCTAACCAATCATCATCAATCGCTGCAACATCAAATGTTACTGATGAAGCATTGGCAGGCAAGGTAACTGTTGCTGGACCTGAATAATCAGCATTTGTAGTACTATTGTTGGTATAACTAATGTCAAAAACAATAGGCTCACTACTTGGGTCGTTAATTGATATTGTGTAAGTTAAATTGTCTCCTTCATTTGCAGATGCATCATTAATACTAACCCCAGATTTAACGTTTAAAGAAACTACTGAAGTATCACAAACACTTTGGTTTGGCGCAGGTAAACAAACCTGTACTTCAAAAACATCGGTCCCGGTAAAACCTGGATTTGGAGTATATGTGAACGTACCATCAGTATTTACTACTACAGTACCATTTAAAGGCTGTGCATTGGCAAAATATGTATATGATGATCCACTTGGTACATTATCGTTTGCACCAACATCCCCATTAAATACTTCTTCAAATTCAGGGTCAAAATAGTCATCTTGCGCATATGTTTGCATTAAAAAGAACTTACCATCTCCATTATCACTGGATGCGGCATAATATTTTATAGATGTTATTGTAGAGCCTATAGGGGCTAAGTCAGAAAGTTTATAAAGTGCTATCCCTATTATTTGATTGTTCTCATTATTTCTACCACTACTCCAATAGTCGGAATTTGGTAGAGGCTCTTCTTGTGGCTTTACACCAGTTAAATTACCTTGATTTCGAACAAAAGTTCTCCCAAGTAGTTGCTCCGCACCGCCACCTACTGGAGTTCCCATTACTTCAATATAGATACAGTTATTTCCACCACGCTCTGTAACTGCCAATATCCCTTCAGGATTTGATGGGATACCAGGATTGTAGCTTATCGTTTGTATTTGAGTAGTTGTTGAGATAGCTGTGTAATTTTCACAAAAATTATCACCGTTGCTATTAGATTCAAAGTAGTGGTTTAGGTTAATAGACTGATAGGCGTCTAATGCTAAGTCATCCCAATTGGCAAGACTACTTGAGTTAGCAATCTGAAATCCATTTTGTAAAATATGATTTCCGTTATGACCACCCAATCCTAGCCTAGTAAGTTCATAATTTGATGGTACAACAAATGTGTTATAGGAAGCACCACCTATTTCTATGGATTCTAAAGTTGCTGGGTCACTTAAATTAGTCTGTGTATCTGCCCAATTAAAGGTAACTCCAGTTCTAACAGAATTTGCTTGTGCAGCTAACTTAAAGTTAGATAGAAAGACTAAAGCGATAAAAAGTAGTGTTGCTTTAGCGAAAAAACTGCCACGTTGTTTTGTTGTGGTCATAGGTTTAAGTTTAAAATTCATCTTAGAATTCTCAAAGACCTAAACCTTCTTAAATGCCAAATAGCGTCGGAAAGATTAATTAGAGGTCAAGTTTAAATTCTATTTTTGAATTGATTTGGGTTCAATTACGCGGTAAAAGTAATCCCAAATACGAATCCTAGATAAATTTCACGTTGTTGGTGGTTAATAAATCGATTAATAACAGTTCGCTAGATGAACGGTGTTATACTATCGATATTGGTAAAATGTTGTAAAACAGAGGTTTTTGTATGTGAATAGGCTATGAAATTTTTTATTGTAAGAATTGTACTATGTTATATTTTTACTGCTGTTTTCCCATATTTTTTCTGAGTTGAATTTTCATGAAATATTTAGTTAATTTTGTGGTCTATCTTAAAAAGAAAGCATGAGTTCTAAAAAGGGAAAAGTACAAGAAGCGATACAGGAAAAATTACTGGAAGAACGTAAAGTATTTTTATGGGGAATGGTGGATGATGATTCTGCTAAACATGTTATTGATAGGTTATTATACCTTGATTTACAGAATGATAAAGAAATACAGTTAATAATCAATAGTCCAGGAGGTTACGTTACTTCTGGTTTTGCAATTTACGATACTATTAAGCAGATAAAAAGCCCTGTTTCTACAGTATGTTCTGGTTTAGCAGCATCTATGGGTTCCATTCTATTATCCGTAGGTGAAAAAGGACGTAGATTCATCCAACCGCATGCAAGAGTAATGATTCATCAACCAAGTGGTGGAGCACAAGGACAAGCTTCAAATATTGAGATTCAGGCTAAGGAAATTATAAAAACCAAAGAGTTAGGCGCCAAAATTTTAGCTGATAATTGTGGGCAGGACTTTGATAAGGTTATGAAAGACTTTGATAGAGATTATTGGATGGGAGCAGAAGAGTCCTTGAAATATGGTATAGTAGATAAAATTTTGAAATAATCTAAGATTAGTAATTTCAAATTAAAAGTCCTTCATAATTATTATGAAGGACTTTTTATATATAGGCGCTCTCGCGGAATAGTTTAATAGATATACGAGAATTGTCGTTAATTAGATTTAAACCTGTCGTTAATAAAAGTTAAAATTCATATAAACGTATAGTAAGACTATCATATTTAGATTTTTTGAATAGTTCCTGAATAAAAAAACCACTCAAAGTTATTGAGTGGTTTTTTAAAATATGTAAGTAAAATATTTTTAAATCTTACTAAAAAGCTTTTGCATTTTTTCTTGCTCTTCATCCGCTAAGGTAGAATCAACTAAAATACGTCCACTGTGTTCATCCGTAATTATTTTTTTACGAGACGCTATTTCAACTTGTACTTGTGGCGGAATGGTAAAAAATGAACCTCCAGATGCTCCACGCTCAATAGGCACAACAGCTAAACCGTTTTTAACATTGTGACGAATACGTTTGTAAGCTTTTATTAGACGTTCTTCAATTTTATCTTCAAACTCTTCAGATTTCTTTAAAAGCGCTAATTCTTCTTTCTCAGTTTCCGCAAGAATAGCGTTTAGTTCGCTCTTTTTGTGCTTAAGATGTGCATCTCTTTCACTTAACTTTTCTTTAGTTTCCGAGATTACTTCTTTTTTCTGTTCAATTTGAACCTTAAATTCTTTGATGTTTTTTTCAGCTAATTGAATCTCCAATTCTTGAAACTCAACTTCTTTACTAAGCGAATTAAATTCACGACTATTACGTACGTTTTTTTGCTGCTCAGCATATTTTTTAATCAGGACCTTAGATTCTTCAATAAGATTCTTCTTGGCCGTAATTTCAAAGTTTATTGTTTCAACATCAGTTTTCAACTTATCCATTCTGGTTTTAAGACCAAGAACATCATCTTCTAAATCTTCAACTTCTAAAGGCAGTTCACCTCTAACACTCTTTATTTCATCAACTCTAGAATCGATTAATTGTAAATCGTACAATGCACGTAATTTATCTTCTACAGTTGTTTCTTTCTTTTTCGCCATATGTTAAAAATACTTAATGGGATTAGTTATACTTTCCGATAAAGTGACCGCAAAATTAGGAATTTTTTTTGTAAGAAAGTCTACCAATAAATTTTTTGTAAACTGCTCAGTTTCAAAGTGCCCAATATCTGCTATTATAATGCTGTTTTCTGCCTCATAAAATTGGTGATATTTAACATCTGATGTAATAAAAATGTCGGCACCAGCGGCTTTTGCCGCCGAAATTGCAAAAGCACCGCTACCACCTAGAACAGCAACTTTTTTTATCTTTTTTCCCAGAAAAGATGAGTGTCGTATTCCTTTTGCGTTCATTTTATTTTTTATGTGATTGAAAAAAGCTTCTTCATTCATCGCTACTTTTAATTCGCCAATCATCCCCATTCCCATATTTTGGTTGCTATTATCCAAGGATACTATTTCATAGGCAACTTCTTCATAGGGGTGGCTTTTAAATAAAGCCGCTAGTATTTTTGATTCGTTTTTGGTTAAATAAGTAACATTTAGTTGTATTTCCTCTTCTAGGTGTGTTTCTCCAATTTTACCAACAACAGGGTTAGCCTTTTTATTTGCCCTAAATGTGCCTACTCCTTCAGTACTAAAACTACAATTGCTATAATTTCCAATAGTGCCACCACCGGCTGTAAAAAGAGCATCTTTTAAGTTTTCTAGACTAGATTTGGGTACGTAGGTTGTCAATTTTTTTATGGTGGCTTTTTTAGGAATAAGTATTTTAGGATTTTCAATTTCTAGAACATCGCAAATTTTTGAATTTACGCCAAGATTCGTATTATCTAGAGCAGTATGCATACTATAGATGGCTATGTTATTGGAAATTGCTTTCATCACCACACGTTCTACATACGTCTTCCCTGTGATTTTTTTTAATCCTTGGAATATAATTGGATGAAAACTAACAATTAGGTTGCATTTTTTGGTGATTGCTTCATCTAAAACGTTTTCTAGTGTATCTAAAGTAACTATGACACCAGTTACTTTTTGAGTTGGATTGCCAACTAAAAGACCAACATTATCAAAATCTTCTGCATAATGCAGTGGTGAAAGTTCTTCTAGTACTTGAGCAATATCATTAACAGTCATTACAGCTATTTTATGTGGTTAAAGATAAAATATTATAAATTCGCCTAGATGCAGCTTTTACGTAAAATAGCTTTCCCAATATCATTAATCTATGCTTTAGTAGTGTATTTGCGCAATATATGCTACGATACAGGCATTTTTAAGTCTACTTCCTTTAAAACGCCGACGGTTTGCGTTGGAAACTTAAGTGTGGGTGGTACGGGCAAAACACCAATGATAGAATATATTTTACAATTAGTAAAAGATAATTATAAAACAGCTGTTCTAAGTAGGGGATACCGCAGAAAAACCAAAGGATTTTTATTAGCAAATGAACTTTCTAAAGTTGAGGAATTGGGTGATGAGCCCTATCAAATTTATTCAAAGTTTAAAGAGGTTGCTTTGGCTGTTGACGGTAACAGAAGAAATGGAATTAAAAATCTAGAAAATAAAGTAAATCCTGATTTAATCCTATTGGACGATGCATTCCAGCATAGAAAGGTAAAGCCAAGTCTTTCAATCTTATTAACTACCTATTCAAATTTATATGTTAAGGATTGGTATTTACCTACTGGAGATTTAAGGGATAGTAAAAAAGAGGCCAAAAGAGCAGCTATTATTGCTGTAACTAAATGTCCCGTTGATATTACTGAAACTCAGAAGCAGAATATAATTCAATCAATAGACCCAATGGAGCATCAAAAAGTGTTGTTTAGTAAATTAGTTTATAATGATTGTTTGGTTGGATTAGAGGGAGAAATGATGCTGTCGGAATTAAAAGAGAAGCATTTCTCCTTAGTAACAGCAATTGCCAACCCAAAACCTTTAATCGCTTATTTAGAGTCTAGTGTAAACTCATTTGAGCATTTTGAATACACAGATCATCATTTTTTTAATGAGAACGATATTGCAAGGTTTTCTAAAAATGAATTTATTGTTACTACTGAAAAAGACTTTACTAAACTTAAGGGTAGGGGATGTAAGAATCTGTTTTACTTAGTAGTAAAGCATGAATTTTTTGATGATGGGAGAGAAACTATTGCGGAAGCAATCAAAAATAGTATACTTAACTCTCAACCTTTTTCTTGAAAATGTTTTCACCAATTTTTTGATAAAAAACTTCTGGTTTAAAAGGTTTGGTAACAACATCATTACAACCAGCGGCATAAAAGCTATCAACACTATCATCCATTGAAATTGCGGTTAACGCAATAATGGGAATTTCTTTGTTAAACTTCCGGATTTGGATGGTCGCTTCTTCTCCACTAATGCCAGGCATATGAATATCCATTAGAATAGCATCATATCTTTTGGATTTGGCGGCATCTATTGCCTCATTACCATTATTGGCTATATCACAGGTGATATCCTTTTTATTCAACATCTTTTTGGTAATGACTTGATTGATTTTATTATCCTCGACAATTAATATATGCAAGCCTTTAAAATCAAAATCTTCAGGACTTATTTCAAAAGAAATATCGGTAACTACATTATCTTGATAATTTAAGTCCAAATCAAAATAAAAAGAACTACCAACATCAATCTCACTTTTTAATTGGATTTTACTATTGAATAGACTTAATAAACTTTTTACAATGGTTAAACCAAGACCAGTTCCGCCATACTCACGATTGATTTGGACAGAACCTTGCTCAAAACTGTCAAATATATTTCGCTGCTGTTCTTCAGAAATCCCAATTCCCGTATCGCGAACTTCAAAATATATCTTTACTTGCTCCTCACCTTTATCCTTAAGCTTAGTAACTACATCTACTTGTCCGTCTTCTGTAAATTTAAGTGCATTACCAACTAAATTCATTATTATCTGTGAGAGTTTTACAGGATCTCCCATTAAGTGGATTGGGATATCACTATCATAATCTAACACAATCTTTGTATTATTCTCATTTGCTTTTTGTTGAAGCGAATCAATAACATCAGTTAATACAGTTTTTAACTTGAATTCTACATTTAGAGCTTCAAGTTTATCTGCATCTATTTTGTTTATTTGAAGAATATCATTGATAAAGTTTAATAAATATTCACCAGAGAATTTAAGTGATTTTAAGTGCTCTTTTTGGTGTTCAGCAGGGTTTTCATCCAACAGTAAATGTGTGAGTCCTGTAACAGCGTAGAGCGGTGTTCTAAGTTCATGAGTAACCGTGGATAAAAAATTGGTTTTAGCTTTCATTGCGAGTACGGCAGAATCTCTAGCTGTTTCCAATTCACTATTTTTTGTTTGAAGTAAATCGTTTGTTTTTAGCTTAATCTGATTATTTCTAAATAGAGATACTGCAAGTAGCGATATTATTACTAAAAAAGCAGAGGCTAATATTGCAGTGATTTCCGACCTATTTTTAGACTCGCTTAGCGTTTCATTTTCCTCACTTAGACGTTGAATTTCTTCTCCTTGAAATTTTTTAGTAAGCTTATCTGCAGTTTTGGTTTCAAGTTTATACCTTTCAATGTTAAAAAGTGAATCTTGAATATTTAAAAGATTTTTATTAAAGT
Source organism: uncultured Croceitalea sp. (assembly GCA_947499565.1). Lineage (GTDB taxonomy): Bacteria > Bacteroidota > Bacteroidia > Flavobacteriales > Flavobacteriaceae > Croceitalea. The sequence goes on from CANMOV010000007.1 coordinate 9,403, forward strand.
ATAACGATTTATCATAAACTTTTAAATCTTCATAAACCTTTGCTAGAAACTGATTAGCTTCTAAGATTTCCTTGAAAAAATTATTCTTTGTAGCAAGTTCAAGCGCTGCTTCTCCATGTTTAGCGCTTTTTTCAAATTCACCTTGCTTAAATTTTAGCTCTGCTAAGCCAAGGTTGGCTTGCGTAGCTAAATAAACTCTTTCGTTTACATCAGAGTTTACAAGTAAAGCATTCAATTTTTTTTCTGCATCGTCAAATTTTTCAATATTTAAAAAAATGTTTGCTTCTGCAAGCTCAATATTATTAATTAGGTTTTTATCATTACTCAAAGTCTTTGCTTCTTGAAGCATACTTCTTGCCTGGAAATTCTGTTTCTCGCGGTATAAAATAGTGGCATCTATAAATTTTTGCATTGCGTCCCCAAAACGATATTCTGTGCTTTTGAGTATTGCACCGGCCCTATCCCTATAAAATGTGGCGGTATCATGATCGTCTAATTCTATGTATAATAGTGCAATTTTTTGATAGATTCCCACTAGTGTTTGTGGATTATCATCCTGTTCTGCAAAAATTGTTGCATTATTCAGCACTTCAATAGCTGAGGAAATTTTGTTTTGATTACGAAGTTCCAGAGCTTGTTTAAAGTAAGTTTCTATGCTATCTTTCTGGAGACCGGTACCCTGCGCTTTTACACCGAGAAATTGGAATGTAAAAACAAGTGCTATTACCAAATTGGTAAGAATTGTATATGAACCTTTATGCGTCAAACGTAGTTTTTCTTGATAAGTAAATTCATTAAGTCAATCAATCTAGCACAATAACCAGTTTCGTTATCATACCAACCAATTATTTTTACCATTTTTCCAATAACCGAAGTCATCTGAGAATCAAACGTACAAGAATAATAACTATTGTTTATATCTATAGAAACTATAGGGTCTTTCGTATAAAAAAGTACGTTTTTTAAGTCTTTTTCTGAACGACTCTTAAAAGTACTGTTTATTTCAGCAATTGATGTTTCTTTTTTAACATTAAAAGTAATGTCTGTAAGTGAGCCATTGGGTACGGGAACACGAATGCCACAGCCACCAATTACATTGCCCAAATCTGGAAAAATTTTAGTCAATGCTTTAGCTGCGCCAGTGGTAGTAGGAATAATTGATTGTGATGCTGCTCTTGCTCTTCTTAGGTCCCTATGCGACTTGTCATGCAAACTTTGGTCAGAAGTGTAGGAATGCACAGTAGTAATATACGCTTGCTCTATACCACATAGCTCTTTTATGACCTTTATCATGGGAGCGGCATTATTTGTTGTGCACGAAGCATTCGAAATAATATCGTCTCTAGTACTTAAGATTTCTTCGTTTACCCCCATTACTATCATTTTTATGGAATCTTCCATTGGAGGTACGGACAAAATCACCTTTTTTGCTCCATTCTTAATATGAAACGCTAATTCATCCTTTGTCTTAAATTTTCCAGAAGCTTCAATTACAATATCTACTTGGTGCTCCCTCCAGTTAATTTGTTCCGGGTGTTTATGGTTTAGAACGGGTATTTCTCTATTATTAAAAAGTATATTATTGTCTTCATGGTTGATTTCTTGATTAAATTTCCCATGAATACTATCGTATCTTACCAGATGGGCTAATGTTTCAGCATCTGCTAAATCATTGATGACAACTACAGTTAAATTCTCATGGTTTGATAAGAGCCTGAATAATGTTCTACCTATTCTGCCAAAACCATTAATACCAATAGTAATTTTTTTCATTTAATACTATGTTAGTGAGAATATGTAGTTGAAGTTGAGTTTATAAGGGATTAGCTAGTGAATGTGCTTATGAGCTTTATATGATGAGCGCACCAAAGCGCCACTCTCCACATGCCTAAAGCCCATTTCTAGCCCAATATCTTCATACTTTTTGAACTGTTCTGGTAAAATAAATTGTTTTACTGGTAAGTGCTTTTTAGAAGGCTGTAGGTATTGTCCAATAGTAACCACATCTACATCTACGCTCCTTAAATCTTTCATTGTTTGGATGACTTCTTCTTCTAATTCACCCAAACCCAGCATAATACCAGATTTTGTGCGGTTTGCGCCATTTTTCTTTAAGTAATTAAGAACTTCTAGGCTTCTTTCATATTTAGCCTGAATGCGAACTTCTCTGGTTAAACGTTTTACTGTTTCCATATTATGAGAAATAACTTCTGGAGCAACTTTTAAAATCCGGTCTAAATGATTATCGATACCTTGAAAATCAGGAATTAAAGTTTCTAAAGTCGTTTCAGGATTCATTCTTCGAATGGCTTTTACCGTTTCAGCCCAAATAATAGAACCCATATCCTTTAGGTCATCACGGTCTACTGAAGTAACTACTGCATGTTTAATACCCATTATTTTAATGGAACGAGCCACTTTCTCAGGCTCTGCCCAATCTACACTTTCTGGTCTTCCAGTTTTAACCCCGCAAAACCCACATGAACGTGTACATACATTACCTAAAATCATAAAAGTTGCTGTTCCTTCTCCCCAACATTCACCCATGTTTGGACAACTTCCAGAAGTGCAGATAGTGTGTAAATCGTACTTTTCTACCAATCCACGGAGTTGCGTGTATTTTTTACCAGTTGGTAATTTTACCCTTAACCATTTGGGCTTACCTTTTGGTGGTTTAACATGTTCGGCTGCTTCAACGCTCATAACAGTATTCTTTAGTGCAAATATACAAATTGGGGTCAACTAATTTTTATGGAAGCTACTTGCCTTTTATGATTTCTGCTAGCAGTTTCTTGGCTCTAAGAAGTTTAACTTTTACATTGTTTACAGGCTCATTTAATTCTTTTGCAATAGCTGCATAAGTCAGTTCATTAAAGTAGCGAAGATTAATAACTTCCTGATAATGTGGCTTTAATTTTTTAATATCGGAGAGCAATGTAGCAAGATTCTGTTCAGTAATTAATTGATCTTCAACTGTAGGAGATTCATCTAAAACCTTTTTTACTGCATCCGCCGAACTATTTCCCAATTCATCTAGAACATTGCGCTTGCGTTTACGTATAAGATCAATATGAATGTTTTTAGAAATAGCGATTAACCATGTTTTAAATTCATATGAATCATCATAGGTTTTTATCTTATCAAATGCCTTGGAAAAAGTTTGGATGGTAATATCTTCGGCATCATTCTCGTTTTTCGTACGGTCTAATTGAAAATGATATACATAATTCCAGAAAGTATCTAATAATGAACTAAAAGCAATTTGATTTCCTGCTTTTGCATTATTAATTTTTTCTTTTAAAGCTGCGTCTGTTTTATTCAAATATGTGTTTATGAGTTAACCGAAAAGGGTTAATGTAATTAGGCAACTGCATCTTTCTTGCAATCTTGCTCATCTGGTAACTTACCACAAAAGCCGCAAGCTTCGCCATCTTTATTCAAAAAAGGGTTTTGACTGGCGCAAGTACCAGCAAATTTACCATCTTTTTTGGACCAAATTTTTATTGCAATTCCTGCAAAGGCAAGACCAAGAAGACCAATAGTAAGTAGAATCAATTTCATGTGTCAAATTTTATACAAAAATACAAAATAAGACCTGAAAATTTATTTAAGTAGCGCCTCTTTAAGGCAAGTTTAGTACTTAATGTTAGCTACTATATTTTGTACCGTAGGAGTTTCATTACCTCCTTGAGGCTCAATAGTAATATAACCAACAGCGTTATCAGCGTAAGGCAATGCAAGTAGTTTTTCCTTATCATCAAATTGTTTAATGATTCCTAGGTTAACCATCTCTCCATTTACCTCTGCCCACATTTGGAAACACTTATCCTCCGGAAGTTGAGGAAGACTGCTTACATTTATATAAGAAAGCTTTTTAACTGGATTTATATAAGCAACAGCTTTTAATTCTTCAGCTTTTTTGTTTCCATTAACGGCATACCTTTTCGTATTTGGATTATTGAGTACGATGTACTGATTTCTAATATCTTCAAGCTGAATTTTCATATCGTTCTCAAGGCTTTTAATTTTATTAGTAACCATTGAGTTTTCTTCTTGCAAGCTCTGATTTTGATTGTAAAAGAAATAACTAGCCCCAGCAAAAATCAGAGCAGCAATACTGGCTGCAACTGCAAACCTGTAAAATTTACTTCTATTCCGTTTTTCCTGCCTTATTCTGAATAAAATCTGTTCTTTAAGCCCCTCTGGTGTTTTAAGAGCATGCATTTTAGCAAAAGTTTCTAAATTTTCTTGAAGCTCATTGTAAGCTTCTCTTACCTCTGGATACATGGCAATATAACGTTCTACACGAAGAGATTCTTCTGTAGAGGTCGACCCTAAAAGATATTTTTCTAATAGGTCTGTATCTAAAAATATTTTAATTTTTTCTTTCATTATAAAACACTTAAAACTATTGCCAGCACCATTGAAGTGCCATATATTTTGCGTAATTCACGTAGTCCAATTTTTAATCGAGACTTTATTGTACCCAACGGAATATCTAATTCATCACTAGCTTCTTGTTGGGTCATTCCTTCAAAAAATAGTGCTTCAAGAACAATTTTATACTTAGGTTCGATTTTGTCAAGATTCTCTTTAACATCCATCAACTCTGGCACAATTCCCTTTACACCTAAATTATATACGTCTGAAACATCAATTTGGATTTCTTTGTCAGATTTCGTGTTTATACTTCTTAATTTATCTATAGCTGTATTTCTGGTAATACGGAATAACCAGGTAAACAATTTTGCTTTAGTTACATCGTAGGAGTCAGATTTCTTCCAGATTTTTATAAAACTCTCTTGTAATACATCTTGTGCTAAATCTTCATCTTTTACAACCTTATACGCTACACCATATAAAGTGTCACCATAATTATCATAGAGCAATGAGATTGCTTTTTCATCACGGTCTTGTAGTAGTTCTACAATATGTTTTTCAAGTAGTGTACTCATTTATAGGGCATTGGCAAAAAAAGCTTTTTCTAAAAATCCAAAAAAAGTTTATTGCCGTATATATATAAACGCTAAAGTAAGAAATTGATTATTACATAGCGGTGCAAGTTTTAAAAAGACACTAGTTTAAACGTATATAAATTTTTGGTTAGTTTGGTTTGGTATAACCCTCGTTTTTCTCTAAGAAATCGGGGGTTATTTTATGATATTAACTTCTGGAACAATACTAATTTTAAATTTATCCAAAACTGCTTTTTTGATGGTAAAAGCTAGGTCCAAAATTTCTTCTCCTGTGGCATTGCCATAATTTACTAGAACCAATGCTTGCTTGGGGTGTACTCCTGCATCACCGAAACGTTTGCCTTTATAGCCACACTGTTCAATAAGCCAACCAGCTGGTATTTTAAATTTTTTATCACCCATTTCATAATAGGGGGCATCTGGATTTTTCTTTTGAAATGCTTCAAAAATCTTTTTTGAAACCACTGGATTTTTAAAAAAACTACCGCTATTGCCTATTTCAGCTGGATCTGGTAATTTGTTTTTTCGGATGGCAATCACAGCATTGGATACATCTTTTATAGTAGGATGAATAATATTGTTCTGTTCTAATTCTTCTTCTATAGCTCCGTAAAACGTATTTAGCGTATGACCGTTTTTTGTCAATTTTAATTTGACAGACGTAATTATGTATTCGCCTTTGGCATCATTTTTAAATATGGAATCTCTATAACCAAACTTGCAATCTTCTTTGGTGAATTCATGAAGTTCTTGGGTCTTTATATGCATTGCTTGGCAACTTACAAACACGTCTTTTAACTCAACTCCATATGCGCCAATATTCTGGATAGGAGCAGTACCTGTATTACCGGGAATTAAAGAAAGATTTTCGATTCCGCCGTAGCCCAGTTCTAATGACCAAAGCACCAATTCATGCCAGTTTTCACCAGCCATAACTTTTATTACGACCGTTTCATCATCATCTTCAAATACTGAAATGCCTTTTAGGTTAATATGCAGTACTAAAGCATCTATATCTTTGGTTAAAAGCATATTACTACCACCACTAATAATAAATTTTTCTGGATAGGCAGACAATTGTAACGCTTTTTGCAACTGCAATAAACTATTTATCTCTAGAAAGAATTTAGCTATAGCTCCAATACCAAAGGTATTGTAGTTTTTTAGTGAAATGTTTTCCTGAATATTCACGAATTGTGATATTGTTTTAATCCTTCAGAAAGAATTTGTACTGCTTTCCTTAAAAGTTCTTTTTCTAATACATATGCAATTCGAATCTGGTTAGTTCCCAGACCAGATGAAGCATAAAAGCCAGCTGCTGGCGCTACCATCACTGTTTCTCCGTTAATATTAAATTTCTCCAATAGCCATTGCGCAAAATTATCAGAATCTTTAACTGGTAATTCTACAACACAGTAAAATGCACCGTTTGGCCGAGCAACTTTAACACCTTCAATTTTTTCTAATTCGGAAATTAATAAATCTCTTCTAGATACATATTCTTCTATAACATCATCAAAATAACTTTGTGGTGTATCCAAAGCCGCTTCACTTGCTATTTGTGCTAAGGTAGGTGGTGATAACCTTGCTTGTGCAAACTTTAGTGCTGTTTGTATGACTTCCTTATTTTTTGAGACTAAACAACCGATACGAGCACCACACATGCTATAACGTTTTGAAACTGAGTCAATAACTATGGCGTAATCCTCAAGTCCTGATACGCTTAATAACGAATGATGCTTTTTCCCATCATACGTAAACTCTCGATAAACTTCATCTGCAATTAGAAAAAGATTATGTTTTTTGACCAATTTGGCAAGTTGTTCAATTTCGTCTTTATTATATAAATAACCTGTTGGATTTCCTGGGTTACATATGAGAACTGCTTTTGTTTTTGGAGAGATTAGTTCTTCAAACTTGGAAATTGGTGGAAGTGCAAAATTTTCTTCCAATTTGGAGATAATAGGAACAACATTAACCCCATTTGCAGTCGCAAACCCATTGTAATTTGCATAAAAAGGTTCTGGGATAATTACTTCATCTCCTTCATCCAAAATACTGCCCATAGCAAATGAAAGTGCCTCAGAACCTCCTGTGGTTACAATAATTTCTTCAGCGTTTACTTTAATTCCATGTTTAGAATAGTACTTAGCAATCTTACTGCGGTATTCTTCAGAACCCTCGGTTCTGCTGTAGGCTAAAACTTCAATTTCACTGTTTTTTACTGCATCTAAAGCTATTTTAGGTGTTTTAATATCTGGTTGCCCTATATTCAGATGGATAACTTCAACACCTTGTTTTTTAGCAGCTTCTGCAAATGGAACTAACTTTCTAATAGGAGAGGAGGGCATTTTACTTCCCTTCAATGAAATTTTTGGCATTTCGAGCTTAATTTTCAACAAAAATCGCTAAACCTCTTTAACAAAACAATTTAACATGAGTTTTATTTCTATCTATCGTAAATGTTAAATTAAAGTATGTAAAGCCATTTATTCGTTATCTTTAAAGTAGTCAATCAATTAAATATTAGCTATTTAATGCTAAGAATAGTCTACATAATATGTTTTTTTCTTTGTTTTGGAGGTGTTAGTAATGCACAAAAGTTCCAAATTCCACCTGGTAAAAAATTTGAAAAAATAAATTTTGAATTAGTGAACAATCTAATGATTGTTCCCGTGGAGGTAAATGGTTCCAAGCTTTCGTTTATACTAGACTCTGGAGTAGGTAGTCCAATATTATTTAATCTCTCTAATCAGGATTCTATTCAAATTAACAATGTTTCTAAAATAACGTTGCGAGGTTTAGGGGAAGGTGAACCTATGGAAGCGTTAAAATCAAGGAATAACATTTTTAAGTTAGGAAAGGCTACTAATTTTAACCAATCCCTATTTGTTGTATTGGATAAGGATTTAAACTTTTCTACTTCTTTAGGTATTCCTGTCCATGGTATTATAGGTTATGATGTATTTGATAGTTTTATTGTTGATGTTAATTATACAAGCGGCTACATAAAATTATATAATAAGAATACTTACAGTAAAAAGAAACTAGCTAAGCATCAAGAATTACCTTTAGCTGTATATAATAAAAAAGCTTTTTTAACGGGCGCTATACTTTTAGAAGACAATTCGGATATTCCGGTAAAATTGCTCGTAGATACAGGAAGTAGCGACGCTTTATGGCTATTTCATGACCCAGAAAAGGGGGTTGAAATTCCAGATAAAAACTATGATGACTTTTTAGGAAAAGGACTAAGCGGTAATATTTTTGGAAAACGTACCAAGTTAAAAGGTGTTAGGATAGGAGATTTTCTATTGAATGATGCAAAAGCGGCTTTTCCTTTTAGAGAATCTTTTAGCGCAATTAAAAATTTAGGCAATAGAAACGGTAGTTTAGGAGGAGAGGTGCTAAAGCGTTTTAATATGGTATTTGATTACGATAATAAACGAATATACCTTAAGAAGAACAGCAATTTCAATAAGCCTTTCCAATACAATATGGCAGGTATAGACTTGCAACATAATGGAGTTCGTTATATTTCGGAACGAATAACAAATTCTAGGGGACTTGTACAACAGGATAAGGATAGTTTTGGCAATGTGCAGATACTCCTTGGTAACCAAACAAGATTGAGTCTTGTGCCAGAAATAGTGGTTTCTGGTATACGAGCTGGCAGCCCAGCGGAAGAAGCTGGCCTTAAAGAAGGGGATATTATTTTAGCTGTTAATGGTAAAAGAGTACATCAGTACAAATTACAGGAAATCCTTTCCATGATTAATCATAAAGAAGGAAAGAAAGTTAAGTTGTTAATTGAACGTTATAACAAGGATTTACTCTTTTCTTTTGTAGTTAAGGATATCTTTAAATCACAAAAGCCCTGACAAATGTCAAGGCTTTTATAATTTTTTTCTACTAAATTTTATTTAGCTCCTTCTACTAATTCACCTTTAATTTTAATCACCTTAGTAGGAGTGTCAGCGTTTGAAGTTACTGTAATTGCTTTTCTAAAAGGACCTACAGGTCTTTTAGTGTCATATTTAACCTCAATCTTTCCGGTTGCACCAGGTGCAATAGGAGCTTCAGGCTTTTTAGGGATGGTACATCCACAGCTTGATTTTACATTACTAATTACTAAAGGCGCATCGCCAGTATTTGTAAATTCAAAAGTTCTTACACCATCTCCGCCTCGCTGTACTTTGCCATAATCAATGGTTTCAGCTTTAAACTCAATTTTAGCGATCTTGTCCTGTGCTTTTACGCTTAAGGCCATAAGACCTACAAATAATAAAAGTACTGCTTTTTTCATCTTTTTAGTTTTTTTGAGGAACTTCAAATTTAGGAGAATTAAACCTACATCCAAAATTCTTTTGTCATCTAATAACGTTACTTACTTTTGTTTCGTATTTCTAGAATTGGCATTTAGTCGAATAGCATTAAAATTTAACATAGCTTTTCTTGTTAAAATTCCAATTCAAACTTGATAAGACAAAAACTGTACCGAAAATATGGAGATTCCATCTAAATACGATTCTAAAAGAGTAGAAAGTCACTGGTATAATTACTGGATGAAACATGACTTTTTTAGCTCAAAACCTGATGATAGAGAGCCTTATACCATTGTAATACCCCCACCAAATGTGACAGGTGTATTACATATGGGGCATATGCTTAATAATACTATTCAGGATGTTTTAATCAGAAAAGCACGTCTAGAAGGTAAAAATGCATGTTGGGTACCCGGTATGGACCACGCTTCTATTGCTACTGAGGCGAAAGTGGTGGCTAAATTAAAAGATAATGGCATTGCTAAAGCAGATTTAACCAGGGAGGAGTTTCTAAAGCATGCTTGGGATTGGACAGATGAATATGGAGGTGTAATCCTAGAGCAATTAAAAAAGCTAGGGTGTTCCTGTGATTGGAGCCGCACAAAGTTTACCATGGATGACGATATGTCAGCATCTGTACTAAAAGTCTTCATCGATTTATATAATAAAGGTCTGGTATACAGGGGTTTTAGAATGGTGAATTGGGACCCAGAAGCTAAAACCACACTTTCTGATGAAGAGGTAAATTACGAAGAACGCCAAGGACTGTTATATTATTTATCCTATGAAATAGAAGGCTCTGATGAAAAAGTAACTATTGCCACCACACGTCCCGAAACTATTTTAGGTGATACAGCTATTTGTATTAATCCAAATGATGAAAGATATAGCCATTTGCGAGGTAAAAAGGCTATTGTACCAATATCCAATAGAGTAATCCCCATTATTGAAGATGAGTATGTAGATATTGAGTTCGGTACAGGATGTTTAAAAGTGACCCCTGCTCATGATGAGAATGATAAAAACCTTGGAGAAAAGCACGGTTTAGAGGTAATCGATATTTTTAATGCAGACGCCAGTTTAAATTCTTTTGGATTGCATTATGAGGGTAAAGACCGTTTTGTAGTGCGCAAGGAGATTGCAAAAGAGCTAGAGGAGAAGGGATTTTTAGTTAAAACTGAACAGCATATTAATAAAGTGGGTACGTCCGAACGTACAAAAGCGGTAATAGAACCTCGTCTATCTGACCAATGGTTTTTAAAAATGGAAGACTTAGCCAAACCAGCTATAGATGCAGTTTTAAAGAATGGTGAGGTAAAACTATTTCCTAAAAAGTTTGAAAATACATATCGCCACTGGATGGAGAATATTCGTGATTGGAATATTTCGCGTCAATTATGGTGGGGACAACAAATTCCTGCATACTACTACGGAGATGGCAAGGAAGACTTTGTCGTTGCTGAAACCATGGAAAAAGCCTTAGAGATAGCAAAAGAACGTACCAACAACGAACAATTAACAATCAAAAACTTAGTACAGGATGCAGATGTACTGGATACTTGGTTTTCCTCCTGGTTATGGCCAATAAGCGTTTTTGGAGGAATTTTAGAACCCGATAATGAAGAGGTTAACTATTACTACCCTACAAATGATTTAGTTACAGGACCAGATATTTTGTTTTTCTGGGTTGCACGTATGATTGTAGCTGGTTATGAATTTCGTGATGAGAGACCTTATGAGAATGTTTACTTAACGGGATTGGTAAGGGATAAACAGCGCCGTAAGATGTCCAAACAACTAGGGAATTCCCCTGATGCTTTAAAATTAATTGAAGAATATGGTGCTGATGGCGTTCGAGTTGGACTACTTTTAAGTTCAGCTGCAGGTAATGATCTAATGTTTGATGAGGCTTTATGCCAACAAGGAAAGAATTTTGCTAATAAAATCTGGAATGCCTTTAGATTGGTAAAGGGTTGGGAAGTAGCCGATATAGAACAGCCAGAAGCTGCTAAGATTGGAATTGAATGGTATACTGCTAAGTTTAACCAGACCTTGACAGAAATTGAAGACCATTATAGTAAATACAGAATTTCTGATGCTTTAATGGCTATGTATAAGTTAATTTGGGATGATTTTTGTTCTTGGTTGTTAGAAATAGTAAAACCTGCCTATCAACAACCAATAGACAAGAAGACTTTAGCGGAAGTTATTCATCTGTTTGAAGAAAACTTAAGAATATTACACCCATTTATGCCATTTTTAAGTGAAGAGGTTTGGCAACATATGACTAAACGTACTCCCGAAGAAGCTTTATGTATTGCTAACTGGCCAAAAGGGGCTGATTTTGATGATAAGTTGATTTCAGAATTTGATTTTGCAGCTGAGGTAATTTCGGGTGTTCGTAATATTAGAAAAGAGAAGAATATTCCAAATAAAGATACTTTGGAGTTGAAGGAATTGAATGCTGGGGCAGTTTCATCGCAAATGAATCCTGTTATTATCAAATTGAGCAATCTTTCTACAATTGCAACGGTAACCGAGACTGTAGATGGAGCATTAAGTTTCCGCGTTAAGAGCAATGAGTATTTTATTCCTATAAGTGGAGCAATAGATGTAGAAGTTGAAATAGCAAAGCTAGAAGAAGAACTAAAGTATACAAAAGGCTTTTTACAGTCTGTTCAAAAGAAATTAGCTAACGAACGCTTTGTAAATAACGCACCTGCGCAAGTAGTAGAGATAGAACGTAAAAAAGTCTCAGATGCAGAAGCTAAGATTGAAACCTTGGAAAAGAGTTTGGCTAGTCTGTCTTAAATAAACACTTTATTATGCCTGAAGAACTTAAAAACAAGTTGAAGAATTTCAATAATTTTTCTTGGGCAATTCTTGTATTTGGTGTTTTATCATTTACAGCTGGACTATACCAACTTTTTTTTACACAAATCCAATTTGGGACTAATCTAAGGTATTTGCAACCAGATGTAGTTGGTCCAGTTAAGTTAATTTTAGGTTTCCTTTGTATAATAGCCACTTTATTTAGGTTTCGAAATAGAAAAAAATGGGTTAAAGATTTAATTGAGCAGGAAAAAGAAGATAGAAGATGGCAAAGACGTTATTGGCAATCAAAAAAGAAAAACTAATTCTTTTTCACCAAAGTATTCGCCACTAATCCTCCAATAATTAATAAGAGGCCAAGAAAACTCCAAAAGGTATAATTGTCATCAAACCAAAAGACACCAATAGCTATGGTAAAGATGACTTCCGTGTATTTTATAGGTGCAACTACATTTGTTGGCGCTGCTTGGAATGCTTTTGTCATATATACCTGTCCAAAATATCCAAAAACGCCTAAACTACCCAATAAAACCCAATCCCAACCTTGAGGTTGAATCCAATTAAAAATACATATAAGACCTCCTATTACAGTAGCATAAAACATAAAGTAATTCACCACTACTACTGGATGGTCACCTTTGCCAATCTTTCGTATTAAAATATAAACTAGGCCCGTAAAAAGCGAAGCGGTAATTACTAATGCCATACCGGTATTGCTCACATTACCATCAAAGCCTTTTAGAATAATAACACCAGCAAAAGCCATTAAGAAAAATAGAAACTGAATGGGTTTTAGTTTTTCTTTTAATAAAAAAACAGCGAAGATTGCGGCAAAAATTGGAGCAATATAGCGCAATGAAACTGCGGTTCCTATGGGTAGATGTTTAAAAGAAAGAAAAAACAGACTCATAGAAATAAGTCCGGCTATAGCTCTTAAAGACAGTAACTTTCTTTGGTTTCCTAAAATTGGAATTTTATGATGTATAAGATATGTTGTTGCAAAAACAAAGGAGGTAATAGACCTAAAAAACACCAACTGGAATCCGGGAATATGGTCCAGATATTTTATAAAAGCATTCATTAGCGAAAATGATGCTGTACTTAATAGCATATAAAAAAGTGCTTTTTTCACAGGAATAAATAAGGGCACAAAGCTAAACTATTGAGCAGGAATTCTCATTTTCTCTTGCGTATATATAACAAAAGAGTTTTCTTTGTTTAAAATCATTCTAAATAATGTCAAGACAGCGAGAAGCATCCAATAAAATGAGAATCTACCACCGTTACTTAGGCTTCTTTTTAGCTGGAATAATGGGAGTTTACGCAATAAGCGGTATTATTTTAATTTTTAGAAATACAGATTTTCTAAAAGTTGAAACTACCAATGAAAAGCAAGTTGCAGTAAACTTAAATGCAGAAGAATTAGGCAAAGAAATAAGAATTAAGCGTTTAGCTTTTACTGCATTGGAAGGTGATTTAGCAATTTTTAAGGAAGGCTCTTATAATAGGAAAAGTGGAGAAGTAACCTATATAACAAAGAAGCTTCCGTTGGTACTCGATAAAATGACGCATATGCATAAGGCCACGTCTAAAGATCCTTTGTTTTTCCTTAATATATTCTTTGGTGTCGCACTATTATTTTTTGTTATTTCTGCATTTTGGATGTTCTTACCTGGGAGCACTATATTTAAGAAAGGTCTTTATTTTGCAGCTGGGGGAATTGTTTTAACCCTTATTATGCTCCTAGTGTAAGGTTTTAACAAAATATGTAACTTACCAGAGTAGAACCTTTAAACTTAAAGATGAAAAAAGTTACCCTAATAGTATCCATATTAGTTTGTATTATTTCCTACGGACAAAGAGATTGGAGCAGTGTAAATATTACTTCAGAAAAATTATCAGAGAATATTTATGTTTTGTTTGGTTCGGGTGGTAATATTGGTTTAGCAATTGGCGAAGACAACGCTTATTTAATAGATGACCAGTTTAGCCCTTTGTCTGATAAAATACTAGCACATGTTAAGACTATTACAGATAAGCCAGTAAAATGGGTTTTAAACACGCATTGGCATGGGGACCACACGGGGGGGAATGAAAACATGGCTAACCAAGGAGCAATAATAGTTGCTCATGAAAACGTTAGAAAAAGAATGTCCACTAAGCAAGATAGAGGTGGAGGTCGTGTTGCTGAACCTTCTCCTGATTCAGCACTTCCAATAATTACATTTAATGATAAGATGACTCTTTACTTGGGGAACGGGAATAGTATGCATGCCATGCATGTAAATGATGCACATACAGACGGAGACTCCTATTATTACTTTCCAGAAGATAATGTGTTGCACATGGGGGACAACTTTTTTGTTGGCCGTTATCCTTACATAGATTTAAATTCTGGAGGAGACATCGATGGTTTAGTGAGTAATGTGACCATGGTATTAGGTATAATAGATGATGAAACTAAAATTATTCCGGGTCACGGTAAAGTTGCTGCCAAAAGTGACTTACTAAGTTATAAAGAGGTGATTTCTGAGTTGCGAGAACGCGTAGTAACAGCAAGAGCAGCTGGCAACTCCTTGGAACAAACACAAAAATTAGGATTGTCCAAAGAATGGGACGAAACCCATGGACAAGGATTTATTAATGCTGAACGTATTATAGAGTTTATTTACAAATCTGCAGATTAGGTTTCAATTTTATTACCTTGTTTTCTGAACAAAATGATTTGTAAAGATGAAAAATTTAGATAGGCGCCATTTCTTAAAGAAAACTTCACTTTCTGCCGCTGCCTTAGCTGTATTACCTAATTATCTTTCTGCACAATCCGAACGTCCTTTAAATGCTGTTTATATGGGGGATTATGCAGCACCAAAGCTGGAAACGGTAAGAGCTGCGTTTATAGGGGTTGGAGCTCGTGGAGGAGACCATTTAAAGTTTTTTGCGGCTTTACCAAACACAGAAGTAGTTGCCATTTGCGATGTTTACCAAGACTTAGTAAAAGAAAAGATTGGCAGGGTCCGGGAAGTTACGGATGAAAGTAGGCACCAAAAAATAGCGGAATATTCTGGTGATGAAAATCAATGGAAAGTAATGTTGGAAGCAGTAAAGCCAGATGTGGTTTTTATTGCTACCAACTGGCAGAATCATGCGCCTATGGCTATCGAAGCGATGAATAAAGGAGCACATGCTTTTGTAGAAGTTCCTATAGCGGTAACTATCCAAGAAATGTGGGATATCGTTGATACTTCGGAACGTACCCACAAGCATTGCATGATGCTAGAGAATGTAAACTATAGTAGAGATGAGCTTATGTTTCTTAACATGTGCAGAAAGGGTGCTATTGGAGAGGTAATGCATGGTGAAGCAGCATATATTCACGAGTTAAGATGGCAAATGAATGAGGTTGACCGCGGAACTGGTTCCTGGCGAACACATCATTATTCAAAAAGAAATGGAAACTTATATCCAACCCATGGTTTAGGTCCAGTGGCACAATATATGAATTTAGGTAGGGGAGAGGATACATTTAAAAGCTTGGTTTCTTTCTCAACTCCTGCTAGAGGAAGACAACAGTATGCCAAAAATAACTACCCAGAAAATCACAAGTGGAATCAACTAGAATTTAAAGGGGGAGATTTAAATACATCAATAGTTAAAACTAAAATGGGTAAAACCATTATGGTGCAATGGGATGAAACTAGCCCAAGACCTTATTCTAGGTTAAACTTAATCCAAGGAACTAAAGGGACTTTAGCAGGTTTCCCTACTAGAGTTGCTCTAGAGGGCGGTGTTGAAGGTGTAACAAAAGACCATCACTCATGGGTTCAGGGAGAGCAATTAGAAGTACTTTATGAAAAATATGACCATCCACTGTATAAAAGACTTAATCAGGCTGCTAAAGGTAGCGGTCATGGAGGAATGGATGGAATTATGGTATATCGTATTGTAGAATGCCTACAAAAAGGTCTACCATTAGATCAAAATGTTTATGAAGGTTGTTTTTGGAGTGCGGTTGCACCATTAAGTGAACGTTCTGTAGCCAGTGATGGGTCTCCCCAACCGTTTCCGGATTTTACAAGGGAGAATTGGAAAGACACAAAACCACTTGCGATTATAAATTAAAAATTTCAATGGTTAATATAAAAGTCCCTGCTAGGATTTGTTTTTATGGAGACCATCAAGATTATTTGGGTCTGCCTGTAATTGCTGGTACTATCAATAGATTTATAGAATTGCGAGCAGTAAAAAATTCTACTAACAGTTTTGTAATTAAACTTCTTGATTTAGATAAAAAAATTTCAATTTTAGTGGATGACGCTTTGGACGATATAAAAGACGGGGATTATTTTCGTTCTTGTATGGCAGTTCTTAAGGAAAATGGTTTCGTATTTGACCAGGGATATAATATAGAAATATCTGGGAACATTCCAGTAAATGCCGGTTTATCAAGTTCCTCAGCTTTAGTAGTTTGTTGGCTTCGTTTTTTGATTGCCATTCAAGAAAAATCAATTTCAGTAAGTGATGAAGAAATTGGCCAATTGGCCTATAAGGCCGAAACGGTTTATTTTAAACAACCCGGTGGTATAATGGACCAGTATACAATTGCGCAAGGAGGAATGTTGTTTATTGATACAGAAACAGGAGAAAGTAGTGTCTTACATACGTATATAGGAACATTAGTTATTGCAGAATCTGGTATTGCCAAACAAACCTTAGAAGTGCTGCAAAATGCTAGGGTTTATGCCCAGAATGCTATTGCTTCGGTACAAAAGAGTATTCCTGATTTTAAAGTAACAGATGCTACCATAGCTGATTATGAAAAGTATAAAGTATTAGTTCCGGATGAATTTCAAAATCATTGGTATGCAACGATTCATAACTATGTTATTACTAGAAAAGCACAACAGGAACTTCAAAAATCAAAACCAGACACAACTGTTTTGGGAAATTTGATGAACCAACATCAACAAATCTTGCAGGATCAAATTCAAAATACCCCAATTGAAATGATTAAAATGTTAGAGTCAGCAAAAGAAGCGGGAGCATTAGGTGCTAAAATTATTGGATCCGGTGGTGGCGGTTGCATGGTTGCTATTACAGATAATGAAACCAAAAATAAAGTAATTAATGCGTTTTTGGCTTCAAATGCTTTAAATGCCTACGAAGTCAAATTAGTATAACCTATACTATGAAAAATGAAAGTTTAATAATTATGGCAGGAGGCGCTTCGTCTAGGATGAAACGTAGTTTGGCTTCATCTGGTTTGGATGATGAAACTATAACAATAGCTAAAAATTTACATAAGACACTAATTCCGCTTGGAAAAGCTCAAAAACCATTGTTGTTTTATTTGCTAAAAAATGCTATTGATGCGAATGTTAAGGATGTTTATGTAATTACATCGCCCGAGAATAAAGCATTTATAGAATTTGCAGAGGATTTTTTCAAGGATGAGGAACATAGAAAGATAAAACTGAATTTTGCTATTCAAAATGTGCCTCAAGATAGGGAAAAACCATTAGGCACTGCAGATGCATTGCAACAGTGTATGGACCAATATCCTAAATTATTAGAAGAGCGATTCACAGTTTGTAACGGTGATAATCTCTACTCTACCAATGCTCTTAAGGATTTAAAGAAAGAGCGAGTAGCTCCAAATGCTCTTATAAGTTATAGTAGTTCTGGCTTAAACTTTTCCGATGAGCGAATATCCAAATTTGCGCTTATGGATATTGATAATAATGGTTTTTTAAAAGGTATTGTTGAAAAGCCTAAGCCCGAAGAGGTAAATCAGTATAGAGATGATGAAGGAATATTACGTGTTAGTATGAATATTTTTAATTTTTCGGGGAATGTAGTTTACCCATATCTTGAAAATTGTATGCTAGACCCAATTCGTAATGAAAAAGAACTACCCCAAGCCGTTAGAAAAATGGTAATCGAAGTTGATAATAGCGTTTTATGTTACCCAAGATCTGAAGGTATCCCCGATTTGACTGATGCAAATGACCTTAAACGATTTTTAGAGTAGTTTTATAAAATTAAAATATAAATCGATTTTCTATCTTTAGAGAATGGAGACTTATGCTAATGCACTTCTTTATGCTATCCCTTTCTTTACTGGTTTAGTGCTTGTTGAAGTACTTTATGGTGCTTTTGTGAAGCAACAAAAGCATAACGTAATGGATACGGTTAGTAGTTTAAGTTCTGGTCTTACCAATATTATCAAGGATTCTTTAGGATTAGTCTTAGTATTAGTTAGCTATCCTTTTCTTGTAGAAAACTTGGCGCTTTTTGAAATAAAAATTACTTTGGTAGTATGGTTAATTGCCTTTATTGCAATTGATTTTGCCGGATATTGGAATCACCGATTAAGTCATCATATTAATATTTTTTGGAATCAACACGTAATCCATCACAGTAGTGAAGAATTTAATTTGGCATGTGCATTACGCCAATCAATTTCGAATCTTGTTGGTTATTTCGCCCTTCTTTTGATACCAGCTGCAATATTAGGAGTACCCAATAAGGTTATCGCAATTTTAGCCCCAATACACTTATTTGCACAATTTTGGTATCATACCCAGCACATTGGTAAATTGGGATGGTTGGAGTATCTTATAGTTACTCCTTCCCAACATAGAGTACACCATGCCATTAATCCAGAATATATAGATAAGAATTTAGGGCAAATTTTGAGTATTTGGGATAGAATGTTTGGAACTTTCCAAGAGGAACTTAAAGATGTGCCTCCACAATATGGAGTTTTAAAACCTGCCGCTACTTGGAATCCTATATTAATAAATTTTCAACATTTTTGGCGATTGACAAAAGATGCTTGGAGAGCAAAAAACTTATGGGATAAATTACGGATTTGGTTTATGCCCACTGGTTGGAGACCTATGGACGTAAAAGAAAAATATCCTATTCCAATAATTGATGATGTCTATAATTTTAAGCGGTACAAACCTAAAAGTTCAATTAAACTTAAAGCTTATGCCATTTTTCAACTACTAGCAAACACTGCTTTGTTACTCTTTATGCTATATAATTATACTGAAATTGGTTTTAATGGACTATTGTTTTTTAGTGCCTTTGTTTTTGTAGGAATCTTTGGGTATACAAGTTTAATGGATAGAAAGTTATATGCGGTTTGGATAGAAACTATAAGAGGCTTATGTGGCCTTGCAGTAGTATTTTATACAGGAGATTGGTTTGGGTTGAACTCCTTTTTACCTTTTGGTAGCTACTATATTGCAATTTACTTTATAGCTAGTATAGCATGTAGTTTTTATTTTACTTTTTCTAAAAAAGAAAAGAGAGACGTTTGAGGTGTTAAGCTTTTCGCAATAAGCCATCTACTAATGCTATATACTTTTTCATTGCCTCTTTTCGACTAATATTTTTTGCCTGAATAAGTGCATTTGCTTTAAAAGCGTTGATAAGGGGTGTTTTACTGCCTGGGTTATCAAAATTTTTCTTGGCAATTTTATAGTAGGCATATAATTTGAGAAGCAAATCCGCCGGTATAGGTTCCGAATAGTTATTTACAAATGCAACGGCTTCCTCAAACTTACTATGTATTTTCTCATTACCCATCTTCATTTTTAAGGGTTGCAATACAAGTTTTAGCTCCAACTACTTTTTGATTTAAATCAACCGTAATCTTTGCATCTAAAGGGAGAAATAAGTCTACTCTAGACCCAAATTTTATAAACCCAGCGTCTTCACCTTGTGTAACCTGTTCTCCTTCTTCAGCATAATTTACGATGCGTCTAGCTAAAGCACCAGCAATTTGACGGTACAAAATTTCGCCAAATTTTGGAGTGCGAATAACAACAGTAGTCCGTTCATTTTCAGTACTAGATTTAGGATGCCAAGCTACTAAATACTTTCCTGGATGGTACTTGGAATAGGTAATTGTTCCACTTGAAGCGTATCTTGTGACATGAACATTTAAAGGCGACATAAAAATAGACACTTGCTTCTTTTTTTCTTTAAAATATTCAGTTTCTTCAACCTCCTCAATTACAACAACTTTACCATCAACAGGGGCTAAAATTTCATCAAAATCTGGCGTAACTAAACGTTTTGGGTTTCGGAAGAATTGAAGAATTAAAACAAGGATTACCAATGCGGCCAATTGCAGTAAAATTCGCAACCAATAAATATCAATAAGGAACTGGGAGGCGATAACAATACCCACGGTGATAAAAAATGTTATAAGGATGATGGTTTGTCCTTCTTTATGAAACATAAGAAAATAAGTTTAATGTCAAATACGCAAATGGTGCTGCAAAAACTAAACTATCCAATCTATCTAAAATCCCTCCATGACCTGGTAAAATAGCACCACTGTCTTTTACTCCGGCCATACGTTTAAATTTAGACTCCAATAAATCCCCTAGACCACCTGCTATAACTATTACTGTTGCTAAAATAAACCATTGATTTAGGCTTAAAGTGGTTTCATATTTAGATAAAAAGTAAGCGGCTATCAAAGCAAAAATAAGACCACCTAAAGAACCTTCTACAGTTTTTTTAGGAGAAACAGCCGGATATAGTTTGGTTCTGCCTAAGGTTTTACCTACTAGATATGCAAAAGTATCACTTACCCAGATTAAAATAAAGATACCCATGATTAAAAATTTGGCAAACTGGTCTTCCTTATATGGAATCATTGTTAAAAAGATACAACCTCCCCCTATATAAAATAAGGCGATAACAAACTTTTGGATGGATGTAAAAGATTTTTCTTTTTTTGAAAATAAGAAGCTTAATAAGGCTAGATTAATGGTTATCGTAAAAAGCATTAATAATGTTATTAAGGCTTTGTCAGTTACCAAGTAAATGTATGCCCACCATAAGGCTAAATATGCAATAAAAATATAATACCCTTTAAGTCGTGTAAGCCTTTTAAATTCATATAAACAGGCCAATCCAAAAACCATAAATAAAAAGTCGAAGGCATCTGAATTTAAAAAAATTGCTGATAGTAGTAAAATAACGTAGAGAATGCCTGTTAGAGCTCTTCTTAAAATTTCCTTCATTTATTAGTAATCTTCTAAAAGTAAAAGATATACATTTTTTGAGGCACTACCGTAAGAAAGAAAATCATTTTTATTTTCGGCGGTCAATTGAAAGTGTTTTAAAGTAGTAATGTTGTCGGGAATTTTCTTGGCGTATTTCTTTTTTATAATTTTTAGTGCTTCACTTATGGAGTCTACTAATTGACTTGTAGTAGCAAATACAATGAGGTTAGATGGGAGTTCGTTTAGTTTTTTCTCCTCTATCTGATTAGAACAAACCAGAATGGAACCATTATGAGCTATTAGATGCTCACAAGTTGTAAAGAACACATCACTATCTTTTCTAGTATTGGTGAACAGTATCTTTTCCTTTGAAAAACGGTTCTCTAATCTTTTATCAATACAATAAAAGAATTTGTTTTTCCAATCGTTTTCAGAAACAATATTGGCCAGTGCACCCTGAATTTCAGAGAAGTTTTCACAATAAATAAACTTACCACCATTCTTTTTAAAATAAATAGTAAACTTTTCGTCTACGGGGATTTTAAGGTCAGGCATATGCTCCCCTCTGGTTTCTGTAGTTTCTTTAGAAACCTTTTTTCCTCCTCCAAAAAGTTTGCCAAATACACCCATTAGTTTGGTGAGAACAAATTATTCTTTACTATAAGTTTACTTACTTTCGTCATCAGTAGCAGCTACTTTAACGTCTTCTGCTACTAAGGCTTCTTTTTCAAAAGGTCTTTTTCCAAAGATTTTTTCTAAGTCATCCTTAAAAATAACTTCTTTTTCTAAAAGTCTATCAGCAAGTGCTGTTAATTTATCTTTGTTTTTCTTAAGTAAATCTATAGCTCGTTTATACTGCTCTTCTATAATCTTAGAAATTTCTTCATCGATTTTTTGAGCTGTTTCTTCACTATATGGTTTACTGAATCCATACTCATTTTGACCAGAAGAGTCATAATACGTGACATTTCCTAGCTCCTCATTAAGACCATAAATAGTCACCATAGCTCGAGCTTGTTTGGTAACCTTTTCAAGGTCACTTAAAGCACCTGTAGAAATTTTATTAAATATCACTTTCTCTGCGGCACGACCACCCATTGTAGCACACATTTCGTCTAGCATCTGATCAGGTCTCACAATTAAACGCTCTTCTGGCAAATACCAAGCTGCGCCCAGTGATTGTCCACGTGGCACTATGGTTACTTTTACTAAAGGAGCTGCATGTTCTAACATCCAACTTACCGTTGCATGACCAGCCTCGTGAAAAGCGATTGTTTTTTTCTCTTCTTGAGTGATGATTTTATTTTTCTTTTCAAGTCCGCCGACAATTCTATCAACAGCATCTAAAAAGTCTTGTTTGTTTACCGCTTTTTTCTCTTTTCTAGCTGCAATTAATGCAGCCTCGTTGCAAACATTTGCAATGTCGGCACCAGAGAATCCTGGGGTTTGTTTAGCTAGAAAATCTAAATCTAAAGTTTCTGATGTTTTTATTGGACGTAGATGTACTTCAAAAATCTCTTTTCTTTCCCTAATGTCTGGTAAGTCCACATAAATTTGACGGTCAAAACGACCCGCACGCATTAGCGCTTTATCTAAAACATCTGCACGGTTAGTAGCGGCTAAAACAATAACATTTGTATTGGTGCCAAAACCATCCATCTCTGTTAGCAACTGATTTAATGTGTTTTCACGTTCATCATTAGAACCGGTGAAGTTGTTTTTACCTCTGGCACGTCCTATTGCATCAATTTCATCTATAAAAATGATTGCGGGAGATTTGTCTTTTGCTTGTTTAAATAAATCACGTACTCTAGAAGCGCCTACACCAACAAACATTTCAACAAAGTCTGAACCAGATAAAGAGAAAAAAGGAACTTTAGCTTCGCCAGCGACAGCTTTTGCTAAAAGAGTTTTACCAGTTCCCGGAGGGCCTACTAAAAGAGCTCCTTTAGGAATCTTACCTCCTAATGAGGTGTATTTATCAGGATTTTTTAGGAACTCCACAATCTCTTGAATTTCTTCTTTTGCCCCCTCTAATCCTGCAACATCTTTAAAAGAAGTTCTGGTATCTGTTTTTTCATCAAAAAGCTTAGCTTTTGATTTTCCTATATTAAATATTTGTCCACCTGCACCACCACCAGCGCCACCAGACATTCTTCTCATTAAATATATCCATATTCCAATAATGAGAATAAAGGGTAATACAAATGATATAACATCACCAAAATAGTTATGTTCAGTATCAAACTCAACAATAGTTTCAAGGCTATTCTCGGCTTTAATTTCGTCAATTTCATTCTGAAAAATCTGTAAATCGCCATATTCCAATATGTATTGCGGTACAATACCGGTGTAAGGAATTAAAGGCTTTTCATTGACCTTTGTATGAACTTTTTTGTCAAGCGCAGCTTCAGTTAAGAAAACCTTTGCTTGCCCTAAATTCTTAATAACAATGATTTTTTTAATATCACCGTTTCGCAGATACTCTTGTAATTCAGATGTAGTCGTTTTTTCTGTACTTGAAAAAGCGCTGCTACCTAAGAATTGAAAACCAATAATAAGTGCTAGTACTATGCCGTAAATCCACCAAGAACTAAAACGAGGTTTTTTCGGGGTATTCGTATTGTTGTCTTTTGCCATTTTTTCTATTGATTATAGCTACTCTCTACAAGGGTTACTTTTGCGTCTCCCCAGAGGCCTTCAATGTCGTAGAAGTCCCTAATTTGTTTTTGAAATACATGTACTACTACATTAACGTAATCCATTAAAACCCATTCAGCATTTTCTGAACCTTCAACATGCCATGGTTTGTCTTTAATTGCTTTGCTTACAGTCTTTTGTATTGAGGATACGATTGCGTTTACGTGTGTATTAGATGTACCGTTACAGATAATAAAGTAGTCGCAAACAGTATTTTCTATTTCCCTTAAATCAAGTAGGTTTATATCAACCCCTTTAACTTCTTCTATACCATGTAATATTAAGGATATTAGTTCATCTGCGCTAGCTTTGTTTTTCTGCATTCAATAATTTTAGGTTTCTACAAAGTTATTGTTTTTTTGTTTTGTCGCACTGCGATTTTAACATTACATTCAACATTAAGTTTTCATGTGTTACTATGTCAATAATCAAACTTAATGCCACGGACTCTACTAATGCCTATTTAAAAGAATTAGCGCTATCACAGCCACTTGAAGATTTTACGATTGTATCTACTGAATTACAGCTTAGAGGTAGGGGCCAAATGGGTTCGGATTGGATTTCTGAAAAGGGTAAAAACTTAACGATCAGTGTTTTAAAAAACCTTGAACAATTTCCAGCTAGAAATCAGTTTGACCTAAACTGTGTTGTGTCCTTAGCTATATATAGTGTTTTAACCGAATTGTCAGTGCCAAATTTAAGTGTAAAATGGCCTAACGACATTCTGTCAGGAAACCAGAAAATATGTGGAATTTTAATTGAAAACATTTTAAAAGGGAAATTTATTCAAATGGCTATTCTAGGAATAGGCCTTAATGTAAATCAAATGGATTTTAGTGACATAGAAAGAGCAAGCTCATTAAAACTGATATTAGGTTCAGATTTAAACTTGGATGAACTTATAGAGGAAATCTTAACTAAACTGAAATTATATTTTAAGACCCCTCAAAAAGATTTAAGAGCAGAATACGAAAAAGTGCTTTTTAGAAAAGATAAACCATCTACCTTTGAGAACCCAACAAACGAAAAATTCTTAGGCCTTATTAGAGGTGTAAATGAAGCTGGTAAGCTAGTTGTTGAATTGGAAGATTCTGTTATAAAGAAGTTTGACCTAAAAGAAGTGAAACTACTTTATTAACTAAATCTTATCCATATTAGTAGACAAAGTCTCCATGAATTTTGTAATCGGGCTTTTTATCATCATCGCCATCATGGCATTAAATTCACCCTCAAAACTCAAGCCAACTTCACTTTCGTTTTCTGCTAAAGATTTTATGTCTGCAGTAAGTGTAAATGGTAATTTATCACTAGCAGCACCCAGAATAACTTTTTCATTTGGATGTTGCTCTTTTAATCTTAATACTATTTCTGGCATACCGCTTAATGCAAAGCGAAAAGTATTTTCATCTAAAACTTCAAACTTGTCAATATTTTCAGGCATTAAAGTCTCAAAGTTTTTAATATCTACTAAAAAATTAAATACTTCTTTATCAGTTTTTTGAACGATTTTTTTATTTGCTTCTATATGCATTGGGTCATGGTTTCCATTGCGCAGGATTCGTTTTCCATTGCAATAAGGTTTGTGAATTTTCTTCTTTTATATAATCTGTTTCTGATGCTAATTGAATTAAATGCTCGTAATCACTTAAGGTGTTAAGAGCAACATTTTCTTTTTTAAAGTTTTCTGTAGCTATATCAAAACCATAAGTAAAAATGGCAACCATGCCTTTTACATTAGCTCCTGCATCTTTAAGAGCTCTTACAGCATTTAAGCTACTTTTGCCAGTACTTATTAAATCCTCTATAACAACAACATTTTGTCCAGATTCTAAGTGACCTTCTACTTGGTTTTGTCTACCATGAGATTTAGCTTCTGGTCTAATATAGATAAAAGGGAGTCCAAGTGCTTCCGCAACCAAGATACCAATACCAATGGCGCCTGTTGCCACTCCAGCGATTACATCAGGTTTGCCATAAAGCGTTTCAACTTGTTTCGCCATTTCTTCACGAACAAAGTTTCTAATTTGTGGATAGGAGAGTATTATTCTATTATCGCAATAGATAGGAGATTGCCATCCAGAAGCCCATGTAAAAGGATTTTCTGGTTTCAACTTTATTGCATTAATTTGCAGTAATAACTCAGCCGTTTTCTTAGCGCTGTTCTTGTCTAAAATCATTGCGCAAATGTATAAAGTTTTTGTTAATGAATCTCCACTCATTTTAACAAATAAAAGACCAGAGAATTCTACAGGAAATGTCTTCTTAATGGAAGATGACGACATTACCTACGCTATTACTGCTTTATCTAAAAAACTTTTGGATAGTGCATATATCTATGACCCTACAGAAGATATTTTAGAAAAGTTTAGCATGAAAATTCCAATTGTTGTTGCTGCTGGTGGAATGGTAAGAAATGAAAAAGGAAAAGTGCTTTTTATTTATAGAAATGATAAGTGGGATTTACCTAAAGGAAAACTAGATAAAGGTGAATCTATTGAAAAAGCTGCGATACGAGAAGTAGAAGAGGAAACGGGAGTAAAGAACTTAACTATAAAAAACTATCTAAAAACTACCTATCACATTTTTAAAAGGAATGGTGAATTCCGACTTAAAAAAGTGGTTTGGTTCGATATGATTACATCTTACAAAGGGAAATTGTCTCCTCAGCAAAATGAAGGAATTACAAAAGTGAAATGGAAAGGTTCTAAAAAGATAGAAAAAGCCCTTAAAAATTCCTACTTGAATATTAAGTTACTTTTTAAAGACGACGAATTAATCCAGTGATAGTACTTTTTCTGATTTACTCCCCTTTATGATACGATAGATAGGGTATTGCATGTGGGAATCTTCATAATATTTAGATTGTTTAAATACCCAATCTAATTGCGCGTACCAATTTTGAGCAAATTGCTCATCCGTTTCTTTTTTAGAAAGAAAGGAGTTTCGTAATTCCTCATTATTTTGGAGTAATCTTAATGCTTCATCTTCAAAGGCATAAGGAGAAAAACCTTCTTTTTGTTGTAACACGGTATCAAAGAAATTCCAATTAAAAAACGAGTCGGGAGCTTGCGGTTCCAAAGTTTCAAGAAGATAACGTATGCCATATTGGTTAGTAGGTACTACCAAATCACCTTTTAAAAAATTAATTTCTTTTTTAGAACTAAACACTTTTGTATTGTAATGTAAATAATGTCCTTCGTATGCACTTTTTCGGGTTTCATACTTTTGAATTCTATAACTTTCTACTGTAAGGGAAGTATCTTTTTCAAGTTCAAAAAACTCAATTTCGTTAATTGATAATCTATCTACTATAGCACTCCATCCTTTCTTA
The DNA here is from genome assembly GCA_947499565.1 of uncultured Croceitalea sp. Classification (GTDB taxonomy): domain Bacteria; phylum Bacteroidota; class Bacteroidia; order Flavobacteriales; family Flavobacteriaceae; genus Croceitalea. The sequence goes on from CANMOV010000007.1 coordinate 36,599, forward strand.
AAAATATAGGCTGCAGGAATTTCAATGGTATCTGTAGGAGTAAAATAATTTTGATATCTTACTTCTTTAGTGAAAGGAATGTTTCTATTGTATTTGAGTCTAGGTAAACCTGTTACTTCACTCATCAAAGTATCTGCTTGAAATCCTTTAAAATTTAATGTGCTAGCTCTAGTTGTGTCTACTTTCCAATTAAGGTGATAATTTCTTGCACCCGCAATTTTTTCTACTTGTTTTGCTCTAAGCTTTTTTATTGTTTGTTTTTGTTCACTAGCAATGGAAATTACTTGTTCCATTAATTTATAAGTTCCTTCTACCCTTCTATTATAAGGCTTTAGCATGTGTGTTTCTACCATTAATCCTAAAGTATTCCATAAGGTGGTATAACCGGTAGAATATCTAGGAGAATCTAAAAATTGAGAAAAGCCAGTTTCTGGGGGTCTGTTAAAAACGTTTACATAAGGTGTAATGTCCCAGCCTTTTTTTTCTAAGCCCTTTTCTAGTTTTGGCCGAAAGCTCTTATTTAAATAATTTCCTAATTCACCTCCAAGTTTATTATGTTGTGTAAAGAGATGCGTAAGTGTATATTGATAATCCGCTCCATTGCTTACATGATTATCAATAAAAATATCTGGTTTTATAAGATGAAAGATTTGAGCAAATGATTTCGCATTTTTAGTATCTGCTTTAATAAAATCTCTATTCAAATCATAGTTTTGAGCATTTCCTCTAAACCCATATGAAATAGGTCCATTTTGATTAGCTCGCGTAGAAGAGTTTCGATTTAAAGAACCACCAACGTTATAAATAGGAATTGTTGCTATTACTACATCTTTTGGGTTTTCTATAGTCCTATCAGCTAAATCACGAAACAAAAGCATTGTAGCATCTATGCCATCGCTTTCGCCTGGGTGAATTCCATTATTAATAAGAACTAGAATTTTATCTTCTCTGATTCTTTCGAAATTAAAATTACCATCAAGGTTAAATGTAACAATGTGTAGTGGATATCCACTATCTGTTTCCCCAATGGATTGTATATTAATCTCTGGGTACTCTTTTGCTAAATTGCGATAGAATGTTATTGTTTCTAGATAAGTAGCGGTCTCTTTGCCTTCTGATTTTTCAAAAATGGTGATGAAAGAGGCTTTTTTTTCTTCTACTGTTTTTTCACAGGAAAAGAGGATAAAAAGTAATACGAGAAAAAAGATTTTTTTCATGACCGCTTTTAATTTGAATAATTGAAAAATTCAAATCAAAAATAAGTAAAACAAATTTTTAAGAGGCCATATTCAGTTTTTGTAAATCCTTTATATCTATCTTATAAATTGGTTTATTAATATAATCAATATAGTGATGAGTCTGATCTCTATAAAATAACCATTGCTCCTGATCATATGGATCAATGGAAGATGTAATAATATTAATCAAAATTCTATTTTCAATCCTTAATTTAATAAATTCTCTTAAAAACCCCCAACCGTCTAAAATAGGCATATTAATGTCTAAAAAGATAACTTCTGGCAAAGGCAATCCTCGTTCCAGCTTGTTTTTGATATTATCTATTGCTAGTTGTCCATTTTTAAAATCAAAGACATTACTATTCTTAGTTATTTTAGAAAGCATTTTTCTCATTCCAAATAAAGTAATAGAATCATCATCAACAACATAAATGTTTTTAATATCTCTCATCAAAATAAATTTTAAAGATTGTTCCTTTATTTAATTGGCTGCAGGCAATAATAGTGCCGCCCATAGCTTCAATTTGGCTTTTGGTAATATATAATCCTATGCCTCTTGCATCTTCGTTATTATGAAAAGTTTTATACATGCCAAAGAGTTGATCTCCATATTTACGTAAATTAATTCCAAGGCCATTGTCTTCTACACTAAATGCAATTTTACCTTGCTCTTTTTTTGCTCTAACCACTATTTTTGGATTTCTATTTGGATGTCTGTATTTAACTGCATTCGTAAGCAAATTCAATATTATATTTTCATAATATGAGGGTATTCCTTGCAGATTTAGATTTTCTGGAATTTTGTTTAAAAACGCTACTTTATTCTCTTTAAAGAGCTCAAATAAATTCTCATTAGCATTTACAAAAAATTGTTTGAGATTTATATTTTCTCTGGTAACATTAGTGTTAGAGTTAATTTTAACTACCTCATTTAAATTATCTAGAGTGTTTAATAAATTAGATGAAGATTTTGATAGCATGTTTACTATTCTTTTTTTCTCTTCTTCATTACGTTCATTTTTTAGGAAACCAAGAAGCATGGAAAAGTTAGCAGAATGCGATCTTAGGTTATGGGAAACAATGTGCGCAAAGTTTACGAGTTTCTTGTTTTGTATGGAGGTAACATCAATTAAATGCCTTAACTCTTTTTCCTTGTTTTTTAAAGCTGAAATATCCATGCTAATTCCTAATAAAGCATAGGTTTCCTGTTGTTCGTTTTTTAAAGGGATTTTTGAAACTAATAAAGGGGTTTTTGTCCCGTCTTTTTTCTGAATAAACTCCTCCTTAGCTATTACAGGTGTTTTATTCTTAAATATTTTTAAATCCTGATTACGTAACATCTGAGCAGTTTTCTTGTCATAAAGATCAAAGTTATTTTTCCCAAGAAGTTCTTTCCGGTTTTTTACACCAAGAAATTCACACTCAGATTTATTTACTAGAATTTTTCTCGATTCTAAATCTTTTATGTAAACGTTTAAGGGAAGATAGTCTATTAGCGTATGCAATAACTTTTGACTCTCCTTAGCTTTGAGTTCTAAGTTTATTTGCTCACTTATATCCTGAAAAGTTCCAAGTAGTTTTATAATCTTTCCGTCCCTAAAAAGGGTTTTTCCAGTTGAAAGTACCCAGCGCTCATCACCTTTCTGTGTAATAATTTTTAATCGCTCTTGAAATTCATCGCCGCTTTGTATTGCGTTATGAATTAACATTGAAATTTTGTTTCTACTATGTCCCTGTTTATAAAACTCTATGGCGGTATCTAAGTTTGGTTTATACATTTCGGAAACGCCATGTATTAATTTTGTTTTCTTACACCAAAAAAGTTCTCCGCTTTCCAAATTGTACTCCCAAGTACCTATTTTGGAAAATTCCGATTCTGTCTCTAGTAAGGACTGTAATTTTTTTATTTGATTTTCTTTTTTAACATTTTCACAGATTGGATGTGCAGTAATAATTGCCCCGGAAACCATAGTATTAGTTTCATGGTATGGTTTAAAAACCCAATTAATATGTTTCACCGTATAGGTATCACTTACTTTACATTGATATGCTAGTTCTTTGTTTTCCTTTAGGCATTTTACTAGTAAATCGTACCATTCATAATTATTTTCTTTAAAAAAATCAATTGATTGTTTATCATGTAAAGAAGCATCGACAAAAGAAAATAAAGTATCCCAACCCTGTGAAGTGCATGTGAAATTGAATTTATCATCAATTACCGCAGTAGCATTAGGTAGCTGTTTAACAAAACTTTGGTAAGTATTTGTCTTTGGAATAGCCGTATTTTGGACAGGAATATTAATAATTTATAAGTATTTTCTTACTAAACTAGTAGTATTAGTAGCTAAAAAATAGATAATGTTGTGAACTACACCTATTATGTGGTATATGTAAGAAAAAACTTAATAAATAAATACAGTATGCTTGACTAAGGCTTAAAAACTACTGTTTCTGGCACAAGTACGGAATAATCACCTCCATTTCTTATAACATCTCGGACAATGGAAGAACTAATGTATGATTTTCCAGATGAGGTCAGTAAAAAGACTGTTTCTATTTCTGAAAGATGCCTATTGGTGTGAGCAATTGCTTTTTCAAACTCAAAATCACCTGGATTTCTTAGTCCTCTTAAAATAAAATTTGCTTTAATTTCTTTACAAAAATCAATAGTTAACCCTTTATAGGTGACTACTTTTATCTTAGGTTCGTCTTTAAATGCTTCTTGGATAAACCTTTTGCGTTCTTCTAAAGAGAACATGTATTTTTTATCGGCATTAATTCCAATTGCAATATAAAGTTCATCAAATAAGGTAATGCCTCTTTTGATAATATCTGAATGCCCAAGTGTAAGTGGATCAAAAGAACCAGGAAATATTGCTCGCCTCATTTATGAAAATGTTTGTTTAAAGTTACGTATTATTCTTAAGGGCTTCCTCAATTGCATTTTCGAAAAGCTGAGGCAAAGAAATACCAAAAATTTGAGCCTGTTGAGGTAAAATACTTTCCTCTGTAAGACCTGGTGTTGTATTCACTTCTAGTAAATAGGGCTCATCTCCTTTAAAAATAAACTCACTTCTAGTAAAGCCCTTTAACTTTAGAATGCTATAAATATTATGGGCTATTTTACTGATTTGGTTTTGTTTTTCTATTGTTATTCTTGCTGGAGTAATTTCTTGCGACTTTCCTTCATACTTAGCTTCATAGTCGAAAAAGTCATTTTCAGTAACTATTTCTGTAATTGGCAATACAGTAATTTCTCCTTTATAGGTAATTACGCCAACGGAAACTTCTGTGCCATCTAAAAATGATTCAATAATAATTTCATCATCTTCTTTAAAAGCTTTTGCTATAGCACTTTCCAATTCTTTTTCTTCATATACTTTGGATATGCCAAAACTGCTTCCTGCTCTATTTGCTTTTACAAAACAGGGTAAGCCCACTTTTTCTACGATTGCTAAACAATCTATAGTATCTCCCAGATTTAGGAAATACGAGGTAGCAGATTTAATACCATAAGGCTTTAGGGTACTTAATAAATCTCTCTTATTAAAGGTAAGTGCAGCTTGGTAGGAATCGCACGATGTATGGGGAATATCCAGAAGTTCAAAATAGGATTGTAAAATACCATCTTCTCCTGGTGTACCATGAATGGCATTAAAAACAACATCAAATTTAATTTTCTCATCATTTATCACAATGCTAAAATCATTCTTATTAATGTGATGCTCTATTTTCTTTTCATCTAAATAGTACCATGCATCTTTGTTAATGTGAATTCGATATGGATTATATTTTTCTGCATCTAAATGCTTATAAACTACCCCTGCACTTTTTATAGAGATGTCATGCTCACTAGAGAATCCTCCCATTATAATAGCTACATTTTTTTTCATCCAAGTGCTTTATATTTCTTTTTAGTTAACCATTAATCGTAATCACAACTAACCAATTTTTCTTATATATCTTATAGGTACTTAAATAACCTAGGTCCAAAGTAAAGAAAAAAGGGCTGTTTTTCTATATTTGTTCGGTTAACAGTTTTTCATGAAACATTTTTTTCAATTTTTAAAGAGTAAAACCTTTTTAATACAGCTAGGTCTTGCAATTCTTGCCATTGTTTTATTAGTCTTTTTTACCTTACAATGGCTAAAGAGTGAAACCAATCACGGAGAATTTGTAGAAGTTCCAGATTTTTCAAAAATGTCTGTTCAAGAAATGCGAAAAGCAGCCGAAGATGTTGGACTTCGCTATGAAGTTCTAGATTCCACCAATTATAATCCAGAATTCCCTAGGTTTTCTATTTTAGAACAAAACCCAGTTGCTGGGAGCAAAGTAAAAGATAATAGAAAAATATATTTTACGGTTAATCCTTCCGGATATAAAAAAGTGACTGTGCCTAATATTATACAAGTAACTAAAAGAAATGCCACTTCGCGTTTACGAGCTGTTGGCTTGGAGGTGCAACGGGTAACTTATGTGGACGAATTGGGAAAGGATATGGTTTATAATATGAAATTTAAAGGCAAGTATATAAAGCCAGGTGATAAACTTCCTAAAACCTCTAAAGTGGAATTAATCTGCGGAAATGGTAAAATAACTTCGCAGGCACGCATTCAGGCAGATTCGCAATAAGATGGGAGCTAATCAAAATTTAGAAGAACCCCAAGAAGAACTTTACGAGCATCATAGATTTAAAGCTACTAAAGGACAAGAGCCACTTCGAGTAGATAAATTTTTAATGAATTTTATCGAAAATGCTACTCGAAATAAGATTCAGAAAGCCGCAAAGGATGGTAACATTTGGGTGAATAATGCCGTTGTAAAACAGAATTATAAAGTAAAAGCTGGGGATGAGGTTAGAGTTTTGTTTGAACACCCTCCATATGAGTTTCTACTAACGCCGGAAAACATTCCATTAGATATCGTTTATGAAGATGAAGTGCTTTTAGTAGTAAATAAACCTGCAGGTATGGTGGTACACCCTGGTCATGGCAATTATTCTGGCACTTTAATTAATGCATTGGTCTATCATATCGAAAACCTGCCAAATAATAGTTCTGAAAGACCTGGTTTAGTGCATAGAATAGATAAAGATACCTCTGGATTGTTGGTTGTAGCCAAGACAGAAGTTGCAATGACATATTTATCCAAACAGTTTTTTGAGAAGACGAGTGAGCGAGAATACATTGCATTAGTTTGGGGTAATGTTGAAGATGATGAAGGCACTATAGAAGGCAATTTAGCACGTAACCCTAAAAATAGACTGCAAATGACTGTCTTTCCTGAAGGGGATGAAGGTAAAGAAGCAGTAACCCATTATAAGGTTATAGAACGTTTAGGTTATGTTACTCTGGTCTCCTGTAAGTTAGAAACAGGGAGAACACACCAAATAAGAGTCCATATGAAATATATTGGACATACTTTATTTAATGATGAGCGCTACGGAGGTGATAAAATATTAAAGGGAACAACCTTCACCAAGTATAAGCAGTTTGTAGAAAATGCTTTTAAAATTTTACCAAGGCAAGCATTACATGCTAAAACATTAGGTTTTAAACATCCCGTTACTGGCAAAATGATGCAATTTAGTTCTGACCTTCCTGAAGATATGATCAATTGTATTGAAAAGTGGCGTAATTATGCCCAGCATTCTAATTAGTATAAATTCTTTCAATTCTTAAATCAATAAGTCCTTTTGTTAGCTATTCTTTATTAAAGAATTTGGTTTTACTTTTGATAAAAATGCTATTTTATGAAAATTGTTATTTCTCCAGCCAAGTCACTTGACTTTGAAACTAAATTACCTACAGATAAATATAGTACACCTCAGTTTATAGAACAATCTGTAAAATTGAATAAGGTTTTGGCAAAGAAGAAACCAAAAGCACTCTCTCAATTAATGTCTATTTCGGATAGTTTAGCACAATTGAACTGGGAGCGTAACCAGCAATTTTCTTCTCCTTTTAATCCAGATAACGCTAGGCCGGCCGTTTTTGCTTTTAATGGGGATGTTTACCAGGGTTTAGATGCGTATACTATTCCAGAAGAGAAACTAGATATACTGCAAGATACTTTAAGGATTCTATCTGGACTTTACGGAATTTTAAAACCATTAGATTTAATGCAACCTTACCGATTGGAGATGGGTACAAAACTAAAAGTAGGACGTAAGAAGAACTTATATGAATTTTGGAAAGAAGGACTAGCCAAACATATAAATTCAGAATTGGCTGACGATGAACTTTTTGTAAACCTAGCCAGCAACGAATATTTTGGAGCTATTGATGAAAAGAAGCTTAAGACCCCTGTAATTACGCCAGTTTTTAAGGATTGGAAGAATGATAAATTAAAGGTGATTAGCTTTTTTGCCAAAAAGGCTAGAGGCTCTATGGTACGCTATATTCTTGATACAGATGCTCAAACTTTAGAAGATATTAAATCTTTTAATTATGATGACTATGAGTTTAGTAAAGCCCACACATTAAAAGAGAACCAACCGGTTTTTATTAGATAGAATAAATTCTTTTTCTAAACGTTCTTTAAATAAAGAGCAATTAGTATGAAAAAGATTCTTCTTTCAATTGGATTAACAGTTTTAATAGTATTTGCATGCGCAGATAGAGATGATGAGTTACTGGGAGCGAATATTAGAATAAATAACAAGAGCAGCATAAATTTTAATACTGTTCAAGTAAGGGTAGATACTTTACTTTTTGAGAATATCCCAAGTGATGGCTTTTCCAATTATTTAGCTTTTGAAACTGCATTTGCGGCAGATACACTAACAATACAAACAGATTCCACAGAATACAGATTTATACCCGCGGATAGCATTATTGGAGATCCATTGCCAATTGGACTTTACACCTATGAATTAAGCTTTGACGAAGAAGGTGAGATTCTCTTTAATTTTAGAGTTGACTAGCGGTTTAGTTTTAATGGCTCTTATTTCTATTATATTTGTGTTTATAGTAAAATAGCATTAAAAAAGCTCTTATGCGAGTTGTTTTTATAAACCAATTAGCGACTATTGTCTTACTTTTAGAGCATGTATTATTACCTCATAATTGTCCTTCAGGGGTTTTGTGTTTACCACTGCTACTCACATAAAAATAGCTACTATTGGATTTTTGCAATTATTTTTCTTCCAGTTATAGGGTCATTATTATATCTATTTATGAATGTAATTCAAAAAAGAGATATAGAAAAGGCTCAAGAATCCATTGTTACTGCAATAAACCCTTCAAAAAGGATTAAGGATTTAGAAAAGCGACTAAAATTTTCCGAAACTTTTGAAAACAAAGTTGCACTTGCAGATGCCTATTTGGATGAAAAAATGTTCAATGAAGCAATTGAACATTATCAAGGATCATTAAAAGATGTTTTTAAGAATGATTTTTATGTACTTACAAAGCTTCAAGAGGCTTATTATTATACATCTAAATTTAAAGCTTCAATTGCCACGGCAGAACGAATAATAGACAATCCAAGTTTTAAAAAATCTAGGTCGTCCTTTTTATACGGAATGGCATTGGAAAAAAATGGCGATTTAAAGAAAGCTGAAGTTTTTCTAAGAAATTTTGATGCTCCTTACAATTACTTTATGGAAAGATTAGAGCTTGCTCGTTTTTTAGTTAGAATTTATAAAATTGAAGATGGAAAGGGTGTCTATCAGGAAATGGTTAATGAATCTGAAAATATGTCCAAACAAAACTTAAGGAACAATAGGCACTTGATTAAAAAAGCTAAAGAAGAACTAAACCAATTGAGTTAATGTTTCAGCATAAACATCCTTACCCTCCTTTTCTTTTTCCTGGAGTTAAAAAATTAATTGTTGGAACGCTTCCACCTCCAAGATTTACTACTAGGGAATTTAAAGAAAGAGATGTCGATTTTTGTTATGGAAGTCGCGATGGACAACTATGGCCTATTTTAAATAAAATTTTCGCACTTAACTTAACTTTTGAAACTACAAAAGAAGCTGCTGACGAGAGAAAACAATTTCTCAAGGAAAAAAAAATTGGAATCTGTGATATTGTTGATAGTGCCGAACGAGAAAAAATTGATGCTTCGGATTTAGGAATGCAAAATGCGAAGCTGAGGGATATTCTAGGTTACTTAGAAAAATATGAATCTGTAGATACGCTTTTGTTTACTGGTGGAAATAGTAAGAACGGTCCAGAATACTTTTTTAGAAAGCTATTGAAAAGGGATGCTATTAAATATGATGTGGTTTCTGATAATGTTCCAAGAATTCATCAATTTACGCATCCTAGAACAAAAAAACTTATTAAAACAGTTTCGCTAACTGCACCTTCTGGAGCTGCTAACAGAGCAGTAGGTAGTCTTCAATTATACAAAGACTTAAAAGATCAGAACCCCAAGTTCAATACTTTTGATTTTAGAGTACTACAATACAAAGAACACTTTCTACGATAACGGTTTCGTTTGTTAGAAATTAGCTTTTCACAGTGCCAATGTGTGATTTGGCTATAATTTAATGATGAATTTTAGCATTTATAACGATATTTGATATCACCCATTAACGAAAATAATAGGCAGATGAGTCAAATGCAGCAGGCAAAAAGATTAGAAGAATTTAAAAAATCTGTTACTAATAAATTTAATATTTATAACAGTCTTTTTTTAAGCTTACCTTACCGTAATATAGAAAATGTGGGAATGCTTATTCCCCTGTTATTTGAACATTGTGAAAAAGGATTAAAAAATGGGGAGAAACCGCAGGAAATTTTAGAAACATTCTTTACAAATTTTGCTGGGATTAAGGATGAAAAGGACAGATTAGATTTCATGTTTCGTATCATTCAGTATGTGGAAAGGCAAGTGGTTTTATATGATAGTGTAGAAGATTCTGCTTTTCCTAAACTCCAAGAATATACAAGTTCACTTTCTATAAAAGATTATTTTGAATTAGTAAATCGCAGCAAAAATTGGGATAAGATATCTAAAAAACTATCAACTTTTAGTGCCAGAATAGTATTAACGGCACACCCAACGCAATTTTATACTCCTTCGGTTTTAGATATTATTGCTGAGTTACGCTCGCTAATAGATAGTGACCAAATAAATGATATTGATGTTACGCTACAACAATTAGGATTAACTTCCTTAGTTAATGCAAAAAAGCCAACACCTTTAGATGAGGCAAAAAACATTATCTATATTCTTAGAAATACGTATTATGATGCTATTGGAGAGTTGTTCCAGTATGTAAAGAGTAATATTAGAAATGAAGGTTTTGATAATTATGATATCATGAAGTTGGGCTTTTGGCCAGGAGGTGATCGTGATGGGAATCCATTTGTAACCGCTTCTATAACGAAACAGGTGTCTGATGAGTTGCGTGTTACTTTAATGAAGTGTTACTACAATGAACTTAAAACGCTTCGCAAAAAACTGACATTTAAAGGGCTGCAAGATGAGTTAAATCTGCTTAGTGATAAGCTGTATAAATCTATGTTTGATGTTAACATTGTACTTACTTATGAAGAAATTGTTAACTCTTTGCTTAAAATTAGAGAAAACCTAGATTTAAATTATCATGGACTGTATTTAGATAAGTTAGACGAACTGATTGATAAAGTGCATATTTTCAAAACTCATTTTGCAACATTAGATATTCGACAGGACCATAGTAAGCATTATGTGGTAGTAGAATCCATTTTAAAAAAACAGGGTGTTATTAAAGAAACCTTAAATGAGCTTAAAGATAAAGAGTTGACAAAATTACTCTTGAAAGAAGATTTTAAATTAAAGCCAGGTGATTTTGATGAGGATATCGTAAAAGATACAATTACTAACATTCAACAACTAAAAGCTATTCAAGAGAGAAATGGAGAAGAAGGCTGTAACCGCTATATCATAAGTAATTCTGAAGATATTTTTGCCGTCCTTTTTGTTTTTGGCTTATTCCGTTGGTGTGGATGGTTAGAAAAAGACATCACTTTTGACATTATTCCGCTTTTTGAAACTATGAAGGGTATGGAGGCTTCTGAAGAAGTTATGCAAACTCTGTTTGATATTCCTAGCTATAGAAAGCATTTGGAACGACGCAAAGATGCACATACAGTTATGTTAGGCTTTTCGGATGGGACTAAAGATGGGGGGTATCTAAAAGCAAACTGGTCCATATTAAAGACAAAGGAAACCATAAGTAGGGTTTGTAAAAAGAATGGTATAAAAGTTATGTTTTTTGATGGTAGGGGAGGCCCACCGGCAAGAGGCGGAGGTAAAACGCACCGTTTTTACGCTGCGCAGACTAAAGATGTTGCAAATCATGAAATACAATTGACCATACAAGGCCAAACGATTACAAGTACTTATGGCACAAAAGAGCAGTTTATGCACAATTCTGAACAGTTGTTAACTGCTGGTTTGAGCAATAATCTTTTTGGAAAAGAGCATACGATTTCTGCTACTCAACGTAAGTTAATAGAAGAGCTATCTGAATTAAGTTTCGCAAAATATGATGCTTTAAAACAGCATGATAAATTCATCCCGTACTTGGAGCATCGAAGTACGCTAAAATATTATTCCAATGCGAATATTGGAAGCCGCCCGGGTAAAAGAGGGAATAAAAAGCAATTGACACTTTCTGACCTTAGAGCAATTTCGTTCGTGGGTTCTTGGAGCCAGTTAAAACAAAATGTTCCTGGTTATTTTGGCTTAGGCTCGGCCATAAAAGAATTTGCAGATCAAGGAAGATTAAAAGAAGTGAAAAAGTTGTATAAGGAAGTGCCATTTTTTAGAGCCTTAATGTCTAATAGTATGATGTCTTTGGCTAAAACCAATTTTAATTTAACTAGTTATTTAAAAGAGGATGCCGAATTTGGGGCGTTTTGGAATATACTGCATGAAGAATGTCAGCTTTCTGAAAAAATGTTGCTCCAAATTTCTGAGCAGAAAATCTTAATGGAAAACGAAGCAGTTTCCCGCGAATCTGTGAAAATTAGGGAAAAGATTGTTTTGCCCTTACTAGTAATACAGCAAAACGCATTGTTTCATATAACCCAAAACTCCAAGTTTAAGGAACTTTACGAAAAGATTGTGACACGATCCCTTTATGGCAATATTAATGCAAGTCGGAATTCTGCTTAATATTTTTATTTAATCGAATTACTTAGCATGCCATAAAACGCTTTAATTCCATAAGCCAACTGTCCAATTTTGATGTTTTCGTTAGGGCTATGTTGGTTGTTATCTGGGTTAACCATAGGTATAATAAATGCGGGAATCTTTAATTCATTAATAAATGGAGCTATTGGTACTGTGCCTCCCATAATGCGTATTTCTACTATTTCCTCATTAAAAGTATTTTGTAAGGTGTTTACCAAAAATTGTCCATAACTATTATTAAAATCTGTTCTAAATGCATCAGTTACGGACCCTTCTAAAACGGTTACTATTTTATTATGAGATAAACGTTCCTGTTTGGTTGGAACATGGTCTAAAACATGGTATCCCTGCTTTTGAATATGGGTTTTAACTAGTTTTTTTAAGCGATTCCCATCGGATTCTGGTACTAGGCGTAAATCCAATTCTGCCGTTGCCGTTGCAGGGACAATGGTACGAGCTTTTTTACCAACCCAACCCGAGCCTAATCCACGAATATTTAGACTTGGATATTGCAAAGCCTCTTGATAAAATTTACCTACTTTCTCAGCAGTATTAAATTGCAATTTTTCGGCTATTGCTTCATTGCTGTCGGGAACGCTCTTTAACACTTTCTGTTCTGCTTCACCCAAGGTTATACCGTCATAATAACCTGGAGTGGTTACTCGACCGTCAGTATCTTTCATTGTGGCTAATAGCTGTGCTAGTTGAAAACCGGGATTTGGAGCATAATTACCATAATGACCACTATGCTGAGGTTTCACTGGTCCGTAAGTTGTTAAAGAAAGTGTGGTAATTCCTCTACATCCATAAACCACGGTTGGTTTTCCCGATGTATGTACTGGACCATCAGCTATTACTAAAAAGTCGGCCTCTAATAATTCGCGATATTTTTTTACTGCAGCAGGCAAAGGTTTACTACTTTTTTCTTCTTCACCATCTAGAATCACCTTAACATTAAACGGAAGTTTTTTACCTTCTTTTTTTAGTAAATCAATAGCATTTAAAAGCATGACAATAGGACCTTTATCATCTGAAGTTGAGCGTCCAAACAACCGCCAATTATAATCAATAGTTTCATCTAATTCTGTAAACGGAATTGTTTTTAAACCATCTGGACTAGGTTTCTTTAGAACCACCTTATAAGGACTTTCCTGATTCCATTTACTTGGGTCCACTGATTGCCCATCAAAATGCATATAAATCAACATAGTTGGCTTATCCTCTTCCATCGGCAATGCAGCAAAAAACAAAGGGAGGTTTTCGGTCTCTAGCTCCATGGTATTAAAACCTCTAGTGTTAAACTTTTTCTTTAACCAGAAGATATTATCATCAATGGCATCTGCATTTAAAGCATCATTTGGGATGGCAACAAAATCACGTAGCTCTGAAATCGCATTAGCCACTTTGGATTTTATTTCAGTTGAGTCTTGAGTATAAACTAAAGAGGTAAAAATAAGTGCAAGTAAAAAAAATCCTTTTTTCATAATATTTTAGGTGTATTTGACATGAAATTAGCGAATTCCAGCGATAAAAGTACTTATGTTCTGAACTCCATTATTTGTCAAATGTTTTATAAAAGCAGAACCAATAATAGCACCCTTTGCATTTTTAGTTGCTGCTTTAAAAGTATCTGAATCTTTTATACCAAAACCAACAATCTGTGGATTCTTCAAATTCATTTTTGTAATACGGCTAAAATATTCAGTTTGTTTGCTTCCAAAACCAGATTTGGAACCTGTAACGCTTGCAGAACTTACCATATAAATAAAGCCGTCAGAGGCTTCATCAATTTGATGAATGCGTTCATCCCTAGTTTGTGGTGTAATTAAGAATATATTTAGCAGATTATATTTTTTAAAAATCATCTCATAATCCGACTTATAAACATCTAAGGGCAAATCTGGCATGATTAGACCATCAATCCCAATCTCATAACATTTTTTGCAAAATGCCTCTACACCATATTGAAGCATAGGGTTAAAATACCCCATAACGATTAATGGAATAGAAACTGATTTCCGAATATCCTTTAATTGTTCAAAAAGTTTTTCAGTGGTCATTCCGTTTTTCAATGCAGCGGTAGAACTGCCTTGTATGGTTGGCCCATCGGCTAATGGATCGCTAAAGGGTAAGCCGATTTCAATCATATCGACCCCATTTTTTTCTAAATCTCGAATAATTTCAACGGTATCATTTAAAGCTGGATAACCTGCTGTGAAATATATGGAGAGGAGTTTTTTGTCCTCTTGGAGTTTCTCAATAATTCTATTACGCATTACGCTAACTTAAAGTAATCTATATATGTGTTTAAATCTTTATCGCCTCGGCCAGATAGGCTTATAACCACGATATCATCTGGTTTAAATTTTCTATGCTCAAAGATTGCGAATGCATGCCCTGTCTCAATTGCAGGAATAATGCCTTCTAATTGTGAAAGTTCTAGTCCAGCAGTCATTGCTTCATCATCCGTTGCGGAGTAAAACTCGGCTCTTCCAGATTTGTGTAAGTGAGAATGCATTGGACCAACACCAGGATAGTCCAATCCCGCAGAGATGGAATAAGGTTCTGTTATTTGTCCATCAGTAGTTTGCATAAGCATGGTTTTACAACCGTGTATAATACCTATTTTCCCTAAAGCCGAAGTAGCTGCACTTTCCCCAGTTTCTATTCCTTTTCCTGCTGCTTCAACTGCAATGATACCCACATCTGGCTCATCTAAAAAATGATAATAGGTGCCTGCAGCATTACTACCTCCACCGATGCAGGCAACTACATAATCTGGATTTTCTCGACCTTCCTTTTCTTTTAGTTGCCATTTTATTTCTTCTGAAATTACAGATTGAAAACGGGTAACCATATCAGGGTATGGGTGAGGTCCAATAGCTGAACCAATAATATAATGGGTATCCACAGGATTATTAATCCAATCACGAATAGCCTCATTAGTAGCATCTTTTAGGGTTCTACTTCCGGATAAAGCCGGCCTAACCTCCGCTCCTAACATTTTCATGCGAGCAACATTTGGCGCCTGTCTTGCAATATCTATTTCGCCCATATAAACAATGCATTCCATACCCATTAATGCACATACAGTTGCAGTTGCAACGCCATGTTGACCAGCTCCAGTTTCTGCTATGATACGGGTTTTTCCTAATTTTTTGGCCATTAAAATTTGACCAATGGTATTGTTTACCTTATGCGCGCCGGTATGGTTTAAATCTTCTCGTTTTAGATAAATTTTGGTATTGTGTTTTTCCGAAAGACGTTTTGCAAAATATAGGGGAGAAGGCCTACCTACATAATCTTTTAGTAATTGGTGGAATTCTTTTTGGAAAGATTCCTCATACATAATGTCCAAATACTTTTGGCGTAGTTCTTCCACATTTGGATATAACATTTCTGGAATAAATGCCCCCCCAAACTCTCCATAATATCCTTTTTTGTCGGCGTGATAACTCATTCGATGTTAGTTAGTGATTTTTTAAATTCTTTTAATTTTTCAATATCCTTCAAGCCTGGCGCTAATTCGAACTTACTATTTACATCTATAGCGTGGCAATATTGTGATTCGGGTCTTTTTGTAAATTCTTTTAATGTTGCTATCTCATCTAAACCGATTCCTCCACTTAAAAAATAGGGTTTGGTGGAGGGGTAGTTTTTTAAAACGGACCAATTAAAAGTATAGCCATTACCTCCAGGTAATTTTCCCTTTGTGTCAAACAAATAGAAATCGCAAACATCCTCAAATTGCATTAATTGCTTAAAATCGAAGTTGTCTTTAATTGAAAAAACCTTAATGATTTTAAGATGAGGAACTTGTTTTTTTAGTTCATCACAAAAGGCAGGGTTTTCATTTCCATGTAATTGAGCATAAAGTAGTTTAAACTGCTTTACTAAATGCTTGATTTCCTGTATTGATGCATCAACAAAAACGCCAATCTTTTTAATACTATGGGGTACTGATGGCATATCACCTTTAAAATAGCGCTTAGAGGGTTCCCAAAAAATAAAGCCTAAATAATCTGGTTTTAGCGCTGCAACTTGAGATGTGTTGTTATTCATACCACAGACTTTCAACTTTAAAGAATCCTTTTCTTTAGTTGCCAGATTTTTGTCGTTATTGGTATAATAATAATCCATCTTTTATAGTATATCCTTTATGTCAGGTCGAGTGTTTTGAAACTTGTTTTAAAATGTATCGAGACTTACTTCTTCTCGATATGCTATTTTTTTAATTTATTAATAAATTCTGCTGCACTTTTACCGGGATTGTCGGTTTTCATAAAATTCTCACCAATTAGAAAACCTTGGTATCCAAATTGTTTTAAATCTTGAATTGCCTCAATAGTGCTAATTCCACTTTCTGATACTTTCACAAAGTCATCAGAGATAAGGTTCGATAGTTTTTTGCTTGTCTCTAGACTTACTTTAAAGGTTTTTAAATTTCGATTGTTGACTCCAACCATATCCAAACTAGGCATAATGGATTTTTGCAACTCCTCCTCATTATGCACTTCTAATAACACTTCTAATCCAATACTTTTTGCAAGCTCAGATAGTGTTTTTATTTCTGTTCTTGTCAATACTGCGGCAATCAATAGAATTACATCTGCACCATGCGCTTTTGCTTCTAAAATTTGATATTCGCTAATTATAAATTCTTTTCTAAGTATAGGCATGGTAACAGAAGTTCTCGCTAAGAGTAAATCTTCCAAAGAACCTCCAAAATATTTGATATCTGTTAAAACACTCATACCAGAAACACCTCCATTCTCATAGCCAATAGCTACTTGACCAACATTGGTATTCTGGTTTATAGTGCCTTTAGAAGGAGAGCGTCTTTTATGTTCTGCAATAATTCCAGTATTACTTTTTTGTAATGCACTTGTCAATGATTTTCCTTTGCGACCAAAAAGAACGGATTGTTCCAATTGAGAATTGGGAATTAGTGATTTTTTTAAATCGACTTCCTTTCTTTTGTCAGCTACTATTTTATCTAGTATGTTCATGTTCTATTCTTTGTCATTTTGGCCTAAGCTAAGCGATTGAAAAATCTTAATTTTCTTAAGAGTTCTTATATGCGTCCAACATGACATTAGTTTTTACTTAATTCCTGCAATTTCTTTAATGCCAACAATCCATTTCCGCTAAGTAATGATTCCTTAGCTTTTTCGAACCCTTCTTTGGGGCTTATTTGTTTTACGGTTGCAATAGCAACTCCAGCATTGGCACAAACCACATTATTTTGAGCTTCAGTTCCTTTTCCACTTAAAATGTCTGTAAATATTTGTGCTGAATCTGGCACATCATTACCACCAATAATTTCTGTCGCTTTAACTGTAGTTATTCCAAAATCTGAGGGTTTTATAATACTTTCCGAACCATTAGAAATTGTTTTGGTATCTCCGGTAAGACTAATTTCGTCATAGCCATCCAAAGCATGTAAAATGGTAAAATTCTTATCTGTATTTTGATATAAATACCCGTACATCCTTGCCAATTCTAAATTAAAAACTCCAACCATTTGATTTTTTGGAAATGCAGGGTTAACCATGGGACCTAGCATATTAAAAAAGGTCTTTACAGCCAATTCTCTGCGTATTGGAGCTACATTCTTCATTGCCGGGTGAAATAATGGTGCATGTAAAACACATATACCTGCCTCATCTATAGACTTTTTTAAGAAGTCAACGTCATTACTAAACTTAATGCCTAAGAACTCCATTACATTACTACTACCACATTTTGAAGAAACACCGTAATTACCATGTTTGGTGACTTTTATACCAGCCCCTGCGGAAACAAAAGAAGATAGTGTAGAAATGTTAAAAGTGTCTTTACCATCACCACCGGTACCACATAAATCAATGGGGTTGTATTCAGATAAATCAATTGCTAAGCATAATTCTAGAAGTGCATCGCGGAAACCTTCTAACTCTTCAATGGTGATGCTACGCATCATATATACCGTTAAAAATGCAGTTATCTGACTTGTGTTATAATCTCCCTTAGCAATATTTACCAAAATTTGCTTGGCATAATCTTTTTCAAGGATTTCGTGATTAATAAGTCTATTTAGTGTCTCTTTCATTTTTGTAACCAATTTTTCAATATTTGTTTCCCTTGCGGTGTTAAAACCGACTCTGGATGAAACTGTACTGCTCTAATATCAAATTCTTTATGTCTTAAAGACATTACTTGTCCATTTTCATCAAAAGAAGTAGCTTCTAAACTATTCGGTAGGTTTGAATTTACCACCCAGGAATGATAACGACCGACTTCGATTTGGTTTGGTAGACCATTAAAAATATAATCGTCTTTTGTAATTTTTATTGTCGTAGCAACACCGTGATATACTTTGTCTAGATTTAGTAAACTACCTCCAAAAACTTCTCCGATAGCTTGTTGCCCAAGGCATACACCAAGTATTCTTTTTTTACCTGCATAAGTGCCTATTATTTCTTTTAAAAGCCCAGCTTCATCTGGAATGCCTGGACCAGGAGAAAGCACAATTTCTTGGAAATCATCCACTTCTTCTATTGTTAATTGGTCATTACGTTTTACAATTACCTTGCAATCCAAATCTTCTAGATAGTGCACCAAATTATAGGTGAAACTATCGTAATTATCTATCATTAATATCTTTCTTTCCATCTAGATAGTTTCAGCAATTTCTAGTGCTTTGTTCAAAGCGCCAAGTTTATTATAGGTTTCCTGTAATTCATCTTCAGCATTTGAAGCCGCCACTAATCCTGCACCAGCTTGAAAATGAAGTTCATGGTTTTTGCTAAGGAATGTTCTAATCATAATGGCATGGTTAAAGTTTCCATTAAAATCCATAAAACCAATTGCTCCACCATAATAACCTCTACTGGTTTTTTCATACTTTTCTATAAGCTGCATGGCCATATGTTTGGGAGCGCCGCTTAAGGTGCCCGCGGGAAATGTATCTGCTACAATTTTTAGTGTAGAAATATCTGACTTTTTCATCCCGGTAACTTTAGAAACTAAATGAATTACATGCGAAAAATACTGTACCTCACGATAGGTTTCTACATTCACAAGATTCCCATTTCTACTTAGGTCGTTTCGAGCTAAGTCCACTAACATTACATGTTCACTATTTTCTTTATCGTCCTGAGCTAATTGCTTTGCGAGTTCTGCATCCTTTTCATCATTGCCAGTACGTTTGTATGTTCCTGCAATAGGGTGAATTTCTGCTTTCCCATCTTTTACAATCAATTGTGCTTCTGGAGAGCTACCAAAAATTTTGAAATCTCCATAGTCAAAAAAGAAAAGATATGGTGAGGGGTTTATAGAGCGTAATGCACGATACACGTTAAACTCATCACCTTTAAATCCTTGCGAAAACCTGCGAGACAGTACCAATTGAAAAACATCTCCACGTTGACAATGCTTTTTAGCTAATGCTACATGATTTTTGAAAGCTTCATCTTCTAAATTAGTTTTTACTTCCCCGTCTTTAGAAAAATTATAGGAGGCAAAACTTCTTACTTTAAGTACTTGCTCTAACTGCGGAATATTGTTTTCAGTTTCAAAACAATGCGCAAAAAGATAGGCTTCGTTTTTAAAGTGATTAATTGCTATGATGTTTTGATAAACGGCATAATAGATATCAGGAATTGCAACTGAATTATTTTTTTTTGAAATTTCAACATCCTCAAAATAGCGAACAGCATCATAGGCCATAAAGCCGAAAAGACCGTTTGTTATAAATTTAAAATTTTGATTGTCTACTTCAAATTTCTTGCTAAATGCGTCGATTTCTTGAGTAACTTCAATAGAATCAGTAATTCTAATCTCTTCCTTTAAACTATCCGGAAATTCTTTTACAATAACTTCATTTTCAACTTTAATAGAAGCTATAGGGTTGCAACAGATGTAAGAAAAGCTATTGTCATTGGCATGATAATCACTACTCTCCAAAAGAATACTATTAGGGAATTTGTCCCTAATTTTTAAATAAACACTAACAGGGGTAATCGTATCCGCAAGTATTTTTTTATGATATGTTTTTAGTTTGTAAGACATAATTAGTAACACTATAAATTGAAAAAGGCTTGTCGTGATGACAAGCCTTTATATATTATTCAATAGGGACTAGTTCACGAATGTTGTCGTAAATTATTCCACCACCAAGTTTTGTTTATTATTTTCATTGGTTCAAATATAGAGAATGCATTTTAACTATCAAACAAAGATGTGTTATAAAAAAACATCCTACCGTAAAAGCAGGATGTTTTCATTTCCTTTTTCAAATAGCTTGGTTAAAATTCTAAATCCACAACCAAATCAAATTCATCATAGATTAGCTTATCTTTTGCTGTTCCAATGATTCCTGAGCCATACTCAACCTTGTAATTTGTTCTATCCACCTTTAATGTAGCTGTTGCTTTACTGCCATAAACAGAAACGTCAAAAGTCACTGGTTTAGTAATACCCTTAATAGTCAAGTCTCCAGTTACTTTATAAGAATTTTTTCCAGAGGCGGTAACTTCTGTAAAAACTAATGCAGAAGTTGGGTTAGAGGCTGTCGCAAAGAAATCGTCTGAGTTTAAATGACCGTCTAATTTTCCTTTATATTCCCCTTCTAAATCGGTTGTATTTATAGTTGTCATATCAACTACAAATTCACCTCCAGTTAATTTATCTCCATCAAATTCTAATGCGCCAGATTTAAGGGCAATGGTACCTGTATGAGAACCAGTTACTTTGTATGCTTTCCAAGTTACGGTACTAGCATCTGTTTTTACTTCTTTTTTCTCGCCATCAATTGGGTCCGCAGATACTGTTGCACCAATTACTAAGGCTAGGGCTAAACTTAAAATGTTCTTTTTCATGATTTTTAAATTAATTTTTGTTGAAATTTATTTTAGGGTTTATATATATGTAAAAAAATCTTCCTTTGATTTACGAACTTTTGCATAATGTTGAGTCTCGTCTTCTTCAGATCTATACCCTATAGGTAGTACAACGGCAGCAGACAATCCTTTTTCCCTAAGCCCAAGGATTTCATCATACTTTTCTGCGTCAAAACCTTCCATAGGACAAGTATCTATTTTTAATTCAGCTGCAGCTTGCATTAAGTTACCAAGGGCAATATAGGCTTGTTTTGAAGTCCAAATTGCTTTATGCTCTGCTGGTAAGTCTATCAATTTTGATTTCATAAAATCACCATACTGTTGTAATCCATCCAATGGGATGTTTCGAGTTTCGGCTACATTTGAAATATAATCGTCAACTAATTCGGAACCAAAATCAATTTGATTAGCCAAAACAATCAAATGAGATGCATCGGTTATTTGAGATTGCCCCCATGACACTGGTTTTAGGTTTTCTCTTATTTCTTTATTGGATATCACCAAAACCTTATAGGGTTGAAGACCGTATGAAGATGCACTCAATCGTACCGATTCCATTAATAACTTAAAGTCTTCTTCAGATACCTTTTTGGTGCTATCAAATTTTTTAGTTGCGTATCGCCAAGTTCTGTTTTGTAATATACTTTTTTCTAGGATGCTGTTCATTTTAAAATTTATCTAATAAATTATTTAATTCTTCTAAATCTTGATGTGAGAACCCTGCTAAAACCTCCACTTCGGCCAATTCTACAGCCTTATCCATTTCTAGCAATGATTCTTCTCCATTTGCAGTAATACAAATTTCTATTTTACGCCTGTTAGTTGGGCAAATTTTTCTGTCCACAAAACCTTTGAGCAAAAGTTTGTCTACCAGCCTAGTAGTGTTACTCATTTTAGTAACCATACGTTCATTTAAAGTAGACAAGTTAGCTGGAGAACCATTTTGTCCTCTTAAAATCCGTAATACATTAAACTGCTGCAACGAAACATCAAAAGGTTTTAATGCATTTGTCATTGCTTCATTAAGCCTAGAATTAACTAGTGATAAATGAATTATCGTTCTAGTTTCAATAGACATTTCCTTATTTGTCTTTATAATTTCTTCTACATTCATGTTATTACAACAATTGTATATACAAATATAATTACATTTTGAAGAATACTCCAAACTTCGCAAAGCTAATTTTATGTTAAACGTTTAAGTGAAGGTCTCCCGAATGGTTAATTTTAAAATATAAATTTCATTTAATGAAGCAGTTAACATTATTCTTTGTGTTACCTATTTTTTTGACGCAAAGTTGCAAGTTTGAAGAGAAAAAGACAGTTGTTCAAGAAGAATCTAAACAAACCGAGGAATCTAATATTGATTTTCCTATTTATGATTTTGATGGTTTGGAGCCATTTTTGAATAAAGAAGATGATAAAACCTATATCGTAAATTTTTGGGCCACTTGGTGTAAACCTTGTATTGAAGAACTTCCTGATTTTGAAAGGACTTTTGCAGAACAAAAGGATAATAATGTTGAAATGCTTTTAGTGAGTTTAGATATGCCATCCATGTGGGAGAAAAGATTAGTTCCTTTTGTAAAAGAAAAGGGGTTAAAAGGGGAGGTAGTTATTTTGGATGATCCAAAGATGAATGAATGGATACCAAAGATAGCTGCAAACTGGGAAGGTGGAATCCCAGCTACCATAATATATAATAAAGATAAGCGGACCTTTTATCCTCATGGTTTTACTTATGAGGAATTGAATACTGAACTAGATAAATTTTTAAGTGAATAGAAATGAAAACATTTAAGACAATAGGATTACTTGCTTTAGTTGTTATTATAATGTCATTCGTTAAGAATGATAAACTTGCATCAGGTTATGATATTGGGGATTTAGCTACTGATTTCTCATTGAAAAATGTAGATGGCGAAATGGTCTCTCTTTCGAACTACGCTGATTCAAAGGGCTTTTTAGTAATTTTTACCTGTAATACTTGCCCTTATGCGGTTGCTTATGAGGATAGAATACTAGCATTGGATAAAAAGTATAAGGAAAAAGGAGTTCCTGTGATTGCTATTAATCCAAACAATCCTGCGGTAAAACCTGGCGATAGTTTTGATAAAATGAAGATTAGGGCAAAAGAAAAAGGATTTACTTTTCCATACGTATTAGACGAAGGTCAAAAAATTTACCCTCAGTATGGTGCCAGTAAAACACCACACGTTTACCTTTTAGAAAAAACTCAAAAGGGTAATGTGGTAAAATACATTGGAGCAATTGATGATAACTACCAAGATGCACGTAAAGTTGAAGATAAATATGTAGAGAATGCTGTTGATGCAATGTTGGCTGGCAAGAAAATTGAGGTAACAAAAACGTGGGCGATAGGATGCTCTATAAAAGTATAATAAGAAAAATAATTAGTTTTAAGTCCGGAGTTATGCTTCGGACTTTTATTTTTGCAAAACTTAATTTAATTGAAAAAATGGATTTAACACAAGAAGAGTGGGCAGAACAACTTAAGAATGATGAAAATGCTTTTTTGTTGGATGTTCGCACACCTGAAGAAGTTGAAGAAGGTTATATACCTAATTCTACTAATATCGATATTTATCTTGGACAGGAATTTTTAGATGAAGTAGAAAAGCTGGATAAAGACAAAAACTTCTATGTGTATTGTCGTTCTGGGAACAGAAGTGGGCAAGCTTGTGCAATACTAAAAAGCGTAGGAATTGATAATGCCTACAATTTAGAAGGTGGTTTTATGAACTGGGAGGGCGAAGTTGCCGAGTAAAACTTATTTACCTTTAAGGAATGCGTGAAGATTTGCTCCATTTTATATGGAAGACCAATAAACTACATTCCCAACAACTAGCAACCACCAAAAAAGAACAACTTGTAATTCGTAACACTGGACAATACAATCTAAATTCTGGTCCAGATTTCTTTAATAGCAAGATTGAGATTGCTAATCAGTTATGGGCCGGTAATGTTGAAATACATTTAAAATCTTCGGATTGGTATGCTCATGGTCACGAAACTGATGATAATTACGACAATGTAATTCTCCATGTGGTTTGGGAAGATGATATTGCTGTTTTTAGAAAAGATAAAACGGAAATACCTACCCTCGAGCTAAAAGATATAGTTCCAGAAAAACTTCTATTAGGTTATAAAAAACTGCTCCAAAACTCAAAGAAAAAATTCATTAACTGTGAACATGATTTAGAAACAATTGATGGTTTTTTAATAGACAATTGGTTGGAACGACTATATATAGAGCGTTTAGAGGAAAAATCAAGACTGATTTTTGAGTTGCTTAACACTTCCAATAATGATTGGGAAAAGCTGCTCTTTTCAATGTTACTTAAGAATTTTGGTTCAAAAGTTAATGGCAAAGCATTTTTGAGTCTTTCAGAATCCATAGATTTTTCAATTGTAAGAAAACTTCAAAATAATTATGTCTCCTTAGAGAGTGTGCTTTTTGGTATGTCTGGTTTATTGGAAAAAGAAGAATGCTATGATGTGTATCACAAGCAACTTAAAAAAGAATATGCTTTTCAAAAAACTAAGTTTAAATTAAACGATTTAGGAGTAGAGAGGCCAGATTTTTTTGGATTACGCCCAAATAATTTTCCAACTATAAGGCTTTCACAGTTTGCAGTCTTATATGCTAAAAACAAGAATTTATTTGGCAAGTTAATAGCATATTCGGAAGCTAAAGATTATTATGATTTATTTGATATAACAGCAGGCGACTATTGGAAAAACCACTTTACGTTTGGCAAAGAATCAAAGTCATCCAGTAAAAGGCTAACAAAGAATACTATAGATTTGATTCTTATAAATACCATTGTTCCTCTAAAGTTCTCATATGCTAAAAGTCTGGGTAAAGATATAAGCGGAGATTTAATAAGCTTGATGAGGAATTTAGGTGCTGAAAAAAATAGTATTATAAAGGGGTTTGATGAAATTGGAAGGAAAACCAAAAGTGCTTTTTCAAGTCAGGCAAAATTGCAACTTTATAACAACTATTGTAGCACAAACCAGTGCCTCAAATGTGCGGTGGGAAGTTTTCTTTTAAGGGGAAATCACTAAATTTGATGATGCGTTGGATTTATGATTTACTCTACTATTTTCAGAAAAGAGGGTTTGAAGTTTGCCGTCGTATAGCCGAACGATGGGGTATAAGAGCAAGAGTAGTGCGTACTACCTTTATATATTTAACCTTTGCGACCTTAGGTTTTGGCTTCGCGCTATATCTTTTTATAGCTTTTTGGTTAAAAATAAAAGATTTGGTCTACACCAAACGCACTTCAGTTTTTGACTTATAAGCATGATTAAACTTTTTAAATCACGGATAGCTTGGGCATTAATTTTAATGACCTCAATACTATTTTTAGGTGTTTTTGGATACCATTACTTTTATGGCTTTACTTGGGTTAATGCCTTCTATATGACAGTAATTACTGTTACTACAGTTGGTTTTTCAGAAGTAAGACCTTTAGATGCCGATGCTAAAATTTTTACTGTATTTTTAATCGTATCGAGCGTTTTTATTTTTGGTTTCGCTATTTCGGTGATAACAGAATATATTTTAAGTAGAAACTCATTACAACTTTTAAAGAAAAAGCGTGTGAAAAATAAAATAAACCGTCTATCCAATCATGTTATTGTTTGTGGTTATGGGCGAAATGGTAGACAGGCTGCAGAAAAGCTTAGAGCTTACAATAAGCCTTTTGTAATTATAGAAAAGGATAAAGGAATTATAGAAGCAAATGAAGATGAAGTGCTTTTTGTAGAAGGTGATGTTAATGAAGATGAGGTTTTATTAGAAGCAGGGATTGATAGGGCACAGTTTTTAGTTACAGCATTACCTGATGATGCGATAAATCTTTTTGTTGTTCTTTCTGCACGTCAAATGAATGAAGATTTATTTATAATAAGCAGGGCTTCTCAAGTTACTTCAATCAAAAAACTAGAATTTGCAGGTGCTAACAAAGTCATTATGCCAGATAAAATTGGCGGAGACCATATGGCGTCTTTGGTTGTAATGCCAGATTTAATAACCTTTATGGATAAACTCTCGATAGAAGGGGAACACACTACAAACCTAGAAGAAGTTGAAATTGAGGATTTTCAGGATCAATTGGATTGTAAATCCATAAAAGATTTGGACTTAAGGCGAAAAACTGGATGTACGATAATCGGATATATCACTCCTGATGGGCGCTACATAATTAATCCCGAGGCTGATTTGGAGCTCGAACCTAAAGGCAAAGTAATTGTTCTAGGCAGACCGGAACAAATAAACAACCTCAATCAAATGTTCCGATTGGGATAGTTTAACAACAGTTAAATTTGATTCCATTGATTTTTTTTAGGATATTGTCGCCTTTACATCAAATTAACATAACCAAAATATAAATTATGAAGTATAGACTTCTTTCTATTATTTTATTATTTACACCGTTATTTACAATTGCACAAGAAGCCGCTGAAAAAGGTCTTGATGAAAAAGTAAATGATGCTTTTATGCCTTTTGCTTCCTGGTGGGAAGGATTTGTTTTAACAACAATTCCTGTAGGGGAATATAATATTCCAATAGTTCTTATTTTACTTGTTATAGGAGCCACTTTTTTTACAATTTATTTTAAGTTCCCTAACATTTTAAAATTTCCTTTGGCTATTAATGTTGTTAGAGGAAAATATGATGATGTTGAAGGTAGTACTGGACATGGAGTCGAGAAAGCAGAGGTTAACATAGTTGATGGAGATTTACCTGATACCATAAAAGATGAAAGTGAAGAAGGAGAGGTTAGTCATTTCCAAGCTTTAGCAACAGCTGTATCTGGTACTGTTGGTTTGGGTAATATTGCTGGGGTAGCAGTAGCTATTGCAATTGGTGGACCTGGAGCAACTTTTTGGATGATTGTTTGTGGTCTTATTGGGATGTCAACAAAGTTTGTTGAATGTACTCTTGGAGTAAAGTATAGGGACGTTGGAGAAGACGGTACTGTTTATGGTGGTCCAATGTATTATTTATCTAGAGGGCTAAAAGCTAAAGGACTTGCTGGTCTTGGCAAAGTTTTAGGTATAATTTTTGCCATTTTATGTGTTGGAGCTTCTTTTGGAGGAGGTAATGCTTTTCAATCAAATCAGGCAGCTGTGCAATTAACCACCATGTTTAATCTTGAAGGTGGAGCAATAGGTGTAGTCATAGGTGTGATATTAGCTATTTTAGTTGGTATTGTAATCATTGGTGGTATAAAGAAGATTGCAAGTGTTACAGAAAAAATTGTTCCGTTTATGGCAATAATTTATGTGATAGCTTCTCTAATAATAATCTTTGCAAATATTAAATACATTGGCGATGCCTTTGGTATGATTTTTAGTGGTGCATTTTCTCCCGAAGCTGGTTTAGGCGGTATTTTAGGTGTAATTATTGTTGGTTTTCAAAGAGCGGCATTTTCGAACGAGGCTGGTGCAGGTTCAGCGGCAATTGCTCATTCGGCAGTAAAAACTAAATATCCAGCAAGTGAAGGTATTGTTGCATTATTAGAACCATTTATTGATACTGTGGTTATTTGTACAATGACAGCTCTTGTAATTATTTTCTTTAATATGGATGCTGGCGCATTTGATTATGGGAATGCAGTTGGTAGTACAGTATTATTAAATGATTCGGGAGCTTATATAGGAGGTGTGGATTTAACTTCTATGGCTTATGATTCTGTTATTCCTGGATTTAGATATGTATTGACAATAGCAATTGTTCTTTTTGCTTTTTCAACTATGATTTCTTGGTCTTATTACGGGCTTCAATCATGGAAATTTCTTTTTGGACGAGGTAGAACAGCAGATGTCATATATAAAGTGCTATTCTTATTATTTGTTGTAATTGGGGCGGCGGCAACTTTGGACGCAGTAATTAAGTTTTCAGATGCTATGATTTTGGCTTTAGTATTTCCAAATATGATAGGACTGCTTATATTATTTCCAAAGGTTAAAGAGGAACTCAATAAATATATTGCTGCTATCAGAAAATCAAATACGTAAGAGTTTAGGTTGAAAGATTTCAAATCCCACTTTAAGTTCAATACACAAGAACGGAGTGGGATTTTCTTTTTATTATCAATTATACTAATTCTTCAGGGGGTGTATTTCTATGTAAAAACCCAACCATTTGATAGAGCTAATGCTAAAATTGTTATAGATGAGATAGAACAGTTAAGAGTTGATAGTCTAAAACAAGTTTCTCAATTAAAAGATACATCTAGGATTTACCCTTTTAATCCAAATTTCATAACTGATTACAAAGGTTATACGTTAGGAATGTCAGTTGAAGAAATAGATAGACTAAAAGCTTTTAGAAGTTTAAATAAGTATATAAATTCTAAAGAAGAATTTCAAAGCGTTACCTCGGTTAATGATTCATTGTTAAAAGTAATCTCTCCTTATTTTAAATTCCCAGATTGGACAAAGTCCAACAAGAAAGAATATAGTAAAGCTCTTTCTCAGAAAACTAGTAAAGTAACCGTAGTTAAAATTCGTGATATAAATTTAGTGACTGCCAAGGATTTAAAAATAATTAGAGGAATTGGAGATAAACTCTCCGAACGAATTATAAAATTTCGTGATAGACTTGGCGGTTTTTTGGTTAATGAGCAATTGTATGATGTGTATGGTTTAGATGCTGAAGTTGTAGATAATACCTTAAAACAATTTCAGGTTTTTAATCCTCCAGAAATAGAGAGCATTAATATAAATTCTGCTACTATAGAAGAAATAGCAGCACTAGTATATATTTCTTACCCAGTTGCAAATGAAATTGTCAGATTTAGGGAACTTAACGGAGGTATTAATTCCTTTGACGAATTAACTAATCTTGATGGTTTTCCTGCAGAAAAACTAGATAGAATAGCATTATATTTGTCACTCTAAAAGATTATGCATGAATAGTATGTACTTCACCGAAGAACATCAACTTTTTAGGGAGAGCCTAAAAGATTTTTTAAAAAAAGAAGTAGTCCCCCATATAGATAAGTGGGAAGAAACTGGAACCATCGAACGTTTTATTTGGAAGAAATTTGGCGAGATGGGCTATTTTGGTTTGGCCACTCCTGAAAGCGAAGAAGGTTTGGGTCTAGACCTTTTTTACACCGTTATTTTACTGGAAGAACTTCAGAAGATAAATTCTGGTGGTTTTGCGGCAGCTATTTGGGCACATGCTTATTTAGCGATGACGCACTTAAACAAGAACGCAAGTGATGCGCAAAAGAAAGACTATTTAATCCCTAGTGTGAATGGTGATAAAATAGGCTGTTTGGGAGTTACAGAACCTTTTGGAGGAAGTGATGTTGCAGGAATGCGAACAACTGCTGAAAAAAAAGGGGATGTTTATATCGTTAATGGCTCAAAAACTTTTATTACGAATGGAGTATATGGTGATTATATTGTTTTAGCTGCTAAAACTGATCCGACGGCAGGTAATAAGGGGATAAGTATTTTTATAGTTGATAGAAATAGTCCTGGGGTTTCTGCCAATAAATTAAACAAGTTAGGTTGGAGAGCGTCCGATACTGCAGAGTTGGCTTTTGATAATGTAGAAGTGCCAGCAGCTAATTTAATGGGTGAAGAAGGGAAAGGCTTTACATTTATTATGGAAGCTTTTGCTTTAGAGCGTTTGGTTATGGGTGTAAATGCTCATGCACGAGCGGAGTATACCTTAAATTATGCATTGCAATATATGTCTGAACGAGAAGCTTTTGGACAGGCTATAAATAAATTTCAGGCTTTACGCCATCGTTTTGTAGAATTACATGCAGATATGGAAGTATGCAAGCACTACAATTATGGAGTAGTTGCTATGTTGGATAAAGGGCAATACGCAGTGAAAGAAGCAACCATATCAAAATTGAAATCCACTAAAATGGCTGATGAGGTTGCTTACGACTGTCTTCAGTTTTTGGGCGGATATGGATATGTAGAAGATTATCCAATGGCGCGTATGCTTAGAGATAGCAGATTAGGTCCAATTGGAGGAGGTACTTCTGAGATATTAAAAGAGATAATCGCTAAAATTGTGATAGACAAAAAGGAATACCGCAGTCCTGGAAAATAATAGGTATCTATTTTTAAAATTTATTTAGGAAAAATCTTTTTAAGATAAATTTCATTTGTATATTTGCATCCCCGTTTAAGAACGGGTATCATTTAAAGAGAGGAGGTTGTAGCCAATGTTAATTATACCAGTAAAAGAAGGAGAAAATATCGATAGGGCTTTAAAGCGTTTCAAGCGAAAGTTTGATAAAACAGGCACTATGCGTCAATTACGTAAGCGTCAACAATTTACTAAACCTTCGGTTAAGCGTAGAGCAGAAATTCAAAAGGCACAATATATTCAAGGCCTAAGAGATCAAGAGGAAATTTAAAGTCCTAAAAGATTCTACATAAAACAAAACCCATTCATTAATGAATGGGTTTTTTTAGTTTACACCAATTTGATTATAGGATTGATATAAAGACTTCAAAAGGTAAATCGTAACTTTGAGATATGTCACTTGAAGCTTTTGTTTCCTACCTCTCTTTGGAGAAAAATTATTCTAAGCACACTATTGCTGCCTATCAGAAAGATATCCAAGAATTTACCTCCTTTACTACTACAGAATATCAAACAGCTGAAATTAGTGAAGTTGACTATATTACTATTAGGGCTTGGGTTGTTAAGCTAGTTAATACAGGTATTTCAAATAGGACTGTTAACAGAAAAATAGCTTCACTCAAGTCATATTATAGGTTTCTTCAAAAAATAGAAGCTATTACTAAAAACCCACTTTCTAAGCATAAGACCCTAAAAACTAAGAAGAATTTAGAGGTTCCTTTTTCGGAATTGGAGATGGATAAGATTTTAAAACAAATTCCTTTTGAAAATGATTTTGAAGGTATTCGTGATAAACTATTAATAGAGCTTTTATATTCAACGGGAATACGAAGAGCTGAGTTAATTAATTTGAAGGTGAGCGATTTTGATACTGCAAAAACAACGCTTAAGGTGCTGGGTAAGCGCAATAAAGAAAGAATTGTGCCTTTATTACCAGGACTGATTCCTTTGTTAACTACATATTTATCACTTCGCTTAAAGCTTAAAATCATCTCTGATAAAGAAGCGTTAATATTAACAAAATCAGGTGATAAAATATACGAAACCCTTGTTTATAGGGTTATAAATAAGTACCTTAGTATGGTTAGCCCTAAGGTTAAAAAGAGTCCGCATATTCTTAGGCATACTTTTGCAACCCATCTATTAAATAAAGGGGCTGATTTAAATGCTGTAAAAGAACTATTAGGCCATTCAAGTTTGGCATCGACGCAAGTATATACTCATAATAGTATTGCGGAGCTAAAAAAAGTATATGCTAACGCCCACCCTAGAAACAGAGATTAAATTCTTTGTAATTGTTTAACCTGTCTGTCTCATACAGACCTAAAAACTCATCTTATGAAGGTAAATGTGCAATCTGTTAATTTTGTAGCCGATGGAAAACTTATCGATTTTGTTCAAGAACGTATGGATAAGCTAGAATTATTTTATGATAAAGTAATTAGTTCAGACGTATATCTTAAGGTCGAAAACACTAGTGCGAAGGAAAATAAGATTGTTGAAATTAAAATAAATGTTCCTCGTGATAAGTTTGTTGTGAAGAAGCAATGTAAATCATTTGAAGAGGCTATTGACTCAGCTTGCAATTCAATCGAAAGAAAGTTGGTTAAAAAGAAGGAAAAAATGAGAGCATATGTTTAATTAAAATTTTTCATAATTTGTTTTGATTAAATAAAAATATATATACATTTGCAGTCCGTTAGAAATAGCGGGCTTTTTTTGTGTTAAAAAGGCTCTAAAAAGCCGATGTAGCTCAGCTGGCTAGAGCAGCTGATTTGTAATCAGCAGGTCGTGGGTTCGAGTCCCTCCATCGGCTCTTAAGATACTAAAAACAAAGGAAGGGGAGATACTCAAGCGGCCAACGAGGGCAGACTGTAAATCTGCTGACTATGTCTTCGCAGGTTCGAATCCTGCTCTCCCCACACAAGAAAAAAAGGATTGAGGTTTGGATAGTAGTATTTAAGCTTTAAAATTTGAAATATTGATTTAATAAAAATTGCGGGAGTAGCTCAGTTGGTAGAGCGTCAGCCTTCCAAGCTGAATGTCGCCGGTTCGAACCCGGTCTCCCGCTCTAAAGTCATTCTTGTGAACGCAGGAATTTCTTCCTTTTAGGAGGAACTATTTAAAGTAGTTGATTCAACACTTTACGCCGGTGTAGCTCAGGGGTAGAGCGTTTCCTTGGTAAGGAAGAGGTCACGAGTTCAAATCTCGTCATTGGCTCAAAACGATTTGTACACTAATATAAACTAAGATTAAAATCATTTAAAAATGGCAAAGGAAACTTTTGATCGTTCCAAACCGCACTTAAATATTGGTACCATTGGACACGTAGATCACGGTAAAACTACATTAACTGCAGCTATCACTACTGTTTTAGCCAATGCAGGTTTGTCTGAGCTTCGAAGCTTTGACTCAATTGATAATGCTCCTGAAGAAAAAGAAAGAGGTATTACAATTAACACATCTCACGTAGAGTATGCTACGGCTAACCGTCACTACGCTCACGTTGACTGTCCAGGTCACGCGGATTACGTTAAGAACATGGTAACTGGTGCTGCTCAAATGGATGGTGCTATTCTTGTTGTTGCTGCAACTGATGGTCCTATGCCACAAACTCGTGAACATATCCTTTTAGGTCGCCAGGTTGGTATTCCTAGAATTGTTGTTTTCATGAACAAAGTTGACATGGTTGACGATGAAGAGCTTCTTGAGCTTGTTGAAATGGAAATTAGAGAATTACTTTCTTTCTACGAGTATGATGGTGATAATGGACCTGTAATTGCTGGTTCTGCACTTGGCGCTTTAAATGGTGAGCAAAAATGGGTGGACACTGTAATGGAGTTAATGGCTGCTGTTGATGATTGGATTGAGCTTCCTAAAAGAGATGTTGATAAAGATTTCTTAATGCCTGTTGAAGATGTATTCACGATTACTGGTCGTGGTACTGTTGCAACTGGTCGTATAGAGACAGGTGTTGCTAATACTGGTGATGCTGTTGATATTATTGGAATGGGTGCTGAGAAATTAGCTTCTACAGTTACTGGTGTTGAGATGTTCCGTAAAATCTTGGATAGAGGTGAAGCTGGTGACAATGTAGGTATTCTTTTAAGAGGTATTGAAAAAACTGATATCAAAAGAGGTATGGTTATTTGTAAGCCAGGCTCTGTTAAACCACACGCTAAATTTAAAGCTGAGGTTTATATCTTGAAAAAAGAAGAAGGTGGTCGTCATACACCATTCCATAACAACTATCGTCCTCAGTTCTATGTTAGAACTACAGACGTAACTGGTAACATTGGTTTACCTAGTGGAGTTGAAATGGTAATGCCAGGTGATAACTTAACTATCAATGTTGATTTGATTCAGCCAATCGCATTAAGCGTAGGTCTTCGTTTTGCTATCCGTGAAGGTGGTAGAACAGTAGGTGCTGGTCAGGTTACTGAGATTTTAGATTAATCATTTTATAATCATAGTTTACACAAAGGGGTGTCCGTCGTTTGGCGGATACCTTTCAGTGTAATATAAATGGGTGTAGTTCGCTTCAGGTTTTTGGAGTGTTAGAATGCCAAAATACGGGCGTAGCTCAGTTGGTAGAGCACTGGTCTCCAAAACCAGGTGTCGGGAGTTCGAGTCTCTCCGCCCGTGCAAGTTGAAATAATGAAAGCCACTGAGGCGAGAAGTTTATCCTGAGCGAAGTCGAAGGGAGTGTCTCCGCCCGTGCAGAATAAAATTTGTTTTTATGTTGACATACGTTAAAGAATCTTGGGAAGAACTAAAAAATAATGTTACCTGGTTAAACAGGGAACAGGCTTCTAACTACATGGTAGTGGTAGCTGTTTTCTCAATCCTTTTTGCGTTAGCAACATGGGGAGTTGATAGTCTTTTTAGTGAGTTGATTCAATTGTACTTTGAAAAATTAATAGGATAATCGCATGTCTGAGGTATTAGAGAAAAAATGGTATGTAGTTAGAGCGGTTAGCGGCCAAGAGAACAAAATCAAAGGGTATATTGAAAGTGAGGTTGAAAGACATGGCTTTGGAGATTATTTAGAAGATGTTCTTGTTCCCACGGAAAAAGTTGTTCAAATCCGAAATGGTAAAAAAATTAATAAGGAAAGAACTTATTTTCCAGGATACATAATGATAAAAGCCAATTTAGGTGGAGAAATGGTTCATATTATTCGCTCCATTACAAACGTAATAGGCTTTTTAGGAGAAACTAAAGGTGGTGACCCGGTACCATTGCGTAAGGCAGAGGTAAATAGAATGTTAGGTAAAGTTGATGAGTTAGCTGTTAATACAGATAATGTGGCAATACCTTTTATTCTGGGTGAAACTGTAAAGGTAATTGATGGACCTTTCAATGGATTCAATGGAACTGTTGAAAAAATCAATGAAGAAAAGCGTAAGCTTGAGGTAATGGTTAAGATTTTCGGAAGAAAGACGCCATTAGAGTTGAGTTATATGCAAGTAGAAAAAGTTTAAGTAAGAGCTGTTACATATATAGAAATTGTGTTGCTTCCAATAGCACATTTTCAATTTAATTAAAAACAATGGCAAAAGAAGTAGATAAGGT
The DNA here is from genome assembly GCA_947499565.1 of uncultured Croceitalea sp. GTDB lineage: Bacteria > Bacteroidota > Bacteroidia > Flavobacteriales > Flavobacteriaceae > Croceitalea. The sequence goes on from CANMOV010000007.1 coordinate 71,587, forward strand.
AGTTAAATTACAAGTTAGGGGAGGTGCAGCGAATCCGTCGCCACCGGTTGGACCCGCCTTAGGTGCTGCCGGCGTTAACATCATGGAGTTCTGTAAGCAATTTAATGCGCGTACACAGGATAAGCCAGGTAAAGTTTTACCAGTTGTTATCACGGTATATAAAGACAAATCTTTCGAGTTTGTCGTAAAAACACCACCAGCGGCAGTTCAATTGTTGGAAGCAGCAAAGATTAAAAAAGGATCAGGTGAGCCTAACAGAGTGAAATCAGGATCGGTATCTTGGGATCAAGTAAAGCAAATCGCAGAAGATAAAATGGTCGATTTAAATGCTTTTACAGTAGAATCAGCAATGAGTATGGTTGCAGGTACTGCTAGATCAATGGGATTAAAGGTAGCTGGAAAAAGACCTTTTTAAAAATCTAAAAGCAATTTCTAATGGCAAGATTGACTAAAAAGCAAAAAGAAGCACAAGCTAAAATTGATAGAAACAAATTGTATTCTGTAGATGAGGCTTCTGCTTTAGTAAAAGAGATAACCACTGTAAAATTTGATGCATCAATTGATTTAGCGGTTCGTTTGGGTGTTGACCCAAGAAAAGCTAATCAAATGGTTCGTGGGGTTGTAACATTACCACACGGAACAGGTAAAGATGTAAAAGTTTTAGCATTGGTGACCCCAGACAAGGAGGCAGAAGCTAAAGAAGCTGGCGCTGATTTTGTCGGGTTGGATGAATATTTGGATAAAATAAAAGGCGGTTGGACAGATGTTGATGTTATCATCACTATGCCAAGCGTAATGGGTAAGTTAGGTCCTTTGGGTAGAGTTCTTGGTCCAAGAGGTTTAATGCCTAATCCAAAAACTGGTACAGTTACAATGGATGTTGCCAAAGCGGTATCTGATGTAAAAGCTGGTAAAATTGATTTTAAGGTTGATAAAACTGGAATCGTACACGCGGCAATAGGTAAATCATCATTTTCAGCAGATAAGATTGCAGGTAATGCAAAGGAATTGTTGGATACGTTGATGAAGCTAAAACCTGCATCAGCTAAAGGTGTATACATGAAAAGTGTATACATGTCTAGCACTATGAGTCCTAGTGTTCAACTAGATCCTAAAGCAGTTTAATACTGGTAGTCTAAAATTATAACAATGACAAGAGAAGAAAAAGCAACCGTAATTGAAGATTTGACTGCACAGTTAGCCGATAACTCTAATATATATCTTGCTGATATTTCTGGGTTAGATGCATTGACGACTTCTAATTTAAGAAGAGCATGTTTTAAGGCTAATATTAAACTTGCAGTTGTTAAGAATACTTTGCTTGCAAAAGCAATGGAAGCTTCTGATAAGGAGTTTGGAGAACTTCCTGAAGTATTAAAGGGTAATACATCTTTAATGTTTTCAGAAACAGGAAATGCTCCTGCTAAACTTATCAAAAACTTCAGAAAGAAATCAGATAAGCCATTATTAAAGGGTGCTTTTATAGAAGAGGCAGTCTATATTGGGGATGAGAACTTAGATTCTTTGGTTACAATAAAATCAAAAGAAGAAGTTATCGGAGATATTATCGGATTGTTACAATCACCAGCCAAGAATGTTATTTCTGGTCTTAAATCAGGTGGTGGTAAACTAGCCGGAATTATCAAAACATTATCTGAAAGAGAATAAGCACGCACTAAAACAATTATATTTTAAAAATTTTATTTAAACGATAGAAAAATGGCAGATTTAAAAGATTTTGCAGAACAGTTGGTTAACCTTACCGTAAAAGAGGTAAATGAATTAGCTGATATTTTAAAAGAAGAGTATGGTATTGAGCCTGCTGCTGCAGCTGTTGCAGTTGCTGCTGGTGGTGGAGCTGCTGGTGGTGGCGGAGAAGCTGCTGAAGAGCAATCAGAATTTGATGTAATTCTTAAAGCAGCTGGTGCTTCTAAGTTAGCGGTAGTTAAATTGGTTAAAGAATTAACAGGTCTTGGTTTGAAAGATGCTAAGGACATTGTTGATAGCGCGCCAAAAGCTGTTAAAGAAGCTGTTTCTAAAGATGAAGCAGAAGGTATTAAAAAATCTTTGGAAGAAGCAGGAGCAGAAGTTGAGCTTAAATAGTAGCTTCCAAATAGCATAATATGGTTAAGGTCTTTCCGTAAAAACGGTCAGACCTTAGCCTGTTTTTATAGCAGCATGTGATGGCACATGTAACCCTTTAGAGAATTCACTATCAAAATTTGTCCATAGATGTTCACAAATCAGACTGAAAGAGTAAATTTTGCATCCGCTAAGAACATACCGGAATACCCGGATTTCTTGGACATTCAGATAAAATCATTTCAAGATTTTTTTCAACTTGAAACGAAATCTGACGAAAGAGGCAACGAAGGTTTGTACAATACCTTCATGGAAAACTTTCCAATAACAGATACCAGAAACCAGTTTGTACTTGAGTTTTTGGATTATTTTATAGATCCACCTAGATATTCTATACAAGAATGTATAGAACGTGGACTTACCTATAGCGTACCCTTAAAGGCTCGTTTAAAATTATACTGTACAGATCCCGAGCATGAAGATTTTGAAACAATTGTTCAAGATGTGTATTTAGGTACAATACCGTACATGACTCCAAGTGGTACTTTTGTTATCAATGGAGCAGAACGTGTTGTAGTATCTCAATTGCATAGATCACCAGGGGTATTCTTTGGACAGTCTTTTCATGCAAACGGAACTAAGCTATATTCTGCAAGGGTAATTCCTTTTAAAGGTTCTTGGATTGAGTTTGCTACAGATATCAACAGCGTTATGTACGCTTATATTGATAGAAAGAAAAAGTTACCAGTAACTACATTATTCCGTGCAATTGGATTTGAAAGGGATAAGGATATTTTAGAAATTTTTGACCTATCAGAAGAGGTTAAAGTTTCTAAAGCTGGTCTTAAAAAAGTATTAGGACGCAAATTAGCTGCAAGAGTTTTAAATACTTGGCATGAAGATTTTGTGGATGAGGATACAGGAGAAGTTGTTTCTATTGAAAGAAACGAAATTGTGCTAGACCGTGATACAATTCTTGAAAAAGAGCATATTGATGAGATAGTTGATGCAGATGTAAAAACTATCCTATTACATAAAGAAAATAATACGCAGTCGGATTATGCCATTATCCATAATACCCTGCAAAAAGACCCTACAAACTCTGAAAAAGAAGCTGTAGAGCACATTTATCGTCAACTTCGTAATGCAGAGCCGCCAGATGAGGAAACTGCAAGAGGAATTATCGATAAATTATTCTTCTCTGATCAACGTTACAATTTAGGTGAAGTAGGTCGTTATAGAATGAATAAGAAGTTAGGTCTTGATATTGGAATGGACAAACAAGTCTTGACTAAGGAAGATATTATTACTATAATTAAATACCTTATTGAGTTAATTAACTCTAAAGCAGAGATTGATGATATTGATCACTTATCTAATCGTCGTGTACGTACAGTAGGTGAGCAGTTATCTTCTCAGTTCGGTGTTGGTTTAGCACGTATGGCTAGAACCATTCGTGAGCGAATGAATGTTCGTGATAACGAAGTATTTACACCAATAGATTTGATTAATGCAAAGACATTGTCTTCAGTAATCAACTCATTCTTTGGAACAAATCAGTTATCTCAGTTTATGGATCAAACAAATCCATTAGCAGAGATTACACATAAAAGAAGATTATCAGCTCTTGGACCAGGCGGTCTTTCTCGTGAAAGAGCAGGTTTCGAGGTTCGTGATGTTCACTATACACATTATGGTCGTTTATGTCCAATTGAAACTCCTGAAGGTCCAAATATTGGTTTGATTTCTTCACTTTCAGTTTTCGCCAAAGTAAACCCAATGGGCTTTTTAGAAACTCCATATCGTAAGGTTGAAAATGGTAAGGTTGATACTAAGAAGTTTGCATACTTAAGTGCGGAAGAAGAAGAAGGAATGAAAATTTCTCAAGCCAATATTCCGCTTAAAGAAGATGGAACTATAAATATAGAAAAGGTAATTGCTCGTGAAGAAGGTGATTTCCCAGTTGTAGATCCATCAGAAGTAAACTATACAGATGTTGCTCCAAATCAGATTGCTTCAATTTCAGCTTCGTTAATTCCTTTCTTGGAACATGATGATGCGAACAGGGCATTGATGGGGTCAAACATGATGCGCCAGGCGGTTCCGTTATTGAGACCACAATCTCCAATTGTAGGTACAGGCCTGGAAAGACAAGTTGCTACAGATTCTAGAGTGTTGATTAATGCAGAAGAGAATGGAGTTATTGATTATGTTGATGCTCAGAAAATCACTGTAAAATACACCAGATCTGAAGATGAGAAACTTGTAAGTTTTGAAGAAGATTATAAAACATACAACCTAATTAAGTTCCGTAAAACGAACCAAGGTACCAGTATTAACTTAAAGCCTATTGTTAAAAAAGGTGATAAGGTTAAGAAAGGCGAAGTACTTTGTGAAGGATACGCTACTGAAAAAGGGGAACTGGCTTTAGGTAGAAATATGAAGGTGGCCTTTATGCCTTGGAAAGGGTATAATTTTGAGGATGCAATTGTTATTTCTGAAAAAGTTGTTCGTGAAGATATCTTTACTTCAATACATATTGATGAATACGCTCTAGAAGTTCGTGATACTAAGTTAGGAGCTGAAGAATTAACTAATGATATTCCTAATGTTTCTGAAGAGGCTACAAAAGACTTAGATGAACATGGAATGATTCGTATAGGTGCTGAAGTTAAGCCTGGTGATATTTTAATTGGTAAGATTACTCCAAAAGGAGAATCTGATCCAACACCAGAAGAAAAATTACTTCGTGCAATCTTTGGTGATAAAGCAGGTGATGTAAAAGATGCTTCATTGAAAGCTTCGCCATCATTAAGAGGTGTTGTAATAGATAAGAAGTTATTTTCGCGATCTATTAAAGACAAGAGAAAACGTTCAGAAGATAAAGAGGCTATTTCTAAATTAGAGATGGACTACGAAGTGAAATTTGAACAATTAAAGGACATTCTAGTTGAGAAGTTATTCACTCTAATTAGTGGAAAAACTTCACAAGGAGTTATGAACGATTTGGGAGAAGAAGTGCTTCCAAAGGGTAAAAAGTATACTATTAAAATGTTGAATTCAGTCGATGACTTCGCTCACTTAATTGGAGGAAGTTGGACTACTGATGATAAAACAAATACACAAGTTGCTGATTTACTTCATAACTATAAGATTAAGTTGAATGACCTTCAAGGTAATCTAAGAAGAGATAAGTTTACAATTTCTGTTGGTGATGAGTTACCAGCTGGAATTATGAAACTAGCTAAAGTTTATATTGCCAAAAAACGTAAACTTAAAGTTGGTGATAAAATGGCAGGACGTCATGGTAACAAGGGTATTGTTGCTAGAATCGTTCGTCAAGAAGACATGCCTTTCTTAGAAGATGGAACTCCAGTTGATATTGTATTAAATCCGCTAGGGGTACCTTCTCGTATGAATATTGGTCAGATTTATGAAACAGTTCTTGGTTGGGCAGGTGAAAAGCTTGGTAGAAAATATGGAACGCCAATTTTTGATGGTGCAACATTAGAGCAAATCAATGCTTTAACTGATGAGGCTGGTGTACCAAGATTTGGACATACACATTTATATGATGGTGGAACAGGAGAACGTTTTGATCAGGCTGCAACAGTAGGTATTATTTACATGTTGAAGTTAGGTCACATGGTTGATGATAAGATGCACGCACGTTCTATTGGGCCATACTCGTTGATTACACAGCAGCCACTTGGTGGTAAAGCTCAATTTGGTGGTCAGCGTTTTGGTGAGATGGAAGTTTGGGCGCTTGAAGCTTATGGAGCTTCAGCTACCCTACGTGAAATCTTAACAGTAAAATCTGATGATGTAATTGGTAGAGCAAAAACCTATGAGTCAATCGTAAAAGGTGAAACTATGCCAGAACCTGGATTACCAGAATCTTTCAATGTATTAATGCACGAACTTAAAGGTTTAGGCTTAGACATTAGATTGGAGGAATAGTAGTATAGTTGAAAAACTATTAGAAAGAGAACATTTTTTAACATTTTCATCTTTATAGCATTATGGCTAGAATAAAAGATAATAACGCACCAAAGAGGTTTAATAAAATTTCAATCGGATTGGCATCTCCAGAATCAATTTTGGCAGAGTCAAGAGGTGAGGTTTTAAAACCAGAAACTATTAACTATAGAACGCACAAACCAGAGCGTGACGGATTGTTCTGTGAGCGTATTTTTGGTCCTGTAAAGGATTATGAATGTGCCTGCGGAAAATACAAGCGTATTCGATACCGCGGTATTGTGTGTGACCGTTGTGGTGTAGAAGTAACAGAGAAAAAAGTACGTCGTGATAGGGTAGGACATATTAATTTGGTTGTACCTGTTGCTCATATTTGGTATTTCCGTTCACTTCCTAACAAAATAGGATATTTACTTGGTCTACCATCTAAGAAGTTAGATATGATTATTTACTACGAACGTTACGTAGTAATTCAGCCAGGTATAGCCAAGGGACCAGAAGGAGAAGAAATCAATAAAATGGATTTCTTAACAGAAGAGGAGTACCTTAATATTTTGGAAACAATTCCTGCTGAAAATCAATATTTAGAAGATTCAGACCCAAATAAGTTTATTGCTAAAATGGGAGCTGAATGTTTAATTGATTTATTAGGTAGAATTGATTTAGAGCAATTGTCCTACGAGTTAAGACATAAAGCAAATACAGAAACTTCTAAACAACGTAAAACAGAAGCATTAAAAAGGCTTCAAGTTGTGGAGGCTTTGCGTGAATCTCAGGATAATCGTGAAAATAATCCGGAGTGGATGATTATGAAAGTAGTTCCGGTGATTCCACCAGAATTACGTCCATTAGTTCCCTTAGACGGTGGCCGTTTTGCTACTTCAGATTTAAATGATTTATACCGTAGAGTAATTATCAGAAACAATCGTTTAAAACGATTAATGGAGATTAAAGCTCCAGAAGTTATCCTTCGTAATGAGAAGAGGATGCTTCAAGAATCTGTAGATTCTTTATTTGATAATACAAGAAAAGCTTCGGCGGTTAAGACAGAATCAAATAGACCATTGAAATCCCTTTCGGATTCTTTAAAAGGTAAACAAGGTCGTTTTCGTCAAAACTTATTGGGTAAGCGTGTTGATTATTCTGCACGTTCTGTAATTGTTGTAGGTCCAGAATTAAACTTATACGAATGCGGACTTCCTAAAGATATGGCTGCTGAGTTATACAAGCCTTTTGTCATTAGAAAACTGATTGAAAGAGGTATTGTTAAGACGGTAAAATCAGCTAAGAAGATTATAGACAAGAAAGAACCTGTTGTTTGGGATATTCTTGAAAATGTATTAAAAGGTCACCCTGTATTATTGAACAGGGCTCCAACATTACACCGTCTAGGTATTCAGGCTTTCCAACCTAAACTTATAGAAGGTAAGGCAATTCGTCTGCATCCATTAGCTTGTACTGCATTTAATGCGGATTTTGATGGGGATCAAATGGCAGTTCACTTACCATTAGGACCAGAAGCTATTTTAGAAGCACAATTGTTAATGTTGGCTTCTCAGAATATATTGAACCCTGCAAATGGTTCACCAATTACGGTACCTTCTCAGGATATGGTACTTGGTCTTTATTATATGACCAAGCATCGTAAGTCTACAAAAGAATTACCTATTAAAGGTGAGGGATTAACTTTTTATTCTGCAGAAGAAGTTGAGATTGCTTTCAATGAAAAGAAAGTTGATTTGAATGCAGGTATTAAAGTGCGTGCAAAAGACTTTAATGCAGAAGGAGAGTTGGTTAATCAAATTATTGAAACTACTGTAGGTAGAGTTTTATTTAATACTCATGTTCCAGTTGAGGCAGGTTTTATCAATCAAGTATTGAATAAGAAAGCACTTAGAAATATCATTGGTGATATTTTAGCCGTAACTGATGTTCCTAGAACAGCAGAGTTTTTAGATAAGATTAAGACCATGGGATATCAATTCGCCTTTAAAGGTGGATTATCATTCAGTTTAGGAGATATTATTATTCCTAAGGAAAAAATTGAAATGATTGATGATGCTAATGGTCAAGTTGATGGTATTATGGCTAACTATAATATGGGGCTTATTACCAATAACGAACGTTACAATCAGGTAATTGATGTTTGGACATCTACTAACGCTATGCTAACAGAGTTAGCTATGAAACGTATTAGAGAAGATAATCAAGGTTTCAATTCTGTATATATGATGCTTGATTCTGGTGCGAGGGGTTCTAAAGAACAAATTCGCCAGTTGACAGGTATGCGTGGTTTGATGGCTAAACCTAAAAAATCTACTGCTGGTGGTGGTGAGATTATTGAAAATCCTATTCTTTCTAATTTTAAGGAAGGTCTTTCAATTCTTGAATATTTTATCTCTACACACGGTGCACGTAAAGGTCTAGCGGATACGGCTTTAAAAACTGCAGATGCGGGATACTTAACACGTCGTTTGGTAGATGTTTCTCAGGATGTAATCATCAATATTGAAGACTGTGGAACACTAAGAGGTATAGAAGTTAAAGCATTAAAGAAAAATGAGGAAGTTGTTGAAACTTTAGGTGCTCGTATTTTAGGCCGTGTTTCATTACATGATTTATATGATCCAATTACTCAGGAAGAATTATTGAGTGCTGGTCAAATTATTAATGAGTCAGATGCAGCTAAAATAGAAGCTTCTCCAATCGAAAAGGTTGAAGTTCGTTCACCATTAACTTGTGAAGCACCAAAAGGTATTTGCGCTCAATGTTATGGTCGTAACCTAGCTACCAATAAAATGGTACAAAGAGGTGAAGCTGTAGGTGTAGTTGCGGCTCAATCAATTGGAGAACCTGGTACACAATTAACATTACGTACTTTCCACGTAGGTGGTATTGCAGGTAACATTTCTGAGGATAATAAACTTGAAGCCAAGTTTGATGGCGTTGCTGAGATTGAAGATTTACGCACAGTAGAAGGAGATAATGGTGAGGGAGGAAAATCTACAATTGTAATTTCTAGGACATCTGAAATTAAAATAGTTGATAGCAAAACTGGAATTGTACTAAGTACAAATAATATTCCTTACGGTTCTATACTTGCTATTAAGAATGGAACTAAAATCAAGAAAGGTGATGTTATTTGTTCTTGGGATCCATATAATGGTGTAATTGTTTCTGAGTTTACTGGAAAAATCGCTTACGAAAACATCGAACAAGGTGTTACTTATCAAGTAGAGATAGATGAGCAAACTGGCTTCCAGGAGAAGGTAATCTCTGAATCTAGAAATAAGAAGTTGATACCAACTTTGTTAATTCAAGATGCAAAAGGAGAAACGTTACGTTCTTATAACTTGCCTGTTGGTTCGCATATAATGGTGGATGATGGTGAAAAGGTTCAAGAAGGAAAAACCTTAGTTAAGATTCCACGTAAATCTGCAAAAGCAGGTGATATTACTGGTGGTCTTCCTAGAGTTACAGAGTTGTTTGAAGCTCGTAACCCTTCTAATCCGGCTGTAGTTTCTGAGATTGATGGTGTTGTTTCTTTTGGTAAAATCAAAAGAGGTAACCGTGAGATTATTATAGAGTCTAAACTAGGTGAAATCAAGAAATACTTAGTAAAACTTTCAAATCAAATCTTGGTTCAAGAGAACGATTATGTTCGTGCTGGCATGCCACTTTCAGATGGTTCTATTACTCCAGAAGATATCTTAAAAATTAAGGGCCCATCTGCTGTACAACAATACTTGGTGAATGAGGTTCAAGAAGTATATAGACTCCAAGGTGTAAAGATTAATGATAAGCACTTTGAAGTTGTTGTAAGACAAATGATGCGTAAGGTCCGTATTGAGGATGCAGGAGATACAATTTTCTTAGAGAATCAATTGGTTCATAAAAAGGACTTTATTCGCGAGAATGATGAAATTTTTGGTAAGAAAGTTGTGGAAGATGCAGGAGAATCTGAAAACTTAAAAGCAGGTCAAATAATTACTGCAAGAGAGTTAAGAGATGAAAACTCATTATTGAAAAGAGCAGATAAAGCATTAGTTTCTGCCAGAGATGCAGTTGCTGCTACAGCAACACCAATACTGCAAGGTATTACAAGAGCGTCTCTACAGACTAAATCCTTTATTTCTGCGGCATCTTTCCAAGAGACCACCAAAGTACTAAATGAAGCTGCAGTAAGCGGTAAAGTTGATACTTTAGAAGGTCTTAAGGAGAATGTAATTGTAGGGCATAAAATTCCTGCAGGTACAGGCATGAGAGATTATGAGAACATCATCGTAGGTTCTAAGGAAGAATATGATGAAATAATGGCTCGAAAAGAGGAATTTAAATTCTAAATAAACAGAGACCCTGACTTAATCGTCAGGGTTTTCTTTTTAATACAAAAAATATCATGGCTGAAAAAAATCAAAACCAAAAACAAATTAATATAGAATTAGATGAAAAAACCGCTGAAGGTATATATTCTAATTTGGCTATTATTAATCATTCAGTTTCAGAGTTTGTGGTAGACTTTATTAGCATGATGCCAGGTGCTCCAAAAGCTAAGGTTAAAAGTAGAATTGTTTTAACACCACAGCATGCAAAGAAATTTTTAAAGGCATTAAATGATAATGTACAACGTTTTGAAAAGGCTCATGGTACAATTAAAGACTATGAGCAACCTCCAATACCATTAAATTTTGGACCTACGGGAGAAGCATAAAAAAAGCCCTGACATTTGTCAGGGCTTTTTAATTAAATTTAAATTATAGTTTATTTAAGCCAACCTTTTGTAATTCCTTGTTTAGAGAAAAATATAAGATAGAGACCAAAACCTAAAATAAGTATGGGGAATATTATGGCTTGTGTACCCATAACTTCAATCGTATTAGTCATAAAAGTATTGTATACAAATTGAGCTAAAGCCGCGATTAAAGAAACGATTAATACAGGTTTTGCCCATTTTTTCCGGATAAGTAATGCGATACTCCCAAGAGCTCCTGCAAATACTGCAATAGCAAATGCTGCTGTTACCCAAGCTGGCCTTCCCTCGAATAGCTCTCTTTGTTCCTGAGTCATCTGTTCCAATTGTTCTATTGTGGTATAAGCATCGGCTAGATAAGCAGAGACTCCCATTAGATTCCACAATAATGCGATAACGGACACCACCCAAAACCATGTTGGCGGTTTTTTAATTGCATCGGTAGTCATAAAAGGTATGTTTATTGGTTAATAACCAGTAATATACAAAAAATGACTCAACCACTTTTTCGTTAGAGTTGGCTATTAAACATCAAATTCGGAAGTAAAATGAAGTTTTACTGTAGGGTATTTCTGTTGTGTCATTTGTAATGAAAATTGCGAATCTGCCAAAAATACCAACTGTCCTCTTTTATCTTTAGCTAGAAATTTCTGCTTTACCCTTTTAAATTCTTTAAACTCATCATTATCACTTTCTGGTTCTACCCAGCATGCTTTATGAACAGGAAAATTTTCATAAGTGCATTTTGCACCATATTCATGTTCTAGACGATATTGAATTACTTCGTATTGCAACGCTCCAACAGTACCTATTACTTTTCTTCCATTTAACTCCAGTGTAAATAATTGCGCAACACCTTCATCCATTAATTGATCGATTCCCTTAAATAGCTGTTTTGATTTCATTGGGTCAGCGTTGTTAATATAACGGAAATGCTCTGGAGAAAAACTTGGAATTCCTTTGTAATTTAATTTTTCCCCATTTGTAAGGGTATCCCCAATTTTAAAATTTCCAGTATCATGTAAACCCACAATATCACCAGGATACGAAATATCCACAATTTCTTTTTTCTCTGCAAAAAAGGCATTGGGACTCGAAAATTTAAGGTTTTTTCCATGCCTTACATGTAGGTAAGGTTTGTTGCGTTCAAAAGTTCCCGATACTATTTTGATAAAAGCCAGTCTGTCTCTGTGCTTTGGGTCCATATTGGCATGTATTTTAAATACAAATCCAGAAAAATCTTTCTCATTAGCATTTACAATTCGCTCTTCTGCTCGTTTTGGTCTGGGTGTTGGTGCAATTTGAACAAAACAGTCTAACAATTCTCTAACCCCAAAATTATTTAACGCTGAACCAAAAAATACTGGTTGTTGTTTTCCATCTAAATAAGCCTCTTTATCAAATTTAGGATATACTCCAGTAACTAGTTCTAGATTATCCCTTAAGTCAATTGCTGCATTTTCACCAATTATTTTTTCAAGTTCTGGACTGTCAATATTGTTGAAAGCAATAGTTTCTTCAATATTAGATTTGCTATTTCCACTAAAAAGATTAATATTCTTTTCATAAATATTATAAATCCCTTTAAAGTCGTATCCCATTCCTATAGGAAAACTTAATGGCGTAACCGATAATCCTAACTTTTGTTCTACTTCATCAAGTAAATCAAAAGCGTCTTTTCCTTCTCTGTCCAATTTATTTATAAAAACTAGCATAGGTATGTTTCGCATTCTACATACTTCTACTAATTTTTCGGTCTGTTCCTCAACGCCTTTAGCAACATCTATAACAACAATTACACTATCTACAGCTGTTAATGTTCTAAAGGTGTCCTCTGCAAAATCCTTGTGACCAGGAGTGTCTAAAATATTAATTTTCTTATCCTTATAAATGAAGGCAAGAACAGAAGTTGCCACGGAAATACCACGTTGCCTTTCAATTTCCATGAAATCACTCGTAGCAGTTTTTTTGATTTTATTATTCTTTACTGCTCCAGCTTCCTGAATTGCTCCACCAAATAGTAATAGCTTTTCAGTTAATGTTGTTTTTCCAGCATCTGGATGAGATATAATCCCAAAAGTTCGTCTCCTTGCTATTTCTCTTTCAAAACTCATTTAAAAAATTTGGAGCAAAACTATCAATTTATAGCGACTTGGTACTATGATAATGGGTTAGAAAATTATGATGACAAAATATTAAAGTGACTTAATCATCCCCACTGTTTCTAATTTATATTGAGATATGTTAATAAGTTCTAAAAGAGAAAAATCTATTCTCGTGATATTACCGTATCTCTTATAACTGCATATGATGTTGTACTAACTGTATTTTATCGAAAAAAATAGGAGTTTTAGTTGATAAAAACTATTTATGCACATGATATCTGCGAGTATTTTTTGAATATCTTGCAGTATCAGATTTGTCCCTAAAATCTTACATATTAAACCTGCGTGATGTCATGGTGCTTAGTTTAAAAGAGAAAACTAACACTTATGAAAAAAATTACGCTACTAGTAATAGAATATAGAATTTTCCTATCATATAGGTTAATACTCTCGATTTTAATATTCAGCTTGTTTTCCTCGTTTATAGCCACTTCTTCGATTAGGGATAATATATCCATATATACGGATACAGATGGAGACGGAGTTCCAGATGTAGTAGATATCGATGATGACAATGATGGTATCTTAGATACTGTTGAGTG
>CANMOV010000008.1 GCA_947499565.1 uncultured Croceitalea sp.
CCCCTAAATCCTCAATATCACCTCACTTATCCTGCAAAGCGGGTGCAAATATAAAAACCTTTTTTTAACTCAGCAAAGCCTTTTTAAATAAAAATTAAAAAAAGTTTTAATATACTGTAAATCAGATTTTTAAACTGAAAAATATTTTAAAAAATAAGACTTTTAATATAACACCTTTTTTCCATTCAAACAAATAACCCTGAAAGCTAGGTTTTTATCGAAATAAATACCAAAATGAAATTGCACATTATATTGTAGCATCCACACAAGATATTATCTTTGCTGCTATTCTAATTTTAAGGCATACGATGATTAAGATTACACTACCTGATGGAGCGATTAAAGAAGTTGAGACTAATAGCTCTCCTTTTGATGTTGCTAAAAGTATTAGTGAAGGGTTAGCCCGTAACGTAATTTCAGCAAAATTCAACGATACTACCGTTGAAGCAACCACCCCGCTAACCCAAGATGGCAGTCTAACCTTATATACATGGAATAACGATGAAGGTAAAAAAGCCTTTTGGCATTCCACATCCCATGTTGTTGCACAAGCATTAGAAGAACTGTATCCAGGAGTAAAACTTACTATTGGTCCTGCAATAGAAAATGGCTTTTATTACGATGTAGACTTAGGTGACCAAACTATTTCTGAAAAAGACTTTCCAGAAATAGAAAAGAAAGCTTTAGAAATAGCCAGAGGAAAGCATGATTTTAAAATGCGAGAGGTTTCAAAAGACGAAGCTTTAAATTTTTATAAAGAACAAAACAATCCCTATAAAGTTGAATTGATTGAAAATCTTACCGATGGCGAAATAACATTTTGTGACCATAGCTCCTTTACAGATTTATGTCGAGGTGGCCACATTCCAAATACCGGAATAATTAAAGCCATTAAAATAGTAAGCGTTGCAGGTGCTTATTGGCGAGGTGATGAAAAAAACAAACAGTTAACTAGAGTTTATGGTATTTCGTTTCCAAAACAAAAAGAACTTACCGAATACCTAGAACTGCTTGAAGAAGCAAAGAAAAGAGACCATAGAAAATTAGGCAAAGAGTTAGAGCTTTTTACTTTTTCACAAAAAGTTGGACAAGGACTACCGCTATGGCTACCTAAAGGAGCTGCTCTGCGTGAACGCTTGGAAGATTTTCTGAAAAATGCACAAAAAAAAGCAGGATATGAAATGGTGGTGACGCCACATATTGGACAAAAAGAATTATATGTTACTTCAGGTCACTACGCTAAATATGGAGAAGATAGTTTTCAACCTATTAACACCCCAAAAGAGGGAGAAGAGTTTTTATTGAAACCTATGAATTGCCCTCATCATTGTGAGATATACAATTCGAGTCCTTATAGTTACAAGGATTTGCCAAAACGATTTGCAGAATTTGGCACAGTATACCGTTATGAGCAAAGCGGCGAACTGCATGGTTTAACAAGAGTTAGAGGTTTTACGCAAGATGATGCCCATATTTTCTGTACTCAAGACCAACTGAATGACGAATTTAAAAATGTTATTGATTTAACCTTATATGTTCTAGGTTCTCTAGGTTTTGAAAATTTTACCGCTCAAGTTTCTGTAAGGGATTTAGAAAAACCTGAAAAATATATTGGTGAAGCGTCAAATTGGGAAAAAGCTGAACAAGCTATAATTGATGCTGCAGAAGAAAAGGGGTTAAATTATGTTATAGAGACTGGCGAAGCAGCCTTTTATGGACCAAAGCTAGATTTTATGGTCAAAGATGCTCTGGGTCGAAATTGGCAGTTAGGCACTATTCAAGTAGATTACAATCTTCCTGAACGTTTTGATTTGAATTACAAAGGAAGTGATAATGAGTTGCACAGACCTGTTATGATTCACCGGGCACCCTTTGGTAGCATGGAACGTTTTGTGGCATTATTATTGGAACATACAGGTGGAAACTTCCCTTTATGGTTAATTCCAAAACAAGCTATTATCCTACCGGTCAGCGAGAAACATGAAAAATATGCTGAAAAAGTTTTGAATTCGTTGGAAAATCACGAAATTCGCGCGCTCATTGATAATAGGAACGAAACTGTAGGGAAGAAAATAAGAGAAGCTGAGCTAAAGAAAATACCCTTTATGCTCATCGTTGGAGAGAATGAAGAAGCGGCAGAAACTATATCAGTAAGAAAGCATGGTGGTGAAGACCTAGGTAGTATATCTATTAGTAAGTTTTCAGACTTGGTTTCAAAAGAAATAAATAGTACCTTAAAGTCGTTCTAAAAAATAAGTTTAATTAAAAAAAATAAGTCATAGCAATACGTAGAAGATTTAAACCTCAACCAAGAAGGGAAAACAAAAACCCTCACAATATCAATGAAAAAATCTTAGCCCCTGAGGTTAGATTGGTTGGAGATAATGTTGAAGTAGGAGTATATCCTATTAGAAAAGCCTTAGATAAGGCTGAAGAGTTAGAATTAGATTTAGTTGAAATTTCACCTAAAGCTAAGCCTCCTGTTTGTAAAATTATTGATTACAAAAAGTTTTTATACGAACAGAAAAAGCGCGAAAAGGTCATGAAGGCCAAAGCGACTAAGGTTATTGTAAAAGAAATTAGGTTTGGACCTAATACTGATGATCATGATTATGAATTTAAGAAGCGACATGCCGAGAAATTCTTAAAAGAGGGTGCCAAATTAAAAGCATATGTATTTTTTAAAGGTCGTTCTATAGTTTATAAAGATCAAGGAGAAATACTTTTATTAAGACTAGCCCAAGAGTTAGAAGATTTTGGAAAAGTTGAACAAATGCCAAAGCTGGAAGGAAAAAGAATGACAATGTTCTTAGCCCCTAAAGCAAGTAAAAAATAAGCGGGATGCTGAAATTCCTGATAGTAATCAGGACAGCAATTAATATATTTAAAAAGGAAAAATGCCTAAAATGAAAACAAAATCCAGTGCTAAGAAGCGGTTTAAGCTTACAGGCTCTGGTAAGATCAAAAGAAAGCACGCTTTTAAGAGTCATATTTTGACTAAAAAATCTAAAAAGCGTAAGCTTAAGTTGACACACTCTGGGCTAGTGCACGAGTCAGATGTCAATAGTATTAAAGAACAATTACGTTTAAAGTAATTTTCAATTCGGTAAAAATTATTAACCCTGGGGTTAGGCTTATAAAAGTGTCATGAATTGACCGCCTACTACAAAAAAATTAAAAGAAATGCCAAGATCAGTAAATTCAGTTGCTTCAAGAGCTAGAAGAAAAAAAGTAATGAAGCAAGCAAAAGGCTACTTTGGAAGACGTAAAAACGTTTGGACAGTAGCTAAAAATGCGGTAGAAAAAGCAATGTTATATGCTTACCGTGACAGAAAAAACAAAAAAAGAACTTTCCGTGCGCTTTGGATTACACGTATTAATGCTGGAGCTAGAATGCATGGAATGTCTTACTCTCAGTTTATGGGAAAAGTTAAATCTAATGGAATAGAATTAAACCGTAAGGTTTTAGCCGATTTAGCAATGAATCACCCAGATGCTTTTAAAGCAATTGTAGAGAAAGTTAAATAAATTCATATAAACTTACCCCGCTTAAAAAATCCCATTCTTTAGAATGGGATTTTTTGTATTTTATGTTTTTAAATACAGGATATGAATCTTAAAAGAGCACTGCTCTGTTTCTTCTTAATAAGTTCAACAGTATCTTTTAGCCAAGAGACTACTATTTCATTTTTGGCATTGGGCGATAGTTATACCATAGGTACGAGTGAGCGTCCAGAAAATAATTGGCCAAATCAACTTACAAAAATATTAAATAAGAAAGGTTATAAAACCGAAGCAAAAATAGTAGCTAAAGCCGGATGGACTACAGAAAACATTTTATCAGAGATTAAAAAAGAAAATTTAAAACCAAACTATGATTTGGTTTCATTACTTATTGGTGTAAATAATCAATATAGAGGAATGGAGTTTGAGTCTTTTAAGAAAGACTTTATTTTGCTTTTAGACAAAAGCCTTTTATTAGCAAGGAATGATGGTACTAAGGCGATTGTACTATCTATACCTGATTGGAGTGTAACTCCATTTGCCAGGTTTAAAGACAAAGTAAGAATCGTTGAAGAATTAAAAGCATATAATTCTTTTATTAAGTTAGAAACTGAAAAACGCGGTATGACTTACGTTGAAATTACTAAATCATCTAGAAACGCAGCTGTAAGTCCTTCTTTATTAGCTTCAGATAGTTTGCACCCATCAAAAAAAATGTATAAAATTTGGGCAAAAAAAATTAGTAAAAAAGTATTGAAAGATTTCAACTAGCTTCCATAAGCAGTAATTACTAATTTTCTCCCAGAAGCATTATTGCGATGCTCACAGAGGTAAATACCCTGCCAGATTCCCATATTTAACCTTCCATTTGTGATAGGAATTTGTATTGAATTCCCCATTAGAGAAGCCTTAATGTGCGCTGGCATATCATCAGATCCTTCATAGGTATGAATATAATATGGTGCATCTTCTGGGACCATTATATTCATATGACTTTCAAAATCTAAACGAACTGTTGGGTCTGCATTCTCATTTATGGTTAAACTAGCGGATGTGTGCTTTATAAAAACTTGTAAAAATCCAGTGTTAATGTTCTTAATCTCTGGTAAAGCGGTTATAATTTCTTTTGTGAGTAAATGAAACCCTCTCGCATAGGGATTAAGTGTTATTTCAGATTGGTAAAACTTCATGAGACTAAATTAATACAAACTTTACAGCATTCTTTAGCACAACAGCTACCTTTACAGCTTAATTTCTACAAATGGATTTATCAAACATAAAAATGGTGGTTACCGATATGGACGGTACCCTTTTAAACTCTAATCATGAGGTTAGTAACCGCTTTTTTGAACTATTTGAAAGTTTAAAAAAGAAGAATATCCATTTTGTAGCAGCGAGTGGGAGGCAATACCATAGCATGGTGGATAAACTAGACCGTATTAAAAATGATATGCTATTTATTGCCGAAAACGGAGCTATTATTAAGAACAGAGGGGAAACTTTATTGACAACACCTTTGCAAAAAGAAGATTTGAGTACCATACTTGATACAATTTCTCCTGTAAAAAATGCACATCCGGTACTATGTAGTGAAAGTAATGCTTATGTAAATGGAACATCTGATAGATTTATTAGCCTCCTAAAAGAATACTATACACAACTTAATATTGTAGAAAATCAATTACAAGTAACTGATGAAGTTTTAAAAATTGCCATTTATCATTTTGAAAGTTCTGAACAGTTTATTTACCCTGCCGTACAACATTTGGAAGATATTTTAAAAGTAAAAGTTTCAGGAGCTAATTGGGTAGACATCTCTCATCCAAATGCGCATAAAGGCTTTGCTTTGGAACAAGTAATGACCAAATATGGAGTTTCTTCCAATGAAGTTTTGGTTTTTGGTGATTATAATAACGACATAGAAATGCTCCAATTGGCAGACTATAGCGTTGCTATGGCCAATGCGCATCCTAATGTAAAAAAAGTTGCCAATTTTGAGACGCTAAGTAATAATGAATTTGGAGTAGAGAAAGTTCTAGAACAGTTGATAGCTTAAGTCTTTTGTTTCTTTTTGCGGGCCGCAGGGAACAAGACATTATTTAAAATTAAACGATAACCTGGAGAGGTTGGATGTAATTCCAATTCGGTTTTTGGGTCCCCTACTCTATGTTGATAATCCTCTGGATCGTGTCCTCCATAAAACGTAAAAAATCCTTTGCCTTTTATTCCATGAATGTAACGTGCTTCATTATTTAATTTAGATTCTCCAAGCACCATAACAGTTGGCTTAACTTCATCTCTTGCAAAAGAGGTAGTTTGCCCCATAAATCCTTTGACTAATGTTGTATGGTTTTGCGTAAGCATAGTAGGAACGGGATCCCATTTGGCGGAGAATTCCATCAATGTAAAGTAATCTGACTCTTTCGGTATTTGCCGTTTAGCAGTCATATCTATAGATGAAAATTCGTAACGTAATGGATTGCGCTCTAAAACAAAATTTTGAAACGCAAATGTTCTACTGAAATCCAACTGTGATTGATAATTTGCTTGTGATGGGTCACCATCAAACATGGGCTCGCAAATATCTACCCTTTCAGCTGCTAAGGCAATATCAAAACTATCAGTTGCAGAACACATTGCAAACATAAAACCTCCACCTATCACATAGCGTCTTATCTTCTCAGCGACTGCCCCCTTTTGCTCAGAAACTTTGGAATATCCCAATTTTGCAGCTCGTTCTTCGGACAAACGTTTTCCCTCTATATACCATGGAGCAGCTCTGTATGCACCGTAAAATTTACCATATTGACCGGTAAAATCCTCGTGATGTAAATGCAACCAATCATAAAGTGCTAGCTTATCATCTAATACTTCTTCATCGTAAATCGTCACATATGGAATCTCTGCATAAGTTAATACCATGGTCACGGCATCATCCCAGGGCTGATTATCTTTTGGAGAATACACTGCAATTTTTGGTGCCTTCTCTAAAATTACTGCATCTTGATTTTGAGATGGGCTGCTTATCGTTTCTAATATACTTTGTGCTTCACTATCGGCTAGTACTTCAAAAGAAACTCCACGAATCTGACATTCTTTACGAATAGCATCTCCATCCGGTAGTAAAAAAGAACCTCCTCTATAGTTTAGTAACCACTGTACTTTTTGCTGTTTACTTAATACCCAATAGGTGATTCCGTATGCCTTTAGGTGATTTTTTTGATGCTCAGCATCCATGGGAATTAAAATAACTGAAGCTGATACAGAAAAGGAAAAAAAGAAGAAAAGAAAAGTTAGATTCCTCAAATGTGTTCGAAATGACAAACTTCTAGAAAGGCACACCATCATCTGACGGAGTATCATCATTATTAAAGGAACTTCCGAAAGCTTGGTCTGTGCTTGGTAGGTTCGGCGTTGCAAACGGATTTTCATCATTCTCATTCATCTTAGATTGAAACTCAAAAGGAGAATCAAAGTCATCTAAGTTATCAAACTTACCTAGATTTCCGATAAACTTTAACCTAATATTCTCTAATCCACCGTTACGGTGTTTTGCAACAATTAGTTCCCCCTGTCCTTGTGTTGGGGTACGTTCTTCATCATCCCACTCATCAATCTTATAGTATTCTGGCCTGTAGATAAAGGATACAATATCTGCATCTTGCTCTATTGCTCCAGATTCCCTTAAATCTGATAATAAAGGGCGTTTGCTTCCTCCCCGTGTTTCTACAGCTCTAGATAATTGCGACAAAGCGATTACCGGTACATTCAATTCTTTAGCTAAAGCTTTAAGGTTACGAGATATTGTAGAAATCTCTTGTTCTCGGTTTCCGCCTTTTTGACTACCTCCTGCGGTCATCAACTGTAAATAATCAATAATGATGATTTGGATATCATGCTGCGATTTTAGACGCCTAGCTTTTGCTCTAAGATCAAAAATGGACAAAGACGGTGTATCATCAATAAACAAAGGTGCTTTTTCTAATGCCTTAACTTTAACATTCAATTGCTCCCACTCATGTTTTTCTAGCTTACCTGTTCTTAATTTTTCAGATGACAAACCTGTTTCTGAAGAAATAAGTCTTGTAATTAATTGTACAGATGACATTTCACAGGAGAAAAACGCGACACCTTTATTAAAATCCACGGCAATATTTCTAGCCATAGACAAAGTAAGTGCAGTTTTACCCATACCTGGTCTTGCAGCAACAATTATTAAGTCACTTGGCTGCCAACCAGAAGTTAGTTTATCCAATTTATCAAAACCAGTGGCAATACCACTCATTCCTTCTTTATTAGATATTTCCTCAATACGTTTTTTAGCTTGAATTACTAAGTTCTGAGCAGTTTCCGCAGAGCGCTTTAGATTACCTTGGGTAACTTCATATAATTTTGCCTCCGCATTATCCAACAAATCAAAAACATCTGTTGATTCATTATATGCATCCTCGATAACTTCATTCGAAATTTTAATTAAACTCCGCTGAATATATTTTTGGAGAATAATACGAGCATGGAACTCAATATGTGCTGAGGAAGCTACTTTTTGAGTAAGTTTAATCAGGTAAAAATCTCCTCCAACGGCTTCTAAATGACCATCTTTCTTTAATTGAGAAGAAACGGTTAATAAATCCACCGGTTCGGAAGATTCGAACAGTTTAAAAATAGACTCGTAAATAAAGCGATGTGCATCCTTATAGAAAACACTGGGGTGTAATATATCTATTACTTCATCTACTCCTTTTTTATCAATCATCATCGCACCCAACACAACCTCCTCTAAATCAACCGCTTGAGGTGGTATTTTACCTCGTTCCAAGTTGATAATAGTTGATTTGTCGATTTTACGACCTATTATTGGGTTTGGTTTGTCCATGAGTGCGAAAGTATGGAATTAACCTTTAGTTAACTTTGAATTTTAGACGTCTGATATTCACAGGTGTTCAACAAAAGTAGTGTTGATAACTAAAATAAACTGTTAATAACCATAAGAAATCAGAAAAGTATGACAGTCTCTATTTTTAGAAAAACGAAAACAACAGGCTTAGCCATTAAACACACCCATATTGGCATATTTATCCATACGCGTTTTCACTAATTCTTTTGGTGATAACTTTTTGAGCTCTTCGAAGTGAGATGCAATTTTATTTTTGACAGTAGTAAATGTCTTTTCTCGATTGCTATGCGCTCCGCCATTTGGCTCACGTACTATTTCGTCAATCAATTTTAACTTCTTCATATCACTAGCTGTTAACTTTAAAGCCTCAGCTGCTTGTTCTTTATATTCCCAACTTCTCCAAAGAATGGATGAACACGATTCTGGAGAAATAACAGAATACCATGTATTTTCTAACATTAATACCTTATCACCTACACCTATTCCTAGAGCACCACCAGAAGCTCCTTCTCCAATTATCACTACAATAATCGGAACTTTAAGCCTGGTCATTTCTAAAATATTTCTTGCTATTGCTTCTCCCTGGCCTCTTTCCTCGGCTTCAATCCCAGGATAAGCTCCTGGTGTATCAATAAAACAAACTACAGGAATATTAAACTTTTCTGCAGATTTCATCAAACGAAGTGCCTTACGATAGCCTTCAGGATTAGCCATACCAAAGTTTCGGTATTGACGCGTCTTAGTATTGTAACCTTTTTGCTGGCCAATAAACATATAGCTTTGGTCTCCAATCTTACCTAAACCACCAATCATGGCCTTATCGTCTTTTACATTTCTATCACCATGTAGTTCTAGAAAAGTATCTCCACAAATAGCATTAATATAATCTAAGGTATAAGGTCTATTAGGATGTCTTGACAATTGCACTCGTTGCCAAGCAGTCAAATTTTTATAAATATCTTTTTTAGTCTCTGCTAATTTCTTCTCAATTTGTTCGCAGGTTTCAGTAACGTCTACATTACTTTCTTCCCCTATTATCATGCATTTTTGAAGTTGTTCTTCAAGTTCTTTAATGGGAAGTTCAAATTCCAAGTACTCCATAAAAAAAATTAGTTGTTGTTGGTATAGTGGACAAATATAAAGCTTTCAATAAAATTTGTGACAAATTCTCTTGTTAAGCATTAGCGCTTTGCTTTTTGCAAAAGATAAAAGCCAACTACTCCAAAAATTAAATTTGGTAATACCACAGCTAAAAGTGGTGAAAAACCTGATTGTTCTGCTAAAGTACCAAAGACTTTATCAAAAAATATATAGATGAAGGCAACTCCAATCCCAAAGGCTAAGTTAACACCCATACCTCCACGACGTTTTACGGAAGAAACTGCCACCGCTATTATAGTCAAAACAAAAGCTGCTACTGGTAAAGCCCATCTCTTGTATTTTACCAAGACGTATGAATTTATGTTTGAAGCTCCTTTTTTACGTTGTTCATCTATAAAATCATTTAACTCAAAAAGATTTTTAGTATCTGCGACATAAGATACTGGAGTTAAATCATCTATTTGAAAACTAAAAACAGTATCTAAACGTCTTTTTGTTTCAACCAATTCTATGCCGTTTCTTATTTTTCGCTTTTTATAACTGGTTAAACGATATATACTATCTTTTTCAACCCATCTTATATTTGCCGCAGAGATTTTATAATCCAAAACTTCATCTTCATTAAAATGCTCATAGGTAAAATTGTAACCTATCGCTCTATCCGGGTCAAAACTACTTACGTAAATGTAATCCTGATCATTTAGTTGATTAAAAATATTCGTGGTTTGCTGTACCTGTCTTCCTTTTTTAAAATATTTATATTCAAATTCATTATAACCTATACTTGCATTTGGAACAATGAACATTCCCATAAAGAATATGAGAATTGCCACTAAACTCGCTCCTATCATATATGGTCTTAAAAAGCGCCAATAGGATACTCCAGAACTTAATACTGCTACTATTTCTGTGTTACTGGCTAATTTTGAAGTAAAAAATATAATAGAAAGGAAAAGAAAAATTGGTAGTAGTAGGTTACCAATAACCAACGTGAAATTTCCATAAAAAACAATAACTTCTGCAAGTGGTGCTTCATTATCAATGATTTTACCCACTTTTTCAGCAAGATTTGCCATTATCCCAATTGGAACAAACAGCAATAACATCCCTAAAAAGGTAATCAAATAGCGTTTTAATATGTACTTATCAAGAATGGTAAGCATTATAATCTTTTATCCATTTGTTTAACCATCATTGTTTTCCATTCATAGAACTCTCCTGCAATAATTTTCTCTCTTGCAGTGCGCACCAACCACAGATAAAAACCTAGGTTATGAATAGTAGCAATCTGTTTTCCCAAATATTCATTGGCAGCAAAAAGATGTCTTAGATAGGCTTTAGAATATTCTGTATCAACAAAGGTAATACCCATATCGTCTATAGCGGAAAAATCATTTTCCCATTTCTTATTTTTTATGTTAATGGTGCCATGGGCAGTAAAGAGCATTCCGTTTCTTGCATTCCGTGTTGGCATTACACAGTCAAACATATCTACACCTAATGCTATGTTTTCCAAAATATTAAGAGGCGTACCAACACCCATAAGATACCTTGGTTTATCTTCAGGTAATATATCGCATACAATCTCTGACATTTCATACATCTCATCAGCAGGTTCTCCAACTGATAGTCCACCAATAGCATTGCCTTCTGCCCCAACTGAAGCAATATATTCTGCAGATTGTTTGCGTAAATCTTTATATGTAGATCCTTGTACTATTGGAAAAAATGATTGTGAATGTCCATATTTAAAAGGCACTTTATCTAAATGTGCTATACATCTATCCAACCAGCGGTGTGTCATATGCATAGAACGTTTAGCATAATTATAATCACAAGGATAAGGCGTACATTCATCAAACGCCATAATAATATCTGCACCTATAGTTCGCTGCACTTCCATAACACTCTCTGGGGAAAAAAAATGCGTAGAACCATCTATATGGGATTTAAATTTAACGCCCTCTTCCTTGATTTTCCTATTACCAGAAAGAGAGTAGACTTGATAACCACCACTATCGGTAAGAATATTTCTATCCCATCCCATAAATTTATGCAAACCTCCAGCTTGCTCCAGAATTTCCATACCTGGCCTTAAATACAAATGATAGGTATTTCCTAAAATAATGTCTGGGTTAATATCCTCTCGCAACTCCCTCTGATGTACTCCTTTTACAGAAGCTACTGTACCAACAGGCATAAAAATTGGGGTTTCAATTTTACCTCTATCGGTCATCAACTCTCCAGCCCTAGCCTTACTATTAGAATCTTTATGTAATAAATTAAACTTCAAAAAAGCTGATTTTAATTGGCAAATATAGGCATCTGTTATGCAGTATATACTTAACAAAAAAATAAAGTTCTGTACTTGTTAAAACCTTTGTTAAAATAATCTGAGCTCGCCCTTGTATTACAACATGGATGCCCTTACTTTTGAAAGCATATTATAAAAAATAAACCATGGCAAATTTGGAAGAATTACAAAATCTTGTAGTTCAAGTAAGACGAGATATTTTACGCATGGTACATAAAGTGAACTCAGGACATCCTGGTGGTTCACTAGGCTGTACTGAATTCTTTGTAGCGCTCTACAATGAAATTATGGAGTTAAAAGAGGGTTTTGATATGGATGGAAACAATGAGGACTTATTTTTTCTCTCCAACGGACATATCTCTCCAGTATTTTACAGCGTATTGGCAAGAAGAGGTTATTTTGAGGTAGACGAACTAAATACGTTTAGATTAATTAATTCACGTTTGCAAGGTCACCCAACTACTCATGAAGGTTTGCCAGGTGTGCGAATTGCTTCAGGCTCATTAGGACAAGGAATGTCTGTAGCTATTGGTGCAGCTTTAGCTAAAAAACTAAACGGCGACAATAAGCTTATCTATAGTCTGCATGGCGATGGAGAACTGCAAGAAGGGCAAAATTGGGAAGCAATCATGTATGCTGCTGGAAACAAAGTTGATAATTACATTGCAACTATTGATTTAAATGGACAACAGATAGATGGCTCTACGGATGATGTTTTACCATTAGGTGATGTAGCAGAAAAATTTAGAGTTTTTGGTTGGGATGTTTTGGAAATTGAAAACGGCAATGATTTAAAACAAGTTATTGAAGGTTTAAATAATGCTAAGAGTAGAACCGGGAAAGGAAAACCTGTTTGTGTTATAATGACCACTATGATGGGCAACGGTGTAGACTTTATGATGCATACACATGCATGGCATGGAAAAGCACCTAGTGATGAGCAATTAGAAACAGCATTAGCCCAGAATCCAGAAACCTTAGGGGACTATTAATTTTTTAAGCAACAAGATGACAAAATATACAGACCAAGGAAAACAAGATACTAGAAGCGGATACGGAGCAGGTATGACCGAGTTAGGTAGAACCAATCCAAATGTAGTGGCATTGTGTGCAGATTTAGTAGGCTCTTTAAAGATTCAAACTTTTATAGATGAAAATCCAGAACGATTCTTTCAAGTGGGGATTGCTGAGGCTAATATGATGGGGATTGCAGCAGGTTTAACCATTGGAGGTAAAATTCCGTTCACTGGTACTTTTGCAAATTTTTCAACTGGTCGTGTTTATGATCAGATTCGCCAATCCATTGCTTATTCTGATAAGAATGTGAAAATTTGCGCTTCACATGCAGGTATCACACTGGGAGAAGATGGTGCTACGCATCAAATTTTAGAAGATATCGGTTTAATGAAAATGTTACCTGGTATGACTGTTATAAATCCTTGTGATTTTAACCAAACAAAAGCAGCAACTCTAGCTATTGCGGAACATCACGGACCAGTTTATTTACGTTTTGGTAGACCAAAGGTGGCAAACTTTACTCCTGTTGACCAAAAATTTGAAATTGGTAAAGCGCTTATGCTTAGTGAGGGTATAGATGTAACCATTTTTGCAACTGGACATTTGGTTTGGGAATCTTTATTAGCAGCAGAAGCATTGGAAAATCAAGGTATCTCTGCAGAAGTAATAAATATTCACACTATTAAACCATTAGACGAAGAAGCGATAATAAAATCTGCTAAAAAGACAGGCTGTGTTGTATCTGCAGAAGAGCATAACTTTTTAGGTGGCTTAGGGGAAA
Organism: uncultured Croceitalea sp.; assembly: GCA_947499565.1. GTDB lineage: Bacteria > Bacteroidota > Bacteroidia > Flavobacteriales > Flavobacteriaceae > Croceitalea. The sequence goes on from CANMOV010000008.1 coordinate 13,615, forward strand.
GTATTGCTAGAACTTTAGCGATTCACCACCCAACACCGCAAGAATTTGTGGCTACCCAAGATACTTTTGGGGAAAGTGGAACTCCAGAGCAGTTAATGGATAAATATGGTTTAAACAATAAAGCTATTGAAGCAGCCGTTTTAAGAGTGATGAAAAGAAAATAATTTTTGGTATTGTCTTTGATACTTCTTTTCGCATAATTAAAAAACGGAACAAAATGAAAAAAACACTTATGATTATGGTAGTTGCTCTTTTTAGTGCAACTGCATTCGCACAGAGCGGTTCAGGATTTGGGGTTAAAGCTGGACTTAATTACAATGGAAATGGTGATTACTTTAGTGATGCCCAAAATACATTTGAAAATCCCGATAAGAATGCTGGATTCCACATTGGCGTTTACGGTAAATTAGGAAATCGCATTTATGTAAGACCAGAATTAGTGTATACTAGCACAACATCTGGCTATGATGAAGGCGATTTAAAAATTAAAAAACTAGATTTACCTGTTTTGGTAGGTGCAAAAGTAATAGGTCCCTTACATGTTTTTGCAGGACCATCATTCCAATATATTTTAAATAATAAGTTTGATGATATTACTATTGACAATATAGAAAATGATTTTTCAGTTGGTTTAAATATTGGTGCTGGGGTTAATCTAGGGAAATTTGGTATTGATTTGCGCTATGAACGTGGATTTAGTGAGAATGAAATCAATTTTATTAATTCTAACTTTACTAATGTAAATGATAGAGTTGATACAAGACCGGACCAACTTATACTAAGCTTCTCATTAAAAATATAAATTTTACACCTTTATATAATAAAAAAAGCCTCGATTAATATCGAGGCTTTTTTTATTAACTGTTATCTTGATCGCGATAGTCTGGAATTCCATCCCCATCTGTATCTGGAAAAGTTATAGTCCCATCGCTATTAATAATAATTTCATCCCTTGTTAAAGTTCCATCATCATCATCATCTGCATCTAAAAAATCCACAGATAATGGAAAACCTGCAGCTCTCTCCTCATCTTCATCTGTATTATCGTCAAACAAAAAGTTATTACCATTTAAATCTTCTTGGATTGATGGAATTCCATCTCCATCATGATCTGTCACATTAATTGTAAATAAGTCTATTTCAAATATAAGTGGAGAATATTGCGGAATACCACCCGTTGCGCTATTAAAACCGCCAAGACCTGATGGGAAAATCATCATTCCAACGCCATAACCTTCAACTGCAAATGTTCCATCAGGGTTTATAGTGGGAACCCCACCAGGTTTAAAGTTAACCATGCCCTCAGAAAAACCTCTAAAACCTTGAAGAGGTGCTTGGATTCTTGCTAAATCAAACCAAATGGGACTTGTTGTAGATCCATCAAAAGAAGTACCATTTAAAAGTTTACCTTCATATCTAACAAAAACAGAATCAGCAACTGAAGGATTATCCTTTTCTTGGATTCCTTGCCTTGCATTTAAATAATAATATTGGTGTTGAATATCCTCTTCTCCATCACTAAGTGCAAATTCGAATGAAGAGACATTTATAATAGCAGAGTCTACTTGTTGAATCAAAGGAGTTTTATCTGTATTATCACCCGCTATGGTATCAATACGGATTTTAAAATCAAAATCTGCAGGAGGTGTTTGGAATTCCTCATAATTATAAAAGTGTGTTTTAAGAAATGCTATGATTTCCTGCCTATTCTCTGGCTCTACCTCGCTTAACAGACGTGGCGGAACTTGCTGAAAATTGTTCTCGTCATCGTTCCCACAAGAAATAAGCAAAAGTGCAATACTCAATACACTTAAAATTCTTTTCATCTTCATTTTTTTTATTAATGGCGCAAGATACAATTTTCAGCTATTTTTGCTCTCTACCTTAACAAAGATTAGCATTATCTATGCGTATTGATAAGTATTTATGGAGCGTTCGGTATTTTAAGACTCGTAATATTGCTACTACTGCTTGTAAAAAAGGGCATGTAAAAGTTAATAACCAAGTGGTAAAACCATCTAGGGAAGTATACCCTATGGATAAAATAACAGTTCGTAAAAACCAAATTGATTATCGTCTTGAAGTTTTAGACGTACCAGAAAGCAGAGTTGGCGCTAAACTTGTAGGAATGTATCGCAAAGACACAACACCTAAAGAAGCTTTTGAGCATAACGAATTATTAAAGTTTGCTAAAGACCATTATAGAAAGAAAGGCACCGGGCGACCAACTAAAAAAGACAGGCGTAACATCGATGATTATTTGGATGAGTCAGAATAAAGGTATTCTTTATCTTTGGAAAAGAAACTTGGTTTTATGGTTAACAAAATTCTTACCCACGAACAAATACAACATAAAGTAAAACGTATCGCATATCAAATTTATGAAGCGAATGTTGAAGAAACTGAGTTAATCATAGCTGGTATAGACGGAGGTGGGTTGAGCCTAGCAAAAAAAATTAAAGCAGTACTTCAAAAAATAACTGAGGCTAAGATTATACTCTGTAAGGTGATGATGGATAAAAAAAATCCTTTGGATAGTGGCGTAACCACATCATTAGGTGAAGAGTCGTATCAAAATAAGTCTATTGTGCTTGTAGATGATGTTTTAAACTCTGGCACAACATTAATTTATGGTGTACATCATTTTCTAAAAACACCTTTAAAACAATTAAAAACAGCGGTCCTAGTTAACCGAAATCATAAAAAATATCCTGTTAAAGCTGATTATAAAGGAATTTCACTATCTACATCCTTAAATGAGCACATTAAAGTAGCGTTCCAAGCAAAGAATGATTTGGTATATCTAGAGTAATAAACTTTTAATCTCTTCCACGATTTCTTCTGCGGATTTTTTATCGCAGTTAATTGTGTTTTCCGTTTGAGAATAAAACGTAATTCTTTCGAATAAATGCTTACCAATAAACTCTGGTAAACCCTCATCTGGAATGTTCGCAACTAGTGGTCTTGTATCTTTTTCTTTTAGTATCCTTTCCACTAAGGAAGGAATAGGGAGTTTTAAGAAAAAAGAGCTAGCTGCCATTTCGTTAATAAGCTTCATATTATTTCCGTAGCAAGGTGTTCCCCCACCTGTCGCAAGAACAAAATTTTTCTTATGCATTAGCAGGTTTTTTAAAACTTGGGTTTCGGTTTTTCTAAAAAACAGTTCACCTTTCTTTTTAAATATTTCTGGAACGGGCAATCCTACTTCGGTAGCAATGGCATTATCCAAATCTATAAAGTCTACTTTAAGAGAATTTGCAAGAATTTTACCTATTGTTGACTTTCCACTGGCCATATAACCTACTAAAACAAGCTTCATTTCTACTATTTATCCTTTAATTAAAAAAAAAACAAATTTATTATTAATTCAGGTTGAATAATGTAATTATTGATATTATATTTGCAGCCGCTTATGACGCTTGTAAAGCAACAAAAGCAATTATGACCTGATAGCTCAGTTGGTAGAGCATCTCCCTTTTAAGGAGAGGGTCCTGGGTTCGAGCCCCAGTCAGGTCACTTTTAAGAGTCCATAATCATTCAAAAAGTCTGTAAATCAAAGATTTACGGACTTTTTTATTTTCCCTTGTTTCATTTGATATCAAATAATACCATTTTCCGCGGTGTATTATCCGGTGTACACTTTGCTGAATTCGAAAAGTGTACACCGCGAGGCTGTTAAAATTTCTGATTATCAAGGTATTACAAAAGAAACTTAACATTTTAAAAATCAGTAAAAATCACAGTTATGGAAACAAATTCTTTCGCAGTTTTATGCTATGTACGCAAAGCCAGAATAAATCAAAAAGGTGAAGTCCCGTTATTTTGCAGAATTACCGTAAACTCAAAACGGGCTGAATTCAGTGTTCAACGTAAAGTAAAAGTTGATAAATGGTCTTCAATAAAAGGTAGGGTTAAAGGTTCTAACTCTACAAGCAAAGCTCTAAACCACTATATCGATGAACTGGAATCCAAAGCATATACTATCCACTCTAAATTGGTAATTAAGGGGAAGCCTTTTACAGCTGAAACCATTAAGCATAAAATTCTTAATACAGAAACTGTCAATAAAACGTTACTAGAAGTTTATGATGAACATAATATCCAAATTGAACAGTTATTAGGTATAGAATACTCCTATGGAGCATACAGGAGACATATTCGCACTAGAAATCATCTAGCAAACTTTATGGAAAAGGAATATAAGTTGAAAGATTTATTTATTAGAGAAGTGGACTTAAAGTTTATCAATCGTTTTCATCACTTTTTAAAAACTCGAAAAATTGGTAATCAAAATACCATTACCAAATATGTGGTAAACTTTAAAAAAATTATGAGGATAGCGGTAGCAAACAATTGGGTGAATAAAGACCCCTTTTATCACTGGAAAGCAAAATGGAAAAAGGTAGAACGAGATATTCTAACGGAACTGGAACTACGCTCATTAATTGAACAAGATTTTGATATACCCCGTTTGGAACAAATTAGAGATATTTTTGTTTTCTCATGCTTTACTGGTTTAGCCTATGTAGATGTCCAAAAATTATCCTCTGATCATATCGTTATTGGCATGGATGGGCAACGATGGATTAAAATAAATCGTTCAAAAACTGATTCTCGAAGTGTTGTTCCCCTACTCCCAACTTCGGAAGAAATTTTAAACAAATACAAGGGTCATCATTTGACAAAAGAGAATGGATTGTTATTACCAGTAATCAGCAATCAAAAAACCAATGCTTTTTTGAAAGAAATTGCTAAAATCTGTAACATTCAAAAAAACTTAACCTTTCACTTGGCACGACATACCTTTGCCACCACGGTAACTTTGGCCAATGGTGTTCCCATAGAATCTGTTAGTAAAATGCTTGGACACCAATCATTAAAAACAACACAAATCTATGCCAAGGTTATTGATAAAAAATTGGTGGAAGATATGGAAGTTGTTAAAGCCAAATTCAAATTGGTTTGATGATCTTGGTACAATATGAGCAAGCGAAACGAGGTTTCGCGCTGCAAGTCCCAAATCCTTACCCCAAAACTTTGCGCTTGGATCCTGTTCGATTTTTGCAGTGTTTCGATAAATAAGCGTAAAACAAAAATCGGATAGGGCGTACCTACTCAGTGCTGCTATCAATAGTCATTCGCTTGAAATGCTTTTACTTGCCTTTCTCTTATACCTTGCAAGTTCACTTCTGGAAATCTCAAGTTTTAGGTAAGGCTTGCCAAGACTGCTCTTCACCAAACGTGCTTTGCCCAAGACATAATGAAAATCCTGAGACAGTCCTTTCATTTCGTCCTGTAGACATTCATACCGAATTTTGGGCACTGTAATATCAATTTCTTTCTGAGACAATTTAGGTTTTTTTATAAACTTTTTTTCCCTTCTAGCCGGTTCTTGCTGTTTGAGGTTTTCTCCAAAAAGGGAAAGCAACATGACATTACTGGGCTTTGTCTGGGTGACTTCAATATCTCGAAGAATTGCAATATTGGCCTCGGTGCGTTTTCGGTTCTTTCGAATTTCCTCCAGGATACTATCTACAAAACGGTCATTGGGCTTAAAGCCGTGCCATTCAAAAAAATCGAGCATTTTCTCCAAAGCTTCGGATTGCGAACCTGCTATCTTTTTAGCGAATGGGCGGAACCGTTTTACCACGGATGCCCTTAGGTTCAAAGCCAAGTATTTGTACTCATATTTCCCTTTTACAACCATTTTTCAACAAACTTTTTCTCTGTTTATGGGGCGTTTAGGATGTTTTTCAACAAACTTTGGATTTGAATCCAATTAAAAAACCAAAAATAACTACCTTAAAATCAATTATTTGCGAAGCGAATCGCTAACGTAGCGTCGCTTTAGCGCGTTACCCTCTCGCTATTCCTTTTCGCCCCGCAGGGCGAATTCAGAATACCTTTCCTTTAAGGTAAAGGTCTTTGTGCTACTGGGATTGAATCCTCATATTTTAAGAATGTAAAGGAGGTACTTTTAAGGAATGTTCATTCAAATCTTATAATAGTTAGACTATTCCAAAAAGAAAAGGGCAACTTTTACAAGTCGCCCCTTTTACATAATAACCTCCTTTCTTTAGATGGTGAACATGAATTTATAATTGTAAAGATTCTTGATAGCTTCCTCTTCCAAAATTTCCTCATAGTCCAAATGATTTTCTTGGGCGTATGCTTTTATATCAGAACCGTGTTTTCGTTATACTTCTTTCTTGGATTGCTCCATAAGCTTTTCTTGTGTATCTCCGTCCAGATTATTGAAATTTAGACGAAACGGTATATCTATATTGATGTCCATACTCTTCAATTTTACATCAACCCATAATCTGCAAAACTGTAGTAGTCGCCATTGGGTACGATTAGGATATGATCTAACAATCGAATATCGAGAAGCTCGGCAGCTTTCTTTATTTTATTTGTGATATCCTTATCCGCTTGACTTGCTTTTAGCGTTCCGCTTGGATGGTTATGAGTTAGAATAATAGCCACTGACAAGGACTTTAAAACCACGGCAAACAAGAGGCGTATATCAATAATTGTAGAAGTGATTCCGCCCTTGGAAAGTTGATAGATTCCTTTTACTTTATTGCTGTTGTTTAACAATATTACTTTGAAGGATTCATGTACTTGAATAGTGTCTTTGTCCCAAAGTTCGTGGAGCATTTCGGCAGCATCTTTGGAGGATTTTATCGTTCGCCAAAATGGGGAGGTAATACGTTCTTTATAGCTTATCCGTATTTCGTTAACTTTGTCTTTCATTGCTTTTGATTTTAGTATTATCTCGGTAATGAAAAAGAGGGCAGAACTTTTGCGAGAATGCCCTCTTTAATTTTAATGAATCACTAAATTAGGCTGCCTTGTTTTCGTTCTTGTTACCTAAGAGTAATACCTCGCTGACAATCACTTCCGTGATATAGCGTTTTTCGCCTTCCTTGGTCTTATAGCTTCGAGAGGTCAATTTTCCTCCGATTGCCATTTCCTTGCCCTTACCTGCATATTTCTCAATAACCTCTGCGGTCTTGTTCCAAGCCACCATATTATGCCAGTCGGTAGATTGGATTTTTTCGCCTTTGGCGTTCTTGTAGTTTTCATTGGTGGCTAATGAAAAACGGATTACTTTTTTACCATTCTCTAAAATGGTCATTTCAGAATCGTTTCCCAGGTTTCCGATTAATTGGACTTTGTTTCTTAATGTACTCATAATTGAAAAAATTTAGAATTAATTTATAACCCTGCCCGAACCCTTCGGACGGCTTTTAAAATCGATTTACTTATTATATCCAGAGCGTTTTCCCTTTTTTTGATTTTTAACTTTGGTTTCGCTTCCTTTTTATTGATTTTGTATGATTTCATCTTTTCCGTTTTAGATTTACTTCCCATAGTGCCGTCTGCTGTTACCCTTTTTTTGATGCTGTACGGATTACAATATCTGGACTTGGTAAAGACGTATAAAAAAGCCCTGCTAAAGGCAGGGCTGGCTTTATGCCGTCTCCAAGAACGGATGTTGTTGTTTTGCTTTTAAAAAAAAGAGATGGTAGCGGTACGGGATATGTAAGAAAACAGAAAGTGAAGAGTGCATGGTCAATGGAAGTGAACCAAAGAACGCAACAATACCTTACATACTTTATCCTTAATTATAACAATGACTGTGATATTATTAATGGACTTACAACAAAAAAGTACACAATTAGATAAGAATCATGCATCTATTTTTTGGTCAGACATTTCCGTTTTAAATTCTTCTATGGTTTTGTATCACAAAGTGAAATGTATTCTTCTATTATACCATGTTTCTATGCATTGCAAGGATGTAATTCTTTAAATGTATAAAATTTAATTGTAAATTTTATTTAATTATAAGTTCAGATCTACTGTTGATATTATGTTCTTCATCAGAGCAGTCGATACCATTAGTGCATCTGTTCAAGAGTTGTTTTTCGCCATATCCTTTGGCACGAAGTCTATTTGGATCAATTACTTTATTGACCAAGTACTCCAAAGTAAATTTGGCACGTTTTTCCGATAGGCGAAGATTATAGTTGTCATTGCCCCTACTGTCTGTGTACAATCTAATAACAATTTTTGATTTTGGAAATTGGCGCAAATAGTCTCTAACTTTTTCCAGTTCAGAAATGGCATCTGGTCTTATTATTGCTTGGTCAAGATCAAAATAGATTGGTTTAGGGAATTTCCGAAAATAGAAATTCTGTTTATCCTTGATTATTTTTTTTTAACAGACTGAAATGCATTGTTAACAGATTAAAGTTTTTTAACGTAAAATGGTTTGGCAACTTTACTTTAATTCAAAAAGAAGTTGCTATGAAAATTCTCGCTATCAGACTAATATTATTCCTTTTTTGTAGTCATGCAATGTCACAGTCGGCTACACTTAGCGGTTATTTGCAAGACGAAAAACAATTCCCAGTTCCATTTGCCAATGTAATTTTATACTCTGTAGCTGACGGTAGTTTGGTAAAAGCTGGAACTACTACTGAAAATGGGTTTTATCAAATAAATAACATCCCAAAAGGTTCTTATTCTTTAGAATTTTCATCTCTTGGCTTCAACAATTTGAAATTAAGTAACATTGAATTAGCAACAGACCAAAAACTTGATTTAGGAGTAACCACGTTGATACAATCTTTGGAAGAATTGAATGAAGTTACTGTAACTGTTTCCAGACCGATAATTTCTGCTAAAGCCGACAGGACTATACTTAATGTCGAAGGAACTGTAAATAGTGTCGGGTTTGATGTCATTTCGTTATTGAGAAAAGCCCCCACCGTAGTTATGGATAACAATAACAACATTAATATTCTCGGCCGAACAGGACTTTTGGTCTATATAGATGGCAAACGACTACCCTTGATCGGGGATGATTTGAGTAATTATCTTCAGAATATTTCTTCCGAACAAGTTGATAGACTTGATATCATTACAAATCCTGATGTTAGTTACGACGCCGAAGGCAATGCTGGTATTATAGATATTCGAATGAAAAAAGATAAAAACCTTGGGGTAAATGGCACTCTAAAAACTACTTATAGTCAAGGTAAATATGCACGTTATAATGTAAATGCAAGCGGAAATTATCGCAATAAGAAGTTGAATATTTATTCATCAATCGGCATTTCTGACAATGCTCGTTTTAATGAAAGTAGGTTTGACAATTATCAAAATGGTCTTCGTTTACTCGAAACCAATAATTTTAAAACCAACTCGCAAGATTTTAATTTTCAATTGGGAACAGATTTTTTTTTAGTCAAACATCACACGCTTGGCATATTGATTAATGGAAACAAGGGCTCAAGTGACCGAAATTTGCCTTCCAAAACTCAAATTTCAAATGAAAATACACCGAATCAAATAGATAGTCTTTTGTTGGTAAATGGGGCATCACACGCAAAAAACTCACGTCAAACATATAATCTCAATTATTTGTATGAAAATGAAAACGGACAGCGACTGAATATAGATTTAGATTATGGAAAATATCGCAACGAATCCGAGCGGTTTCAACCTAACCAATATTTTAATGACCAAAATGAATTGTTATTGGAACAAATCAGTCAAATCGATGCCCCTACCCAAATTGATATTTATACGTCTAAAATTGATTTTGAACATAAACTTTGGGGTGGTAATCTAGGTGTAGGTATAAAAACTAGTAAAATTATTACTGATAACACATATTTGTTTTCTGATAAAATTGATGACATTTTTCAACAGAACAATAGCCGCTCTCGATTATTTAATTATACAGAAAACGTATTCGCCAATTATCTGAATTATTCAAAATCAATTTCTGATAAATGGATTCTATCAGTAGGTTTGAGAGCGGAAAACACCGATATCAATGGTGATTTACAGGCTTTTGTTACTGAATTGGACGAACCGCCTGTAAAACTGGACTATCTAAATTGGTTTCCAAGTTTGGGATTGACCTTACGGGCAAGCGAAAATAACAACTATTCTTTTAATTATGGTCGCCGCATTAATCGCCCTAATTATTTTTTGCTGAACCCGTTTACAGACCAGATTACACAATTATCTTTTGAAAAAGGAAATCCGTTTTTGCGTCCTGAAACCGTAGATAATTTTGAAGTTGGGTATTCTCATAAATCAAATTACAATTTCAAGGTTTTTTATAGCAAAACAAAGGATAAGATAACACGATTGGTCGGGCCAGAAGAAAACGACCCAAGAGCAACTTTTAGCACCTATGAAAACCTCGGTAGTCAGACGGTTTTTGGTTTTAATTCCAATATATCATTAACGCTAAATAGTTGGTTCAAAACATACTTTAATTTTAGTACTTCATACATTGACAATCAGGCGAATTTTGGAGACGACGCTATAATTGACCTACAAATTTTTTCATATAAAATTTATTCACAGAATTCCTTTAAATTAAGCAATGATTTTAATGCCGAAATTTTAGGGTACTATAATGGCCCCAATATTTTTGGTGGTAATTTTAAAATGAACCCTATTTGGAGTATGGATGTCGGTTTGCAACGAAAATTTTTAAATGAAAACTTGAACATACGTCTGGTCGTAACAGATATTTTTTACACAAGCAATTTTGAAGGAGTGGCCGAATTTAACGGCCTGACTTATTTCGGAAGTGGACGGAGGGATAGTAGAAGGGTAAGTATAAATTTATCCTATAACTTCGGAAACCAAAATTTAAAATCGCGAGACCGAAACCAAGGATTGGCAAACGAGCAACAAAGAGTTGAATAATGAAACTTACGTTCCAAAACATAATAAAGTTAGAACCAGTATTGCATGTGCTTTTTTGGTGTTTAGTTTTATTATATCCTTATATTAAATTCTTCAGCAATGATGGTGGATATTCAATGGGTCTGATGCATGAATTATTAAATTTAATTTTTAATATGATTCCTGTATACACGATGTACTTGTGGTTTTTTTCAATAAATAACAAAAGAAGAATAGCACCTTTCATAATATTATTTTTTGTAAGTCTTGCTTTTTTAGAATTCTACATCGATGGTTTTTTTCATACGGGGGATTCTCATAACTATTGGGCAGGAATTTTGACCAACTTTATAAGCTATTCTTCATTGACTATTTTGTTTTTTGCAGTTTATTCCTTGAAAGAATTGTATCATAAACAACAAGAATTGGATATTGCAGCTGTAAAAAATCAAGAAGCAGAATTACGTGTCTTGAAAAGTCAGATAAACCCGCACTTTTTATTCAATACGCTGAATACTATCTATGTAAGCGCCTTAGAAAGAGATTATAAAACACCTGATTTAATTTTAAAACTTTCTGATAGTTTTAGGTATATTTTGACTGAAGGGCAAAAAAGTAAAGTGCCTTTAAAAAAAGAAATACGCCATATAAAGGATTATATCAATCTTCAGGATGAACGTTTATCTAATAAAATTATAGTGGATTGGTCGGAAGATATAGATGATTATGAGGAAAAAATACCTCCTTTACTATTTATTTCATTGGTAGAAAATGCATTTAAATATAGCAGTATGTTAAAAGGCGAAAAGCATTTGATTCTTTTAAAAATAAAATCGAACAATGAAAAACTCACTTTTTATGCAGAAAATTCGTTTAAAGAGATTGCAGAAAATGAATTGGAGAACGATTGGAAAGAAAGTGGTATTGGACTTGAAAATACGAAAAGGAGGTTGCAATTATTGTTCCCGAATAAGCATAAAATGGAAATCAACAAAAGAGGTGAAACGTTTAAAGTTTTGCTAACGATACAATTATGATTCAATGTTTAATTCTAGAAGATGAAAAATCTGCACAGAAAGTGCTTAAAAGCTATGTCGACAAAACGCCGTTTCTCGAATGTATTGGTATTTATGAAACGGGACTGAACATTCCGACATCAGAGATGCAAAAAGTTGACGTTTTATTTTTGGATATTCAATTGCCTGAATTGAACGGGCTTTCATTTTTAAAGACATTAATGAACCCGCCAAAAGTTATTGTAACATCGGCATATCCTGACTACGCCCTTGAAGCATTTGAAGAAGCTGTTGTTGATTATTTATTAAAGCCTTTTTCATATGAACGTTTTTTTAAGGCAGTTACAAGAGTAAGAAGCGATGCTAATTTTCAAAACAGAGAGATTGATAAAAATCTATTTCTGTATTCCAATAAGACCTTATACAAGATTAGTGCGGATGATGTCTTGTTTTTGAAAGCAGAGGTAGATTACATTAATATTGTTACCAAAGAAAAAAGCTATCTGGTTTTGGATAGTTTACGCAATTGGAATGAAAAATTGCAAAGTTTTAAATTTATTCAAGTACACCGTTCCTATGTCATAAACATTGATAAAATTACAAGAGTATATGGAAACCAGATTTATATAGACAAAAAGACAATCCCAATTGGAATGACCTATAAAGATGATTTTTTAAGAATAATAAAATAATTTCCTTTTAAGGCTATTAATCTTTCAGCACATTCCCTCTACATTTCACAAAAGCTTCATTTCGTGAAAAGAGCTTCACAACAAAGGTCTTGAACACAATCCCCAATTTTAGCTTTCCATTCCGTTAACCTTTCCCGCTGCTCTGGGAAGGAACACTACATTCCCGGGCCAAAATTGTGAATCAAGTCCGCTTTTCATCGGAAAGCCATCACTCGAAAATCCTTAAAAACCAAATCGCTGTCTTACATATTCTAAGGGGTCTATAATGGATAAAGCCTCTATTGTTTTTCGGGTAATCGAAAAACGGGCATTGCATAACCAATTCTAAATTAAACCCAGCTACTCATTTCGCTTAACTGTCGGCACGCTCAAATCGAAACTAACTTTAAAAGAATTGCTAATGCCCTTATGGAACTTGTCAAGACTAAACAAGTCTTAGTGGAAAATAAGGTTTCTACTTCCTTGAAAACCCAAGGGTTTTCTATTCATTGATAAAATCATCCGTTTAGTCCAATTCTAGACATTCTTTTTATCCGTCGGTTGTTCCATTTTTCAAATCTTTTAGAGAACAGCTAATGCTATACAAAATCATTTTCTAGTTTTCCAGAAATTAGAGTTTGATATAGTTCATAAGCACTTCTTTCAACCCAGCATTTAGAAAGTCTATTATCCCTAACTGTCCATATAGCGATACCGCTAAATGAAATATACCTATTGTCAGGTTCGAGTCCAAACAGACCATTATTGTAACCTGAACAATCCCATCGGGAAACTACTTTGTTTTGTTGTTCGTTATAAAAAACATCTAAACCTTCCGTTTTTGTATCGACTAGTTGCTTTTGAAATTCACCTACCCATTTTTTGAATTCTGTTCTACCCTTTATAATTTTTCCCGCATTGCTAATCATATAATCTTCGGTCATTAATTCATCTATGGCATCGAGTTCATGTGGACTGTGCCAAACTCTTTCAAAGAAATCCAATACAAGTTTTTCGGGAATTTGTTTTGATGTACTATCCATGGTTTATATCTTTAGTAAAAGTCAAATCACATCTTGAAGAGACAGGTTTTTCGTTCACAGTTTCAAAACCAAAATTCTTATATAATGCAATTGCAGATGTCATTCTTACAGATGTTTCTAGAACCACTTTCTTCGCTTTTTTCCATATGGCAAAATCAATTAGTTGTGTTAATATTTGCTTACCATAACCTTTTCCTCTTTGCGATTTATGAACATACATTTTTCTAATCTTATAAATACCTTCTCCTATTTCTTTTATTCCGCCAGTACCTAAAAGTCCATTCTCATTTTCTAGAACCAAAAAAGTACCGTTACTGTACAAGTACTCTTCTTCGATATCCACTAAATCAGATTCTGAAGTTTCAGTTAAATAATCAAAACCGAATTCAGCCAGACCATCTTTTACCAACCTGATGATGCTTTCCTTATCATTTCTATTGTAAGTTCTGGTTCTCATTTAGATTGTTTAAACCACTTTAGTTTGACTAGTCCCATATTTTAGGACGCTCTATATCAAGAGTTCTTAAATAACTTAATAATTGTCCTGTGTGGACGGATTCATGATATGCTATTCGATTAAGGTAATCTCCGAGTAATTTACTTTGTCCAACTTCAGTTCTTTCAATACTTACGCTTTTCAAGTCAGATTCTTCCAATTCGCTTATCATCTTCAAAAAATCGGTTCTATATTTTTCAGAAAAAATCAGTTCGTTTTTTAAATCAGAATATTTTAAATCTTTCCAAGGGGATTGATAATTTCCTAAATTCCCACGATTCTGGACTATTTTATGAAACAGATGTTCGCCTTCTAAAACGTGGCGTATCATTTCAATAATTGTAAATGCATTTTCGTCAGGTTTCCAGTTCAAATATTCGCTAGGTACTCCACTCCAAAGCTTTATACTTCGTCTTCGGATTTCAGAAAAATTTAATAAAATGGTTTCGATGGAATTCATATTATTTATTGTTATTCTCTGTTATACATGATTAGTGGCACAAAAAGAATTTATTACATAAGCATATTTTTTGGATATAAACTTGCGGGCAATTACTCTTTCTCTTTTTTAATTCTATGATGTTAAACAAAATCATTTTCTTGCTTACCAGAAATTAGGGTTTGATATAATTCATGAGCACTTCTTTCAACCCAACATTCTGAAAGTCTTTTTTCTTTAATTGTCCATATAGCGATACCACTAAAAGAAATAAACCTATTGTCAGATTCGAGTCCAAAAAGCCCATTATTTCTTCCAGAACATACCCATCTAGAAACTACTTTATCTTTTTGCTGATTATAAAAAATATCTACGTTTTCCGTTTTTGCATCAAGTAGTTGCTTTTGAAACTCACCTACCCATTTTTTAAATTCTGTTCTACCCTTTATACTTTTTCCCGCAGTCGTAATAGTGTAGTCCTCGGTCATTAATTCGTCTATGGCACCCAATTCATGCGGACTATGCCAAACTCTTTCGAAGAAATCTATTACTAGCTTTTCTGGAAGTGGTTTTATTGAATTGTTGGAGTTATTCTTCATATCATTTTTATAGTCTAATTATTGATTAATAATTGTTCTTCTTGGCGGTCTGTTGCTAATGCAGGTGCTGGAGTGAAGCCAGAAATCAGTTTTTTCAATTCATCGGTCATTTTAATATCCATTGAAGCTATGGCAGGTTTTAATTGAGCTACATTACGAGCTCCAACAATTGGAGAGGTAACACTAGAATGTGAACTTACCCAAGCAATTGCCAAACTCACAGGGTTATAATTATTTGCTTTTGAATAATCCACAAATCTTTTTGTGGCTTCATCATTGATTTTATCCTCATATCTTTTCTGATACATTTCACTGGAATAGAATCTGCTTTTATCATCTGTCTTTGTGAGATATTTGCCAGTAAGCATTCCACCTGCCAAAGGGCTATAAGGAACTATTCCCATATTTTCTGATTTTGCCATTGGTAAAATTTCAGATTCGCATTGTCGTTTCAATAAATTATACATGGGTTGAATACAAGTAATCGAATTATAATTGTACCGTTCAGTAATGGCAACTGCTTTCATAATCTGCCAAGCCGCAAAATTACTAACACCAATGCATCTAATTTTTCCTTGATTAACAAAGTCATTAAGTGTAGAAAGACTTTCTTCAAGAGGAGTGTCTTTATCGAAACTATGCATATAATAGATATCAATATAGTCCGTGTTCAGCCGCTTTAGACTCTTTTCCAGTTCACGTGTTAAATGTTTTTTACTTAACCCCCTATCATCCATACCATTTCCTGTGGGATAATATGCTTTGGTAGTAATTACAACTTCATCACGATGTCCATGGATTAGGGCACCTAATATCTTTTCAGATTCTCCGTCAGCATAAACATTTGCACAATCAAAAAAGTTAATTCCCTTATCTCTTGATAGTTTGTACAACTCTTTACACATTGCTTCATCAGCACCATCACCAAAAGTCATTGTACCTAGACATAATGAAGAAACTACTAATTCTGAATTACCTAACTTTTTATATTCCATCTCTTTATTTTTTGTTGTTTATGACTGTCTTGATTGAAGTTTTTAATGCGGCCATAAACTTTTGTTTTTTTGATTCTTGTAAAGCTTCAATCGATAAAAAGGGATTCAAATCCTCAAGTTCGACTAATAGTAGTTTCCCACTTTCAAGTCGACACGCATCAACTCGCTGTATTCCATAATTAATATCATTCCAAAGAATGAATTTGTTGGCGAACACTAAATCATCTTTGGTAGGCGTGTACTCTTCTAAATCCCATCTTTTGTTTTTGTTTGGAGCATACAGGGCATATTGAAATTCATGGTCAATAAAATAGAAGGATACTTCGTAAACAAAATCTATGAATGGCTGAATAACATAATCTTGAATACTTTCACTAATTAATTCTTTATATGATAAAGACTTCATACCTATTGAATCAGCACCATTCTTGAGTTTAAGGAGATATTTCTTTGTTGATGGTAATAATCTTAAATCTTCAAAGGACTCTACAGTTGGTATTACAGGATATTGTAAAGCTGTTAAATCCAGCAAATGTTGTTTTCCTAACATATCACCTTTACCAATCATTTCGTTATACGTCGTGATAGTATTTGAATTTGTTCGAGCTACAAAATTTTCAAAATATGTTTTATAATACATAACAGAACCTGTGTTTCTAAACATTACCAAATCGACTAACGCCTCATAGTTTTTAGAATCTATAGGGTGGCAAATAATAAGTTCGAAATCATTTTTTAATTGTGAAATGATGTATAAATCTTCCTTATAATATTCTCTTCCTTTTGCTGGATAATAAAAATCTGTTAAGTATAATATTGAAGGTTTTTGATTGCTCATTTACATTAAAAGCTTGTTGTTTGCTCTACTAGGTTTATTTTGCTTTATCTAATTTTCGCTTATTGAATCTATTTACTTTATCACGGTTGCCACAATCTTCCATAACACACCATTTTCTACTTGAATTCTTACTAGTGTCATAGAAAAGCCATTGACACGCAGAACATTTTTTTATCCTTTTTGTCTTAAATTGAGTCAATGTTTCAATAGTAGAATTGTAGATTTTACAAATTAAGTGTTCATAGGCTGAAAGTTCTTGGCTGGGAGATATTTGAATTTGATTGTCCTTAATTTGAAGTTCTTGCCAACTGGATTTCTGTTTTGCAATTTCGTTGATGAATGAAATATCCTTTTTACTAGGATTTTTCGATTCTGCAATTGCCGAAAAGATTTTGTAGATTACTTCCCTAAACTCCCTAAGAACACTCCAATTTGCTTCACTTTCCTCATCTTTTTGGAGCAGTTCTTTATGCAAAAAACCTATCTGAGATTTATTTAACGTTTCAGTTATTTCGCACCAAGAAATCAGATTTTCTATTGAATCTAACCACTCGTGGGGATTGGTTTTATTTCTAAAACTTATAGTGTTCGAGAAATCTAAACACAACGAACCTCCAATTAACTTATAGGTCCCATTATATGTACCTGGGTTCAACAATGAAATTTTAACCATTTAAATTGTTTTAGATAGTTAAATATACAAATTATTTCTTAATTGCCTTGATACACATAAAGGCGGGAAACTCATTTAATTCTTTGTAATGCTTCGGGTCTAATTCCTCAAACTCCTTTACAGGCATAGGTTCAACTAACTTGTCAATATAAAATTCGTTTTCTGTAAATGGTAAGATGCAATTATTAAGAGAGCGTCTATAGCTGTTCATTTCAATAGGCTTTCCAAAACCTGACCAAATGCATTTTACGGGTTCGGTTTTAAAATATTCCGTTGAATTGTAATAATTATATTCAAAAAAAGGATGTTCTATTGAGACAATTAATCTTCCTTTTGATTTGAGCACACGATTGAATTCTCTTATGGTTAAATTCCAATCTTCTAAGTAATGCATTGCAAGAGCACAAAGAACATAATCAAAGGATTCATCTTTTATCAATGTCAAAGGTTCGGCCAAATCGTGTACAAAAAATTCTCCTTGATTTCTATTTCTAGTTTTTGCAAGTTTTATCATTTCTGGACTTAAATCAAAACCTGATACTGTTGCTCCTTTTGAAAGTAAAATTTCCGCATATTTTCCAGGTCCACAAGCAGCATCTAGAATGGACTTCTCTTTAACATCATCAAACAAGGCTAATGTATTGGGTCTATCGTAGTAAGCGTTATGCGGTTTATGGTCTATCAGGCGGTTATAATTTTTAGCCAATTCGTCATAGGCTTTCTTAATTTTTTCTTTCATAAGTCTAGTTATTGGATTTAACTAATAATATTCCTGAACAAAGAATCCAACCAGCAATACTAAAAATGAAAATTCTAAAACCCACTAGACTTGTGAATACAAAATTTGTTAAAGCTCCTAAAATGGCTACGATTAAAATTATAATACCAAAAAAACCTATCCATTTAGGCAGCTTTTTCGATACAATTACACATGCAGAATAAAGAGCAATTCCCAAACAAAATGATACAATCAGCACATAAGCTAAAGCTTTATTAATTGCAAAACCATAGTTAATGATTGGTCTTAATGTATCTATGCTTCCCGTAAGATTTTCTGAATATTGGTTTAAGAAATAGGGCAAAACCAAACCATTGAATAATGCCGCAAGCATTCCGGCGAAAAGTCCAAAAGACATAATTATAAATGCCAAAGTAGATAATCGCCAATGACCAGAAAGTCTTTGAGATAAACCATAAAAACCAAATAATATAAATGGTAAGCAAAAAATGGCAAGTGCATGTGTTATTCGTAATGGATTGGCTATTTTAATAATATGTCCAAGATTACCTCCTGATGGGTGCAGTAGCATGGTCGTGATTGCTAAAAAAGAAGCTATTGCTAAAGAAAATCCGGCACTTTGATAAAATTTTGTTTCCAATGTTTGAGCTATTTATCTAGAGAGACAAATATCATAGAAGATAGTTGATTGAATACTTGATTGAAATCAAGAAATACAGTTAATTTTTAGATAACCTTTTCCGAACTCTGCTTAATGTTTCAGGAGTTATTTTAAGGTAAGATGCGATGATTTTTTGCGGGAATTCTTGTAGAAGCTGTGGTTTGTTCTTCAGTATAAAATCATATTTGTCATCTGGCGTACTATTATTATCAAAGAAGTCAATACGAGATGTAGATTCCTCCAATATTCTACCCATTGTTAAGAATGATTGTGATTTTGAAATGAGTTTATGAACAGAATCAATAGTTAGTTCATGTACAACACTCTTTTTATAGGCTTGTATTGCATATTCTGAAGGTTTTCGGGTAGAAAAACTCTTATGATTTATTACCCAATCATTTGTAGTATATAAATCAATAACGACCTTATCTAGTTCTGGATTAATGCCGTATTCATAAAAACTTCCAGAAACAACAAACCATAGAGATGAACAGACTTCTCCCACCTTTAATAGGTTATCTCCCTTTTTTAGCTCATAGGATTGAAGTTCATTCTTTAGAAGAAGCAACTCTTCATCATTGAATTTTCCAATCTTATTTATTATTTCCAAAAATGACTTCTCCAAATAGATACTATTTTAATCCAGCTGCGCTAAATGTAAGTTATTAGAATTAGATGCTACTTTATATTATCAAGAAGACTTTTCAAAGAAGTTATTTATTGAATATCCATAGATGTACTCATTTCAATTCTATTTCTTGATTGTAATCAACTTTTCTTAACTCAATATTTTTTTTCTTTATTCCAACTACGAATCGATATGACTAGCAATAAAATTCCCCTAGATTTTCGAGTTAATTGTCTAGTGCCTGGGACTTTTAGAGTTTGTAGATATTAATAGAAATGTAATAAATTCTGTTTTGTGTCACTAACCAATTATAATGAATAATAAATTTATAATTATGAACAGAAAAACATTTATTAAAAACGCGGCAAGTGGTATTGTTTTAGCTAGTCTTGCCCCCAATCTTTCTTTTGCTCAAGAGCTTCAGGAACCAGAACCAATTGACATAAAATTGGTTAAAGAATTTGTAGTGGCAGGTCATAAAAATTTACCACTTGTCAAGGAAATGTTGAACGAACACCCAAACTTAATATACTCTAGTTATGACTGGGGAAGTTCTGATTATGAAGAAGCTATTGAAGGAGCTGCTCATTTAGGCAATAAAGAAATAGCCAATTATTTAATATCAAAAGGGGCAAGAGTCAACTTATTTACACTTACTATGCTTGGTAAAACAGATATCGTAAAATCTACTTTAGAAGCTTATCCGGAATTAATATTCGCTAAAGGGCCTCATGGTTTTACCTTATTACACCATGCTAACATGGGTGAGGCAAAAGAGTTGGCTTACTATCTTAAAGACAAAGGTTTAAAAAAGACTCATATTAAAATTAAATAAACAAAAGGGTGAAACTCTAAGCAAAAATTCTAAACCCACTGGTAAAAGACGAATATTAATCAAAATATAAATTTACTAATCTCATGCGCTCAATTAGCGCAACTAATTGCAATTTCACAAATGAGTAATTTTGAAAAAAATAAAATAAGAATCATGAGTTTTGTTTCTGCTCTATTGATTTATGGAGTATTCATTGGTGTTAATTTTGATCCCAATGTTACCGAAGCACAAACAAAGGTTCTTCGAAATCCCCCTTTTGAAATTTCTGTCAGAACATTTTTTATAACACTCAATGCAGTCTTATTTTTTCCGATATTTTTTGTAGCAAAACATTTTGTAAAAATAGCATCTTATGCCTTGGAACAAGGAAAAAGTATCAGAGCAATTTCTTTGATAATATTTCTTTTTTCAATTGGAAAAAATAATCCTTTGGATATTCGAAAGTCAAAAAATATAGTTTCATACAGTTTGATATATTTTATTGGTATTCTTTGTGCATGGATTATTATAGCGTAAATCATGGGTAATATATTGGCTTGTTATCTTAAAGACAAAGGTTTAAAAAAAGGCTCATATTAAAATTAAATAAGCGCCAAGGGTAAATCTTCAAAAAATCTTTCCGAGTAAATGATGTTGAGATCTTTAAAATTTTGAGCACAACAATTACAGAGATAAGCCAAAAGAATTCTTCCAAAAGTTTATTGATAATGTGATTTTTTATAGGTTTTGAACACTAATTAATAATTGAAAGGTGTTAAATGAGTAATAGAAAATGAAAAGAATCTCGCTGTTATTTCTAATTATCGGAATTGTTTATGGGTGTAAATCTGTTAAGGAACCCATAGAACTTAAGAAAGTAAATGCTAGAGGTTGGTATACAACCAATGGCACTGTAGCCGAATTTGACCCGAAAAACAAACATGTGGAAATATGGGTTCCAAAAAAAAACAAAAATGCTCCTATTGTCATATATGCTCATGGTGGAGCTGGTTTTCGGGAAGATGACCAGGCACGAATAGAAATGTTAAGGAAGAACGGGTTTGCAACGATATCTTTTGATTCTTATGCAATGAATGGATTGGATTGGAATTTTGTCACGCGTCGAGTAACAAACAGCGGCAAGCAGAATTTAATCTGGGGCGTTTACAAGGGTGCAATTACGTATGTGCTTGAAAGTGATAAATGGGATACTCAAAATATATTCCTTTACGGAGCATCTAATGGTGGTAGAACAGTATTATATGCTGGAAGCCAGTTTACCCATAGTAAAATTAAGGGAATAATTTCAGAAGCTCCTGCGGCAACTGGTTATACCCTTGAGGATGTTTCAATTCCGACTAT
Source organism: uncultured Croceitalea sp. (assembly GCA_947499565.1). Taxonomy (GTDB): domain Bacteria; phylum Bacteroidota; class Bacteroidia; order Flavobacteriales; family Flavobacteriaceae; genus Croceitalea. The sequence goes on from CANMOV010000008.1 coordinate 35,311, forward strand.
TGTTTTGTATGGTGAAAAAGATAATTGGGCTGGAAAATCGGAAACAGACTATGTCTGGACAAGAACATATTCTAATTCACCAATATCGATAAAAGACTGGATAGATGCTCAACAAACAAAGAACAATCCAATTAAACTCATTCTGTATAAAGATGCTGGACATTTATTATTTGAAGGGCCACTTAAAAAAGTTACTGTTAAAAGAGGGGATAAAATTGCATTTTCAGCCTATCAAGGGGCTAGTGAAGAGGCTCTTATAAAATACAAAGAAGACCTAGTATCATTTATTAAGCATAATCAAGAAATCAAAAAACCCATCGAAGAATAATGAAGCAGCTTTTTAAATAATGATTATCGGTAAACCTAAGAAAATTTTAGTATCAGCTTTTATAGTTATAACAATTGCATTTGTCTATACCAAATTAGACAAAACACCTTCAATAGAAAGTGTTAGTCAAGATTTGCTTGATTGGAAGTCAGAAGAGCTATTATTCAATTATAAAGGCAAAACATTGTCTTATCATGACTCGGGAGGTGAATTTACAAAAGTAGTAGTGCTACTGCATGGTTATCCTACTTCATCTTTTGACTGGCATTTGATTTGGCCAGAGCTTAAAACTCACTATCGATTAATTGCTATGGATATGTTGGGCTTTGGGTTTTCTGATAAGCCTAATGGTATAGATTATAGTATTGCTATGCAAACAGACATTCTAGAGTCTTTGTTGAAAAAACTTAATATTGAAAGTATAAATCTTATTGCACACGATTATGGCGACAATGTAGCTCAAGAACTTCTAGCAAGAAATATTGAGAAAAAAGAAGAATATCCGTTAAGAATAGAATCGGTAACCTTACTAAATGGTGGGCTATTTCCAGAAACTCACAATCCAACAATTATTCAGTCGCTATTCTCTAGCCCAATTGGTGCGTTGGCGGCATCCTTTACTAATCAAACATTATTTAACAAAAGTTTCAATAAAGTTTTTGGACCGAACTCTAAACCAACCGCACAAGATTTAATAAATCAATGGTACATAATATGCCATCAAAAAGGATATAAAATAGCAGACAAACTAACTCATGCATCTTATGACCGCAAAAATAATAGAGAACGATGGGTAGGTGCTATAATAAACCCTCAAGTTCCTGTTCTATACATGAGTGGGCAACTTGACCCAGTCACTGGTATGCAAACAGTGGATAGGTACCTAGAACTTGTTCCTCATCCAAATGTTATCACACTTGATGAAGTTGGTCACTACCCCCAACTAGAAAATCCTACTGAAGTATTGAAACAAATAAAGACACACATTACCAAGGTAGATTCTTCTAGCAATATCAAGCATAACTAGATATAATTGAACTGTAGTTTAAAAACAAACAACAAATAGATTTATATAAAAAATATGTGATAGTTTGATTTATAAGAAATAAAGAGTAATAATTAATAAATATTCATATAGAAATTGCGAAAACCGTATAATTGAAACAGGTAAAGATGAAACTTGCAATAATTTAATATCAAAAACTCCAACTTGCTGAAATCAAAGGAATTGTATGAATGGAAGAGAATTTATATTAATCAACTTTTAAAGAAGCTTTAGGTAATAATCTCTTTACTTTAAATTAAACCCTTTAAATTCATTTTATACGCCCTTCCTAGTGGAATTTTATGCTCAGAAATATGGGCAATATTTCCTTCAATTGAGTTTATCTTGTTAAAGGCAACAATAAAAGACTTATGTACCCGAATAAAATTATTTTTTGGTAGCGCAGTTTCAAAGAAAGATAATGATTCTGAAGCTGTAATTATTTGCGATTCACAATGTATTTTGACTAAACCCGCAATACTTTCAACAAACAAAATATCATCCAGTATAAATTGATGTAGCTTTTTATTGCCTTTAACAAAAAGTGTTTTTGATACTACAGAATTTGTTTCAATCTTATCACTTTTTATGGAAGATGCCCGCAATTTGCCTATGGCCTTTAAAAATCTCTCAAGACTAAAGGGCTTTAATAAATAGTCAACTACATTCAATTCGTAGCCTTCTAATGCGTATTCTTGATAAGCTGTTGTAATAATTACTTCTGGAGGATTTTGAAGTGTCTTTAAAAAATCCAATCCTTTAAGCCTAGGCATTTCAATATCTAAAAATATAAAATCGACTGATGATTTTTGAAGATAATTGATAGCTTCCAATGCGGTGTAGCATTGTTTTTTTAACTTCAAGTATTCTAGCTCTGCAGAATAAGTCATAATGATATCGTGTGCTATCGGCTCATCATCAATAATTAAGTAGGACAAATTCATTATTTAAAAATTTTTAAAGTTGCTTTAAAGATATTATCCTTTGCCACTAGGTTAAGTTCATATTTATTAGGGTACAATAGAGATAATCTCTTTTTTAAATTATCAAGACCAATTCCTTGTTCATTCTTTTCATCTGCATCAAAAGAGTTCTCTACCTGAAGACAGATTTCGGTACTAGAATCTTGACAGGAAATTTTAACAAAAGCATCTTTACCCAGCTTTTCAGAACCATGTTTAAAAGCATTTTCCACTAGAATAATAAATAATAGTGGTGCAACCTTATATTTTGGATTTTTAATCCGTTTTACAAACGTAATTTTTGATGCTTTAACCAATCTTATCTCTTGTAAGGAAATAAAAGATTCCATATAATTTACTTCCTCCTCCAAAGTAACAAGTTCTTCTTTTCCTTTATAAATAGTATAGCGCATCATTTCAGAAAGCCCCAATATAACTTCGGGTGCTTTCTTTGAATTTTTAATGGTTAATCCATATAAGTTATTTAGTGTATTAAAAAAGAAATGAGGGTTGATTTGGCTTTTTAGCAAGGCCAAATCTGCTACGAGTTTTTCCTGCTGTAATGCTTTAAATTTCTGATGATATCTTATTCTTTCTAGGAAGAACAAAACGACAACAATAAATACACTTGTTAATGCCCATATTATAAAATGAACTTCTTTTTCCAATATGATTAGTGGTATCAATAAACCTATTAAAACGAGGTAGTATAAACTGTATTTTTTAATGTGTAAAATCATAATTAAACAACAAAACTATTGTGTTTCTATATATATTCTTAATAATACTAATAAACAGTACTATTTGGGTATTGAACGACAGTTTTTGAATAGCATACACCAGTTATGACTTTACTAGTGCTGTTTAGGTTACAATTTTGGTTGTTTAATTAGAATAGTTTTTTGTTACGTATTAGCTTTTCATTTTTGCTATGAATTACATGATAAAATAATTATGAAACGATTTATTAAACCAATACTATTACTTCAGTGGATATTGCTATTTTCGGCTTGCTCTAGTGCTCAAGTTACAAACGATAAGACTCAAAAAGCGAAAAAATTCGAGCAATTATTCAAGTACTCATCTGAGAATAACATTTTTAACGGTTCTATTTTAATAATAGAAAATGATAAAGTGCTTTATAAAAAGTCATTTGGTGACAATGGCGAAAAAGCTCGCACTCCTATCACATCCAATTCTCAGTTTTTATTAGCCTCGTTGAGTAAACAATTTACTGCCATTGGAATCATGATTTTACAGGAACAAGGAAAGCTTAATTATGATGATAAAGTACTAATTCATTTGCCAAACTTTCCTTATGAGGAACTAACGATTAGACAACTGCTAAATCAAACTTCAGGAATTCCAGAATATCAGCAGTTATTGAATAGAAAATTCTCGGATTTTAAAAAAGCATTTGACGAGAAAGGAGAAGTCATTGATAATACTTTCGTATATGAATTATATAAAAAGTACAAACCAGAATTAGGTTTCATGCCTAATAAAAAGTTTGATTACAGTAATACAAATTATGTCTTTTTGGCTTTGGTAATCGAGGCAGTAAGCAATACTTCCTTTACAAAATTTATGGAACAATATGTTTTTAATCCTTTAGAGATGGAACATACGTTTGTTTATTCTAAAGAGAATGAAATAAAATTTTCAAATCGAACTTACGGCTATAAGCAAACAACAAATGAAAAAAATAGAGAATCTAACGATAGATATCCTTTTATAAATATTGTTGGCGACGGTGGAATTTATAGCACCTTAAATGATTTAGAGAAATGGGTTAGTGCACTTCATGAAAATACATTGTTAAGTAAAGCCAACTTGGATAAAGCTTTTACCGTTCCAAAATTATCAAATGGTGAATCTGGACCTTACGGGTTTGGGTGGTTCGTTAGAAAGCTTCCCTTTAATGGAAATAAGGCATTAACACATTCGGGAGAATTTGTAGGGTTTTCCAATGCCTTTTTTAGCGACATGAAAGACAGAAGTTCAATAATAATGTTGAGTAATAATTCTTCTGAATATAGACCTCAATTGAATAGTGCTATGGTAAGGATATTGTATAATATGCCTTACGAGCTTCCCAAAATTAATATCGCAGAAGTTATTGGTAAAGTCCTTCTCGAAAAAGACATTGAATCAGCAATCAATAAATACAATAAACTAAAATCTGAAGATTCAGACTCCTATGATTTCAGTGAAAAACATCTAAATAGATTAGGGTATGATTTGCTAGAACTTAAACAAGTAAGTGATGCTATCGAGATTTTTAAGCTGAATGTTTTAAACTACCCTGAATCCTCAAATGTCTATGACAGTTTAGGAGAAGCATATTTATTGGCTAATCAAAAGGAAAAAGCATTGAAGAATTATCAAAAAGCATTGTCTTTAAATTCTGAAAATGAAAATGCTGCCAAAACAATTAAAAAACTCAAAGAACGGTGAAATTTTTAAAGTATACATTAAAGGTACTAGCTGGTATAATAGCACTTGCCCTATCGTTATTTGTTATAATGGTTATAGTACCAGAGACGGAAACAGTTAAATCCATTCAGCCGAGAAAAAGTACAAAGTACTGGAAAATGAGTGAAGGCTTTAAGATTGCCTATACACACCTTAAAAGTCAAGATTTAATAAAAAAATCACCAATTGTCTATTTGCATGGAGGCCCAGGTGGTTATATACATTCTAGTGTTATAAACGCCCTATCAGAATTTACAGAATCAGGTCACGATGTTTATTTATATGACCAAAGAGGTTCTGGTTTGTCAGACCGGTTAGAAAAATTTTCAGACATCTCAATTAAAAAACACATTAAAGACTTAACTGAAATAGTTTCGGAAAAAATAAATCAAGAAAAAGTAATCCTAATCGGGCATTCATTCGGTGCGAACATCATTGCGCATTATTCGGTAAATCATTCGGATAGAGTACACAAAATGATATTTTCTTCACCTGGAGAATTGCTGCCAATGCGAATGGTAAATAAAAAATATGTTGACTTGGATTCTGTTTATCCAAAACCAGATACATTAAAATTTAAAATGGTAGTTGGTTTTGTGCCCGAAGTAGATATTGCAGCAATAAAGCCTAAGTCCATTATAGCCGGAACTGCTATGCTAACAGATGTGAAACTAGTTTCTGACAAACAAATGGATAGGTTATTAAATACTTTATTTACCAAAGTAACCAAAGGTATGGTCTGTGACACGCTCAATATTAGGCCTGAAGAAGGCGGGGCTGGATTATACGCTTTTATTGCTTCCAACAATGACGATGTGCCAGATATTAGAGGAAAAATTAAAAAACTAAAAATCCCCGTTTTAGTAATCCAAGGGCAATGCGATTACGTACCCTATAGCTATGCCATTGAGTACGCTAAATTATATCCAAATGGTAACTACAGACTCATTGAAGATGCGGGACACATAATAGTCTGGGAACAAGAAGAGAAATATATAAAAAGCATAAAGGAATTTTTAAAATAGATTGAAGTTTAACTGAGACTTCTCCGACTGACTCTATACTCTTATGATTAAAAACATTAAAAAATAGATTATAATGTGACTTTTTATAAGTCTCGAACACTAATCAATATATGAAACAAACAATAGTATTAATTATAATTATGTTATATGCATTTAGCAAAGTGCAATGCCAAAAGTCACTACCTGTAATCACCTATTCGACTTATTATGGAAGTATGGGAACCGATGACGCCGACGCCGTAACAGTTGATTTAGATGGAAATATATATCTAGGTTGTCATTCAAATTCTTCAAATCTACCAAGAGTAGAAAAAAATCCATACACTCTCAAAGGAGGAATGGATGCTTTTCTTATTAAATTGAATGCTAAAGGTGATAAAGTAGCATATTTGGCACAATTTGGTGGCTCTAAATGGGACGCTATTCAAGGTCTTATTTCAGATGATAAAGGGAATATCTATGCAGTTGGAACCACCTATTCGCAAGATTTCCCTATTCACAAGAACGGATTTCAAACAAAATTTGGAGGAAAGAGTGATGCCTTTTTGCTTAAAATAAATTCACTTGGTGAATTAGTCTGGTCAACCTTTTTAGGAGGTAGTCAAGACGAAGACGGAAGAGATGTTAAAATTGATAGACAAGGTAATGTTCATATTATCGGAAGAACGGAATCTTCTGATTTTCCAATCTCGGATAACGCCTTTCAATCTCGATTAGCCGGTGGTAGAGATGTATTTATTACAACATTTAACTCAAAAGGAAAACTATTGATGTCAACTTGTTTAGGTGGGTCAGGAAACGATACGGGCTTTTCATTAGCTATTGATAGTATGGGGCGTTGTATAATTTCAGGAACAACAGATTCATCTGATTTTCCAATAAAAAGCCCACTTCAAGAAAGTAACTCTGGAGCTAATGATATTTTTTTAGCAGTTTTTGATAAAACACTATCAAATCTGGAATTTTCTAGTTATTTAGGCGGAAAAGAAAACGACCAACTTTATGGTATTGATATTGGACCTAAAGGTGATATATTCTTAATGGGAATGACAAGTTCCTTAGATTTTCCAACCACTAAAGATTCATTTCAAACAACATTTAACGGAGAAAGAGATGTCTTTGTAACTAGATTAAATTTACGAAAAAATAGAATCGTATACTCAACTTATTTAGGAGGAAAAAGCGCTGAAAGCCCTAGAAATTTTGTAGTTGACAAAAAGGGTATCGCATATATTATAGGTCAAACGAATTCATCCAATTTCCCAATTGTAAGTAATCAAAAGGTAAAGTTAAATGGTCGTTCCGATGCGTTCATTACGATGCTCAACTCAAAAGGCTCTTTCCTAATTTATTCAAATATTTTTGGAGGAGAAGGGACAGAAATGTTTGAAGGCATAGCCATTGGTGCTGATGGAGCATTAACATTATCCGGATTATCGAATTCAAAGGATTTCCCCGTAAAGAATTCAATTCAAGATACTTTTATGGGAGGACGATTTGATATTGTCGTTATGCGTCTTAATGGATTAAATTAAACAATAAATAAAGATGAACCCTATTTCCTTGTTTCAAAAATGGTTTAAAGAAGAGTTAGACCAAAACAACTTAAAGTTACAAGCTGCTTGCTGTTTATCAACTCAGGGGTTAGATGACTATCCTAATGCTCGATTTGTTTCGTTAAAAGAAGTTTCTAAAGATGGATTCATAGTTACTGGTTCTATGCAATCAAGAAAAGGAAAAGAAATAGAAAGTCTCTCGAAGGCAGCATTAACGTTCTGGTGGACATCTACTAAAAGACAAGTTAGAATACAGGGAGATGTCACGCAAATTTCTAAAGAACAAGCTGAGATATACTTTGATAAAAGGAATTTGGAATCTAAAATTGTTTCAGTAACATTTAATGCAGGCGAGACTACTGAAAGCATAGAAGAATTACATAAGCAATTTAGAATACAAGAAGAAAAATATCGCAAGTCGCCCATTAAAATGCCCGTAGATTGGGGAGGTATTTGCATTAATCCTGTACGAATAGAATTTATGGAATTCAAAAAAAGCAGGCTGCATGAAAGAACTTTATATCAATTGATTGACAACCAGTGGGAAATAAAAATACTACAACCATAAGTATCTTATGAACGAGAGCATAGCATATATTACAGATATTCATTTAGATGAAGAATTTCCGGTTACGTTAGGAGCAGTTAATCCAATTGAACATGATGATAATATGCGAAACAATTGGAAGATTATACTCAATGATATTGAGTCCAGGGGTATTCGTAAAATAATTTTTGGCGGAGATATTGGCAAGAGTTCTTCCAATGAATGGTTCTTTCAATCATTATTAAAGTTTGATATTGATTTGGTCTTGGGCAATCATGACAGCTACGCTACGGTAATTAAGTATTTTGACAAAAGCGTTGATGCTGAGCAAAACGAATTATTCTATACAAAAAAAAATGATTACTACAAGTACATTTTTTTAGATTCAAGTGCTGGAGAGATAAGTCAAAATCAATTTACCTGGTTAAAGCGTGAACTTATTTCTGAAAAAGATGTTGTAATATTTATTCATCATCCTATTTTACCAATATCTGCCGAAGTAGATAAACAGTTCGCATTGAAAGGACGGCACTTAATTGAGAATGAATTACTGGGCATCAAAAGTAAAGTCACAATTTTTTCGGGACATTATCATCTTGAAGATAAAAAAACAAAAGAGAATATCGTTCAATATATCACACCAGCGAGTTCTTATCAAGTAGAGAAAATTACAGATGAAATTAGAGTACATAAAGATTCCTTTGGGTATCGAATTATTGAGTTTGATAAAACTGAAATGAAATCCAATGTGATTCTGTTTTAAAAAATAATAAACATCATAAAAGATTATTAGAAGAGGCATCTAAATGAGAATCAGATATTTAAAGAGTGTAGGATTTCTGTTAGTATGTATAGCATTAATTTTAGAATCTTGCACTACTCTAGAACCCATTGATTTAAATAAATCAGACTCTTACTTTATTAATCGAGGTAAAGTAGTTTTCTGTGAGCGTGGTAATAGACAAGTATATGGCGTTAAAAAATGTGAGGCCAATCTAAACTATCTTGAAATTCTGTCCAGATATGTAGTTAAAGATGATAAAAACATATACTATAAAGGAAGGAAAATGAATGGAGTCGATTATGACTCATTTTCCATGGATAGTGGAGTTCCTAAAGATAAAAAAAACGCATATGTCATGACCCAAACAAATCTTAATGTTATCCCAAATGTTGATGCCAGTTCCTTTAATTATATCAAAGATTACTGTTCAAGTATTAAATGGGCAAAAGATAAAAACAACTATTATCGAAACTACAAAAAAGTGAATGTTGACTATGATTCTTTTGAATTACTAAATAAAAAATTCTCAAGAGATAAAGATTCCATTTACGGCTTTGTAAGTGATTCAACTTTCTTTAACAAGATTAAAAGCGGAGTATTCAAAGGACTATTTGAAACTACAGATAAGATACAAATAGTGAATAAGGAATATATTATTGTAAGAGATAGTCTTTTTTATATTTCATTTCTTGATAGGAATTTACTCAAGAAAATACTCTTGAAATCAAAAAATAATATTAGGGTGCTTAACGAGCATGTAATTTGTATCGATAATCTAGTCGTTTTTAAAGGAGAAGAGTTTAAGTATAAGGAGGTAGATTCGGAGACATTTGAATTTCTAGAATCAAACTACTTGATGAAATATAGCTACGATAAAAACAACGTTTACTTTGAAGGTAAGATAATAGCAAATGCAAATCCACAAGCATTCAGAGTTTTAGATAATAGTTTTTTCGCAGTAGGTGAAAAGTATGTTTTCTATAAAGAAGAAATTATAGAAGGTGATTCAAAAAGTTTTAAGAAACAAAATAACTTTTGGAGAGATAATCAGGGAAATAAGTATAACTACAAAGGAATAAAGCAAAAATGAAAAAATATTTTATGTCCTTAATATTGGTAATAGGATTTTTAAAGGCCTACGGTCAAACAGATGTGAAGAATAGTAAAGACTACTATTTGTTAGACCGTATGCCCAACTACCATATCATTTCTTATAACGAAACAGCGTTTGACGCTCATAGTTTTTTTATAGAAAATAAAAAAACACCTATCGAGGGTAAAAAGTTTAGCATAAAATATCAGCATGGTAAATCAGACGACAAGAATTTTGAGTTCCCTACAAGACTTCAAATTTTAAGAAATTACTCAAATGCAATTAAAAAAGCAGGAGGTGAAATAGTTTCTGAAAGATATAATAGTGAATGGGGTCATTATACTTTTAAAACAACAAATGCGAAAGAAATCTGGGTGGAAGTTAAAACAAGCATTAGTGCTAAAACCTATACGGTAACAGTAATTGAAAGACAAACCATGAAACAAGAAATTGCTATTAATGCCGAATTGATTAAAAATAAAATTGAATTAGAAGGTAAAATCGCAATCTATGGCATCTATTTCGATGTAGGCAAATCAATTATCAAAAAAGAATCAGAGTCAGCATTACTTCAAATTTCAGAATACTTGCGGAGGAACAAAGCTATTAATTGCTGGGTGGTTGGTCATACAGATTCTGACGGCTCATTTGAATTGAATAGTAAACTATCTTTAGAAAGAGCCAAAGCAATCAAAAAACATTTACAAGAAAAATATGGCATAGCCTCAAATAGGCTTTTTGCCGAAGGTGTTGGCCCGCTAGCACCAGTTGCATCAAACAATACAGAAGAAGGGAAAAAATTAAATCGAAGAGTAGAGTTAGTAAAAAAACAGTAATAGTTTAAACCAAAAACTTTAAAGAACTCAAAGCAGTTTGAAATTGAAAAAAGTTGCTATTGTTCTATTGTTGGCATTCATTTACAAATGATAGAAGATATATTTGAAAAAATAACGGAAGAGTATTGTGAGATAAGTCCTGAAGCAATTTTTGATTGGTCTCAGAGAATAAAAATTATTGAACACAAAAAAAAGCACTTACTAATAAAAGAAGGTTCATACTCAACTAAGTTTTATTACATCATAAAAGGAGCTGTTAAAGCCTATTACTTATTAGATGAAAAAGAAATAACTGATTGGTTTGCCTTTCAAAATGATTTTATTCCATCTACAACTAACCATTTAATAGGTCAAAAAAGTAATCATTACATAGAACTTTTAGAGGATAGTATTTTAATTGAACTAACTAATACTGATTTAGAAGAAATTTGTAAAAATCATCACGATTTTGAACACCTTTATCGCCTAACACTTTCTAAAGTTATTTATCAACTAAGAGAGCGGATTGCTTCACTTCAATTTAGAACTGTTAAGCAACGTTATGATAGTCTCATTGAATTACATCCTACAATAGAGTCTCGTGTACCTTTAGGTGATATTGCCTCTTATTTAGGTATTACACAGGAGTCATTAAGTAGAATTAGAGCATCAAAATAAGAATTTGATTTATATCAAAAATTCCTATTGACAAAGCCAGTACTTTTGTTTTGGTTGTAAAGCATTGAGTAATGAAAAGAATACATTTATTTGAATTTGAAGATTTAAAATGGTTTCCTAATTGGATTAGAATTTGTATGACTCGCTTAATTATGGTGATGCATAAAAAATTCAATACCAGTGAGGATATGGCAAAATTACTTGCAAAGCTTATTAAACAAACAAATACATCCAAAATTATTGACTTATGCTCTGGGAGTGGAGGTCCTATGCTAGATGTAATTTCTCATTTAAAAAATATTCATAAAATTAAAAATGTTGAATTAATTTTATCTGATTTATATCCAAATTTAGAAGCTGCAAAAAGAATAAACCAGACAGATGATTCTATCAGTTATAGAACAATTCCTTTAGATGCGACAAACCTTGAAAATGACACCAAGGGAATACTGACTATGGTAGGTAGCTTTCATCATATGAAACCCCAAGTGGCAAGAAATATTTTAGTTGAAGTTCAGAAAAATAATCAACCAATTTGTATTATGGAAATCAATAAGAAATTCCCTATTGTTTTATGGTGGTTTTTCATTCCATTAAGTATTATTTTATGTTTGTTTATTACCCCTCTTGTAAAACCGCTAACCGTAAAACAAATTATATTCACATATTTAGTCCCAATCATTCCGATATGTTTTGCTTGGGATGCTGTGATAACAAGCGGAAGAATTTACCGTATGGAGGATTTAGATGTTTTACTAAAAGGATTGAAAACTGAACATTTCACTTGGGAAAAAGGAATTATAAAAGGGAGTTCTGAAAAAATCTATTTAATGGGTCACCCAAATTGAACAAAAAACGAAATGCCAATAATGTATATAAGACATTTCTAATATAGGCTTTCCGAGAGGTAAGTGTATGTTTGAGAAGTTGCCAAATTTTTAAATTTGGCTTTTAGAATAAAAAAATAAAAACAAAACACAAAAATTCGGCTTGCAAATAAACGGAAAGGTAAGCGTCTATTTACAAGCTAAGTTTCATATATGAGGCAGATTAGAATAGCATTATACTCTCAAAAAAACATTAAATCCCGATATATAAAAAAGAAAGCCCGCAATCCGTTTATAATCAGTTACTCGTCTAAATCATCTATTTAAGGTCCTACACTTAAAAGTTTATAACACTATACTACATCGTAAGTTTTTTAATGAACTCGATTAGTTAACCAATGGTTGCCTAAAGCTTCGAATTTTTTTTCATTCAGAAGTGTTATAAATTAAAATTTCCGTCACTAATCAAATAAACAAGAACCATGAAAAAAATAGCTATGTTATTTATGCTTTTTTGCAGCTTTGCGATGAGCAGTCAGGAAATTGTTGGTGATTGGAGTGGAACTCTCAAAACCCAGGGAATGGAATTAAGGTTAGTATTCCACATTTCAGAGGCAAATAACATTCATTCCGGCACATTGGATAGTCCTGACCAAAAAGCATTTGGCATACCCATAAGTTCAATAAATTTAAAGAACAGTAAGATTACCATCTCATTGGATAAATTAAGGGCAATTTATAATGGAACTTTAGGGGATAGTGGAATAATTATTGGTACTTTCAATCAGGGAGGTCAATCATTTAAATTAAACCTCTCTAAAGACAAACTTACTGAAAGAGTTTTAGAAAGACCTCAAGAACCTAAAAAACCTTTTCCTTACTATTCAGAAGATGTTACTTTTTTAAGTGAAGGTGGAAGTGTAAAGTTGTCAGGTACCTTAACGTTACCAAGTAAGAATGGGAAATTTCCTGTAGCCATTTTAATTAGTGGTAGTGGACCGCAGAATAGAGATGAAGAATATATGACGCACAAACCATTTTTGGTACTGTCAGATTACCTAACAAGAAAAGGAATTGCAGTATTAAGGTATGATGATAGAGGTTTTGGAGAATCCACTGGCAACCACAATACTGCTACTTCTCTTGATTTCGCATTTGATGTAAAATGCGCAATAAACTATTTAAGAACTAGAGATGAAATTAATAAAAACCAAATAGGTTTAATCGGACATAGTGAAGGAGGATTAATTGCGCCCATTGTTGCTTCGGAAATGGAAGAAGTTGATTTTATGGTATTGCTAGCTGGTCCGGGTGTTTCTGGAAGCGAAGTTGTTCTTCAACAGTTGAAAGCTACTGCCGAATTAAACAAAATGACATCTGAAGAATTAGAGGGGGAAACCGAGTTTCTAAAAGGAATTATTAAAATTCTTTCTCGAGAAAATAAGAATGTTTTTAAAAGACAACAGCTAAAGACATACTTTAAGTCACAACTTAGTGAGCTTGATGATATCAATGGAATGAATAAGGCAGAATACATCGATTCGAATATTGCACAATTAATGAGACCTTGGTATTTATATTATATTAAGCACGAGCCTTCAAAATACCTAAAGCAGGTAAAATGCCCTGTATTTGCTATTAATGGTAGTAAGGATAGTCAAGTTGTTCCTGAAAATTTAAATTTCATAGAAAGCGCATTGAAGGTTGGAGGTAACAAAGATGTTACTATAAAAGAATATGAAGAAATGAATCATCTATTTCAAAAATGTGAAACCGGTGCTATCAGTGAATACGCTTCAATAAGTATAACTATGGATTCTCAGGTTCTAGACGATATATCAAAATGGATTTTAAAAATGGTAAATGAGTAAAGACTTTTACAAATCATATATATATCCCCATCTGGGAATCATCATAAAGATTTGTAGAGCCTATACAAATACCCAAGAAGATTTTGAAGACTATTTTCAAGAGGTTTGTTTACAGATATGGAGAAGTAAAGCAAATTTTAATGAACAGTCTGCTTGGTCAACTTGGGTCTACAGATTAACATTGAATGTTTGTTTAACATTTACCAGAAAAAAGAAAAGAAATGTGACCGTTATAGATAATATAGAACACAATGAAATCGATGACGACTACGAAAGTGCATTTACCAGTGAGTCTTTTAGAATGTTGAATGAAGCAATTAAAAAACTTTCTAAACTAGACAGAGCAATTATTTTACTGTACCTAGAAGAAAAGTCATATAAGGAAATTGCAGAAATAATAGGTTTAAGTTCCGGTAATATTGGTACTCGGATAAATAGAATTAAGAATCGCTTAAAAAAAATATTAAATGGAAAAATCTATTGAAAATATATGGAGGCAAGAGTTTAAGTTTAATAAAGAGCTTATTCCTGATTCGCATGATTTACAAAATCAGAAATCAAAAGATATTTTTGATAGAATGACTAGGTCAATGAAAAAGAATACTGCTATGTTGATGATTTTCGCATTGGGGTTTTTAGTATTTGTTTATTTTTCTGAAGCCCCATTGGTATTAGGGATTTTGATTTTTTTATTCTTCAATTCTTTAGCACTATTCAATTTTAATCAAATAGAAAAGGCGGAAAAAATCAATAAAACCGCAACTAGTTATGAATACCTTATTAAGTTTAGAAACCAACTTAACAAATTAATTGGATTGAATATGAGGTTTAACAGGTTTGTATATCCAATCTGCATGTTAGTGGCTAGTATTATTTTATGGTTTTCTTATGGTAGAGAAGCTATTATGGAAAAACTATTCTTAAAGTTTCCTGATATGGTTCTAATAAATGGAATTCCAGTTTATTTCCTAATTGCCGTATTGATATTATCTGTCTTACTTTCTGTTTTTTCTGCTAAAATTTATAAGTGGGAAGTGAATTTATTTTTCAAGAATTTGATTGATGAACTTGAAGAAATCATACAGCAAATGGAAGAACTTAAAAATTAAAAGAGAAAATTATGACTATAGAAGATGCATTAAAAAAAATAGATAATCTGATTTTAGAATCGAGCAGTGAATCTGACAAGAAAACGTTCATAAAATTTTCAAAAGTTTTATCAGAATTTAAGATGAAACAATTATCAAAAAAAGAGAAAGAGCTACTTGAAAATAGTCTGGAAGAGACTATTCGAAATATTGATTCAAAAGGACTTAGAAATAATCCGAAACGAAGCTTCAGAAAATTTATGACTCTATCAATACGGGAACTAAACTTTGTTCCCAAAAAATACTATTCGGAATTATGTATTGGTGTTGGCGTTGCTATGGGAGTTAGCCTTGGAATATCTTTTGGTATACCATTTGGATTGCCCAACGGGATTGTTTATGGAATAATTTTTGGCTCATTAGTTGGATTGGTATTAGGGATATTTATAGGTAGATATATGGACAACAAAGCAGAAAGTCAGAATAGAATATTAAATATTTAAGGATGTTTCTGCGAACGCACTCTGCTTAATGTCACTTGAGACATACCCAAATAAGAGGCTAAATGCCCTAATCCAATCCTATTTGAGAGGCTAGGGTTTTCTTGGCAAAAAATACTATAACGCTCTGCTGCTGGAGTTTCTTTTAACCTGAAGTACCTATATTCCAAATCAAATAGCGTCTTTTGATACATTTTTCTAGAAAAATTACATAGCTCTAAGTTTGTTTCAAGAAGAGTATTGAGTTTATCTGATGCCACTTTATAAACCACTGAATCCTCAAGAAACTGGATATATCCATAGGATGGCATATTGTAGTATACACCGGCCATACTAAAGGCAATATTACCCTCTTTAAAAAACCAATTAGTAACTTCTTTACCATCTGGCATTAGGTAAAACCTAGCCAATCCATTTTCAATAAAGTAATAATTGTTATTTGTCTTTCCTTCTTTTACCAGAAAATCTTTTTTTAGATAATTTTCCTTAGTCATTAATGAAGCAAGTTTTTTTAGGGTTGTATTTGAAAGTTGAAAATTATCTTTCAGTGAGTTTAAAATGTATTGCATAAGTAGTTAAAGGTTATTACCATGTAGTATATTCCTCAATAGTTGTTTCAAGTCCATAAAGTACAAAATGATTTGTATATCCTTTTACCCCGACTTTTTTAGCTTAGGACATACTTAAATTAGAGCTCTTCTTTCTGGTGAAAAAGAGTAAAGTAAGATGGATTATTTTACATAGGTAAAAAATATTAAACCCCCTTCTTTTTAATTTTCAGCACTAATTAAATGGATAAATCTATAGGTAGTTTTTGAACCTTTTTACATAAACTCAGTCCTTAATGAAAAACATAGTTTATTCCTTCCCAAACATGGTAATGCATTTTCTAGTATTAAAAGAGGCATCAAAATGGGTTTTAAAAGTTATGGATGAGTAAAGATTTCTATCAAGCATATATTCTTTCTAATTCGGGAATCATCACAAAGATTTGCAGAATCTATACAAATACTCAAGAAGATTTTGAGGACTATTTTCAAGAGGTTTGTCTTCAGATATGGAGAAGCAAAGAAAATTTTAGAGGAGAGTGCGCATGGTCTACTTGGGTTTATAGATTAACACTAAATGTTTGTTTAGCATTCAATAGGAAAAATAAAAAAAATCTAATTTTTTTAGATAACAAGGTCTATTATGAGATATACGAAGATTATAAGGGTGAATTTACCAATGAATCGCTCAGAATACTTAATGACGGAATTAAAAAACTATCTAAACAAAACAGAACAATTATTCTATTATACCTCGAAGAAAAATCATATCAGGAAATTGCAGAAATAATAGGATTAAGTAAGAGCAATATTGGTACTAGAATAAATAGGGCTAAGAATCAATTGAAAAAAATATTAGATGGAAAAATCTAGGAAAAGTCCATGCACATAATAAGTTCGGCTCTAATAATGTGATTTTTTAGAGAAATGGGATACTTATTAGGTGAAAATTAAAATTTTAACCTATGAAAAAAATAATTTTAGTTGTGTGTTTAGTTGGGCTATTTGTTGGTTGTACAATGAATCCAAGTAAAGAAGAGCGGATTCAAAAACTTGAAACTGAAATCAAATTAACTACTGAAAAAGTTAAAGAACTCGAAAATAAAGTTAAAAAGCTTGAAGAATTATATGAGCAACTAGAGCGGAAGTAAATGTTTTGAAAGATGCTAATTGTGCAAAAATAATTTTGAACCTTTCAAAAACTAATACGTCTAATATACATACAGTTTATTTAAGTTAAAAGATAACCTAATGTCAACTGAAGAGAAAATAACGCTTAGAGCAGGACTGGAACAATTCTATAAAGAGAATGAAGAGTATTTTGGTCATCACGATTTAGCTATGTCCGATAAGGCCAAAGCTTTTTTAGAAGCCCATGATGCTGCACATGTTCTGTTTGATTGCGATATTTCGCTATTTGGTGAAGGTTCCGTAAAAATATGGACCATATTCGGCACTACATTAGGATTCTGGAAACATATTTCAGAATACAAAGAAGCTCAGGCTTTTGAATTGGCCAGAACTTTTAGTTTTTGGCATGTAGTAAATAATACTTTTAAATTCTTATTTACTATCCCTAAACTCATTTATAGAGCGAAACGCATGAACAAGCCATGGCCTTGGCTAGGTTTCGAATCCTATTTAGATACACCAATCAATGAAATTAGAAAAGAATACAATATTACCGTTTAGAAAACTTTGATACTAACCGTTGTTATATGCAGCTAAAAAAATGAACAATATGAATGAAGCTAATCAAGCATGGGAAATATACAGAGCTTCTTGGAGCAATGAAAATTCAGGAAAGCGAGCTGAAGAACTACAGAAAATCACAACGGATGATTTTAAGTATCGAGATCCTAACATTGAATTGAGTGGGTTTGAACAACTTTCGGATTATATGTCCGAATTTCAAAAAGAATTTACTGGATCATCTTTTGTTATTAGGGATTTTATTGTGCACCACAACCGAAGTTTATCAAATTGGAATATGGTTAATTGTGAAAATGAAGTGATTGCAAAGGGAACGGATTTCGCTACCTATGAAAATGGGAAACTGAAACAGATTACAGGTTTTTTTAAGGAGGGGTAGTATTTATGGACATCAAAAAAGATTTAATTCATTCTTGGGACTTGAACAATAAGGTGACTCTATATCTACTTGATAACATTGAGAGTGAATGGCTACCAACTAAAATTAATGGCAAAGGTCGGAGCATTGGAGAACAATTTCTGCATATAAATAACATCCGTTCTTTTTGGATTGGGAAAGTTGACCAAAAGATTGATTTAAAATTGGACAAGAAATACGCAAATAACAAAAAACAACTCTTTGATGCCCTTCAAAAGTCATCGGGAAAAATGAATGATACCTTATCTAAAATATTTGAGCAGGAAAGTATCAAGGGATACAATCCGCACCCTGGTGCCTTTTTCGCTCAAATGATTGCACACGAATCACATCATAGAGGTCAGATACTAGCAACTGTGAAAAGGAATGATTTGAAAATAGATAAATCGGTAAACTTCGGTATGTGGAATTGGAACAATAAATGAGACAGCTAAAAAAAGCCAGTAGATAACATTTTATATAATCAATTTGGTGCTCAAAACTATTTTGTTCGTCTTTAAAAGCAACGTATTAAATGAATACTAAATATAACAGCATAGGTATAGATTACAACCTTACTCGAAAAGCCGATGGTTATTTAACGGAACAGTTGCTTTATCATTTAAACCCGACTCAAAAGGGTAGCTATTTAGACATAGGTTGTGGAACAGGAAATTATACCATTGCACTTCATAAAAAAGGATTTCGTTTTATTGGTATCGACCCGTCAGAACTAATGCTTGAGAAAGCAAGAAAGAAGTGTAATGAAATTGAATGGCTAGTCGGTTCAGCTGAAAAAACTGGATTACCTAATAATTCAGTTGATGGAATAATCGGAATACTAACAATACATCATTGGAAAGACCTGAAAAAGGGATTTTCTGAACTCCACAGAGTTTTAAAGCCAAATGGCACAGTAGTGATTTTCACATCAACACCCAAACAGATGAAAGGCTACTGGTTGAATCATTATTTTCCAAAAATGTTGTCTGATTCAATTAATCAAATGCCTTCTTTACATGCTGTCAAAACCGTAATGAAAGAAAGCGGATTCAAAGTTAGTAAAATTGACACCTATGCCATACAACCTGATTTACAAGATAAATTCCTGTATTGCGGAAAACAAAACCCAGAATTGTATTTTGATAAACAGATAAGACAAGGGATTTCATCATTTTCTTCTTTGGCAAATAGAGACGAAGTTGAAAAAGGACTATCAGAATTAAAAACAGATATTGATAGAGGAAAAATAGCTAGCGTTATGAAAAGCTATGAAAATAACTTTGGTGATTATCTTTTTTTAATTGGGAGAAAACAGCTTAATTATTAAATAAAATATGAAATATATAAAAATCATAATTGCCTTAACAATTACCACATCATTATACTCTCAAGCAGATATAGTTATAGGAAAAGAAATAAGTCTATTTTCAGAAGTGCTAAACGAAGAAAGAAAGTTGTTAATTTCTTTACCACAAAACTACGCTAGAGATAACTATACTTATCCAGTTATTTTAGTAATGGATGGTGAGTACTTATTTGAAATCACTAATTCAATCGTCAAAATAAAAGTTTCTCGAAATGAAATGCCAGCAAGTATTATCGTGGGAATTCCAAATAATACGGCTAAACGTTATGATATGGCTCTCAAATTATCTAAAAGTAATGGTCAAAATTTTTTTGGTAACAATGAGGGGAACACTCAAAAGTACTTATCATTTCTAAGAGAAGAGCTTTTCCCCTTTTTAAAGAAAAATTACCGAATTAATACTCATAGAACAATTATAGGTATGTCACCAACTTTTGGCCCAGTGCTGGAAGCTTTTTGGAATCAGCCTGATTTATTTAGGGGATATATCGTTCTAGCCGCTGAGTTATCATTAAAAACAATTTCAGGCAAGTCCGTCTCAGATAAAGTTCTGGAAGCAGTTCAAAATAAAGAACGTCAGTCAGCATCTCTATACATTGGAAAAGCAGGGAAAGACCTTGAAAGAAGACCAGTCAATGAGGCAGAAGCATTTATTACATTAAACCACAAATTAGATTCCATAGCTAATCCAAAGATTAATTATAAGATTGAAATACTTGAAAATAAAAATCACTATGGAATGTCAATTGCAGGAATTGAACATGGATTAGGAACTATGTATCCCTTTGAGATTTGGGATATACCCTACAGAGACTTTTGGAATTCTGAAAATCCAGCGAATAAAATGAAATCTTTTTATGAGCAACTATCTAATCGATATGGTTTCGAAATTAGGCCTCTTGAAGACTCTTTTTATTTTTCACAGACACTTTTAGGTACAATCAGAAGATTAGAAAGGCAAAAACAAAAAAGAGAATTAAAAGATGTTATTGAATTAGGTTTAAAATATTACCCTAATTCAATAGAACTTAAAAGGATAAAATCAACAATCAAAAATTTTTAATAACTACATCGATATGAAATTTATAGTTGCTCTACTAATTACCACATCATTATACGCTCAAACAGATAGTTCTACAGAATATTATAGACACCTGAGATATAATCATGTATCGCCTTGTGCAGATGTAGTTGGTATTCATCCTATAGACAGGATAACAGCTCAAAGCACATCTCATTATATTTTTAGAATAAACAAATCAGGAAAACCAGTTGAGATTATCAATAATCATTATCATACAGAGAAAAAGCATCCATTGGCTTCAATAGGTGCTTATAAAACAAGAATTATTTACAGCGACAGTAAAGAAATTAGAACCTTCTATGACCCCAGTGGTAAACAAATAGCTAACGATAGAGGTGTTTACAAAGAGGTGTATTTTTTAGACTCTAAAAAGTTCAAATATAAATTGCAGTTTTTTGATTTACATGACAACCCAATGGAATCTAATTGGAAGATTTCAAAATATATATGGAACAAAAAAGGCAAACTTATCATTGAAAAAAGATATAACCTGTTAAGTGAAGAGGTAAACGTATCTCCTTATTTCAAGTTTGGAATTACGGGCATTTTACTGGATAGAGAAGGTGTTCCAAAAGTACATTACAATTTAGATGACAAGCTAAAAAAAACAAATAATGCTGAAGGTATAGCATCATATCAGGATGTATTTGATAGCCAAGGCAATCATATTAAATTTAGCTATCATGACAAAAACGGAGATTTAGCAGAAACCCCAAGAGGGTTTGCCATTGCTGAGAAAATTTATGATGATATCGGGAACCAAATTGGGTTGAAAAGATATGATATCAATAAAAATCTGATTTTAGATTTCCCTGTTTTTTCCAATAGCAAAAAACCAATAGAACCAAGTGCTACCCAAAAAGACTCACTAGAAATAAGGGATAGAGCTTTAGGATATTTGATAGCACTTCAACAATTAAAACCTGATTTAATGAATGAGGTAATGAATGATAGTTTAAATAAAGTAACTATTGGTTATGATAGAGGTGCTAAACAAGAATATGCTCGTAGAACTACAAGAAATCAAATGATTGAATTTGCAAACTCATGGAATAAGGCAAACAATAAGTTTCCTCCAAAGCCAAGCAACGATGCAAAGATTCTTGATATATACAATCGGATAGCAAATGTAAAACTGGTTTCCGACAATTGGGTTGAATATCTACATTTAATAAAACTCGACGGCAATTGGCAGATAATAAATCTTATTTGGCAACATAGAGATATTAGTAGATACCCGAAAGAATAACTAAAAACACTATGAATGAAGAACTCTTATTTTTTATTACTTATCACACTTGTCGCCATATCATGTGTAAACAACACATCCAAAAAAAATCAAATTCATAATGATAATTACCTTGTTGCAGTTCTAGACACTATTTGGAGGACTGAACAAGAACCTCTGAATTCAAGAGACTCAATTGGAAGGATTCATGGATTTGAATCGCCTCAGTTTAAAGAACAGCAGTTAATATGTGATGCGAACCATGCTATTAACGAAAAGAAAATAATTGAGATTTTAGAATTGATTGGATGGCCAAATGGAGCTGCCATTAAAGAACAACAGAACTTAACCATTTGTAATGTTCTTCAACATTCAGGTATTGAAATAAGAAAAAAGTACCTGCCTTTGATGAAAGATGCAGTTAATAATGGTGAATTACAAGCAAGATTTCTTGCTCGAGCTGGGGATAGATTGGCAACAGACGAGGGTGGATTACAGGTCTACGGCGGGCAAATGAAATATTACTCGGAAACAAAAAGCTTTAATCTGTGGCCAGTTTTAGATCCTAAAAATATTGATAAAAGGCGAGCGAAAATTGGACTTGAACCAATAGCTGAATATTTAAAAAATAGATTTGATTTTGAATGGAATCTTGAAGAGCAGATAAAAAGAACCGCTGAGTTTGAAAAAGAGACTAATAAGACGCACAATTAATTAGTTTCCAATAAGAGAATTTATATTTCATTTGTTGTAAATAAGGTACTATAAACAGCTGTTTAACAAACATAAAAGACTAGAAAAATGAATAAATTGACACTATTCTTCTTAGGGCTCGTACTTTTAACAAGTTGCAGTGAGTCCAATAAAAATGGAAATCAATTATTAGAAATACTGAGTAATAAATCTCAAGTAATTCTTAAAAAGGAAGGTTTAATATTTAGAGATTTAAATAAGAACCAAAAATTGGACATCTATGAAGATGTCAATCAATCCATTGAAGCAAGGATTGAAGATTTGTTAAGCCAGATGAATCTAGAAGAAAAAGCAGGTATGATGTTCATCAATGGGGTGCCTGTCAGCACTGATGCTGCACCTGACGGCAAGGAAGGCCTTAAAGGATTTGTGGCGACCCTACCCTCGATAACGGAAAATATGAACACCAGAAAAATGACCCATTTTAATATATGGGACATTCCATCTGACCTAAATATCTTCGCCAAATGGTACAATAATGTTCAGGAAGTTGCCGAAAAAACCAGATTGGGCATTCCTATAACCATTGCTTCTGACCCTCGACATCATTTTAATCAAAATACGATTGAGATGGCTTCAACAGGTTTTACCCAGTTTTGTGAAATGCCCGGTTTTGCAGCCATCGGCGATGAAAAATTAGTTAGGGAGTTTGCGACTATTGTTCGCAGAGAATATATCGCCATTGGTATTAGGGAAGCATTGCATCCCCAAGTTGACCTAGTAACAGAACCTCGATGGGCAAGGATTAATGGGAGTTTTAGTGAGGATGCTGTATTAACAGCGCGATTAGTGAAGCCATATATTGAGGGCTTACAAGGTGAAAAGCTAAGTAACGGTGTGGCTTGTATGACCAAACATTTCCCTGGTGGTGGCCCTCAGAAAGAAGGTTTAGATCCCGATTTTTCATTTCAAAAAGGACAAATCTATCCAGGCGACAACTTTGAGTATCACCTGATTCCGTTTGAAGCGGCTTTCGAAAGCAAAACTGCCGCAATTATGCCGTATTATGGTGTACCAACAAATCAAACCGACGAAAATGTTGCTATGGCCTACAACAAAACAATTATTACGACACTATTAAGAGAAAAATACAACTATGATGGAGTGGTTTGTACAAATTGGGGATTAATTACTGACATACCTTTGGGGCAAGACGTAGTATGGGAAGCAAGAGCTTGGGGTGTAGAAAATTTAACCGAAGCGGAAAGGGTATTTAAGGTGATTGACGCGGGTTGTGATCAATTTGGCGGAGAAAGCCGAACAGAATTAGTATTACAATTGGTATCTGAGGGCAAATTGCTAGAAAAAAGAATTGACCAATCCGTAAAGCGCTTACTGAGACAAAAATTCGAGTTGGGTTTGTTTGACAACCCTTTTGTGGACGAAATGAAAGTGAACGAAGTCATTGACTCAGAAACCTCAAAAGCGTTGGGAGAGAAAACACAACAACGTTCCATGACCCTACTCAAAAATGACAACGCGACGCTACCTTTGGAACAAAAAAAACATAAAGTCTTTATCAAAAACTTAGACAGCGTAACCGTCTCCAAATATGCTGAAGTAGTAATGTCTCCAGAATCTGCCGATTTTGCAATTATTAGAATAAATACCCCATGGTATGCAGTTGAAACAAAAAACTTCATTGCAGCGTCCTTCCATCATGGCGATCTGGATTTTAAAGGAGAAGAAAAAGAGAAAATTTTAAAGTTGCTAAAAACGGTGCCGACTATAGTTGATATCTATTTAGACAGGCCGGCTGTCATTCCAGAGATTACAGAATCAGCAGCAGCAGTTATTGCAAATTTTGGAGCAAGTGATAGTTCCGTATGTGAAGTTCTTTTTGGAAATTCTGAACCCCAAGGGAAATTACCTTTTGAATTGCCTTCATCAATGGAAGCTGTGGATAACCAAAAAACAGATGTACCCTACGATAGTAAAAACCCGCTATTTAAATTCGGATTCGGATTAAAATATCAAAAAAAATAAAACTGAAAAAGCGCCCTTTTACCCATCTATGATTTCGAAGTCTGAAGCTTCACCTTACATAATAAATTACTTTAAATGGTTAAGCTTAAAAAAATAATGATTAATAAAAGTTATGATTAAATACATCCCAATTTGCATTTAAAGGCATGATAAACAGGTCCCTTAATAAACACTGACATTCAAAATAATAATGATAAAAAAACTTCAAAACAATAAGATAGGAGTTTCAAAAAAAAATTCGATTTTCCAATTTTCGTACGCTGTTAAAGCTGAGTTATTAGACGCAACTGATTTTCCACCGCTTACGAGACAACTCGATAGCTTTTTAAAAATCAAAAAATGTTCTTCGGATATTTTGTAAATGATGAATTAGTAAGAATTATTGAGCTTGAATATAGCAATATATGCACTTATATAATTCCTAGAAATTAAACAATGGGATACAGACTTTGGAATTAGAAAAATATTATTTGAAAGACAAATAAATAACTAGTGATAAACGTATTCCAAAATTTAACTCTAATGAATAAATTTCTACTCTTCTTAGCAATCATTTTTTTTGGTCTTTGCTCATGCTCCCAAAAAGAAAATCAAAGCGTAAAACTCGAATTAGATATTTCAAAAAATGAAAAAAGAAAATTCACTCTACCAGACTCAGAGATATTTCCTATAAAGTCGAATCATACCAATAAAGAATATGACATTTATGTGAAATTACCTAAAGGACATGGTAAAACGGATAAAAAATATCCTATTTTGGTATTAACTGATGCTGGATATGCCTTCCCTTTAGTATCAAGTATTTATAGAAGACTTAAGTTTTCAAAAAACATAAACGAAATTATAATTGTCGGAATATCCTATGCAAAAGGCGAACATTTCGGTATTTCCAGAACCCGAGATTATACACCTACTTATTCACCTAATGAATCTAATGGATACTCTAAAGAAGCTAGATTGAGTTCTGGACAAGCTGATAGTTTTATCATGTTTATGAAGAATGAACTTATTCCTTATTTGGATAGTAACTACAGCTTAGACATGAATAAAAAGGTTTTTGCAGGACATTCTTTAGGTGGTTTATTAGCTAACTATATTGTTTTAAGTTATCCAGAAACATTTGATTACTATATATCAGGTAGTCCTTCGTTTTGGTATCATAATAAATCCATTTTTAAAATTGAAGAAGAATTTCATCGAAATAATACCGATTTGAAAACAAATCTATTTATGGGCATAGGCGCCCTTGAGGATATTGAAGGTGGACATCAAATGGTGTCAGATATGAAGGACTTTGAAAATAAATTGATTAATAGAAATTACAAAAGTTTGAACCTTCAAAGTATGGTCTTCCCAAATGAGAATCACCAAACTGTTTATCCAACATTTATTACAAAAGGAATGTTATGGGCATTCAAAAAAGAGTAATTGTAAATATCAATGTATTAAAAGCATAAATTAATTTATTAGTTACATTCATTTTAAAAAATAGTAGTTGCAGCATTATCCTCTTTCACTTCTCAACGAAACGGCCATTGAAAAGTATTTCAGGGAGAGGAATTATATACCGTAATAATTTTTTTTACTAACAGTGTGATTTTTTGAGTAAATCATATACTTATTAGTTAAACACAAGAATTATTAATTAGAACATAATATTATGAAAAAAACCCTCTTAATAGTTGTTTTTGTATTCTTATTGATTGGATGTAATATGAATCCGAATAAAGAAGAGCGAATTCAAAAACTTGAAACTGAAATACAGGTCACATTAGAGAAAATCCAAGTGATGGAAGACAGGTTTGAAGATATTCAAGAGAAAAACACGGAACTTGAAATAAGGATTAATGAACTTAATCTACAACATAAAACTGAAAAATAAGTAAGAAGATTATTTTGAAAAGCTTGTTCAGTATGAAAATATGTTGAAATAAAAGCACCAACTATGAAATCAATTATTCTGAGTATACTTTGCCTTTTATTTTATCCTTCTACGGCTTTTACGCAGAAATTAACTAATTCTAAGGCTGCGCAAACCATTAATAAATTGATTAAAGAGAATAATACCTCGAAAGGCTTTCATTCTTTGGATTTATTTGCTCTGAAAAAAATGGGGGATAAGAATAAGGTTAAGGCTGATGATACCAATATTTATTGTGAGCAAGAAATAAGAAAAGGAAAGATGAAAGATAGAATTTTTCCACATAAGGACATAAAGAAAATAGTTGTTTTAAATGGGAAAAAGGCTAGCTATGGAGTGTCATATGTAGATGACTTTCAAGTACTCATACATTACAAACAAATGGGTAAGCTAGTTATCGTAGGTATTGATGCTAAAAATCTTGATTTTTTCATAGAAGCGGTCAAAACTGTTGCTCCAAATATTAAAAAAGTGACATACGCAAAATAGATAGGCAAGCTATGTACATTCGCGAAAAAGTGAAAAAACTCGAGGATAAAGTTAAAACGTTAGAAGAGCTATATCGGGAACTGAAGCAGGAGTAATAGTTTCAAAGTAGATAAATGTATAACAACAATTTTGAACCCTTTAACGTTGATTGCGCCCATTAAGTAATCAAGCACGATGTACTTCTTAAATTTTCTAAAATCGTAACAAAAAACTAAAGAATTATGAAATATAAAATACTATTGTCTTCATATCTCCTGAGTTTTTTATTGTCTTGCCAAACCGATAAATCTGTAAAAAGAGATTTAGCAACGGGTTTAATCTCCGAAGGCGAGGGCATTAGTTGTGACGAAGTTCACTTGTCTGATGGAAAAGCAAGTTTAAAAAGAAACACCTTTGTTTATGGTGAAAAGTTTCATTTAAATTTTGACAATATTTCTGGTTTTGAAAGAGTGGGTAATAATGTATTTCCTGGCATGGAGCTTCTTGTTACAGGACAAAAGGGTGATACCATAATGCATAATCCAGACCTATATAGTAGCAGTTCAAACGGAATTAATATTTCACCTCTACTATTACAAGCAAAAATAACTGCTGCCAATCCAATACACTCAAATAACACCTATACTTTAAATGTGAATATTTGGGATAAGAAAGGTGAAGGAACCTATAAATCTGAAATGGATTTCACTGTAACTCCAAACACTTATATCGAATTTGAAAACAACAATATTTCTTACGATGAGATTTATATGTTTTCACAGAAAAGAAATAGTGTTATAACAGGAAATGAGGCAAAATTGAATGAGAATATATATATGATATTTGAGGGGCTTGAAGGATTTAAAATAGAAGATGGAAAAGCCAATATTGGATTAAGTATAAAAGGCATTGATTCTGAAGGGCAAATTATTTTAAACGAGACAGATTTAGTAGGTGATTCAAGAATAGAGGTTACTGAACTAAAGAATCGACTGTCTCCAAATTTTATTTTTTCCGGTTCAAACATAAAGAATCCCGTTTCTTGTGAAATTACTATTTGGGACAAAAAAAGCGATAACAGAATTAAAGTATTAACAGAGTTGAGGATAAAATAAATCTCCTTAGAAATAAATAATAACTATTAGTTATAATTACATCATAGAAGCTGTACTTTAATCTTAAAAAATATAGCCATTGCATTAGAACCATAATTTGATTTTGAATGGAATCTTGAAGAACAGATAAAAAGAACAACAGAGTTTGAAAGAGAGCTCAGCAAGACACACAATTAAGTATAAAATTAAAATAATGGAAAAACATAAAATCATATCAGCAGTTCACCTTTTCTTAATCGATAATACTGATAGAGTTCTATTGTCAAGAAGATTTAAAACGGGGTATGAAGATGGTAATTATAGTCTGATTGCGGGACATTTAGAAAGAAATGAAACAATAAAACAAGCAATGGTTAGAGAAGCAAAAGAAGAAGCCGGAATTGATATTGAATTGAGTGACCTTAAAGTAGTCCACGTTATGCACAGAAAAGCAGAAAACGAAACTGAATTAAGCAGAATCGACTTCTTCTTAAAAACCACAAAATGGAATGGTAATATTGAAATAAAAGAAAAAGAAAAGTGTGATGATATGCGTTGGTTTGATTTGGACGAGTTGCCAAAAAACATAATTCCATACATTAAAAAATCAATCTTGGAATTTTCTTCAAATTTATATTTTTCTGAATATGGTTGGGAATAAATCAATCTCGGAATGTCAAAATATAATTTGGAACTTAAACCGAACACTTTTGAATGACAATTGGCATTATTTGGAAATCCGCTACTACTCATATACGAGACTGAAAGTTGTCATTTAGGCATTATTGAAACACTGCAGAATAACAATGTCTATTTTATAGCGATATTGAAAATGATAACATTGTGGCCATTGGTTCGGTAAAACTTTTCCAAAATTATGGAGAGTTGAAAGCCTATTAAATAAGAAAAAAATAGTTTTAAAAATGAAAACAGACTTTCTTTTATCATTTTTATATAAATACTTACACAACTTTATTCTCTGACTTTTAATATCACTTTTCCTTTTGGCTTTCCATTAATAAGGTGTTTGAAGGCATTTTGATATTCCTCGAAAGGGAAAATCTTATCAACCACAGGAATAATATAACCATCATCAACTATTTTTTTGATAACTTCTAATTGACTCCGATTGGATTTAGTTAAGAACCGATAATATTTGGCATTCTTAAAGAGAGCAATTAAATATATGTGCAGGCTGGATAAAGTGAGTAGAGGGAACAGTATAATTTTATGTAAAATATTGGTATTCAAAGACCAAACAAATTTTAGGTCAGGTGGCCCTCCAATACTTACAACTGTTCCATTTTTCTTTAAAATCCGAAACGAATTCAAGGTGTGAATACCACCCAGCGTATCGAAAACGACGTCATACTTATCCGAAGTTTTTAAATAGTTCTCCTCATCATAAGCAATCACGGAATCGGCGCCAAGGCTTTTTACAAATGGCACACTTCGCTTACTGGCAGTAGCAGTAACTTCTAAATTCAAATATTTTTTTGCATACTGCACAGCAAAAGACCCAACACCACCAGAACCTCCATGAATTAAGATTTTCATACCCGTTTTTGTTCTGTTATATAATGCTTGGATAACTGTAAGACCAACTAGCGGAAGAGAAGCAGCTTCTTCAAATGAGATGTTTGGTATGAGGGCTATATGATTTTCATTGGCACAAACATAGTCGGAAAACGCACCTCCTTGATGAAGAGGTAAACGGCAAAACACCTTATCACCAACTTCAAAATCCGACACTTCGCATCCAACTTGTTCTATAACTCCACTAACATCAAAACCAACTTTAGCCGGTAACTTTAGAGGTAAAATAGCTTTGAGTTTTCCTTGTGCAATTTTAATATCGATTGGATTTAAAGCTGCACAATGCACTTTGATTAATACCTCTAAAGGTGTTGGTGTTGGAATAGGGGTATACCTTATTTCCAAAACCTTTAAAGGTTTACCATACTTTCGTTGTTGAATAGCTTTCATGTTTTACTTTTTAATATGCTTTGTTATCCAATAAGAGATTTCCTGTAATACTATTGGTGAGAATGTCTGGTCGATTTTACTATACTCATCCATTTTCCCAGTTTCACACTCTTGAAAAAAGTGATTTAAGCCTGGTAATTCAATTACTTTGAAGTCTTTATTCTCGCTTTTGGCCAATGCGTTTCTAATACCCTCCTGATTAACCTTTGCGTTTACTTGTATGTCTTTACTACCATTAAGTGACAGTACTGGAACTTTAATTTTTTCGAGTTCATCTTGAGGATTATAATTGTAAAAGTATCTCGAATGTGGCGTGGTTCTTCCTTCTACCAGTTTACCAATTATTTCTTTTACTTTATCATCTGAACCGACTAATGCTTTTAATATCGGGGCTATTGTATTACCATAATGAGCTGTTAATTCAGATTTGACTTCATCTATTTTTTTATCTGAAGAGGCAATCTTAATCGCTTGTCTAATTGCGTTCTCATAGACTTTTTCATCAGGTACTGGAAATGGTCTAAATGCTTTTGATTGCATCAAGGAGAATTCACTACCGGGAATACCGGTGCCAGCCAACATAACAATAAAAGAAACATCTTTAGACCTATTGGCAACCATTGGAGCCATACTTCCACCTTCACTGTGCCCTATAATTCCTATGTTCTTCTTGTCGATATTATTTCTTGATTTTATATATTCTACAGCACAAATGGCGTCGATTACAAAATCCTCACTTGTTGAGGCAGCATGATTGCCCGTTGATTTTGCGAAGCCTCTATCATCATACCTTAACACAGCAATTCCGTTTCTTGTGAGGTAATCAGCCAATACCAAAAATGGTTTATGACCTGCATTTGTCTCATCTCTGTCCTGTGGACCAGTTCCGCTCATTAAAATGACAACTGGAAACTTACCATTCCCTTTTGGCAATGTTAATGTGCCTGAAAGGGAAACATCTGCACTCTCGTTTTTGAATACCACTTCTTCCTCAACATAAGGGTAAGGTTTCACTGGTTCTTGAGGTCTTTTATCTAGCTTAGCCATTTTGATTTCACCTTTCTTAAGATTTAAAGGAAATGAATTAGCCCCTTCGGTAAAAGTCCCTTCAAAGTGCATTTTATCTTTGTTATATTTTCCTTGGTATTTAATACCGAGATTAGACCCATCAACAAATAATTCTCCATTTTTTAAGTGGGTTGCTTTTGGTTTAAGTCCCAGTACCCTTTTTGATGGTATGTCGATTGTGGTAACATAGGTTCCATTATTATTCTCAATGATAAAAACAAATGGTATCTGTCCTTTGCTGCCTTTAACTTCACCAGTCCATTTACCAGTTAAATCTTGTGAAAAACAGAATGTTGTAAATAGTGAAATACAGAGTGTAATAAGTAAATTTTTCATATTTATTTTTTATAGTTTTTAAATTTTGCATGTTTTTTCCTTGCTCTTATTATTTAAGAGTTTAATAATCAGATTTTTATATAATTTAGTGTGCTCCTACTGAAGTAATCAACCGTCTAGTTCTTTCAGTAAATTACCAGCAGATTCTGACATTCTGCTGTAATGACCATATCCCCATCTAGAAAATAGTATAAGAAATACGGCCATTATGGGTATGTACCAATACCATACATCCGTGTCACTCTCAAAAAGGTCTTTTCCATCCATAAGCTTAACTATTACTGGTAAACTCACAAACATCAATAGAAAATTTAGATAGATACCTAACCTTTGCATGAAAAGGAAATGTTTTCTTCTTTTTGTAAAATCAGTGATAGTCTGTTTTAGATTGTTCTTTAAAATATTAACACTCTTTAGCCTGATAATAGACCTTAGTACCATCACAGGTATCAATATTAAATATCCTGCTGAGAAAAGCCCTGTTGCTAATAGATACCAAGTATCTAGCTGTGAGAGATTTACTAATATTCCTATAGCTGCTATAAAACAAACTATTGCGCCTATGGATTCATATTTTGAAATCTTGCTTATTTTGTTACGATAACGTTCTTGTGTCATATCGATAATTAATTTATCGGTCAATATATTTTGATTATCAACTTTGGCGGACATTTCATCCCAAAGAGCTTGTATCTGTTCTAGTTCCATCTGTTATTTATTAATTTGAAACCTTAATTTGTTCTTAATCCTACCTAATCGAGTGCCAACATTAGTCTTACTAAACCCTGTTATTGTTGCGATTTCTTCATAACTTTTACCTTCTAAAAAAAGAAGTATAAGTCCTTTTTCTACAGCATTTAATAATTTTATATGCGCATATAAAATACTTAAGCGTTCTGCAGTCAATGTATCATTTTCATCAGGAATCGTCAGTAATTGAAAATCCATGGATACGGGATTAATCCTCTTTTTCCCTTTATTAATATGGGCAATAGAAGTGTTCAGCGCTACACGGTACATCCACGTGCTAAACTTTGATTTCCCTTTAAAAGAATCAAATGATTTCCACAATTGATATACTATCTCTTGGTACAAATCTTTTTGCTCATCTTTGCTATTGGAGTAAACTGAGGTGATTTTATAAATAATACCTTCGTTTTTTTTTATGGCATTAATAAACGCTTCTTCTTTACTCATTTAAATCGATTACACCTTATTAGTATGAGAGTGGTTCAAAAAATCACACAATCATTCTCTTTTTGACAGAAATACCTTTAAATCCGTAAAGGCTTTCTCTCGATAAGGTACTAATTTCTTATAATCTTCGCTCGTAAATAACTTTTGCAAAGCTTCTTGATTGGGAAATTCCACCACCATTATAAAATCAGGTTTTTCTTCACCCATCACAACATGATTTACAGGGTATTTTACTGGTTTTGCACCTACCAATTCATATTGGGCCCTGATTTGCGATATGTAATGTTCAAAAGCTTCTTTTTCATTGGGGTTCGCTAAAGCGATAATTATCAATATTATTTTCAAGTTCATTGTATTATGATTTATAGTTTCTATATGAGTATGTTCGAGTCTAAAAAAATCACACTTTTTATACATTTTAAATTTAAAAAAGGAAGTCTATGTGATTTTTTCAAGGTACTTGATACTAATAGAATAGATAGTATTTATAATTTGAGTGCAAAGCGTAAGTAAGCTAAACAAAGAATCGAAGCGGAGAAAAAGTTAATATTAAAGAATCTGGACACCATTCATGTGGTAAGGTTGAACGATATATTATACATTCAATCCAATAATAATTATGCTCATTTTGTCCTCAATGATAATCGGAAAATACTGGTTTCTCAAACGTTGAAATCGTTTGAGAATAAACTACAAGGGCAGTATTTTTTTAGATGTCATCAGAGTTTTCTTGTGAATTTGAAATTCATTCAATCCATCGATAAAAAAAAGGATACGATTCACCTCATTATTGGCGATACATTACCAATTGCGAAAGGCAAAAGGAAAGCCCTAATGCAATCCCTTGAAGAGTTATGCTAAGCTTCTCTTTATATTTGACTTAGGATTTATAATTTAAAAATGAAGACATCTTGGTCTATCCCGTTTACCAATATAAAAGCTTCTATAGAAGGTGCATATCTAAATCGTCCATAGGTTCCATTTGAAACAGGATCACCTGGATTAACTTCACCCGAAGGTACTATTTTTGTGACTTCATAAGTTTCAGGATTTATCACGTATACTGTTTTACCTCCTTTCCAAGCCACGAATTTATCGTTTAATACATCATAGGACAGACCAAATTGCGAATCATTGGATAGTTCAGAACCGGATGAGTTTTGAAAAACCGAGTTGTTGGTTAAATCTTCATTGGAAGGTTCCGAACTATTCAAATCCCAAACAAAGGCTTGATCGCCCGAGCTTCCTCCTAAAACCAATAATTTATTCCGTTTGGTGTCCATGGCCGCCGCTGCATATATTTGAACCGCTTTTTGGGTCAGATATGTATGTGTGTCAGTTTTAATATCGTATTTATAAAATCTGCCACTTGAGGCTTTGTGGTAATAAACCATCTTATCTACATCATTATAGGCCGCATAAGAAGCTGTCATACTACCTACACTTTCGCTGGCCGTTTTTTCTGCCCATTCCAGATTCGGAGCGTTTAAATCCACCGCCCAAAAACGATTATCACCATTACCTGAAGGACTTATGCCGTAAGCTCCTGTCGCCAAAAAGGTGTTTTCAGAAGCGATAAAGGCCATATTACCGTAAGTATGCCTGGCTAGCGGCCTTCCGTCAGGATATTGGCCTGACGATTCATAGCTTGTCAGTGCAGAGTAATTTGATGGTGCCATAACCTGTGACCACATACTGGTATCCAAATCAAAAGCGTACATATCGTTACCAAAGTATCCTAGATGGCCTCCACCCCAAATAAGGATTCTGTTACCGACAGTGTCAAAGACACCACCACACCAAGCATCAATAATCGAAGAAAAACCCAAATTAGCTGAATAGTCGCAGTCATTATTTGGACAAGGATTTAAGTCTTGCAATTTTGTATCCGATATA
Organism: uncultured Croceitalea sp.; assembly: GCA_947499565.1. Lineage (GTDB taxonomy): Bacteria > Bacteroidota > Bacteroidia > Flavobacteriales > Flavobacteriaceae > Croceitalea. The sequence goes on from CANMOV010000008.1 coordinate 69,949, forward strand.
CTTGTCCACTCACCGGCTATGACTACAGGCGGATTATCTGGTTCGGAATCCACTTCATCAGTTGAATCCATATCCATGGAACCTTCAACATCTGGAAGTTCCTCGGTAACTTCCGCTGAACAGGATATGAATAATATCACTACCAAAGTAAATAGGATATGGACTATTTTTTTATTAAGCGAATTAAAAAGAGATGACTTCATTATATCGGGATTTAAAGAGGTAATGCCCCATTATCAATTGTTTGGAGCTGCAATGTCATTTAACGACGCGATAACCTCATCATAAAGCGTATAGGTATCCTCACGATTGGAGTCGGGTTGTTTGCCCGTATCATAGGGTAACAGCCAAAGGGTATTATGGTTGGGACCATTGCCTAAATCAACATCAGTACGGTTTATTAAAAGTTCAAAATCATGCATCTGACGGGCCGCCCAAACTTTAATGTGTGTATTTTTTGTACCACTGCCTTGACTACCTATTCTGACATATATTTTGAAGGTAAGCCACTCATTAGGGTAATAAATGAATGCTCCACTAATAGGGTCCGGTACTCCTGTTTTACTACCGTAAGAATAGAGACCACCATACCTTGCGCGGTCATTTTCACATTCCGTTCCAACAGGCATTGCACCTCTGTCAATAGCATTTTGATATACAAAATCTGAGTTGCTACAGGCAGTTGATAAAGGGTCCTCCCATCCAGGAAAGGCACCAGCAGTATTTCTATTGTAGCCAGCTACCAAGCTTCGGTATCCATTATTGACCAAAACGATTTCATTCAATTGATTGGATCCTGCAGGTTGGCCAATATTTTCCCCGTTCATTTCTTGTGCATTCCTACTAATGATTGATTGTTTCCATCCACCTCCTTCCTTAAAAACATGGTTTGCATAGTATGTGGGTACATACTGGCGATACGAAACGTAAAATTCATCCCCTTCTTCAAACTCTCGCTTATCATCGGAAAGCCATCGACGCCAATTTCCAGAATTTGCACCATCTTCTTTTAAAATATCAAAGCGCAGCGAACCTTGTCCTGAAGATTTATTGCCCTGTTCCCAAGACACATGATTTTGAAGCGCATCTTGATGCACCCAATTGGAAACCTCCGTTTCAGTATCGAAACGAGTTGACATTAAAACACCTTCAGCTGCAGAACGTTCTTCCCAATTTGATAGACCTGGTTCAACAATTATATCATCAGTTACTTCGGTTACATTAAAATTTATATTTTCATCTCCGCCTGACTGTGAGCAAGAAAACAGATTCAAAACAACGATTACTAGAATGCAACAAGGATATTTTTGCAGTTGAATTTTCATGGATTTGGGCTTTTACAAAAAAAAACGAGTAATTCAATTGACTTATTGTGGTTCTAACTTGCTAATTAGAATTCATATAGAGATGAGTGTCAATTGATATGTTTGAGTGAGAATTCAATATAATTAACTTGTCTCCTAAAAGTACAGATTACTTATATCTCCTTAACACTTTTTAAGGAATTCCATCTTTGTAATGAATTTAGAATTGAAAATGAAAAAGTGTTTCAATCAATTACAATTAAGCAAAATAGTGGATAACTATAATTCATTAGAATTTGGATGAAGACTTTATTTTAAGGTCAAAAATTGATAGCTAGAGGGCACTCAAGACAGCTAATATTTTCAAAAAGGGAGTAAATGAGATTTTTGAGTTAGATGAAAGTGACTAACAACAATTTAAAACAAAATGAAGCAGAGTCTTTCTTTGTATATTACGCTCATTATAATCAAGCTAAAGGTTAAAAAAAAGACTTTAGCAAAGACCCTAATGACTATAAAAAAATTAGAAGCAGTGGTGTTCGTAAGCCATCACAGAAATCTTTCCCAGTAAATAAAATTGAAATAATTAAAATTTTCCTAATTGCATTTATTGTCCACGCCTTTTGATATCTTTTTCATTGTTTATTTGCCTCAAGAAAACGTAATACCTCTGCTGCAAAACGCTCTGGTTCGGTGTCCAGAGGAGAGTGACCTGATCTATCGAATATCTGTAATTCTTTGACCTCAGAACCTATGTTTTCAAAGGCTTTTTGCGCAGAAACCACAGGTACTATCATGTCATATTGACCAGATATGAATAAAGATGGTATCGTTATTTCTGGAAGTTGACTCGTGAAATCTGTGACTTGAAATAGACCTTGTTGGTCTATAAGTATCGTTGCAATTTGACGGCCATTCCAAATAGCCGTCGAAGCATTGTATTCGAAAGTCAATTTTTTTCTATCTGCATTACTAACAGGATTATTTATAAAACCATCATCAGTTAATTTTTCCTCCAAATCGAAAGCCCTGCTATTTAGTTCTGAGAAATCATCTAAGTTAGAAATTGGGTCAACTTTTGAGACAAACTCCAAAATTGACTCCCAGAAATCAACGCTATTTCCTAATGCTATTTGCGCATTTGCAGTTATGGTAAATGTTTCTATATATTGGTCATATAATCCCGCAGGATTATTGGCTCCATCTACTTCTATCCATCCTATGAAGTCACTTTGGTCTTTTACTAATGTGGCGGTTCCTAATGTTCCGCCCCAACTGTGGCCAAGCAGAAAAAATTGAGAGTCGTTTCCATACTTGCGTTTCAATACCTTGACCAGTGCTAATACATCTTCTGCCATAAGATCAAGACTAACATCTTCTTCAGTATAACTTCCTTGTGACATACCTGAACCACGTTGATCGAAATAGACAACACCATATTGATCTTCAATAATATTAAAGGCATCACCAACAAATTCTAAACCGCCACCTCCTGGACCGCCATGCAGTGTTACTAAAAAGACTTTTTCAGCTCCATTTCCTCTTATGTAAGCAGGCATATCTGCATTTTTGTGACGTACAAAAATGGTTTCGTCTAAATTATTTGGATTGTCGTCATTTGAACATGAAGCAAGGCTTAAAAAAGCAATTAGGAGTACCGTTAATTTGATATATGTTAGGTATTCATTTTTCATTTTTTCTTGTTATTAAAATTGAATCGGAACCCATATTGTAAATACCATGCTGGAAGATTACCCCCATTGTACGATGTGCGCAACGTATAGTTTACATTAAAATAACTCCCAGAACGAACTTTTCCTTTTCTTTCTTTACCTATACCTACAGAAATAGAAGGAGTGTAATATCCTCGGCCTGCTAGAGCTACTTTTTCAACATTATCTCCATTTACTTCAAAAGTTTCTGGCAGAAAAGAGCGATAGTAGCCAAGTGGATTAAACTCAATATTAAACTGTTTTCCTTTTTTATTTGTTCTTCTCCAAATAAGCCCCGCATTGGTGTAAATCCCTGTATCGGTTTTTGAAGAGAAGTTCGTAGAGAACCCCAGATTGGCATTCAGTAAAAATTGATGTTTATTCATACGACCCCCTCTTCTTCTTTTCTTGGATTTTAAATATTCTTTCCAGAGATATTCGCTACCAAGATTTATTCCATTAAGCCAAACGATACTTCCCGTATATGCTACTTTATATTCAGCTCTTTTTACAAAGGATTGAGGTAGTTCACTTTTTTGAATCTTAATTTTACTTTCGTTCTGTCCAAACCCAATACTTATGCAGAAAATCAGGCCTACTGTAATAACTGACAATTTTGGTTTCATAGATGGCGATGAGAAACTAAGTGAATGATAATACCAGTAGTTATTTTTAGTCATTTTGGCTTTAGAATTATTAAATCGTCCTCTAAATTTTACCTATAAGTTTATTTATCGGTTTCTAAGATTCATTTATTAATTGGTGTTAGAGATATATTAAAAATCACATATTTTATAAATTTCTTATTTAAAGATGTAGTTAAGCGTGATTTTTTCAAGATTTCTAATACTAGTAATAGTATGAGGGGTTTATAATTTCAGGTAAGCAATTGTTTTAAAATTAGAAATTGAGTTTTGAGGAATAAATTAAAAATGGAACGAGCAATTTTAAACCTAACACAGGAAGAATTGGCAGAAAAAGTTGGTGTATCACGGCAATCTATATATTCTATTGAGAAAAATAAGGTCGTACCATCTACAATTTTAGCATTAAAACTATCTGCTGTTTTTCATAAGGATGTCAATAGTTTTTCGAGCTTGATGAAAGAGATTAGCAAATAAGTTCAGGCAACTTTTTGAGATTAATTTGCGTCTATTAGAGTAAATAGAATATTATGGATGAACAAAAAACAAAATCAAAGACCTCCAGAATTCTCATTTTAATTGGAAGTATCCTTTTATTTATAATGGCATTTTTCCATGGAAGTGGTTTCTTTTATGTCAGTGATTTAATAAATGAATCTAATGCAGAAGGACTTCTCAAAGAGATTGTGCCAGTATTGTTTGCCCATCCATCGATTCACTTAATGGGACTTTCAGCCTTAGGTATTCTATCACTTTATCTTAAATACGAAGCAAAAAAAGTCTTGCTGTTGCTTACGGTTCTTGTCATCATAGACGCCATTTTAGCATTTGCAGTTGGAGGTTTAATCCCTGGGCTTATTCTTAGTATTCCTGTTGTATGCTTTTTAATGGCTAGATTTAATATTAGTCAAAATTCGTCGAGTAGGTAATTTTAAGAGATTTATAAAACATATTTGGCATAGTAAAAGAAAAGACCATTTTCATCACACAATTTGACCATAACAGAAAGGTTCTTATTTTTAAGTTCATTTTCTAAAGTGCAAAACATACCTGAAACGATTTATAATCATATCAAAAAAATACCTACTTAAACCATATCCTTATTATTACAGAAAGCGAGATAGTTTATTTATTCTGTTACTAATAGTATTTGTTTTAAGCTTTGCATTCAGTTATTTTTTTGAACCTTTTGAAGTTAATAGGTCTGAACACAAGTTTGCTTATTTCTGGATTACTTTTTTACACGCATTAATACCATTTGGAGTTGGATTTTTACTTTTTTCAATGCACGGTAGTATTTATCCAGATGATAGCAAATGACGTTAAAGAATGAATTATTGCTTCTTTCAACTTATCTTTTGGCTATTGGATTATGCAATTTCTTAATACGTGACTTCATATATGACAAACCAGATAATTGGTCATTTAGATACCTATGGGAAGAATTTAGAAATACATTTTTAGTAGGGTTCTTATTCTTGCTTTTTTTCTTGCCCATAAATTTAGAACGACTTCTGATAAAATATAAATCGGCCGCCAAACAATTGCATATTAAGGGAAAATACATTTCCTCCACTGCTATTGATACATCTATTTTAATAGAAACTCCGATTGAAAAGGAAATGTTTAAACTTTACTTGTCCGAGTTTGTTTTTGCCAAAGTAGAAGGTAAGTATACCGAAGTTTACACTATCACAAATGGAGAATTGAAAATGAAGTTAGTGCTTATTCCACTCAAGAATTTAGAAAAGCAGATTAAATCATTCTCAATAGTCTTTAAAACACATCGTTCATATCTGGTAAATACGCTTTTCATAGAATCAGTTAAAGGAAACGCCCAAGGGTATGAGATAACGCTGGTTGATTCAAGACTGAAAGTCCCGGTTTCTCGCTCAAAAGTTGCTAATTTCAATAGATTCTTGTCTTCTAAGTAGGATTAACGTTTGTACTTCGTCAATTACCCTTGCATTCCGTAAATGAGTCCAATTTTGGTATGTAATTCAGCATATTTTCGTTTCAATCCTAAATTTTATGTAACTGAAAAATGCAAAAGAATAATCGAAGATATGACTTAGATTGGTGGAGGGTAATTGCCATTCTAGCGGTGTTTTTGCATCATGTTGGAATGCCCTTTAACGGTGATGATTTCCATATTATGAACGCTGAATCAAGTAAAGCCTTAGATGATATCACGGTCTTTTTCGAGCAGATTAGACTTCCATTGTTATTTTTAATTTCAGGTACGGGTACCGTTTTCGCATTTTCAAAAAGAAAATGGTTTCAATTCATTGGAGAACGCTCTTATCGTTTATTGATTCCATTATTCTTTGGAGTTGTTCTTATTGTACCGCCTCAAATTTACTTTGAGAACATACAAGAATATTCATCATATTTTCAACTATATCCTGATGCGCTCTTGCATCTAAAAACAAACCATCTTTGGTTTATTGAAAACTTATTTTACATCTCTATCATATCAATACCTATAATTATTTTATTCAAGTCAAAACAATCGATTGGAGTAAAAAAGTTATTGGATGAAATAGCTTCAAGAAAATACGGTCTCTTTCTATGGGTGCTTCCATTACTATTCATTAAAATAGTCTCAAAAGATTTTTACCCAAGTGATTCAAAAGACATTACAAATCTTTCTTCAACATTCTTTTTTGGCTATTTTTTTCTCACCGGAATATTGATGACAACTACCCCAAATATTTGGAACCATTTAAAACGGCATCGTAAATTCAATTTAAGGATTGCAATAGCCTGCATAATTATTTTTTACGGTTACTACTTTTTACCAGAAGAAATAGCTTCCAAGGTTTTTTCTTTAAAAGTGCGATGGATTATTTGGTATTTAGTCACTTGTTTAGTGAGTTGGAGCTCAATTATAACGCTTCTTGGTTATGGGCAATTTTGGTTTAATAAGAGTAGTCCTTTGCTAACAAAGTTAAATGAAGCGATATATCCATTTTATATTTTGCACCAGACAGTTATAGTTGTACTTACATTCTATATAGTAAAATTGAACTTGCCTATTTTTATAAAAATCCCAATTCTATTAAAATCTTCTTTACTCATTATCATAATCCTATATAGGTTTTTAATCTATCCATTCAAACTTACCAGAATCATTTTTGGGATGAAAAAAAACGAGTGATTGTGTGATTTTTTACAAATGAATTACACTTATAAGAAAACAGGCAACTCTATAAACACTTAAACACATCTAATCAACTAAAATAACTTTAATTATGATACGTAACATTTTAGCAGTATTAGCAGGCGTAGTAGCCGCAGTTATTATTTTTATTATCGCAGAATCAATTAATGGTTCGTTGCACCCAATACCTACTGATTTAGATTTTTCTAATACTGAAGCCGTAAAGAGCTTTTATGAAAACCAACCAATCCTATTTTGGCTGGTAGTATTATTTGGCTGGGCTATTGGTTCTTTTGTCTGCGGCTTTTTGATAAAGCTAATAAGTAAAACTGATAAGATATTATTACCAATTATAGCAGGTATTCCTTTAACCTTATCGGCAGTTGCCAACTTCTTCGCATTGCCACACCCGACCTGGTTTATAATAGTCGCATTATTACTATTTATACCATTTGTGCTGCTTGGCCATCAAGTTTACAAACCTAAAAAAGTATAAAATGGAAAACACCAAACTCTTTGAAGAACTTAAATCAATATTAAAGGAATACGAAGGTCAATTATCTCTTGCACATGATAAGTCTACCAATTATTATCTGAATACTTCTGCCAACGAGAAAAACAAAAAGGGTGAATTTTTTGGTGCGGTCCAAGTCAAAAAGAGCTACATAGCTTATCACTTGATGCCAGTATATTATAATCCCGAATTGCTTGATTCCGTAAGTGAAGATTTAAAGAAAAGGATGCAGGGCAAATCTTGTTTCAACTTTAACCAAGAAAACAAAGAACTTTTAAAGGAATTAGCTGAAATTACTAAAACCTCTTTTGAGCATTATAAAAAATTGGGGAAAGTTTGACATTTATTAATCCAATCTTAGAGCTAATACAAAAAAATGGAAATTTCTCGGATGAGGAGACAATACGACTTGAACAAGAATTAATGTACTGTCAACTTGAAAAAAATCAAATCATTCTTAATGAGGGAGACATAAGCAAGGTGGCATATTTTATGATAAATGGCGCAATTTATCAGTATCAATATAGAGCCTCTGGAAATATGAAAGTTATTGACTTAAATACTCCTAATGATTGGGTAATTAACTATTCGAGTTTTGCTTTTCAAAAGCCGTCGAGGTATACGATACAGGTTCATGAAGAGTGCGTGGCTGTTGGACTCTCAATAGAATCCATAAACCATCTAATAAAACGCTCTAAATCCTTTTTAAAAATTTGGAAGTTGCTGGAAAGGTCTAGCTATACAATTGATTTTGATAGTTATAACATAGATTATCGTCGGAAATATCAGTATTTACTGGAGAAAAGGCCTGATATTATAAAAAAATTCTCACTGGATATAATAGCATTCTATTTAGACATTGAGATAGAAAAACTCTGCGAGTTTAAGAATGTAACTCGTTAAACTCTAATTTTTTTTTAAAGAAATGATTAAAATACGAAAAGCTATAAAAGATGATTTAGATGTCATCTATGATTTGATAATTGGTATTGCTAAGCACCATAATCAAGAACAATATGTTTTAACCGATAAGCAAGAATTACTAAAAGCAGGATTTGATAAAAACCCAAAGTATGGTGTGTTAATAGCTGAATTTGAAGGGCAAGTAGCCGGTTATTTATCCTACACGTGGAATTATTCGATATGGACAGGTTGCGATTACATGAATATTGATGACTTGTTTGTCTGGAGTAAGTTTCGAAGACAAAAAAGTGGTAAATATTTGATGGAGTTTGCTAAGGACATTTGTAAAGAAAAAGGAATTAGATTACTTCGTTGGGAAGTGGAAAAAGATAATTTAAAGGCGATTGATTTTTATAAAAGATTAGGCGCAAAATTGACCGAGAAAGGAATATTTAGGTGGGAGCTATACTCTTGATAATCTTATTTTAAATTTTTTTTGATACTAATATTACAAACCAAAGAAATGAAATATTTTTTAATCATAATTGTCTTACTAAATACTAGTACCTGTCTAAATTCTAAAAACGATTCTGCAAAGATTAAAAAGAAGATAACAAGACAGTATTCGACTCTAACAAAGCCAATAACCAATGAGTTAAAGAAAAATGAACTTGAAATGTCCGTTGAATTTGGGTTAGACAAACAAGAAAATCAAACCTATGCCATCAACTATCTAAGCAACCCGAAAGATACCACCTGGTATACGTATGAGAACAGCAAGCGTAAAATTGGCGATAAAACATGTTTTTATCAGGATAGCACACTAGTTTATTGTAGAATAAAAAAGAATGACACCATTCGCTTGTTTTTTCCTCCCAACATCGATACACTAGCCGCATATCACCTCTATGACAAAAAAGGAAATATCGGAGGTATTTACCCACATGGCAATGAAAAATTCCCTTATAAAAAGAGCATTCTAACACAGCGAAAATTTGATTCGAATGGAAATTTGACTTATTATGTAGAAACAGATTATTATTTGCCCAAAGAATATAATCTAGATAAGAATCAAAAGCATCTAACTCTTAAGAAAGGTTTATTGCAAGCTCGTAATAGTAGAATTGTTGAAATAGAATACGAATACTATAAATAGATGTTTGTTAAATACCGATGAAATACGAAGAAAGCACGATACAAGATATAATAAAACGTAGAGGCTATAGAGAAAATGTCAAGGGAGATAAATTTTCATTATACATCTCGAATTATCCGGTGAATGCTAAGTATTTAAAGGCGAGGATTGGAAATGAGCAATTGATATTAGCTGAGTTATGTTGTAGCATAGGAGTGACATTAGAGTATTTAGCGCCAGGTTTTAAAAAAGTAATAGGAGTTGACCTTGATAAGGATATTCTAAAAATGTGCCAAGCCAATCTTGAAGAAGCTGGTCTTATGGTTAAAACAGAGCTAATACTTGGTGATGCGTTTGATGATAATATATTAAAGAACATAGAAGCAGATATAGTTATCTATGACATTCCTTTTTGGTATCCGCATGAGCAAGAAAATCAAGGCGATTTAGTAATAAAGAACCCACCGATAAAAGAATTAATAAAGAAAATTCAAGATTACATAACATCAGACATTATCATTTTTTCACCACCAGAATGGAATTATGAAAGTGTCAAGGAACAATTAGGAAAAATCGAATTTGAACAGGTATTTATTGAGTCATCACACAATAGAAATCAGATATACATGGGGAGCTTGATAAAAAAAGAAGGGGAAACACAGATAAGCTTGAAAACCGGATACTATTAAATTATGACGAGACAATGAAGCAAATTTTACAATTACTCCTACTGGCTATATTTATTTCATGTGGTCAGAAAATTAAAGATGATAGTTCTAAATCAACAATAAATATGAAAAATGAAGAAACCTATGTAAGAATGGCCATTGAAGAAGCCAAACAATCAAAGTTAAATGGAAATCTCCCTTTTGGATGTGTTTTGGTTGATAGGGATGGCAAAGTCATTTTAAAAGGAGAAAATACGATTAACACAGACAAGGACTGTCTTGCCCATGCTGAAATTAATTTAATAAGGGAAGCCTGTAAAATATACGACTATTCTTTTCTAAATGATTGTTCTATATACACGAGTGATGAACCATGCCCAATGTGTACTTCTGCTATATATTGGAGTGGCATTGGAAAGCTTGTTTATGGTTTGAGTAAAACAAAGTATTACAAAATAGTTGGAAGAGACAACGCTAATTGGGTTTTTGAAATGCCTGTTAGAGAATTAATAAAAAAGGGAGGTAGAAAGATCGAAGTGCTTGGGCCTTTATTAGAAGACGAAGCTTCGGTTTTGCATTTGGATTAAGGTTTTTTTGACGAAATATTTCTAGGTTTTGATATTACCTATCTTAGATAAAAAACAAGTTGAATACTTTTTTTAAGTTTATCCAATAACTCAATGGAGATAAAAGATTATTTAGATAGAATAGATTTTAATGATAACCTTGAGGTGAATAAAAACACTCTTTTTAAACTCCAAAAGAATCATCTTTTGAATATTCCATTTGAGAATCTAGATATTCATTATAATAAAAAAATAAGCCTCTCTATACCTGAAATTTACCAGAAGATTGTTGTTGGGAAACGCGGAGGGTTTTGTTATGAATTAAATGGGTTATTTCACCACCTATTAATTAAGATAGGATTCAATGCGAAATTAATTTCAGCACGAGTTCACATAAAAGATGAAGAATACAGCCCAGAATATGACCATTTGTGCATTTTAGTAAACCTTGAAAACCAAGAGTTTTTAGTGGACGTGGGATTTGGAAGTTTTTCTTTAGAACCTTTGAAATTAGAATTCAATAAAAGAGTTGCTGATTGTTTTGGTACTTTCCTTTTTGATAAATATGCTGCCGAATATTACCGAATTAATGAAATAAAAAATAGTGAAATGGTTCCTCAATATATTTTCAAAAAAGTGGAACGAGAACTTATCGAATTTAAGAATAGATGCAAATTTCATCAAACTAGCCAGGAATCACATTTCTTCAGAAAGAAGGTAATTTCAAAAGCAACTGAAGATGGAAGGATTACTCTTACTGATTCTCAGTTAAAGAGGACTCATTTAAAAACTAAAAAGGAAATTACATTTAAGGAGGAAGAGTTTGAAAACAAATTGAAACAATATTTTAATATAGAATTGAAAACAACTTAGAGATCTATGAAGCATAGTTTTACATACTATCTTACATTATTTGTTATTAAACTAAGAGGGTTAAAAAGTGATTTTAGCAAAGATCCTATAGAGTTCAAAAAAATCAGACAGCAAGATGTTCAAAGTCCAAAAGGGAGATTCTTTAAACGAAATACGCTAAGAACATTTGAAATTGCAAATTCTCTCATTACAGAAATCGGATTAAATAAAAATTCAAATACCTTATTACTATATATTCACGGAGGCGCTTTTATTTCTGGTCCTGCCCAGCATCATTGGGATAGTTTAAAGGAAATTGTAAAAAAGACGAATTACATAGTTTGGATGTGTGCTTATCCTAAAGCACCCGAGCACAAAATATCAGAGATATCAGCTAGTATAGATGCTATATATAATGAGGCTCTGGCGAAGTATAAATCCGACCAAATTTCATTAATTGGAGATTCTGTAGGAGGAACCTTGATTACTTCCCTTACGCAGAGATTAATTCAGAAGAATATAAAACTTCCTAAACAGGTAATACTAATATCTCCTGTTGTGGATGCGGCTATGACTAACCCAGAAATTGAAGCAGTTGATAAAATTGACCCAATGTTATCTAAAGTGGGTGTTTTAAGTGCTAAAAAAATGTGTGCTGAAAACGATGATTTAACGAACGTAATGATTTCTCCAATTAATGGTAGTTTTGACGATTTTCCCAGAACATTACTGTTTGTTGCAAAAAGAGATATTACCTATTCTGACCAGCTATTAGCTATTAAAAGATTAAAGGATGCTAACGTTAATATTGAAGTAATTGAAGGGGAGAATATGCCACATATTTGGCCATTGCTGCCAGTTATGAAAGAGGCTAAAGTGGCTTTATGTAAAATAATTGATGAACTAAATCATTATCCGGCTTAAGAACTGAAATAGCGATTAAGCGCAAAATCTTTCTTAATTAGCTTATTAACTAAAAATTCAAAACTCTATCCAATGCATCGTCCGCAAACTTAAGTAAATTCAACGCATAGGGCTTATATAAAAATTCACTAACCGGGATAAGTCCTGAAGCAAGCGAAACTTCGTTTCGTGCTGCAAGCCCCCAAATCCTTTAGATTAGCTTCTAAATAAAACCAAATAAAAAATCATTTTAATGATGTTGAAAAGAGGGGGTCCGG
>CANMOV010000009.1 GCA_947499565.1 uncultured Croceitalea sp.
AGACTTCCCTACGGAACAAGCAGTAAAGACTTATGTTGACACACAAGTTGCAGCAGCGGCGGATGATGATATTACTGTAACAAATACTGTTAGTGGTAACCGAATAGCAACAATCGCTGAACCTGGTATAACAACAGTTGATATTAATGAAACGGTGACTAGTCTTTCTCAGAATACCACTACAGGTGTCATTAGTTATGCTGATGAAGATGGAGGAACTGCAGAAACAGCAAATGTTGTAGGTGCAGAAGCAGACAACATGATTTCTGTTGGAGCTAATGGAGGAGCTTATATAGCAGCTCTGCCAACAATTTATGCTGCAGGAAAAATTTCAGGTGATGGAACTATAGTTTCTTCTTATGGAATTAATACAGGTACTAGTGGAAGAGCCAATGAGGGTGATTACGATATTAATTTTTCTTCGGCACTCGGGAATGACAATTATATTATTCAACTAACCATTCTTGATTGTGGCGGAAACTGCCCACCGTCAGGAGGTAGTAATTATGATGATCCTGGTATATCATATTACAGCCAGACAGCAAACGGGTTTAGTGTGAATATTGGTGATAGTGATAATGGTACTACAGCAAAAGACGATATAGACCTAGAGTTTATGTTTACTGTAATTGTTTTACCTAACTAAAAAAATCAACATAAAGAGATGAAACAAATAATAATAACCATATTGTTTTTAAGTGGCGTGCTAACTACTTCAGCACAAATTGATGCAGGAGGTCTTATGGGTATACCTACAGCAACCACTACAGAAATGAATAATATTACCGGCGCAAGCATAGGCCAGAGCTTATACAATACAACTGTGGACGCCATTTATTACTTTACTAGTACTGGATGGCAGCGTGCAACAGATGATCAATTGGCGACAGAAGTTAATTTAGATTCTGGTGTTGATGCCGATGGTGATACTACTAATGAAACAACTGTAGAAGATGTTATCCAAGCAATAACTCCAATAACTTCGGCATCTGGGAGAATTTTTTACCCTCCTTCAATTGAAATTGATGCTTCGACAAATGGAGTTGGAAGAACTGTAAATCTTTACCAAGAATATGTAGATCAATTTGGTTCGGGGAATTCGGATTTGGTAAAAAGCGTTGACGGAAGTACTACAGCGCCTGATATTCCAATATATGCTGCGAATGAATTGTATTATTACGTTACTTATTTTGACCCTTTAGTGTTTTCCAATATTAGTATTGATGGAGCAACTGGGATAATGACTTATTCTGTTATTGGTCCACCTGCAGATTACAACTCATTAATCAACGTGGTATTTGTTGTAAAATAATTAACTAATCCGACCCCAAATCGATTTGAAACTCTCAAATACATATAAGTTTCTATTTCTAAGTCTTGTTTTTACATTACTTGGAACTACGGTAGCTAATGCACAGTTTTTATTACAGGCACCAAATAGTGGCGATGAAAACAACTATCGTTGGTTTGAGGCTTCGGATACCGGAACAGTTTTAGGTACAGATTCCTTTTATGAGGCTACTCAACCTGGAGTATATTTTGCAACGTATGATGGTACTATATGCGGCTCAAATGCAACGGGTTACTTTATCTTAACAAATTGTAACACTCCGGATAATCAAGTTACTTTAAATATTACGGCAAACGTACAGGGGAGTGCAACTGTTAGTTGGAATAATGCAGCATTAAGTGGTACACAACCAACAGTAACAGCAACAGAAACAGTTGAGCGCTATGTTGCTACCATAGTAAAAGCTGGAAACTCTATTGAGTTGCCCAGGTTTACAGTAGTTTGTTTAAACCAAGCAGCAACTTTAGTAGACGATGTAATTGCGGTTAATGAAGATGAATCTATTGATATTCCAATTTTTGATAATGACTCTGATTTACCAACTGTAGGGACTTTAACAACTACAAGTCCTTCAAATGGAACGGTATCCATAAATGATAATGGTACACCAAATGATCCAACTGATGATATAGTGACCTATACACCGGATCCAGATTTTAACGGAACAGATTCCTTTGATTATACAGTTTGTAATTCTTCTGGTGATTGCAGCACAGCTACAGTAACCATTGATGTTTTACCTATAGTAGATGCATTCGATGATTCTGTATCAACACAAGAAGATACTCCAGTAGATATAGACATACTAGCAAATGATAATGATTTGCCAACTCTTGGTACTTTGACCACAACGAATCCTTTTAATGGAACTGTTGTTATAAATGATGGCGGTACACCTAATGATCCATCTGATGACTTTGTTACATATACCCCAGATGCAAGTTTTGTAGGGACCGATAGTTTTGAGTATACAATTTGTGACGATTCCGGAAATTGTGAGACGGCAACGGTTACGATAATTGTAACACCTGTATCAACTACAGAATTGGATAGCGATAATGACGGTATTGCTGATAGTTTTGAAGACTTAAATTTAGACGGCGATAATGACCCATCTACCAACCCTACTGATACCGACGGAGATGGAATTCCAGATTATTTGGATATAGACAGTGATGATGATGGAATTCCCGATAATATTGAAGCACAATCTACAATAGGATATATTCCGCCAAGTGGTGTTGACGCAAATGATAATGGGATTGATGATGCTTACGAGAATAATGGTAATATAGGATTAATACCTATTGATACGGATGGAGACGGTATTCCAGACTACGTAGATGACGATAGTGATAATGATGGTGTCCCGGATAGTACCGAAGGTCATGATTTTGATCAAGATGGTATTCCAGATGTAGTTTGGTTAGGTTCTGATAAAGATGATGATGGACTTGATGATGGTTATGAAGGTGATACCCAGATTGATGATGATATAAATGATGAAATAGATGACCCAAATACGGATTTACCAGATACAGATCAAGATGGTATTCCAGATTATAGGGATACGGATGATGATGATGATGGTATTGTTACTACTGATGAAGATTTAGATTTAGATGGTGATTTTTCGAATGACGATTCTGATAATGATGGTATACCAAATTATTTAGACCCTGATTTAGATGAAGAAGAAGAAGATGAAGTGGAAGTCTTTAATGTTATAACACCAAATGGAGATGGTATTCATGATGTATTAAGAATTAGAAATTTAGAAAATTATCCAAATAATACTGTAAAAATATATAACAGATGGGGGGTACTAGTATTTGTTACTAAGGCCTATAATACCAACGGTAATGTTTTTGATGGAACCTCTCAAGGTAGAGTAACCGTAAACCAAGACAATAAATTACCAGTTGGAACATATTTCTACGTTATCAACTATGAAAATGATGCTGGTATTGCTAAACAACTTTCAGGTTATATATACATAAATAGATAAATAGGCAAGACAGTGAAGTTGAATGTAAAAAATAGAATTATTAAAAGATTGTTGCAAGGCATAGCCTTACTGTTTGCTACATTCTCTTTTGGACAGCAAGATGCTCAGTATACACAATACATGTATAATACTGTTAGTATTAACCCTGCGTACGCAGGTTCTAGAGGTCACATGAGCTTGGCTGGTTTGTATAGAGCGCAATGGGTAGGATTAGAAGGGGCGCCAGAAACACAAACCTTTAATGTTCATACACCAATTGGTTATAAAGGACTTGGTTTAGGCTTATCCTTTGTTAATGATGTTATTGGACCAACTTCAGAGACTTTTTTAGATTTGGATATTTCTTATACTATAGACTTAGATTTTGATAAAAAACTGAGTTTTGGATTAAAGCCAAGTATTAATCTGTTAGATGTCAATTTTTCTGAATTAAATCAGGATACCGGACAAGGTACTGATCCGACATTGCAACAAAATATTGATAATCGCTTTACTCCAAATGTTGGAGCAGGAGTTTATTATCATACAGATACATTTTATGCTGGATTATCTGTCCCTAGGATTTTAGAAACTACACATTTTGAAGAATCTTCCCTGTCTACAGCAAAGGAGCAAATGAACTTCTATTTTATTACAGGATACGTTTTTGAGTTAAACCCCTTTTTAAAGTTTAAGCCGGCATTGCTTAGTAAAGTTACTCAAGGAGCGCCATTACAATTAGATTTGTCCGCGAATTTTATGTTTGATGAAAAATTTATTGGCGGAATAGCCTATCGTTGGGATGCTGCTTTCAGTGCAATGGCTGGTTTCAAAATTTCTGAGGAATTTTTAATAGGAATAGCCTATGATCGTGAGATAACGGATTTAGGCGCAACATCTTTT
Organism: uncultured Croceitalea sp.; assembly: GCA_947499565.1. Lineage (GTDB taxonomy): Bacteria > Bacteroidota > Bacteroidia > Flavobacteriales > Flavobacteriaceae > Croceitalea. The sequence continues at coordinate 4,242 of CANMOV010000009.1, forward strand.
AATGACGGTTCTTTTGAGATTATTCTTAGGTACGATTTTATACGAGCCGTAGGTAATTTAAAATCTCCTCGTTTTTTCTAATATACCCTCTCTTCACAAAATTTTATATTTATCGTTACATAGGGAGTCAAGTAAAGGCTTTATTTTTGCTCAATGATGGAAGAGCAAGTAATATTGGTCAATAAGAATGATGAACCAATTGGATTAATGCCTAAGATGGAAGCTCATGAAAAAGCAATTCTCCATAGAGCATTTTCGGTATTTGTAATGAATAACAAAGGTGAAATAATGTTACAGCAAAGAGCTGCCGACAAATACCATTCTCCATTGTTATGGACAAATACATGTTGCAGTCATCAGCGGGATGGGGAAACAAACATTGAAGCTGGAAAACGAAGACTTCAGGAAGAGATGGGTTTTAAGGTAGAATTAAAAGAGCTATTTTCATTCATTTACAAGGCGCCTTTTGATAATGGCTTAACTGAGCATGAATTAGATCATGTTATGATGGGCTATTATGACGGTGAGCCTTTAATTAACAAGAAGGAAGTGGAAGATTGGAAATGGATGGCTTCAGAAGCTATAAGATTGGATATTTCGAACAATTCAGATAATTACACTGCGTGGTTTAAAATTATTTTTGATAAATTCTATGACTTTATCTCTAAAAGTGATAGAAAATGAGAGTAAAAGTTAGCAGGAAAGCCCACTTTAATGCAGCGCATCGTTTACACAGAGCAGATTGGGATTTTGAAAAGAATCAAGCTGTTTTTGGAAAATGTAATAACCCAAAATTCCATGGACACAATTATGATTTGGTAGTCAGTGTAACTGGTGATATAGATCAAGAAACGGGTTACGTTATGGACATGAAAGTCCTAAAAGACCTTATTAAAGAGCATATAGAAGAGGCCTTTGACCATAAAAATTTGAATTTAGATGTTCTAGACTTCAAAAGTTTAAACCCAACTGCTGAGAATATTGCGGTCGTTATTTGGAATAGACTAAGACCGTTTATTTCTGCGGCAAATGATTTGGAAGTTACACTATATGAAACGCCACGTAATTTTGTTTTTTATAATGGTAGATAATTTATAAAAAGCCTAGACGTTCTTTATAAGTAAGAAAAAAGTTACATGATGAAATTGTATCCATTAAAATTTCGCCCTATAATGAAAGACCGTCTTTGGGGTGGAGATAAACTTGAATCATTATTTAATAAACCAAGTTCGACAACTACTACTGGAGAGAGTTGGGAGCTTTCTGGTGTTAAAGGCGATGTTTCAGTAGTTGCTAATGGTGATTTAAAAAATACATCTTTAGTAGCGTTAATTAATAAGTATCCTGCAGATTTACTCGGCAATAGTGTTATTGAACGTTTTGGGAAAGAATTCCCAATCCTTATTAAGTTTATCGATGCTAAGCAAGATTTATCTATACAGTTACATCCTAATGATGCGTTAGCAAAAGAACGCCACAACTCTTTTGGTAAGACAGAAATGTGGTACATTATGGATGCTGACCCTGGAGCGGATTTAATAGTTGGTTTTAATAAGGATGTTGAGCAAGATGAGTATAGAGCTAGCCTTGAAAATGATACATTATTGGAATTATTAAATTATGAGAAAGTAAAAGAGGGGGATACATTTTTTATTAATACGGGGAAAATTCATGCGATTGGTGCTGGGGTTTTATTAGCAGAAATACAGCAAACATCTGATGTTACCTATCGTGTTTTTGATTTTAATCGAAAAGATAAAAATGGGAACCTACGAGAACTACATACAGAACTAGCATTGGATGCAATAGACTATACCAAGAAAGATGACTTTAAGGTTTCTTATAGTGATAAGAAAAACGTTGTAAACGGTATGGTTGATTGTCCATACTTTAAAACTAATATTCTTGATTTAGATAAGGATTTCAATCAGAATATATCGCAAAGAGATTCATTTTCAATATACATGTGTGTTTCTGGAAAAGCTACTATTGAAAATGATCATGGATGCACTTCTATTCAAAAAGGAGAGACTGTACTAGTCGCTGCTGCAAGCAATTCACTAAAAATTAATACTGACAAGGCTAGACTTTTGGAAATAACAATTTAGCCTTACTTTTGATTAAAACGATTTTATGGCAAGTGTTCGAGATTTAAAAAAAGATATCAATTTTGTCTTAGGAGATATTATAGAGGCGGTTTACCAATGGGAAGCCACTACAGAAAATAAAGATTCAGATAAAGGATCAAAATTAATTGATGGTGCTATTTCAGCTTTTGATGAACTCATGGATAAGGTGCATGCAAAAGATGTAACCAATTCAAAAGCGCACTACAAATCTATCCGTGCAGATTTGGAAAAGAAAGCCACGGAGTTGATAGAAAAGCTTAACAAGCTATAGGTTAAGCTATTTTATGCTTTCCAAATAAGTGTTAAGTTTTTTGCCGTATTTGGAGTTTGCTACCTCAGTATTCAAAGAATTATATATAGAATCTAGATACTTAGGGTTTGCATCCGAAGCTTCGGATAAAGTAACATAAGGTGTTATGTAAGAATCTGGGTTGGTCAATCCAAAATTTAATACATACTGGTACCTCCTTAACAAATTTGTATTTCTTAATTTTTGAATAGAATCCAATTTAGGCTTTGAGAGCGTATCAGCTTTAGGTAGCATTTTTTGGAAAAGTTCTAGCTCTTTTGTGTTAAACTTAGAAAGCATCGATTGAAATTCAGTGTACTTTTCATGACTTTTAGACCCTGAAATTTCAGAATTAGTATCAAAAGTATTCCAAGCTGTATTAATAATAATTTCTCCTGATTCGCCAAAAAAGGTAATTCTATCATTAATATCGTTGTTGTCCGCCTTATCTAAATAAAGATAAAACAGTTCTGGACTTTCAATTTCATAGGAGAATGAAAACGCACCATCACCCTTAATACCCAAGGAATCAATAGTTACTAAAGCTGAATCCTGCGCTTTTTGCAGGTATAGTGTTCCTTTTTTCAGACCGGAGACAGTTCCAGAAACAGTCATAGTGTTTTCTGTTTTGCTATCACATGAAAACAATATTATTGTTATTAAAAATACTAGTATGGAATTTTTCATCTTCAAAATTTAGATGGGCAAATATCGATAAAGCTTTTGTTTTTTTAAAAGTTTGAAGCAACTTCCATTAATAGAGCACAAAAATAAGCACCACCTGTGCCAACTACATACCCAAATACGGCCAAAAGAATACCTACAGAAGTTAACGAAGGGTGAAACTCTGCGGCTACTACAGGAGCAGATGCAGCTCCGCCAACATTAGCTTGGCTCCCTACTGCTAAAAAGAAAAATGGTGCTTTTATTAATTTTGCCACAAGTATTAATAAGGCAGCGTGTATGGTAATCCAAATAAGACCTATAGCTATTAAGCCAGGGTTTTCGAAGACAGCACTTAAATCCATCTTCATTCCTATTGTAGCTACTAGGATATAAATAAAAACACCTCCAATCTTACTTGCTCCAGCACCTTCATAATTTTTAGCTTTAGTAAATGAAAGTCCTATACCAATAGAAGTTGCAAAAACGACCATCCATAAAAACTTGGAACCAAGTGAGGATAATACTTTTTCTTTATTGCGAATAATCTCAAAAGTGTTTTCCAGAAACTCTGCAAAGTGATGTCCTAATAAATGCGCAAGACCTACACCTGCAAAAGCATAAAAGAGCAACATCATAAAATCATGTAGTGAAGTAACTCTTGCAATTTTTGCGGTATGTTCAGAAACTTTGGTTTTTAAAGCTTCAATAGAAGAAGTATCCGCTTTTAACCATTTATCTATCCTTTTTGTTTTTCCAACTCCAAGTAGAATAATTGCCATCCAAAGATTGGCTACTACAATATCTACCAATACCATACCGCCATATTTTTCTTGGTTGAATTCAAAAACCTCTAACATTGCAGCTTGATTAGCTCCGCCACCAATCCAACTACCAGCAATCGTTGCCAAACCTCGCCATACGGCATCAAAACCAGCTCCACCAACAGTTTCAGGAGAAAAAATAGAAACAATTAGAATAGCTATGGGGCCACCAATAATAATCCCAACGGTGCCCGTTAAGAACATAATTAATGCTTTAGAGCCCAGGTTTAAAATTGCTTTTAAATCTATACTAAGTGTCATTAATATTAATGCAGCTGGCAGCAAATAGCGACTTGCTACATAATAAGTTTGAGAGCTTTTTTCATCTATGATGCCGGTACTAGCCAAAATAGATGGAAGTAAATAGCACATTAAAACCGTAGGAACTATGGTATAAAACTTTTTCCAAAAACCAGTTTTAATTGAAGAAGTATAAAAAACAAAGCCTAAGCAAAGAGCAAGAAGACCAAAGATAACCGTGTCTTCTGTAAAAGGTAGTTGATTCATTTAGTATTAGGTATGAATCCAAATATAACAAAATATAGCTGCTAAATATTAAGCCAATAAGTCAACTTTAAGTTGATAGATCTAAACCTTGGTTCAAAGACATTTACTGCATAGTTGTCATTATAGACAATAAACAAATCTGAGAGTGGCGCAAATCGCCATTGTAATCTGGAATTAATACCCAGATTGTCCCTTTGATTGCTATACTGTATAAGTGTAGACCAAAACACCGACTTGCTAAAAGTTAATCTTACCCTAGGACTTATCAGCCATAAATCTGCACTTGGAAAAGGGTTGGGTAATGTAATTTTATCATACCGTACATTTAGACTAATGAGCGCTTTTGGCTGTAAGCGCAATGTTGCACGACCGTTAATGGAAAAGCGATCTCCATTAAAGAACCTTCCTATAGTGGTTTCTCCATCAAAAGCGAAGACCTTAGCTCTATTAGATTGGTACCCAAAAGAAAAGGTATTAAAATGATATCCTTGGTCTCCAGGTAATTCTATTGCCCCTTCTGTACTGGTAGGATCAAAAGAGTTTGTCAAAAAAATAAAGTTATTGGAAAAGCTTGCTCGATATTCCGATAAGTCCTTCATATTTACATTGTAGGAAACGGATAAGGTTTGATCTGTTTTCTTAAAATCCAGTTCAGGTCTCCAGATAAGCTCTGGAAAAAACTCAATAGAATGGTTGTTGATAGGTCCTTTTTTTGGCCAAAAAGTTCTGTTGATAGAACTTACTGTTTTTACGATATCTTTTCTCCTAATAAAACCTAAATCCGAGGTAAAATCCTCATCTACATAAACAGCATCTGCAAAAACAGTCCAATATCTTGAATTTCTTCCCAGATTGGCTCCAAAAGAATAATTTCCTTCTTGGTCATCTGGTTGAAAAGATTTGTGAGCATAAAATTTACCATTCCAGATATTATCTGCACTTGCTAAATTATAATCAATACCCACAACACGATTATAGCGCTCTTCCGGTGATATAAAGTCAGCATCTGAGAAGGTTTGTCTATTGATAAAGAATGCACTAATGTTAGATCTAGAAAATACTTTCTGTTGTAGGGCAAACATCATATTATTATTGGAAGCGATTTCTTGACTCTCATCTTCTTCAGTTTGAATATTCAAAAACCCTAACCGTAGATTTTCGTTGAGTTTACCACTTAATCTAATACCTCCAATTATACTGTTTTCCACAGAATTTCCGTCACTATCAGTAGCTATTCCTATCCTTCTTGAGAAAAAAGGGTTAGCATCACGACCACCGCCAAAATTGCCAAAAAGGTCGTTATTATCCACAAAAAACTGCCTTCTTTCTGGCAGAGAAACTTCAAAGCGTGTGAGGTTTGTAAAAATATTGTCCACTTCTACATTAGAAAAATCTGGATTAACTGTTATATCCAGATTCATGGCATTTCCAATGGAAATTTTGGCATCTCCGCCAACAGCAAATTTTGTATCAGAAACATCAGTTTCAAAATCCTTATCTGCCAAAGCATTTACATAAGGAATAAGTGTAATTGGAGTTCTGGATTTCCCCAATGGTTTTTCAAAAACCATATCTCCCATAAAGGCTAGACTAAAAATAGACTGGTTTTGTGGGACGGGGTGCCAAACACTATTTTCATTGTTTTGTTGATCAAACCTATAGCTCTGAAAACGCCATTTAGTTTCTCCTTCGGCAAATTTAAAGGAGGTCAATGGAATCGCCATTTCTGCGGTATAATAATCTTTAAAACGTTTTGCATTACCTTTCCATTTGACATCCCAAGAAGTTGTAAAGCCACCAAAGTTACCGCCACCACCAGTAATTAGAGCTTCTCTTCTAACACCAAAAGGATTTATACCAAAAAGAAAAGCATTATTACCATCGTTAAAAGTGTCGAATAGTAAGCTGATATTGTCATTTCCCCCTGCTCTAAAATCACGCTGTAGTGACGGAATAACCCAATCATCTCCTTTTCCATAAATTTTTAGCGCAACAAACAAAGTCTTGTCATTGGTAAACATGCGGATTTCTGTTTGGTACTCCGCCTTTACATTATCCGATGGAAAATATTGTTGAAAAGGACCTACTAACGCTGTCTTTTTCCATATATCTTCATCCAATTGCCCGTCTGGTACAATTGTAGTGTTATGATGCTTTACAGTAAAAGTTGGAGTTTTGGTTTGAGAGAAAAGTGGCAAGACAAAAAACACAAGTGCAACCGCACTCAAGAACTTGGTCATTTTTTAGAAATTAGTCTTGGCAAAAATACAGATTGCCTGCGTTAAAAAAATGCTAAAAGAGTTTATTCCGAAGCATCCTTTTTCTTTTTGGGTTCTCGTTTAGCTTCTTTTAAACTTTTCATTAGCATCCATTCAATTTGGCCATTAGTACTTCTAAACTCGTCAGCAGCCCATTTTTCTATTGCTTTGAGCATTTCCTCATTTAACCGCAACGCGAAAGCTTTTTTCTTACTCATTTTTTAGTATGAAATTTGCAATAGTTTCAACCAGCATTGTAGACAGTGGATAATCTGGTGATGTATAGGATTGCTGATTCTCGTTTTGGTTATTAACTGTTTTTAAAACATGATTCATTTGCTCAATTAAAACCAATTTCGCAGGAGCATCCAACCCAGCTTCGTCAATTGCGCAAGCACCAATTAAATTATTTGCATCAGTGCTAGTTACCTGTAAATCTTTTTCTCCTTGAATAATTAAGATTGGTTTTTTTATTTTTTTTATTTCATCTGTAGGAGTTAATAACATCCAGTCTTTTAAAAATTTTTGGTTTTGAGGAGCAAAAAGCTGAATAAGAAATGGACTCACAGATAAAATAGTATCTGTTTCCTTTAATTCATTAATATGCTGTTTTGCAATTTCTCCTATTTGAGGATTTTGATTAGTAATTTGGGTCACTAAAGTTTTATCTATTGATTCACTTGGTCCGGCAAGAGAAATATACGATTTAATGTTGCTATCTGTGGCTAGCATTGCGACTAATGAACCTTGACTGTGTCCTATAAGATGTATAGATTTAAAACGTTTATCATCTTTAAAGTTTTTAACAGCAATGCTTACATCACTCACAAAATCGTGAATAGTTATATTTTTTAGTAATGGAATATTTGCAGGGTTTGAAGTTCTTTTATCATATCTATAAAATGCTAAACCCTTTTTATTTAAATTATCTGCTAGTTGCGCAATATAGTTTGCTTTTATCGCAGCACCTTGATTACCATTTCTATCTACATTTCCTGATCCATGTACAAAAATAACAAGTGGTAATTTTTTCTCAAATTTAGGGTAGCTTAAGGTTCCTGGTATCGAAATTTCACCATTTTTTAAATCAATCTTTTCTTCAATGATTTCTTGACTAAAACCTAAAAAGGGCAGTAATACAAAAATTAAAAATAGCTTTTTCATCTGTTTCTATCTCTTTGGAATACCGTTGCAGCAGAATCCTCTGTAATGTTAATCACTTTCTACCATTGTTAGGTAATAACTTTATATTCTTTTACTTTTTAAAATATCTATTGATGACTAGTTGTGCTTCTTCAGGTTTTTGAGTACCAATTAGAATCTTTTTCCCATCCTTTAGTTTAATTTGAATACCCATGTTTCCTTTTACATTATAAGCCATATCCTTACTCTTAGGAACTGGTTTTATACCCCAACCTCCAAATTCCGTGATAGGTTGATATTTTCTTGTATAGCACTCAGACATTTCCTTCCACGAAATTATTCTTTTCTTTCTGTGAAAAGGAGTGAAACGATATTGAATACCATTTTCATTGATTGATGTTTTAAGTCTTAGGAAAAGCATGAGCCCTACAATTAATAAAAGCATTAAAATGATAGCTGTTTGTCCTATATAGTTAGAAGCATCAATCTTATCAATATTTTCACCAACAATATACCATTCATACATAAAATACAGTAATAAACCAATTACACTAAAATTAAGTAGGAGTACCCACCATTGATTAAACCATTGCTTTTCTTCAAAAACTCTCATTTTCCTAGTGATTTAAGGTTCCAGTATTTACAATTGGAGAAGCATCTTTATCTGAACATAGTACAACCATTAAATTACTTACCATAGCAGCTTTACGCTCTTCATCTAAGTCTACAATATTTTTCTCATTAAGTTCTTCTAAGGCCATTTCCACCATACTAACTGCACCTTCGACTATTTTATGTCTAGCTGCAACTATTGCTGTCGCTTGTTGTCTTTTAAGCATAGCATTTGCAATTTCCTGCGCATAAGCAAGGTAGCCAATCCTAGCTTCCAAAACTTCTATCCCAGCCATAGCTAATCTTTCTTGCACCTCTTTTTCAAGAGCCTCACTAACCTCATTTACGCTAGACCTAAGTGTAATGTCTTCTTCTATTCCTTCATCCGCAAAATTATCGTAAGGATACATGCTTGCAAGTTTTCTAACTGCAGCGTCCGTTTGTACACGAACAAAGTTTTTGTAATCATCAACCTCAAAAGCTGCTTTGTATGTGTTAGTAACCCTCCAAACTAAAATTGTGCTAATCATGACTGGGTTCCCCAGTTTGTCATTTACTTTAAGCCTTTCACTATCAAAATTACTTGCCCTAAGAGATATTTTCTTTTTTGAATAGAGAGGATTAACCCAGAAAAGCCCGTTCTTTTTTATTGTGCCTACATATTTTCCAAAAAGTAAAAGCACTCTGGAACTATTTGGGTTTACGAGTACTAGTCCAAAAGCAAGAATAAGTCCAAAAAACACAGAAATGCCAAACCAAGGAGATCCAGTACTAATGATTGCAGCTATCCCCCCAAAGAATAGTAGCAAAAAAATAAAAAGCATGAAGTAACCGTTAAGGGGGGTTACAATTTTTTCATCTGTCATAATTGATTATTTAAAATGATATTAAATTGATATCATAAATATATAATATTAAATTTAATTTTCCAAATGCATGTCGTTGGAATTCTAAAAAGTAATTTTTCATTAACATATACTTTTATAATAAAACCTATTTTTGGCAAAAATTTGTTTTATGCGAAGCGTAATTCTTCTATTGCTTTTAATTCCAACAGTTTCTTTTGCAAATATATGGGGGCGTACAGGTCATCGTGTAACCGGTCATATAGCAGAAAAGCACCTCACTAAAAAAGCGCGGAAAGCCATTAAAGAACTATTGGATGGTAATAGTTTGGCATTTGCTTCTACTTATGCAGATGAGATTAAATCCGATAGAAGCTTTTCCAGTTATACGCCTTGGCATTATGTAAATTATCCGTTTGCTAAAACCTATCAAGAATCTGAAAAAAGCGAGTTTGGAGATATTGTAGTTGCGATAGATAAGTGTATTAATGTATTAACGGATAAAAATAGTAGCCGTGCAGATAAAGTATTCCATTTGAAGTTTTTAGTACATCTAATGGGTGATTTACATCAGCCTATGCATGCTGGTCTAGAAGAGGATAGGGGAGGTAATGATATTCAGGTACAATGGTTCGGAGAAGGTTCTAATTTACATAGAGTATGGGATACCAACATGCTAGAATCATATGGTATGAGTTTTTATGAACTAGGCAATGAACTTAATAATGCAACCAGTAAAAAAGAACGAAAAACTATCCAACAAGGAACTATTATAGAGTGGTTGGCAGAGTCTCATGACTATGCAAATGATATTTATAAATCAGTGAATGTAGGGGAGAAATTAGGGTATTCATATTCCTACAAATACAATTCAATCTTATTTGAGCGATTAAAAAAAGGAGGCTTTCGCTTGGCTAAAGTATTAAATGATGTTTTCTCTTAAAACGTTTGGCGCTTAGCAATTTTATTTCCAGATATATTTCGTTGACGAGAACACTTAAACCTGTTGACAACATCAGTTCTCAATTTTGCATGTTTAGTACTTCTCCCTTGAACTCTTTTGCGCCACATTCTAAAACTGCTAGGTTTCATTTCGCGACGCATAATTTCAATCGTTTCTTGCTCGGAAATTTCAAATTGGAAGGTAATGGCATCAAAAGGAGTGCGGTCTTCCCATGCCATTTCAATAATTCGGTCTAATTCAATTGCGTTAAATTCTTTTTTCATAGCAAAACAAAGCTACTAATTAATAGACCACTCTAAAAGTTAGATTTATTCGCTCTTTTATTTGTTTAGCGGTTTTTGATATCTGATGTTGCCAAAAATGTTGTGTTTCCCCTTTCATTAGCAATAGACTGCCATGTTGCAATGCTATTTTCTGTTTTAGACTTTTATCATCCTTATGTCTTAAATGGAAAAAACGTTCTTGTCCTAAACTTATAGAAGCGATTATTGGATTCTTACCAAGTTCTGGCTCATCATCTGAATGCCAGCCATTACTGTCTTTACCATCTCTATATAAGTTAAGCAGGCAGGTAGTAAAACTAACTTCGGTAATTGATTCAATTGCCTCTTTTAATTCTAATAATTCCGGAGTAAATGAATGGGGGTTCATGGTAATGTTAGCATAGGAGTAAGGTTTTTTATTATTACCAAATAAAGCTGTTAATCTAGGTTGCGGATGGGTTTTCCCAAAAACCTTAATGTTATCTTGTTGCCAAGGTATAGTAGCCTTTAGGCTTTTTAAATGGAAAGTAGCTTTTGAGTTTTCTATAAAGTTTGGAAAATAACTAATATCTGAATTGGGCAGATTAAATTTAATTTCTTCATTAAATAATTCTGCCATTATTGGAGTACTGTTTTTAATTGATTACGATATTCAGAAGGATTTTGACCCGTAAATGCCTTGAAGGATTTATTGAAATGAGAAAAATTATTGAAACCACTCTCAAAACAAACTTCTGTAATACTCATAGGTTGCTCCGCTAATAATTTTGATGCATGTACTAAGCGATATTCATTTACAAACTGTACAAAAGTTTTGTTAGTTATTTTTTTGAAATACCTACAAAATGATGGAACTGTCATACTTACTATATCTGCAATTTCGTCCAAACTAATATCTTCTTTGAAGTTGGTCTTAACATGATTAAATACTACATTAATGCGATCGTTATCTTTAACTTCTGTTTCCATAGAAAAGCCTTCAGCATTCAATACTTTAAATTCTTCGGTGGAACCGAGTTCGTTTAAAATGTTTAAAATGGACAGTAATCGCTGAAAATCTGATTGATAGTCCAGAATTTCCATTTTTTCACCAATCTTCTTTTTTGTTTTTCCATAGAATGCAATTCCACTTTTAGAGATATCAAAAAGCTTTTGGATTTTCTTCATTTCCGGAATATCAAAGAAGTTATTACCTAAGAAGTCCATTTTCATTTGTACAACGGTTTCGCTTTTATTACCAGTGAGCTTATCGGTAAAGCCACAATGTGGAAGATTAGAGCCAATAAGAATTAAGTCCCCTTCCCTAAAATAGGATACATGGCTGCCTATTTGTCTTTTACCAGAACCACCATTTATATATACTAGCTCTAATTCTGGATGAAAATGCCAACCCCCATTGGTGTTTTTCTTGTTTTCATCGAATCTTTGATAGGTGAAAGAATGGCCGAAATCTGGTGCAATTGCTTCAAAAATGGGTTTTTGATTCATAGCGCGAGTTTTTTCTTTTTCAATAGTAAAGTTAGCCTTGTCGGTAGAATTGAATCTATGCGAAATTAACCAAAATATGTCCAAAATTACCCCTTAGAGGTATTTAAGAGGTCTAATGGGTTAAAATTACACATAAACTGGAAAAATTTGTGGTAGTTATGTGCTGCGTTTGAGGCGTATGTTTGCGGTATAAATTAATTACAAATTTTAAAAACAACATGTTATGAAGACAATTTTAAAAAATTCAGTAGCAGCGGCCATATTATTAAGTTCAACAATAAGTATAGCTAACGCGCCAGAAAGCTCTTTTGGAAAGAAAGCTAATGCCAAAAGTGAAGTAGAAAAGAATATCATCACAATAGATGCTGATCCAACCTTTAAAAGAAAGGGGAACAAACTGTTTATGAACCTTTTAAATCTTAGTAAAGGAAAAGTGACAATTAAAGTTTATGATAGTGAGGGTAGAGTAGTATTTAAAGAAATTGTTGAGGGCGATATTGTAGTAGAGAAAGCGTTCAATTTTGAAAATGCCTATGAGGACAAATACACTGTGGTAATAACTGACAACAAAGAAACTTTTAAGGAAAGTGTATTGATAAAATAGAGAAGTTTAGTTAATTTTTATTCAGTTTTAGGGAGCCTCAAATTAGTTTGAGGCTTTTTTAAAGAAGCTTTTTAAGCTTTTCCCTTTTTTCTTCTCTTATGCTATCATTTGCTACTGCTAATTTTACCAATTCTAAATTTTTCTCCTTCTGATTCACTAATTGATTGTATTGTTGAACGCTTAAAGTACTCTTACTTTTTTGCTGTAGCTCAAGATAATCGCCTTTTTTTACTCTTCCTTCTTTTATAATCCGAACATAGGTACCTGGGTGGCCATATGCAATAAACTCTTTTATTACTTTATGGTGGCCAAACTTTATGCCCAGTTTATGACATGGTTGTCGAGGTTCTGTTATTTGTACAAGTGCGGTTCCTATTTTGAATATATCACCAATGCATAATTTGTTTTCATCTAATCCCTGAACTGTAAGGTTTTCACCAAACATTCCCCAGTCCCAATTTAGATTTGGATAAAACCCTTTCCATTCATCATAGTAGTCAGCAGAAAAGAGATAACAAGCTTTAAACTCTCCGCCATGATGTTTTCTATCTATGACGGTATCTTTTGCAACAGCCTCTTTTTGTAGCAGTAAAGATTCTTCGACGGGTTCTTTATAAATGCCAGTTTGTATTTCTCTTCCGCGCCATAATATGGTTTTGGGCTGAGCTAAATTTGTTGAAATTATTTTCATTACATGAAAATAAAAAAACCATCACATTTGTGATGGTTTTTTTATGTTAATGTTTAGTTGGTTAGTCTTCTTTTTCCAAACGTTTTGTCATTGTAAAGCCTGTAAATAAACCAACACCAGCCATAAAGAAGATGGTTGCTGGGTAGGCTACGTCATCATCAAAACCTGCTGCTTCCATAAGTGAACCTAGGAATATTCCAAGACCAATACCCATTAGCAACAACGCAAGATTTAACAATAATACCTTCCAAATAGGTGCTGTACGTTTGTTGGCGCCTTTCACAAAAATACTTGCTTCTGCACCTTTTTCTATTAGTGCCAAGCGTTCTTTATTTCTCGTAGAAAAATAGAGATAAGCTATTCCAAAGATTGCTCCAAAGATAATTGGTATTATGATTAATTCTGATCCCATAATTGTTCGTTTTTAATTGATTAATAAACTCATTTGTCCTTAGGACGATAGTTTTTCAAAAAAGGTTACACATAACTAAGTTTTTTTAATTTTATGTAACCTCCATGATTCTTTTTTCGTCTTATATACTAAATGGAACAAAACCTTAACCAGCCAAATGTTCAATTAATTCTAAATGGTGATTCGCAAGAGTTTTCAAAACTTGTGGATAATTATAAGAATCTAGTATTCACGGTTGCGTTACGAATGTTGAAAAATACGGAAGAGGCAGAAGAAGTTGCCCAAGATACTTTTATTAAAGTATTTAAATCTATTAAAAGCTTTAAAGGAGATTCTAAGTTTTCTACATGGATTTATAGAATAACTTATAATACCTGTCTAGATAGATTAAAAAAGGTAAAGAAAGCACAAATGATAAGTTCGTTTGATGAAATGTCTGGTATGGAAGTTGCAGATTTAAGAACAGTTTTAGATGTTATTGAAGAAGAAGAAAAATCTAAGTTGCTAAAAAAGTGTATGGAACTCCTATCACCAAATGATAGTGCTTTGTTATCATTTTTTTATTTTGAAGAAAAAAACTTAAAAGAACTTTCTAAGATTCTTAACTTATCGGAAAATACAGTTAAGGTTAGATTGTTTAGAGCACGTGAAAGATTGGGCTGTATATTAAAAGAACGATTAAACCCAGAGACAATAAGAAATTATGGATAATCAAGAAGAATTAGAAAAGCTTATTGACAACTTAATGACTTCAGATACTTTAGAGACTCCATCAGTAGGTTTTACTCAAAAAGTAGTAGAAAAAGCCATTGAAGTTAAAAGCCAAAGACTTGAGTATAAGCCATTGTTGCCAAAATGGATGTTGTCGTTGGCAGCAATTTTAGTTGTTGGTTTAGTGGTTTATGGGATTGATTTAGGTGCAACATCAGATACTTCAGTTTCATATTTTAAAGACTTGAGTAAAATAGGTGTCTGGTCTTCTGATTTTTTTGCAAAGTTTAACTTTTCAAAAACCTTAACGTATGCTGTTGCAATTCCCGGTATCATGATTTGTTTTCATACCCTAGTGCTAAAAAAATACTTTGAAAATAGATTAGCTTAAAATTGAAGATACCAGTACGCCCAATACATTAAACCAAATTGTAATGGAATTCTAAGAATTAGAATCCATTTAGGAATTCCAGCGGATGCTTTTTCACTTGAGAGCATATAAAAATGTACTAAAAGAAACACCAATAACATTGCAATAATTCCCCAAATTGCTAAATCTTTAGTTTTAGCAAAACACAGCCCAATACCTAATACTACTTCTGCTATTCCACTCCAGAAAACTAATACCTTATGATTAGGCAAATACCTAGGCATAATACGCGTATAGGCCTTAGGTTTAATAAAGTGCATAATTCCTGCAAAAGAATACATACCGGCCATTAGGTATAAATGCCATGGATACAACATATTTTATTCTTTAAAATACCAAAATGGAACTTGAGCTTCCAATAGTGTTTGGGTGGTATCTTTTCGCTTTCTTAATCTAATGAGTTTTAAAATGTGTTTACCTTCGGAGATATCGCGAATATTTAAATTGGTCTCAAACCCTAGTTGGTCTTTACCGCTAATTGTAACGATAAAATCTTCATCTAGCTTTAAAGTATCTATTTTAAAGGAATGTGTTTCATTAAAAATGTCTAAATACCTATTTCTAATACTATCTCTTTGTTTTAGATTGGCCCATTCGTCTTCCCAGTCTGTTCCAACATTTATGCCAGATGATAGTCCTCTTCTGTCATTTTTTGGTTTAATAGTAGAATCATAAGCAAAAATTCTATCTTCAATATTCTCCCTAAAAGGAATAAAAATATGAAGATAAGGTGTTCTAATAACTTTTGATGCGATTACAATTTCTCCCGGATAGTCTGTATTCTCAATTATCATATCCTGGTAGTTCTCTTTGTTTGCAAATCTTGAGGAAGAACTTCGTTCTTCTAGATAATTAGAGTTGTTGTATTTAACAGAGGCTAAGATTAAAATAATAATATAAATTGGAGTTAATAAAAGGATTAGTCTTTTACCAAATTTATGATCTAAAAAATTATAAACGAGCGGCCGATAAAGAAAGGAAAGAGTTATAAAACTGAAAACCCAATATATTGGAAAATATACTTTTGCAACCCATTTATTTCTTTTTAATAATCCCTGCGTTATAAAGTCAAAAAAGGTTAAGAACATACCTAGAGCTAGGAAAACTACTAATGTAATTCCCACTCCCTGCGAAATCCAATTGGGTAAATTATCATTCTCAATAATAAAATTTGCTATGAGAACAAAGCATATAATAACCATTGCTAAGGCTAGTACATAAAAAATTAGTAAAAAAGAAATAGCAAAAAGAACACTACAGTAATTTTCTAAACTTCCTATATAACGATCAAAAGAAACAATTTTCTTTTGAAGATAATTCTTGAATTTATCAGTGTATTTTAGTTTATCAAATTCAATATCACCAGAGACATATCGCAATCCTAATGCACCTATCCAAAGTCCTCTTAAAACTACATGTAAAAGTAGATTGAATAGTAAAATAGAGCATGCTATTAGTGCTATAAAATGAATTACAAAACTGTAGATTTGCTTTTGATTCTCCGCATTAATCATTTCAATCTTAAGTGGCTCATAAGCGGTGAAAAGGCCAAAAATGGCAAAACCTGAAATTAGAAGCTCTAACTCCCAACTTTGTTGCTGCAAGGAATCCAATAGCTTTTTAAAAGCCGGACTTTTATAATCGTTATTCATTGGTTTGGTTGCCTTTGCTAAACAAGATACAAAGTTTACTCTTTAAAACGCCAAAATGGTATGGTCACCAGTGTATCAATTTTAATTTTTTTCTTAAAGAGCTCATTATCTCCTTGGGGTCCGATAATATGTAATAAGTGCTTTCCATTATTTAGGGAAGAAATATCTAAGAAGGTCTCAAATTGAAAACGATCATTAGAGTTAGTTGTGTAAATAAATTCTTTTTCCATTACCGTTGAATCTATAAGGACTTTGTACATCTTATTTACAGCTTTTAAATATTTTTTCTGTTCAGTTATATTTTTATTGTTGTTTATAGAAAATGTTAGTCCAGGGATAGACATTTTCCCTCCATTAAACCCATAACCTCTTTCATCATTTGAAGGCGTTAGGGAGCTATCTTGTTTAAAAACTGCGGTCTCCTTAAATGTAGTAAACGGTATTTTTAATGGTAAATAAGATGTGGTAATAACTTTTGACGGTATGGTGGCAAAATCAACTAAATCTTCGCTCTTATTTATAACATCTTCATAATTGCTTGTATTTGCATAAATAGAACTAGAATCTGCATTGGGAGTGAGGTAATTTGAATGCTGTTTAGAGAAAGCACTTAGCAAGAAACTTATTAATAAATAAGCTGGCAAAAGAAATGTTGCTACCCACTTAGCCCTCTTTTGGTCTAAAAAATTATAAACCAAAGGGCGATATAAGAAAGAAAGCGTAATAATGCTAAAGAAACGGTAAACGGGAAAGTAGATCTTTGGTCGTAAATTACCTTTTTTGAGTACGCCCATGCCCAAAAAATCTATAAAAATTAGAAGTGCAAAAGAAAAGTATATAAACCCCCAATAAACATTAAAAACTATTTGCTGCTCGTTACTTAAAATACCAGTAACCTCCATTAGATTGCTTATCAAAGTATAAAAACCTATAATAAGCATATAGGCCATAAAATAAAAAACCATTAAAAAGGCAATGGCAAATAGGGTGCTGCAAATATTTTCTAATCGGGAAATATACCTATCAAAAAATCCTACTTTTTTGGTAAGGTGTTCGGTAAATTTTTTAGAGTATCGCAGTTCATCATAATCAATTTCATTAGAAACATATCTAAGTCCTAGAGCGCCAATCCATACTCCTCTTAAAATCACGTGTATTAAAAGTACAACTAGAAGAATGGTAAGTGCAGGATATATGGTTTGAATAAAAAAGCCATAAATAAAATCATCGTTACCAATAGCTTTTGTAAGCTCTTCTTGTAGTGGATCTATTACTTGGAAGAGCCCAAAAATTGCAAAACCAGAGATTAGGAGTTCTAACTGCCAACTTTCTTGCTGTAATTTATCTAGTAGCTTTTTAAATGAAGAACTATTGTAATCTTTACTCATGGATGGATTAATTAATGCCTCAATATAAAGCTTTTGCATAAAAAAGCCGCTCTTAGATTTTAAGAGCGGCTCTGTTTTTGGTAATTTCCTAATAAGGAATGAGACCCTATTTAATCATCTCGTAACTACGATTAATAAAATTAGTTAATTCCTCACCTTTTAATAGCCCTTTAGATAAACGCGCTAAATCTAATGATTGATTAATTAAGCGTTCACGCTTTTTAGCAGTTTTGGTGTTTAGAATTTCACTTACCAATTCATTATTGGTATTTACAATTAGGTTGAACATATCTGGCATATTCCCCATGCCAAACATTCCACCTCCGCCGCCTGTCTGTTGCATATCTTTCATTCGTCTCATAAATTCAGGCTCAGTAATAATAAAAGGTTGTGCAGAACTATCCATTGCTTCTAGCTGAACAGTGAATCCAGACTTTGGATCAATAACTTTTTCAATCTCTCCTTTCAGTTTTTCTTTTTCTTCATCGGAAAGTTTAGAAATGGCTGTATCTTCTTTTTTAATTAGGTTATCCAAATGGTCAGCATCTACACGAGCAAATGAAATTTTCTCTTTAGAAGTTTCTAATTTTTGCATTAAATGAGGAACAATAGGAGAGTCTAACAATAACACTTCATAACCTTTAGCTTTGGCAGCTTCTATATAGCTGTGCTGTGCTTCCTGATCAGATGCATAAAGAATTACCATTTTGTCATCCTTATCTGTCTGATTGTCCTTAATTTTTGTTTCTAATTCCTCAAAAGTGTAAAAAGTGCCGTCTACTGTTGGGTAAAGTGCAAATTTATCTGCTTTTTCAAAGAATTTATCCTCAGAAAGCATTCCGTATTCAATAACCACTTTAATGTCATTCCATTTCTGTTCAAAATCTTCACGATTGTTTTTGAAAAGGGAACTCAACTTATCGGCCACTTTTTTTGTAATGTAGGATGAAATTTTCTTTACTGCTCCGTCTGCTTGTAGATAGGAACGAGAAACATTCAAAGGAATATCTGGAGAATCTATTACACCACGCAACATCGTCAAAAACTCAGGTACGATGCCCTCAACATTATCGGTAACAAAAACCTGGTTTTGATAAAGTTGTATTTTGTCTTTTTGAATGTTAAGGTCATTAGTTAACTTAGGGAAGTATAAAATACCAGTTAAGTTAAATGGGTAATCTACATTCAAATGAATATTGAATAAAGGCTCTTCAAATTGCATTGGATACAATTCTCTATAGAAACCTTTATAATCCTCTTCTTTTAATTCTGCCGGCTTTTTTGTCCAAGCTGGGTTTGGATTGTTGATAATGTCATCAACAGTCAGCTGTCTATGCGGCTCAGTAGTCTCTTTTCCGTCTTTGTCTTTTGTAGTTTTAGGCTCGTGCTCAGGGTCGTTTATTTCCTTTGTTCCGAATTTAATCGGAATAGGCATAAACTTATTGTATTTAGTTAAAAGCTCGCGGATTCTAGCATCTTCTAAAAACTCTGTTGAATCTTCCGCTACGTGAAGTACAATCTCCGTACCTCTATCTTCTTTTTTAGCTTTCTTCAACTCAAATTGTGGAGAACCATCACAAGACCAATGAACAGCAGGTTCCTCTTTAAAACTCTTGGTAATAATTTCTACTTTTTCTGCTACCATAAAGGCAGAATAAAAGCCAAGCCCAAAATGACCAATAATACCAGCATCTTTTCCAGCATCTTTATACTTATCTAAAAACTCTTCGGCACCTGAAAAAGCAACTTCATTAATGTATTTTTTGACCTCTTCTTCGGTCATCCCAATACCTTGGTCAATAATATGTATTTTCTTATTATCCTTATCAACCTTAATTTCAATTTGTGGATTACCATACTCAACTTTAGCTTCTCCTATAGCAGTAAGATGTTTTAGTTTTAGTGTTGCATCTGTAGCATTGGAAATTAACTCCCTTAAAAATATCTCATGGTCACTGTAAAGAAATTTTTTAATTAGCGGGAAAATGTTCTCTACGGAAACATTGATTTTGCCTTTAGCCATAATTATTTCGAATTTTATTTTTTAGTCTAGTGAATACCAAACTTAAATTATACTATGTATGGGTTTGCTTTTCAAAAAAAGTACCATAGCACCAAAAGGTGACAAACTGACATCAATAGAGTATCTAGTCTTAGTTTATAATATAAAGTTTAACATAAGTTTTGTTTAATATATTATCTATTTAGTTAAACATTAATTATTTTTGTGTTGTTGTGATGGAAAATTTTGCTATGAAAAAGAAGATTACAACAAATTTGTTTATTTATTGGTTAGGTTGTTGAAAACGTGTTTTTGCTAAGAGAACACGTTTTCTCTTTTAATATTCCCTTTTGTTACAATCTTAACAGAAAAAACGTTTATAATATTGTAAATTTGTTTTAACAAAAATTTTGATATGGCTACCAAAACAAGTACGTCAAAAATTACAGATGATAAGATTATTGAGTTATATATGGACTTTGTTTTAGAACATGAATCATTTCCTAAGTCTGTCTATAAATTTTGTAAAGAGAATAAGATTAAAGAAGATGAATTTTATGCCTTCTTTGGGTCGTTTGAAGCCTTACAAAAGGGAATATGGAATAAGTTCCATGCCAATACTTTAAATCTTTTAAATAAGAACAAGGAATATGGAAGCTTTAGTAATAAAGATAAAATGCTTACGTATTTCTATACTTTTTTCGAACTCCTAACCCTTAATAGGAGTTATGTTCTCTTTACTCTGGATGGCAATCGTAAAATATTAGACAAAATGGGTGAACTAAAAGAACTAAGAGCACATCTAAAAGAATTTGCAGGAGAACTTATAGAAGAAAGCAATGCAGATAAGACCTTAAAAATTACAAAACAAAGCCCAAGGATTTTTTCGGAAGGTGCTTGGGTTCAATTTTTATTCTTGCTGAAATTTTGGATGAACGATTCCTCTCCAGAATTCGAAAAAACAGATTTGGCGATAGAAAAGTCCGTAACCACCATTTTTGATGTTTTTGATAATACTCCATTGGACAGCATTATTGACTTAGGTAAATTTTTATACAAGGAAAACTTCGCATAACCATATGAAAACACTGGATAAGATTCCTACTGGAAAGATAGAGCGTGCTGGGAAGTTGGTGAAAACCGGTGTTAAAATTGGTGGCAATTATGCTAAATATTACAGTAAGAAATTAGTTAATCCAAGTTTGTCTAAAGATGAACTTAATGAGGATAATGCGGGTGACATCTATGATGGCTTAAAAAGTTTAAAGGGTAGTGCGCTAAAGGTTGCTCAATTGTTAAGCATGGAGAAGAATCTGCTGCCAAGTGCCTATGTTGAAAAATTTTCATTGTCTCAGTTTTCCGTGCCGCCACTTTCGGCTCCCCTGGTTCGGAAAACTTTCAAGAAGTATTTGGGAAAGTATCCTGAGGCTATTTTTGACTCTTTTGAGAAAGATTCCGTCAATGCGGCAAGTATAGGGCAGGTGCATAAAGCAACAAAAGATGGAAAGAAACTCGCTGTTAAGATTCAATATCCAGGTGTAGCGGAAAGTATTAGTAGTGATTTGGCAATAGTTAAGCCAATTGCCATTAGAATGTTTAATCTACAAGGAAAAGACTCTGATAAGTATTTTAAAGAAGTAGAGAATAAACTGGTTGAAGAGACCAACTATATTTTAGAAATAAAACAGAGCAAGGAGATTACTGAGGCTTGTGCTCTAATACCAAATATTAAGTTTCCTAAATATTATGAGGATTTATCTAGTGAGCGAATCATAACAATGGATTGGATGAAAGGTCAGCATCTTAGTGAGTTTGCAAAAACGCCATTCACTCAAGAAATTGGAAATAGGCTTGGGCAAGCCCTTTGGGACTTTTATATGTTTCAGATTCATGGCTTACGAAAAGTACATGCCGACCCGCATCCAGGGAACTTTCTAGTTAGTGAAGAAAATACTTTGATTGCGATAGATTTTGGCTGTATTAAAGAAATACCAGATGAGTTCTACGTACCATATTTTGAACTGGCTCAAAAGGAAAACATAAATAATGATAAGTTTTTTATGAAAAAACTTTATGAGCTTGAAATATTAACTCCTACTGATTCTCAAAAAGAGTTAGATTTCTTTAAAGCCTTGTTCAAAGAAATGTTGAGTTTATTCACCTCACCTTTTCATGAGGAAGAATTTGATTTTGGTTCAGATATTTTTTGGACTAAAATTGCGGATTTAAGTGAACGTTACGCTAAGGATGAACAAATTCGGAAAATGAATGGAAACCGAGGTTCCAAACACTTCTTATATATGAATCGTACATTTTTTGGACTTTACAATCTCTTGCATGATTTAAAAGCTAAGGTTGATGTAAATAATTTCAGACAGTATTTGGACTAAAAACATTCTTCATATATAAATAACTCCCATTTTTTTTAGCACCAAAGATTTATTTTTTACTTTTCCATTAAATAAGAGCTTATGATGTGGGCTCCAAACTAACTTTTTATGTACAATTCTAAAATTATAGGTTTAGGCCATTACGTTCCTGAAAATGTGGTTACCAATGACGATTTGTCTAAACTTATGGAAACCAATGATGAATGGATTCAAGAGCGAACAGGTATTAAAGAAAGGCGCCATGTCGTAAAAGGTGAGGATACCACAACAACAATGGGTGTTAAGGCAGCCAAAATTGCCATAGAACGTGCAGGAATAGATAAAGATGATATCGATTTTATTGTTTTTGCTACATTGAGTCCAGATTATTATTTCCCTGGACCTGGAGTATTAGTGCAACGAGATTTAGGTATTAAGACAGTAGGTGCTCTAGATGTAAGAAACCAATGCTCCGGTTTTGTCTATGGTATTTCTGTGGCAGACCAATATATAAAAAGCGGAATGTATAAGAATGTGCTAGTTATTGGTTCTGAAGTGCATTCAACAGGTTTGGACATGACAACACGTGGTAGGGGAGTGTCTGTTATTTTTGGTGATGGAGCCGGTGCTGCGGTTGTAAGTAGAGAAGAGGATACTACAAAAGGAATCCTGTCAACACATTTACATTCAGAAGGGCAACATGCCGAAGAATTATCACTTATAGCTCCTGGAATGGGAAAACGTTGGGTTACCGATATTATTGAAGAAAATGACCCAAATGATGAATCCTATTACCCATATATGAATGGACAATTTGTCTTTAAAAATGCGGTAGTCCGTTTTAGTGAGGTTATCATGGAAGGTTTGCAGATGAATGGTTTAAGTCCTTCAGACATCAATATGTTGGTTCCGCATCAAGCCAATCTTAGAATATCGCAATTTGTACAAAAGAAATTTGGCCTTTCTAATGACCAAGTCTATAATAACATTATGAATTATGGAAACACTACAGCTGCATCAATACCAATAGCATTGACCGAAGCTTGGGAAAAAGGTAAAATTAATAGTGGTGATTTAGTAGTACTTGCAGCCTTTGGTAGTGGATTTACATGGGGAAGTGTTATTATTAAATGGTAGTATGGGAAAACAATTAAGCGCATTGAACCAAAGACTTATTCATTTTATAAATGAACAAAAGTTGTTCTTTGTTGCAACTACCTCTTCAAATGGGAGTATAAACCTTTCTCCCAAAGGCTTAGATTCTTTTAAAGTAATGGATGATAATAGAGTTCTTTGGCTTAACTTGACAGGTAGCGGAAATGAGACTGCTGCGCATCTTATAGAAGATTCACGCATGACTATTATGTTTTGTGCTTTTGAAGGTCCTCCTCTAATTTTAAGACTTTACGGTACTGCAGTAACATATCATCCACGTCATGGTTTCTGGAAAGATCATATTTCGCTATTCCCAAAAATTGGTGGTAGTAGGCAATTAGTAGATATGAAAATAGATTTAGTTCAAACTTCTTGCGGAATGGGTGTCCCATTAATGGATTTTAAATCACAACGCCATGGACTTATTGATTGGGCAGAGGATAAAGGCGAAGAGGGTATAAAAGAATATTGGGAAAAGAAGAATACTATCAGTTTAGATGGCAATCCGACCAACATATTTAAAAATAAACCCCAGCATTAATGCCGGGGTTTTATTGATTTCTTGATTAAGCACTAACCAACCAATTGCTACCTCAAGAGAAATCAATTTTTTAACTACTATTGTTATCCAATAGACGATGTTTTAAAGGTCATGTTACATTATAACTTGCCTTTAACAAATTTTAAGAACAATTAGGAGGTGATTACAGAATTGAAAATAGTTTTCTTCTAAAAAAAGATAACCCTGACTTCAATAAAGAAATCAGGGTTTTTCATTGATAAGCTATACTAAACACTAACCATTAACTATAAAAAATACAGTCTTACCAATGATTAAAATTTTATATCTATTACCAATAGACGATATTTTTTCGAAATCGTTACGACTTTTAAGCTAGTTTAACAGATAAATAACAAATGAAAACCACTTTAGTTTTTGGAGCATCCTTGAAACCAAATAGATATAGCAATATTGCAATTCATCGTTTACTAGAAAATAATATTAAAACATTTGCATTTGGGTTAAGAACAGGGAAGGTAAGTACGGTGCAAATTAAAACCAATCTTAACAATTTTGAAAACATTAATACTATTACATTGTACATGAATCCAACTCGACAAAGCGAGTATTACCATCAAATAATAGATTTAGCACCTAAAAGAGTAATTTTTAATCCAGGAACAGAAAATCCAGAATTTTATAAATTATTGCAAGAAAAGGGGATTGTTGTTGAAGTTGCCTGCACCCTGGTTTTGTTGGCAACAGGACAGTATTAGAAATAATTCTTACTTACTTGCAATAGTAATAGGGAACTGTTTTTTCATATAATCCCATGCGTCACTAAAAGGAATGTCAAATAAATTTTTGTTCTTTTTTACTTTGCCTTCAATTATATTTACAAACCACTTTCTTTGTGTAGGAGATAAATACTCATCTCCTGTTTTACCACTTCCAATAGCACTATTTATCTTTGTTTGTTGTAATTCGGTAAGCGGAACATATTTATAGTCTGTATGTCTTAAATAATAATGAATATCATTAGATGCCGATTTATACGTCTTGCTCGGGTCAACTGGTTTAAAACTATGTTTTTCTGCATAATTTTCTAAAGTAGTTTCATCTACAACAGATGGGTCATATTGGACTTTTACAACTTCTCCATTCATAAAACCAGATTCTGTGCTAAGTACGCCATCTATTTTCCCTAATTGTTTTTCCCCGGTCCAGAAACAATACATTTTAAAATGCTTCTCTTTGTAGTTTCCAGTGTTAATAGAAGAAAGCTCTTGATCTAGAATTTTAACGTAGGGAGGTATGATTCGCCCATTTGACTTTAGAGCTTCTTTTATTCTTTTAAGGAGTGTTAAAGATGAATAATCGCTGCTAATGCGTTTTACGACATCATTACCTTTTGTGTTTATAATTCTAACTACTGGATTGTTCCAACTAGGTTCATCGAATTTAGCAAGTATTTCGCGGTCTTTTCCTCCTTTATTATTGAAAATTGCTAATGGTATAAATTCGTTTTCTATGGTTTCAACCATAAGCGGATTGCTTAATACGTTTTTTCCATAATTACGACAAGTTGCGCAGCCTGGCACTTCTTGGAATAAAATTAAAACATCCTTCAGTTCTCTTTTGGCAGCAGCTATGGCTTTGTCATAGTCACGATACCAATGTACTTTGCCTAATTCTTCACTTTCTTTAGAAAAATCAGTCTGTCCAATTGTTAGTGAACTATAAAAGAAGAGTAGTAATAAAACGCTTTTTATGATTGTTCTATCCATAGCTATGTTGCTTTAAGTTCAAACATAGGTTACAAACATCACAAAAAAATAACAAGGTAAAACTTTAGGATATTTTAAGAATAATCAATTGCTTAAAAATCAGGTAAAGCATCAAATTCTTTTCTCTTATTTTGGAACCATGCCTGCATCGCTTCAGGAGATTCCATTAATGTTTTCATGGCATTCATAGCTTCAAGGTGAGCGGTATCATTTTTTTGAAACATTTCCATACCGTGCTTTTTGCTTAATTCAGCTATTTCCTCAAAGGTATTTGCACTAAAAACAGTGTCGCATGCACCACCTAATTGTTTACAGGTCATTTTTTTCATAACGTTTAATTTTTGGCCAGTTGTTTATTTGTTTTATCCCTAATCAGCCATAAACCAATAAAGGTAAGTAAACCATTAAGTGGCAACAGTTCATAACCAACAGCGTAACCTCCTAAGAACTTGGCATCAATATTACCAATAATCGCAATAATCACAACAGATAATATTGCAACCAACCAGACATACTTATCTTTAATTTTATGCTTAGTAAAAATCCCGAATGCAAAAAGCCCAAGTAACGGCCCATAGGTATAACCAGCTACAATTAAAAGACTATCGATAACATTCCGACTTAAAATGTATTTGAATGCGATAATTACTAAAATCAGCATAAAACTCATTGCAATGTGCGTTTTTTTGCGAATCTTTTTCTGCTCAGTTTCAGATTTCTTACCAAGATTTAAAAAATCTACGCAAAATGAAGTGGTTAAAGAGGTTAATGCACTATCTGCACTACTATATGCTGCGGCTATTAAACCTAACATAAATGTTATGGAAAGGGTTAGTCCCAATCCACTATTTAATGCAACTTCGGGGAAAAGCAAATCAGTTTTTGGAGAACCATCCATTAAAGGGATAGCTATTCCATTTTGATTGCTATAAATAAATAGTAAAGCTCCCAAAAGCATAAAAAGAAACGTTACACCTACTAAAACAAAGCTAAAAGAAACCATGTTTTTTTGTGCGTCTTTCAAGTTTTTACAAGTCAAGTTTTTCTGCATCATATCTTGGTCTAGCCCAGTCATACATATAGTAATGAACATGCCGCCAAGAAAAGATTTTATAAAGTGATTCTTAGCCAAAAGACTATCAGTAAATAAAAATTGGTTATAGTTTTTTAACTCATCTGAAGCTAAGAATTCACTAAAACTCCAATCTAATTCTCTATTAATTAATATAATAGATAAGATAACGGCTGCAATCATAAATGTAGTTTGCAGGGTGTCTGTCCAAACTATAGTTTTTATTCCTCCGCGATTCGTGTAAATCCATATAAGTGCAATGGAAATAACTACAGTAATTTCAAATGGTACTCCTAAATCATCAAAAACAAATTGTTGCAATACTATAGCTACTAGATAAAGACGAAATGCAGCACCTAAAACACGTGAAACAAAAAAGAAAAATGCGCCAGTTTTATGGCTTATGTAACCAAATCTATCTAAAAGATACTCGTAGATAGAGGTTAAATTTAGTCTGTAGTATACCGGTAATAAGACAAAAGCGACGACAAAGTATCCAACTAGATAGCCCAAAACTACCTGCATATAACTAAACTCTGAAGCTTCTACCCAACCAGGGACTGAAATAAACGTTACCCCAGAAAGGGAAGCACCCACCATGCCAAAAGCAACTAGATACCACGGAGATTTTTGCCCAGCCTTAAAAAAATCCGTATTAGAATCATTTTTACCTGTTACATAAGATATTAAAAGAAGAACTAAAAAATAGGCTCCAATAAGTAACAATATCTGAATGGCCGACATAAAATCTATTTGACACGCAAAATACAAAAAGCTATTTTGATAAATGTAAAATCGTAATTTTGCATCAATGGAATATTCATCTAAATTACTGGAGAATGCTGTGTATGAAATGTCTCAGTTACCAGGTATTGGTAAACGTACAGCACTCCGTTTAGTACTACATTTATTAAAGCAACCAGAGGAAAGAACAACATATTTGGCAGGCTCACTAATGAAGCTACGTGAAGAAATAAATTTTTGTAGTTCTTGCCACAATATTTCAGATACAGCATTATGCGAAATCTGCTCAAATCCAAAGCGAGATGAAAGCCTAGTCTGTGTAGTTGAGGATATTAGGGATGTTATGGCTATTGAAAATACTTCTCAGTATCAGGGTTTGTATCATGTATTAGGTGGTAAAATATCACCTATGGAAGGCGTTGGTCCGCAAGATTTGAATATTGCTTCTTTAGTGAAAAAAGTAAAATCTGGAAAAGTAAAAGAACTCATATTTGCATTGAGTTCCACTATGGAAGGCGATACGACTAACTTTTACATGTACAAGCAATTGGAAGGATGTGATGTAACAACTTCTACCATCGCTAGAGGTATTTCGGTAGGAGATGAACTAGAATACGCAGATGAGATTACTTTAGGACGTAGTATTTTAAATCGAGTTCCTTTTGAAAGTTCTATAAAAGCCAATTAATTTTTTGTCAAATAAGGCAATAGAGAGAATGTTATTTAATACATAAAAATTAATGATAAGGCCATTATTTTATTATTTTTGCAAAATATAAGCCTTAATCGATACGTTAATTAGGAATATGTCAAAATTTGAATTGAAATTACCGCAAATGGGAGAAAGTGTTGCAGAAGCAACATTGACTACATGGCTTAAAGAAATTGGCGATACCATTGAGATGGATGAAGCTATTTTTGAGATTGCGACAGATAAAGTTGATTCCGAAGTGCCTAGTGAAGTAGAAGGAACCTTAGTTGAAAGAAGGTTTGAGGTTGATGATATTATTAAAGTAGGTGAAGTTGTAGCTGTTATTGAAGTAGCTGGAGACCCTTTAGGGACCCCTTCTGTGGAAAATGAGGCTATTACAGAAGAAGAAGTTGAAGAACCAATTGCAGAAATTCAACAACAAGTTTTTGATGCAAAAGAAACTGTAGCAAAACCTGTACAAGATTTTTCTAGTTCAGAACGTTTTTATTCTCCTTTGGTAAAGAATATTGCAAAAGAAGAAGGTATATCTATAGCCCAGTTGGATACTATTCCTGGAACTGGAAAAGAGGGCAGGGTTACCAAAAATGATATTTTGGCATTTATTAAAAATAGAGGTGCTAATGGAAGTGCTGTTGTTCCTGAGACGACTGAAGTTAAAAAGGAAGCGGCAAAGCCAGTTGAAGTTAAAGAAACTCCTAAGTCTGCTCCAATTCCTGCTGCTACAAAAACAAGTACTGTTCAAGTCACAGGTACAGATGAAATTATTCCACTTTCGCGTATGGGCAAGTTAATTGCGCATCACATGGTCGAAAGTGTATCAACTTCTGCCCATGTACAAAGTTTTATAGAAGTAGATGTTACCAATGTTGTTAACTGGAGAAATAAGATAAAAAAGTCTTTTGAAGAACGTGAAGGAGAGAAGCTAACATTTACGCCAATCTTTATGGAAGCCGTAGCTGTTGCTATTAAAAAGTTTCCATTGATTAATGTTTCTTTAGATGGCGATAATGTTATTAAGAAAAAGAACATTAATCTTGGTATGGCGGCAGCCTTACCAGATGGAAATTTAATAGTTCCTGTAATTAAAAATGCCGACCAGTTAAACCTAGTTGGTATGGCTAAAACCATTAATGATTTGGCTAATAGGGCAAGAAATAATGCACTAAAGCCAGATGAAATTAAAGATGGTACGTATACGGTAACTAATGTTGGGTCTTTTGGTAGTGTTTTTGGAACCCCAATCATTAACCAACCGCAAGTAGCTATTTTAGCTTTAGGTGCAATTCGTAAAATGCCATCGGTTATTGAAACTCCTGAAGGTGATTTTATTGGTGTACGCAGCAAAATGTTTTTATCGCATAGTTATGACCATAGGGTAGTAAATGGTGCTTTAGGCGGAATGTTTATAAAAACTGTAGCTGATTACTTAGAGGCTTGGGATGTAAATCGCGAAATCTAGCATACTTACTTTTATTTTTTAATTGTACACTATTTTTTTGCATCTAGTAGGCAACTTTTTCTGAAGGCCTATCTTTGCTGAAATATAATTTTCCAAAATGCAATTAAAATTAACCAAACCTATCTGCTTTTTCGATTTAGAAACTACAGGTATAAATGTAGCTAAAGATAGAATTGTAGAAATCTCTATACTTAAAATTTTTCCAAACGGTAACAAAGAAAGTAAAACTTGGTTGGTTAATCCAGAGATGGAAATTCCACCTGCGGTTATTGCTGTTCATGGAATTTCTAATGAGAAGGTTGCCAATGAACCCACATTTAAAGAATTGTCCAAGGAAATCTATCAAATGATTAAAGACAGTGATTTAGGTGGTTTTAATTCTGACCGTTTTGATATTCCACTTTTAGCAGAAGAAATGTTACGCGCTGAAGTTGATTTTGATATGAAACATATGGTTTCTGTAGATGTACAAACTATTTTTCATAAAATGGAAAAAAGGACCTTAGGAGCCGCATATAAATTTTATTGTAATAAAGACTTAGAAGGAGCTCATAGTGCAGAGGCAGATACTATGGCTACTTATGAGGTTTTACTTTCGCAATTAGACCGATATCCAGAACTAGAGAATAATGTAAAAAAACTCTCTGAGTTTACAACTAGAAAGCAATCTTTGGATTTTGCTGGATTCATTGGGGTGGATGAAAACGATAATCCTATTTTTTCTTTTGGAAAACATAAGGGTAAAACCGTTGATGAGGTTTTGGAAAAAGAACCAGGTTATTTTGGATGGATTTTAAATGCTGATTTTCCTTTATACACTAAAAAAGTGTTGACACAATTAAAGTTAAGTAAGCTGAATAATAAGTTATCTTAATGCGAGTATTAGTCTTTTTACTTTGTGTTAGTTCTTTTTCATTTGCGCAAAATATAGATTTTGGAGGACTTGTTGTTGACGCAAAGACCAATAAACCAATTCCATATGTAAATATTAGTTTTCTAAATACCTTAACAGGCACTTCTACTACAGAAGAAGGGAAATTTTCTTTAGAAATACCTAATTCATATTTGGCTAAAGAAATACATGTTTCCTCATTAGGTTATAAAGACACTGTGTTGTTAGCAAGTAATTTGTATAAGACAAAGCAGCTGAAAATGGAGGAGGCAACTTTTGAGTTAGAAGAAGTGGTTATTTCTAAAGCTTTAGGTGAATCTCAAGTGCTCAATCCAATTACAAGTTATAGCATTACCAGTGGTTTTGATTCCTCTTCCACACCATGGGTCTTAGCGCTTTATTTTCCAAATATTGGTGCTAGCAAAAAGTACTTAGAAACAGTAACGATATTCTTTAGAGATAAAAATGAGTTTAAGAGAGATCAGGCTAAATTTAGGCTTCGTTTTTATAGCGTAAATCCAATAACTAAAAAGCCTGAAAAAGACTTAGTTCAAAAGAGTATAATTTTAGAAGCTGTTAAATCATACGATTATACTTCAATTGACTTGTCTTCACTAAAATTAAAAATACCCCCGGAAGGTATCTATATTGGTTTAGAATGGCTTTTTATACCTTATAATTGGTATAGAAAGGATGAAAAGGATCAGTTGACAAACAAACAACGAATAGAAGATCGCTTTGCGCCAACTTTTGGAGGTATGTATACCAAAAATCAAAACTTTAAAGTTATGATTTACGGGATGGGAGAATGGCGAGAATTTAAAGTTAAATCAAAAGATAATACGCAAAACTTTATCCCAGCAATAAGTGTAAAAGTCGCAAAAGGATAATTTATAGTAATCTAATAAGAATGAAACTAATTTGTATAGGCAGAAATTATGCCGCTCACATAGATGAATTAAACAATGAACGCCCATCTGAACCTGTAGTTTTTATTAAACCGGATTCAGCAATATTACCTAAAGAGCAAGATTTTTATATTCCAGAATTTTCAAATGAAATACACTACGAAGTTGAAGTCTTAGTCAAGATTAAAAAAGTAGGTAAGCATATAGATGAAAAATTTGCGCATAAGTATTATGATGAGATAAGTTTAGGAATAGATTTTACTGCTAGGGACTTACAATCTGAACTAAAATCTAAAGGATTACCTTGGGAGAAAGCAAAAGGATTTGATGGCGCTGCGGTAGTAGGTAAGTGGATAAATAAGAAAAAGTACGAAAATTTAGACAAATTAGGGTTTTCCTTGTTAAAAAATAGGGAAATTGTACAAAAAGGGGATACTAGCTTGATGTTGTGGAAGATAGATGCGCTTATTGCTTATGTATCTACCTATTTTATGCTTAAAAAAGGCGATATTATCTATACGGGGACACCTGCTGGTGTTGGTAAAGTTGTAGCAAATGATTACCTTGAAGGTAGAATTGAAGGTGAAGATTTTTTTGCAATTAAAGTACGATAATGATTTACAGTTTAGATAAGATAAATGAAATGGCGGAAGGAGATCAGGATTTTGTGGTTTCCGTAATAACTGTTTTTTTAGAAGAAGTGCCAGAAGACCTTGAAAGCTTAGAAAATGCTATTGCAGCAAGAAATTTTGAGCAAGTCTATAAAATGGCGCACAAGATTAAGCCCAATGTGGATTTATTGGGCATGGAGCAAACTCGCGCTACAGCATTGGAAATAGAAACCTTAGGTAAAAGCGATGATAACCTAGCAGCTATTGAAGAAAAATTTCCTTTACTAAAGAAAGATATAGAGCAGGTATTGGCTGAACTTCATAAAGATTTTCAAGTATAAAATTTATTACTTCACTTAAACTCCCTTTTAAGTATTTTTGCTACCTAATATCTTGATGATTTCAAGTATAAAGTTTATGCATGCAAGCCGAAATAATTACGATTGGAGATGAAATTTTGATTGGACAAATAGTTGATACAAACTCGGCTTTCATCTCTAAGGAGCTTAATAAAATTGGGGTTTCTGTTTACCAAATCACTTCAATACAAGATGATAAAAAGCATATATTAGAAGCGCTTAAAGACGCAAACAAACGATCGCAAGTTGTTATAATAACAGGTGGATTAGGACCTACTAAAGATGATATTACCAAACACACTTTATGTGAATATTTTGGTGACACTTTAGTTGAAAATAAAGAAGTTCTTAGGCATATAGAGATGCTCTTTGCAAAATATATTTCCACACCAATTTCTGACTTAAACAGACTACAGGCCTTAGTGCCCACTAAAGCTTCAGTTTTAAAAAATGAATTTGGAACTGCACCTGGACTTTGGATGGAAAAAGATGGAACTTCTTTTATTTCATTGCCTGGTGTTCCTTTTGAGATGAAGGGGTTGATTAAATCAGCAGTGCTTCCTAGAATTATTGCGCAATACAAGCGCCCACATATTTTGCATAAAACTATTATGACCTATGGTTTAGGGGAAAGTGCAATAGCAGAAAGAATAGAAGATTGGGAAAATAAGCTCCCAGAGGCTATAAAACTTGCATACTTGCCAAACTTAGGAAGAGTAAGGCTTCGCTTGTCTGCTAAAGGGAATGATAAGGATGGCCTTAAAGCATTGATAGCATCAGAAACAAAAAAATTATACCCCCTAATTGGTGAAATTATTTATGGCGAAGAAGAAGATGAAAGCATAGAAGCTGCTATTGCTAATATGCTTACGGAAAAAGGAATGACCTTAGCAACAGCAGAAAGTTTTACTGGCGGAAAAATTGCAGAGCAACTAACAACCATACCAGGGGCTTCTAAATATTTTAAAGGTAGTGTAGTAAGCTATGCAACTGAAACAAAGATTAAGTTGTTAGGTGTTGATAAGGAGCTTATTAAAAAACATTCTGTGGTAAGCGAAGAAGTAGCGGTTGCTATGGCCCGCAATGCAAAACAAATTCTAGACACCGATTTTGCAATCGCTACTACAGGAAATGCGGGACCAACAAAAGGAGATTCCAATGAACCGGTAGGAACAGTTTTTATTGCTATTAGTACGCCAAATCAAAGTTTTGCGCAAAAATTTACCATGGGAAACCATCGAGAACGCATAGTTCAAAAGTCTGTAAATAAAGCTTTTGAATTATTACAAAAAGAAATTCTAAATTTCTGAATTATAATTTTGTGTGTCTAAGAGAAATAACTAAATTTGCAGCCTCAATAAAATCACTCAAAAGTTAGGCAGATGTCCAAAGTTTGTGAAGTTACAGGTAAAAAGGTGATGTTTGGTAATAATGTCTCTTTCTCTATCAATAAAACGAAGAGAAGGTTTGATATTAATATCTCTAAGAAAAAATTCTACATCCCTGAAGAAGATAAGTGGGTAACACTTAATGTTTCCTCTAAAGGAATCAAAATAATTAACAGAAAAGGTATCACTGCTGCTTTAAAGGACGCAAGAGCCAAAGGTTTTGTTAAGTAAAAGTATTAGAAAATGGCAAAGAAAGGCAACAGAGTACAGGTTATCTTAGAATGTACAGAGCACAAGGAGTCAGGTCAACCTGGTACTTCTAGATACATAACTACTAAGAATAAAAAGAACACGCCAGATAGATTAGAAATTAAAAAATTCAATCCTATCTTAAAGCGTATGACTGTTCATAAAGAAATTAAATAAGGTTTCTAGAAAACCATAAAGAAAACAACTCATGGCAAAGAAGACAGTAGCAACACTTCAAGGAAGCTCAAAAAGATTAACAAAAGCCATTAAAATGGTAAAGTCTCCAAAAACTGGTGCTTACACTTTTGTTGAATCTGTAATGTCACCAGAATTGGTAAACGATTGGTTATCTAAGCAATAAGCTAACGTTCAAAATATAATATTAGAGCCACTCATTCGAGTGGCTTTTTTAGTTTAGTACTTATTTAAAAACAAGCACTTTAATAAACTCCCCTTACTTTCCTATCTTTGATTTTCAATGAAAAATAATAATGAGTCTTTTTAAAAATATATTCTCCAAGGACAAAAAAGAAACCCTCGATAAAGGCTTGGAAAAGTCCAAAACGAGCTTTTTTGGTAAACTAAGCAAAGCTGTTGCTGGCAAATCTAAAGTAGATGATGAAGTGCTAGATAATCTTGAGGAGGTTTTGGTAACTTCTGATGTAGGCGTAAATACCACCCTAAAGATAATAGAACGAATAGAAGTGCGTGTCTCCAGAGATAAATACATGGGTACTGAAGAATTGAATAAAATTCTTCGTGAAGAAATTGCAGGATTACTTTCTGAAACTCACGTAGGTGAGGATGCCGATTTTTCCCTACCTGCAACACATAAACCACATGTAATAATGGTGGTAGGCGTAAATGGAGTAGGTAAGACTACTACTATAGGAAAATTAGCTAAACAATTTAAAGACAAAGGTTTAAAAGTGGTATTGGGTGCCGGAGATACTTTTCGTGCAGCTGCAATTGACCAATTAGAGGTTTGGGCCAATCGGGTAGAGGTGCCTATTGTTAAACAAAAGATGGGTAGTGACCCAGCTTCTGTGGCTTTTGATACGCTTAATTCTGCTGTTGCTGACGATGCAGATGTTGTTCTTATAGATACTGCAGGTAGACTTCACAATAAAGTTAATTTAATGAACGAGCTTACCAAGGTAAAGCGGGTAATGCAAAAAGTTGTGCCAGACGCTCCACACGAGGTATTATTGGTGTTGGATGGTTCTACAGGGCAAAACGCTTTTGAGCAAGCCAAAGAGTTTACAAAGGCAACCGAAGTAACCTCATTAGCTGTAACCAAATTAGATGGTACTGCTAAAGGCGGTGTTGTAATTGGTATTTCAGACCAGTTTCAAATACCAGTAAAATATATTGGTGTAGGTGAGGGCATTGAAGATTTGCAAGTCTTTAATAAATACGAGTTTGTAGATTCTTTTTTTAATATCTAGGTATGAGAGTTTTTAATCTTATACTCTTATCACTTTTATTTAATACTACATTCTCACAAATAACCCATCCAAAAGCAAGTCCGTTTGCTAAAGTAGTACAGGAAGTAGGCTTATCTACAATTACCATTGACTATTCTAGACCAGCTGTTAGAGGACGTAAAATATTTGGAAATCTTGTTCCTTATGGCCGTATTTGGCGTGTTGGGGCTAATGAAAGCACAAAAATCACAGTTGATACAGATTTGGAGATTTTGGGAAATTTGCTGCCTAAAGGAACCTACGCACTATATGCTTTCCCGGACAAAGAAGTTTGGCAAATAGTTTTCCATACTAATACTTCGCATTGGGGAGATGGTCGCAAGAACTATAACCCAGAAGAAGATTTGTTTCGAATTTCGGTTAGTCCCGAACAAATTCCGTATCATCAGGAGAACTTTTTAATCGTTTTTGATTCCATAACTCATAATTCCACGAACCTTAATTTAATTTGGGCTGATACCAAAGTAAGCCTTCCATTCAAAGTAGATACAGAGGCCCAAATGGAATTGGAAATTACAGCGCAGTTAAAAGAGAATCCCACAGCTCAAACCTACTATGAAGCTGCTCGTTACTTACAAGAAAAAGGTAGCGATTTTCAACGTGCCCTCAATTATTTAAATCTGGCGCTTGAGTTAGGTGGAGATACTTACTATTTTCATCGTGTTAAATCTATAGTTGAAGCAGAACTAGGAAATTATAAAGCTGCAATCTCTTCAGCTCAAAAATCCCTAAAAATTGCTACAGCACTAGAAAAGGATGAGTTTGTTCGAATGAATGAACAAAATATTAAAAAGTGGAAAGCACTTCTAAAAAATAAGTAGCAGCTCAATTTTAAATCGAGAGGTAGAAATCTTATATTTAAGACTCTCTAAATACTTCTTTATAATGACAAAGATATTCTCTCTGAGCTTCGGAAAAATACTATTATTAGCATGCTTAATCGCATTAAACATTTCCTGCAAAAACACTGCTGAAAACAAAGAAATTGACCCAAACATTGTGCTTTGGACCCCTTATAATGATTCCTTGGAAGTTGTTGCGAATGCTGAGCATGAAAATGGGCGAATGCGCTACAAACTCATTCAGTCGAAAGTGTTAGATAAAAATGATGTATTTAGACCGCTTTACTATGAGGTTTCTCAATTTTCAGACGAACGTTATGCTGAAATGAAACCGATGGTTTTAGAACAGGATATAAGTACCATCCAAAACCATATTGCCCAAAGTAAATTTTCATACGAAGAATTGGTTCTTTTTTACTTAAAAAGAATTTATAAGTATGAGTTAGAGAATAGTACAACCCTAAATACGGTTATTGCTTTAAATCCCGATGTTTTAGAAGAAGCACGTAATCTAGATAAGAATGGAAAAGGATTACACCCTATTTATGGAATGCCAATTCTTTTAAAAGACAACATTGGTACAAAACATATGAAGACGACTGCAGGTGCCATTGCATTACAACAAAATAGAACTGATGATGCTTTTATTGTAGAGCGTTTAAAAGAAAACGGTGCATTGATCTTAGGGAAAGTAAATTTAAGCGAATGGGCTTATTTCCTATGCTCCGGCTGTCCAGTAGGTTATAGTGCAGTAGGAGGACAAACTTTAAATCCCTATGGACGACGTGTTTTTGAGACTGGAGGCTCTAGTTCGGGCAGTGGAACATCGGTAGCTGCCAATTATGCAGTAGCAGCTGTTGGTACTGAAACCTCCGGGTCAATCTTATCCCCTTCTAGTCAAAACTCTGTTGTAGGTTTAAAACCGACCATTGGTTTGCTAGGTAGAACTGGTATTGTTCCAATATCGAGTACCTTGGATACTCCAGGACCAATGACACGCAATGTAACTGATAATGCAATTTTATTGTCAGCGATGATGGGACATGATGTTAGAGATAAAGCTTCAGTAAAAGAAAACTACACAGGTATTTATACTTCTGGAGAAAGACCAATTCCTCTAAAAGAACTAAAATTAGGAGTGTTTAAAGGTCTTATGGAAAACGATTCTATTTATAACGCTACCATTACTAAATTGAAAGATGCAGGAGCGGAAATTGTTGAATTTGCACCTCCAGAAGTTGATATGAGTGGGTTCCTCTCCATACTAAATATTGATATGCGGAATGATTTACCAGATTATATAGATGCTGAAGTTCAGGATAAAGGTGCCGTAAAAATTGCTTCTATTAAAGATGCGGTTGCCTTTAATAATCAAGATTCGTTAGTGCGAATTCCTTATGGGCAAGCATTATTTGAAGGTATTTTGGCGGACTCTACTTCTACAGAAGAACTCGTGGAAATTAAAGAAAGGTTGCAAACTAATGGGCGTATTTATTTTAATGAAGCTATGGATAAACATGATTTAGATGCTATTTTGTCTATTAACAATTATCATGCAGGTTTTGCTGCTGT
This sequence comes from uncultured Croceitalea sp., assembly GCA_947499565.1. Taxonomy (GTDB): domain Bacteria; phylum Bacteroidota; class Bacteroidia; order Flavobacteriales; family Flavobacteriaceae; genus Croceitalea. The sequence goes on from CANMOV010000009.1 coordinate 42,225, forward strand.
AGCCAAGTATCCAGCGCTCACAATACCTATGGGTTATAAAGTTACTGGAGAGCCTATTAGTCTGACATTTATTGGCAAACAATTTTCTGAAGGGAACCTGTTAAGAATGGGGAAAGCCTTTGAAGATTTAACAAAAGTGCGTAAGATTCCTCAAGGGTATAAAGAATAATAAATCTTGAAATGAAGAAAAAAATTATAATTTTTAGTGTCGTAATTGTTGGGTTATTACTTTGCTTTTATATTGTAAATAAAGAGCCTAAAAATGATAAATCTGATTCGAAGGATATCGCAGAAAGTAATACGACTTTAGCGCTTAAATCTTTAGTTTGGGCAGATGAATTTGATGGTAACGGACCAATTGATTCTGAAAAGTGGTATCAGCAAACTCAACTCCCTCCTGGTGGAAGTTGGTGGGGTGGTATAATTCAGCATTATACGGATAGTGAAACTAATTCTTATGTTAAAGATGGTTATTTAAACCTTGTTGCTAAAAAAGAAACATTAGAAGATCAAGGAGAGGTAAAGAATTATACTTCGGCTAGACTGAATTCAAAGTTTGCGTTCACTTATGGTAAAATAGAGATTAGGGCAAAACTACCAACAGGTAATGGAACTTGGCCAGCAATATGGATGCTAAACAAGAATATTGATGAAGATGGTGCCTATTGGGATAATAAAGGTTTTGGAACCACCAAATGGCCCTATTGCGGAGAGGTAGATATAGTAGAACATTGGGGTAAAAACCAAGATTATGTGTCAAGTGCTGTGCATAACGGATCGAGCTACGGAGATATAGTGGAGAATGTTGGAGGTCAAAAAATAGCTAATGTTTCGGAAGAATTTCACATATATGCCCTAGAATGGACTAAAGATAAAATGATTTTCAGTGTTGATGGAACACAACATTTTAAATATGAACCAACAGATAAGAATTCAGATACTTGGCCCTACGATTCAGATTATTATTTGATATTAAATATTGCAATAGAACCTGCCATAGATCCTAATTTTGTGGAAAGTCCTATGGTAGTGGACTACATCAGGATTTATCAATAATATATTCTAGTAGGAAAAATAGGTTGGAAGCAAACGACGATTAAAAATAAAACGTACTGTAATAATTATATGAGTAAAGAAAAATCAATTTTTAAAAAATACCCTTCTTTAGAACAAGCTACCGAGATAAAGGAATTATTAGAAAGCAATGGTATTGAATCGATTCTTGCCGATAATGTTCCGCCAGTTGATGTTACTTTTTCCGGAAGCACTTTAGAACATCAATTTGAAATTAGAATAAAACAATCTGACTTTAAAGAAGCTGAGAAAATTCTGGAAAAGAGGGCAGAAAATTTAATAGATAAGGTTGATAATGACTATTATCTTTTCGATTTTTCTGATGAGGAGCTTTATGATATCCTTTTAAAATCAGATGAATGGAATGAGTTTGATTACACATTAGCTCAAAAAATTCTTAAACAAAAAGGGAAACCCGTAGATAAAGACTTATTAAACTCCCTGAAAAAACAGAGACTAGAACAACTCGCTAAACCAGAAGAGAGTCAGAAAGCTTGGATAATGGCAGGTTATATTTTTGCTATGCTTGGTGGGCTTTTAGGAATCATAATCGGTTATTTTTTATGGACAGCTAAAAAGACGCTACCAAATGGACAAAAAGTTCATACATATTCTGAAAAGGATAGAAAGCAAGGTAAAATTATATTTATAATTGCCATAATTATTTTTCCAACCGCTTTAATATTAAGAGCTTTTAGTGGAATTTAAAAATGTCTTATTAAGTTGGTTATAATTTATTGTAACTATTGTTGTTTCTGATTAAGCTGAGATTTCAATCTATTAAGGTATTAAGTAGTCCCCAAAGCTCATTATCAAAACTGGATGGCCCTAATAGCGTTTCACCTGCATCATCTCCTAAGCGCACAATCACTAATTTCTCGCTTGGAATAACATATAATTTCTGATCATTTTTTCCTAACCCCGCGTAAAGGTCATTAGGAGCGTTAGGAATTAACTTTCCAGAAAGTTCTATCTCAGCTCCAGGAACACGGTAACTGCCTTTACCATTTAACCAGTACAAATAACCATAAGCTTCATTCATATTTTGAGACGTGTTTTTCATGTCAGTAAGAAAAGCAGTATCCCCAAGAATAGTTTCTCCATCCCAAACCCCATTATTAAGGTTAAGAATGCCAAAGCGAGCCATGCTTCTTGCGTTGCTAAAATAAATTGTGTTAAACCCTACAGAAAGCCAAACCCCTTGCATTCCAATTTTATCGCGAATTTTTGCATAGGAATAATTCTTAAAATCTGTTCCAGTAGCTCCAGTAATAATTTTGTCTAAAAGTGTATAGGGGGCATTATGATAAAACCAGAATTCCCCAGATTCGTTTCTAAATAATAAACATTCTGGATCTGTACAAAAAACATCATCCACATCATATTCCAAACCTGTGGTCATAGTTAAATGATTCCAGACTGTAATATTCTCCTCTTGTTCAGTAGTTAAGCTAGACCAACCGTTTCCCAGATAATCCACTGAAGAATTATTAATATTTAAAAAACCTTCTTCTTGCGCAATTCCGACGGTCATTGCGGTTAATGTCTTTCCGGCAGAATTCCATACATGATTATCATTTTGCGTAAAATCACCAAAATACTTTTCAATGACTATTCGTCCATCTTTTAAAATTATAAAGGCATCAGTACCCCTTTCTTCCAAAAAGTTATATAAAGGTTCCTCCGCTGCTATGTTCCAATCTAAATCTGTAATCGCAATTGTTTCCCAATCATCTGAGGTTAAAGGAGGAAAATATGCTTCGCTGGGAATAGGATTAATCGTAATTACCTGATCTTCATTATCACTAGAATCACTAGAGCATGAATATAAAACAAATGCTAGGGCTGCTAAAAAAAGTTGATTTTTCATGATGCAATTTTTAGTAAGACACACAAATTCCTATAAAGTTTAACGTGAGAGTCAAAGAAATATTTATTAAAATGGACCAATTGCAAGGGCTTGTTGTATTTTTGCTGCCCATTTAGAAACCAATGCGCACAAAATCACTTAAAAAGAACAAAATCAACGTAGTAACCTTGGGTTGTAGCAAGAATGTTTACGATTCTGAGGTGCTCATGGGACAACTAAAAGCCAATAACAAAGAAGTTGTCCATGAAGAAGAAGGTAATGTGGTTGTTATTAATACTTGCGGATTTATTGCCAATGCAAAAGAAGAAAGTGTAAATACCATCCTAGAATACGTTCAAAAGAAAGAAGCTGGGAATGTAGATAAGGTTTTTGTAACGGGATGTTTAAGTGAACGCTACAAACCAGATTTGCAGAAAGAGATTCCTAACGTGGATGAATATTTTGGTACTAGTGATTTACCAAATTTATTAAAAGCTTTAGGTGCTGATTATAAGCATGAACTTATAGGAGAGCGTTTAACAACTACACCAAAGAATTATGCCTACTTAAAAATAGCTGAAGGTTGCGACAGACCTTGTTCTTTCTGTGCAATCCCTTTAATGCGTGGAAAGCATAAGAGTAAACCTATTGAAGAGTTAGTAGCCGAAGCAGAAAAATTAGCTGCGAAAGGTGTAAAGGAACTGATTCTAATCGCCCAAGATTTAACCTATTACGGGTTGGATTTGTATAAAAAACGAAATCTAGCTGAGCTCTTGGAAGGTCTTGTTAAAGTTGAAGGGATTGAATGGATTCGTTTGCATTATGCCTTTCCTACCGGTTTTCCAATGGATGTGTTAGCGTTAATGAAGAAAGAGCCTAAAGTATGCAATTATATAGACATACCACTGCAGCATATCTCTGATGCTATTTTAAAAAGTATGCGTCGTGGAACTACATATGCTAAAACTACGAAGCTTCTTAAAGATTTTAGAGCCACTGTTCCAGAAATGACTATTAGAACAACGCTGATAGTTGGCTATCCAGGAGAAACAGAAGAAGACTATCAAATTTTAAAGAATTGGGTAAAAGAAATGCGTTTTGAGCGTTTAGGTTGTTTTACGTATAGTCATGAAGAAAATACACATGCCTATAATTTAGAAGACAATGTGCCTGGGGAAGTTAAGCAAGAACGGGCTAATGAGATTATGGAAATTCAATCTCAAATTTCTTGGGAGTTAAATCAAGAAAAAATAGGGAAAACTTATAGATGTATCATTGACCGTAAGGAAGGAAATCACTTTATAGGTAGAACCGAGTTTGATTCTCCTGATGTTGATAATGAGGTTTTAATTGATGCTGCTAAGCATTATGTAAAAATTGGTGATTTTACCGATATCAAAATTATAGAAGCTTCGGATTTTGATTTATATGGTGAGCCAGTATCGTCACCCTGAGCCTGTCGAAGGGTTGATTTATATGGTGAGCTAGTCTAATAAAGTTCGGACAAGGTTTAAATTGGGGCGCATTAAAGTTGCCCGAACTATTTGAGTATTAAATACTACCCTTTCTCTGGGGAAAGAAAGCGATAAACCATTCCTGCTAATATAGCACCTACTATTGGAGCAAGCCAAAACAGCCATAATTGCGGTATAGCCCACGAGCCATCTGCAAATAATGCTTGACTTGTACTACGAGCTGGGTTTACGGAAGTATTCGTCACCGGAATACTAATTAAATGTATTAGGGTTAAGCCAAGTCCAATTGCTAAACCTGCTAAATATTTAGGAGCTTTTGAATGTGTGGCTCCTAAAATTATGATTAAGAAAAAGAAAGTCATTACAACCTCGGTTACAAAAGCAGATACCATGTCATATCCACCTGGGGAGTGTTCTCCAAAACCATTCGCAGCAAAACCTCCAATTTCAAATCCAGATTTACCACTCACAATTAAGTAAAGTATGCCTGCTCCGGCAATAGCACCCATAACTTGAGAAATAATGTATGGGATTAAATCTTTCTTGTCAAAACGACCTCCTACAGCTAACCCAATAGAGACGGCTGGGTTTAAATGGCAACCAGATATGTGTCCAATGGCATAAGCCATAGTTACCACTGTAAGACCAAAAGCAAGCGAAACACCTACAAATCCAATACCCATTTCAGGAAATCCAGCGGCTAAAACAGCACTACCACATCCACCAAAAACGAGCCAAAAAGTTCCAATAAATTCTGCGATTAATTTTTTCATAAGGTTCTAAAAATTAGTTAGTATACTAATTTAGAACCATTTATGATTATAAGGTCACATATGAGATTAAATTTTCTACCGTGGGATGATCATTTCCACCTTCGGGTTCAATAGTAATGTTTAAAGATTCCGCTTTATCAATATACTTTAGGGTGATTAATTTTTCGCTAGTTTTTAATACGCCCATATCTATCATTTCTCCATTAACATCACTCCACATTTGATAGGTTTTGTCTTCAGGTAACTTAGGTAAACCTTCTGAGTTAACCACCACTATCTTTTTTTCATGATTTATATAAGCGATAGCTCTAGAATTGGGAGAAAGTTCATTCCCTTTAAGCAAAAGAGGAATGATATTTTCCCCGTCTATGGTTTTTAATCGGGTATTGGTTAAAACATAATTTTCTTCAAGGGAATTTAAACGTTCTTTTAAATCTGTGGTTTGATTTTGTAAAACCTCAAACTCCTTTTGAGTTTTCTGCCATTCGGTATACATCCAAATTGAGGATGCTAAAAATAGTATACTGATACTTGCAGCTACTAAAAGAGGTCTGTACGATAGTTGTCTAACTTTTGTCTCTTCTAGCTTTGTTTTTAATTCAGCTTTAACTGTAGATGGGGGGATAATCGCATTTTCAAAAGCCATTTTTTCAAAATCTTCCTCCAATTCTGAAAACTTTTTCTTTACCTCTTTATCATTCTTAATAGCATGTTCCACCAAACTTCTGTCAGACGTGTTCAATTCATCTAATAAATATTTTTCTAAAAGTCCTTCGTCTAATATTTTCTTCCTGTCCATCATGCCAAAATTTCTATACAAAACCAAAATACGATTAGCTCATTTTTATAACTATCACGCAGCAGATTTAAAGCCTGTCTTATGTAAGACTTAAAAGTGCCTAATGGTACACCCATTTCTATATAGGCCTCTCTGTGCGTATACCCCCTAAAATAAACTAGGGAGATTGCCTCTTGGTGATGAGGTTCTAATTTTTTAATAGCACCACTAAGCTCTGTGTAATCTGGTAGTATTTCCTCTTCTGTTTTATTAGTATGTACACTTAAATCTTCCGATTGGATGAGCAATTCTGGCTTTCTTAATGCATTTAATGTTGTGTTTTTTGCTATTCTGTAAGCCCAAGTATAAAATTTACCTTTTGTAGAGTCGTAACTATCTATCTTCTGCCAAATTTTAATGAATGTCTCTTGCAGCAAATCTTGAGCTGCTGCTTCATTTCTACACATACGTAGTATTACGCCATAAAGAGCCCCAGAATACTTATCATAAATAGCATAAAGTGCATTCTTATCCTTGTTAGATAATTGCCGGATTAGTTCATTATCATTTAGGTGGTTCGCCATATACTTTGTTAAAGATATGATAAAATCATTTTGAGTTCATCCAAATGATAAAATGCCGTGTAAATAGAAATAGAAGCGCTCAAAATTTAAATCAATTAATAGTTAAATCTTAAAAACAAAGACATGAAAAAATTAGTATTTATTTTATCAATCGCAACTTTTACCTTTTTTACCCAAACTATTGAAGCTCAAAAATCAAAAGATATCGTTGATATTGCAGCTTCAATGGATGACTTTTCAACTTTAGTAGCGGCAGTTAAAGCTGCAGACTTGGTTGATGCTTTAAAAGGGAATGGTCCATTAACAGTTTTTGCACCAAATAATGCAGCATTTAATAAATTACCTAAAGGAACAGTGGAAACTTTACTGAAGCCGGAAAACAAAGAAACACTTACGGCTATTCTAACGTATCATGTCCTGGCTGGAAAATATACAGCTGCGGATATTGTAAAATCCATTAAAGCCAATGGAGGTGGTTTTATGGCTAGAACATTACAAGGTGAGGCAATTTATGGAGAACTATCTGGTGGTAATGTAATTTTAACGGATTCTAAAGGGAAGAAATCTAAAGTTATTGTTACCGATGTTATGGCAAGTAATGGGGTAATACATGCTATAGAGAATGTGGTAATGCCTAAATAATATAGGGTAAGAGTTTAGAAAAGAAAAGCACCGCATTGCGGTGCTTTTACATATTTACAAATTCAAAACCCGCTAATGGGATTTTGGTTAAATCAAATTCTCTTTCATTCAATAAAATCCCATGTTCGAGGTAAGCTTTTAGGTTTGCTAGCCAAAATGTCCAACCATTACTGCATCCATGGTGAATGTTTAATTTACTATTCTCATCTGTAGGAATTTCGTATTGCTTGAGCGAAACCAAAACGGCATTTTCTTTTTGTTCTAACGTAACCGAGACTTTACAATTTTCAGCAAAAGAAAATTCAATAAAATCTAAGTTATTAGTTTGCAATATGCTCCCTCTTTCTTGTTCCTCCCAATTATGCCAGTTCCAAGCATAACTGTCATTTACTTGAACATGTTCTGAAGCGTTTCTTATCGACTTGTTTGGCGAAGTATAGACAGCCTTTCTCAAAAACCAAGATTCAATCCCTTCCGCTGTACTCCAGCACCAAAATAATTTTTCTATTGGAGCTTTGATATAGATTTTCTTTGTGAACTGATTAAAGTTTAATTTACTCATCTTTTTCGTTTTAATTCGATGTCATATAACTCGCGACCTAATTGAGCCAAGAAAGGAATTCCAATTTCATCGTATTCGTAGTTGTCATCATTAAAAATAGCATTCTTATTTACCAATATAGTAGCTGTTACCATAAAATCTATATTGTTTTTGGTGTCTTTAATATAAGCACAATCGGTAAGCGTGCCATAGGCATAGCCAACCTTATTATAAATTTTAATATGATTGGGGATAGGTTCTTTAGAATCCCCATAGATAAAGAACTTTCCATAGCTATCGTAATACTCAACTTCATTATAACCAACTTCTTTAGGCAAAGTACTCATAGCATTTAGTAAAAATTCATATTGATTTTTACCTAAGTTAAAGCGTTCTTTTTCAGGAAAATGATTTGGAAAAATAATTCTCTTAAGCAATTCATGTTGCGAGGTTAAAGCATAAAAGTTTTTTAAACCGAAATCAAAGGGTTCTTGATAAAGTGAATCTTCGTTATAAAAGCCGGTTCCCTTTAAAATTTTCTGCATTTGGAGATTTCTTGGTGACGCATTTATTAGTTTTTTGGAACTTGAGGTAGTACTATCATTAATGTAAATAATTAATGGTTTTGTTGTAACATCATCTGCATTAGAAGTAGAGAGACGATGTGAAATCCGTATAGCACTTATTCCACATTTTCTCACGCTTTTATTAAGTTCATCAAAACCTAAAAACTCTATTAATCTATTATTTGCTTTATTATCACTTACTGCAAAAATTTCTTGTATTGCTTTTGCAAAAGTGGTTTCTGTAGAATCACCTTCAATATAAAACTTAGTATTTCTGTTGATTGAATCTAATTTGTTTAATTTTTCCAGTGTAACAACTGCCGCAGGAAACTTAACGGTACTTGCGGGATAGAAATAGTGATTTGGGTCCACCTGAAAATCAAAATCTGTAAAGAAAATACTATCGTTTCTTCTATTTATTTGGGTATATCTTATTTGCAACTCATATTGCTCAAGACTATCTAGTACTCTTTTTATTCTAATGTCTTCAGAAGCTAAAGCTTTTTCTAATGGATTAATTTTTGATTTTTCGGTGCAAGAAAATAATGAAAATGCGATTAAAATATTTATTAGAAATACGCAATTGAGTCTTTGTGGTATTTTTTTAATCATTATAAATTTCCCCTCTATGTGGTTTTAGCATATCCCTAACGGAAATCATTTCAAATTCAGCAACTATTAAATAAGCGATACTATGCATTTCATTAATATGCGATACCCCAGTGATATTAAATTTTAGTTCTTCGGTTACTATATATTCTTTCAGGTGTTTTTCATGATGTTCTGCTGTTTTTTTGGCCGCAGGACCTCTAAAATCCCAAATTAGTTTAATCTTCTTGTCTAGTATTGGTTGCATGAATATTATGAATTGGTTACAGAAATTCCTTTTTCCGCAAAGTTTTTAAAATCTTGTGCGTATTTCATGGACTGTTTTTTAAAAGCTCCGGGCATTAAAAAACCTAACAATTTCATTCCAAAACCAGCAAATTGAAACTCACTTTCAGAAATCCATCTTGTTTTTCCGTTTTCTTCCTTAAAATAATTTCGTTGAATATTATGAACCCCCTTAGTATCATAACTGGCATGAAATTCTTCTGGAAAATTTCTTTTTATTATGGTTTCAACCATTTCCATTTCTCCTTTACCTCTCTTAAATGTCATATTCATTTTTGCCCCCTCATGCCCAGGTTCACCAGAAATCATATTATGGCTTAATAAACCTCGCATCCAATGTTGCATATTATCTGGATTATCCAACTTTTTTATAAACTCATCTCTTGTTAAATCAATTGTTATCTCCGTAGTATACTTCATGTTCGAAAAATTTAATAGACTAATGTACTAAAATATTGATTTTGAGAAGCTACTAAAAATCTGTTAATGGTTTTATGATGACTTGCACTGCTTTAAGTAATTGTTATTTTTGCGGAATGTATTTTTTAAACAGAAAAATCATTTGGGTCTTTTGTTGTGTTGTTGTTTTAGCGATGGCTTCTTGCAACTCCCTTTTTAAAGAAGCTCCAGAAAAAGAGGCAGTGGCTAGAGTAGGGGATTCTTATCTCTACAAAGAAGATATTACTTCATTAATTCCCGTTGGCATGTCTGGACGGGATAGTGCTGCTTTTGTGGTCAACTATATAAACAATTGGGCATCCAAAGAACTTTTGTTAGATAAATCTAAGATTAATCTGTCTGAAGAGAAGCTGGAAGCATTTAATCGTTTGGTAAATAACTACAAGACAGATTTATATACCAGAGCATATTTAGAGGCTTTGGTTCAGCAATCTTCAGATACTTCAATAACTAATTCAGAATTACAAGATTTTTATAATCGTGAGAAAGAGAATTTTAAGCTTACAGAAAAATTAGTGCAATTACGTTTTGTAGCCCTGCCAGAACAATTTTTGGATAAGAGTATAGTAGAAGCGAAACTAAAAGGTTTTAAAGCAGAAGATAAGGCTTACCTAGACTCTATAGCCGTACAGTTTAAAAAATTACATTTTAATGATTCTATCTGGGTGAGTGCATCTCGCCTTATTGAAGAAATACCTCCTTTAACATCCTTGAATGAGGAGAAGTACTTAAAAAATTCACAATTTTTTGAATTGCAGGATTCAATCGGGGTATATTTGGGAAAGGTGAATAAGGTGCTTAATATTAATGATATTGCACCAGTATCTTATGTTACTCCGGATATTAAACAGATTATTATTAATCGAAGAAGACTTTCTCAAATAAAAAAAATAGAGACTGAAATTATTGATGAAGCTATCAAGAAAAATGAGTTCGAGATTTATGGAAAAGATTAGAAAAAATATAGTGCTACCATTATTGTTTGTTATTGCAATGGTTTTTGGTCAGGAAGAAACTACTCCTGCAGAAGAAATGGTAAGTGAAGCTAGTGTAGCAAAAAAAGATTCTGTAGTAGCAAAAAGAATGAAGCTAGATGGTATTGCTGCTGTAATTGGTGATTATGTTATTCTAGATTCTGATATTGAAAAAACTTTGGTGGATTTAAGGAATCAAGGAGCTTCCACGGAAGATGTAACACATTGTCAATTACTAGGTAAATTGATGGAGGACCGTTTATACGCACATCAGGCTGTACAGGATAGTCTTTTGGTTTCTGATGATCAAGTTAATGCGACTAGTGATAGACAGATTCAGCAATTGGTTTCTCAAGTAGGTTCTATGGAGAAGGTACTAAAATTTTACAAGAAGCCAGATATTGAAAGTTTTAGAGCAGAACTTTTTGAGATCAATAAACTGCGTATTCTTTCTGAGAAAATGCAAACAGAGATTACTAAGGATATAGAAGTGACTCCAGAAGAGGTAAGACAGTTTTTTTACAGAATCCCTGAGGAAGAGCGCCCAATCTTTGGAGCAGAGTTAGAGATTGCACAAATTGTAAAACAGCCAAAAGCCCCAGAAGCGGAAGTGCAAAAAATAATCGATAGGCTCAAAAGAATAAAACAAGATGTAGAAGAAAATGGATCAAGTTTTAGAATTAAAGCAGTTTTAAATACGAGAGATGAACCTTCTAGAGCCAATGGAGGGTTTTATACTGTGACAAGACAAACACCTTTTGTAAAAGAGTTTAAAGACGTAGCATTTAGTCTTAGGGAGGGCGAAATATCGGAACCTTTTGAAACGCAATATGGTTACCATATTATATTGGTCGAAAAAATTAGAGGTAGGGAAGTTGACTTAAGGCATATTTTGATGATTCCAGAAATTCCAGATAGCGCAATGAAAGAAGCAGCTAAGGAATTGGATAGTATTCGCAGTCAACTTATAGATGGTAAATATACTTTTGCCGAAGCTGCACAAAACTTTTCAGATGAAAAGGAGACCAGAAATGATGGTGGTGTATTAAGAAATCCAATAGATTTTGGTTCTAGGTTTGAATTAACAAAAATGGACCCAACACTTTACAATCAAATTCGCGATTTAAAGGATAATGAAATTTCTAGACCACTCCGTGAAGATGACCCAAGAGGAGGAGCACCTAAATACAAAATCATGAAAATCACCAATAGGTATGATGAGCATAAGGCAGACTTCGCTAAGGATTACTTAAAAATTCAGGAATTGGCACTTAGAGAAAAGCAATTTAAAGCAATAAAAGATTGGATGGAAGAACATATTGAGGATACTTATATTCATGTAGATACAGATAATAGAGGTTGTGATTTTGCCAATAACTGGGTAAAACAATAGGTGCATGTCTGACGTAGCTGCAATTCAAAACTTGGTTGAAAAACACCATGCTTTAAAAAAAGAAATTTCAAAAGTAATAGTTGGTCAAGATGAGGTAGTAGACCAAATTTTACTTTCAATATATACAGGTGGTCATTCATTACTAATTGGTGTTCCTGGATTGGCCAAAACATTAATGGTCAATACAATTGCGCAAACCCTAGGTTTAGATTTTAAACGTATTCAGTTTACGCCAGATTTAATGCCAAGTGATATACTTGGTAGTGAGGTTTTAGATCAAGACCGAAATTTTAAATTCATTAAAGGGCCAGTATTTGCAAATATCATATTAGCAGATGAAATTAATCGTACACCTCCAAAAACCCAAGCGGCTCTTTTAGAAGCAATGCAAGAAAGAGCTGTAACTATTGCAGGACAACAACATAAGTTAGACCTTCCTTATTTTGTGCTAGCTACACAAAACCCTATTGAGCAAGAAGGTACGTATCCATTGCCCGAAGCACAGCTAGATAGGTTTATGTTTGCTATTAAGCTAACCTACCCATCTGTAGAAGAAGAAATCCAGATTGTAAAATCTACAACTTCGGATAATTCTGTGATTTTAAACACCCTTTTTAGTGCAGATGCTATTAATGAAGTGCAACGTTTAATAAGGCGCATTCCTGTTCCGGATAATGTTGTTGAGTACACAGTTCGTTTGGTGAATAAAACTAGGCCCAACGCAGAGGGAGCTTCAGATTATGTTAAAAATTATATTGATTGGGGTGCAGGTCCACGAGCTTCTCAAAACTTAGTATTAGCTGCCAAAGCGCATGCTGCGGTGAATGGTAAGTTTTCACCGGACATTGAGGATGTTAAAGCTGTTGCAAATGGTATCTTAAGACATCGTATTCTTAAAAATTATAAAGCGGAAGCAGAAGGTATCTCAGAAGAAGTTATCATTGAAACGCTTTTGTAATTAGGGAAAAAATAAAAGTGGGTATTTCTTTTTTTCTTATCCTTAAATTTTGCTGAATAGAGAATCAAAAGTTTTATACCCCACTTCTATTTCGTAATTTTAACAACTATAATCTTCAAAACAATATAGTAGAATGGCGTTTGATATTGACATGATCAAAAAAGTTTATGCTACCATGGGAGAAAGGGTAGACATAGCTAGAAAACTGGTAGGAAAACCTTTAACCTTAGCAGAAAAAATATTGTACTCTCACCTTTGGGATGGAAATCCAAATAAGGTTTTTACTAGAGGAAAAGATTATGTAGATTTTGCTCCAGACCGTATTGCATGTCAAGATGCTACTGCGCAAATGGCTTTATTACAGTTTATGCAAGCAGGTAAAGCAAAAGTTGCTGTGCCAACTACGGTGCATTGCGATCACTTAATACAAGCAAAAAGTGGAGCTGCTGCAGATTTAAAATCTGCCAATACAACAAGTGCAGAAGTTTTTGATTTTTTAGAATCGGTATCAAATAAATATGGAATTGGTTTTTGGAAACCAGGGGCAGGAATAATACATCAGGTGGTACTTGAAAATTATGCATTTCCTGGTGGAATGATGATAGGAACAGATTCGCATACTGTAAACGCAGGTGGACTTGGTATGGTTGCTATTGGAGTAGGTGGTGCAGATGCTGTTGATGTAATGGCTGGAATGGCTTGGGAACTTAAATTTCCAAAGCTAATAGGTGTTAAGTTAACAGGTACAATTTCTGGTTGGACAGCACCAAAAGATGTGATATTAAAAGTTGCAGAAATTCTTACTGTTAAAGGAGGAACAGGTGCAATAGTAGAATATTTTGGCCCTGGTGCAAAAGCTTTGTCATGCACAGGTAAAGGGACAATTTGTAATATGGGTGCAGAAATAGGAGCTACCACTTCAACTTTTGGCTATGATGAATCTATGGAACGCTACTTACGTGCAACAGATAGAGCGGATATTGCCGAGGCTGCCAATGCGGTAAAGGAACATTTGACCGCTGATGATGAAGTATATGCAAATCCAGAGCAATATTTTGACCAAGTAATAGAAATTAACTTGTCTGAACTTGGACCTTTATTAAATGGACCATTTACGCCAGATCTTTCTACTGAGGTTGGAACTTCAATGACTGAAAAGGCTACTAAAAATGATTGGCCTATACAAGTAGAATGGGGGCTTATCGGTTCATGTACGAATTCTTCATATGAAGATTTATCTAGGGCTTCTTCAATAGCGCAACAGGCGATAGATAAAGGTTTAAAAATGAAAGCAGAGTTGGGGATTAACCCAGGTTCTGAACAGGTTCGTTATACTGCTGAACGTGATGGAATTCTTGGAATTTTTGAAAACCTAGATGCAAAAATATTTACCAATGCCTGTGGTCCTTGTATAGGACAATGGGCAAGATATAGTGACCCAAAAAATGCACCTAAGAATAGTATAGTACATTCTTTTAATAGAAATTTTGCTAAGCGTGCAGATGGAAATCCAAATACCCATGCTTTTGTCGCCTCTCCTGAACTTACTGCAGCAATAGCAGTAGCAGGTAGGTTGGATTTTAATCCATTAACAGATGCTTTAATTAATGAAGATGGAGAGGAAGTTAAGTTTGATGAACCAACAGGGTGGGAATTGCCTCCAAAAGGATTTGAGGTGAAAGATGCTGGTTTTGTGGAACCAATGGAGGACGGTAGTAGCGTGCAAGTAGTAGTTTCTCCAAGTTCAGAAAGATTACAATTATTAGAACCGTTTACACCAATAGAGTCAGATAGTTTACAAGGAGTTAAACTTCTCATTAAAGCATTTGGTAAGTGTACAACAGACCATATTTCAATGGCTGGCCCTTGGTTACGCTATAGAGGTCATTTAGATAACATTGCAAATAATACGCTTATTGGAGCAGTAAATGCTTATAATAAAAAGACAAATTTTGTTAAAAACCAGCTTACTGGAGAATATGGTGCAGTACCTGATACGCAAAGAGCATATAAAGCAAAAGGAATTAAATCCATAGTTGTTGGAGACCATAATTACGGAGAAGGTTCTTCTAGAGAACATGCTGCCATGCAACCAAGGCATCTTGGAGTTGCTGCTGTTTTAGTAAAATCTTTTGCACGTATTCACGAAACAAACCTTAAAAAACAAGGTATGTTAGGTTTGACCTTTGCAAATGAAAGTGATTACGATTTAATACAAGAAGATGATACTTTTAATTTTATTGATATTACTGAGTTTGCTCCAGACAAACCACTAACATTAGAAGTTATTCATAGTGATGGCAGTAAGGATACAATTATTACAAACCACACTTATAATCATGCGCAGATAAACTGGTTTAATGAAGGTTCAGCATTAAATGTTATCAAAAAAGAGAACGCGTAGCAAATATTATTTATAGAAACTCCTGACTTTTTCAGGAGTTTTTTATTTCATGCAAATACATATTAATGAAGACTAAAAAAAAGACGGTACTAAATATTGTTCTAATTCTCTTTATACTTTCTTTTTTTGTTACTCCTTTAGGTCATTACGGGAAGCTGTTTCTTAATCAGATTTTTTCATTTTCACCTCCAATTATTGAAGAGGCGAATAGGGAGAAAATAACGGATTATTCATGGAGATTAAAAGACGCTGAATGGAATTTTTTCAATTTTGAAAGATCTAAGGGGAAAGTGGTTTTTATAAATTTTTGGGCTTCATGGAGATTACCTTCGGAAGCAGAACTAAAAAGTATCCAAGCGTTGTATAATGATTATAAGGAAAAAGTAGATTTCTACATCATTACTAATGAGGATAGACCACCAGTTGAAGAATTTATGGCGAAAAATAAATTTATTTTCCCAGTTACCTATTTAATAATAGGTGATAAATCATCTGTTGAAGCTCCAGAAAAGCCTCCATATACTTACATCATAGCTAAAGATGGTTCTATTGCAGTAAATAAAGAAGGTATTGCGGACTGGAATACAAGTAAGGTGCGTACGCTTTTAGACGACTTAGTCTCAAAATAGATTAATGAAACTTAAGAAAGGGAAACTTTCAGATGCTGTTTGGGTATTAGTTATTTTGTTGTTATTATTTACTCCTTTAGGGTTTCATGCTCGGGTCCATTTAATGCGACTTTTTTCATTTTCACCTAAAGTTGAAAAACAAGAATCTTATCAAAAAATAACCAATTACAATTGGGAGCTTATTAATATTAATGGAGAAAAGGTAAATCTAACTTCCAAAAAGGATAATGTATTAGTTATAAACTACTGGGCTACCTGGTGTCCGCCATGCGTTGCTGAAATGCCTAGTTTGGTTGCATTATATAATGATTACGGAAATAAGGTAAAATTTGTTTTTTTGGCAAGTGACGATAAAGCTAAAGTAGAAACTTATTTAGAGAAAAATAGGTATAAATTCCCTGTCTTTTTTGAACTTGAAAAGTCTCCGAAAATACTACAAGCTGCAAGCTTGCCTACTACTTATATTATAGATAAGAGTGGAAATGTAATATTAAAGGAAATAGGAGCTGCAAATTGGAATTCTAAACCAATTAGGGCTTTACTAGATTCTTTAGTAATAGAGTAAGGCTATCTTTTAAAGTATTTGAAAGGGACAAATAACATTCCAAAGCATTCCCCATCCCTTTTGCCTAAATGTTTGTGATGCATTTTATGTGCTCGTCTTACCCCTTTAGCATACCAATTGTTGGCATTTCTAAACATTTTGAATCTTTGGTGGATAAATATATCATGTACTATAAAATAAGCAATACCATAGGCTAAAATACCAAGACCAAGCGGCCAACCATACCAGAAGCTTGTTTCTGCACCTAGGTAAAAACAAATCATACTAACAATAGCATAGAAAATAAAGAATGCATCGTTTCTTTCAAACCATGAATCATGATCTTTTTTGTGATGATCCTTATGAAGACTCCATAAAAACCCATGCATCACATATTTATGGGTGAACCAAGCCATGAATTCCATAATAGAAAAAGTACCTAAGAAAATAACGATTCCAATAAGAATTTTCATTTTATACTAATTGTAATTTGTAGTTAACATATGATTTTGCTAAGAGTCCAAACTTTTGATAATTGGGAACTCTAATTCTAGTATTTTTAATTTCAAGGGGTGGTGTGTTTTGCAATTTTTGTAAGAGTTTGCTATAATATTTATAAGCAGTATAAACCCCAAACTTTGCCTCAGAGGGTAATTTCACAATCCCAGAATACCCTAGCTGAAAGTCAGCTTTAATTTCGTCGACAATACGCTTTTTAGAAACTTCATCCAGTTCAGATAAATTTGTATTTGGAAAATAGGAACGTTCTAAAAGCTCATAATCTGCTTTTAAATCTCGCAAGAAATTTACTTTTTGAAAAGCAGAGCCAAGGGCCATTGCTGATTCTTTAAGTTCTTCGTACTTCTCCTGATTACCATTTACAAAAACGCAGAGGCACATAAGACCAACCACATCGGCAGAGCCATAAATGTACTCTTTGTACTCTGCTGTTGTTCTGTATTCTTTCTTCTTTAAATCCATCCGCATACTTTTCATAAAAGAAGCAACCAAGTGGTGCGGAATATCATATTTATGGTAGGTATATTGAAATGAATTAAGAATAGGGTTTAAGCTAATTTTGTCTTTTAAAGCTTTTTCGAGCTCTGCTTCAAAATCATTAAAAAGAACCTCTTTGTTATAATCGTGAAATGTGTCCACAATTTCATCAGCAAAACGAACGAAACCATAAATATTATAAATATCCCCTCTAATTGAAGTAGCTAGCATTTTTGTTGCCAAGGCAAATGATGTGCTGTATGTTTCTGTCACTAACTTACTGCAATTGTAGGATACATTGTCAAAAATGGTTTTCATTTTATCTAGTGTTTATTTTTAATTAAATCGGCAACTAATTTGCCAGAAATCAAGGCTGGTGGCACCCCAGGTCCTGGTACGGTAAGCTGACCAGTAAAAAACAAGTTTTTTACTTTTTTACTTTTTAAATTTGGTCTTAAAAAAGCTGTTTGAGTTAGCGTATTAGCCATTCCATATGCGTTTCCTTTGTAAGAATTGTATTCTTCAATAAAATCATTTACGCAAAAGCTTTCTTTAAATATAATGTTATTTTTTACGTCTTGCCTGGTACGTTTTTCAAACCTATCAATGATAATATCAAAATATTGACTTCTTAATGATGGAGTGTCTTCTAAGTTTGGTGCAATAGGAATAAGGAAAAATCCTGTCTCACAACCAGTTGGAGCCATACTTTTATCAGTCGCTGATGGAAAATTCGCGTAAAACAATGGCATGGTTGGCCATTTGGGATTATCATAAATCTCTTCAGCATGTTTTTCAAAATCAGTATCAAAAAACAAATTATGATGATTAATGTTATCAAGTTTCTTATTAAAACCAACATAAAATAAAAGTGAAGAAGGGGCATAAGTCTTCTTATTCCAATACTCCGATGAATATTGTCTAAATTCCTTATCCAACAGAGTTTCCGAATGATGATAATCGGCACCGCTAATTACTTTATCACTATTATGGGTACTCCCATTTGATATGATGCCAACCGCTTTACCATTTTTGACCAATATTTTTTCCACAGGAGCGTTGGTGTGTACTGTAACACCAAGTTCTTCAGCTAAACTTTTCATGGCACTAATGACTTGATACATACCACCCTTGGGGTGCCAGGTACCTAACCCAAAATCTGCAAAATTCATAAAGCTGTAGAAAGAAGGTGTTTTACTAGGTTTAGCCCCTAAAAACAGAACGGGAAACTCCAGTGTGGAAATTAATTTAGGGTTTTTGAATCGTTTTCTAACCTCTTGACTAATCGTTTTAAAAAATTGGTCTACACGCAAAACCGTTTCTTTAGTTACAAGTTCTAAAGGAGATAACCCTGGCTTTAATACAATTTTGTTTATGGCAATATCGTAATTGGTTTGAGCTTTACTTATAAAATTTTTTAAATGAACAGCACTACCTGTTTCAATACGCTCAAATTCTTCACAAATTTTATCCATACAGTCTCCAATAGTTATGGTATCATCTGCAAAGAAAATTTTGTATGCGGGGTCTAGTTTCTCTAATTCATAGTAGTCCGATGGTTTTTTACCAAACTCGTTAAAAAACTTTTCAAAAATGTCTGGCATCCAATACCAACTTGGCCCCATATCAAAAGTAAAACCACCTTTTATTAGTTGTCTAGCTCTGCCACCAACAGTATTGTTTTTTTCGAAAATGGATACTTGGAAACCCTCCTTTGCTAAATGACATGCCGCTGATAGGGATGAGAATCCAGAACCTATAATTACTATATTCTTCATGTATTGGGGAAAACTTAGCTTAAATTGAATTTGTTAACCGCTCAATAGAGCTAAACGTTTTTATGAATTCTGGGAGTTTAAATTGTGCTAAATGTTGAATTTGATGTCCAAGAATCCATAGTTGGGAATTTCCGGTATGGCGCAAGTTATTGGCAAATTCTGATATATATTTTTCAATACTATCTTTACTTGGAGAGACCGTGAAATAGGAAATAAAATGAAGGTTTTCGTAATATTTTAATAAATCAACAAGGCTTTCTATGGGCATACTTTGCCCTAGATATATAGATTTATAACCTCTTAAAACAATTTCATAATTCAAGTAGAGTAAACCTAATTCATGAATTTCGTTTTCTGGTAGAAACAATGCAAATACTTTATCCTTTTTGGTAGGTTCTATAATTTGAAGCTTCTCCGTATGAATAAATATTTTTTGTTTAATCAAGTGCGTTATAAAATGTTCATGAGAAGGGCTAATCGTATCTGTCTGCCACAATAATCCTAGCTCATTAAGCAAAGGGACAAATACCTCGTTAAAAATTTCTCTAAAAGAGCGCTCATTTAATAAGCTATTATAAGTGCTAAAAAATAAATTTTGGTCAAAATTTATCATTGCTAGTTTAAAAGCATTTATTGCATGGCTTTTTTCACTGTTCTTAGCAACTATTTCCCTAACAATTACCGGTATTTCATTTTCAGAAATTCTTGCAATTTTAGATATCTTATAGCCATTGTTATAAAGTAGGGTAATGTTTAAGAGTTTCTGCAAACTTTTTAAACTATAAGTTCTAATGTTCGTGGTTGTTCGTTCTGGATTTAATAAGTTGTAACGTTTTTCCCAAATACGAATGGTATGTGCCTTAATACCTGAAAGATTTTCTAAATCTCGAATGCTGAAATGCTTCTTAACGTTGTTCATTATTTTTGAGTAATCGTTAAACAAATTTACAATTAATACAATGCGAAGCTCAAAAAGTGTCGTTAAAATTTAACAAACAGAAGAATTGGCAGTATGAAGAGGGGAATTTAAAAGTGATTCTCATTTTATTTTCTAATACTAAAAAAGCCCTCTAAAATAGAGAGCTTTTGTACCCACGACTGGAGTCGAACCAGCATGTCCTTGCGAACACTACCCCCTCAAGGTAGCGTGTCTACCAATTCCACCACGTGGGTTTATTAATGCAGAGCAAAAATAGCTAAACCATTTTATATTTTATAGTAATAGCATGCTCAGAGAACCGCACTTTAAAGTCTTAAAGAAAAAAGTCTGCTAAAATTTTAGCAGACTTTTAAGTGACCTGACTGGGGTTTGAACTTAAACTCCAATCATTTGATATTCAAAAAGTTAAAATCTATGTTTTTAATATGAGCACCGATTTGCGCACCTGTCAAAAATAATATATCAAATGAACTTATTTAATTTAATATCATGTCAAATAAAGTTGACATAACAAATATAGCCTTAATTGAACTATAGATAGGATCAAAATGATATTTAAGATTTCTTGAAGACACCTCGAGGTAATTAAACTTTCGAATTTGAAGTAATGATATTTTAAAAAAAAGTATGTAACAAGTTTAGTTCGTTATTACCTAGATTTAAAAATTCATTTATCACAAACTTTTAGAAACTGTATCCAAAAGTCATACAGCTGGTTAAACAAAAAAGCTTAAATCGATTTATTAGTGACTTGGATTCGCGACCCCCTGCGTGATAGGCATTTTTTTAGGTATTTCCTAGACTCAAAATATTGTCTTAACATATTGAATTTCAATTTTTTAATAGAGTTTGATGTCATTTGAATTTGTTTGATATCAACAAAAAGTCTGCAAAAAGTCTGCAATTTTTTTTCGTAACTTAAAGAAAACAAACGAGAAAAAATGGCAAAAGTTAGCTTGGTTTTAGACACTAGAGAAAATTCCAGAAAATCTGACGGGACTTATCCAATATCCCTAAATGTATATCATAAAAAAACCAGATTTATTACTCTTGGATACTCAACCTCTATTTTGGGATGGGATGATTCCAATTGCAAACTTCGCAAATCAGTCGCTTGTATCAAAGGTCTTCGATGTGATGAAATCGATCAAGAATTGGATGATAAACTGTATCAAGCAAAAAAGTTAATAAGAGAACTTGGCAAAAGTATTAATCTTATAACTGTTAGTGGTCTCGTTGACCTTATTAAAGATAATTGGGATGATAGTATCAAATCTGAAATTAAAAAAAAAGTAGAGAATAATATTTCTCTGCAAGAATGGGGCAAAGTTTTGATTGAAAGAAAAGAAAATGCGGATGACCCAGGAACTGCCGCATGGTATGCCAATGGAATTACAGCTCTAGAAAACTATCAAGATGTTACTACAATCAAGCTATATGAGATAACCTTAACCTATTTGAAAAATTTCGAAGCACATCACTCGGGAAATGGTAACACCAAAAATACAATCAGTATCTATTTGAGAGCTATTAGAGCCATTTATAACTCTGCAATAGAAGAAGATCAATTCGTGCCATTAAAAAACCCTTTCGATAGTTACAAAATCCCGAAAGTAAAAAGAACAAAAAAAAGGGCGAGAACTAAAGAAAATATTAATATATCAGGAATTTAAAATACCCAAAAGATTCTATTCTTTGGCATGCCAAGAATTATGCATTAATAATGTTTAATTGTAGAGCAATGAACTTTATAGATCTAGTCCAATTAAAAGTCAAGAATGTTACGGAATTCCATCTTCATTACAAAAGAAGTAAATCAGATAAGCAATTCATCATAAAAATTACTGATGAATTAAGAGAAATTTTAAATTTTTACATCACCAATAAAGCACCTTATGATTACTTGTTTCCAACAAACTATGATGGAAGCACTAAGCACTATCAAAAATATAAATCCCAAAGACGAAGAATGAATGAAAGGCTATATATAATAGTCGAAGAAGCCGGTATTGAAGGGAATTTTACAACTTATCATATTCGACACTCATGGGCAACTATTGCCAAATATATGGGTGTATCGACTGAGTTGATTAGTGAGTCATTTGGACATGGCTCTTTGAGAACAACCCAAATTTATTTAAAAGATTTTGAGAGTGAAGTGCTTGATGAGGTTAATTCAATGGTAACATCATAGTCAAAGTCTGCCACTATGATTTACCTCGTTAAAAGATAGGATTAAGTTTGGTAAGTATTCTATGGACTTACCAAATAAAATATGAACTTTTTTAGCTATTATTTTTCCTTCAACCCACCC
>CANMOV010000010.1 GCA_947499565.1 uncultured Croceitalea sp.
GCATTATCGATAATGGTTCCTACACCACCACCAAAGTTGTTGAAAATAGAATCATCAGCAGCCTCAAAATCATTTACTAAGTCTCCACCGTCACATACTTCAAGAGAACCTCCGCCGCCACCAGAGCCTGCAGCTTCTAATCGAATGTCATCTAAATAATATGTTCCTCCATCGGTTATTGGATCATCAGTTTGATTGTTATCTGGTTTTATTACTAATTGGTTATATGCCATTGGACCAGCAGGCAATCCTGTAAAAAGGATTTCAACTTCTGTCCATTCATTTGCATTTGGAATTGTCACAAATACCGGTGCTGGATTTCCAGTTGGAGGGTCTGTCTGAGGGTTTAGTGCCAGTTCAAACCTGAAAACCACATTTGCTTTAGTTGAATATACTTTAGCTTTAAAGGTATCCGTAGTTGTTAAATCAAAATTATCCGCGAATGTATTTTGTACTCCAGCAAAGAAATCTGAACCGGTCGGTTTATCTATTTGTAAAACAAAATCTGAAGTATTAATCCCTGTTTTGTCAGGATTTTCAGCTAACATAGAAGTTAGTCCGTCTCCAAAATTATCTGCAGCTGGGAATGTATCACAACCCTCAAAATCCAAAGGTAGCGCCGTTGCAGCAACTGGAGTATCTGTACAACCACTAGCATTCGAACCACTATCGGAGTCACTACCGTCCCCACCTTCTACTAATGATACATTATCAATTACAACCGTACCTACATCCGCACCCATATCAAAAAGGATACGACTATTAGCGCTACCAAAATCTGCAGCACTTAGTTGCAATGTAAATGTTTGTGTTGTTGTTGTAAGGTCAACGGAAGGTGCCGTATTAGTAAATGGCGCCTCATTCAAACCTATTCCGGCTAATATAGTTCTGTCTCGATCAGATGATGCATCAAACATAAGAATGTAGTTTGTACCCTGAGTAATCTCAACAATTTGACTTAAATTAACATCAAACGGATTACCTGCAGTCTCTACATTTGCAAGGTTGAATGAATTACCGCCTTCGGTTGTAACATTAAGAGCATTTCCTATCCATCCATCGCCGCCGTTAGAGAAGTCGCCATTAGTAATAAGACCTGAATCAAATGGTGGCGGTACATCTGGTAGCGTTATGGTTATTTCATCTTCAAAAACTCCCGAAGCTCCTGATATATTAAAAGCCTGTAAGGTAACCGTAAACGTACCTTCTTCAAAAGTTCTAACCGGATTTATTTCTGTTGATGTTTGGCCATTGCCAAAGTCCCATTCATACCGTTGCGCTTCTTCTGATATATTGATGAATGTTACTGTACCAGTAGTCGCACTTTGGGTAAATGTAAATCCTGTGATAACCTCTGGTAAAACAGCTTCATCTTCTTCACATCCAAAAAAGGAAAAAGTTAGTACACAAAGGAGTATTAATTTAGTCCTGTTGATTAAAAATTTCATAATAGTTATAGTTTAGTTTTATCTAACATTGGTATTCTCATATACACGCACATAATCCACTAGCATGGATTGTGGAAAAACAGTCTCAGTATTGGGAGAACCAACAAATGTTCCTCCTACGGCCAAATTCATTAGAATAAAGAAAGGCTTGTCAAATACCCAAGTACCCGTAACATCTTCTCTTGTAATTTGATTGTATAACACATCATCTACATAAAAGTTAACTGCATCTGGGCTCCATTCAACACCAAACACATGAAAACTAGTATCAAACCTATCATTTAGAAGCTCAAACTCTTTAGAAATAGCATTTCCGCCCGAGTATCCTGGACCATGAACGCTACCAATTAGAACAGAAGGATTCTGCCCGCGATATTCCATAATATCTATTTCACCAGCAGCTGGCCATGGGTTCTCATCGATATCCGCTCCCAACATCCAAAAAGCTGGCCACATGCCTTGACCATAAGGCAAGCGTATGCGTGCTTCAAAACGACCAAATGCCTGTTCAAATCGGTCTTTGGTAAGTAATCTTGCTGAAGTGAAGGATGACCCTTCAAAATCTTCTCGCTGAGCGGTAATTAGTAACACGCCATTCTCAACTTTAACATTCTCTGTGCGGTTTGTATAATATTGTAACTCGTTATTACCCCATCCATTCTCTCCTGTACCAATATCAAATCCCCAAACATTACCATTAGGTGCGCCATCGGTATCAAATTCATCTTGCATTGTTATCTGACTGGTAAAATTTGCGACTGTTTGGGTGTCTTCAGTGGCACAACCCACAAAGAGTATCATCAGCAATCCCAAAACTGGAATTCGTATTTGATTTATTCTTTCTTTATCCATCTTTTCTTTTTTTAATATAATTTTCGTGAATAGTTTTTTTTAAATTCTATGCCCACCTACTCGGTAAAAAAGTAAATATTATCAAGTAAAAAGTTAGGTCCTCCAACAAGAATGAGTGCACCCAAATTATTTTTCTGACTTGCAATATCTCCATCTAATGGGATATCTATAGAATTCCACTCTCCAACAGTTAATCCATTTACTGTAAATCTAAAATCCCTGTCATCTTCGGTAGGAAAACCAGTATTCACATCGGTCTCTATCATTTGATTGGCTCCTACATCACGTATTTGAACTTCAAATGAAACTCCCGGCTCTTGAGCAAAAATATCCATATGTAAGGTGGTCCTATTGGTGCCATCCACAGTATTCTCAAATAGAATTCCTGTAAAGTTGTTGTTAACGTATGAAAGAACTGCATTCCCATTAGCAGAAATCATAGTTGTCTCTGTTGTGGAGCCTCCAAAACCAGGTGTAAAATTGCTTTCTGTTGCATTGGTATAGGCATCACTAAAGATTGAACTAACATTAGCTTCCGGTACTGTTGGTGTAGGAGCAGCTTCTAGACCACCTCCAGAGGTAATTTCCAAAGAACCTCTCGCAGCAACACCTCCTAATAGGGCGGTTATTACTGCCGTACCTTCTCCAACTATAGCAATTTCTCCCAATTCATTTACTTGGGCAACATCGGTATCAGATGATTCAAAATTAAAATAGGATGGCGCAGCTTGAACGGTTACATTTTCTCCAGAACTTAAATTAAAAGTTTGCGTTAAACCAGTTACAGTACTGGTAGAACCGGTAAAAGTTTGTTCTGTAAGATCCTCCCCAGAAAAAATGGCTGGACTTGGCTGAGCAACTGTACCCAATTTTTCAAATTGAATTTCATCAAAAAATAAAACGTAACCCCCTTCATCACCTTCAAAAGAAGCCCCTTCAGCCAACCAAAACAAACCAGTTTCACTAGTCAAGTTTGTGGCATTAGGAATAGGTATTATATACTTTTGCCATCTGGTACTGACTCCAAGACCGTTAAGCGTTACTTGAAACCTATTACCCGTTTCACCAGAAATACCAAAACCAACGGCATCAATTGATGCAGCTTGTGAAGCTTTCGCATAGAATGTTAATGCATCAAAGCCCGAAAGATCTCTTTGAGCTGTTGTATTGAATGTAGCACCTACAAATCCATTCCCAAAGGAAGGAACATCAAATCGCATAGACGCATCACCTGCAAAAACTTCATTAGTTTCCACGCTAAATGCTTCTGGGTCAGCCCCAGCATCTACGAAGGGAAAGTAGTCTAGCCCTGCTGAAAAAGCATCTATAAAAACATCCCCATTAGGTGGAAACTCGGCGAATTCCACATCATCTGAAAATTCTCTTTCACAAGCAGAGAAAATAACAATCCCCAAGCTTAAAAGAACTATAAAACGTAAGTTGATATATTTTTTATTTTTCATTTTTCTATCTTTTTATTTCCCGATATTGATGTGTACATATGTCATTATTTCCCATTCACTACCATTTCCAAAACCAACGGGACTTATAATTGGCTCTGTTGCAAACTCAAGAGCTGCGTTTGGCAAATATCTAGGCGAAAATTCGTTTAAGGAACGCCATGTACCTCTAATACCAACTTGGGTGCTTGGTAAAATGAACCAATCTGGTTTACCAAGCGTTGTAGATATATCCAACATTAATTGTACTGGGTATGTTAGGTTAAAATCTCTATGATAATCAAATGGACCCCAGTCATTAATTTTTTGAGTGTACTGTACCTTCCAGTTATTGTATAACATTCGGATATCCCCTCCAAAACGTTTTATTAGTCTATCACTATCTCCATTCGCTTGTCCGTTACCATAATAGAAATTTCCTATTATTCCAAAATCCGAACCTAGCTTAGATACCATACGAGAATGAACTTCCCAAAGGTCTTCTGCTGGCGCAGAATTAGGAAAGGCAAAAAAGGTACGATTTGCTAAGAATCCAATGGCTGCATCTTGCGTTGTAGGAAGATGACGGTATACAAAGCCTAAGTTCATAGCGAATTTAGCATCTTCCGATCTATCGTTATCCCACTCGTACATCCATGTTCCTGGAGTTGGGTCAAAGGTTAATAATATTTCGCCACCAACAGTTTCACGATTGGCACGTACTGAAAACGGATCGTCTAGTATATTTCTTAAACGTCCTGGGCCTTGCACATCATTAGGCATCGCATCTACTAGTGGTTTTTGCCATAAGAAGTTTGGCGCAATTTGAAAATTACCCGTAGCATAGGTAAAACCAGATAAAATATTCATTTGGTTACCACTACCTGTGTCTTTTAATTTCCAACCGGTAAAAGTTAGTGTTTGGTCTGCACCGCCATTAGCAATTAAACCCATGGCCGCTCCTTGGCCATACCAGTTGAATTTACCACCTTCATAAGTGATTTTAGCTTTACCGCCCCAATTATCTGTTGATTGAATTCTATCTTGAAATACTGTATAATTACCAGGTTCGCCCCTAACATCCTGGAAATTAATACCGTTAAGTGGACTACCACCCCAAATTCCTCCTACAACAACTTCAAACTTTCCAAACTCTCTTTCTATTGCAAGAGAAGCTCTTTCTGTTGGCCATGGCTGTATTACACCACTTCGCGTTTGGTTCAAATCTAAAACTCGTCTTCCGTTATCATCTAAGACAACGTCTTTTTCGAAGTCTCTGTGATAAATACCAGTAACGCCAAACTTCCCAAGATGCGTACTATACTTAAAAAGCATTGTAGGATTTGCACCCCACCATAATTGAGGTCCTATAGCAGCTTTTAATCCTTTTAAAGCTCCTTTCCCATCAACTTCCATCCCTAAAATCTCACCATTATAAATATCAAGATTAGGACCATAATTAGCTTCTGGGTAAAAACCAAAGAAATCACCCTCGTAACCCCAATGGTAATGGCCAGTTCTATAAAAACCCCTTAAGTCGAATTCTTTTGCATTCCATTCAAATTCTGCTTGATACATACGTATTCTATTTACATCTTGTACAAGCACATTACCTTGATCCGTATTTACCTCTAAAGGACGAGAGTTATTCTCGTAAAATATCTCATTAATGGGGTTTTGAGCTACATTCCCTACAATATTAAAGTTTACTTCTGCCCTCATGTTTGGGGCAGGATTTCCTTCAATACCAACAAAGTAAGATTGCATGTGATCAAAGCCTAGTTGATTTGGGAATGTATTAGGATCATCTGGGTCCGCATTAACTGGTGTTGTAAGGAGATTACCACCCGTACTAAACGTTGAAAACTTTGCCTGAAGGTTACTGATACGAAGCAAATTGCTCTGCTCTCCTGTTAAAGCGGCTTTATCTCCACGTGCCTTAAGCACAGCATCCATTAACTGTATGTTATTAAAATGATTTTTTACAAAATCAAGGTCAACGCCCTGATCATATGGATTTAGTTGATGGGCATCTTTTAAGGCATAATAAGCTGCTCGTGGATAAAGTTGATATAGACCTCTAGGATCTGTTTGCCCTTTGGCACAAATACCAAACCATTCCTCGTTCATATTGTTTGCTCCTTCTGATGCTAAATCTCTAGCATAACCTCCATTTGACCATGAAGCATTATTATCATGAACATCAGCGTTTTTTCTATCATCAAAACCAAATTTCCACCAGCCATC
This sequence comes from uncultured Croceitalea sp., assembly GCA_947499565.1. GTDB lineage: Bacteria > Bacteroidota > Bacteroidia > Flavobacteriales > Flavobacteriaceae > Croceitalea. The sequence goes on from CANMOV010000010.1 coordinate 5,987, forward strand.
ACTAAACTGAAATGTAAATCCACCTATGGAGTTATTGGCCTTTCCTAAACCAGCAGCATTCTCATAAATCTCCTTCCAGTTTTCTACCATATAATAGGCCTGAGAATATTGATCCTCTTTATTATCAATGGCACTGAAAGCATCAGCTCCAAACTCTGTAAACATTACAGGCTTATTTAATTTCTCTTTTACTACTTGAAACATATCTCCAAAGGAAGCCCCACGATATGTATTTGTTCCATAAATATCAACGTCTTTACATTCCTCTGCGACTATGTCTATAAAAAGAACATCTCCGTTACATATAGCAACTGGATGCGAAGGATCGGCAGCTTTCATAAGCTTAGCAGCTTCGTTCATAAGTCTATACATTGGACGACCTCGTTTTTCGCCTATAAATTGCTTCTCCCCTTCATCATCCGGGAAATCTTCTGTTTCTGCGCCTGCCCAAAACAATCCGTAGTTATTCTCATTACCAAGAAGGTACATTAAGAGTCCTGGAGTATCCTTATAACCTGCAACCAACTCTTTCATCTCTGACATTAAAAACTCTGCGGTTTTCTCGTCATCATAAATGGTTACTGGAGTCCAAACCCCATCCAAGGTTAATCCGTAACGGCCGAATGAATGATTAAGCATGGTATAAATGCCATAGTTTTCATAGATATACCGAATCCATTTTGCTGGGACCCCGGTATATTGTCTTATTACATTAACCCCCATATTTTTTAAAAGCGACATTTCTGTATCAAGCCCAGCTTTGATAACATCATCAGACTTTTTCCAAAAATTAGCATTAACAGTATTGGTTCCAATTGGAATGTAATCCCAATTCATACCATTAATCATAAAGTCTTCTCCATTAACCACCAACTTCGCTCCAGAGGCATCATTAACAACAGATACATTAGCCGTCTGTCCAAATACAAATACGGTTAAGAGTAGAAATAGTGGTTTTAGTAATTTTCTAAGAATTGTGTTCATGTTCCCTTTTTTTCAGTTTCTAAACATATTGTTAAATATTATGAATGCCATAAAAATCACCCCTACAAAAAGTATACATCATATTTTGTAAGAGTAATATTTGCCATTTTAACAAAAATGAACGCTTTTGTTTAGGAATATGTAATTAAAATACTGTTTTTAAGCCCCATGATTAAACAAAAAAAAATATTGAAAAAAAGTTATGTATAGGTAATGTTGAGGTGGAATGATTCTCTGTTGTGGCAAAAAAGAAGAATGTTGAGCTACTAAAGCTCCAAAATATAGTTAACTAGGTTATCTTCATGCTTTAAATCTAGTTTTTTACGCAATCTATATCTTTTAATTTCCACACTTCTAGGGGAAATATGTAATAATTGTGCGATTTCTTTTGAAGATAAATTTAAACGCAAATAAGCACATAATTTAAGATCATTAGGAGACACTTTTGGATGCAATGTTTTTACTTTCTTTAAAAACTCACTATCAGCATTATTAAAGGCTTCTTGAAAAAGCTCCCAATCATCATTCTTCTTAAGGCTTTTATCTATTATTTGAATAACTGGCTTGACAGAGTCTTTGTTTTTTATCTGATTAAGCTCATCTTTAATATTAGTCAGTAGTTCATTCTTTTTGATAATACTCATAGTGGACGCTGCTAATTCCTTACTCTTAATCTTAAATTCTGTCTTTAACTGCTCGTTCTTAATCCTTATTATCTCTTTTTCACTATGTACTTGTGCCAATGCAAGCTCTTGCTTATTCTTATGAATGAGTTTTTCACGTTGCCTTTTATAATATCTTCTGTACATAGTATGCATAAGCAGTGAAAATAGGATAATACTCAATGCATATAGAATTAGCATAACATTAGAAATGTACCACGGCTTTGCAATCTTGAAACTATATGTTGCAATATTTGAGGAAACCTTGTTCCCAACTTTTGCTCTAGCATTAAAAGTATAAGAACCATATGGAAGGTTTTCAAAAGTTGCTGTAGATTTTTCTGACCAATTACTCCAATCATTATTATCTCCTAACAATTGAAACTGGTAAAGGGTAGTTAAAAATTTATTGTATTCAGGAGTATAAAAAGAAAATTGAAAACTGTTCTCAGTACTCTTAAAATCAGTCTCAATACCTTTATTTAAACTAATTTCTACATTTTTCCTTTCTTTATCTAGAATTTGATCAATATGCAATTCAAAATCCTCGATTTGCAACTGATTTATATTAGCTATTATATATCCAGAAGTTGTACCAATTAGGTATTCATTTGCCCCTAGGCTAAGTATATTTTCATAACCAAGAATACCATTTCTTACTTCTTTGGCCAACGGTATCTCGTTTATTTTTGGGGTATTCGTTAAAGTTTCATAGGATAAAAAGCTTATTCCTGATTTTGTAAATAACCACAGCTTATTCTCTTCCTCATTAAAAACCATTTTACCAGACTCATAATTGTCTTGGTCATACATTGTGCTAAACAAGCTATCACGCACAAAAGTACCCTCACTAACATTATACTTAAAAATACCTCTCTTATAAGCATAAAGCATGTCTCCCAAATAGCTTATCAAACCGGAATTAGCTCCTTTAATAGAGGTATCCTCTTCAAACTTTTCAATTTTAGAAAAAGAACTGTCCACTTCTAATTTAAATACACCATTATACTCATGGTTTACAAAAATGGTATTCCCAAGAGTTTCAAAATATCTTGATGAGTTATTAAATCCTTGGATTTTATTTCTAAGTTTCCAAACTCCATCTGATTTTTGCAATACATACAGACCATTGTAGTTACCCTGGAGCAAAAGGTCAAGGTTTTGGTTGAATTGAGAGATATCCCAAGTACCGGGAATATTTGCAATTTTAACTACTTTAGTATCCTGAACAATAAAGGTCCCTGTATGATGTCCACAAAATAAGGTCTGGTTTATCTTTTTTAAACTCCAAACTTGCCCCTGTGTGCCAGATATAAATTCAAAACCATCATTACTACCCAAGGTTTTATAAAAAAGCCCTTGATTTGTCCCTAAATACAGTTTATCCTCTTGAATAGCGGCAGTATATACACTACCTAAAATCCCTTTACTATCACTAAAAACCTTATACGGAGCTTGGGTATTAATATAGCTTATACCATTATCTAAGCCTAGCCATATGTTATCGTCTGCATCTTCAAAAAGTGATAAAATAGTGTTATTTGGCAAACCGTTATCTTGGTTTATTTGATTTTGCACTTCTCCGTTTGTATCTAACCAAACAACTCCATTAGAAATAGTACCTAGTACAAAGCGACCATCTTTTAGACCAATACCATCATAAAAACTTAGTGTGGATAAAAACTCATTTGATATAATATCAGATTTTATAAGCGTATTATCCTTTAAATCATAAAACCCTTGATTTTGGGTAAGAAAGCGTAAATTACCGTTGTTCAAAGAAATATTAATGATTTCATCATTCTTAACAACTTCATCATCATTAACCAAAGTATCCTTCCCGTATGCTATCTTAAAGATGCCTTCTCCAATTCTCTGAAAATAAATAGTCTCCTCTACTTTAAATATTTTAGGAATGGTACTTTTAGAATCAATAATCTTTACAGTTTCATCTACTACGTTAAAAATATAAATCCTTTTTTTGGATTGAAATACCATTAAATCTCCAAGCTGTTGAATATTCCAAAACTCTTCATCTTCTATTAATGGAGTTTCTATTTTTTTAGATAAAGAAGTATATCTCAGCACATTAAAGCTATCCTTCTCCCAATATCCAAATTCCATATAACAACCAGAGTAAATCCGGTCATTTACAGCGTATACAGAACGCATAATACTTTCATTTGAAGAAGGGTAAAGTTTCCAGCTTGCCCCATTAAACTCTAATAAGCCTTTATTATTTGCAATATAAATAAGGCTTGATGAGGATTGCGAAATATCCCAGTTCTGATTTTCTCCACTATAGTCTGTAGGAGTAAAGTTTTTAATGGGTGGTAATTGCTGAGAAATAGCAGATACACTAAAAAGAAGTAACAGTATTCTAAATGAAAATCGCAAAATTGAACTACACATATACTGTTAAAGATAGCAAAGAATGGCACCTTAATCTAATTTTGCCATTTTAAACCAGTTCCGCACTTAGACCGGCTTGTAAAAGTCTAGTACACTTAGGCTTAAGGTCATCATACTCACCCGTTTTTACCGTGCACTTTCCATTATGGTGAACAATTAAAGAACATTGTTCTGCCTGTTCTGGAGTATGTTCACATACTGCCATCAAAGTATTTATAACATGGTCAAAAGTATTGACATCATCATTAAAAAGAACAATTTCGCTTTGCTTAACCGTTTCTTCTTCAAGTAGTAATTCTTCGGAAACTTTTTCTTTAGTACCAAACATGATTACGTTGCTTTGGAATAAATGTATTGAAATAATGTTTTTGACACAAAAAACTATTCATAAAAATTAAAGAAGCGCCATAAATGGCGCTTCTCTTACATTGTAATAACCTAATCTATTTATAGTTTAAATTTTAATAAAGGTAATTAAGGGCCGTAACATCATTTGCATTAAACTCTCCATCCACCGAAGAATTAAAGCACGCTAACATTAATGATGTTGGATCATATCCAGCAGGTGTGCCAGGTATTGGGTTTGCTCCAACCCCTCCAGAACCTTCATTTACATTTTCACCACAGCTTTGGCGACTAAACCAATCTGTATGTCTAAAACCAACAGAATGTCCCATTTCATGGGTGATAACATGCTCATTTACATTTGTTGAAAAACCGTTTAAACCATAAATCTGAATAAATTTATTTGGATTTCCGTTGCTTGGAAAACCTGCAACGCCTCCACTAACCCCAGGGTTATTGATAGCGTTGTTATATACAACCATATCCTTATTCTGGAAATTAGTGCCAAAAGTTAAATTGAATCGTATTCCTAAATTTAAACGGTTGTAATTATTAACTGCCCATTGTAGCGCAGTTCTTTCCTTATTACTTAAGGCAAAATTACCACCGGTATAACCTATAATGCTTAAGGTTCTAGGGCTTACCAAATTATTGGTATGGTAATTTCTGTCATTACTGCTTTTTAATGCAATAAATTGGTCCATTTGAACTTTTGATAAAGCGATGTCTCCTTCTAATTGATAACGTTTTTGAATTGAGCCATCTGGAAGATGAAAATCAATCACCTTAACTTCACTAGTATTGAAATTACTTGTTTTAAGCGTAGTTAGCACATCCTCTGTAAGAGTTAAAGAAGCGTCTAATACAACTTCTTCATTTACAGCATCCGTGACCACTTCTTCAACAGAATCTTTCTCACAAGCTGAGATAATAAATAAACACGCAAAAGCGCATGATAAGAGTTTTAAATCTTTCATAGTTAAGAGTTTTGGGTTAAAAAAATAAGTGGTTATTTCAATGCAGAAAAAAATTACGAAAACGTTTTCGTAAAATAGCTAATTCTTTACCTTTTTCGATAAACTGCAGCAATCCAGTTGTTTCTCTCTAGGTTACGATTAAATTGCAATGAATGGGCATCACATTTAGAAGATATCATGTCTAAGTCTGATTTATAGAAGCCACTAAGAAATAATAGCCCAGTTGCATTAAGACATTGCTCATACTTAGGAATATCATCTAGCAAAATATTTCTATTAATGTTTGCGATAATTACATCAAACTTTTTACCTTCTAACAGAGCAGAATTACCCTCATAAACTTTAATATGGGTGCAGTTGTTACGCTCGACATTTTCAATTGAATTTAAATAGCACCAATTATCTATATCTATAGCTTCAATGGGATTTGCTCCTCTCATTTCAGCAAGAATTGCCAAAATTCCAGTACCGCAACCCATATCTAAGACTGACTTGTTTTTAAAATCATGATTTAATATGTGTTCCAACATCATATGCGTAGTTTCATGATGCCCAGTACCAAAACTCATTTTTGGTTCTATAACAATGTCATATTCCACATCCTCCTTTTCGTGGAAAGGTGCTCTAACAACACACTTATTCCCAACTCTAATGGGATGAAAGTTCTTTTCCCATTCCGAATTCCAATTTTGCTGTGTAATGGTTTTAGAACTCCAATCAATTTCAAAATCGGAGCTGCTCAGTAGTTGTATTTCCTTTAAAAGTCCATCCTTAAAGTCTTTCTCTGGTATGTATGCGAGAAATCCTGAATCATGTTCAATAAAACTTTCAAAGCCTACCTCCCCTAACTGTGCAATAAGAATGTCGGAACCGGGTGCTAGCGGTTTGACTTTAAAATCAAATTCAAGATAAGTCATGCAGAACTATTTATATTGCTCTAACTATAGCAATAAAATCATCGCTGTTTAATGCTGCTCCACCGATAAGTCCACCATCAACATCTGGCTTTGAAAATATCTCTCTTGCATTAGCTGGTTTTACACTACCGCCATATAAAATTGAAATATTATTTGCAGTTGTATTATCATACTTAGCAGCCATAGTTTCTCTAATAAAAGCATGCATTTCTTGCGCTTGTTCTGGACTAGCTGTCTCGCCAGTTCCAATAGCCCAAACTGGCTCATAGGCCAGGACTATGCTTTTAAATGCAGATGCATCTAAATTAAAAAGTGCATTTTTTAATTGACTTTCAACGATATTAAAATGGTTGCCAGATTTACGATCTTCTAATTCTTCTCCAAAGCAAAAAATGATACGCATATTTTTAGCCAGTGCGGCACTCACTTTTTTAGCAAGAAAATCATCTGTTTCACCAAAATGTGAACGTCTTTCTGAGTGACCAAGAATAACAACTTCAACATTAATATCTAATAACATATCTGCAGAAATCTCGCCTGTAAATGCGCCATTTTCGGCAAAATGCATATTCTGGGCCGAAACTTGAATTGTTGAATTTTCCAATGACCTCACCGCAGCAGTAAGATTAACAAAAGTTGGAGCCACAATTACCTCAGCTTCTGTGTCAGGCAACTTTGCTGCCAGTTCTGCTGCAAGAGTTTCCGTTTCTTGCAATGTCTTATTCATTTTCCAATTTCCTGCAACTATTTTGGTTCTCATATGTTTATTGTTAGTTATTTAGCAAGCTCAGGTACAAGCTTATTAATTTCTTTAATTGTGTAATATTTTATTTCAAAATCTTCTCCGTACATATCTTTAGCACTTTCTTCAAAAGATTGGGAAAAACCTGCTTCCTCCCTCCATATGTTTACCGAATCCTTATTTTTTAAAGGCCACATAAAAGTTATCTCTTTTGGGCTATTTATATACCATGATGAACTCTGCGTTCCATAAATCTGAGGTTTATTTTGATTGGTTAAATACCTATCCAACATCATTGCATATAGCATAAACGGAAGTTCTCCAGCTTCAGCTGCTTGTTTCATTATAGCTATATACTCGTCTATTTTGTTTGAATGTTGAATTACATACCAAGCGGCAACACCTGCTTTTTCTCCTACCAAACTCTTACCAGGATAACCGTTATCAGTTATTATTTTTTCAACATAATTCAAGTTAGAACTGTCAATTTTAATTTGTTTTGACCAATTTTCAGGTGTCCAATCTGATCTATATTTTTGGTCTAAAGCCATAACGCTATCCAAGCTTTTCTTTAGTTCTAAGTTGAAGTAAATCCCATTTTTTGGATCTTTCAATTTTAAGTCTTGTAAATCATTATAATGTGCTTTTTGTAAAATGGTTCCACTCTCTAAAACCAGAATAGCTGGATTGGATCGAACTATGGTTTTTAATGTAGTTTCATCTGTAAAATAAAACTCAAAATTTAGTCCATATTCCTCAACAAGTGCATTTGCCCTATCTGTTCCCGAGGCAGACATTCCAATAACCTTGTATCCTTTAGCAAGCGCCTCATCGGTGACTTTTTTAACCTCTTTAAAAACTTCATATTTACTCTTAGCAAGATCATATGCGATAACCATTACTAGTTTTTCTTCTCCCAAAAATGAAGCAGTAAAGTCCTCACCATCTTTTTCTATGGTAAAATCATGTATTGGTGGTTCATAGCCTTTTTGCACTTCAGTAGTCTCTACATCTATAAATTCACCCTGAACGCTTGGGTAATCCCCATTAGTAACAATTACTTTATCCTCACCATTAACTTTAAATCGCCATGCATATTCATACAAAGCTTTTGGTGCATCATCTGGCACCGACATCCCTTCTTCAATATTTGCACCAATTTTATAAGGCCTAAAATCCTTTGCTGGTAAGTGGTTTAAAACATGATTGCAAAACATAACACAAGCGATTAAAGAAATGACAATCGCAATTGTTCCTCCAATGTTGTTAAATATTGGTTTTATGTGTTTTACACCTAACACTAAAACTAAAATTAATACCAGTAAAATAATGTCCTTTGTAAAAGACTCCCAAGGAGTAAGTTTTACAGCATCTCCAAAACATCCGCAATCTGTAACCTTATTAAAATATGCAGAATAAAAGGTTAGGAAAGTGAAGAATATAATCATTATCAAAAGACTCCAAACTGTAAATTTTGGCTTATATCCTAATAATAACAATACCCCTAACAAGACTTCAATTATTACCACAATAATTGCAATAGCTAAGGCGTAAGGGGTAAAAGCAGGCAAATCCAGCACCCCTTGACTAAAGTATTCTTCCAACTTAAAAGAAAAACCAACTGGGTCGTTTAACTTTATTAACCCACTTATAATAAAAAGAACGCTTACAACTACTCTTGAAAATCTTACTAAATATTTCATTCTTCTGATAAATGGATTAAAGCAAAAACGGCATAATTGATAATATCTTGATAATTGGCGTCTATTCCCTCACTAACAAGTGTTTCCCCTTTATTATCTTCTATTTGTTTTACACGAAGTAATTTTTGTAAAATTAAATCTGTTAAGGAACTAACGCGCATCTCCCTCCATGCCTCCCCATAATCATGGTTTTTATTCTCCATTAATGTTTTGGTAAGCTTGGCTTTTTCATCATAAAGCGAAATAGCCTCTGCCATACTTAAATCTGGTTGTTCCGCTATTCCTTTATCAATCTGGATTAATGCCATAATGGAATAATTGATAATTCCGATAAATTCTGGCTGTTCTCCTTCATCTACTTTTTGTTCCAAATTTTGCTGAAGACCACGTATACGTTGTGCCTTAATAAAAATCTGATCCGTTAAAGAGGGTAAACGTAATATCCGCCAAGCGGTACCGTAATCTTTTGTTTTTTTGAGGAATAGTTCTCTACAAGTTTGTATTACGGCGTCGTACTGTTTAGAGGTCTGCTGCATGTAAGCACTTATTTGCGTAAATTTCGACTTTTATCAGTGCAAATGCACTTTGCCAAAGATAAACAAACCTAATAAAGCGCACATTTTTTATGACCATAAACTGTAAAGGAAAGCTTATTGATTTATCGAAGCCCAAAGTAATGGGAGTTTTAAATCTAACCCCAGATTCTTTTTATGATGGTGGTAAGTACAAAAGCGAGTCTAAAATACTTCTTCAAGTAGAAAAAATGCTTTTAGAAGGCGCTTCCTTTATAGATATTGGTGCTTATAGCTCAAGACCTGGAGCAATACATATTTCAGAAGAAGAAGAATTGCGGCGAATTGTTCCAATAGTGGAGTTACTCTTAAAAAAAAATCCTTCTATATTAATTTCTATAGATACATTTCGCAGTAGAATAGCATCAGAATGTATTTCTGCAGGAGCTACTTTAATTAATGATATTTCAGCAGGTAACCTAGATAATAAAATGATGGACACTGTTGCCCAGCATCAAGTCCCTTATATTATGATGCATATGAAAGGGAATCCTCAGAATATGAAACAATTGGCTACCTATGAAGATCTATTAAAAGAAATTATACACTATTTCTCGGAAAGAGTCTATGAGGCTAGACTCAAAAAAATTAATGATATTATCATTGATCCAGGTTTTGGTTTCGCAAAGACAGTTCAACAAAATTTTAAATTATTAGCCAATATCGACTTATTAAAAGTACTTGATTTACCCATTCTAGCAGGATTAAGTAGAAAGTCTATGATATATAAAACGCTTGATACTACTCCTGAAGATGCTTTAAATGGTACAACAGCATTACATATGCGAGCATTGGAAGGCGGAGCAAACATTTTGCGAGTGCACGATGTAAAAGAAGCCATGGAATGTATTACACTTTTTAATGAGTTAACTGCCTCAAACAATTCATAACTAGTTCTCCTAAAATTGTTAATTTTACAAAAACGCAGCGTTTGGATTTCCTAAACTTTCTAGAATTTAAAATCACAGATTTTATAGACATTATTTTGGTCGCTGTTCTACTCTATTATGTCTACAAGCTAGTTAGAGGTACAGTTGCAATTAATATTTTTATTGGAATAGTAATTGTTTGGGCACTCTGGAAACTTACAGAGCTGCTACAAATGAAGATGATAAGCAGTGTGGTTGGGGGTTTTATGAATATTGGTTTAATTGCCTTGATTATTGTTTTTCAGCAAGAAATTCGAAAATTTCTTTTAATGATTGGCTCTACCAATTTTGCTTCTAAGCGAAACTTTATAAAGCATTTTAAATTTTTACGACAAGAAGGCTTACCCACTGAAACCAATGTTGAAGCTTTAATTAATGCTTGCGAAAAAATGGGCATGAGCAAAACAGGTGCTATTTTGGTTATAGAGCGTACTAACAATCTTGATTTTGTAAAGTCTTCTGGAGATAAAATGAGTATTGAAATAACCCAGCCTATTATTGAAAGTATATTTTATAAAAATAGTCCGTTACATGACGGCGCAGCTATTGTCCAGGATAATTATATAACCGCAACTCGTGTAATTTTACCTGTTTCCAATGAGCGTAACATTCCCCTACGTTTTGGACTTCGTCATCGTGCAGCTGTTGGCATCACTGAAAAGACTGATGCTTTATGCTTAGTTGTTAGTGAAGAAACTGGGCTTATTTCCTATATAAAAAGTGGTGAATTTGTACTTTATAAAAGTCTAGAAGAACTTACCGAAATGATTAAAAAGGACTTAGAATAATGATTTGTAAAACTTGTGAAAATAGTTTACGGTCAGATTTCAGCTATTGCCCAAGCTGCGGAGGTAAGGTCATTCGTAATCGACTGACTTTAAAAAATGTTTGGCAGGATTTAAAATTTCAGGTGTTTGATCTTGACAATACGCTATTTAAGACAATAAAGCACCTTTTTACCAAACCGGAAGTAGTTATAGAAAGTTTTATCTCCGGAGCACGTAAAAAGTATATGAATCCTATTAGTTTTTTTGCAATTGCAATAACACTATCAGGCGTATTATTTTTTATTTTAAGAGATATCTACCATATAAATCTCACTGAAACTAGCTTTAGTAAAAAGAATACGCCAAACATGGATTTTGTTATCGACTACCAAGCTATACTTTCCTACCTCTTAATACCAGTATACGCCTTAATGACTTGGGTTCTTTTTTTAGATCATAGAAAACTTAACTATACAGAGCATTTAATAACCAATGCTTATACTACCGGTCAGACCTCTTTTGTTCAAGTCGTTTTAGGGCTTACTATTTTTAGCATTTTTGATATTCGCTATGACATTTTTAATTGGTGTTTTTTAGTATTGGCTATTGCTTATCAATTTTATGTGCTAAAAAAAGTGCATAAAATTGGAATAGGAAGTTCGATTTTACGTGGCTTTGGATACTTTTTTATGCTTATTGTGGTGATGATGGGAATTGGAGTGCTTGTTGTTATAATCGGATTACTATCTGGTGCTATGAGTTTAGAAGATTTTAGACCAAAGTAAACTAAGCAACTTCCTCCACCAAAAATTGAGCTTCATACAAGTCACTATAATAACCGCCTTTGGCGAGAAGTTCTTTATGAGTGCCACTTTCAACTATTTGACCAGCATCCATAACCAAAATTTTATCCGCCTTTTTAATCGTTGCTAATCTATGCGCAATAATTATTGATGTTCTTCCTTCAGTAATCTTCTCTGTTGCTTGCTGTATCAATTGTTCAGAATAGGTATCTATTGATGATGTAGCTTCATCCAAAACTAAGACGCTAGGATTACTAACATAAGCTCTTAAAAAAGCAATAAGTTGACGTTGACCACTAGAAAGCATTGTACCACGCTCTTTTACATTATATTCATATCCACCTGGTAGACTAGATATAAATTTATGCACGCCTATTTGTTTTGCTGCAGCTTCAATATCACTTACGCTAATAGATTTATCTTTTAAAGAAATATTATTGGCGATAGTATCTGCAAAAAGGAAAACATCTTGCAATACTACAGCTATATGAGAGCGAAGTGATTGTAATGTATACTCTTGAATGCTAATATCATCTATAAAAATAGTTCCGGAATTAATTTCGTAAAAGCGATTTAAAAGGTTTATAATAGTTGATTTTCCTGCTCCGGTAGAACCTACAATAGCAATCGTCTCCCCAGCATTAACTTCAAACGAAATTCCATGTAACACCTCTTCATCTTCTATATATCCAAATCGGACATCAGAGAACTTAATATTACCCTTCATAGCAGACTTTTCAATAGTTCCATCATTAGCAATGTGGCTCTCTGTATCCAAAATATTAAACACCCTATTTGCAGCTACCATACCCATCTGTAAAGTGTTGAATTTATCCGCTATTTGTCGCAAGGGTCTAAATAACATTCCGGAAAAAAGTATGAACGTAAAAATGTCCCCGTATTCACCTGCTTCTATACCAGTAACGTTTTGTATACCTCCAAACCAAACAATAAGGCCGATACTAACCGCTCCCAATAATTCAGCTACTGCAAAAAATATAGAATTGTACCAAACCGTACGTAACCAAGCATTCTGGTGTTTCTCATTAATCTCTCTAAACTTTTCTTTTTCAATTTCTTCTCTGTTGAATAATTGAACAATCTTCATCCCCGCAATACGCTCTTGCACAAAAGAATTTAAATTAGAAACCTGTGCGCGTACTTCAATGAATGCAGATTTCATTGCTTTTTGAAACAAGCGAGTTGCATAAAGAATAACAGGCAGGATTGCAAAAACTATTAGTGACAGTTTCCAGTTCATAACTAGCATAATTACAGCTACTACTAACATTTTTAAAAGGTCTGCCACAATAACAAAAAAGCCCTGACTAAAAATTTCTCCTATACGCTGCATATCTGCAACTGCCCTTGTGACTAAAATTCCAATAGATGAGTTATCAAAATAAGTCATTTTAAAATCCATTATCTTTTCAAATAATCGAATTCTAATGTCTTTAATAACGGATTCTCCTAAAAGGTTAGCGTAATATGTAAAAAGCAATTGGCACGTAACTTCTCCTATTAGCACTCCTAGCATAGCAATAACCAAGAATAAAAGTCGCTCAGCATCTTTGTTGGTAATTGCATTATCAACTATATCCCCAATAATTAGTGGCGTAAAAACCGCAAAGGTTGAAAGTAATATTGCAATCAGCGCTACACCATAAAAAGTAAGCCTGTATAGTTTGGTATGTTCAAAAACACGTCTGAACAAACCAAAATCAAATGCTTTTCCGGTTTCTTTATCTTCACTCATTAAAAATTGTTTTTGGGTACAAAACCTTTGTCAAATATAGCCCTTTCGCTGGCACGGAAACTCCCGCTCTGCCCCTATCTTTACTTTCAACTATTGTCATAATAGATTCAGGGTCCATTTTTTTTAAGCCAACTTCTAACAAGGTTCCAACTACAGCACGAACCATATTTCTTAAAAATCTATCAGCCGTAATAGTAAAAACTAATTTATCCTCTTTCTGCTCCCAAACTGCTTTTTTCAACTTACATAAATACGTTTTTACATCGGTATGTGTTTTTGAAAAACATTCAAAATCCTCGTATTCCATTAAAATTTCAGCAGCTTTGTTCATTGCATCAATATCCAAAGTGGACCAGATATAATGGGCTGTTTCCATCTGGAATGGATTCTTTTCTTGTACTATAAAATATTCATAAGTACGCTCAATAGCATCAAATCTTGCATGAGCATCATTCTTCACCAAGAAAATTGATTTTATTGCAATATCTGAAGGCAAGTAATTATTTAAGCGATGTACTAAATCGGTAGTACTTTCTATTTCCCCGAAATCAAAATGAGCGAACATATCTAAAGCGTGAACACCCGCATCTGTCCTGCCTGCACCAACCACAGCAACCTTAGAACGTAAAAGAGTAGCTAACCCTTCTTCTAAAACTTGTTGCACTGTAATGGCGTTTGGTTGGTTTTGCCAGCCATGATAGGCTTTACCGAAATAAACGAATTGAATAAAATATCTCAAGGTAAACAGCTATTTTTAGCAAAACAAAGATACTTGAATCTATAGCAAGGCAAATATTGCTTAGTCTTTTTAGCATATTTTTAGCGTTATGACAAGAATACTATTACTTTCCGATACGCATAGCCATATGGATAATGATATCTTAAAATATGCCAGACAAGTAGATGAAATTTGGCATGCAGGAGATATTGGGAGTCTAGAAGTGACTGATTCTTTAAAAAGTATAAAACCTGTCCGTGGGGTTTATGGTAATATAGATGACCATATAATTCAAAAAGAATTTCCCGAAAACAATCGATTTTTTTGTGAAGACGTAGATGTATGGATAACGCATATTGGTGGGTATCCAACCAAATATAATACTCGTGTTCGTGAAGAGATTAAAAAGAATCCTCCAAAACTTTTTATCTGTGGACACTCTCATATTCTTAAAGTGATGCAAGATAAAAAGCTTGGCCTGTTGCATATGAATCCTGGTGCTTGTGGAAAATATGGATTTCATCAGGTTAGAACAATGCTCAGATTCGTTATTGATGGTGAAAAAATAAGTGATCTAGAAGTCATTGAACTAGGTAATAGATAGGTATGAAAAAGTTGTTTTTAATCACTTTCCTTTTTGTTTTTATAGGATGTAATAGTCAATCCAAAGAAGTTACAGAATCAAAAGTATCCGTACTGGTTTTAGGGACGGTACAGGACGCTGGAAGCCCCCATATTGGTTGTAAAAAAGAATGCTGCGCTCCTTTGTTTTTAAATCCTGATAAGAATAGAAAAGTAGTGTCTTTAGGACTTATAGATTATGAAAACAACAAAACATTTTTATTTGAAGCTACACCGGACTTACCTACTCAATTAAAATTATTAAAAGAGCGGGCTAAAACAGAAGTTGAAACACCAAATGGAATCTTCTTAACGCACGCCCATATAGGTCATTATACTGGTCTAATGTATTTAGGAAGGGAAGCAATGGGGGCAAAAGATATTCCCGTATACGCTATGCCAAAAATGAAGGCATTTTTAGAACAAAACGGACCTTGGAGTCAGTTAGTAGATTTAAACAACATTTCTATTAAAGATTTAGTAAATAACCATGAAGTTAAGTTAACCAATAATTTAAGCGTTATTCCATTTTTAGTGCCCCATAGAGATGAGTTTTCAGAGACGGTCGGTTTTAAAATTGTTGGTCCTAATAAATCCTTATTATTTATTCCAGATATTGATAAGTGGAGTAAATGGGAAAAAAATATTATTGATGAAATTAGAAACGTAGACTATGCCTTTTTAGATGCTACTTTTTTTGATGGTGAAGAGATTAATAATCGTAGCATTTCAGAAATTCCTCACCCATTTATTATTGAAAGTATGGAACTTTTCAAAGGACTTTCAGATGCGGAAAAAGAAAAAGTCCATTTTATTCATTTTAATCATACCAATCCAGTTTTAAATTTAGAAAGTAAAAAGGCTTCTATAGTATTAAAACATGGTTTTCATATTGCAAATTTTGGCCAGAATATTCGGTTATAGATTGTTAATCATAGCTGTAAGAAAATAGATTTATTCCGTCTAAGAAATCAAACAATTTTAAACAAAACATGAAAACACAAAATTTAAAACTTATTGCAATTGCTTTTCTTTTCATTCTTGCCTCATGTGCAGAAAAAGCAAAGAAAACAGAAGAAAAAGTTGAAACCATTGTTGAGACTAAGACTGCTCCTGTTTATAACACGGATAACCCTCAAAGCATCTTAGCAGCTATTGAATATTCTCATGGTGGTTGGGGAGACCTTTGGAAAAAGAAAGATGTACAATACACCTACAACTACCATAGTACAGACGCCAATAAAACAGATATTTCTACAGAACGTTATATTTTTAATTCTGAAGCATCTTATGGCCATTATACCAAACACGAAATTAATGTTATGCCTGGAGTAGCAGGAGAAGTTACACAGTGTTTTGATGGTAAGGAAACTGTTGTTCTAGTAAATGGTACTAAAAGTACAGATCAGCAAGCCAATGTAGTTGGTGATTTTTTAAGAAAAGCAAACTACTTCTGGTTTGTAATGCCTTATAAACTTAATGATGAAGGAACGATAACTACTTATGTAGGTCAAGAAGAACTAAATGGAACAACTTATGACAAATTAAATGTCACGTATGACCCATCTATAACTGGCAAAGAGCAAAACGATATTTACATCCTTTATGTAAATCCGGAAACAAAGCTAATAGACCGTTTTTATTTCTCTCTCCCACTTATGGGGGTTAATGAACCTTTAATCATTGCGGATTACGAGTACAAAGATGTAGAAGGTCAAATGATTGCTACTAAACGTAGTTATTACATGCCAAGTGAAAATGGTTATGCAGAATCTCCAAATTTGGTTCAAACGCTTACGGACATTACTTTTAATAATGGTTTTAATACTGCTAACCTAATGGCGGGAAATTAATAGCTGAAATAATTTGAATTCCTGTTTTTACAGGAAGAAAATAAATACAAAAAACCCCGATGTTACCATCGGGGTTTTACGCACTAATACTACTAAGATGTTAGGTTTAACGCAAACGATCAACAGATTTTACAAGATCTTCATCCTTTTTGATAGCTCTGTTGGCCAGAACTAGAAAAACGATAGAAAATACAGGAATCAACATCCCAATACCCTTCTCAGAGACCGCCGTCTCTCCGGATAAGTTTAGCGATCGGTAAACGAAAAATCCTAGTAAAAAAAGATTTAATATCATGTTCAATCTGTTAATAACAAATTGATTTTGTCTTTTCTTAAAAAGGAAAATAGCAAGTATTGCCAATCCAGCAATAACATAAAAAATTATAGAAACTAACAATTCGCTTTTGGCAAAAATTGCTCCATCTTCGCCTTCAACCCATAGATTTACAAAAAAAGGAATAACACCAGCTAATAGTGCTACAACAAGTAAATAAAATGTTTGAATTCTTTGAATCATTACTTTTTAGCATTTCAAAAGGCAAAAATACGTGTCTTTTCGATAAATAACAGCTCTTCTTTAAAAATAATTTGTATCATTGTATCGTTATTACCAGTATACTTACCCGGGAACATCTTTCCCAATTGTAATATTCCAATAACATTTTACTTCAAAATTAGATAACAAGTTTAACTTATTGATTACTTAATGTTCGAGATTTCAGATCTAAAAGCAAAAAAGCTTCCTGAGTTACAGGAAATAGCAAAAGGATTAAATATTCCAAAATTCAAAACGACAAAGAAATTGGATTTGGTTTATCAGATTTTAGATGTACAAGCATCTAATCCAAAGGCCGTAAAAGAAACGGCAGCTGCCGCTACTACTTCAGAAGCCAAACCAAAACCCAGACCCAGACCCAGACCAGCTAAAAAACCAGTAGAGAATAATGAGGCTGCTGCTCCTATTACCAGTAAAGAAGAAATTTCTAAAACTGAAAAAGGTGAAGCAACACAAGAAAAACGGGAACCTCAAAGAAATAACCAAAATAAAAAAAGGGATCAGCAAAGACCTAATCCTCAGCATAAAAATCAGAATCGCAAACCTAATCCAAGGCCTCAGAACGAAAAAAAGAGCAGCAATTTTGACAAAGATTTAAAAAACAGATATAAAGAACCCGAATTCGAATTTGATAGTATTATTGAAAGTGAAGGTGTTCTAGATATCATGCAAGATGGCTATGGTTTCTTAAGATCTTCAGATTATAATTATTTGTCATCCCCGGATGATATTTACGTATCTCAATCTCAGATTCGTTTATTTGGTCTAAAAACAGGGGATACTGTTTTAGGAAATGTTAGACCACCTAAAGAAGGTGAAAAATACTTTCCTTTAATTAAGGTGAGTAAAATAAATGGAATTGATCCAAGAATAGTTCGTGACCGAGTTTCTTTTGAACATTTAACGCCCCTATTCCCAGATGAACGTTTTAAGTTAGCAGAACGCCAAGCTTCTATCTCGACAAGGATTATAGATTTGTTTTCTCCTATTGGTAAAGGACAACGAGGAATGATTGTTTCTCAGCCTAAAACTGGTAAGACAATGTTATTAAAAGACATTGCTAACGGTATTGCTGCGAATCACCCAGAAGTTTATCAAATCATATTATTAATAGATGAACGTCCAGAAGAGGTTACAGACATGCAACGTAATGTTCGTGGTGAAGTGGTGGCCTCTACTTTTGATAAAGAAGCAACTGAACATGTTCGTGTAGCAAATATTGTTTTAGAGAAAGCAAAACGATTAGTAGAATGCGGCCATGACGTAGTAATCTTATTGGATTCTATAACACGTTTAGCAAGAGCATATAATACAGTACAACCGGCATCTGGTAAGGTATTAAGTGGTGGTGTAGATGCAAATGCATTACACAAACCTAAGCGTTTCTTTGGTGCTGCTCGAAATATAGAAGGTGGTGGTTCACTATCCATAATTGCAACAGCACTTACGGAAACAGGTTCTAAAATGGATGAAGTAATTTTTGAGGAATTCAAGGGTACTGGTAATATGGAATTACAATTAGATCGTAAAATATCTAATAGAAGAATATTCCCAGCTATTGACCTTACATCTTCTAGTACGCGTAGAGACGATTTGCTTTTGGACGAAGCTACTATACAACGTATGTGGATTATGCGGAAGTACCTTGCAGATATGAATCCTGTGGAAGCAATGGAATTTATAGAACAGCGCTTTAAGCAAACTAAAAATAATGAAGAGTTCTTATTGACAATGAACAACTAAAACATAATTTTTAGAATAGTATAATTACCCTATCCGTTAATTCGGGTAGGGTTTTTTCTTCACTTTTTTTACAGAAAAACCATATCTTTAATCAAGATTCCCCCAATTATTAATAAACATTTAACCATAACACTTATGAAAACATCGCAGAACTGGGTTATCACCCTCTCAACCATTTTATTTTTAGTAGTCGCATCCTGTGCAGAAAAGCCAAAAAAGGATAAAGAAGAACCAAAAACTGTAGCGCATGAAGATGATGAAATGGTTAAAGCCCCAGATGGAATAATTACGCTTGGTGAAGCGAAGGAATTATGCGAAAATTATGAAACTCGACGTGCAAAAGCTATTCTTGAATTTGAAATGAATCAAAATCCAGAAAAAGAATTTATTCCTACACAATTCATCGAGTTTGATTTGAAAACAATGAAAAAATATATCAAGTATGTAGAGAAAAAGGCTCGTAAAGCTAAAGTAAAGCCAGATAGTTTACGTATTTATTTAGGCAATTATGGTAAGGAGGGAAAAGATCCTAATAGAAATACCGTATTTGTAGTTCCAACGGCAAAAATAGATGGAGAGTATGGTGGATTTTATATTGGAGGGGATGGAACAGCCAAGCTAATTCGTAATTATTGGCCAAAAAATGGAGATGGAAACCAAGGAGTTCAACAAAAATCAGAAGCAGGTTTTTTTCCTACCTTAAAATCGATGCCTTATCAAGACCAGAGTTTAATTCTAAATGATGGACATAACGGTCCACCTCCAAACACGGATTTTAATTAATCCATAATACATGGGTGAAGATATTATAGATTTTGTTAAGGTAAATTACTTTGTAATTGTTTATGGAATAACTTGGTTAATTTCCGTTTTTACTTATAAAAAGTATTTTGACACATTGCTAAAATACTTTCCAATCATCATAGCATATACTTTTTTTACTGAATTGTTAGGAGGATTGGTGGCTAATTATGATGATTTTCAATTGATTTTCGGATATAATCAAACAAATTATCGCAGCGTAATTTATAATATCTATCACCTATGTTTTTTCTTATTTTTCTTTTTTGTTTACTGGAAATTGATAAGTAATAAAACACACAAAATTGCCATAAAGTATGGTTCGTATGCCTTTGTCTTTATAAATATTATAAACTGTTTTATAAAAGATCCTATAATTTTTTCATTAGTCTATGCTTATATTTTTGGAATACTGCTTCTGATTTATTGTATCCTTGTTTATCTAAAAAAAATACTTAAAGAATATAATATTAATCTTTTAAAGTATAATTTAATGTTCTGGGTTAGCATTGGGCTGTTACTATTCCATGCTACCTATTTACCTTTGAAAATAGTAAAAGAGTTTTACCCTGAATCTTATTATATAGCATTTAGGCATCTTCATTTGGGAATGATAGTCTTAATGTATGTTATATTTAGTATTGGATTTATTATGAGTAAAAGAAAAGCTTTTCGCTAAATAACTAATTTGATAGATTTTCTCTTAAGCAGTTTTTTTATTCCCGTTTACTTTATAACATGGGTAGTTTCTATGCTTACCTATAAAAAGTATTTTGATACGGTAATGCGTTTTTTCCCCATCTTTATTGCATACACTTTTTTCACAGAGCTTTTAGGATACTTCATATTTACCTATGATGAATTCAGTTTTTTTGAAGAAGAAGAATATGCCTGGCATAATGTGATTATATACAATGTGTATACTATAGTCACCTTTATCTTTTTTTTCTGGATGTATTGGAAGCTAGTTTCCGCAAAAAAGTATAAAAATAGTATTCTAGCAGTTGCTAGCCTTAGCATAATTTCTTTTCTAATAAGTATAGTCCTGCAAGACCCCATGCATACTGGCCTATATTTCGCTGATATTGTTTCCTCTTACTCTTTGCTATTTGCAATCTTTCTATATTTTAAAGAGAAAAGAAATGAGGGATATCCTTTTTTCCAGAAAAAGAACTTAATGTTTTGGGTAAGCATAGGCTTCTTTACCTTTCACTTAGTATTCCCACATTTATATTTCATTGGTTTTGAAATGCCCGAAACTTGGATAGAATATAATTTAAGAAAGGTATTACAGGTATTCATAGTAATAATGTATTCTTTCTTCCTTATTGGCCTTTTCCTAGGTAAACGCAATTCGTTTCGTTAATTCGGCATTGACTCCGCTTTTTTATCAATTCACAACATTGTAATGCATTTCATCGGATAAAAATCATTTTTTGTAGTCCTTCTCGTTCATTTTATGTTGTTTTTATGCATATTCTATTCGTCGAATGACTTTTGCAATGCATCGAAACTTAGTAGTAGTTCCAAATATTATTAACCTATTTAATCATCAAAAAAATAAAATTTGCTGATTCTAAATCTAATGCTATGTTACTAAAAAGTATTTTTAATTCCATTCTTTCAATTTTGCTGCTTTTAACAGTATTATCATGCGTAAAAGATAAGTTTAATGAAGGGCTTACCCCGGAAGAAGAAGCTGAAACCGAATCTGAATCTTCTGGCTTAGACCTTACAGATTTACAGATACCAGTTGATTTTGAATTTAAGACTTCTGAAAGTGTAACCATTACTATAAATGATAATTCCGCAAATGCTATTTACTCGGTATATGCCTATAATAGCACTCCATACAACCTTGAAGAGGTTGATATCACTAATGATAATGGAGAACCAGATACTGCAACCATCTTTAAAACCGATGAGCTTAACCAAATATTGTTTAAAGGTAAACCGGTTAATGGTGTATTGCAGCACACAATAAAAACACCTGCTTACTACTCCCAAGTTTATATTCGCCGTAAAGAAGGTAATACGTTTACTTCTGAAATAGTTGATATTCAAAACGGCGCTGCGAACTACATCTTTTCAGACATTTCTGGAAAAACAAGAAGAGCCAATGTATCAAGCTTTAAAAGCAGGATAAATCAAAGCAGATCTAGTGGTAAAAATATTGAAATAGACACCCTTTTCGCAGTAAATGGCTCTGGGCAATTATTCTCGGTGAATCCATTAAACGGAAGTATAAAAGAACTTGCCCCTATGCCCTTAGGAAGCTATACGGCAGCTATTGACCATGCGAATATGTATTTGTATTCCATTGGAAAAAACAGTGGTAATCCTTTAATGCGTTACGATATGATCAATGATTCTTGGACCACAATAGGCAATTTAGGAATTGGTGGTCCACGTTTAGATTATAATGAAAATGATGGTTTGTTGTATTTTTCAACCCGCGCAAAGGTGTACACTATTGATCCCTTAAATGCAACTATTCTATCAACATGGGATATTAACAACCTTGATGTAACAGGTGGTGGCGACCTTGCATTTGCAGAAGATGGAACTTTATTTTTAAGCAGCTTTGGAGGCTTATACCGATTAGATTTAGATGGTAATAACGTATACCAAGCTACTCGAATTAGCAGTGATAATTTGCCTTTTAATCCCACGTCTATGACTTTTGATTCTAATAATGAGTTATGGTTAGCTGCCAATGGGTCAAACTCCGATTTAATTATAATGGATACAGTAACCGGCGGATGGGAATATGTATTTGGACCAAACTCAACTTCTGGTGTTAGTTTTGGTCGCACAATAAATGATTTAACAACTTATACCGTATCAGAAGACATGGCAGATCCTGATACTGATGGAGATGGAATCACCGATAGTAATGATGAATACCCAGATGATGCAGAGAAAGCTTTTGAGCAATTTACACCAAGTAAATATGGTTGGGGTACCGTTGCCTTTGAAGACTTATGGCCATTTTTAGGAGATTATGACTTTAATGATACAGCTGTAAATTACAGATTCGTAGCTATTCAAAATGCGCAAAACGAAGTAGTCCAACTAGATATCCATTTTGAGGTCACTTCTGATGGGGCTGGTTTTGCCAATGCATTTGGTATCGAGTTTGAGAGTATCCCGCCAAACTTAATTGAATCAGTTACGGGAACAGTTCTAACAGAAAATTACATTACTATCTCTGCAAATGGAACCGAAGAAGGTCAAAGTAGAGCCGTAGTAATGCTTTTTGACAATCATTCAAATATGCTTAATATTCCTGCTACAGCTTCCATTAGATTTACAACTCCAATTACAACAAATCAATTAGGCATAGCACCATTTAATCCTTTCTTAGTTGTCAATAGAGACAGGGGTAAAGAAATTCATTTACCAAATAGATTTAGAACGTCATTAGGTGTTAACGACACTACCGTAGAAGGTGTAAACAATGATATAGATGGTAACTTTAGAACCGATTCTGGACTACCATGGGCAATTGACATTATTCATAATTTTAAACCTCCCAAAGAACAAGTACCCGTTAACCAAGCCTATAATTTCTTTAATGACTGGGCAATTTCAGGTGGTAATAGTTTTCAAGATTGGTATAAAGACAATTTAGGATATCGTAACGAAGCTAAATTAAAAGAATAACGCATAAAAAAAGGTCCTTTAAATAAAGGACCTTTTTTATATTCGATTGACATAGTTTACATTGCTGCAACTTTAGTCATTAATTTGCTTTTTAAGTTAGCAGCCTTATTTGAATGAATAATATTTCGCTTTGCTAATTTATCTATCATACTTACTACTGAAGGCAATAAGGTCTCTGCAGCTTTTTTATCTTCTTCACTACGAAGTTTCTTAATAGCGTTACGCACAGTTTTGTGCTGATATCTATTACGTAAACGTACTGCTTCGTTTCTTCTAATTCTTTTTAATGCTGACTTATGGTTTGCCATTACTTTAATTTAAAATGGTAAATGAATACTAAAAACAACTTTTCAATATCCATTTTATTAATACTTTCTATTCGTAGCCCGTAGGGGAATCGAACCCCTGTTACCAGGATGAAAACCTGGCGTCCTAACCCCTAGACGAACGGGCCAT
>CANMOV010000011.1 GCA_947499565.1 uncultured Croceitalea sp.
GTAGCCCGTAGGGGAATCGAACCCCTGTTACCAGGATGAAAACCTGGCGTCCTAACCCCTAGACGAACGGGCCATTAAATTAAAAATGCAAAATTGATAATTAAAAATATACCATCCCTAGTAATCTTTCAACTTTCAACTTTTCATTCTATCGTAGCCCGTAGGGGAATCGAACCCCTGTTACCAGGATGAAAACCTGGCGTCCTAACCCCTAGACGAACGGGCCATTATAATTAGAACGTGGGTTGCATTGCTGCACACCTCTATAAAAATCATTACAATTTATTCTAAAGGCGGGTGCAAAAATACAACTATTTTTAACTATTGCAAGAGCTAAATATAATTTTTAATACGCTTTAGCAAACAATACGCGATTAGAAGAAGGTTTTCCCGTTACCATGCATTCTCCAGCTTCTTTCTTAACGTCTATTGGAATACAACGGATTGTTGCTTTTGTTTCTTCCTTAATTTTGTCTTCTGTAGCTATAGTACCATCCCAATGCGCAGATACAAAACCTCCTTTTTCTTCCAAAACCTTTTTGAATTCATCATAAGATTCCACCTCTGTAATATGGCTAGTTCTATGCGCTAAGGCTTTATTATGAATACTTTCTTGAATTTCATTCATAAGTGAAACGACCTTATTTACAACCTCATCTGCCGCTACCGATTGTTTTTCCAAAGTATCTCTTCTAGCTACTTCATAAGTGCCATTTTCTAGGTCACGTTGACCAATTGCTAAACGGACGGGTACTCCTTTTAATTCATACTCGTTAAACTTAAAACCTGGTTTATGCGTATCTCTACTATCAAATTTTACAGTAATTCCTTTAGAACGCAATTCCTTGACTAAAGGATTTACTTTCTCAGCAATAGCATCTAATTGTTCTTGCCCTTTATAAATTGGTACTATAACAACTTGTATTGGTGCTAATTTTGGGGGAAGTACTAATCCGTTATCATCACTATGCGTCATAATTAATGCTCCCATTAATCTGGTAGACACTCCCCATGATGTTGCCCAAACATGGTCTTGCTTTCCTTCCTTATTAGCAAACTTAACATCAAATGCTTTAGCAAAATTCTGACCTAAAAAGTGCGAGGTTCCAGCTTGCAAGGCTTTTCCATCTTGCATTAAAGCTTCAATACAAAATGTTTCTTCCGCTCCTGCAAAACGCTCACTTTCAGTTTTTGTTCCTTTTATAACTGGTACCGCCATATAATCTTCGGCAAACTCAGCATATACATGCATCATTTGTTCTGCCTCCTCCATAGCTTCTTTCTCTGTAGCGTGCGCCGTATGTCCTTCTTGCCACAAAAATTCAGCTGTACGTAAAAATAGACGTGTCCGCATTTCCCAACGCACAACATTAGCCCATTGATTTATTAATAGCGGTAAATCACGATACGATTGTATCCATCTACGATAGGTATCCCAAATAATGGTTTCAGATGTAGGTCTAACTATTAGTTCCTCTTCCAGCTTTGCATCTTCGTCTACTACAATTCCGCTTCCATCTTCCGCATTTTTAAGTCTATAGTGTGTAACTACAGCACATTCTTTAGCAAAACCTTCAACATGGCTCGCCTCTTTACTTAAATATGATTTAGGTATAAAAAGTGGAAAATAAGCATTTTCATGACCTGTTTCCTTAAACATTTTATCTAATTGAGCTTGCATTTTCTCCCATATAGCAAAGCCATAAGGCTTAATAACCATACAACCACGTACTCCCGAGTTTTCAGCAAGGTCTGCTTTTACAACAAGTTCATTGTACCATTTGGAATAATCTTCTGCTCTGCTCGTTAATTTTTTACCCATTAATTATAGTTTGGCACAAAACTTGTGATTAAGTTAACAAAAAAATAGAGCGGTAAAACTAACTATTTTTACTATGTTCAACAATAAAATTTAAAAGATGGATAATACTTTACCCCGCCAAAAATTTCAATTTGCCCTAACATCCTTATTGGGCATCCTGTTTTTAGCATCATGTGGTTCTTACCAACAAGCATCTTATTATGAGAATGATGGAATTTATGCCAATAACAATCGTACCGTTGGTGTAGAAAAAAGAAACCCTGAGGCAGTTAAAACACAAGAGTTGGAAAGTAACGTCTATGGTGACTACTTTGGACAAAAAGCCGATCAGTATTCTGAAATTCTGGATAGTGAGGTTTTTACTGATATTGATGGTTATACTAGTAATGGGGTAAATGATACACTTCAAGTAGGTGAACAAACTGATTATTTTGCCTACAATAACAATTATGAAGGAAATCCAGGTTGGGGTGATAACCCTACAAGTGTAAATATAAACGTCTATGATAATGGCTGGAACAACTGGGGCTGGGGTGGCGGCTTTGGTTGGGGATGGAATGACCCTTGGTTATGGAATGGTGGATTTGGATGGGGTTGGAATAATCCATGGAGATGGAACCGTTGGAACAGATGGGGCTGGGGCGGTGGCTTTGGTTGGAATAACTGGGGCTGGGGCGGCGGTCTAGCCTGGGGCGGTGGCTTCGGTTGGAATAACTGGGGTTGGAACGGCGGATATGGCTGGGGAGGCTATTACGGTAATAGATATAATCGCTTTAACAATAGATATGGTTATGCAAATGGTAGAAGAGGATATACCAATAATCGTGTAGCTAGCAATTCTCTTAGAGGTAGATCTAACCTTGGAGCAAGAACAGGTTCTTCGTCGAGATTACGTTCAAATTCAGGTCGCTCTAATATAGGTAGAAGTTCATCTGCAACATCTAGAAGCTCTAGAAGTCATGTTTCTGCAAGAAGGTCTGTAAGTGCAGATGCAATAGCAAGAAACAGAAACTTTAGAAGCAGCAGAAGTACACGCTCTGTACCTAGGTATAGTGGAATAACACGTTCTAATCAAACTTATAGAAGTACAACTCCAAGAAGTAGCGGTTATCGCAGTTCGACATCTGGAAGAAGTACATCAAGATATCAATCTTCAGGAAGAACAGCTCCACGCAGTAGTGGTTATAGAAGTTCTTCTCGCAGTAGCTCTAGAAGCTCTGGCTATAGAAGTTCTTCACGCAGTAGTTCTAGAAGTTCTGGGTTCAGAAGTTCAGGAAGTCGTTCTTCTTCAAGAAGTAGTGGAAGTGTAAGAAGTTCCGGAGGTTCTTCACGTAGCAGTGGCAGCGTAAGAAGTTCTGGCGGTTCTAGCCGTTCATCAGGTGGTAGGTCATCTGGAGGAAGAAGCAGTGGTAGAAGAAACTAATCGCAACTAGATTTTATCAAACAAAAAATTGAATAATGAGAAAGCTATTTATTTTAGGCATAGGAATGTTATGCACCTTTGCGAACGCACAGAATATTGATGATGTTATTCGCTACAGCAATGATAATCCCCAGGGTACAGCAAGATTTCAGGCAATGGGAGGTGCATTTGGCGCACTTGGTGGAGATTTGTCCTCACTAAATATTAACCCTGCAGGATCTGCAGTATTTAACTTTAGTGAATTTACAGTTACTGGTAGTAACTACAATCGGAATAATGATGCTACTTATGGAAATAGTATAAGCAACACAGACATTAACTCGCTTGAAATTAACCAAGCAGGTGGTGTTTTTGTGTTTAATGCTTCTGATGATAGCCCATGGAGAAAGTTATCACTTGCTGTAAATTATGACTTGGTCAACAATTTTGATAACGAGTTTAGAGCCTCCGGCAGCTCAAACCAAGGTATAGACAATTACTTTCTAAATTTTGCTCAAGGACAGGCTCTAGGGCCACTTAGAGTGCAAAACGGGGAGCGTATAGATGATGCTTACTTAGATATTGGTTCTTCAATTGGTTTTGGAGCTCAGCAGGCTTTCTTGGGCTTTCAGTCTGGGTTAATTGAGCCTAATGATGATACTGACGAGAACACAGGGTATTTTTCCAATGCACAATACACAAATGTTAATCAAGAATATGCTCAAATTACGAGCGGATATAATAGTAAGTTTACTTTAAACTTAGCTGGGCAATACCAGGAAAATCTTTACTTAGGTGCTTCGCTTAATTTTCATACTGTTTTTTATGATAAGCTAACCACTTTTGATGAGACTGGATATGATGCAGCTTCGGATATTCAATCTACTCGTTTTGATAATTTTTTACATACGGAAGGTAATGGCTTTTCATTTAGTCTTGGAGCAATTGCAAAATTGAATGATAATATACGTGTTGGTGGCAGCTACCAGTCTCCAACTTGGTATAGACTTACTGATGATATCTCACAACGAATAAATACTGATTCTCCTGTTGGAAATCCTAATATAAGCTTAATAGATTTTAATATTATTAGCCTGTTTCCAGAGTATACAATCAAAACACCATCTAAACTAACTGGTAGTGCTGCAATTATTTTTGGAAAAGAAGGACTACTTAGTTTTGATTATGGCTACCAAGATATGTCACAGGCCGAATTAAGACCTACTTCAGATACAGCTTTTGCAAATGAAAACCAATTTATTTCTGAACAATTGGGTGTAGTAAATAGTTATAGAATTGGCGGTGAATATCGAATAGATCAGGTAAGCTTAAGAGCTGGTTATCGTTTTGAAGAAGGTCCTTATGAAAACGAAGAAATTATAGGAGATCTTACGGGCTATTCTGGTGGAATTGGTTATAGCTTTGGTCCTAGCAGATTAGATCTTTCTTTTAGCAAAACTGAACAGGATACAAACGACTTCTTATTTGATTCTGGAGCTTCAAATTCTGCTATGGTAAATAGAATTAATACCAATATCAGTTTAGGATATTCCGTAAAATTCTAAAAAGGAAAAATTTTATAGAAGAGGCTGGCAAATTGCCGGCCTTTTTTTATCGTAATAGAGTAAAGTGTTTTCTTGTAGTACTAGCTACAACTACTCCTTGATCATCCCTATCATACTCTAGTTTAAACCAATAATCCGAAGACGGTAGTTGCCTGCCATTGAACGTGCCATCCCAACCTGGAGAATTTTCATCTATTTGTTTCAACAATTTACCATATCGATCAAAGATGAATATGTCCGGATTTGTTAATTCGGAGATTCCTTCTATTTGCCAATTATCATAAATTCCATCTCCGTTTGGTGTAAAGAATTTTGGGTAACCTACTACTAAAAATTGTTCTTCAATCATCCCACAGCCGTTTTTATCATTTATGATAACCGTATTAAGACCTGGAGGCACATCAAGAAATATAGCTTCATCTTGAAAATCTCCACCATTTATAGCATACTCATAATCTCCATTTGTTAGCGTCACTATCTCTATATCATAAAGGTCAACATCTGGATTATCCCTTAAATCTTCAACTATAATGACCTCATCCAACTGTGGTGGAGGAAAAAATGTGATTAAAATATCATCAATAATATCTCCGAACGGGGTTTCAATCGTTACAAAATATCTTCCAGAATTTGGACTTGTGACCGTATACTCAAATTCTGTTGGTCCACTTAATAAATTTGCATTATCAATGGTACCATCGTCATCCGTATCAACAGACCATGTTATATTAGTTACATTGGGACCTGCAGGAGAATTTTGAGCACTTAATACAATATCTGGATCACCTTCACAAGCAATAATGTCCAGCCCTAAAAACTCATCACGTAAGGTACAGTCTAAAGCAGTATCTTGATCAGCATCAACCGAAGAGCCCGTAAAGGTTAAAGAAAAAGGTTCTGGATCCCCATTAAAATTAGTATTGTAATTGTTAATGAATAAGTAATAAAGTTCTCCAGCGATAACATCTAACCACTCGTCATAGGTGTTTTGACTTCCAACCACAAACGGAGCTCCTACTTGTCCATTTTCTGGATTAACACCAATGCCTGTAAAACTTGTAGTATTAACTTCGTAATTACAACGAATTGGTTGTGCTGTTCCGTCCCCTATAATTGAACAATAGTTTTGACCATCTGTTTGATCAAAAGGACCATATAAGGCAAAGTCCCATTCCGCAGTTGCAGACAAGGCTTCAATATTAAACCCTATTTGACCATCTGTACCTGCTCTAAATACAAACCATGAGGTATTATTCTCAATATTAGCTGAGGCAATACTTCCTTTTTCCAAACATCCTGTTTGCCTTATTACATCAGCATCAAATTCGTCGATATCACCATTACCATCTACATCTGGCATTATAGGCATGCCATCTGCACAAACAGGTATTGCTGTACGGCAGTCACCCGAATTAGCAGTCTGAGCGGTTAATCCTATAGAAAAAAGGAACAAAAAGCAAGTTGCACTAAATAGTGTTCGCATAGTAGTGTGGGGCTTATGTTATGCTTTCAATTATGTTACATAACTGCCAAAAGAGAACATTTAGTATGTTTAAACCGAAAAAAAGTACAGTTAATCGATAAAATGCAATTTTAAATTAAATGTAAAAGGGGTTTTATCTGTGGAGCGCAAAGTTTTTTCGTAAAAATTTGTCAACTAATCTGGTACCATTATCGTCTACATAACTCAATTTAAACCAGTAATCAGATTCTGGCATTTGCTGCCCTGAGAAGGTCCCGTCCCAACTAGTATCATTGCCATTTAATTGTTTTATTAATTTTCCATAGCGATTATATATAGATACAATAGGTTCGTTTAAATGTTCTAAACCTTCAATACTCCAATTATCATTAATACCATCTCCATTCGGTGAAAAATAAGCAAAGTAGCCCACTACGGCTATTTCCTCAGTGACAACACCACATCCATTTAAATCTCTCATATAAACAGTGTGATTACCTGGTAAAATATCCTCAAAGGTTCCTACGGACTGGTATTCGCTATTATCTATTCGGTATTCAAAATCCCCAATAACATCTGTGGTAACTGTTACCGTACTAGTAATACCAAAATCATCAATTTCAATGGCGCTAATTTCTGGAGAAACAGAAGTAATTACTTCAATAGTTCTTGTTCTTACACAAAAAGTACTGCCTTGAGAAGTTGTGGCGGTAAGTATATAAACTCCAGGGTTTGATATTGTAATAAATGGAGTTACCTCCCCTGTACTCCATGAATAGACATAATTTGGACTAGATGCAGCTTCACCAATTGTAGTAGCAGAACCATCTTCACAAATAAAAACTTGCTGATCTACACCCAAAACTGGCGCAGCTATCCCATTTAAATCAAAGCTTTCAGACACATCAAAGCAATTTGGATTTTCCAAAGAACTTACTCGTACATAAATAGTTTCTAAGCCTTCTAGCTTGGGATAGGATTTAGGTAGTTCATTTAAACCTGTCTGTGCATCGGATAAAGAACTATAATAGCTCACCACAAAAGAATTAGGGTCTTGACTTCCTAAAGCTTCTATATCTTTTTGCCTGAGGTCATAAGGAACATCTGCACTACTGCAAACTACTTCATCCGAAATAGGTGCTGTAATTGGAGCTAGAGAAAATGAAACTTGAACATCACTTATTATAGTTTCTGTGGAAGTAATCACTTGCACACGATATAAGGCACTTAAATTTATTGTTAAAGTAGCGTTTGATTGACTAGGTATCGTCTGAAAACCACTACCAATATCACGATACCAACTATAGCTAACTGCGGTTGCTGTTGTAGCATCCAAAACAACCGTCCCATTCTCACAAGCAGCTATTGGGGCTCCCAAAAGGTTACTAATTATTGAACAGTCTAAAGCATCGTTTGGATTGGTGTTAAAGACATCCCCCGTAAATTGTACTGAAAATCCTGAATCTGAACTTGAAAAATTATTAATTAACAGGTAATAATTTTGGTTAGGTTCAACCGTAAGCCAATCTTCATATTGCAGATTTGCATCTCCAGAAGGGTCCATCCCTACTCCTATGTACTGGTTTTCATCTCGATTGTCAAAAAAGTTACACCGCACCGGTTCTCCTAAATTATTACAATCATCAGCTAAATAAAGGGCAAAATCCCAATCTTCTAATGCATCATGACCAATATTAAAACCTAATTGGCCGGCTGCATTTGTTCTAAAACGATACCAAGATGAATTTGATTCTATGGCTCCACTTGTTGTTGCTTCTAGGCAACCACTTCTATTACTCCCATTAAAGTCATCAATACCAAAACCGCTTGCGCCACCATTAATTGGCGTATTTGCACAAATGGGTATTGCACTCGCACAGTCATTTGAAACTTGCGCGTTCAAAAGACTACTAGCAAGAACTAGAAGAATATAAAGCAACCATTGCTTTAGCATAAGTCCTTATTAATTGGGGTGTTACAAACTTAAAAACCTACCCTTGTTAACAAGAATTTATGTTGTCAAAGCGCAGAACAGCGATGTTAAATACTGCATTAATGTATATCTTTGCAACCTTTATTAGGTGTGATATGAAAATAGAGCAAGTATTGGAAGATAACTATGAAGATGTTGGTAATGACCATGTAGGTTCGTCAGCTGACACCCCTATGCGTAAAGACGCTTTTGAATTGAGTGATGAAGAAAAAATTGAGCGCATTAAGAAAAATGTCAGTGAGATTATGCACACCTTAGGGCTCGACTTAAATGATGATAGTTTAAGCGGAACACCTAATAGGGTAGCTAAAATGTATGTAAAGGAGATTTTTGGAGGGTTAAACCCGGACAAAAAACCAAATTCTTCAACTTTTGACAATAAGTATAAGTACGGCGAAATGCTGGTTGAAAAGAATATTACACTCTATTCTACTTGCGAACACCATTTGTTGCCTATTGTTGGGAGAGCACATGTAGCTTATATTTCAAAAGGTACTGTAGTTGGACTATCCAAAATGAATCGTATCGTAGATTATTTTGCAAAGCGACCTCAAGTGCAAGAGCGTTTGAATATTCAGATTGTAAAAGAACTTCAAAATGTGTTGGGTACCGAAGATGTTGCGTGTGTTATAGATGCTAAGCATTTGTGCGTTAATTCTAGAGGTATCCGCGATATAGAAAGCAGCACAGTTACCGCTGAGTATGGTGGTAAGTTTAAAGAAGAAGCTTTACGCAGAGAGTTTTTGGATTATATCAACCTTGATACTGAATTTTAATGCAACTATTCAAGAGCCAAGTACTAAAAGTTTACAATTCACTTACAGGAAAAAAAGAAGAGTTTAAACCTTTAAAAGAAGGCTATGTTGGCATGTACGTATGTGGTCCTACGGTATATAGCAATGTGCACCTAGGCAATTGTCGCACATTCATGTCTTTTGATATGATATTTCGTTACTTTAAACATCTTGGGTTTAAAGTACGATATGTACGTAATATTACTGATGCCGGACATCTGGAAAATGATGCTGATGAAGGCGAAGACAAGATTGCAAAAAAAGCAAAGCTCGAGCAAATAGAACCTATGGAAGTGGTACAACGTTATACCGTGGACTTTCACGAGACACTCCAGAAATTTAATTTCCTACCTCCAAGCATTGAGCCTACAGCTACAGGACATATCATTGAACAGATAGAAATTATTAAGGAAATTCTAGCAAAAGGCTTTGCCTATGAAGTTAATGGTTCTGTATATTTTGATGTGGTTAAGTTTAATGAAACCAATGATTATGGAAAACTTAGTGGCCGTAAGTTGGAAGATATGATTGCCAATACACGTGAACTTGCTGCACAAAGTGATAAGAAAAATCCACAAGATTTTGCCCTTTGGAAAAAAGCTGAAGAGCAGCATATTATGCGCTGGCCTTCGCCATGGGGTGATGGTTTCCCAGGATGGCATTTAGAATGTACTGCAATGAGTACAAAATATCTCGGGGAGAATTTTGATATCCACGGTGGTGGAATGGATTTGAAATTTCCACATCACGAATGCGAGATTGCACAAGCAGAAGCTAGTAATGGTCACACACCTGTTAATTACTGGTTACATGCGAATATGTTGACATTAAATGGCAAAAAAATGTCTAAGTCAACTGGAAACAACATTTACCCTAATGAAATGTTTAGTGGAGACAATACTATTCTCAGTAAAGCATTTGCACCACCAGTAGTTCGTTTTTTTATGCTACAAGCTCATTATACAAGCATATTAGACTTAAGTAATGATGCGCTTTTGGCTTCAGAGAAAGGCTACTATCGTTTAATGGAGGCATATAAAACCCTTGAAAGTCTTGATGTTGGAAACTCAGGGTCATTTGACTATAAATCATGGCAGCAAAAATGCTATGACGCTATGAACGATGATTTTAATACACCTATTTTAATTGCGCATCTATTTGATGCTGTTAAACAAATTAATCTAATTAAAGAAGGAACAGAATCAATTTCAAAAGAAGACAAGAAGTTTCTTAAAACCGTATTAGACAACTTTATATTTGATGTTTTAGGCTTAGAAAGTCCAACTTCAAATGAAGGAAAATCAGATACGCTTTCTGGAGTGGTGCAGCTATTAATAGAACTTAGAAATAAAGCAAGAGCAAATAAAGACTTTGCCACTTCGGATCAAATTAGGGATGAACTAATAGCTTTAGGGATTCAACTTAAGGATGGAAAAGACGGAACAACTTTTAGTGTAAGTTAGTTTGAAAAAGATTTTAATTGCGCCTTTTATTTTTCTAGTTAGAGCATATCAGCTACTAATTTCGCCATATACACCTGCTACTTGTCGCTATAGCCCTACTTGTTCTGCATATACTTTAGAAGCTTTAAAAAAACACGGTTTATTTAAAGGAGGTTGGCTAGCTATAAAACGTATTTTTAGTTGTAATCCATGGGGCGGGAAAGGTTATGACCCAGTCCCCTAATGAATTTAGCACTTCGACAGGCTCAGTGTGACAAGTTTAGCGTTTAGTAAGTGAAATAATTTATAAATCAGCCCAAAAACAAATAGTAACTTATTTATCTTTTCAAAACTTCTGACTTCTGACTTCTGACTTCTGACTAAAAATTTATTTAATCTAACTTCCCTCCCGACCAAAACATTTATCTTAGCTCAAAACTAATAAGCATGTATTTTTTAGGTTTTAACTGGAATCCAGATGATATTCTTTTCAAAATTGGATTCGTTCAAATTAAGTATTATAACCTACTGTGGATTTTAGCCTTTGTTGCAGGATGGTACCTAATGAAGCAAATTTTCAAAAAAGAAAACAAATCCCTAGAAAAATTGGATTCTTTATTTGTCTATGCAGTGGTTTCTATAATGCTAGGAGCACGATTAGGACATGTTATTTTTTATGATTGGGATTATTACAAAGATCATTTACTGGAGATATTACTCCCAATAAGAGAAAGTATAGACGGTTCGTTGTTTGGTTTCATAAACGGTTGGGAATTTACAGGGTTTACAGGATTAGCTAGTCACGGAGCTACCATTGGAGCATTTATTGCTTTATACTTATTATCAAGAAAATATAAAGACATGGGCTTTATGTGGTTATTGGATAGAGTTGCTGTTGTAAGTTCTATAGGCACCGCTTTTGTAAGACTTGGTAATTTCTTTAATTCTGAAATTAATGGAAAAATAGTAGATGGTTCTTTTGCATTAGCCACTCGTTTTATAAGAGATTCCGATGACATGCCGGCCTATAAAGCTATGGGACTCACTAATGAAAAAACTGCAAGTGCAGCTTATAAAGCTATTGAAGCTAATCCCGAATATGCAACTATACTGGAAGGAATTCCCTACCGCCATCCCGCTCAATTATATGAGGCTTTTTTATACTTGATTTTGTTCGGCATTATGTATTTTGTCTATTGGAAAACCAATAAAAGTCAGAAACCCGGATTCTTGTTTGGGTTATTCATGTTAGGTTTATGGTCTTCTCGTTTTGTGGTAGAGTACTTTAAGAAAAGTCAAGGTGGGTTTGAAGATGCTTGGGGAACTTTTACCACAGGACAATGGCTTAGTATACCTATGATATTGGTTGGACTCTATTTTATGTTTAGACCAATAAGTAGTAAGTAGTAAGTAGTAAGTAGTAAGTAGTAAGTAGTAAGTAGTAAGTAGTAAGTAGTAAGTAGTAAGTAG
>CANMOV010000012.1 GCA_947499565.1 uncultured Croceitalea sp.
CTTATCGTAAGTACATTTGTTGGTGCATCTAAACTAGCACCAGTAATATCATCATCCGCCGCTGCTGCAACTTGTGTATCAACATAATCTTTAGTAGCTGCATCTGTACCTGCAACCGGAGTTCCTAAACTCGTAATAACTGTTCCACCTGCATCTGCTCCTTCTGTTAGTACCTCTGCTAATGTTTGGTTATCTGTATCCACCATAGCAGCTATCGCGGCTAAAGAAACTGAGAATGTATTCGAATCACTATCCGTAATTACTAAACTATTTGTTACTGTATCTATAGTATAAGCTGTTATAACAGTATTAGTATCTGAAAGCGTGTCACTAAGGCTACCTAAATCCACACTTACCGTACCACCATTTTCTAAATCCAGTGTTAATTGATTCGTTGTATCATTAAAAGTAAAACCTGTTAACTGCTGATTATCCTCCGATGTAAGTTCCCACGAATCGCCATCCCAGAAAAAGATAGTGCCCGAGGTAGTATTTACATAAATATCTCCAGTATCTGCTCCTGTTGGCGTATTTGAGCCGGCAGTGGAAACATCTGTCCCACTAAGTACTTCACAATTACATTGGTCTTGTAAGGTAACTGTGGTTTGAGAAAAACCAACTGTAGTTAGTAGCAGAAAAATGATAAAAACCAAATTCCGTTTCATGAGTATATTTTTATTTTTCATCGTATTTACTGTAGGTTTCATTTGTAGGTTTTGCACTTTTTAATTCTAATGAGGGCAAATCCTTAGCAATTTTTATGATAGAACGATTTGATGAAGTACTTAGAGAAAAAAACTTGAGGAGTTTTGCATCATCTAATTTGGAAAAAGAGCTAGTTATATAGCCTTTTTTTAACTTTAGCATATCGGTTAAATCATTCATTTTTGGGGTATTTTGACCAGTTTTAATGTAAAAACAGTTTAATACCATACAAAATTAACTTTATGCCTACCTGAAGAAAATAAATGTTGTGTAAGTAACAAATAACAAAGTCTACTCCTTAAAACTTGAGGTTTCGCTTTAAGAATACAATTGACAGTTTATCGATTATAGTTAATAAATACAGGCTCTTACAAACCACTTAAATTCATTTTTAATAATGATAAATAGACAAAACGTTAGTTCTTTTTAACCCTATAGGTAATCCTTCTATTTGTGATAACCTTACTCACGGATATACTAAGAATTACGGTATTTGATGTTTCTGTTATACAAGAAAAAGAAGAGTTGGATACTACTACTCTATATTGATCCCCATTGTTTGATGTTGTAGGAGAAGTAATAGTTAATGTAGCCGTAGCAGTATTACTGTAAATGCCTGTATCAGTTAAGTTTACCCATGTAGTTCCATTAAAAAATTGCCACTGATAGGTATTTGTATTGCTAGCTGTAACCGTAAAAGTAGCATTACAACCTGGGCAAGTCTGTGCATCAATAGGTTGTGAGGAAATAGATGGTGCTATTCCAGCTTCACGATAGTCATACTCTAAACTTCCGTCACCATCTAATGGTGCAGTATATCCATCTGTATTTCCGGTAACGATACCAGTAGCGGCATCATATCCTGTTCCAGCCAATTCGTTTGGTACTGTCAAACTTTCTGTATAGCCTGCTTCCTGTACATCGTTACAGCCATCACCGTCACTATCTAAACTCACATAATCATTATCCCCACTTCCGTCAGAATTTTGCACGGTATAATTTACCGTACCGCTATCTTCTTGACCTGAAGCTTGAACACTATCTGGTATTCCATCTAATCCTACATTTCCTGCAAGACGTCCTAAAGTATGCACCTGGTCATGACCGGCCTCTACTGCATCATAAATACCATCATTATCACTATCTAAGTCTAAATCATCAGAAACTCCATCACCATCTGTATCAGTCTGAGAAGACCATATAATAGCTTTTACCAATAAATCCTCTCCTGCTGTATTAAAGCCTCTAGTATGCGGAACAATAACTCTTCTACCAGGTGCTGTTCCTGTTTCAAGTGGTTCGCCGGCCTCCCATACTACAATTGCCGCCTCGCCATTGTTTAAATTAGTCCCCAGTGTTGTACCAGATGTAATTCCATTACCATAGAAATTTGCATCCCCAATATCATAATTCCCCAACGATAAACCAATTGTTATCGGATGTGAATTATCTGTTATAGTTACATATTGCGTTCCTGAATTCCCACCTGTAACCCCACCCAGAATTTCATCATGTAATGCATTTTCACTTGTAATAACTCCGTTCACGGTTGTTGCCAAATTAGCAATATTCGAAAAAGCGGTACTACTGTTAACTCTCTCAAATAAAAAGGTCACATCATAATTATTGGCATCTTCACTATCACCATCATCGACAACGGTCACTGCATAACCTAATGCTGTTAGCTTATCAATAGTATTCTGTTCTTCTGTATTGGCCGTGCCTTGTGTTACCCAAAGTACGGAGAAACCAGCTTCATCTGAATCTAAAATACCATCATTATCATCATCTAAATCACAATCATTTCCTATAGAATCTCCATCTGAATCCAAAAAAAGAGGATTGTTAGTGTCGCAAGTACTGCATTCATCTATTTGCTGTGTATTATCTTGAGAAATTCCTGGCGATTGTCCACCGCTTGCTAAACTAGGAACTCCCTCAGTATCTATTGAACCCAATATACTATTGGACGAACTTAAGTCAGAATAAGAAATTTGTGAAAAAGGAGCGTCTCCCTCAAGGGCATCTGGACATCCGTCACCATCGCTATCCAAATCCATACTATTTATGATACCATCACCATCCAAATCTAAAATTGCGACAACGCCATTTGAATTTAAAACTGAGCCATTAGCCGTTGCAAAATCTGCATCCAAATAATTAAGAATCAAATCATTATCAGCATCTCCATTTGGATCATCGGTTAAACAAGAGAATGCATCAACCGTGACAGGTGTTATCTCAAAATCAGTACTTTCCGAACTCCCAAAATCACCTCCAGTTGCCACTGAATTTCCATTTAATTCTACATTATAAGATCCACTGCCATAAGTACAACAAATACCATCTCCAAAAGAGTCCAATATTTCAAAAGTAAATATTCCCGTTTCAGATGTGTTAATAGTTTGAGTATAAGTTGTACCTGTATTAGGATAAGGACCACCACTTGCTATTTGACCTGAAGGTGCATCTAATGTCCATGTGGTTTCTCCAGGGTAGTTATCTGTAATAATAGTGACAACTATAGTAGAATTAGTAGGGCCGGAAGTTACCGGATTGGTACCACATAATTCCTGTGTATCCAAAATTCCATCATTGTCATCATCAAAATCGTCACCATTTAGAATCCCATCACCATCAATATCGTTTGGGTCAACATTTGGTACCAAAGGATCTCTAAAATCCAAATCGCCACCAGAATTTACATCTCCATTTGCATCAGGTAATTGTATTGCACCAGAAATTGGATTGTCTATGGTACCAGCGGGATCAGAATAATCTGTAGAAGTATCTATAGCATCATCCAATCCATCTCCATCAGAATCTGAATTCGATAGCGTTAATCCTGCTTCATTTGTATCATCTCCATCTGCGTTATCACTGTCTAAATCCAAGTAATCTGGGTTATCCAGTCCATCTGTATTTACCGGTACCAATCCATTTCCAGCACCGGGCGTTGTTTCATATGCATCATTTAAACCGTTATTGTCTGTATCCGCATTTACTCCAAGAATGGGAGCTATGTAATTTTGTGAAATCTGTGCTTCCACATTATCAGGGATTCCATCTCCATCACTATCTAAATCCAGTAAATTTGGTATCCCATCCGAATCAATATCTCCTTCACTCTCAATAGAGTCCAATATCCCATCATTATCATCATCAATATCCGTTTCATCATATAGACCATCGCCATCTGTATCCTCTAAACAGGAAGAAAAGAATACAACTTGCTGTGTAAAATTATAACCTTGTCTATCCGACACACCACAAGTTGCATAAGTACTTATGTCCAAAAAACCAAAACTAGCATCAGCAGCACTTGTAACTGTATCTGGGTTATTTAAATAATAAATATCACTGTGATTATTATCAGTTAAATATAGCTTATCATCAGGTCCTAGTTGAACTCCCGCCCATGAACCTAAGGTTTCATCTTCTATTTCAACAGAAGTGTTGGAACCTATAACATGCATATATAAAGGACTTCTCCAACCAACAGAATTTGAAGATGTACTATTGTCATGAGCATAAAACAATTTACTACCATCTGGTGAAAACTCTAAACTATATCCTGTGGTTGTATTATTTATTGTAGTTCTCGGCACGTGTGTCCATGTTCCAATTGCTCCAGTTGTAGAATCAAAAGAGGCATAAAAAATACCGCTGCCTTCAACAGCAATTCCTATTCTATCATTTTGTTTTGAAAAACGAATACTAGCTCTTTCTCCCCTTCTAAGTATATTCACTGGTAAGTCAATAGAAACATCAGGGTTATTGGCTCTCGCGGGCGAAAGAAAATTAGAAGCATCTACTTGCCACAATTTTACACTTGCTGAACAATTACTTGTACATGTTCCAACATTATTTGCAATTGTAGCCACCCAAGCACCACATAGTGCTCCATTATTGGTTCCATAGAAAGCCTCTGTTGTATTATTTTGTAATAAGTTATTCTTGCTAATAACTGTTTTTGTTGTTACATCGATAATAGAATAGTAAGCTGTACCACCATTACTTTCATCACTGCCATCACCGTGTAACAAATAAACTTGATTTAGATTAGTACCAGGAACAGGCATGACAACAGCCATTTGCGTACGTGTTGCATTGGTATTAATTCCACTTCCATTGGAATACAACACTCCATTATTATCTCTAACAGTTCCTAAATCTGCGTAAAAAAGTAAATCTCCGGTCACAGGATCACTCCAACTAGAGGTGGCTTCAAAAGCTCCATCAGAAGTCAAATCGCAGCTAACAGTTGGAGGGGTAGTTCTAAAATCCATTAGATATCCTGTACCATTCCACCAATGTGCATCAAAAGTTTGAGAATAAGAAGAGAATCCAATTAGCATAAAAATGATAAATGCTATTGGTTTTTTTAAACATTTTAGAGATAAAACACTCATTATTAACTATTAACAGTATCAACCGAAACTAGTTAATATATGCACCTAGCTAAAAATAATGTTGTAAAAACTCTTATTTATGGAGTGAAAGTTAGAAGTCTGTATTTTTTCTGTAAAAACTAAAATTATTACTTCAAAACTTTGTTAATCAAATATGATAAACTCAGATCTTCGATTCAGTTGGTGTTTTTCATTGGAACAACGTACGCCATTCTCGCACTCATTCATTAAACGCTCTTCACCATAACCTTCTCCATCTAACCTATCTGAAGAGATTCCTTTAGAAATCATATAAGCAACTGTGGATTGTGCTCTTTTCTGAGATAACCATAAATTATAAGCATCATTGCCTCTGCTATCTGTATGTGCGTTCACTTTTATCTTTAAGCTAGGATATTTCTCCATTGCAGCGATAACTTTTTGAATTTCAATTTCTGCGTCTGGTCTAATATCAAACTTATTTAAATCAAAGTAAATGGTACTAAGCTGTAATAATTTTGCTAAATCATCTCCAAATCCACCAGTTACCAAATCTCTTTCTAGGTAAAAATCCACAATTCTAGGTTTACCATAAGATTTAACCAAATACTCTTCCGATGGTACATAGCCTTCCATCATTGCCCTAACAAAATTGCCTTGATTACAATCTAAACTAAGAGAATACTCACCTTTAGAATTCGTTATGGTTGAGGAAACTTCATTATTCTCTTCATTTATTATTTTTACTGTGGCACCTGCTAAAATTTCATTTGAAATTCTATCTCTCACAGTACCCGTAACATCTTGTAAACAATCTAAAGAAATAGGTTCAGTTTCTGAAAAACTATAAATATCATCATCTCCCATTCCATCTATTCGATTAGAAGCAAAATATCCTGTTGCCACTTCTTCATCAATGATAAAAGAGAAATCATCATATTTTCCATTAATTGGCCTACCAACATTTACAATGGTTTGGTCATATTCGTCAAAAGCAATTTTAGTGGCAAAAACATCTAAACCTCCTAAACCTGGATGCCCATCTGAAGAAAAGTATAGCACATCTGATTTAGTGACAAATGGAAATGTTTCTCTTGCTTCTGTATTGATAGTTCTACCAAGGTTAACGGGTGGTCCATACGTTCCATCGCCAATTATCTGAACTTTAAATATATCCGATTCCCCAAAAGTACCTGGCATATCTGATACAAAATAAAGTACTTTTTCATCTGGACTCAAAACAGGGTGAGCCACAGAATAACTATCACTATTAAAAGGCAGTTCCTCTATATCAGTCCATTCTTCATCCAATAGTGTCGCCTTATATATTTTTAATCGTATTGTACCTTTTTCATCTTTATACTTTTTTCCATCCAGGAAATTATTCCTAGTAAAATACATAGTACTACCATCTTTAGTAACAATAGATGTAGATTCATGAAGTCTTGTATTTATATCACCCGATACTTTTTTGACTATTTCGTTTTCTTCATTAGCCTCATTTACCTCATATATGTCTAAAAAATCTCTCGCATTCCATGTATGACGATACCGTGCTAAATTTCCTGTATCCCTATCTGATGAAAAAATTAAGCCTTCTTTATAAAATGCAGGAGCAAAATCTGAGTACTTAGAATTGTATTTAAAAGACTTAATATCATAGCGTCCAGAGTTTTTCTCAATGTTACTCATGTAATCTTCATCAAAACTAGAATCTATACCACTTTCCTTAGCCATCTGCGAAAACTTGGCCATCATCTCATCAGCAGCAGAATATTCTCCTTGTGTTTTTAATGATTGTGCATATCTAAAAACATAGTCAGGGGTTACAACGGAATCATATTTTTCTATTAACTCTTTATAGATTTCTGAAGCTTCTTCGTAATTGGCGTTGAAGTAATATGAATTGCCCAATCTTTTAAGCAAATCAGGAGAAGAAAAACCTTTTTCTCGCACTTTTTTGTAGATATCTATTGCAGGTCTAAATGAATATT
Source organism: uncultured Croceitalea sp. (assembly GCA_947499565.1). Taxonomy (GTDB): domain Bacteria; phylum Bacteroidota; class Bacteroidia; order Flavobacteriales; family Flavobacteriaceae; genus Croceitalea. The sequence continues at coordinate 7,091 of CANMOV010000012.1, forward strand.
CATCGTACTTTTCATTAGCTTTTTCCAAGAGCCGTTCTTGAGCAAAAGCTGTACCTAATATGGTGATGAATATAATTTTTAAAAGAAGTACTTTTTTGTACATATCTTAATTGGTTTTTAGAAGAAACGTGGGGATACCGTTTTTTGGAATTTTTTTAATAATTCTAATCGTAGAAAAATCTCAAAAGAGCCATCATTAAATCTTCTTGTTCCTAATTCCGTAGTTTCTTTATCATACGCCAATCCTAGCATTATTTGATCTGTTATTTGAAAACCAGCCAATGCACTTACTGCTGCATCCCAGCGATAGGCAGCTCCAAAACTAAAGCGGTCTGCGAATAAAAAGTTTGCGGATATGTCTACTTGTAAAGGAGCTCCTCCAACTGCTTTGGTTAAAAGCGCAGGTTTAAACTTTAAGTTCCCATTCAAATCAAAAACATAACCAGTTATGAAATAAAAATTGATGCGTTCAGCTGCTAAGAAATTAACATTGTTAGCATCAGTTGAGTTATTATCAAAAAACTCTGTTTCTAGGATATTTGGGGCAGAAAAACCTGCATAGAATTTATCATTATGGTAATAAACACCCAAACCAAAATTTGGAGAAAATTGGTTATCAATATTATCTTGTTGAACAACTTCTTCATCAAAATTTCTAAGCTTAGAAAAATCAAGGCTTAACATATTTCCCCCTCCTTTTAGTCCAAAAGAAAGTTTAGCGTTCTGGGAAACGTCTAAAGTGTAGGATATTACGGCATCAAGATAAGTTTCTTGTACAGTTCCATCTCCAATATTATCATTTACTACAGATACTCCATATCCCAATCTACTATTTCGTATTGGAGAATGTAAATTAATCGTAAATGTTTCTGGTGCTCCATTTAAACCAATCCATTGTGACCGATAAAGTCCTGCAAAGGTTAATTGCCCCCTAGATCCAGCATAGGCTGGATTTACACTTAGTGTATTAAACATATACTGTGTATACTGGGCATCTTGTTGAGCAACTAAACCTTGGATTGTAATTCCTATAAAAAGTATTGGCAATAAAATGCGCTTCTTAATCATATTCATTGTTATATGTTACTTACTGATATAGAAATAATCGCTATCCGTAATTCTACCTTGATTTGAATCGTACTCAAATATATAAAAATATATACCTGAAGGAAGGAAATCATTTACACTTAAGGTAGACCGTCCCTTAGATCTTCCATCAAAGACATTATTAATATTATTATATCCTTGTCCTTCATACACAGCAATACCCCATCGGTTATAAATCCTTAAGGTATTATTAAGTGCGTTTTCCACGCCTCTAATAAATAGGAAATCATTTCTTCCATCTCCATTTGGCGTTACCATTTGATTTACAACGATTGCTTCCGGTTCAGGTTCTGGCGTATCATCAATTGGATCTAAGTAATCTGGTGTGCCGTCTCCATCGGTATCATCATTGGTCGGGTCGCCATCTCCATCTGCATCCTCATC
>CANMOV010000013.1:0-2500 GCA_947499565.1 uncultured Croceitalea sp.
TTTGCTGAGTTAAAAAAAGGTTTTTATATTTGCACCCGCTTTGCAGGATAAGTGAGGTGATATTGAGGATTTAGGGGAGCCTTATTAGGGTTCTTTTTTTTCGGAGATAAATAGAATAAAGAAGTTCATATACATATTGATAATAGACAGCGTAAAAGAGAATTATTAAGAACCATTTTGACGTCAAAGGACTTATAAGGGTTGATTGAATATCTTGAGATATTTAACGATCAACAATGAAGAGTTTGATCCTGGCTCAGGATGAACGCTAGCGGCAGGCCTAACACATGCAAGTCGAGGGGTAACAGGGAGTGCTTGCACTTTGCTGACGACCGGCGCACGGGTGCGGAACGCGTATGGAACCTGCCTCTGTCAGGGGAATAGCCCAGAGAAATTTGGATTAATGCCCCATAGTATTGTTATGACACATGTTATAATAATTAAAGATTTATCGGACAGAGATGGCCATGCGTACCATTAGTTAGTTGGTAAGGTAACGGCTTACCAAGACCGCGATGGTTAGGGGCCCTGAGAGGGGGATCCCCCACACTGGTACTGAGACACGGACCAGACTCCTACGGGAGGCAGCAGTGAGGAATATTGGACAATGGAGGAGACTCTGATCCAGCCATGCCGCGTGCAGGATGACGGCCCTATGGGTTGTAAACTGCTTTTATACGGGAAGAAACCCACCTACGTGTAGGTGGCTGACGGTACCGTAAGAATAAGGACCGGCTAACTCCGTGCCAGCAGCCGCGGTAATACGGAGGGTCCGAGCGTTATCCGGAATCATTGGGTTTAAAGGGTCCGTAGGCGGGCATATAAGTCAGAGGTGAAAGTTTGCAGCTCAACTGTAAAATTGCCTTTGATACTGTATGTCTTGAGTTATAGTGAAGTTGCCGGAACATGTGGTGTAGCGGTGAAATGCATAGATATCACATAGAACACCAATTGCGAAGGCAGGTGACTAACTATATACTGACGCTGATGGACGAAAGCGTGGGGAGCGAACGGGATTAGATACCCCGGTAGTCCACGCCGTAAACGATGGATACTAGCTGTCGGGACTTTGGTCTCGGCGGCCAAGCGAAAGTGATAAGTATCCCACCTGGGGAGTACGTTCGCAAGAATGAAACTCAAAGGAATTGACGGGGGCCCGCACAAGCGGTGGAGCATGTGGTTTAATTCGATGATACGCGAGGAACCTTACCAGGGCTTAAATGTAGATTGCATTAGGCAGAGATGCTTATTTCTTCGGACTATCTACAAGGTGCTGCATGGTTGTCGTCAGCTCGTGCCGTGAGGTGTCAGGTTAAGTCCTATAACGAGCGCAACCCCTACCGTTAGTTGCTAGCAGGTCATGCTGAGGACTCTAACGGGACTGCCGGTGCAAACCGTGAGGAAGGTGGGGACGACGTCAAATCATCACGGCCCTTACGTCCTGGGCCACACACGTGCTACAATGGCCGGTACAGAGGGAAGCCACCACGCAAGTGGGCGCGGATCTATAAAACCGGTCACAGTTCGGATCGGGGTCTGCAACTCGACCCCGTGAAGCTGGAATCGCTAGTAATCGGATATCAGCCATGATCCGGTGAATACGTTCCCGGGCCTTGTACACACCGCCCGTCAAGCCATGGAAGCTGGGAGTGCCTGAAGTCCGTCACCGTAAGGAGCGGCCTAGGGCAAAATCGGTAACTAGGGCTAAGTCGTAACAAGGTAGCCGTACCGGAAGGTGCGGCTGGAACACCTCCTTTCTAGAGAAGATTTGTTCAATTACCCTTGTTCTTCAAACAATCAGGGTGGTTCGTACTCTTTTATGTTGTCTATCAATATGTTATTAATATACTGGTCATAAGGCCCAGCAGTCTCATACCTGCCTGCCGGCAGGCAGGGCTCAGCCAGCTGAGCTTTGTTGAAAGCAGGTGCTGTATGGTGATAGAGTCTCATAGCTCAGCTGGTTAGAGCGCTACACTGATAATGTAGAGGTCGGCAGTTCGAGTCTGCCTGAGACTACAAGGTATGTCGAGAGACAGACGAGAAGCCTGTGTAAGAGCGCAGTCGAAGTGAGTCTGCCTGAGACTACAACGTTCATTGATTGAAATATTGAATAGGAAATTTTAGAAGTTGGGTATCCCAAGTTGACGTATAGGTCATCAATTAACTGATAACTGTTAACTGATAGCTGACTACTGAAATAAATGGGGGATTAGCTCAGCTGGCTAGAGCGCCTGCCTTGCACGCAGGAGGTCATCGGTTCGACTCCGATATTCTCCACGATGAATGCTTTAAAAAGTAGAATCGAAATTAAAGAAACAAGAAGAGCTTGCTTTTTGTTGTTTCTGAGATAAGATTCTTTTAATGCATTCTCAAGATTGAAGTTTGAGGAGCAACGTAAGTTACTCCGATACGGAAAATCTTGCACAACGTTCATTGACATATTGGGACATATTATAAAGACACGAGTCATTTATAATAAGTCAAAAGAAGAAACTTAAGT
>CANMOV010000014.1 GCA_947499565.1 uncultured Croceitalea sp.
CCCAAATCCTTTAGATTAGCTTCTAAATAAAACCAAATAAAAAATCATTTTAATGATGTTGAAAAGAGGGGGTCCGGGGGAGACTCATAACTTCCTTTTTTGTGGATAACTTTGGTTTTATCAAAAAAAGAATGGGGTGAACTCAGCCCAAATCCAGGTTAACGGCCCAAGGTAAGTATTAGTCCCCATTCTTTCTTAACCCGGTTACAAGGACCAAATAGAATTTTAGGTAGTACCTGTTAAAGGTTTTAGTCAACGTAACCATTTTTAAAAGCAAGATAAAGTTATGAAAATCAAAGAGACCATCGGTATCGATGTAAGCAAGTTGACCCTTGATGCCTGCATCCACTCTAATCAACAATCTTCAAAATTCGAAAATTCCAAAAAAGGTTTTGCCCTTCTAGTGAAATGGGCTTATGTTAATAGTGAACATTCCAAGGAACATATTCTATTCGCATTTGAGCATACTGGACTGTACTCCGAAAAGCTCAACGAACACCTTACGAAAAAGGGAATACCCCATACCGTAATATCGGGATTGGAAATCAAAAGGTCATTGGGCATTGTCAGGGGAAAGGATGACAGGATAGACGCTGCAAAGATTGCACGTTACGCCTACAGGATGAGAGAGGAGATAATACTGTCTAAAGCTCCTTCAAAACAAGTAACGGAACTGAAAAAACTGCTGTCCCTTAGGGAAAGGCTCATCAAGCAAAGAGCAGGTTATAAGGCCAGTCTCAAAGAACAGAAAAAAGTACTTGTACAAAAGGATTTTAGGTTATTATTTAAAGTGCAGCAAAAAATGGTGGTAGAGCTTACCAAGCAAATAAAGGCCATTGATGTGGAAATGGAGTCCATCGTTAAAGCTGATACCGAACTTTTGCGCATCTATGACCTTTTATTGAGCATAAGGTGTATTGGTAGTCAGGCCGCAATGCTCCTTATCGTTCATACCGAAGGGTTCACCAAGTTCAAGAATGCAAGAAAGTTCGCTGCATATTGTGGAATCGCGCCCTACCCAAACCAATCGGGAACAAGCATAAGGGGAAGGACCCGGGTAAGTCCACTTGCCAACAAGAAAATCAAGAGTTTGCTAAACATGTGTGCCATGTCTTCAATTATATACAATGCGGAAATCAGACAATACTATGACCAAAGGGTCGCGGCTGGAAAGAACAAGATGAGCACCATCAACATTATACGCAATAAACTCGTGTCAAGGGCATTCGCAGTGGTAAATCGCGGAACACCATACGTCAACGTATATGGACATACCTCCTAACACTATTTTTCCTTCAAAACGCCCCCACAAAAAGACAGGGTGGGTTGAAGGAAAAATAATAGCTAAAAAAGTTCATATTTTATTTGGTAAGTCCATAGAATACTTACCA
>CANMOV010000015.1 GCA_947499565.1 uncultured Croceitalea sp.
GATACAGATGGAGACGGAGTTCCAGATGTAGTAGATATCGATGATGACAATGATGGTATCTTAGATACTGTTGAGTGTAATTCTTTAGATTTTGAAACGGTAACACCTTCTGATTTAGGTTTTCCGAATAATTCATCAGATTTATCAGTAACAGATTTTGATATTAGTTCAAGGTTCAACCTTCCAGATGGTAGTGTATTGATTAGTGTTACTAATGGGATGACTTCTAGTTCCGGCAATTTTAGAATCCAGAGTGATAACCCTGTACAGTTTTATTTTTCAGGTACTGTACCAGTTAGAGTCCAAGCTATTCATTCTAAAGGATTACCTTTAGGTAGTTCTGATGGTATTGTTGCTTTGGACAATGCGCCATATCAATTGCTTTCTGGTTTAAGAAGGGGATTAGTTGAAGAAAATAACGGTAATGTATTTTCTGTTAATGCTTTTTCTAAAGCCAACAATGGGGTAGATTTTCTTTGGGAATCTCTATCTTTTGTATCTAGCTTAGAATTCTTCACAACAAATCCTGGATTATCAAATGGAATTACCCTTAGAATAGCTCCAACTATATGTCCAGACACAGACGAAGATGGTATCCCAAATCACTTGGATATCGATTCAGACAACGATGGAATACCAGATAATGTAGAAGGTCAGCCAACGGAAGGATACATAGCACCTAGCGGAAATGATTCAGACAATGATGGATTAGACGATGCCTATGAAGGAACGGGCGATGAAGGAATCACTCCAGAGGATACGGATGAAGATACGACCCCTGATTATATCGATTTAGACAGTGACAATGATACAGTACCAGATAACAATGAAGGAAACGACTTCAATGAAGATGGCGTACCCGACCAGACCTTTACGGGAGTAGATACGGATGGGGATGGACTTGACGATGGATATGAGGGCTCAGATGTAGACGACGGTTTTGATGTGAATGATGAGATAGATGACCCAGCGAACGATTTACCAGATACAGACGGAACAGAAGATGTAAACTATCGAGATATAGATGACGATGGTGATGGTATCGACACTCCAGATGAGGATGCAGATGGAGATGGCGACCCGACCAATGATGATACCGATGGAGACGGCACCCCAGATTACTTAGATCCAGACAATGGACCAGATACAGATGGAGACGGAGTTCCAGATGTGGTAGATATCGATGATGACAATGATGGAATACTAGATACCGAGGAGGATCCTAATTTAGATGGTGATGACAATCCATTGACAGATCCATTAGACACAGACGAAGATGGTATCCCAAATCACTTGGATATCGATTCAGACAACGATGGAATACCAGATAATGTAGAAG
>CANMOV010000016.1 GCA_947499565.1 uncultured Croceitalea sp.
GTGACATCAGTAGCACCCTCACTTATCGTAAGTACATTTGTTGGTGCATCTAAACTAGCACCAGTAATATCATCATCTGAAAGAGATGAAGCATCAATTAATACCCATGATGAACTTCCTGCATTCCATTGTAGTAATTGTCCATCCACAGTACCATCCGCTAGCTTACCTAGAGTTACTGCTCCGTCAGCAAGTTGTGTAGTATTTATTCCTCCATCTGTAACTCCTAAAGTAAGAGGACTAACAGTTGTTGCTCCTCCTGAAAGAGTTAAAGTCCCATCTGTAGCTCCCGTTACCTCATTTCCAATTACACCGTCATTTTCTGTAACCGTAACGGAACCTAAATCAACTAAAGTCCATGAAGTCGTTGTAGCATCCCATTGGATTACTTGACCATCCGCAGTACCATCTGCTATATTTTCCAATTGTACAGCATCGTCTGCCAATTTTGTATTGTCAATGGCATCACCATCAATCTTCGCTGTAGTTACTGCTCCATCCGTAATTTCATCCGTTTCTACCGCATTATTCGTTAAATCAATAACCCCAGTATTAGATATTGTAGCATCACCTGAAGCTGTTACACCTGTCGCAACATTACTTCCATTCCCAACATATATCTGTCCATCGTTAAGTGTATTAGCTGCTGCAACTTGTGTGTCAACATAAGTCTTTACTGCTTGTTCCGTAGGGAAGTCTGTTGCTGAGTTGTCTACCAACGTTCCGTCGTTTGACTTGTTAGCAGCATCTTCCTTTAAAGC
>CANMOV010000017.1 GCA_947499565.1 uncultured Croceitalea sp.
ACAAGCAGATGTAGATGGTAATGAGGCAGATGCAGATGCTGCTATAGCTTTAAAGGAAGATGCTGCTAACAAGTCAAACGACGGAACGTTGGTAGACAACTCAGCAACAGACTTCCCTACGGAACAAGCAGTAAAGACTTATGTTGACACACAAGTTGCAGCGGCGGCGGATGATGATATTACTGGTGCTAGTTTAGATGCACCAACAAATGTACTTACGATAAGTGAGGGTGCTACTGATGTCACGGTAAACCTTAGTGACTTAGATGATACGGCAGCGATAGCAGCTGTACAAGCAGATGTAGATGGTAATGAGGCAGATGCAGATGCTGCTATAGCTTTAAAGGAAGATGCTGCTAACAAGTCAACGGATGGTACTTTGGCTGGTAACTCAGATACAGACTTCCCTACGGAACAAGCAGTAAAGACTTATGTTGACACACAAGTTGCAGC
>CANMOV010000018.1 GCA_947499565.1 uncultured Croceitalea sp.
AGCCTAATGTTATCAAACTGAATAGTCCAATCTGCACTACCATCTCCTTGAGTACCATTATCCATAATCAAGGTAATACCTGTTACTTCACCTACTTGGCCTGTAAAGTCATACGATATAGTTTCCCATCCAGTACCTGACGTTGGCAATATCAACTCCTGATTCAAACCTTCCAACTTGAACAACAATTGTCTTACCGAACTCGAATTTACATCAATGGTGAACGTTCCGTTGTCCAAAGAAATATTACTGCCTAAAGCAATGGTGATTCCACCAAAAGGCTCTCCAGCATTCTTAACATACTGTCCTAACTTAGCACTGCTATTTACAGAAGTATCAGCATTATCGATAATGGTTCCTACACCACCACCAAAGTTGTTGAAAATAGAATCATCAGCAGCCTCAAAATCATTTAC
>CANMOV010000019.1 GCA_947499565.1 uncultured Croceitalea sp.
TACCATCGGCGCAAACGGGCTTAACTTCCCTGTTCGGGATGGGAAGGGGTGAACCCCGTCGCCATGGCCACCTAAATCTTAATGCCAAACTTGATTTGGCATCTCTTTGGAACATAAAGCAATTTAAATCCTTCGGTTCCTTAGAGATTCCCGCCTTCGCGGGAAGGTAATATCTTAACATATAGGGACGAAGTAAAAAGAAGGTACTTAAGGTATGTAGTTTTTAAATATATAACGAATAGTT